>MEPO01000012.1 GCA_001769805.1 Bdellovibrionales bacterium GWA1_52_35
TGCCTCGGACCTGCGCTCTGAGATTTTCAGAAATCGCCAGTCCGGCAGCATCGTCACCGGCATGATTGATCCGGCTGCCGCTGGCCAATCGTTCGAGTGCCTTATCCAAGTTAGCGCGTGTATTAGACATCTGCCTCTGCGCATTGATGGCAGTTGTATTGGTCGCTATTCGCAATCCCATATTAGCCTCCGTTCATAAGCGCTATCCTCCTTGCAGCCCACTCCTATCCATAGGGGTGGCGAGCATCCATGCTCATTTTCGTTTCATAAGGTCGTCGAGTGCTTACGGCCACCATGGCCGAAATAACCCAAGCGTCCATTTTTAATGCACCCACGAATTCCTTGCGGTTTTCGAGGGGTACTACCTCTCACACCACGGCATCCCTGCCGTGTTCTGAAGACCCCGAACCGGGGGCTTCATACCTTTCACTCATTTATCCGCCGGGATTTTCAGCACCCGGTTCGGCGTGTGCGCTCGTCTTTTGACCAGGGTTCACCCAGGCCACAAGTGGTGCTGCATTCATGAGTTCCCAAAGCATTTACACAGGGAGCTTCGCTTCGCGTTTTTACGGGGGGCCCGTCCGGACCAGACCATCTTGGCTGAGACGGACGGGCTCTTACCGTTATCCAGGAAACAAGCTCAGGCAACGGCGCCTTTGCTTCAGGTCAAACTTTCATCGTGTATCCTCCATAAAGGTTCGTAAAAATTTCATTATCCCTGTCCTTGACCAAGCAGACCCAAGGCTGCTTTGGCGGTCGAGTTCGCCTGGGACAGTACGGCCACCCCAGACTGCGTCAGAATTTGGTTCTTCGTGAGTTCGGTCGTTTCTTCCGCGATATCGGCATCGCGGATCCGGCTGTTCGCGGCAGACAGATTCTCCCTGCTGACCATGATGTTATTGATCACGGATTGGAGCCGGTTCTGCAGGGCGCCGAATTCAGCCCTGATTGCCGTGATTGACGAGAGCGCGCTATCGAGCGAAGTCAAAGTGTTCTGGGCACTGGACTTATCTGAAACATTAGTGAGGTTCAGTCCCAGAGCAACCACGTTCACATCCGCGGAATTGGCGTCAAAAAGGCGAATACGGTCGATCAGAGGGTTGTTCTTGGTGCCGACCTGGATTTCAAAGGTACTGGCGCTGCCATTCAGCAGGTTGGTGCCATTGAACTCGGTGCTGTTGGCGATCCGGTCGATTTCTTCCAGCAGTTGCTGGAATTCCACATCCAGGAATCTTCTTTCGTTCGGTCCGACGGTATCGGAAGCGGCCTGCACGCCGAGTTCCCGCATGCGGATCAGGATGTTGGAAATTTCACCCATCGCGCTCTCTGCCACTTGCACGAGCGAGACGCCGTCTTGGGCATTTCGTTCAGCCTGTCCTAAGCCGCGAATCTGGGATTTTAAACTTTCTGAGATGGCCAACCCTGCAGCGTCATCACCCGCGCGATTGATTCTTGAGCCGGAGCTGAGTCTTTCAAGGGTTCGGTCGAGGTTGCCGCGAGTCGTGCGCAAATTCCTTTGCGCGACCAGAGAGGGAACATTTGTGTTAATTCGTAATCCCATAACCTTCCTCCTGAAGGTGTTGCGGCCTATCCTTGGCCTTTTATGGGTCACAGAATCTTTTTAAGTCACCATCCGTTCCGTCTTGGCCCGGGTGGTTGATCCTGCTTCCAAGTTACGGATCGGTACCCGGCTGGAGATCTTTAGAAAAAAAAATAGAAAAAGAGTGAAGCCTCCCGCTCCACTCTGGGAGAGAGGTCCACTCTTTTTTATATTTCAGTAAAAACCCTGCTATTTACGCAGCTTCGGCGTAGTCATCCTGGTGCCAGTAGTCGTAAAGTGTTTTGCCGCTTTCGGTACGGACCCATTTCGAAGCATGGTCTGGTGCTTCCTGACCCAGACAGTTCTGGACGAAAGCGTGAACCGTCAGCAATTCCTTGCCGGAGTGCACCTTGTATTCACCTGAAGGGTGTTTGGTGACTTTGCAGGTGCGACTGGGGTCGCTTACAAAATAGAGGGTCTGTCCCTCTTTCAGTTGGCCGTCGTGAACCAGTTGATTTATATCAAATTTATTCTTTTTCTTACTCACGCTGTAAATCCTCCCATGGGAATTTATCGGCATAATTTGCCCGGCCATTAATGCCGACGGGCAAATATTTTGTCGATTTTATCTCCTGCCCAGAAGTCCTGCGGTAAGCTGGCTCCATGAGTCTCGAAGAACAAGGCCTGGTAATGGACGTGATTTCCTCGCCTGAACAACTCGGGCGGCTTTTGGATCAGGTTTTTGCCGTACCCGCAGGGATGCATTTTCTGGAGGATTTTCCGGTCTGGGATGGACGGGTTGGACCTGGCCCGGAACAGGTTTTGCGCGCAGGCGCATTTAAAGGTGAGCAGCTGGTGAGTTCGGCATGTGTTCGGCTTGCCCGTTTGAAGACTGCCGCAGGTAACTCATTAGCGGTGGGTATTGTTGGCGGAGTTGCAACGGACCCGCAGTTCAGGGGGCGGGGGCTCGCCTCCGATGTAGTTTCCCTGGGCGTGCGCTGGGCTGAAGAACGCGGCGCTGCCTTAATGCTGCTTTGGGGCTCGGAACATTCACTTTACCGGAAGCAGGGATTTGAGCCGTGTGGATCGCAGGTCCGCCTGCCTTTGTCGAGCTTCAACTTTGACAGTGCTGCCGAGCAGGTGCAGGAAGGTTGGCGCCCCTCCTTGTTTCCCCAGATTAAGAGTCGCGAAGGGGGGCTTCTCCTGGAGGATAGGGATCAGAGCTGGTACTCGGCGCATCGGAACGTCCGATGGTTCTGGATCGGAGATCCGCAACGGCCTGCAGCTTACGCGGCACTGGGACGGGGGATTGATCTCTCCGGAATGGTCCACGAGTGGGGTGGGGACCGACTCGGCCTGATGAAGATTTTCGGTCACATCAAAGGGCTGGAACCTCAAGCCACTTTGCTGGGGGGGCCCTCCGTCCTGAAAAAATACGGATTTGTATATGATGAAAGTCCCTCCGAATGTCTCTGCCTCGCCAAAGTTTCAAAGCCCGAAGTGGTTTTCGAGGCTTTTGTTCCGGGAGAACGACTGGACCAGTACCTCGAACCGCAGTGGCTTGCGACTTTATCCCCGCCTGAGTTGAGTCGATTGTTTTTTGGACCGTTGGAAACCCCGATTCTGCCGTTTCCATTGCCGCTCTGGGTTTGGGGTCTCGACGCAGCCTGATGAATGAGGGCCTGCCAAAAGCCGTATGATAGCGCTTCCTGTGGCGCATAATTCATGTCAATAATTAAAGAGTGAAGGGTTACACAACTCGCATTCTCAAAACCGTTGCTCTGATCTATATCGCCTTTCCTCTTACCTATATCTTTGCCGTCGCCCTGCTTTTCGATATTCCGTTGAATATCTGCCTGGGCGACATTCTGCTTTCTCCTTTCTATTATTTTGTTTCCGTCTTTGCCGTGGCCGCAGGTTATGGGCTTTGGGAAATGCTGCGCTGGTCCTGGTACCTCTTCCTCGTGGCCAATGTGCTGATCGGGTACGAAAGTGCGGTTCTGGTGAACCTTTACGGGGAAACCCATCACAAGGTTTTCTCCTTCCTTGCGGCAATAGGCTTTCTCGTGATCGTTACTTACCGGGTCGCACAGGAAGTCCGAGTGCCCTATTTTTTCCCGAAGATCCGTTGGTGGGAAAGTGATCCGCGTTATCGTCTTTCAGTGCCAGTCAGGATTTCGCGGCCCGGGGGGGAGCTCATTGAAGGACAGATCATGGATATCTCGACCCATGGGTGTTTTGTCCGACTCCGGATAGAAGTTCCCAAAGATGAAATAGTAGCCTTGGAATTCAGCGTTTTCGGATATGACGTGAAATGTTCGGGAGCGATCGTATGGTGCACGCAAAGCACGGTTACCCATCCGCGCGGAATCGGGATCAAGTTCCGCGGCGTAGAGCGGCGCGAGAAGAGGTATTTACGGTTTATCACGAGGCGCCTCAAGAAAATCGCAAAATTGTACCGGCGTTCCCGTTACCTCCTGAACCAGGAGGCCTATCTCAAGCGCCTCGAGGAAATTGAAGCGACCGGACGGGGTTTTCGTGGCACTGCGAAAGAAAAAATTCTGAAAACCTGATTACGGAGTCCAGGTAAATTCAAAAGAGGTTTTGAACTTCTTGCAATTCTTCGTGGCATCGCAGGCATTGAAAACCGCGATCCCTTTGAGCGGGTATTGCCGACCCTTTGCAGCTCCTGAAACTTTTAGGGGAAACGCGGTCATGTTTGCTGGCCAGTCTTCCAGGGTGATCGTGGAGGGCTCGATGGTGAGAGTTCCCGGTGCCTCAAGCTGGATTGCAAAAGGAGTGCTTCGGCGCCAAGTGGTGCCCGGCTTGCCCGGAGCGAAAGAGAGGGCCAGCTTTTGCCTGTGGTAAGTGTACTGGAAGGCGGGGGTCTGGTTTGCGGCTGGATCTCTCGGTAACCTCGGCTGAATGACGAGTCGTTTGTTTTTCAGATTGGGGGCACGCACTGTGATTCGGTTTTCCGGCTCGCGGGCCTTGCCGGATCTTGCAATTACGGGAACAGTGAGAAAGGATAAAGTCACAATCCAGATAAGGGGCAAGGAATTCAGGTCACGCATGAAAAAAAAATACCTGGCGATATCGCTTGAGTCAACTGAGGGTTTTTTCAAGGAAGCCCTCATGCTTGCCAAGCGAGCAGAGGCGGAAGATGAAGTGCCGGTAGGCGCAGTCATCGTGCAGTCTGAGAAAATCGTGGGCCGAGGCTACAACAGGCGGGAGCAGGACCAGGATCCTCTGGCACATGCCGAAATAATGGCAATCCTGGAAGCCGCCCGATCTTTGGGGAGCTGGCGCCTGGAGGGTTGCACTGTCTTTGTCACGCTTGAGCCCTGCCCGATGTGTTTGGCTGCGCTGCAGCAGGCGAGAGTGGAGCGAGTGGTCTTCGGGACCAAAGACCCAAAAGGCGGCGCGCTGAGTCTGGGGTATAAATTCAACGATGATTCCCGGATGCACCACCGGTTTGCTGTCGAGGAAATCGGGTATCCTCCGGGTGCACGGATTCTGAAAGAATTTTTTGCCCGCAAGCGGGCCGAGAAACGCGCGGGAAGTTCGACGCCCCGTTGATTCTGGTGTAAGCTTCCTTTAATAACTGTCAACAAGCATAGGGCGCGAGGGTTTCCCATGGGTTTGAAAGCGAATTTTTCGAGTATTTCTTTTGGTGCTTCAGTCGATCAGCAGACGGGAAGCCTCTCTGTTTTCGAGATCATCGAGGAGCTTCGCGTTCCTCAGGTCCCTTTCAATCTCCAGTCTCTGGTGATCGCGGTTGCCATGGAGAAGACACAACCGGAAGAGTTTCAGGGAAAAGTCATGATCCATGTTCTGACGCCTGATGGCCGCCAGCAAATGGTGGGCAACGGGGAAGTCAGGATTCCCACGGAGCAGAAGCGGATGAAAGCGGTTTTCCGCTTCGGCGGCTTTCCTGTGACGCAATTCGGCCAGCACCGGTTCGTGCTTTCGTGGATCGACAAGGCAGGGGCAAAAGTGGGTGAGGTCCTTCTGGATTTTGATGTAACGCAAGTGACTCAGGTTGCAAGCGGTGTTGCTCCGAATGAAAAGCCTCCCTTGGCCCATTGAGCTCATGAATTCGCGCCGGCTTGTTTGTCTTGTTTTTGCCCTGACGATCACTGCGGCGAATGCCGAGGGTTTGCCGCAGATCAGCAGCTTCACTCCTCATTTTGGCTATAAAGAGGGTGGAACCCGGCTCCAGATTCAGGGCGAAAATTTTTCTGATTCAATGTCCGTGTTGATTGACAATATTCCCTGTGCCGATCTTCTTTTATACAGTCCGAAAGAGCTCGAATGTACGGCTCCACCTCATGAAGAAGGTATTGCACCGTTGACGATCAAAACTCGGTCGGGTGCCTTCACGACCTCCCGTCACACGTTCGCGTATATTCAGGAGCTTGTACCGAGTCCTGGATATTTCCGGCTTCTCGTCGGGACAAAACAGAATGTGACCGTCCGAGGTGGTCAGCCTCCTTATAGTTTCCGGATTGCGAAAGGGGACGGAACGATCGATTCCGCGGGTGTATTTACCGCGTCGCTGACCCCCGGAGCCGGACTGATCGAAATTCAGGATTCCAAAAACAACTTGGGTTTTGTGCCCTGGGAAATATTTTCGCCCGTTGCGATTGTTCCGGAAACCCAGACTATGAAAACCGACCACGTGCTCAAGATCGGGGTGATGGGCGGAGTTCCTCCTTACCGGCTGTCCAAGATTTCTGGTGAAGGGGAGGTACTTGGAAACGGTTTCTTCTTCCGTTCGCCCTTTAATCCCGGGAAAGCCACCCTGAAAGCCGTCGACAGTCTTGGTAATTCGGCGGAAGCGACGATCCATTTTGAAAAAGGTCCGGAACTCAGAAAGCGGAAAATCGCAGTCGGAAATGAGCATTCCTGTGCTCTCATCGGAGGGAAGATCCTGTGCTGGGGATCCAATGCCGACGGACAGGTCGGAACTTTGCTGGTCAAGCGCAACACCACCGCTCCTGTTAAGACCACGGGGCTGGACGATGAGGCTGTCTCGGTGGTTTCGGGTTTACAGCATACCTGTGCATTGCTGCGTTCCGGCTCCCTGAAATGCTGGGGCGACAACCGGTTCGGCCAGATCGGCGACGGCACTCTGCAGTCACGTCGGGAACCCGTGCAGGTGATCGGGATGGACTCGGGAGTAACGGGAGTGGTTGCCGGCGAATTTTATACCTGCGCCGTAGCCTACGATCGTCTTTACTGCTGGGGGAAGAACGACAAAGGCCAGTTGGGGCTGCGCAATCGAACCAATGCCCGTGTACCCGAGGTCGTCCCGGATATCGGCAAGTACATCACGGCAGTCGGTGCTGGCGCGTCTCATACCTGCGTGATTGAAAATTTTGCAAACGTAAAATGTTGGGGCGACAATAACAACGGACAGCTGGGACGCGGTGATCGGGAATCGAGTCTGACACCGATCGGCATTACCGACATCAGCGGAAAGCTGGAAGAAATTGCAGCCGGCTGGGCGCATACCTGTGCTTTAGTATCCGGCGGCGTGAAATGCTGGGGCTTTAACGGGATAGGCACTTTGGGGCAGGGGTCCAAAAAAGATCGCTTTGCGCCCGTTGAGGTTTCGGGAATGTCCCGCGGGGTCCACTTCCTGACCGGTGGTCAATACCACAACTGTGCGACCCTGGATGGCCGCGTGAGCTGCTGGGGTTATAATTATCAGGGGCAGGTCGGCGATGCGACTCTCAGAAACCGCACCATGCCGGTCCCAGTCAAGGGACTCGGTGCTTATGCCCAAGATGTGGCAACGGGCAGCAATCACAGCTGCGCAATCCTGGAAGAGCAGGAAGTGGCCTGCTGGGGTGAGAACTACCTGGGGCAACTTGGTGATGGAACCAATGAGCAGAAGTCCGCGCCCGGGCGCGCCTTGCTGAAAAAAGCAAAATAACGTCAGGTTTCTGGCGGATACACCTTGTTGGCGAATCGTGGATTGTCTCATAGAATAAATGGGAGAAGGTGGGATCCATGTTCAAAAGTACATTAATTTTGGCGGGACTGTTTTGTTCTCTTGCCCTGGTGGGGGCAGTTGCCTGCAGTACCACGGGAAAAAACCAAAGACGACTCAGCAGTGTCGAAATTCCAAAAGATCTCGCACTTGGGGTGAGCGAATTCAGGGCTCTCGTTGCGAGTGAAAAGTTGAACAGGGATACTTGCGCCCCCCTTCTCGATCAGATTTATCAGGAGCTGTTGAATCAATCGAGCACGTACTTTGACCGGGAGATCATCACCTCCCGCGCCCGGGGGCTGGTTGAGGACGGGTTTCTGGCACGTATTGAACTGACCAAAAAACTTGGTTGGATGCTGGCCGAAGGTCCGGTGGAAGAGGCCTGCGTGGATGGAATTCGCAACATGCTCCGGGCGATCCGGTTTGCGGAAGAGAACGTTGCGGAGTTCGCGTTGCAACCCGCCAGCTCGCCGCGCGCATTCGCCGGGGGGTTCCCCTCGTTGATGGTCAACCCGGCCCACAAGGACTTTGAGTTCCGTTCAGGCGATGTTTTGCTGAGCCGGGGAAATGCCGTCACAAGCGCAGCAATCGCTCGAATTGGCGACAAGGACGGGCAGTTCAGTCATCTCGCGATCATCTATATCGATGAAGTCACAAAACAGAGGTCCGTCGTCGAGGCGCATATCGAAGTCGGCGTGGAAATCAGTTCGTACGAAAAATACCAGGACGACGGCAAACTTCGTGCGGCGATATTCCGCCAACCGGACGCCGCACTGGCTCATCAGGCCGCAAAGATGATCTACGAACGCGTGAAAAAGCAGTCCAGCACCGGCAGGAACGTCCCTTATGATTTTGCGATGAATCTGAACGATCAGCGTGAATTGTTTTGCTCAGAGGTGCCCTACTTGGGTTACAAATTGGCATCGCAAGGGACTTTTGATATTCCGCTTTTCCAGACAGGTGTTCGGATGAAGAATGACCGGTTTCTGAAAAATCTCGGAGTGACGGCGGAGCGGACTTTCGCCCCTTCGGATATTGAAGTGGATCCCCGCTTCGAACTGGTCGCGGAGTGGCGGAATTTTGAAAAAACGAGCCGCGCCCGGATGCTGGATTCTGTTTTAACGCAGATGTTCCAGTGGATGGAGGATTACGGCTATGTCCTGAGTAATTCCCCGGGCCAAGTCTTGAAAAAGAATTTCGCCTGGACTCTGCGCAGGTTTGGATTTTTTGAAGAAAAATTTCCGTTAAACATGAAGCGTTCCGCTGTCGGCACGATCATGGCTCTGGATACCGTGGGAGGAGTCCTGCTCGAAGGGCTCGTAAATGCGGACAGGCAATTTCAGGCTGCCAATGGCATCTCCATGTCGGCTCGTGATATGAGGGAATTTCTGGACGGATTCCGTGCAGCCGATTACGAACGACATAAAAACTGGATAGCTTATAATTCCAAAGCAGCGCAGGACGGTTCTGATGCGATTCTTACACCCCCGGAGTATCCGAAATTTCATATGCAGTTCCGTCCGAAGCGTTAGCCCTTTCGTTCTCGGTTTTCTCCTGTTGACGCCGAACGCGAATGCAATCAGCCCGTGGGCCAAAATTGATCGTCTGATCGAGGAGCAAAAGCTCCAGGCAGCATCAAACGCACTTCAGCCCGTGCTTGAGGAAGCCCGATCGGCAAAAGCGGACGTCGATTGGACTCAGGCGCTCGTGGTTCGAGCCCGCGTGCAGATCGCCCTTCATAGTTACGAAAAGGCCATCAGCGGACTCCTGGAACAACCGTGGCCCGAAGATTGTTCGGGACGTTTCGTCTTACATCTTACGACGGCAAAGGCTCTGACCGCGTATGCGCAGGCTTACGAACCGGAGATCCGGAAGCGCGAGAAAGTTTTGGCGACTCCCGAACCCGACCAAATCAAGGCCTGGACTCTGCGACAGGTCTATTCGGAGGCCGAGCGGAACTTTGCCGCAATCTGGAAGGAGCGGGCCCTGCTGGAGCAGTATCGCCCGGAACAGTTCAGAAAGTACTTTGACCCCGGCAACCTGCCGGCAGGAATCCGTCCTACCTTGCGTGATACGTACTCATATCTTTATGCTGACTTCCTGGTCGATTCACGGGGCTGGGGTCCTTCTGGTGATGGCGAACCACTTGACCCCGGCAAACTGATCGAGTTCACGGAGAAGAACCCGCTGGAGCTTTTTGAAAAGCACCCTCTTCTCCGGTTGACTGCGGTCTTGAATGATCTGGAAAGTTCGCATCAAACCCGGAACCCGGAAGCGGCGCTGGAAGCGCGACTTGAGCTTTTTCGCCAGCTATTCTCTAGGTTCACTCAAAGCTCGGATCGGCAATTCCTTGCAGAGAAACTCGAGACCACGTTGAATTCATTCCGGGCTAAGTATCCCGGCAAAAGCTGGTGGGCGGCAGGAGTCGCCCAGCTTGCCCAGTTCCTGGAATATTCGGACGCACCCGACGCGCTCATGCGAGCGCAGGTGATCACGAAAGCCTGCGCTGCCGCAATGTCCGGCACTTTCGGTGGTAATCAATGCCTTGCGATCCAGAAAAGGATTGAGGCACCAGCTTATGATATTTATTCGATGGCGGTGGACGGCATCGGTCGCCCCTCCATTCAGGTCACCTTCAAAAATCTTGATAAGCTCTATTTTCGCGCTTACGCCTACGACCTCAAGAGCAGTATTGGAAGGAAAGATTTTAAACCCTCGGATCCCGCTGAGCGCCCTCTGCAGGAATTGCTGGGCTCCCGGCAGCCGGACTTCAGCTGGTCCAGTGATTTGCCGAAGACGGCGGACTTCCGGATGACTGAGACATTTCTGAAACATCAGATCACGCGTGAGGGATTTTATCGCGTGGTTGTTTCAGGGCAACCCGGTTTCGAAGCAAAGGACAACTCCCTCTCGGCTTTCTATTTCTCCATCAGTCCTTTTGTCATTGTCCGTCAGCAATTCCCGGGAGCCATGGAGTTCGAAATTTATAATGGTGACGACGGCCAGCCCGTGAGGCATGCGCGCACGACACTGTATCGGCACCATTGGGGAAAAATACCGGAGTTGTATTCGACCCGGCATACAAATGCTTCCGGCAATGTCCGGTTTGACAGTAAAACGCGCGGCCACCGGTTTGCGGCGGATAGGAGCTCCTGGTTTCTGGTGGTCGAAAAGAATGGCAGATTCAGCTGGCAGCCCGTTGCCTCTGGCTTTCAGGTGCAGGCGAAAACAACGGAGCAACTCGCGTTGCTGTATTCCGACCGCGGCATTTACCGACCCTTACAGAAGATCCGCTGGAAAATTGTGACCGTTTCAAAGACCGGCGGAATGCCAGAAATTCGCCCTTTAGCCCGCGTTTCGGTTGACTTACTGGATGCCAATGGTCAGGTTGTCGGCACGAAATCCTTGAAAACCAACGAATTTGGCTCGGGTTCAGGGGAGTTCGTGGTCCCTTCCGGAAAATTAGCTGGAATCTGGGCTCTCAGTTGCGGGGACAGCTCCCTCCCGATTCGAATCGAAGAGTACAAACGCCCCACCTTTGAGGTTGCGCTGCTGGATCCGGCCCAGGCCTTCCGACTCAACCAGCTGGCGGTGTTGAAGGGCCGGGCTGCTTATCATTTCGGTCAGCAGCTGACCCATGGAACTGTTCAGTGGCGGGTTGAGCGGGAGCCTGTCATCAGATTCAGTTCTGAACGCATTCTGATCGCCAGCGGTGAAACAAAGCTTCAAGCCGATGGAACCTTCGTCGTCAGTTTTACCCCAGACCGAACTTGGCCAGCCCGCAGAAATGAAAAGGCAGCGAGTTCCTACTACTTCCGGGTGACGGCCGGGGTGACGAATGAAGGTGGAGAGACGCGCGAAACTGCTCGCTCTTTCCGGATCGGCGATTCCAGTATAGAGGCTTTCATTGAAAACTTACAGGCCGGGCGACCGGGCGCAGGCTTCTATTCTCCGCAAGAGCGGCCAGTTTTCGCGATTACAAGGAGAACTCTGGATGGCGCTCCGTCAGCTGGGTCCGGTTCTTACAAGGTGGTCAGACTTCAGCTGCCAAAGGAGATCGTTCTTCCTTCGGACCGCCCACGCTGGCGAACGGAATATTCACTGGAAGCGTATGTCAAATCGCAAGCAACCGAGAATTCGACACCTGTTTCGTCAGGCTCGATCCAGCATGATCTGAAAGGCGAAGCCCGGGTTGAGCTTGATGCTTTGGCGTCCGGAATCTACCGGCTCATTTACGAAACTCAGGACGCCTCTGGCGTAACGAGCAAGGTGGAAAGCGAATTCCTGGTAATGGGAGCTTCCTTGGAAGTCTTCCCCGTGCCAGCTTTGCTTGCAGTAAAGCAGGCAAAATTCAAAGTGGGAGAGACGGCGCGGGTATGGGTCGTTAGCGGTTGGAAGCACCAGTTTCTTTCACTGAACATCTATCAAGACGGCAAACGCCTCAGTAAAAGGGAATTTCGGGCTGGCGAGCTGGGGTTTTCCGGAATGATTGAAATTCCGATCACCGAGGGCTTGCGCGGAGGCTTCTCGCTGACCCTGGCCACTGTTCGGGATTATCAGCTCATCACGCAAACTGCAGCAGTGGAGGTTCCCTGGGACAACAAGGAACTGAAGCTTTCGTTTTCGAGCTTTCGGGACCGGCTCAAACCCGGCGCCAGGGAGATCTGGAAAATCAAAGTGGCCACCCGAAAATTAACTGAAGTACTGGCCTACATGTTTGACCGGAGTCTTGATCTTTTTGGAGCGCACCAGCCGCCCGGACTGCTCGAACTATTTCCGAAGTTTCCGAATGCCCGGATTCCCACGGCAAATCTACAGCAGGCTCCTTCAATCTGGGTCAAGAGCTTCGGATTCAATCCTCCGCCCTCCTTCGAGAGTGCGTCGGGCGAGGTTTTGAAGGAAATAGCATCTCATGGGATCGGGGGGCCGGGGCGCGCGCGCGATTTTGTTTACGGACGTTTTGATGGTTCTGTTCGTTCCGAGATGAACAAGAGCCTGGGTGCGGTTGCGCTGGCGTCCCGATCCGATCCGGTTCAACAGGTTCGTTCGAATTTCGCGGAAACCGCGTTCTGGTTTCCACATATCACGACTGGTTCTGATGGCTCGGCGATTCTCGAGTTCCCAGTTCCCGACTCAGTGACGGGCTGGCATGTCTGGCTTCATGCGTTCACACGGGATCTGCAATCCGGCATGCTCGAGCGTGAAGTCCGAACGACCCGGGAATTGCTAGCGCGGCCCTACCTGCCTCGTTTTTTGAGAGAAGGCGATGAGACCGAAATTCGAGTGGTCGTGAGCAACCAGGGAGACCGCCGGCTGGAAGGGAAATTGACGCTCGAAATTTCAGATCCCGAAACAGGCCAGAGCCTGCTCCCGCAATTCGCACCCGACTACAAAGCTCGGAATTTTTCCATCGAACCCGAAGCTTCCGGTGCAGGTACGGTAACTCTCCTTTTTCCGATCAGGGTTCCCGCCCGGCTGGGGGCCGTGAATTTCAAAGTAGTGGCGCAAACAGAGGAACTGTCCGATGGCGAACTCCGGACGTTGCCGATCCTTCCGGGCAGACTGCACCTGGTGCAATCGCAGTTCGCCATTCTGAAAGAAGAGAAAACGAAGAAGCTTAATTTTCCGGAGCTTGAGAAATCCTCGGATGCAACTTTGAAAAATGAGCAGCTGGTCATCACCCTGGATGCCCAGCTCGTGTATTCCGTCTTGGCAGCTTTGCCCTATTTACTTAACTATCCTCACGAATCAACCGAGCAGCTCGTGAGCAGTTTTGCTGCTGCAGGAACTCTCGCTTCCCTTTACAAAAAATATCCGGCCATTCAGAAAGCGGCAGCCAAGCTTGCGAAAGAACGGAAGTCGCAGTTTCAGACGTTTGATCTCGCGGATCGCAACCGCAAAATGGCTTTCGAGGAGATGCCTTGGCTCGAACTGGCGAAAGACCAGGGGGGAGGCGACTTGCTGAACGTTCTGGATCCCGTCAGGATTCAGCGGATTCGGAATGAAGTACTTTCAAAATTGCTCAAAGTCCAAAATTCAGATGGGGGATTCCCGTGGTTTCCCGGCGGCTCTTCAGATCCGTATATGACGATTTACATCCTTTCCGCCTTCGGCAGAAGCCTTGAATCGGGAATTGAACCGCCCCGGGAGCCGGTTACGAAAGCGTGGGCCTATCTGCACGAACATAAAGCCGGTCTCAACAACACTCCCGCGATTGTGACTTTTATGAGCTATGCTCTTTCTGTTTTTCCGGACGAGTGGGCGCCATTATTCAAAGAGCGAGAGCGTCATTCACTGCTGGATTTCAGTTTTAAATCCTGGAAAGAACATTCGCCTTATCTGAAGAGTTTCCTGGCTCTGACCCTGAAGAGAATGGGGCGGCTGGCGGATGCGAGATTGGTCTGGGACAGCGTCATGGATTCCGCTAAAACCAGTGACGAAGAAGGAACTCATTGGGCGGCAGAGGATCACACCTGGCTTTGGTACAATGACGAGGTCGAGACTCATGCCCTTGCTCTTAAAACTTCGATGGAGCTTCAACCTTCGAACCAGAAGCAAGCAGAGGGACTGGTCCGCTGGTTGTTGCTGAATAAAAAATTGAACCATTGGAAATCCACGAGGGCCACCGCGCAGGCACTCGACTCCCTGATCACCTACTTGAGAGCTTTTGATCAGTTGAGTGCGCGCGAAGAAGGTTCGGTGAAAGCGGGAGGGCAAAGCCAGAATTTCAATTTTTCACCTGGCGAGTATACCGGCACGAAGCGCCAGCTGAGTTTTCAGGCAAGTTCGCCCGTTATTCTGGAGAAAAGGACTCCCGGATATGTTTTTGTCTCCGCCGCCTGGCACTACTCCACTGAGACACTGCCTAATAAATCAGAAGGGGATTTCCTGTCAGTGGAGCGGAAATTCTTCCGTCGGAGCTTACAGGGTGCTGAACCGGTTCTGGAACCCGTTTCTGCCACTCAATTACGGGTAGGTGATGAAATCGAAGTGCATCTGCTCATTCGTGCAAAACACAATATGGAATATATTCACCTGCAGGATCCGCGCGCCGCCGGGTTTGAACCGCTCGAACAAATTTCCCATTACCGCTGGAATCAGGGGGTTTCCTGGTACGAGGAGTTACGGGACAGTGGCACTTATTTCTTTTTTGATCATCTGCCCGCAGGAGAAGTTGTTTTGAAATACCGAATAAAAGCCGCAAATACAGGGGTTTTCAAGATCCCTCCCGCCGTTTTGCAAGGGATCTACGCTCCGGAATTCAACGCCTATTCAGCCGGCAGGCTGATTGAGATCCAGAAATAAATATGAGAATTATTAAAAACAGCCAGGACGTTAAGTTATTTCTTGCATTATTTATCCGCTCTGGCAAAACTAGGGCCCTCTGGAGGAAATTATTATGGCAAAAAAAGCCAAGTTCAGTCTTGTAAATGAAATGTATGAAGGTCTGCTTAAAACCGCTCAGGTCACTCGTAATGGAACTGTTCGGATCAAGCGTTCCGAATTGAAGAATCTCGTCGAAACCACTTTCACCAAAGCGATCAAGCACGCCGCAAAAGGTGAACGCGTCCGCTTTCCTGTGATCGGCGCCCTTGCCCGCAAGGATGTTGTCGCAAAAAAAGGCGGCGTCAAGACGACGAACCCTTTCACTGGCGAACCCATGGTGACTAAAGCCCGTCCGGCCACCAAAAAGCCACGCTGGTCCTTTCCGAAATCCTTGAAGGACACCTTCGCGAATAAGCGGAATTGGTAGTTCTGTTTTAGAATCGTCGATTCGAAAAAGGGGTTGATTCCATTGGAGTCAGCCCCTTTTGTTTATAAGCCGGTCTGATTGAATGACAGCAAGTTGACGTTTTTTTCCATCAATTTTCTCCAAATTCAGTAAAATCTTAAATAATACGGGAAGATGACCGATAAAATGGTGAGGACTTCACGTGATCCTTGATCGTCTATGGGCAATACATGATTTGAAGCTTCCCGGGGCGTTGCTCAAAGTCCTCGTGTTTTCATTACTGGCTCTACCACTGGGTTACGGTGCTTCAGAGACTTCCGACGTACTCAGTCTGCTTCAGGGTGGTTCGGACCGCCCTGAATCAGCTCTTGCAGTTCGGAAAATCAAAACTGGATTGGGAAAAAACGCCGCTCTCGTCCGCTGGATGGACCAGGTGGTGGAATTCCAGGGAGCGAAAGAGCAGGGGCCTGCATTCCGTGCTGCTGAAATTCTCGGGGACGCTGGAGTGGATATCCCGTCCACCTTTCCTTCGGCTTATGGCGTACTGCTCAGAAAGTCGAGAGAGGGAGATCATTATCATCGCCTCGGCGCGGCCGGCACCTTGTATCGGCTCAGGCTTTTCGACGAGAAGACTTACACGGAGATGCTCTTCCGCGAGGCTGCAGCCCGTGAGGGGAGTGCTTACTTCGCGCATCCGGACTTGCTTGATAGTATTCAGGAACTCAAAAGACGAAATCCCGCAACTTTTACTGAGAATGTACTAGCTGCGCTTCGAGGTAACGATGCGGCTCTCCAGCGTGGAGCTTTGCACGCGATCAATGTGACCGAAGTCAGACGGGCAAATGAGCTCAAGCCTCTCAAGAGTCCGGAACTCCTGAAGACTTTATCCGGGTTCCGGTTTGACGGGGCAGGTGCCGCAGATGACATCCGAAGTCACGGGGCCTGGCTTTACGATGAGCTGCGATTCGGGAAAGTCCAGAAATCCGCCCCAGTGGGGTCTGCTAAAGCCAGTGCCCGCAAGAGTGCACGGAGAGTAGCAGTGGTCACCGGTGAAGTGGTGGATATTTTTAATACCGGCGGATTGGGAGGGGCGGTTCTCAAGTACTCACAGGCTTCCAACGCAACTCCGGGTGCTTCGAAAGTAACCGTCATCATGCCGTACTACCAGTACTCGGATCTTTCTCCCGAGGAACTGAAGAAAGTTGTTGATATAAAGAAAACTGTGACCGTGCCGGTGGATTTTGGTGCCGATGGGAAAGCCAAGCGTGTCGCTAAGTTTTCCGTTTTTTCTTACCAAAAAGGAAATACCGAGATCTGGATGTTGCGCCATCATCCAGGCTCCGGTGAGGTGAATTTTTTCGATAATCCGAGAATTCCGGGTCAGACTAAGTTTTATGGACCCCGTGCGAGTATTGGAAAGGGTTTTGCGGCCTTCGGCAAAGCAGCGGCCCAACTCACGATGGACGAGGGCTTTGATGTAGTCAGTGCGGCCGATTGGCATGCCGGCTGGACTCAGGTGGCATTGGAAGAAGCCAAGCGGCAGGGGCACGCAATACCGAAGCGTATGACCTGGGTTCATAATGCAAATTATAAAGGTGAGGAGTTCAATACTCGGGAAGTCTACTCCTATCTTGGACTGGATGAGGCCCGGTATCACAAGCTTCAGGGAGCGGATTATTGGGGCCAGCCCAGCCCTCTCAAGGGTGCCGCCTATCATTCTGATCTGGTTAGCACAGTTTCGTCACAATACTCCGCGGAGATGGCGACCCCGCGTTTTGGATACGGTCTGGAATATACATTTCAGGATCTCCAGAAACAGGGTCGGCTGACAGGCGTGCTCAACGGGATCGATAATGAGGAATGGACTCCCAAGGATTTTTCTGTGAACGACCTGGCGGGGAAGAAAGCTGGAAAGTTGAAGCTGCAGGAGCATTTTGGGCTGCCCCAGAACTCCAGAACACCCGTGATCGTCAGTACCGCCCGTATTACCAAACAAAAAGGATTTGATTATTCGATTGATGCCCTTCGGGAGTTTCTCTCCCAGCAGGATGCGCAGTTCATCATCGTGGGCGACACCGACCCGGCGTACCTGGATCAGCTGAAAAAGCTGGTAGAAGAACCCCGTCTCAAGAACAAGATTCGCTGGGTCAAGTTCTCTGCTGCTGATGAACGCAAGGCTCTGATGTACTCGGACGGATTTTTTCTCCCCTCCGAGTTTGAGCCTTCAGGCTTGAACCAGCAGTACGCTTTGCGAACCGGTTCGGTTCCCGTCGTGACCTCCGTGGGAGGGCTCAAGGAAACCGTTCATGAAGGGAAAAACGGTTTTGTAGCGGAAGTCATTTTGGAGCCTGATGGTAAAACCATTTCTATTCCGGAGACCAAAAAATCGGTTATCGCAGCCCTTAATCGGTTCACGAAGGCTTATCACCGGGAACCTGACCGGTTTGCAGCAATAAGGCGCCAGGGGATGACGGAGGACAATTCCTGGGCGAAGCGCATTCCTGAATACGAGGCGGCTTACCAGTACATGGAGCAAGGCGGCTCGGAGGCTTTTACCGGGCATCCGATCGCTGATGAGCTTTCGGGCCTGCGGCCCTCGCAACTGCTTCAGCTCTCAAAGAAAATCAACCGGCAGAAATGTGCTCTCGGACGTTACCTGAATAAATTCCTCGTGAATGAGACTAAGCACTGAAACAGCCCAACCAAAACTATGAAGCTATTGCGAAGCGGCATGATTGACGCTGCTGAACAGCGTGAGCAGGGTTGCGAATACCGAATAAAAAAAATATAAAAGACCAACAGCATCATTCTTTCTTTACCTAAATACCGAGTCCACGGTGGAGGCGTCCCATGACACAGAAAAGTTCAAAGCTCCCAGAACCGAAACCAGGAATTCCAAAAGGAACCGCATTGCTCAATGATCCTTTGTTCAACAAAGGTTCGGCATTCACAATGGCAGAACGGTCCGCTTTGGGATTGTCCGGCTTGCTTCCATCCCAGGTTTGCACAATTGAGAATCAGGTCGAACGGGTCATGGAGAATTACCACAAGAAGTCTACCGATCTTGAGCGCTACATTCACCTCGTCAGTCTGCAGGATCGAAACGAAACTTTGTTTTATCGGGTCATTGCCGACAATCTGGAAGCGATGATGCCGATCGTTTACACGCCGACCGTCGGCAGTGCATGCCAACAGTTCGGGCACATTTTCCGGCGGTCGCGCGGAATGTACATTTCGTATGAAGACCGGGGCAATATCGCTCAGGTCATAAAAAACTGGCCGAGCCGTGACGTGCGCGTGATCGTCATGACTGACGGAGAACGCATTCTGGGTCTGGGTGATCAGGGCGCAAGCGGAATGGGTATTCCGATCGGCAAGCTTTCACTTTACACTGCTTGCTGTGGAATTGCCCCATCGCAGACTCTTCCGGTCATGCTGGATGTTGGAACTGAAAACGAAACGTATCTGAAAGATCCTCTTTATATGGGACTTCGCCAGAAGCGCGTCCGGGGGCCGGAGTACGAAGCTTTTGTTGCGGAATTCATTGAAGCCGCGCGTGAGGCCTGGCCGAACGTCATGATTCAGTTCGAGGATTTCGGGAACAAAACCGCCTTCCGTCTGCTGGAAATCTGGCGTGATAAAATTTGCACCTTCAACGACGATATTCAGGGTACCGCTGCCGTCACTTTGGCCGGAATTTTTTCCGCATTGCGACTCACCCAAAAGACACTTCTGGATCAGCGCATTCTTCTTCTGGGTGCCGGTGAAGCAGGCGTGGGCATCGGCGATCTGATCGTTACCGCCATGGTGGATCGCGGAGCCAAGCTGGAAGAGGCGCGCTCCAAAATCTGGTTCGTGGACAGTCAGGGTCTGGTCGTGAAGAGTCGTACTGGCCTTGCCGAGCATAAACTCCGTTTTGCCCATGACTTCCGCCAGATTCCGAATTTTGTGGATGCGATTGAAGCGATCCAGCCTACCGCCATTATCGGGGTGTCCACGCTCGCGAAGGCGTTCAGTCGTGAAGTGATCGAGAAGATGAGCAAGATCAATGAACGTCCGATCATCTTCGCCCTTTCGAATCCGACTTCGAAGGCAGAGTGTTCGGCTGAGGAAGCTTATACCTGGTCCAAGGGTAAAGCCATTTACGCCAGCGGCAGTCCGTTCCCTCCTTTCAATTACGAGGGCAAGACCTTCGTTCCGGGGCAGGGTAACAACTGTTACATCTTCCCAGGCGTGGGCCTGGGTGTGGTCGCCACAAAATCCAAACGGGTGACCGACCGCATGTTCGCCGAATCCGCCCGTAGCTTGGCTGAGCAGACTTCGCAAGCTGATCTCGACATGGGCCGGATTTATCCCGCCCTCAACCGGATTCAGGAAGTGTCTGCGATCATTGCCGCAGCGGTTGCCGAAGTCGCGTTCCGGGATGGTCTGGCGGGTGTACCGAAACCGGCCAATACGCTTGATCTGGTCAAAGCTTCCATGTGGAAGCCGGAGTATGAGAGTTATCTCGTGAAATAAAAAAAAGCCGGCCCATTCGGGCCGGCTTTTTTATTCACAGTCTCGTGTTCACAAATGTGAGTAAATTTCGATTTTGAAGAGCTCGTCATTGCTGTAATCGGGGCGACAGATGGCCCCGAATGGCCGATTGCCCATCGAGGCTTCGTCGGCAAGGACCCGGGCTTTATCATTCATGCATTCGCTCCAGGAGTAGTAATTCCTTGAATAAGTGCCGAAATCGCTGCGAATGTAGCTACTACTATCGGCGATGGCCTGAAGAATGGTTCCCGAGCGGCCAGTGCAAATCGTATACATAATTGTACTGCCGGCTTTCTGCATAATGTTCGTGGCTTCTTCGGTCTGCGCATCACAATGAGCGGCTGAATCCATAATTCCAAAGCTTTGTTCGCCAATTTGAAGCATCTGGGGGGCGAAGTAATATGAGTTTGCTTCGAAAGTAAAAGCAGCTTGACCGCCCATTTTCGTGATCAGTTCCGGGATAAAGGCCCGAAGTTCCGGGGTGCTGGTGTAGCGGGGGTGATACGTGAAAAGTCGGTTCACCGGCGTTCCGAAGCCATCCACCTGCAGCAGGAATTGATGCCCATGGCTGGCAACCTCGCAGAATGCGGAAACTGCGGGAAGTTGCGTATAGGTTTCATACTGCTGGGTTTTCAACGGAAGTGCCTCCAGGCAATCCTGGAACGTGTCGTACATTCCGCCGAGTAAGCCTTCAGGTATTCCTGTCTGGCTGGTGGTACCCCAGGTGTTGGAGTAAGGAGTCATAGGGCTTTGGGCCTGGTAAGTAATCATGAGTGAATAAAGCGAATAGGATTTTTTATTGAAGGTTACGTTGAGAACTTCTTTGCAGGTGCCCTGTGCTTCTGTAATTTTAGTCGCTCCCAGGAAGCGCTGGAGAAGTAGATTTGCTTCCTGCTCGCAGCTGAGCGAGGTAGCCGGAACGCGAACCAGATAATTATATTGCCGGTTTGGAACGGTAGGGACGGATGCCGACGAGCTTGCGGAAATCAGAGCAACAGCTGCACAAATTTTTAATGAATATTTCAAGGCAAAGCCCCCTTTTAAGATTGCATCTCTGTTTCAAATACCTGCGATGACAGGTGATTGCTTATCATATTGTGCAGAACAAATTAAAAAGTTAATCGCGTAGAATTGGATGAGCAATGGGCTACAGTCTGTATGCTGCGGGGTGTCTCGAAAAAACGGCGGTTCACCCATCAGTTCAAGAGCTATCGAGCTTATTTCCGAAGCTGCGGTGCTTCGGGTTGAATGCCTCTTCCTGTTTGAAACAGGGTGGCTGCCCAGTCCCACAAACTCACCCACCATTTCGGATTAATGTTCCTCGATTTTAAGCCCATAAGGCTTAAAGCAGCAGTGATTCGTTTCAGTTGATATTGGGTCTTCCGCGTATGCCGGAATTTCAGACCGTAGCACGATGGTTCGCCAGTCCGCGCATAGATCACCACCGCAGACAGGAGCAGCTTTTTCCCCATGATCAGGAGCTCAATATTGAGCGCTGAGCCGGGCTCCAGCACGTGGGATGCTTTGATGAAAACGCCACCTTCCGAAATATTCAGGGCCGTACAGCGTGCCGTCAACTGTTCTGTCTTTATCAAGCCCCTCAGTTTGACCCGATAACGCGGTTTGGATTCCCACCAGCGGAGTCGTTTGTCAAAATAGGCAGCACGCACAGTAGGAATCAGGAAGTAGCCCACAATGACTGCATTCACAGCGAGTGTGGCAAAAAACAATTCAAATGTGAAGGCTTCCGGGAAATCCTGCCATCCTTCAAATTTGAGGTAGGAGTCCGATGCTAGAATCAGGAGAAAGACGGGATAACTCCAACCCTTAACTGCGTAGATTGCAATTGCGGCCAGAGGGTAAAGAATGAGCTCAAGACCGGCCTTAAAAGGGGAATAGAGGAGAAGTGATTCGAAATACTGATACCACGAGGTCTGGAGCATGCTTGCGCCGCTCCAAATTGTGTAGAAGGGGCCAAGGAGATAAAAGGCTGCGAGGAGTACAATTGGCCAAGGTCTTGTCTTCATGTATTAATTAAATCAGTTTACAGAGTTGAGCGCTAGTGTGTCTGAAATGTCAGGGCTCTTCACAATTATAAGACCCCCTTAAAATCGATTTGACCGCTCCATCTAACTCAGAAACTATTCGAGCTCAAATTCGGCAAAAATATCATAGGTCTCGTTGATCCAGAGGTAATGAGTGGAGTCGCGGATGACAAAAAGCATCCCAGGCGAGGAACATCTCAGCTCATTGGGTGTCTCTGCGCAATAGTACTCGAACGGCCCCGAATAGTAGCAATCTCCAACATAGGCGACTTTGATTGCTGTGAGCCTGCCGTTTTGACGAAACGTGCGGACCTCCTGTGGGCAGACCGAGGAGTTGTTGGCCGTCAGAGGGACGTATAATCCGTTTTTCAGGTCATTCGGCGAATTCAAATCAGCTGCCGCGGCTAAATTTGCGGCAGCGCCCAGAAGAAGCAGGCAAGCTGGAACAGAAACAAGTTTCATTTCTCACCACTCCCGCAGTCCGTTGATTAACATGATCAGAACCCCTGCTGGCGCAATAATTCGTGTTGTCCACAATAGACCGGTGGCCAGAACTTTGCCTTTGGGGCCATGACCCATAACCGCTGTGCAAGCGGAGGGTCCGAGCACCCAGCCAAAGAAGAGTGAAATGACCATTCCTCCGAAGGGCAGAAATACGCTCGATGTCAGCTTGTCAAAAAGATCGAAAAACGTGAGGCCCGTCACTTTGACACCGCTGAGCACATTGGACGAAAGTGCAGAAAGAACTCCCAGAGCGTAAATCACAAGACCCAAAACGAGTGCTGCATTTTTTCTGGATACGCCGCGGTTTTCCACGAAATATGCCACGACTACTTCGAGCAAAGATATCGCCGAAGTAAGGGCGGCGAAGGCCACAAGGAGAAAGAATGCAATTGAAATCAGATAACTTCCGGAGAGCTTGGTGAATAGTACGGGAAGAGTCTCGAACATGAGCGTCGGCCCTGCACCTGGTTGGAGCCCAAACGTAAATACGATCGAAAAAATCACAATCCCGGCGACAAGCGCTATCAATGTATCAAGCAGGGCGACACTCAGCGCAGTGCGAAGGAGTTGTTCGCGGTTTTGCAGGTAACTGCCGTAGGTGATCATCGCTCCCATGCCGAGGCTCAGGGTGAAAAATGAATGCCCAACGGCCTCCAGTACTCCTTTGGCGGTCAATCGGGAGGTTTCCCAGGAGAACAGAAACTCAATTGCCTGGCCGAATCCGGGCAGGAATAGCACCCGGATGAGCAGAAATAAAAGCAGGAGGAAAAGCGAGGGCATGAGGATGCGGTTCCATCGCTCAATTCCGGCATTCAGCCCCTTCAGCACGATCCCGACCGTTATCCCCATGAACACGGCATGCCAGAAGAGCTGGAGCAGGGGGGCGGCAAAAAGACTTCCGAGAAAACCCTTGATTTCCTGATCCGAATGTCCCGCAAATTGATTTCCGATGGATTTGAAAAGAAAATCCAGAATCCAGCCGCCGACCACGCTGTAAAAGGAGAGGATCAGAAACGCGCTCACGATGCCAAGGAGTCCGACAAGGCGCCAGGGGCTTCCGGGACGATGAACTACGTCGAAGGCTGCGACCGCATTCCGTTGTGAGCGTTGTCCGATGAAAAGTTCGGCTACGAAAATGGGAATGCCCACGGCTGCGATACAAACCAGATAAATGAGAACGAAAGCCCCACCGCCGTTGACTCCCGTGATGTAAGGAAACTTCCAGATGTTGCCAAGTCCGATCGCCGAGCCGGCAGCCGCAAGTAAGAAGCCAATTCGGGTCGCCCAATGAGCTCTGGTAGTGATTTGTTCTGATTTCATTCCAAAGGCATAACGCGGGTTTCTGGAACTCGCAAGACGATGCTTCTTCCCTGCCCGAACAGGGACGCCCCGCCAGTTCTTTTGAATTGACGGGGCGCTTTGCTACGAGCCTAGGCCTGCATTCAAACTCATTGACCGATCCGAAGCGTGGTCGCCATAGCGAACCCTTCGCGGTACCCGGACTTGTATCCGAAACCCACGGAGTCCTTGGCGGCGCTTTTCACCATTTTCAGTGCGGACATATCCACAACTTCAGAGCTGGATTTCGTGTCGTCATACTCCGCCTGACCCCAACCATCATAATAGCCATCGTTGTAACCGTAGTCGTAGCCACTCAGATAGCCTTTGTCATAGCCCTGGCGGTAATAATCATCGTAAGCGTCCCGATAAGCGCGATCGTACCCATTATTGTACCCGTCGCTGTAGCCGGCATCGTTCCCGTGATCGTAGCCGTCCTGATAGGGATTGGGGAGAGAGCAATTGCTCGGGATGAAGGCAGAGGAACAGGTCGTCTGCGGAAACTTTGAATCACCCGTTGCGTAATTCTTCATGCAATAGGTCGTGCAAAGCATGGAGCCGCTATGGGTCTTATAATCATAGCTGCAAGCGGTCGCCGCAGACTTGGTTTCAGTCGAGCAGACGGCCCAAACATACCCGTCTTCGCGGAGCTTGGCCCGATCTTCGAAGGCGATCTGCAGGTTCTTTTCCTTGTTGGCATACTCTTCGGTGGCCTCTTCTTCGTGTTTCTTTTCATCAGCTTCAGCCTGCCTGGTTTTCTTTTCCCAATGCTTTTTAGTCGCGGAAACAATACCCCAGCTGACGAAACCAGCGACTGCTACCGAGAGGACGACCACGAGGACAATCTTCCAGGTGTCTTTGCCCTTGGTGTTCAGGAGATTCTGTACAAGAGAAAGCTCCCGAATCAGACCTTCGCGATCGAGCAAACCCAGGCGTTTGAGCGTGAGACTCTTGATTTGATAGAGGTCCGTCTGCGCCATGGCGATCAGGATCTCGCGCTTTTCGCGAGCAGTATAGGCATTCTCAAAGTCTTGTCGCAGAGCGGGATCATAAGTCCCGCGATGGAACGCCTCTGAGAAGACCTGATCAATTGTTTCCGCCGGCATTCTTTGGAGAACAAAGCGGATCTCGATCATCTGGGCTTCTTCTTCTGCAAGGGCCTGCAAAGCGAGTTGTTCCCGGATTCCTTGCAGTGGGTACGAAGTATCCCGACACTTCTCCACGATTTCTTGCAGCCCCGTGAGCGCCATGGCTTTGTTTTCCATGGTACCCTGAGTCGTCAGATTCTCTTCCGCATAGTAAAAGGCAGGGTTGGCCGCGATCTCACTTCGGATCAACCGAAGCGTGGAGTTGTTCTCGAAACCCGCCGGCAACGAATCCGCTTTTACGGGTTGAGCTGTAGGGAGCGCGGCCAGCTGAAAGCAAAGAACTGTGCAGATCAATTTTGTAAATATGTGTTTCATTTGACACCTCCGAAGACGATGTGGGCATCACTTTGCCCATCTTGATAACCTTTGTTGTAGTTTTTTTGAGAATATTGGGTGCTGCTGATCGGTGAGGACATCAGGGTATATCCCCAATACGATTCATATCCGAACTGAAAGCCATCGGAATAGCCCTGGTCATAACCGTCCCACTCCCCATCGGAACTGCCATCCTCCCAGCCATCCTCTCCGCCATCATAGTCTCCGTCATCAACGCCATCGCCGTGGCCCTGATCATATCCGTCATCGTACCCGTTATCGTAGCCGTCTGAATATTCCTGCGGATCGTAGCAATCCGAAGGGATATACGGAGAGGTACAGGCGGGCGCTGAATGCAAAGTCTCGCCGCCGGTGGTCGGATTGCGATAGCAGGAAACGCTGCAAAAGGTCGTGCCCGAAAAGAGCTGATAATTGTAGCGATTGCAGAGAATCGAACTGGGCCGCTGGAAAGTTCCGCAGGTGGACAGGACAAATCCGCTGTTGCTGAGATAATTCAGCTCTTCCTGGGTGAGCCGGGCGTTCAAGTCATTGTATTGTTTTTCCAGCTCGGAGCGGAAATCCTCGAATTGCCGGTCCAGTTCGCTCTTGCGTTTATTGTACTTTGATCCATAAACGGAACTCGCTACCCCCCATGAGACCAGTCCGGCCGCAGCCACGCCAAGCGCAGCGTAACCCAGGATTTTGAGCCACTTGCGACTGGAGGAGCCTTTGGTATTGAAAGCGGATTGAGTTCTGGAAAGGTCCCGGAGCCACGCTTCCTTGCTCATGAAGCGCGAGCTTTTATTGAGCATGCTCAAGTGCTGGTCGAGATCGCTGATGATCGCATGTGAGAGTGCGCGGGCTTTCTCGGTCCGAGTGTATGCGGCCTGATACTCCTGCTGCGCATCCAGGTAGTTCAGGTTGTTCTGCATGACCGCTGCTATGCGATCCAGTTCCTCGGTGCGTAGGTTGCTGATTTGATAAAGTAGCTCATCTTTCTGCTGTTGAAGGGCTTCCCTGTTGATCTCGGCGGCTTCATTCCTCCACTGTTCAACGGAAATTTCACCACTTGCGAGTTCCGCTCTTTTTTTGTTGATCGCCTCGTTGATCTGAACTTTGCGTTCGATCTCGATAGCATTGACTGTCTGGGCGGGCACGCTGCTCATGATTCGTTCGTACCGGCTGTTCAGTTCGTCAAGTAACACGCTCAAGACTATGTTATGCCGCCGCTCGGGTATGACTTGGTCTGAAGCCACGTGAACTTTTGCAAAGCTTGCAGGCGGCAACAGCAAGGTCAGGATCAGGAGCAGGCTCATGGACTTTTTCATAGGACAGTACCTCCAGTATTTTCTTGCCAAGTGTGGATCAGTGACCAGTTGCCGAGCGATCGCGTCCAGCTTCGCTCGGGCAGGAATCCGGAATCGACCAGAACTTTTGAATCCGGCATAAAGAACTGGATGGAGCCGAAGTTCACATCCAATAAAACGTCAAATGCACTCAGGAGAGACTGCGACCTAATCCCCAGCTTTGCAGAGGCAAATTGGAGAGCTGACCGCAAATCAACAGCAAGCGAATCGTCTTGTACCGCGCCGCGAAGGACGGGGTGCGCGTTGTGCAGGAGGAGGTTCAAAAGTCGCGCGCGTTCCGGTGAGGTGGTCGGGGCCGCTGAGGAGAAATCATCGATCCAATGATTAAACTCACGCAGGAACGCTTCCAATTCCTCTAATTTGTAAAGAACCAACGGAGCGTTGAGACCTGTTTCCCACTGAGCCTCCCGGGTGTCCTTCCGGAGTTGACGATAAAGTCCGACGAAAAATTTCTCGTCCGATACCGTCGAAGGCTCGAGATGCTGGGGAAGCCCGCCAAACTCGATGCCCTCTACGGAAAGCTCGAATTGGCTGGCGATCAGATACTGGACATGACCCGCAAACGCCGTCAGTGCTTCGACAGTGGCCATGGAGCAAGCATCAAAGATGACCATGTTCACGCCGTAGCGGCCAAGAAGGGGGGCCGTATCCAGGTAATTGAATCGCGCCTCCGGGGCTGAAAGGTCATACGGTTCCAAGTCTCGCCACCCGTCTCCATGCCCGAAAAAAACAAAGATTTTGCGGGAGTCCGGAAGAAGGGCGCCGGACAAAAGCGCCTCCAGCCACTGTGGGTCGGAGCTGTCGGTTTCCCTGAAGCGCTTTTCGTCGATGAGGGATCGGTCACTCCAGCGGAGAATCCGCGAATCTCCACTCCGGGGTTCCGAGTTCAGCACAAAATCACCGTTCGGATCATAGTAGATATGAAACGCGCAATCCTCCGGTGCACTTTCCGCTATCCGGGTCCAGGTTTGAAATGCCAGTTCACCTTGAGAAACTATGACTCCGTCTTTGCTCACTCTGATCAAATCGTTGTCTCCCTGAAGAAAAACAAAGAACTCCGTTTTTACTGGAGTGGTCCCGGCGCTGACTCCGACTGCTTGAGATGCGGTCTTCTGGATACAACCTGCTCCACTGAGAGCGGCGAGAAAGGCGAAGGCTACTGAGAATCTCAGAATGCTCATTGGACGCTTCCGGAGGTGGCAAGTTCCTCCCAGAAATCGCCGGGCAATTTACTTTCTTCAGCTCCCAGGAACTCAAGCTTGCCGGCGCTCAGATCGTCGAGTCTGGAGAGCAGGCCTTTCCGGGCTTTGCACCAGCGCCATTCACGAACGGGCCAGAAGCAGAATTCATTTTTGTTATAAATGCCGTTGAACAGCATGGCGTGTTCAACGCGAAGTTGCTGAAGCTGAGTGAGAATGGCCCTGTTCGCTTGCTGCAGCGACTGAGCTTTTTCGGCGAACTCCGCCGTGTGGTCGAATTTGCGCTCCAGAATCCGTTTCTTCCACTTGTCAACGGTGTTGACCACCATTGCTGTGTTCATCCGCCTTTCTGTATCGGTAAGAGAGGTGTTTTTGCGAATACTCTCTTCGAGAGTCTTCTGTTTTTCATAAAACAGCTGGAACTCGATCCCCGATAAAATATTCTGTGAATAGAGAACCTCGACATAGATCAGCTGAATGAGCTGGTAAACCGCATTCACCTCGAGAACATTCAGATAGGGAATTTGACCGAAGATCTGCGCGGCCAATCTGAAGTTATCTATGAGAATGTTTTGAACTGCTGTTTCTGGATTTTTCAGGAGATTGGCTACGCAGGCTGCGTCCTTCTTGCAATCCTCGATGAGCTTTTCAAGAGCTACCGCGTGTTTCGGCTGCTCGATTTTACCAATGCCCTCATTGTTGCGCTGATCCACGGCCTGAATGAGTTGAAGCAGCATGTTGTTGGCATGGGCGCGCAGAATCTTAACCCGGTAATGATAATCGGCGACTTCTTCGGTTGATTTGAGTTTGTTAGCCTTCATCTGGAAGAACGTGTCGCGTTCCAGTAGGAGTGTTTTCTCATTCAGGTAGTAGCCGCTGAGAGCAGTTCCGGTCTGGAACGGATTCTGGTCAAATACATCCACGCTGCGGCCGGCCTCCTTCATGTCTTTTTCAATCCGCTTCATGTAGTCGTTGTATTTGTCGTCGTGGTTTTCATTATTAGCCAGCACATCAAGCATGAATGTTGAGTGCTTGCGCTTGTACTCGTCGATTTGCCGAGCTAATTCGGAGTTTTCTTTTTCAAGGGTTTCTAGTGGAGACTTCAGTGCCTTTGCTATGACAACGCGGCGGGTATCGGCAAGATTCATCCAGCGCAGGGACATGTTGAGGAGGAGTTGCGTCTGGTATTCTTTCTCGGCATTTGAAAGATAGGCGTTGCGCTTGAGCAGTTTTAAAGTCTGGTTCATTCTCCCGGCGAGCACATTGTACTGGGCGTCCAGAAGTTTCTGCTCGACAATAATGAGGTCCATGTAGAGCAGCATGAGATACTGATAAGTATCTTTTACTTCATTGGCGCTCAGGTATTTGCTGACTTCGATGCTCTCCTTGGCATCGAGAATGATATTGAGAAATGAATAGTTGATCAGCGAATCATCGAGGCCCTGGGGTTCACAGCCGCTCTCGATCTGGCAGGCACCTTTCAGAACATCTTCCACCCTCTGTAGTTCGCCTTGAATGTTTGCAAACGCGCCGTCCTGATCTGTGGCTTTGCGGATCGTGATGAGGGACTGATAGAGATTCCGTTTCACATCGAGGAGATAAATATAGTAGAGATTGATCTCGCCCAGGTCCTTGGGTTGATACCCTTTAAAGTAATCAATGACGGCCTTGATCCCCTGGACGCCATAGGTGCTGATGTATTTGGTGAGAAAGCCGGCAGCCATCGCAATCGGAAGGCTGCCGCTGAGTGCGGCTCCGACGGTGATTCCCCCGGCAATCAGATCAGTCGCGATCTGTTCGCCGACGCTGGGTTGCTGTGCTTCTGCCCATGCTCTCGGCGGAGTAATGGAAGACAGCAACAAAGTTGCGATTAAACATACACTGATCCATCTGCGCGCGAATGCAGGCGCAAGTCCTCTCATCGTAAAATCCCCCTGTGAGTTCGACAATCAAGCAATGTGAACAGACGGGCGCTAGAGCAGGTTCAGTGCCATGGTTTTCAGAAATTGAACCTGCTGCGCTATTTGCGACAAGTACGTGTTTTCGCCGAAAGTTTGTTGGATTGAGACAGATCCCAGAAAATATAAGATCTTCCGCAGCAGAGCTGAGTGAAAGTCAACGGTGCCATTAAGTAACTGAATTCAAGGCCATTGAGCACCTTGCGGCGCGACAATTTCGCAATACTGCGATTACCGAATGCACAAGCAAATCTTGAGTCGATAATATTTACCGTCAAACTCAATTCCATCGTCTAACTTTTTGTTCAGCCGGGAGATCATGCGGTGAAGACGGTTGTCGAGCAGCTCCAGATTGCTTTGACCAGGCCAGATGGTTTCTATCAACAGGCTCTTGGTTGACTTCTCTTGGTTCAGCATTTTGATGAGACGGCCTTCCAAGCTGGATTGCCCTCTGGAGCAAGAACCGCAGCAACGTCTGGAAGCAGCACCGCCCCGGCAAAATAAGCGGGTCTCTTCCGAAATTTTAGCCCATGGGCTGAATTCAATGTCAGCGCATGGACTAAGACTTTCAAACAAAGATAAGTGCTCGTAAATACATGAAATGTATAAAGATTTTAGATATTAGCGAACGTCTCTTTCATCCAAAATCATGGTATAATTAGTCCATGAGGGGTGTTCACGCGTTTCAACTCGTATTTGTTTGCCTGATCGTCCTGATGGGATCGGGTTGTTTATCCTCTTTAAGAGATCCTGAGAAAAGCTCCTCCAACAGTAGCTCCGCCTCTACTTCGTTTCATGGCAAAGCGAGTTCCTGCAAAACTTGCCACGAGAGGAATCGTCCCGCTGAGACGAATTTCCTGGGGGCTGAAACCGCTGCGCTTGGGCACTTCAGTTCAGTTGATTGCGGCGCTTGTCACCTGCCCCGTTCAGAGACAGTTCAGGAATTCCGTTATTCTCACGAGCTCGCTCAACCCGAGTCTTGCGTCCAGTGTCACGAATTCCAGCGTCCTTCCGTCGCTGTTCGACGATTCATTCATTCGCCTGGAACAGAGTGCGCAATTTGCCATAAATCCGCACCGGGCACGACTTGGTCCGGCGGTTCGTTCGATCATAATCCTGAGCCCACAAGCTGTCGGGGGTGCCACGGGTCGATGCCTTCCGGCTGCAAGGATGAGGAAAACGTCGTTTGCTTCCGTCACGATAATATCCCGAATTCACCGAATGACCAGTGCGCTTTGTGCCACATGAATCCACGCACTTGGGATCCGTCCTCAGCCAAGGCGGCAGCCGGTGCGCACGGAGTCCTTTATCCGATAATGGGATCTCCGGCATGCGGCGTTTGTCATGGGCCTTGAAATTCTGTTAAATCTTTCGCGGCATTCTAGTTTTGAATCTCTCTGAAAATAAGCGACTCATTCGCTGATCGTCGTCCTCGTCATAGATTTCACCCCAAACTTCTTCCGAGATGTCTTCCAGCGTCACGATGCCGAGGGTCACGGCATTCGCTCCCACTACGACGGCCATATGGTGCCTGTTCTTCTGCAGAAGTCTGAGAGTCGATATGACGGAGTCAGAAGGTTGCACCACCAAAATGGATCGGATGATCGATTTCCAATCAGTATTGCCTGTTTCCCGGAGGGTTAAAAACTCCTTGGTATGAAGGAGCCCTACTGCTGCCCCAGTTTCGGAAACGGGAAGTCGTGTATGCCCCGACGAAAAGATGATGGGGACAATATCATCCATCGTATCCGTCGTTTTCACTGTCAGCACTGAATCCCAAGGAACCATGACATCTTTTACTTTTCTGGCCTCAATATGGGCTAAATTTATTACTGCCTGTTGGTGTGATTGTGAAAGGGCATCAATGTCGATGGTGGGGGGCGGGGTTTCCGGAAAATTCGCTCGTCTGAATATGCTGAATTTTAGAATGAGCTTTGTCGAAGACTCGAGAACAGTAACAAATGGAGCCAGGAGTTTGTCTCCCAGGTAGAGTGGGCGTGCCCCCCAGAGGGTGATCGCTAGCGGATTTTTGAGGGCAAGCGTTTTTGGAACCAGTTCTCCCACAACGACAATCAAGAAGGTGATGGGAAGCACAACAACGGCAATCGCAAGGAACTCGGCCGCGTTCTCGCCAACTGCCAGTGTATTCATGATATAGGGTTGAATAGACTCAGATGCTCCTGCACCGCCGACTGCGCTTGAAATGGCGCCAACCAGCGTGATGCCCACCTGAATGATTGAAAGGGTGCGCTCAGGAGATTCTCGCAGCTTGAGCAGCCGTTCGGCTTTTTTATCGCCTTTTTTTGCAAGCTTTCGAAGGGAGGCTTTTGGGACAGAGACAAAGGCCATTTCATAGGCTGCAAAAAACGCATTTAAAAATATGCATATGACGATGACAATAATTTCTTCCATTAGGCATCATGGTTGTCATAAAAACGCAGCGTTTTCAATGGGGTGTGCCCTAGAATCATTGACTTTACTTTATCCCCCACTGGGTGAAGGATCATCGTTCTCTGCCAATATATTGAATTCAGTACTTCATGCCGCTATCTTTCCGCTTAACCATTTCACCAGGACTTCAGGAATGTCATCCAGGGAATGAACTTCATCGACCGCGCCGGATTCGAATGCGATTCGTGGCATTCCATAGACGACACTGCTAGCCTCGTCTTGAGCGATGGTGCGCGCACCCGTGTGTTTCATTCTGAAGAGCCCCTTGGCGCCGTCTTCGCCCATCCCTGTAAGAATAACCCCTATTGCCTTTTTTCCGACGTGCGCAGCCACGGAATCAAAAAGATAGTCGACCGAAGGTTTGTGCCGGTTCACCGGGGGATCATTTGAAATTCTGACCTGATAGCCGCCCGGACCTGGTGCAATTGCCATTTGCCTGCCACCGGGTGCGATTAATACGAGTCCCGGCTTAAGCAAGTCACCATGAGCAGCTTCTTTTACTTCAAATGCGCACAATTCATTCAGGCGGTTTGCAAATGCTAACGAGAATACCGCTGGAATATGCTGCACGATCACTATCGGAGGTATGTCTTTTGGAAGCGCGACCAAAACGTCTTTCAAGGCTTCTGTTCCGCCGGTTGAGGCCCCGATCGCGACGATTACTGAACGATTTAGCGGCGCGGGCTGAATGCGGGGCGTCCGCGTGCACTTCAGTCGCTTCAATTTAACTCGAACCGAGGCTGCCGTTCGAACCCGCTCGCAGATGATCGGACCAAGCGACGCCAGCTCTTCCATTTTTGGCTTTTGAATGTAGTCCACTGCGCCCAATTCCAGCGCTCGAAGAACAGACCCGCTTTCCTCAATGTTCAGTGAAGTAATCATTACGACCGGCAAGGGTACTTTAGGCAGTAAGTTCTCGAGAAAAGTCACGCCGTCTATCTTTGGCATGTGAACATCAAGCGTCATTACGTCGGGACGAAGCCGGGAAATCATCGCCTCAGCTTCAATCGCGTCACTGGCTGTCCCCACTACTTCAAGGAGGGGGTCTTGGCCTAGGATCCTTGTTAGAAGAATCCGAATTGTTTTTGAGTCATCAACGATTAAAACACGTTTTCGACGGGGCTGCGCGTCGGCGTCCAGGTTCGGACGAAGATCGCTTGCGTACGCATGCTTCAAAACGGTTTGTTTCACAAAAACAGATTTGTTTATCGCTTTAATCGTTGAACTCTTCTTATCGTTTACGGGTGCCACCTGCAATCTACCGGTTTCAGTATGGAAGCGGACCTTCCGGCCTACCGTTCCCCCCACATCCCTCCCAATGATCGGAATGCCGTATTTTTTTAGAATTGCCTCTGCAACCGCTATATTGAGAGCGCCTATTTCGGATGATTGCTTGAGGGCTTCTACAACCGCGGCGCCCCCTACAATTTTTGCTCGAAGTCTGGCGTAACTGGTCTCCGATCGTCGACTAAGTTCCTCGATCAACATAGGAAGCGCCGTGCTTCCGAAGGTCATCGGGTCGTGTACATTTCTTCCCAGAAGGTCCTGCCGGGCGCGCGCGTATTTCTCCGATGGCAGGGCAAAGTGATTCATTCCGCCGACATTCATTTCTGGGTAGTGCAAGCATACCGAGACGCATGAGCCCAGAATGGTACTGATCACGATCGGTTCCTCCGAAATGACTAGTTCCGAGACATTTATGTTAATCAGCCGAATCAAAGTCAAAGAACCCTTCCCTTCGAATATATGGAGGGACCGATGTAGCGCCATTTCGAAGCCCCTTGCAACGATTCTGAATGACCGATAAAAAGTACGGCATCCTTGGCTGCCGCCCTATACAGCGTATCGAGTACGCCCGCAATGACGTCCTTGGAAAAGTAGATAAAAACATTACGGCAAAAGATTACATCGAATTCATCCGTCCACGGACAAGGAGTCTGCGTCAGATTATACTGTCGAAAGTCGATATTTTGCTTCAGATCGGACTGAACCTTCATCAGATGAGATATATCTCCGCTTCCGGGAGTAAAACTACTCTTGTGAAAAGTTTGCGGCACTTGCGACAGTGCAGTCTTGTGATAAATCCCTTTTTTCGCTCGATGCAACACGCCTGTGTCAATATCGGTTGCCAAAATTCTGTAGGAACGAATATTGCGGTTATTCTGCGCATCACTCAGGATCATGGCGAGCGTATATGGTTCTTCGCCGGTAGAGCACGCCGCAGACCAAACAGAAAGATGGCCTTTGGGGGCAAGCGGCTTCCAGCGAGGAATGAATTCTTTCACGAGAAAATCAAAATGAGAGGGCTCCCGAAACCAGTCCGTTTTGTTTGTGGTCAGACTGTTCGTAAACTCCTGCCACTCCGGATGGTCAGGTGGCAGGCGCTGAAGAAGGGAACTATAATCCGAGTAGCTCCCAAGCCCCAACGCCTGCACCCGTGACCGCAACCGAGCCTGAATCAGCTGTTTCTTGGAATCTGAAAGGGTTATCCCCGTCAGTGACCAGATCGCCGAGCGCAGGTAATGAAAATCAGCAGTTTTCATTTCATCGGTTTCCATATTCATTACTCTTTCTGCACTCGACGACATCTGATTCACAGGACTACTTCTATTACACGTCTTTGAAACGAGGATCAGTTTCAGAAGTAGTGTCGATACTATTTCCGGTACTGTACTCAGCGCCCACCGCCTTCTTCAGCGGGGAAGAAGACGCGTATTTACCGGCCGACCTTTTTCCGTTGGCATTCTTGATATGCAGCACTTTAGCTGGGTTCGCCGCATGTGCAGCATTCCCATGAACCGAGCCGACCGAATGAGCGGCTTGAGCCTGTTGCTGATGCTCATCGCCCCCTTTGATGGTCTGAATGAGTACTTGAACGACTCCCTTGAGAGACACAGCTTGTGCCGAAAGCTCTTCAGCTGCGCTGGCTGATTCTTCGGAAGTCGCCGCATTCTCTTGGGTCACTTGATCAAGCTGGGTCATGGCGCGAGTCACTTCTTCTATGCCTTTGGCCTGCTCCTGACTTGCATTGGCAATTTCGCTTGCCATTTGATTGAGGGTTGTTACGCCTTGGACGATTTCCTCAAGTACTGTCCCACACTGCTGTGCGACTTCGGTGCCGACTTTGACTTTGTCTTTCGCTGTGATCACAAGGCCATTCACTTTCTGAACGCTGGTCGCAAGCATGTCGGAAATTTCGCGTGCGGCATTACCGCTCAACTGTGCGAGCTTTCCGACTTCTTCGGCAACGACTGCAAAACCTTTACCGTGTGCTCCCGCTCGCGCCGCTTCAACTGAAGCATTGAAAGAGAGAAGCTGTGTTTTGAAAACGATGTCGTTGATGACTTTGGTTTTATTTTCGATTTCGGCGATGACTTTAACAATTTCTGAAATCTGGTTATTGCTTTCGTTGATTTCATCAATCGCTTTCAGCATTTGACCGACGACTTCCTTACCCTTGTTTGCGTTGTGCTGGCTTGAATTAGAGACTTCAGATGCTTTGGTCGCGTTATCCGAATTCTTCTTGATCATGGAGTTCATCTCTTCAATGGAAGAAGAGGTCTCCTCCAGTGAGGAAGCCTGCTCAGTTGCGGCTTGGGAGAGCTGCTCCGATGAGGCTGCGATCTGTTGCGCCGCGCTGGTTACTTGATTGGCATTATCTCTGAGGTTAGCAATGACTTGATCGATGGCCCTTCCGACAGCGCGCATGACGAAAAGTGCAGTGAGTAATCCGCCCAAAATCGAAAGAATGCTGATGGCGAGAACTAAATTTCGCGCGCTTGCGTACTCAACATCGGTTCTCAAGGATTCCTCTTCCATGTGCTTTTCATTGCGATCCATTATCTTCGTAAGCGCCTGATCCAACTCGGTCATCGCCTGAAGTCCTCTTCCTCTTGCCAAAGCTGCAGCTTCTTTATTTTTATTTGCGAATGCGAGTTTTTGAACTTCCGCATTTACCAGTTCCCAGGCATCGATGATCACTGAAATCTCATCAGCACTCTTTCTGCCATCTTCATCAGCCAGTAGCCTGTAGTCAGCGAGCGTTTTTTCCAATTTTTTCGTTAATTCCAAAATTCTTGCAGATTTGAGTTTCATTCCTTCCTGCGATTCCTCTAAGATCAGCACCTTTTCCTGATTTTTTATTTCATTCTTGTCGGCATCCATGCTCATTGCAAGAAACACACGTTTTGCAGTGACGTCGACAATATTGTTGACTGCGTGATTGATGTCGCCCATTTTGGTCAAGCCAATATAGGAAATGGCCACGGCTGCTAGGGTAAGAATCCCTAAAATTAAATATACTTTTGCATTTAAACTTTGATTTTTCATTTGTTTATCCTTTATTTATTAAGCTGCTTTGCTCTGCGATTGTGTTTTCATTGTTTGAAAGTCTTCGGCATTGAGAGTTCGCTCAACATCGAGTAGGAGAACGAGATCCTGTTTCGAGCGGATCACTCCTGAAATGTAGTCGCTCTTAACCTGGCTCTCCACGTCGGGGCGCGCTTGAATTTCAGAGCGTTCCGACGCCAGGACGCAGTTGATCGAATCGACGATCACGCCGAGACAAAGCGGAGAGAGATCCAAGATGACGATTGCGGATTGAGATCCGATTTCAGCTTTGGACATCTTGAATTTTAGTCTCAGATCGATCACCGAGATGACCTGTCCCCGAAGATTCATGATGCCCTTGAAATAGTTCGGTGCATACGGAATCGGGGTAATCTTTGTCAGTTCGATCACCTCTTTCACCTTGAGAAGCGGGATGCCGTAATGTTCCCCGCTCAGCGTGAAAGCCAAGAATCTCTCGGCCTCCGCTGCGGTTTTCTCCTGATACACGTCAGAAGAAGTTTCAGTTACTTCGTTCATACTGCCTCCTTTGTTCGGCTGGGTTGTTGATGTATTTGAGTCATGGTGACTTTTTGAAACTTTTGAATGCGTTTTCGAAGAAGTTCCTGCAGATCCAGGATCAGCACAGCTTCTCCATCGCCCAGAATGGCAGCCCCCATCACTCCGGAGAGCCAATTGACTTCATCCCCGAGCTGCTTGATTACAACTTGCTGCTGCCCAACTATTTTGTCGACGAGAATGCAGTTTGGTTTTTGCATATTGTCGCGAACGATAATGCCGACCGATTCCCATGGGTGTGAGAAACCGTCGTTTCGCCCCAGAATCTGATTCAAGGCGAGAACCGGAATGTTTTCTTTTCTTAGTTTTAGGATCTGACCGGTTTCGCCAACAGTTGAGATCTGGGTTCTGTCCATTTGGATCGTTTCGCTGACTTGAACAATAGGCACAACATAGCGGTCATGCCCAAGTTTGACGACCATCGCCTCGACGATCGCAAGCGTAAGTGGCAGGGAGATCCGAAATGCAGTTCCCTTTCCTAGAGCCGTCTCAATGCTGACTTCACCCTGAAGCGCTGTGATATTGGTCTTTACGACATCCATTCCAACACCGCGTCCGGAAGTGTTTGTGACTTCCTCCTTGGTTGAGAATCCTGGCGCGAAAATGAGCTGATACGCTTGCTCATCAGTCAGGCTATCCTCGTGCCGTAGCAGGCCTTTCTCTACAGCTTTTGTAACAAGCTTCTTCGGATCAAGGCCTTTACCGTCGTCTTTGACTTCAATGACAACGCGTCCTCCCGAGTGATAGGCCGCAAGGGACACATGCCCATTTTTCGATTTGCCAAGCGCCACCCTTTGCTCGGGAGTCTCAAGCCCGTGATCGACAGCATTACGGAGAAGGTGAACGAGCGGATCGCTCAGCTGTTCGAGCACATTCTTATCAAGCTCGATATCTTCACCTGACACGTGAAGCTCCACCTCCTTTGAAAGCGCCTGGGAGGTGTCGCGTGCTATGCGTTGCATTTTTTGAAATGTCTGCGTCAGCGGAACCATGCGCAGGCTCAGCGTAATTTCCTGAACATCGCGAATGATCTTGTCCATCTGGGTCACCGTTTCAAATTGAACCGTTGATTGAAGCAGATGCCGCGTCTGTGAAAGTCCGGTTTGAAGGATGACGAGTTCACCGACGTTATTCATGAGCTTGTCGATGCGACTGAGTGCAACGCGAATGGAGTCATCGAAGTTCGCTGCGGACTTAGGCCGCACAGCCGCCAATGTGACGGGAGTGGAAGGGGGCTCAGCTTTACTCTCGTTAACGATGGTAGCTGAACGATGTACAAAACCACAGGCCCCGGTTCCACAAGCACTTCCCCGACAAGCCTTTTCTTTGGAACACATACCGCAAACCAAAATCGCGTCGAGCCCGTGCTCGATAGTTCCATCTTGGATCCTTGCAGAATTATTTTCGCGCAAAAGGTCAATGGTTAGTTTGAGAAAATCAGAGCATTTCAGGAGTAAACTCACCATTTCCGCTTGAATGGTACAAGTCCCCTTTTTTAGTCTGAGGATAACGGACTCCAGTTTGTGGGTTAATTTGGAGAGATCGTCAAACCCAACGGCGCCCGCAGATCCTTTGATGTTGTGAGCCACCCTGAGGATCTGATCTAGTATTAAGGGATCGTTATCGGCCTTTTCCAAACCGAGAAAACATTGTTCGACACTTTCCAGAAGCTCCTTCGCTTCATCAAGAAAACACTTGCACATTTCGGGATCCAGTTCGGCCACAATAACTCCTAACGAACGCCGAGGCCCACGTGGGCTGCGACGATGTTATTTATCGGTGGGAGCGCTGGAAAAATAATGCGTAAAAATACCTGTTGGAATATAATGAAAGAAGGCGAGCGAAATTGATACGCGTAGTTCTACTTATGCATGCTCAATACAAAGCGGGGGTGCTCCCCCAGTTTCTGGAATTTGAGAGAGCATTGAAAAGCGGATCAAATCCGAAGCATTATCGATCGCGAGCTTAGACATAATCTTTCTTCGATGTCCTTCCACGGTCCGCACACTAATCCCTAGTTTTTCAGCGATTTCTTTGTTTCGAGAAAATTTCACGAACAGCCGCAACACCTCGCGCTCGCGCGAGGAAAGACTTTCAATGGCTCCCTGCTCCTGCAGATTCGTGGCCCCCGCGAGTTTGTTGGCATATGATGACTGCATAATCCTTGGATCGATGAATTCCTGGCTCTTCGCAACCATGCGTATTGCAGGGCACAATAGGTCAATGGAAGAATCCTTGACGAGATAGCCCTTCGCGCCCAATTCAAAAAATCGAGAACAATACTCTCTCCTGTTATGGGCCGATAGTACAAGTATCTCGACCTGGGGCCGACTTTGGCGCAGCCTTTTGGCTGTTTCGAAGCCGTTCATTTTCGGCAAGCCGACGTCGAGAATAACCACATTCGGATTAAGCCGTTCGGCTTCTGCAAGGCCGGCAGCACCGTCATTGGCATCTCCGACTACCTTGATATCCGACTGACTACTTAGGTGCGTATTTAACCCTGCCCGAAAAAGTGGATGGTCATCCACCAACAATACTCGAATAGGATCGAGAGTCATAAAATACCTCCAGCATTGTAAGCTTTGGTTATGGGAATGCGAATCAAAATATTTGTGCCTTTGCCGGGACTAAAATCAAAGAGAGCAAATCCACCGGCGGCATGAGCGCGTTCCTTAATATGGCGCAAGCCCAGTCCAGTTGGTGCCTTATCGTCTTTCTTGATGCTAAACCCTTTTCCATTGTCAAAGATCCTCAGATGGGCAGCCCAATCTTTCACTGAAAAATCGAGGCTCACCATCGTCGCGTCAGAATGTTTTTCGATATTGTTCAGGGCTTCTTGCATGATCCGAAACAGTGTCAAGTCCACTTGACTACCTAATGAGACGGAAATCCCTTCTATTATGACGGTGGTCCGTTTTTGGGTTCTTGCCTCGAAATCACTACAAAGCGATTGCATTGCGGCGGCAAGTCCGAGGTCGACCAAGATACTGGGGTGTAAACTGTGAGTGATCCTACGAATTTCATCAATACCGAGACCGAGCAGCTCGTCACCATCGGGACCTGTGCCAGACATTGCGGTCGACTGGAAGCGGTGGCGCGCTAGGCTGAGCGTCTGAATCACTCCTTCATGAAGTTCTTGGGCAATTCGTTTCCGCTCTTCCTCTTGTGCATCCACTACTGCATTCGCGTAACTTGTAAGCTCGGCCTGTGCAGTCTGAAGTGCCTCTCTCGTCAAAGTGCTCATCAGTCCCACGCCGATGATTGCGCAGAGATGTTCGTAAAAACGAACCGTTTCTAAAGTAAAATGATTTGTTTTGTAAGCATTCAACTGTAATAAGCCGACAATCTCCTGGTCGCATCGAATGGGAATGAGCGCTACGGAACTATAACCTTCATGAACGCATCGGTTTCGAGGGCTCAGTCGCGGGTCCTGAGCGGCTGGAAGCTTCAATAAGAATGAGGAGTCATTTACCCATGCACTTCCACCTGGGGTAAAAAGAGCATTCTTCTGGTCTGTTTTGCCCAAGCACACAAGTCCACACGTACAGTCCATACTGATGGCGCCCTTGTCAGTTCTACAAATGCCGCCGTCCTTAGCCCGACTTAACAGCGACGATTCTGCGGCTACAAAAGCATCCGAAAAGCCGACTTGACAACAATACGGAAAATCGTCACCTTTTTTCAGGCGAAGCCCCACCGCATCACAAGCCTGGCTGCATTTGATGCTCGTAATAATATTTTTAGTAAGGTCGACCAAGGATCGAGGTTCGTTCAGAATACGCAAGATATCAATTGTAAGGGCACGCTCGTGATCCGTTTGTACGCGACGAGTAACATCCAATACTATTGCTGCTGCGCTAACCAGGTAGCCATCGCTGTCTAAACGTGGCGTTGCTGTCATGGAGGCGGACCATGGGCTGCCATTGTCTTTACGCCGATACCGAATTTCATAGCTCTCCTTCATTCCACTTTTGCGGTTATGAAGGCGAACCATGAGAGCATCCCTATCGTCTTCGTGCACAAACTCCAGAGGCGAACGGCCCATGAGTTCATTTAAAGTGGTGCCCAGCATTTCAGCCATACGTTGGTTTGCGAATGTCGTCTTAAAATCAACGTCTATCTCCCACCATCCGAACAGCGAATGGTCGACAACGTCTCGAAGCTCCGCGTCTTTTTTTTTGAGCATCAGGATGGTGCGCTTGCTCATCGCTAAGTCGCTACGCAACCTCCAAATAGAGCACACCGTTGCGATGAGAAGCAAAACTCCGAACGCAACACCAGAAACCAACGCCAAGGTTCCCGTCGCCCAGCCAATAGCGACCCCGGGCACAACGACGATGATCGCAATACTTACTGGCGCCATTCCAGGTGCCCACGGAGCGGACCAAAATTTAAATTTATTAGAAGTATTGCGAGTCAAACTAGTCCCTCCTTGGACCGGTCAGAAAAATCCAGGAGAACCATCGAGAAAATTTGGCAATGACCACAATCCCCTTGGCGCACCTTAATTTCTTCGATTAATTGTTATTGTTTGTGCTGTAACTATTCAATGGCCAATGTTGCGATTCGCACGATTCTCAGTAGGCGAGCGGGCACAATTATTAATTCACCGCATTACTGCGTTCTGGCTAAGACTTAAATTCCGTGCGGATTTCAGGAGTTAACTATTCATGCTGCATTACATCATGAATAGTGCTGAATCGGTGTATTGCGATCAACGGGCGGCATTCGTGGTGACTATATGCAGAAAAGCCCGTGGTCTTTTGTGCAACCCAAATCCGCGGATGATTGCTCCACGGCAAATGGTCGTTGAGGTGGTAGTTTCCGGCTTGCGCTGATCCAGCTCAATTCATTTATTTTTGGCCGTGATTGTCTGGATGACCTTGAGGAATTTTCCGGCGCGCTAACGTTGCACCAGTAGTGGAAAGAAGTGGCCCTCTTCATCGTTGTGACCACCTAATGCGATTTATTTTGATCAGACTGCACGGGTAGTCAAGAGTGGAGCCGGGGTGAACTCATTGATCCAACATTTGATAAATTAAAGACGCTGTTTAAAGCAGAGTGATGAAACCCAAGTAGAGAAAAATGGCTGGTTTGAAAGCGAATTGAATTATCGGCTAGGTAAGCCTTATAATGTTATCCAAAGTTGGATTCCCTTTGAAATCCCTATTCCCGAGCGCTTACAATTCAAATTATGGAAAGTAGATTCGCAGTCGTTAAATATAATCCGAAGGGCGATGAGTGAGCAAAACCATCTATTTGAAGACCTCCATATTTACCTTGGTTTTTCTATTAAGTTCTTTTCTGCCGCCAACGGAGTACTTTGTTGAGGCCAATTGTACTCTAGCCCTCTCGAAAATAATTAAAGAGCCCGCATCCCAATTCCATTGGGTGCCTAAACTTTATCGCCGTGCAGAATCCAGCATTCACGCCCTCGGTGTAAATAATTGGGCAGAAAAACGGTATGGCAAATTCGCTGAAAATATTACGAAAGCTCTGCGCGAAATTGATAAAATTCACAACAGAACTGAACAAAATAGCGTTTTTGAGTTGATTGCGGATCTAGGAACAATGACGCGAATCGACAATTTCAAAGCGTATGTCGAAAAATTGCCGAACTCAGCAGCAAAAAGCCCTAGTGAACTGAGGGCGTTATTTGCTGAGAGTCTTGGAGAAGTGACGGTCTATAGGGCTGTACGGCTCGCCGAAAAAGAAGCGGCGGAAATACTCAATCAGGGCCTGACACCCCGAAAACTGCCCTCATCTGGAACTATGATGACGCCTCGGGAGCATGAAAAGTGGGTTGATAATGAATCGTTGGGTTCTTTAATGTATCACAAGACCACAGTTAATTGGCAATTTCGCAGCATTGACGAAAAATACAATTTCAATCCTCTTTTATCCGTAACCAACGATCCTCAACTAGCTTGGGCGGTTGCAGGTCTCTTTGGTAAATCCAATCTTTTATCCGCTGTTGGACTGAAAAGACGTGATGTTTACGTTTATAAAATCAAAGTACCTGAAATATTACTGATTCGACCTAGTAAGTATTCGAAGAGTGCCATAAGTGATTCCGACGAGAGTTTTATTTTCAACGAGATACCACCGCAATTTTTTGAGAAAGTTGAAAGAAGGCGAGTTAACAAAGGAGAAGCGAGCAGGTACCTTGAAAAGCTATATCCGAGAACCGCATTTAGAGATTTTTAAATTCTGGGATTGAGCGTACGTCTCAAAAACCAAATGCTTGAATTCAAACATCTTTGGTTATGGCTTCCCATCTGCTTCCTTCAATCATTTCGAACCGGTTTTTTTAAAATGGCTGGGGCGATCAGGATTGAATGTTTCTAAAATCAATTTTTATTTTCGAATCTTCAGCTACTTTTTCCAGACATGATCTGACAGGTTCGTTAGCGTTTGTAATCTGGACTTGAGAATTCTGCCTTGGTCCAAGGACGTTGAGGATTTCATCCCCACAAGATGATCCCAAAGTAATTACTCCTTTAAAATCCAGTATTACTGGAAAGGTCGCGTCTTGGATGATCGTGGCAGCTACCTTCTTTCCGTATTCGCGATCCGTAAGTGTTCTTCCAAATTTTATCATTTGTACGATGTTCATGTGTTTCCCATAAATTTGTCCACTATTTCGTTTATAGATGCGCGCGAGAATTTCTCAAATTCACTATCAATTAATACTAATCCAAAACGCGTCCCCGATGCCTGCGCGATGGGGTGTGTAAATGTAATCTTATCTTGTCCGCCTCTGAAATCGAACATCATGGCAAGTCCACCTGTTTCGACCTTTAACCACGAGCTATTCCCTTTGCCGATAGCCATGACGTCGTTTAAGCCTTTTCCGCGCTTCGGTTCGACCTCCATTCTGCTTACTTCAGATTGGAATGCCATAGGCAGCAGGACATCGTCTCGTAAGTTAGAGTATTTCGGATTGTTCTTAAGAGATGCGGGAATTCCAATTCCGATGTCACCAACGGCTATGGTGAGGAACCGAGTTGCAGTTGAGGTCAATTCAAGGGCTTCAATAATCAGGTAGCAAGGACCACCTGAGTGTGTATGCGCATTGTCGCATAGTTCGCCAATAATCCACCCGATATGACCACAATAGCTCTCGGAAAATCCTTGTTTCAGCAGAGGATCGTACAGCTCATCGAGAATTTTTTTTTCGGCACCGCGGTATCCAATGAGGTGCAAGGGTAAGATGACAGCACTTCTAGATAATGCTCGGGCACGCAGGGCGGTGGCATTATATGATACTCGCGAATGGTGTGCGCGTTGTACTTCTGTAAAGAATCCTATCGCTTCTAGATAGCTACAGAACGGTAGGCCATCAACTAGTAGAGAAACGCTGTTGTTTTCGGACTGGTTTAAATGTGCTTTGATCGAGCAAAGAAGACCTAATACGCCGTAAGCATCGATTCCTTGAATTCGCCTCAAATCATAAACGCCAGGAAGAGGCTGAATTTTTTTTATGTTGTCTTCAGAAATAAGTGAGAGCGAATGGGTTTTCTCAACATCGCCAGCGGGCAAAATAACTTTTTCAATTATTTCCGTTTTAGACAGTCGAATCTTTCCACCGAGGCGTACTTCGCTTAACTGATATTTTTGGCGATATGCATTGAATGTTGGCCTAGAAACACCAAGGAGAGTGCAGGCTTCTTTGATTGTAATTCTATCCATAGATCATTCCATTTTAGCGACTCGTGCTACGCCCAAGGCTGTCGGTTTCTATATGGGGGCTTGCTTTACATCAGTTTACAAATCTTTACATCGCTTTACAAGTTATTAAATAAGTAATTGATTATTAAGTCATTTATATAGTGTGGTCACCCTGATCAGGATTCTGCTCCCAGCGTTTTATCGTCCGCAAACTGACTTCCAAGACTTCACAGGAGGTGGCACGGCCTGCTCCGCCAAGCTCCACCTCCCTGACCAGACTAATGCACTGCTGGCGGTTCTCAGTGTCACTCGTTCTCCCTGGTTCCCCAGAGTAAGCCCGCTTTTTTTTGAGAACCAATAGTGCAGTCACTTCCGCCGGCGCAACTTCTTGCTGCTTGTCGGTGGGAATTAAACCAAAAAAAATGGCTGGGGTGCTAGGATGATCTCCGGACTTTCCTGGTCCTCCGGTATCCACAAAGTACGCTTCCGTCCCGGTCGCTCCTTTAAACGATCACCTCTGGTGATCTCTCATCGAACGCTGCTTCGGAGCTGCGCTCTTTTTATTGATGCAAGGGGAGGGGATGTGAAGCAGAGAGAAAAATGGCTGGTTGAAAGCGATTGAACAATTTCAGCTGGTTATCCCAGCTTTTGTCCTATTCTTAGGACAGGCTTTGCGGTCGTGCAATACCTATTCGGTTTAAGTTGCTCCTTTCTCATCAGTAGACTGATCTTCAGTTGGTACATGTGCCATTTTTTTACTCTTTTTGAATCTTCCACTTTTTTGCGGAAAGCATGGTGATCTTTCCTTCTGTTCTTAATTGAATAAGAAGGCGTCGTGCCTGAGATGGTGAAAGACCGACACGATCCGCCAAGGCACTCAAGCTACTGGGAGACTCCCGCTGGAGTTCTTTTATGAGATCCTGTTTGAATTGCTCGATTTGATTTTGTGTAAGGCGGACCGGCTTCACTGCTTTCATTGCGTTGTGGTTGGCACTTCCCTTTAGAAGATAGGAGGGAGTTCTGTCTGAAGTGATTTCGATTAATTTATCTTCTCTAAGTTTTGAAAGAATTTCCTGCGTGACTGTGACTGGGCGCTGAACAACTGAGGCAACTTGCTCAAGTGTCAGATTTCGTCTAAAAAATAGAGCATTCAAAATCAGCAATTCTGATACGCTGGGATTTTCCACAGAAGAGAGAACAAATCTGCAAAAATCGAGGTTGGCTTTTCCGCCTGCTAGTCTTACGGAGACTCTGTAGTTGTCTGATCCCGAGTAATCAGGAGCGGGTCTTCCGAACTTGGCTTGGCCTTGAAAAATATAATCGATTCCTCTTCCCGAGCTTTCGACAAAACCAAATTCTCTCATTGCTTCCGTCAGGCGTCGATTCCTTGGTGTAGGTGCAACAGACAATAGATTGGATAGCGTAACGCCTGCTGGGAAGGGGCCGGGATTAGTGATGATTAGTTCTCGATCAAAAAGCTGAATTTGAATGCTTGGTTGTAGGGTGTAATCGCGGTGAACGATAGCATTTGCGAGAGCCTCTCGTCTTGAGTCTTCCGGATATTCTGGAATTACAACGTTTGCGCCACGAAAACGGAACTCATCTGAAATTCTCAAAAGTTCGGAAAGCTCCAGTAGTTTTGGAAAAATTGTCGCAATGGGACCAGAGTGGGAGATGTTTTTGAGTATTTCTCCTCGCGGCCCAAAAATCTGGTACTGAATTTCATGGTTAGGGAGTTTATTTCGTAATTGCTCATTTTTTCCAAAAAGAAGAAGGGCGGCAATATTGGGCTTCGCGTCTTGAGGGCTTAAGAGGCCTACTGCACTTAAGATCTGGCGTGGTGCTTGTAGAAAGAGATCTTTTCTGAAGGGTTCAACGATCTGAGTACTTCGACGCTTGGCTGTTTCTGCAACGAGGTCCAGATTAAGATCTTCTAGACTTGCATCTGCCAAAAAGGTCGCAGAAAAGTCTTGTACCCCGATTCGCGAAACGCCGCTGATAATGTCGTCGGCAGACATTGGAATGTTCTGGGGCCTTCCTTTCGCGTCTATTGTGCGTTTTAGGAATTTTCCTCGGCTGGTTCCAGTTGTGGTTGGAGCTTTTGGGATTTTAATTACTATTACATTTTTTTCATTTTCGAATTGGACGACGGAGACTGCTGTTGCGCAGGGAGGGACTGTGTTGGCCATTATCATGCCAGCTATTGAGTCTGTGCTTTTCCACATTCCCGTGGCGAAACGATGAGAACCCGTTATTTCCATTTTGTCAGTAACGCCGACGAATAGGACTCCCCCGGCGGTATTGGTCATGGCGACGATGGATTCATAGATATGGCTATCGGAAAAATCTCCGTGATCATCTTTGAATTCGATCTCCACGTTTTCCCCGCGATTGATCAGACCGCGAAGATACTGGTTCTCAGGCTCAAATAAGGGAAGTGTTTGCTGTTCATCCATATGGGCGCTCTCTTAATTATGATATAACACAAAAATAAAACACATGACACAAGATGTGACATAAAAATGGACAGAAAAAAGCTGTAAAAACGGGTAGTTACATAGCATCGTTATTTTTGTGTCACATGAATTACCCGAAGATTAACAGTTTGATTCGGGGCCACTACGGTAATCAAACAGATTCACCACTTTCTCCATGACCGCCTGGTCCGTCGGAATGAAGCTCAGCTTCTCGGTCGCTCCGCCTTCGTCGATCCCGGCCAGCCGAATGTATCTCTGCATGGTCTTCATCGCCACCGTACCAGGGACCCCCGATCCGATGAGCTGGGTGGCAAAGCACGCGCGGAAGGTGTGGAACTTAATGGACGGGATGCTATTGGACTGGCAAAACCCACGCAAGATCGTTGCCTGAAGGCCGTTTCTCCAGTCAGATAGAGGGGGATGGCCGTTTTCACCTGAGTTGACCCCAGGGCTCCGGGCGCTTTGACGCGGTTACGATGTCTGCGATCTGGTACTTCGTTTTTTTACGTCTTTCAATTGGATTTTGATTTCAGCTTATCCCGGTAGGAAGACCCCGTGAACTTGACGGTCCGGCTGGGCTTGGTGAGACGATCCACGATTGCATCTCCAATCACGGGATCTTCGAATAGTTTCTTCCAGCCTTTGGGATCCACCTGCGAGGTCACAATGACCGAGCCTTTCTGATAGCGCTCCTCCAGCATGTCAACCAAGATAGTCGCCTCTTCGTGCGTGTAGTTGCGAAGACCAAAGTCATCGAGAATCAGTGTGGGCACCTGCTTCAGCCGTTTGACGAGAAGGCCCTGCACACGCCGCAAGAACCTCAGCGGGTGCGAACCACTCAGCAACTCTTCAACCAATGTGGTGGTCTCTGGGCCAATTTTAAGAGCCTCTTTCCTGGCGAGCTGCACGTCAAACCGAACAGCCGCAAGCTTCTGCTCCGGATAATGAGCATCATATGTGGAGAATTTTCCATGCCCGCGCTGCCGGGTGTGCACAGCAATGCCTTCATGGTCTGCATTGAAGATCGGTTCTTGTCCCTTGATGGTGGGGAAAAGTAGGCAATAAAGTCACAGGCATAGCAGGACCAATCAGGTCAGACTTTGAGTGTCTAGATCAAC
>MEPO01000013.1 GCA_001769805.1 Bdellovibrionales bacterium GWA1_52_35
CGTAATCAATCAAATCCTAAACGCCAGCACCTTTTCAGCGGAGGTCAGCGTTCGGGTACGGATAAATGGTACCTTAATGAGCACTAAAAGCGCGGCGAATTTGTCAGTATTGCGGACTCAGCCGGGCGTTCGTCGCCGACCGGGGTTTTTCGTCCACCGTGGGCGAACTCCGGAATCCGCAGCAGAATAGTTGCGGACTCCGGTGACAGCGTTCGGAAAGGATATCTATTACAGAAAAGTGGACTGGTCCCAGCGTCGGTGGAGACCAGTCCGAGCTTTGTGAATTATCGGGCTATTGCCGCCAAAGATCCAACTTGTGCGATGATCGAGGACTTCTCATCCGAGCCTTGCGAAAGGCTTATTTCGACGATTTTTGTATGCCTATTTGAAATCTTAGCTTCAGTCGAATTCGACATGTTGTTAATTGAAGCGAGACCTCTAATGACCGTATTTATTCCAGAGTTATTGGCCTCAATATTTGGGAACAGCTTTTCGCAAAAAGCCTCTGGATCCTTCTCTTCAGGGGGAAGGTAGGAATCGGGATTATGGCGAAAGAAGGAGTAAGGACCGTACCCTATATAAGAGTCGTAGGGCCAGGTTCCGCCATCCACATTTTTCAAACTCTCCTTCCAAATCTTGGTATTGACGGTGTCGGCCTCCAAAAGCGCAACTTTTTTATCGAATGATGACAAATTACTCGAACAAACAGCTTGAAGTCTGGCTAGCGCATCTTCGCGAAGAGACTTTTTAGCAATCTGTTGAGCCCTTGTCTCTGCCCTATAGTAAGGCGTTTTGCTGTCTATTTGATTTAGCTTTGATCGAAGATCGTCACCCGTGAAATTTGGATTCTTTTTCATGAACCCAAGAATGAGTCGAATTTTTTCAGCAGGTACCCCAAGAGTGGCCATGAGAGCCTCATGCTTGTACAGCGTTTGCTTGCTAGCAATGGAGGGAAATTCCTGAAAGCAATCTTCGTCGATGAAGATCTCATTGCCGCTCTGATAGGCGCACTGATCCGTCTCAAAATGCAGCCCGGTTACGGACTCTGGGAGTCTTTTGATTTTTTGGGGAATCAGATACCAGTTCTGCTCTTTAACTGCGATTCGAATGGCTTTCGCAAAATCTGGAATCGCCTCATCAATTCGGGAAACCAAGCCATCGATGGCTTCCTTGAATCCGGGTAACTCCTGATCTGGGTCGACCACAAGGTAATCCTCGATCATCTGGCCCTTGAGGCTATTTCCGCCCCCATCTCCGACGCCCGCGAGCGCTCGAGTGGGTCCCAGGAGAGTCAGGCCGATAAGTCCAGCCAAAATCATTGGCCTAATCAAAGGCAGTGAAGGTTTTCGGTTAAACGCTATATTCTTCATATTAACTCCTTATAAATGCAGTGCTCATGCCACAACAAAGTCCCACACATTCCAATAGTTAGCACTGGACCTATTTTCAAAATATATTTGGTTCAAATCAGTTGTCAAAAACTTAGACGATCCAATTTTCTTGAGAAATTCCATTCGGCGACTACTTATTCGACTCCTTGCAAACAAGGGGCTCGGAGCGGGTAGCAAATACGCCCGTGAACTGGAGTTCGGCTTTGCCGTTTTTGAAATCCGCGACCAAAATCGCACGTTGGTCACCGTCCCGGAAGCTCACGCTCACCTGTGCATCCTTCTGCTCTTCGTCCATCTTGATCAAAGTCCACGCGTTGGTAAGAGCGACTTTCTGCCCATCAGTTTCCATTACTAGGAGGGTCGGAATCTTTCCATTCTCCATCTCACTGTCCTCGCCTCCGAGGTGAAGGCGAGAAAGCGACACAGCATCAAAATATACGTCATAGGTCGTGGGTCGGTCCTGCGCTGTCGTTGTGCAGAAGATTCCTCCAATATAGAGTGGTCGCACCGTTCGCGCGAAAGCGGCAGTTCCCATGCATGCAGTGGATAACAACGCTAAAAACAAATGTTTTTTTGAAACAAAGCCCATAAAAAAAATCCTTTCAACCGAGATAGGAAGCGTCCGCACAGAACACCTCTGAAACGCGGTCGTCCAACCCTAGACGTTCCGCTTAACTCGCTTGGGCCATCCTCGTGTGGCCCGTATAGCTAACTAATATCCGACTATATCGGTGCGAAATAGGTTATTTAAATTAATTTTCCCAAAGTTTTGGGTATTTTTGTCACAAACATTCGATAATATATTGATAGTATGAAAGAAATAATTTTTGATTATAAGTCATATAAGCCGTATCTAACTGATTTAATCCATTCAAGCCCCGGTCGCGGACGTGGAATGAAGTCTTCAATGGCTGTAGCCGCCCAATGCCAGACGACTTATGTTTCAAAGGTCCTACACGGAGACAGGCATTTCAGCCTGGAACAAGCAGAACTGATCAATCTATTTCTTCAACACTCGCCCGAGGAGGCTAAATTTTTCATTCTGCTCGTATCCATTGAGCGAGCCGGAAATCCTGCATTAAAGAAACGTTGGCAAAACGAAATCAACGCGCAGATCGAAAAACATCACAGTCTCAAAGATCGCCTGAAAACTCAAAAGGAGCAATTAAGCCCCGAAGTGCAAAGCACCTATTATCGAGTGTGGTACTTCACTGCCGCACACTTCTGTCTAACGATCTCAAAACTGAGAACCAGAGAGGCGCTTCAACGTGCACTGGGAATTTCCAACGCCCAGGTAAAGGAGGCCCTAGAATTTCTCCTGTCCGTTGGCCTGGCCGAAAAACATGGAAACGAATATCGTACAGGGAAAAGCGTCATTTTTGTGGGTAGAGATTCCCCCTATTTACATCCGCATCATATTAATTGGCGTCATCAGGCAATTCGATCAATTGAAAATTTACAAAAAGATGATGTTCACTATTCCTCGGTGCTTACCTTAACGGCGACGGAAGTCGCAAAAGTCAGGTCCATCTTTCTTAAAGCAATCGAAGAAGCCAGGGAGATCGGGAAATCTTCCAAAAACGAGGAAGAGCTACATTCCGTCTGCGTGGATTGCTTTAGAGTGGATCGCTAGTTTACGCCAGCAGCCGAGTAATCAACTGTCGCCGCCTAATTTCGGCACAAACTGCGATATAGGTACTCATTGACCTCTATCAAATATTGGTATATACTTACCAATATGAAGGCTGCCCGAATCTTTCACCACAAAGCCCCGGGTACACGAACACTTCGTTCTGGAACTCGACATTTTTTCGGTGGGAGATCGAATGCGATATCCCGACGGCATCAAGTATTCCTTGATCTGCCTGAACATTCGAACACAGAAAAGAGTCCTTTTAGACAACCATCATCCAAAGGGACCGCACCTTCACATCGACGACATTGAAGCTGAATACGTTTTCAAGAGCGTCGCCGAACTCATGGCCGATTTTACACGGCTGGTATTTGAACACTTGGGGGTCAAACTATGAAAACACTAATCGTATCACTCAAAAGCTCGAGCGAAGTCATGAACGACTTCAAACACGCACTCACCCGTGCTCGTGCTGGCAAGATCAAAAAGCCCCACTACGAAATCAGCTTCGATAACCGCAAAGACTTCGAACGATTTATTCGCAACATTTCGGTGCTCTCCACCATCATTACGCTTAAACCTCGCTCGATCTACGAGCTAGCAAAGCTAAGCAAAATGGACGTATCCAATATGAACAAGATCATCCTCTTCTTTGAAGAACTGGGCGCCGTCCGACTGAAGGAAGCCACCCTAAATGGCCGAACCGTGAAGCAACCCATCGTTGAATACAGCAAGATCGAGTTCGATTTAGCGGCGTGATTTCCATTGCAAGAGTGAAAATTCCGCGCCTATGATAGGACAAGAATCGGAGGTAAGTTGGCGAAACAACTTGTTCCTGATCGAAACCTCCAGATTTTTGCGCATGCGCAAGTACTCAACCCTGCCGAGGGCAACCCGGCGGGGTTTTTTGTTTTAACCAACTCTCCAAACGAGTGCTAACCATTGCCGTCCGAATACAGATCGCTTTTGAGATAGCGGGTCTTGCTCTCGTTCAGGAGAAACTTCATAATCCCAGCCACAGGAATCGCAATCAGCATTCCGACGAACCCGCCCAAATTCCCGCCTACGATCAAAGCAATCATAGTTTCAAGCGCGTTCAGTCCAACGCGGTCGCCGACGATTCGGGGAGTAATCACGAAACCTTCAAGTCCCTGCACAACTGCGAAGACAACCCACACGCTCGCGAAAGCAATTATCCCTTCGAAGTTTGCCAGAGCTACTATAGAAGCCAGTCCAAGACCAATCAGCGGCCCTGCATACGGGATGACATTGAGGAACCCCGTAAGTAGTCCGATCACGAACCCAAATCTCAAACCAACGGCCCAGAAACCAAGTCCGTAAATAACCCCTAAGATAGCGGCGACCAGGAGCTGGCCACGGAAATACGCACCCAGGATCTGATTCGACCGACTCAGAAATGAGTCAAACCAAGCACGGTTTCTGGGCGGAACCAGAGCTCTGATCTCTCTTCCAAGGCGGTCATGGTCCGCAATGAGGTAAACAAGAAAGATCGGGATGAGCAGAAGATTCAGAACTCCAAGAATCAAGCCAACTATACCCGTGAGCGTCTTCCCAAAGAACACGCCCACCGATTTCAATGCGCCAACCGGCAGCTCTGCCAAGAACGCCGTGACTTGCACGGTCAGTTCTTCTTTACTCAACGGAAGATCCACGCCGAAGCGCGTGGCGACACCCTCCACTTTGTGAATGGCAGCCTCTGCAATTCTTGGAAGAGCATCCAGAAACGCTCTCAGGTCCTTTACCAGAACAGGAACCAATAACGTGATCGCCACGGCTCCCAGGACAACAGCAATCGCCATCGCCACAGAAACAGCCAACTCCCTTCTGATTCCCCGCGATTCCAGTTTCCTGACGAGCGGAAGCAGAAGATAAGCCGTGAAACTGGCAATCAGGAGAGGCACAAGAGCATCGCCCAAACCAAGCACGACTGCCGACGCCGTGACAATCAGGAACAATAATGAAGGCAATGCTGATATTCTTCTCTCCATGGCTAGTCGCCTCCCTTAAAAAATGAAATCCTTCGTTTCCATCAAGTTCCTGAGAGCATCGATGAAGATGCTCAGGAAGTCGAGGTAGAGATTGACCATTCTGCAAAAAGGAGAATATAGCAGACTTTCAGCGCTTTTTCCGTTCATCCCCGCCCCTCTTTATGCCAATAGTCTGTTCATATGAAAAAGCTGCTTCGCGGCATTGTAGACTTCAGAAAAAACACAAGGCTCTCTTGCAAAGACACCTTTGCACAGCTCGCCCTGGGACAAGAGCCGGACACGCTCTTTATTGCGTGTTCCGATAGCCGAGTTGTGCCAAACCTCTTTGCCTCATCTGACCCAGGAGACCTGTTTGTTGTGCGAAATGTGGGCAATCTGGTTCCAGCTTGCGGGGACGAAGACCACTCCGCCAGCGATGAATCCGAAGCCGCGGCAATTGAGTTCGCATTATCCTCCTTGCCGGTGACTGACATTGTGATCTGTGGCCATTCGGAGTGTGGTGCCATGGAAGCGCTGGTCCATGGACGCAAACTGGTGGAGCCGTCCAATCTCAGAAGCTGGTTGCGGCATGGAGAGAAGAGTCTGGAACAGCTCGACTCCGGAAGAAACCTGGGCACTCCGCGACAGGAGCCCCATAACCTGCTTTCGCAGCTCAATGTACTTGCGCAAATAGAGCACCTCAAAACGTATCCTCTGGTCCTAAAACGTTTAAACGAAGGAACCCTTCGACTTCACGGATGGTGGTTCGATATCCAGGAGGCAGATGTTTACGAATATGATTCGTCGGAAGATAAATTTCACCTCATCGATGAAGAATATGCCGGAGTGCTTCTGGGGCGCCTAGATTCGTGATAACAGAGTCCTTGAGTCACTTCAGACCCAGCCGTTTTGCGAGTGAAAACAGATTGGAACGGTGAAGCCCCAACGCTTGCGCCGCCTGCGCCCAGTTTCCTCCACTACGACTGACCTGACTCAGGATCAACTCCCGCTGAAAAGACAAAGTGGCCTCTCTGAGTGAAACCGCGGCAGAACCATCAGAGTCGTTGAACGCAGACTGAGTGGCCGATGCTACTGGCTCAGAAGCGGCAGTCAGCAAATCCGTCGGCAGATCCGTTGGGTGAATTTCGATCGTATGCCCCGCTCCGGCTCGCCGGGCCTGGGTTCGCACCAACGTTCGATCAATCACATTCCTGAGTTCACGGACATTGCCGGGCCAGAGCGCTTTTTCGAGAAGCTTCATTGTTTGCGGCGAAAAGTGAATGGCACCGAGATCCAGCTTTCGCATATTGAGATCACAGAAATATTTTACCAAATACGGGATATCTTCGGGATGTGCACGCAACGCCGGCACCCGAATGGGATAAACGCTCAACCTGTAATAGAGATCCGAACGGAACTTTCCGACTGCGATTTCATCCAGTAGATTTCGATTTGTGGCAGCCAGGACACGGACATTCACCTTTGAGAACTGGTCCGAACCGACCCGTTGGATTTCACCTTCCTGCAGAACGCGCAGGAGCTTTGCCTGCACGGCCAGGGGAATCTCCCCGATTTCGTCGAGAAAAATCGTCCCGCCATCGGCGACTTCAAATTTTCCGGCGCGATGATTATGGGCGCCGGTAAACGCGCCCCGAACGTGTCCGAAGAGCTCACTTTCGACAATCGATTCCGGAAGAGCGGCACAGTTCACATAAATCATGGGATCGCTTTTTCGTGCCGAATGATTCTGGATTGAGCGGGCGACAAGCTCCTTGCCTGTTCCCGTTTCGCCCGTGATCAGAACGGACAAATCACATTTGGCGGCAAACTCAATTTCTTCACGCAGTTTCTCCATCACCTGCGAAGTCCCGAGCAGAAAGGAGCCGACACTTTCACTGACCGTCTGCATGAGCTCGCGCGCGACGAGTCCGCGTTTTTCGGCAGTCCGTTCCAGCGTATCAATCAGCTGACTGGTCCGGAGTGTCGCCCCCGCAAGTGCCCCGAGCGTGCTCAGAAACTGCTTGTCAAAATCATCAAAGGCTCCGGGCTGAACCGAGTCTGCCGTAAGCACACCGACCAATTTGCCCTCCACAATCAGTGGACAACCCAGACAGGAATGAACCCGGATAGGATCTCCGTGATTGACTTCCAGAAACCCGTCGAAAGGATCGGGAAGCGCGCTGTCTGCAGGAAAGAGAACTGGATCGCTCGATTCAGAAATGATGGACAATCTTGGATGCTGGGACGTAACGAAAGCACGCCCGAGAAGCGGATTTATTTTTCCGGGAGTCATTCCCGCTGCTGCCACAAGACGCAAAACGCCTGCTTCTTTTTTCAGCAATGCCGCTGCGTCGCTTTTAAGCAGAGATTTGATTACGTTCAGAAGTCGTTCATAACGATCCACAGAGCTGATAGAGGTGGTCAAATCCGTCGCGATGGACAGAATCGCCTCAAGCTGATGACTGGTTTCCTGCATGTAGTTATATTTATAACAAAGTAATACAAATGACAACTAATGTTGTTATTGTAAGTATTACTTATATTTTAAGATATTGAATTCATTAGAATATCTAATGGCATAACGCGTGCTGAAGATGCCTCCCATACAGGAGAACCTAATGTCATTTGATACACAAACCCATCTTTCAACAATTGCTGTAAAAAACCCCCGAAGCATTGCCGTATTCCGAAAATACGGCCTAGACTTTTGCTGTGGAGGCGCACGCCCCCTGGTCGACGTCTGTCAGGAAATGAAGCTCGATACTCACAAGGTATTGGGTGAGATCCTGAGCACTCTATCGCTTCCCCTAGAAGCGAACTGGGAGACCGAGCCCGCTTCAAAACTCATTGAGCACATCCTCGTCTCTTTCCATCAGAAACACAGGAACGACCTGGCCATCCTGATCCCTCTGGCACGCAAAGTCGAAGCTGTTCATGCAGAAAATTCTAAGACTCCAAAGGGAATCCACGAACTCCTGAAAACCGTCGCCGACGCAATGGAAGAACACATGCTCAAGGAGGAAAACATCCTCTTTCCCTGGATCCTCAACAACGGCGCAACACCGCCTTACGCCCCCATTCAGGTGATGATGAGCGAGCATCTGAGTCATAAGGAAAAATTGATCCAGCTTCGAGCCACTTGCCATGATTTCAACTTTCCGCACGAGGCGTGTGCCAGCTGGCGCGCTCTCTACACCGGAGTGGAGCAGCTCATCGCCGACCTCATGGAACATATTCACCTTGAAAACAACGTCCTCTTCCCCATGGCCCTCAGTGAGAAATCCCTATGATCTCGAATCGCAAACATTGGCTGACACTCTTATCTGTTCTCATCATCGCCTTCTCCATTCTGGGATTCCTCGGGCGCGAAGTTTATCGACAGGCGCCTCCCATCCCGCAGAAAATCATGACCCCCTCGGGCGAGGTAGTGATCACGCACGACGAAATCATGGAAGGTCAGATCATCTGGCAGTCCATTGGCGGCCAGCAAGTCGGAAGCGTCTGGGGACATGGCGCTTATCAGGCTCCTGACTGGACAGCTGACTGGCTACACCGCGAGCTGGAGAATTCCGCCGACCTCGTCGCTGCCGAAAAGTTCCAGGCGAAGTTCGTCGATTTGTCAGAAGACAAGAAAGCGGTCGTAAAAAGCGAACTCAAGCACGCCTATCGAACAAATACCTACGATGAAAAATCCGGCACGGCCACACTGAGCGGCTTCCGGGTTGAAGCGGTTCGCAAGAATCTCGGCTACTACTCGGCACTCTTCAGCAATACGGCCGAGTACAAGCACCTCCGGGAAAGCTATGCGATCCAGGACGATATCCTCATTCAGCCTGATCGGCGCGAACTCATGGGAAAATTCTTCTTCTGGACCGCATGGGCAGCTGCCACCAATCGCCCTGGAACCGAAGTGACTTACACAAATAACTGGCCACACGAGAAGCTCATCGATAACACCCCCTCCTCGGCCAATGTCATGTGGTCGATTGCGAGCGTTATCTTACTGCTGGTCTGCACGGGACTGCTCGTCTGGTATCTTTCTTTCAAACGCAAGGAAGAGGAATTAACGCAGGCCGAACTTCCCGTACGTGATCCGCTCGAAGCCATTCAGCTTACGCCGTCCATGAAAGCCGTTGCCAAATATTGCGGAGTCGTGATTCTGCTTTTTGGCATTCAGGTCCTGCTCGGCGCAGTGACCGCGCACTACACGGTGGAAGGGCAGAATTTTTATGGCTTCCCCCTCTCGCAGTATCTCCCGTACTCACTCTCCCGGGTATGGCATATCCAGACTGCGCTCTTTTGGATCGCCACCTCGTTTCTGGCGGCCGGACTATTCCTGGCTCCGATCGTCAACGGCGGGCGGGATCCCAAATTCCAGAGACTTGGTGTGAACGTGCTTTTCGGAGCGCTTCTGCTCGTGGTCGGCGGCTCCCTCACAGGAGAAGCGCTCGCCATTCACCAGAAGCTCAGTCTGGGCTCGAGCTTCTGGTTTGGAATCCAGGGCTATGAATACACGGATCTGGGCCGAATCTGGCAGATTGCTCTTTCCGTCGGTCTTGTCCTCTGGATGATCTTGATGCTTCGGTGTTTGATACCGGCGTTCAAGAAAAGCTCCAGTGATGCAAAACAGCTGCTGGTCCTTTTCGCCGGTGCGTCTGCCGCAATCGGCCTATTTTACTTTGCAGGCCTTTTCTACAGCGCAAAGTCTCACCTGTCTGTCATGGAATACTGGCGCTGGTGGGTGGTGCATCTCTGGGTGGAAGGCTTCTTTGAAGTTTTCGCAACAGTTTCGATGGCGTTTATTTTCTCAAAACTGGGACTCATCAAAGAAAGCAGTGCCACGCGCGCAAGCCTCTTCTCGGCATCGATCTTTCTGCTCGCAGGAATCCCTGGCACCTTCCATCACCTTTACTTCAGTGGTACCCCGATCGCGATTACTGCCGTGGGAGCCTGCTTCAGTGCCCTGGAAGTGGTTCCACTGCTGCTGATCGGCATGGAAGCAATGGAAACCTCCAAAATGGCACTCAAGACAGAGTGGATGAAGCAGTACTACTGGCCGATTCGCTTCTTCGTCGCCGTGGCCTTCTGGAATTTCCTCGGTGCTGGCGTGTTCGGATTCATGATCAATCCCCCCATCGCGCTTTACTACATGCAGGGTTTGAACACGACGGCCGTACATGCCCATGCAGCGACTTTCGGTGTTTACGGCATGCTGTCTCTTGGGCTCGTGCTTTTTGTCTCCCGCAGACTGAAAGCAGGCATCTGGAAAGAGGCTCCTTTGAAAGTCGCTTTCTGGTCGATGAATATCGGACTGGGACTGATGATCGGCTTAAGCCTGCTGCCAATCGGCTTGATTCAAGCGTATTCAAGTATGGAACACGGTTTCTGGTACGCAAGAGGAACTGAGCTCATGCAAACCCCCCTGATCCAGAATCTCCGGTGGCTCCGCATTGTGGGTGACTCCATATTCCTGTTCGGCGTGGGTTCACTCACCTGGTTCATGGTCGGCCTGCCGCTGGGTTACAGCCTCCAGCGGGCACCATCCCTAAAGGAAGGAAACCTGGAACTCGCTTGATTAGCAGTTCTCTTGAAGCACGAGACGGGCATCCTGGAAATTGGCCAGGATGCCCGTCTCATTTTTAGTCGGATGCCTGTTCAGGCGAATGATTTGCAGGACTCCAGAGAATCTCAAAAGCTTTGGAGGCCAAATGAACACAAATAAAAATCGTTTAAAAATATTAATTTCTGCAGCCGGCATTTCAGCAGCTGTACTTCTCAGCACCGCCCTGCCACTACGCTCACAGGAGCCAGCAACTGGAAACGAAGCGGCAGTATCAAACGTCGTGAACCAGCACATTCATTCAGTCGCTTTGCGTACTGAGGATCTGACCGAACTGATTTCACTTCTCACCAGTGACATCGATTCGGTGACACTGGAGTCGAGCACAGGCTATGACCAGGGATTCCGTAACGGCATTCCCCATACCCACGCGATCGAACTCCGAAGGCCCCAGTTGCTCGAGCTGTTGAACACGGGTAGACTCACCGTCGAGTCGGGAATCGCACTGAATCACACACATCTATTCCGGTTCCTGGAAAAGGCCCAGTGCCCCATCATGGCTTCGCCAATTCCGTCACTTTCACCATCTCCGTCCCCTTCGCCTTCTCCCACACCCACAGCAACGCCTTCGCCCACCCTGTCTCCAACTCCCGAGCCAACGGTGACGCCGGGTCCGACGTTCACGATTTTATCTTGAAGTACGCTCGCACTGATTTAAGAACTCAAGCGATGCTTTCAGCAAGTTCAGACGCTCCTGCAGTGACAGAGTCTGCGGGAGCGCCTGGATTTTAAATCCTAGAACACTTGGGCTACCTGCAATCGCCAGTGCTGCAGAGACCGCTGTTCGTGTCATGAGCGAATTAGGATACTGAGACGCAAAGGGCGCATGCGAATCCGACCAACTTCCATAAACCGGATCCGATGCACAAACGCCCGAAAACATCAGACCATTCAAAACACCACTATTCTTCGCCAAAGCAAGGTGCTCAAGAGGGGCTGTGACATCACGTTTTTCCAAAACTGACCTGCCCCAGTTGATGAGCACGCCGCAAGCTGTCCGGCATTGTTCTGTCTGCCGCAGAGCACTGATTTCATCTTCCAGAGAAAGGAATCCTTTTGCAGGCGCCCATATAGGATTGAACGCGTCGCAATGTTCGATGGAAATATCTGCTCCATTCCAATCCCATTCACGGATTTGAGACAGCGACTCCGCCAGCCGACTTCGAGACGAACTCACGCCTGGGCTTCCGCGAGATGGCGCGCTATGAAGGAGGACGCTCACCACCGCCTGACGCCCCAGAAAATCATTCAGCTGTTCGACCGCCACTTGCGCCTGCTTCACGAAAGCCAGCGCGGCTACACGTCCCTCCCGATCGGCAGAGGCTAATCCAAAATGTGGATCCGCTTTGAGCCGCTCCATGGTTCCAGGAATGCATGTCAGCAGGAACTCCCAATCTGGCCGAATATTATTTAGAAACCAGTCTGAGTCGTCACGATGCAAGGAGCCGTGGAACGGATGCTCCAAACCCCTGAGCTGCTGAAGTTCGCGGAGAGCTGCAAAATAGGCCGACTCCTGAACAGGGTCCCAGTTCCCGGTAGAGGAGGAGGCAGCATAAGCACCGACAAAGTAATGAGGACCTGTTTTCATCTAATTAAAATGAAACCGACAGAACGAGTTTAAACAGAGCGTCTTGAGATTTGTTGTCCAGCACCTTTGAGTAATCATAAATGATCACGAATTCTCCCAGCTTTCCGGCTTCGACGCCGGCCTTGAAGCGATTTCGGACAGCTACAGCATCCATTTTTTCAGTGCCTGAAAAAAGGCCAACTAAATAATGATAGAATTTCATGAGTTTTCTTCCAAAAATCGCGCTCTTTTCCAGTATACACGTAACTGTCCATACCACTCGGCTTTTGCTTACCCGTGTCAATTCGGACATGAAGACCACCACAATTTGACCTCAAAAACGCTATTAAGGCACTCTCGCAAGGAGTTAAATTGAAATAGCTTTATGTTCTGCTAGACTTGGATCTTCATATGTACAAATTTTCGGGCACGGGGCTTTCTGATCGCGGGCGCAATCGCCAGAACAATGAAGACTACTTTGTCATTGAACAAAGTCTGGGGTTATTCATTCTTTGTGACGGAGTGGGCGGGCATAACTCCGGAGAGGTCGCGAGCGCCGTCTGTGCGAAAACAGTTCTGGATGTGATGCAGCGTGAGCGTGAAAAAATCGAAAAATATCACGAAAACCCAAGTCCGGAATTGCGCAAGCAGCTCACCCAGTTGATTTATGCCGCGCTTCAGGAGGCGAACGAAGCGGTGACGGCACTCTCGGTTCAGGGCCTGCCTACTGAGGGTCTCGCTACCACTGCCGAGGTCCTGCTTATTCTGCCGAATTATGCACTGCTCGGCCATGTCGGTGATAGTCGAACGTATATTTCGCGCGCCGGAACGGTTTACCAGCTCAGCATGGATCACAAGTTTGCAGTTGAAATGGTTAAAAACGGTACCTGGGACCAGGCCATGGCCGCCCAGAGTCCCTTTGCCAACACCCTGACCCGAGCGGTGGGTGCCCAGGAAGTGGTTCAGCCCGATATTCTTGAAATCGAAATCACCGCAGATGATCTCTTCGTCATGTGTACCGATGGGTTTTCGGATTACTTTGACACCCAGGATATTCAGAGACTCATCTCCGGTGCCGGGCCCAAAGCGACTCCCGCAGAACTTCCCAAAGTTCTGATTGATGCCGCAAATCAAAAAGGCGGTAAAGATAACATCACTGCCCTTGTCGCCAAAATCACTGAAAGGCAAGCGAATTCAGTCAAACCGATCGATGTGGTTCTGAAACAGGAATCCCTCGGAAAAGTACCCCTATTTTGCTATTTGAGTTTTGCTGAAATCACAAAAATTCTTGCCATTGCGTCCGTGAAAAGTCTCAAGAAAGGGGAAATCCTTTTCAAGGAAAACGACCCCGCCACGGAAATGTTCGTGATCGTCAGCGGGACGGCACAGGTCCGAAAAGGATCAGAGCTTCTTACGGAACTCCAACACGGCGCCTCGATCGGTGAAATGGCAATCCTGGATCAATCTCTCAGGTCTGCCACAATTACAGCTAGAGAAGATGCCGTATTGCTCGTAATCCCGAGAGCCGCGCTCATGCGATTACTGCAACAGGACCATGGAATCGCCGTAAAATTCCTTTGGGCCATGAGTCAGGAGCTGGATCGCAGGCTCCGCAGTACCAGCCAAAGCCTGATGGAGGCCCGAAAGATTCTGGCCGAGAAGAGAGAACGGGACGACCTCCCCTTCGTCTGCGATGATATTCCGATAAAAAATTTCTAAACTGACGGCGAGCATGGAGGTTGCATTACGGCCCTCCGATGTTTTTTGTGAAATTCGTTTTATCTGCCTTTCTTCTAATCGCTTCTCAAACTGCCGTTGCAGAGCCTCTGGGAAATCCTTCGGCAGGCCTCCGGCACCTGATTTTCAAATTCGGCGGGCTTTTTCTGCTGGATTATGACCGCTCTGAGCACCTGATTAACCAAACGGATGGAGGTGACTCCATCGTCCTTGATGACTACCGAAATGGTTTCCGGTTGATTCAGAATGAAACGAAAGCTCTCGGCATCGATATCGCGTTTAATTTTGCAATCCCGACAAACGTTCCAGTCGGCCTGGATCTTCTGGCCGGCACAAACGTGTCCTTTGATCGGTTTGCGCCAACGCGGGATGCAGCCAGCAAAATGCAAAAGCCCCGCCTGCCTTCACGAGCCCCCGATCTCACGGACTGGTCTGAAGGAGATAATGTTTTGTTCCTCGCACGCGGTGGCGTGGGCTTCTCTGTCGGCGCTGACTGGAACCATGTCGCGGGACCGGCTGCCTACTTCTTCGCCGAGGGTGACTGGTATGTTTACATCGAAAAATACAGCCCGAACCACGCCTACGTGAAAGTCACGAACAGCCAGATCCTTTCGCTCGGCGTTGTGGGCAACAGCGTCGTTGCGGGCCTGGGTATCGAGGCCTTCAAGGAAGCCGATCAAGGTTTTTCGTTCAGATACGACCTGAATGATCCCACCGCCGCAAAAGCCTACGAAGACGCAATTCGCGGGAATTTTGAGCCTTCCGAAAAATTCGCGGATGCCGGAACCTTTGTGTCCCGGGCGGCCACGAACCAAACTGCCTGGCTCGGATTGGTCCGTTACTGGTATTTCGGCGTACCCTTCCTCGCAAGCATCAACGGCAATACGGGACAGATCCATTCCAGAACCAGTGTCCTGAATCATGAAAATGGAAATCGCTCAACAATTTACAGCGGTTTGTATGTCGACCACTTGCGAACGGGAGGCTGGCTCAGCAAGCATGCGATGAGCATCAATAACTTCATCGGCTCCCGATATATTGAGAAGGGTCCCAACGGCCAGATCTCTTCTGGTTACCTGGGACAATATCTTTGGGCGTGGGAAAGTTCTAAAGGTTCTTACCGAAAAATACATAAACACCTCGCTGCGCTAGTAGCCAAAACAGGCCTCGAAAGCCTGCTTTCCATCAACATTCCCGAAGAGAATAAATTGGGCTATCTCAACATGCAGTTTCAGGCGAATCTGCCACAGGAAACAGTTGATTTACTGATGGAATGGGCAACAGGTTTCCAGGAAACGGGGGCGGACCTCCTGATGCAGAGCAGCCAGAAGGGCATAGAGACCTACTTCAGCGCGGGTCAGGACTCTCTGGGCATCTGCGAAGCCTCCGTCCAGGATATCGGAGAATGCAAAGCGAGAATGGTCCGCGAAACCCGTCGAGCCACGCGGAAACTAATGCTCCAGCTCAAGGCAATGGCGGTTACCAAGAATACCGATTTTCCCGCATTCGTTCGACACTTTGGCGAATTTGGAAAGCAGATGGCCACCAATCGGTTCACGTTCAGTCAAATTCTCGAGCTGACCCAGAAAGCCCCTCTCGAGATGACCTTCTCCATGGGCGGAGAACGGATATCCATTCTCCGCAAAGTCATTACCCGGAGCCAAAATCAGCTACTCCAGTGACTGCCTCGAACTACAAAAAATTACTGGAGACCAGGCCTGACCGCCGCCCGAGATATTGATCAAACCACCGGCGTACAAGGAGCCATTCAAAGTTCCGTTTCCGCCCACGCTGGCTGAACGGCTCATCCCAATGAAGGTACCGTTGATTGCACCCCCCCCGTTCAGGGAGAGGGGTGCGCCGGTGCCCAAAGCATTGAAAGCGACATTCTTCGCAAGAACGCCCCCGGATAAAACAATTGAGCCATGGCCTTGAATATTGATTGTACCCGCAAGATTGATCACAAACACGTCAGAAGCACTCCCATTCAGAACCAGCGCCGTCTGGGAGTTCAATGAAACATCTCCGCCAACGGAAATCACGTTGAGTTTGCCATTCCCATTAATGGCCATGCTGCTGCTGATACTGCTGAAGCTTTGCGTCGGAGCCAAGCTGCCCAGAGCATTGATATAATTGTTCAGCTCCATTTCAGCCGCGCTCATATCAGTGTGAACGAGCTGACTCGCATCCACCCCAGATGTAGACACGGCGACGGTTGAGGATCCATCCATGTAAATCGAACCGTCCAGAAGCTGAGAAGTGCCTCCTATGCTCATGATTGAAGGATCCAGAAGGAATACATTTCCTGTGATGATTGCATTTCCGGTAACAGCGATATTGCTTCCCGAGAAAGCCAGAACAGTAGCGAGCGTCGGCATGCAGCCCACGTTCTCACCAGGAATCGCGTTCGGAATCACATAAGGAGTCGGTGAAACTGAAGGTGTTGGCAGCGGATTCGGAGAAATGCTCGAAGTTGGAATGGGAACCGGAATCACTGTTCCAGTAGGATTGGGAACTGGAATCACGATCCCCGGTGCCATAGGAGCGGGACTTGGCGCAACGACGCCTTTGCCTGCATCGGCGATCTCCGACTTATCTGCAGCGGCTGGGGTCTGCAAAGGAGCCAGATCGTAGCGCTGCTCACAACCCATCAGGAAAGCTAAAAGAATCACCGCTACACCCAAGTTCAAAGAACTGAATTTCATATATCCCCCACCCCTTGAAAATAGCTTACGAATAAAGTTTATTATGCTTGACTATTTTAGTCAAAATTAAAAAACTTACCGTTTTTTAAGATTCAGGGACTTATAATTGAAGGCTTCCACTAAAACGATTTACATTTGAGGCATAGGTTCTGCAACTCGCCGAAGGGCATTTCAGCAAAAGGTGGGGCCTATGGCGCAAAACATTTCAGCTTTAAGAAAACCTTCCGTTGCTATCATTGGAGCAGGTCCCGCCGGGCTGACTGCGGCCTATCTCCTGAGCAAAGAAGGGATTCCCATCACCGTTTTTGAAGCGGATCCCCAATACGTGGGAGGCATATCGAAAACTGTTAAGAAAGACGGATTCCATTTTGATATTGGTGGCCATCGTTTTTTTTCGAAATCCAAGCAGGTAGAAGATTTTTGGAACGAAATATTGCCGCATGACATGCTCGACCGGCCCCGCTCATCACGAATCCACTACCGAAGACGTTTTTTTTCCTATCCCCTGAAACCGTTCCAGGCGCTTTTCAATCTTGGCGTGTTCGAATCCTTGCTCTGCGTGATGTCTTACATCAAGGCAAAAATCCGTCCTCGCAAAAACCCCAAGTCTTTTGAGGACTGGGTCACCAATCAATTCGGTGAACGTCTGTTCAGAATTTTTTTCAAGACCTATACGGAGAAAGTCTGGGGCATGAGCTGCCGCGAAATTTCTGCGGACTGGGCGGCCCAGAGAATCCAGGGGCTTTCATTGTTTTCCGCAGTGAAGAACGCATTTGGCTTCGGGCGGTCCAAAAACAAGTCCAAGGAAAAAGTGATCAAGACCCTGATCGACACGTTCCGTTATCCCCGAAAAGGCCCTGGCATGATGTGGGAAGTATGCGCGGAAAAAATCAAAGCGATGGGTGGAAAAATAGAAATGGGCTCCAAAGTGGTCTCCTTGCATTGGAATGCCTCCAAGCAGACCTGGACACTTCACTCGCGCGCCACTCTCGATCAAAGTCCTGGCCTCTCGGTCGAAGCGGATCACGTGATCTCCTCGGCCCCCATCCGGGAACTCATACCGAGCATCCAGCCGGCACTATCAGTACAGGCTGCGCACTCGGCGCAAGCACTTCGGTATCGCGATTTTCTGACAGTGACACTGGTCCTCAAGGGCAAGGAGCTTTTTTCAGACAACTGGATTTATATACATGATCCATCGGTCAAAGTCGGACGAATTCAGAATTTCAAATCGTGGTCGCCAGAAATGGTCCCGGATCCAGCGCTGGGTTGCTATGGTCTTGAATATTTCTGCTTTGAAGGAGACGCTCTCTGGTCGCAGCCAGATTCTGAACTGATTGCCCTGGCATGGAAAGAGCTGGAACTGCTCGGGCTGAGTGAAGGCTGCGAGCAAATAAAAGGCTATGTCGTGCGCGAACGCAAAGCCTACCCGGTTTACGACGAGCACTATCTCAGTCATGTTGCCAACATCAGGGCGGCCCTGGACACAAATTTTGATCACCTGCACTTGGTTGGACGCAACGGCATGCACAAATACAATAATCAGGATCATGCAATGATGACGGCCATGCTGACGACACAGAACATTATGGCAGGTCGGAACATTTATGATGTCTGGCAGGTGAACCAGGACGCGGAATACCACGAAGCCGGGGAGCATGCGGAAAGCGGCGCTTCCGGACTCAGGGCGGTGCCAAGCCGGATCAGACCCGATGAGCAAGAATCCAACAGTCAAGAAGTGGCTTAAGCAACCCGGGTTTGAGGCGCTTGCAATTGGACTTCTCATCACCACACTGCAACTCACGATTGCGCTCAGGATTGCACCAGCCCTGCAGTTAAAGGAATCATATTCCCTGCTCTGCCAATGGGACTGTCGCTGGTATGAAGGAATTGCACGAGACGGTTACCACTCCACGATTCCGCCCACGGCCCAGAACCCCGCTCTCTCGAATGTCGCATTTTTTCCGGCGTACCCCTACTTTGCCCGGGTACTGCATTTGGGCCTGCACACGAATCCGCGATTAACCCTCCTGTTTATCGCTCAGCTTTTTGCGGTGGTTTTCTGGGCGGCGCTTTGGCGGGTGATCAAAGATTGGAAAATCTCCCGTGCTTTGGGTGCTCTGGTGGTGCTCGGAATTCTTTCGCATCCGGCGGCATTCATGCTGGTGATGGGCTACTCCGAATCACTCTTTCTCGCCTGTATGCTGCTCTTTCTGCGGAAGTCCTCTTCACCCGGGGGCACCGGTAAATTTCATGCTGCGGGGGCTGGCTTTCTCATGTCCGCCACAAGGATCGTGGGAGTGGTCGTGGCACTCTATCCGCTGATGTCTTCCTCGCTGAAGCGAAATACGCGGCGCCTGCAAGCAGGAATTATCGCAGGCGCTGCGGTTGGGGGAGCTGCGGTTTTTTTACTCTACTGTAAAATTCGCTTCGGGCAATTTGATCTTTACATGCAGACACAGAAAATCGGTTGGGGTATTGTTCCCGATTACACGGCCCTGTTTGACCGGAATTCGCTTCATTACCGCTTCCGTCTCGATCAGCTGACCCTTTCATATTCGCTGATCGCTTTCCTGCTGTTCACGATCCTGGAAAGCACGCTTTGGATTTTCAGCAAAAGCGTTGGCTTGTCAAAACGTCTGCCGATCTATGTCACGGCGCTTTCTATTTTTTACATTTCAATCAGCGGGCTCAAGAGTGTCGGATTCCAAAGCCTCATCCGTTATAGCCTGCCTTGGCACCTTCTGCTGGTGCTGTGTCTGGGGCACTTGCTTTCGCGACCGCCCTTCACCAGAATTTCCCCGAACCTGCTCAAGTCTGCAGCTCTCCTGCTCGCATCGGGTCTGATTGCCCTCTGGGTCCGCTTGCAACTGCCCTATATGAGTGATTTCCTGCATGGGCGCTGGTTTGCCTGATATTCCAGAGCTGAATCGCCAGAAAGCCAATATCGTAAACAGAACAACACCGACCAGCTGAGAGGAGTTGAATGGCTCCGGCAGCAGAATACTGTAGGCTGCGAATCCCGGCACCTGAAGGATTCCTGCAGGGAAATACATCAGCACAAAAGAAGAAGCCGCAAGCAGTTTTGGAAATCCAGCACGGCGCATTTCCCAAAGCAACCAACCCCAGAGAGGGCAAATGAAAATAGGCCAGTGCTCCCAGGCAATCGGACTGAAGATCAGTAACCACCCGAGCAGGAGACCTGCGCCTGCCAAAAGTACCGAAGGGGCTTTCAACTTCGCACGGGGAGCCGCCGCGAGAAGCGTCAGAATGACCATCAATGATGAAAAACGCGCAGCAGCGAGGAGCGCTGCGATACGTTCTGGCATGGGTCGCCCGAAGAGTCGAATCAGCATGCCTGCCAGAGATTGATTGCCACGATAGGCCGACGGCCGATCCAAAGTGGGCATGATGACCTGATAAAACTCCCTGAATGGTGCTGCGCCCGCGACGAGATACGTCAGCCCGAGACTTCCTAGTCCCAGCATACCGATCCAAAACAGCGCGCCCCAGCGTCTCAACGCAATCAAAAGCGGAGCCAGAATCATAGTCGCATACTTAAGCAGGGCACCAATAATCAGCGCAAAAGCGATTTTCAAGGAACGGCTTTCCTTCATTAATCCCAAGACTGAAATTCCCAGGAAAAGGGCGAGCACTGGCGACACATTCGACACCCGAATCGCCCGTGCGGTGACTGGCGACAAGGCGATCAGAAGAAAAAGAACACCCTCATACCGGGTCGGGTGACCCACCAGCTGACGCATGATCCTGGATGAATTCAGACCCAGAGCCCAGGCCGACAAAGTCAGAATTCCCGTCCAGATCCAGAACGCCGTGGAATAGCTGAAACGCGCAAGCGGCGCAAAAAGCATGGCAGAGGGCGGCGGCAGCATGAAGTGCGTGTAGTCAGGAACCCCTTTTTCAGTTCCCAGAAGTTTCCATCGGGGCTTTGCCACGGAGTGCATGCTCAAGCCCGGGTTATCCAAACTCCAACGAACCGGAATCGGGTAAAGAGAACTCCATTCGCCTTTAGTGGCGAGGAGCCCACCCAGATAAAACTGTCCGAAATCAGGAATGGTGGGCCGCCACAGAATTCCTAGAGGAATGCTGATGGAAAGCCAGAATAGCGCGAATATCGAACAGCTTCGGTTGAAGCGAGCGGAATTTGATTTTTGCATTTGGCCTGTTCACGTTCAGAACTGGCAATCACTGTACCGGAGCGAGGACAAAACGCAGCGCACCCTTGCGCCTTTTTGTGATTTTCAGGGTCGCGATCATGGCTGACCGGTACATCTGATCAAGCCGGTATTTCACCGGGAACCGGGTGTAATCATTATCGGGAAGAATTTCTTTTCTATAGCCATGAAACAAAACCTGCAACGCACCCTGCTCATCCGGAACAGCCAGCCCCTCGGCATCAACGATGACAGCGGGGCGCCCGGGCCCGCCGGCGAGATTCAGGATTCGTCCCAGCTCAGCCCCTGAATCGTGCAAGTCGAGTCCGTCATCCGTCAAATCGGGTTGAAAGGGTTTCCCCAGAATTCCATCAGAAACCTTGCGGTAGGCAAAACAAGCTGAATACTTCCCATAAAAAGAGCCTGCTGAAAAACCAATCGCTTCCCAGGCTTCCCCGGACAATTTGAAACGGAAATACAGTGGCCCTTCCACCAGAACTGACCCGTCTTCGCGGACCGCTGAAGGATAAGGCCGCCCGTCCGGGCGAAACGGACTGATCAATTCCTGTGGCTTGCCTTTGGCCTTGAAGGGGCTGATCATCTCGTCCACGAAAATCCGCGTCACTGCGGGTCCGCCATTCTCGCGGATATCCGTGACCTCTTCATAAAAAATTCCGGGCACCCGGCTCGGCTTTCGAGTATGCGGTTTCTGAATCATCACGATCTGATGCCCGTAACGGTGCCCGAGGTAATTGCCGGCGGCCCGTGGCCATTGATTGCGACCGGAGAACACTGAATCTGCTTCGCTGATCCACTTGCCGGGAGTCCTTTCGATAAAAACAAAAACATCACGACTGAAGTTGTCGGCGGGCCAATTTGCGACTCTCTTATGTACGGGTGGTCGCATATGCCCACCATACCAAACGGTCAGATGAGGTGTCGGGTCCACAGAAGGATTCCAGAGTCGTAAACCGCCATTTCCAGTCTGAGACCAATAAGAGGGTTTCATGTCCCAGCTCGGAGCCCCACCTTCCATCGGAGATCCATCAGAATAATAAAACTTCCTGGAGTCGATCCGGTACGGCCCGCCTCGTCTGAGATCCGCCAGGGATTTGAAGTGCATTGAAAACTGGGCAGTTCCCGTCATCAACACGCCAGTTTCAGAAAAGGAGATGTACGGATCTGCCAACTCCGGTACATCGAAACGGGTTTGAAAAGGTTGAAGCCCGGCACCCGTCAGCATCATCACCCCCGGCAGCACTTCTCTGCCGTAACGGGCCTCTGATCCCTGGGCAATCTGTTCGCGTGGGCTGAATAAACACAGCACAGTCCACAAGCTAAAAGCAATGCGCCTCATAGGACGGCGAAGATACCAAAGAAAACGCTAAGCCGTTTGCCTTCTGCAACGGAAAATCGAATTTTTTTAACCGGCTATTTTTTTTTAAATACAAATTTTTTCCGCATCCAAAAATTCCAAACCAGCACCAGGACCAGGGAAATTCCCTTTCCCAGCAGCACGGGTCCGTTTGCGACATTCACCACAACCCAGAGGATAAGCTCGGTCCAGCCAAGTCCTCCAATGCCAATAATCGAAAATAGTGCCAGCTCCTGCCGGACATTACCGCTGCTCTGAAAGACCCAAAGGATGCTGAGAAGATAATTTGCAAGCAGCCCAACAAGAAACCCGACTGCGGCGGCTGCAAAATGGTTCATTCCGAATTGATAGAGCAGATAAAGGCAGCCCGTATCCAATACCGCGGCCGTTCCGCCCACCATTGCGTAACGTACGAATTGAGCCAGTGAATTTTCTGTTTTTCTCAGAAGGGCTGCTTTCAAATTTGTGAGATCGGATTGAGGCATAATTCCTTTTTACTCAGGGCTCATTCAGGCGCAGGCGTGTTCAGGGTGATCCGGAGGATCACATCCTTCTCCGCCGGGCAGTCCCCTCGTCCATCACAGTTGCTCGTTGCAACCAGCAGGCTGCCGTCCGGCGCCTGAACAATTTCCCGGAGGCGACCGTACGTCGAAAGGTATGTCTCATGGCCGAGCACTCGGGAGGGTTCGCCGGGCCCCAGCCGAACTACTTGTAGATGTTCAGACCCCAGCGTCGTGATCAGCAAATTCCCTTTCCAATCTGGAATCACATCGCCCGTGTACAAAATTACGGAGCTGGGTGGGGTAGCCTGGGTCCAAGCGATCAAAGGCGATTGCATACCCGTTTTTTTCTGGCAGCCATGGATCAGGGGCCAACCTAGATTAGTTCCTGAACGCACCCAGTTCAGCTCGTCATTTCCGCGCAATCCGAATTCGCCGGATGGCCCATGATCCACGACAGCAAGTAGTCGGGAATTCAGCCAGGTGAACCCTTGAGGATTTCGCAAACCATAGGCAAAGACTCGGTTCCCCGGATGCAGATTACCGATGGGAACCCCGCCTTCGGCTGTGAGTCGAAGTAGCTTTCCGGATAATCGAGTGAGATCCTGGGCCGAGTCCGGCTCCCGTGCGTCGCCTGTTCCGACGTACAACATTTTGTCGGGCCCAAAATGAATTCGACCGCCGTCGTGGAATTCCGCTGATGGAATATCATCGAGGATGAGTTGATTTTTCTTTGCCGAGCGGTGATCCCGGGCAAGGACATAGCGCTCGATCCGATTCACAGTTCCTTCTGTTTTTTTGAAAGTGTAATAGAAATAAACCAAGCGATTTGAAGCAAATTCAGGATGAAGCGCCATTCCCAGCAAGCCCGCTTCGCCGGTATCTGTCACCGGGATTTCCAGTACGGGTTTTTCAACCAGAGCCCCTTTTGTAATCAGTCGCACCCGGCCGGGTCTTTCCGTGATGAGAAGGTCACCTTTCGGCAGGACCACGAGTGCCCAAGGAACTTCCAATCCGGTTGCAAGCTTTTCGACTTTGAGGGGGGTACTTCCCGCTGCTCCGTGCCCGGTTTTCACCTCTAGGCAATCCGGCTGGCCCGATTGAGCTCCGAACAGAATCAGCCCTTTGAAAAATCCGAGCCCGAAGAAAACCAAAAAACCTGCCGGAACCAGAACCCATCGCATTTCCTATGTGGGTGCAGAACCTGTACCGACGCTATCGCCCTGAAAAGCAAGACCCCAAACCACTGAAACTAAAGCCAGAACTCAATTACTTGACTATTTCGATAAGGATAGTTATGACTACCTGCGATGAAACGGCGAAACACAGTTTTATTCAAGGTAATCGGGGTCATGATAACAGCGAGTTTATTCAGCTTCGCTTGTGGTCCTCTGTACCCCTCGGTTTCCAAACAAGAGCTTCGCTCGGCGTCCAAGCCACGCACAGACGTCCCGCAACCACTGGAGGGCGCGCATAACAAGAGCTGTGATTCCGATTCCGAAACCGACACCACCCTGGACCTTATATCGATCGTCCTTATGGGTGAGACCGCTCGAAAATGGTTAAATGAATATTCAATTAATTTCGTTGTCTCACCGCAACAATTGAAGGCCTCACTCAATTTTCAGGATATCCGCAAACAGCACGAAACACTGTTGCAGCAGCTGCCGCAGGAGCTCCAAATCCAGCTTCAGACTTTCCTTTCTGAATTTCCAGCTGAAACCGCCTGGACTCAATCAATCCAGGAGACTCTTGAAAAGCTGGTGCTCACGAGTAAAGACGCGATGCTTTACCTGGAATTATTCGAAGATCAGTAATTTTTAACTTGGCTCACCCAGAAACAATTCCGATAAGGAGGGGATGAGATTCAGTTCACAGACTCTCGCATTTCTTTGGATTCTTACTTTATCCCTGCTCACCGCGGGGCCACTTACGAATCCCGCGGCGGGTCTGCAGACGGAGAAAGTCCAGACAGAGGCTCTCGTCAAAGACGTGATTGCGAGATTGCAACCACCCGCTCATTCCCGAAATTCCGGTTTCGCTTATCACTTCAGTAAAGTCGAAGCTTTCCCGGATGGTAACCTCGCTAAAATCATTCCGGAGGTCTCAAGAGAAAAGGGACTGATCGTTCACCTGAAAGTGACCGAACGCGCTCTGAAGAACCTCCCTGCAATGATAGAAAAGCTGGTTCAACTCGTTCAAATTTCGAACAGCGCGAATATCCCTGGCTTCGAAAACAGTGACGATTTCCTGCCCAGTCGCCGCTTCAGCTCACCGATGGAATGGGCGGAGACGGTCTGGAACGCGCAAGCAGGGAGTAAAGCCGCAGAACTGAAGCTGACCCGCTTTGAGCTGGATGCGGCCCGCAACGCGGAACAAAAACTTCCTTCCCCACCCTACTTTCAAAATCGAATCGCCAGTATTACGAAACGACTCAAACTCGTTCACAAGGAAGCTGAGGTTGAATCTCAGGCGCGCAAGATGCGCTGGGACAGGACGCGCCCCGATTTCAGGGTACTTGAAAAGCAGGAATTGAAGCTGAACGCCCTATTGCTCAAAAACGATCGAAAGGGAGTCCGGCACCTGGTTGAGGCGTACCTTCCGTGGCCCTTGATGGAGCCCTCTGAGCAAACTATCTGGCGAAACTGGCTGGAGGCGATCGAAACTCCTGACCCCAAAAGGCTGAAGCTTCAATTCCGTGGGCTGGGAGACGACCTGCTTCAGAAAACGAAAGACGGGAAAGTGATCACGCTTTCCCCGGTCCTGAGTCGGAGCAAAGGCAATTTCACCCATCGTTTGCGCTCTCTCTCGACTTTGCGTGATCAAATCGGGGCCAAGCCAAGCAATGAACAGGCTGCCCTCACCAGTTCATTGCCCGATGAAGGAGCGACCATCTCCCGCATGATGACCAATCATGCCTACGATGCCCAAGGCTCACCTTTCCTCTCTTTGTCCACGTACGATATCGCCCAACAGTTCGACTCCGGGAAAACCCATATGCGGTACGGAGCGTTTCTGATTGACGAGCGACGTTTGATGCCGAATTTCTCATCCGTGAGTGCCGAGTTCGAAGTCCTCACGCCGCTTTTTGTTTTTCCGGACGAGATGCTTGCGTATGCTGAGGCTCCTCACAGAAAACCCAATGCATCGATCGAAGCGATGAGTGAGTTGTGGGACCAGGTGGAAGCCAGAATGACAAAGCTGGGAGTTCCCCCCGAAGAGGTGATGCAGCACCATATGAGCCTCGACGAGAAGCGGTTCCGGATCGATGCCGCCCTTAAATTCGAGGCAATGGCCAAACCTCAGATCGGCCATCGCTGTTTGGGGGCACTGAAGAAAGCTTTCTTCGAATAGTTCAGCCTGAGCAGCTTCTTGGCTGCGTCAATTCCGTATTGCACAGCAATAAGAGCAGGATCTTGAATTAAGCTTGAAGACACTGCGCCAGACTCAATGCTGTGTCATCCGGGAAGATTCAGTGGTAGAAATCGTGCATTCATCAACTCAAGGAGCAAGCATGAGCAAGCCTAAAGATTTTGTTGCCGACCCGTCCAGTGATTATCTGCAGATCGGTAGAAATCCGCTGGATTCGATCTTCAAGCCGCACAGTGTTGCGGTTGTGGGCGCAACTGAAAAACAGGGAAGCGTGGGGCGAACCATCCTGTGGAATCTGATCACCAGCTCCTTTGGCGGAACCGTGTTTCCGATCAACCCCAAAAGGTCCAACGTTCTTGGAATCAAAGCTTATCCGAATATCGCCTCGGTCCCCGATGCGATTGATCTTGCCGTGATTGTCACGCCAGCGGCCACCGTGCCCGGCGTAATCGATGAATGCGTCGCTGCCGGAGTCAAAGGTGCGATCGTTATTTCGGCAGGGTTCAAGGAAACCGGCCCAGAAGGCCTTGAATATGAGCGTCAGGTGATCGAAAAAGCCCGCAAAGGCAATATGCGGATCATCGGTCCAAATTGCCTGGGCGTCATGTCCCCGATTACCGGGCTCAATGCGACTTTTGCCAACAGTATCGCCCGACCGGGAAGTGTCGGCTTCATCAGCCAGAGTGGCGCTCTTTGCACAGGTGTTCTGGACTGGAGCTTTCGTGAGGATGTAGGGTTCAGCTCTTTTATTTCAATCGGTTCGATGGCCGATGTGGACTGGGGCGATCTGATTTATTATCTCGGAGATGACCCCAACACCCGAAGCATCGTCATTTACATGGAATCGATCGGCAACGCGCGATCATTTCTTTCGGCGGCACGTGAAGTTGCGCTGACCAAACCCATCATTGTCATCAAGGCAGGACGCAGTGCCGCAGCGGCAAAAGCGGCAGCCTCTCATACCGGGTCCCTCACCGGAAGCGATGAAGTACTGGATGCGGCTTTCGAGCGTTCAGGTGTTTTGCGCGTGGATGCAATTTCAGAACTTTTCTATATGGCTGAAGTTCTCTCAAAGCAGCCGCGACCCAAAGGGCCGAGGTTGACGATTGTCACCAATGCCGGGGGCCCCGGAGTTCTGGCGACGGATGCTCTCATCAATAATGGGGGGGAACTTTCGACACCGTCACAGGAAACGATCGAGCTTTTAAATAAATTCCTCCCGGGCGCCTGGAGCCACAACAACCCCCTGGATATTTTGGGTGATGCCGACCCGATTCGCTATGCAAAATCCCTAGAGATCGCCGCGAAAGACCCCAACAGTGATGGCCTGCTTGTGATTCTCACACCGCAAGCCATGACGGATCCGACACAGACGGCAGAACACCTCAAGCCCTATGCTAAATTTGCGGGCAAACCGGTTCTTGCGAGCTGGATGGGTGGCGTCAATGTCGCCGCCGGAGAAGAAATCCTGAACCGGGCTGGAATTCCGACTTTCCCTTACCCGGATGAAGCCGCGAAAGTTTTCAGTTATATGTGGAAACACAGTGAATCGATCCAGGCACTGTACGAAATTCCCTCTCTCCCGGCGGAAGTAAAAGACAGCCGCACCATCAAAGCAACCGCCGAACAATTAATTGAGACGGTAAGGTCTTCCGGTCGCAGCATCCTGACGGAATTCGAATCCAAGCAGCTGCTCTCTCTTTACGGAATTCCGACGGTCGAAACTCGAATCGCATTCAGCGAAGCAGAAGCCATCAAGATTGCCGGACAGCTCGGTTATCCTGTTGTGCTCAAGCTGCACTCAGAAACGATCACTCATAAAACCGACGTTGGCGGCGTTCAGTTGAATTTACGCAACGCCGATTCTGTTTCGAAAGCCTACAGGGAAATCGAAGCCTCGGTTCATCAAAAGGCCAGCAGCAAAGATTTCCTCGGAGTCACGGTACAGCCCATGGCTAAAATGGATGGTTACGAGTTGATCCTGGGCAGCAGTGTCGACCCGCAATTCGGCCCCGTCCTGCTCTTCGGAACGGGCGGGCAGCTGGTCGAGGTTTTCAAAGACAGTGCCCTCGGTCTTCCTCCTCTCAATTCAACTCTTGCCCGTCGCATGATGGAGAAGACACGAATCTACAAAGCGCTGAAAGGCGTGCGCGGCCGCAAACCAGTGGATCTCGCAAATTTGGAACAACTGCTGGTTCAGTTCAGCCGCCTAGTCACCGAGCAGCCCTGGATCAAAGAAATTGACATCAACCCTTTGCTGGCCAGTTCTGAACGTCTGCTCGCTTTGGATGCCCGCGTAGTCATCTACGATCGCGAGACCACCCTCAGCAGTCTCCCCAAACCGGCCATTCACCCGTACCCGCTGCAATACACGTATTCATCGAAGCTGCGAAATGGCGAGCAGGTTACGTTACGACCAATTCGCCCGGAAGACGAACCGCTGATGGTCGGCTTTCATCACATGCTTTCGGATGAAAGCGTATACTCGCATTACGCCGCTCGCCTGAATTTGAATGAACGGATTGCCCATGAACGTCTCGCGAAGGTCTGCATGGTGGATTACGACCGCGATATTGCTTTCGTTGCCGTCCGAAAGGACCCGAAGACCGCAGTCGATTCGATTATTGGCGTCGGCCGGATGAGCCGGGTGCACGGAATCAATGACGCTACTTATGCGGTCATCGTTGCGGACCCGTATCAGAAACATGGCTTGGGTGGTGAACTCCTCAGAAAACTGATCAGCGTCGCCCGAGACAAGAAGATCAGTCGACTGATTGCGGATATTGCGCAAGAGAACGCAGGAATGAAGCAACTCTGTCAAAAAGAAGGCTTTCGCCTCAGTTTGGATCAGGAAAAAGGCGTCTTTCACTCGGAGCTTAAAATTCAGACCGACCGGTAAAAGCTGGCGGTTTGCGAGGTCGTCTGTTTTTTTGGCGGAATCCTTGCAGTTTTGCAAGAGCATGACATTCACCGAGGGAAGTCCCACCAAGCTGCTTCTGGCTGACCATAAACGGATTCGCGGGCTGTTCAGACAGACCATGGTTCTTGATCAGCGCGCGCATGAGATGATGCCGGGCCTTTCGGAGGAGCTCTTCCTCGAACTCGAAATTCATGGCACAATCCAGCATGAATGCACCAACCCGGCCCTGATGAACGTCATGGAGCCGGATGGACGCGGTCAGGTGATGAAATCGGAAGATCGGTTCCGCGAAATTTCGGAATTGATAGGCGAACTGAAAAAACTCAGCCTTGAAGCGGAATCCTACCAGCAAAAAATGGCGGATTTACGAAAAACCACGGAACTCCTTTTCGAGGAAGAAGAGCATTTCATTCACCCGGAAATCGAGAATCTTCCAGATGACCTGCTGGTTCAACTGACCAGCGAAATGAAAGCCCTTCGCGAACGGATCCTGAATGACCCTAGAAACCAGTCGGCCCGAGCTTACTATGTCCAGAATCCAAACGGCGGCGAGCACAAACGCAAGTTAGCGGCCTGATCAGAGTCAGCTACGCATGCACTCAGCCTGAAAGCCCACCATTTTTCGAAAAACCTGCAACATGGGTTCGAGATCAACTGCGGGCTCCAGGATTGCGAGTACCCGGTGTACTGCCTCGATGGTTGAAACACAGTATTCCCTGGGCTGCCGACGAACACCGCCGTACTCGGATTTCTTACCCGGCTCAAAAGAAACCTGGGGAAGAGCTGCCAGAACCGGATTGACCGTGATGATTTTCTTGGCGCAATGCCAGGTTCCATCCAGAACGAAAAGAACCAGGCACCTTTCGTTCAGGTATTTGAGTTTCAGTTCCGCTTTATCCAAGCGGCTCAAATTCTGCGCTGCCGGTCCAGGGAAAAGCACGACGCATTGGTTCCGCTCATCCCTCAGGAGAGTTTGCACCTGAGGATCGTTGTCAAAATCCAGACCCACGATCAACTTCGAATTTTCAAGTGAGAGTTGGGTCATACGTGCAGTACCGATAGGATTGCGGTACTCCCTTGGATGCTGAAGCAGAACGATCCGGGTGCGGACTGCAGCGGGTTTCAGCTGCGCACAATAACAGGTGGTTTCCGCTTTGAGGCACCGAGGGCAATAAACTCTCATCACTTTAAAGAATTCAAACCATCTTTTGCATCCAGATCTGCGAGATCCGAGTATCCGCCCAGAATTTTGCCATCCCTATAGATCTGGGGAACGGTCTGCATACCGTTGGACTTTTTTGCCAGCTCTTCCCAAGCGGCGTCATCATCCATACCAACCAGAATTTCCTTGAATTCAATACCCCTGGATTTCAGAAGCTCCTTGGCCCGAACGCAGTATGGACAGGTTTGCATCGTGTAAACTTCAATTTTTTTCGTCATAACTCTCCTCTTCAGATCTGGAGATCCAGATTCACCTGTTCCCTGAGAAACTGCTGCAGATAGCTGATCAGTTCAATTCCTTTACCCTTGTCATCCAGCCAACGCCCTGTGGCTGGCTCTTGAATGAAGTGGACGGCAACCCCCTTGGAAGCCAGAGCCATCCAGACTTGCCGAAGCGAAGGCTGGGTGCTTAAAATGCACTTCGCCCCCCCCGGAAAAGTGATGGTAACAGTCCCCAGACCCAGCTCCGCTTCCGCAATATCCGGATCGACGTTTGCAAACGCCCGATCCACCCTGTTGAATAACTCCTGGACTCTGGTTCTGAACTCCGGCTCGCTGATCATACTTTTGATCCTCCTCTTGTCTTTAGCCGACCTTCGGGCTTGGCGAAACCCGGAATTCAGCTTATATCATTTTTATGGAAACATCGACTTGCCCCTGCGGCTCCGCAAAAGACCTCGAATCCTGCTGTTTGCCTGTGATCAAAGAACAAAGGCCGGCACTCACGGCAGAAGAACTGCTCCGTGCGCGTTATTCAGCCTTCGCCATCGGTGAAATCGATTTCATTTTCACCTCCCATCATTCGAAGACCCGCGGCGAGCTCAAACGGGAAGAGATCGAAGACTGGTCCCGGAATTCCGAGTGGCACGGACTTGAAGTTGTGGACCGCAATGGCGGCCAGGCTGCCGACGAGCAAGGGACCCTCACTTTTTGCGCCCGTTTTTCGGATAAGAAATCCGGCGGCGAACCGCAGGAGCATTGGGAACAGAGTTTATTTGAAAAAGAAAACGGTCACTGGCGTTTTGTGGATGCGCGGGGCCTGAAACAGGGACCTTATCAAAGGGAAGAACCCAAGGTCGGCCGTAACGACCCTTGCCCGTGCGGCAGCAAGCAGAAGTTTAAGAAATGCTGCGGGAAATAACCTGAACAACAACGGCATTGGAACTGCACTCTGCAGTTCCCTATGAAGTCCTTACCACTCTTTCGTGCACTGCTGGCCCTGGGAAGCTTTTCGTCCGGAATCGCAGCGACCAGCTTGTTCCTTCATCAAAATCCGGTCATGGCGGCCCCCGAGGCAGAGTCCCAGGAGTTTGCCGGCCAGATCTCCCGGCTATTTCAGGGCGTCACAACCAAAGCACTTCCATCCGTAGTCAGCATCAGCACGGTCAAGACTTTTGACCCTAGAAAAATGGAAAGTCTCCGTGCATTGGACCCGGAAATGGAACCAGAAATGAAAATTGAACCCGGCGGACCCGCAGGCGAAATGCCAAAAGCGCTCGGCATGGGCTCCGGAATCATTATTCGCAGTGACGGCATGATCCTGACTAACAGTCATGTAGTCGAGGGCGCGGAGCACGTTATGGTGGCGCTGGATGACAAGCATAAAGCCCGTGCAAAGATCATCGGTACGGACGTTAAGACGGATCTCGCGGTGATCCAGATTCAGGCGCCCGCTGCCTCAATGGGGCCTGTTTCGCCCTTCAGCAATCTTCCGATTCTGCAGTTCGGGAATTCCGACGAACTGAAAGTCGGTGATTTGACCATCGCGATCGGGAGCCCCTATGGCTTGTCCAAATCGGTCAGCTTCGGAATCATCAGCGCCAAAGGGCGGGCCCAAATGGGAGTTCTTGAAACAGAAGACTTCATCCAGACCGATGCCGCCATTAATCCCGGCAGCTCGGGCGGCCCTCTTTTGAATACCAAAGGAGAAGTGATCGGGATCAGTACCGCGATCTTCTCACAGAATGGCGGCTTCGCCGGAATCGGGTTCGCCATTCCGGCACGAATCGCCCACGAAGTCGGAGAACAGCTGATCAAAAATGGCCACGTTGCCCGCGGCTGGATCGGAGTCACGGCTCAGGACCTGGACGAGGATCTTGCAGAATTTTTCAAAGCAGAGAACGCCTCGGAACAGGGCGCTCTCATCAGCCACATCACCCAGGACAGCCCTGTCAAAAAGCAGATCAAAGCCGGTGACGTGGTTTTACGAATCAACGAAAAACCAATTACTGATGCTGCCCACCTCAAATCAGTTGTGAGTCATGCCAGCTCGGGTGAGAAACTTGCTTTTGATATTCGGCGTGAAGGCCACTCACTCGAGCTGGAACTCACAGTCGGCACGGATCCCAAGGCGACCGTCCCCACTCAGCGCAAACAAGTCGCGGGAACTGTCGCCAATAAACCCGCAAAAAAGCCGACCCTAGGAGTACAGGTTGAGAACATACCGGCTGAAATCATGGAATTCCTCGACGATCAGATCCGCTCCGGCGTGATCGTCGTCGGCGTAAACCCGGGCACACCTGCATTCGATGCCGGTCTTTTCGCGGGGGATATCATCCTGAAAGTGAATAAAACCCAGATTCACGACACCAAAGACTTCAGCAAGGCCGTAAAAGACCTCAAACCAGATGCCGTCACGGTGCTCTACGTGCAAAGAGGTCCGGAAGAAAAACTTTTTGTTCCGCTACGCGCGTAACAAAAAGATCAATGAGCGGCTGCCTTGGACTTCGGTCGGGCATTCCAAAGGAAAGCCATCAGAACAGCACCAGCAACGGAGAACCCGATCATGCTCGGACCCCAAGCACCCCAGCCAAAGCTCTCCAGCATCCAACCCATTCCAATTCCGACAACGGACCCGCCTACGTATTGCATTCCGTCGAATAGTCCAGCCGCAGTTGCTGCTGCCTTCTTGCCGCCGAAATCCATCGAAGCGGTTCCAGAAAGCATCGAGTGAACCATGCTGATCGAAAACGAATTCACGATAAACGCTCCGATGATCCAGCCCAATCCGGGTGCCTGCCAGATGATCCCCAGAGAAATAACCTGCAGAACATAGCCAACAAAAGCCACTGGGGGGCGTCTTCCCTTGAAAACCCAATCGGAAATCGTACCTGCCGCGAATGCCCCCAGAATACCCGCGATCACGACCGCGCCCGCACCTTTCTGGAAGATCGAGGATTCGAGCGAAAGATTCTGGGCTTCGAGCATGTAGCGCGGGAACCACTGTTCAAAACCGTGACGGACGAAGCCCGTGCAGAATTCCGCAACGGCAATCGTCAGGGTCACCGGATTAGTCAGGACTTTTTTCAGTACATAGCCCAGACTGATTTTTTCGTTATCGCCGCTGGAAGCATCCTGCACATCGAGTTCGGGGAGACCACATTTTTCAGGCGAGTCCTGGACAAAGAGATAGGTCATGAAGCCCATGAATGCGACAACCATCGAGGGAACAAAAAATACCCATTGCCAGGGCAGAACCGTAACAAGAAAGCCACCGATAATGAAAATCAGCCAACGTCCACCCTGAATCATGGAGCCGAAAATTGCTGAAAAAACTCCGCGTTCGGAAATATGAAACCAGGCGGCATTCACCTTGATCAGCGACAGGGCGCTGTAGGATTGAAAATACGAATTTAAAGACCAAACCGTAATGAAGTAGCCCAGCAGTAGCGACCCGGTACCGAGAAACCCCAGATAGGCGCCCAGGCCAAACATGAAATTGAAAACAACAGTACCCGTGGCACCGATCAGCATGGCGCGTCGTCCGCCGATTTTGTCAGCAATCGGGCCATTGAACATGGCTGACAAGCCGTACACCATGAGCGCGAAACTGATGATTGCACCAATCTGGGTTTTGTCCCATCCATATTCGGTGGAAAGCGACTTGTTCGCAAAAGACAAATTATAGCGCCCCATATACATCGCGGAATAGGTCAACCCCAGAGTGAGCCAGTTCTGCGCGCGCCTTCGCTTGAACTCGGATGTGTGTGTCTTGACTTCCATCTTACCCGAAACAGTTCCTTTTGCCATATTCCCCTCTTTATTCCCGGACCTAAATTCCAACGATCTCGACTTCTCCTGCTCGAATCGAAAGGGCTTTCTTTCCTTGCATGAAAGCAATCAATTCCGCGCCAATGAGCTGGGCGGCGTGTTCACTGAGAACACCGTATTTCACGAGATCCACCGGATTTTCAATCTCTTGTCGCAAAAGGGGCAGCATCTGTCCAACAGTCCCGAGATGTTTGGCCGCAATCTTATGTCTATCGGCGAGAATCCCGAGGTAGCAGCGCACGAGATCAATGACCTGGCCCTCCTCCGTTGAAGGAGATGCCTGGCGTTGCGTCCGCTCCAATTCGACAGTCTCACTGCGTTCTGAAGACGCCCGGATAATGGTCAAAAGCTGTTCGCCGCTGTTTTTCAATTCACCCTTGTTGAGCCCGCGAAACGCACTCATATGAGCCAGGTCCTTGGGCCTGACCCTCGCGAGATCGATCAGCACGGCATCATCAGCTACCCAGCGCCGGGGAAGATTCAGCTGCCGAACCCGCTCTTCACGCCACTTTACCAGGCCGTAAAGCGCCGCTTGCGCTTTTCGGTCCAGGTGCGCGCCACGACCCAATTTCGTCGCAAGGACTTCCGCTTCAACATCAAAAACAGCCGCCTCGCTCCATTTGGACGAAAGCTCCAGCCCCCACTCGCGCCGGCCCAGCTTTTCAAGTTCCAAAAGCAATTGGCGCCCCATGCGGACCAGATGCTGAACATCGGCATGGGCGTACTCTTTGAGTTGCTCAGGGATGGGACGCATCGCCCAGTTAGTCCGGGCATGTCCCTTCTTGATCGTTACATCAAGAACCGATTTGAGCAACTTCCCCAACCCGATGCCATCCCCATAACCACAAAGGGATGCTGCGATAGCCGTGTCCAGTGCCGGTGATGCCACCATCCCAAAGCTCGTGTAGAGACATTCCTGGTCTCCTTGAGCGGCATGCAGAATTTTCAAAATGGATGGGTCCTGAAAAATTTCAAGCAGCGGATCTATTCCCGAATCGTAGCCACCTTTTGGACCGGCGGAAAAGTTCTTTTTGAATGCTTTTGCATCCACAAGCCACGAATCATCATCTGTAGCCACCTGTATGATCTCGATGATCGGATAAAAGGTCTGTTCGCGGATAAACTCCGTATCAAAAGCAATGACATCATGCCCCTTCAGGGATTCCGCGAGCTTTTCGATGTCATCTGCTGTTGAAAGTAGTTCTGGATGCAGATTCATTACTTCTCCATGTGCCACATAGGCACTGGAAAATCCAATTTACTCCTGAGCGAAAAGTTCAAAATGCCTGCGTCCGCCACCACGTTTCGGCGGGCGGGGAGGATATTTCTTTGGGCCGGCGTTATCAGCTTCCTGTCCGTAAAGCTTGCCGTCCAAGACCAGATAACCGGCATCATGACCCTTGCCCCTGGGATTCATATGGATCCAGTGAAGAATTGCACCATCCGGGGAGGCCGGATAGGGGCCCGACTGAGCAGTCGAGGTAATGTAATCGCCACAGGCTTCGACCTGCATCCCAAACTGGATACTAGGAATCTGTCCGAAGTCTTTGTTGTAAATAATTTCCAAAGTATCGCCCGGCCGCTTACCCATCGTGATCTGAAAGTGTTCATGCCCATTCTTATCGGGATAAATTTCGGTAATTACGCCCGTCACATGTCCGCGTTCCTGAAATTGATTGGAGGTGGTGCGCTTCCAATGCAGAACTTGCTGAGTATTGTTCGGAAGATCTCGCCCGTAAGCCAGACATGGGGGAATCACATCATCTGCGAAGCTCGGAGCGGCTCCCAATAAAACCAATAGAGCTAAACTTGAAGTAAAGAAATTAAGCGCAAGCCTCATGATTGACCCCTCAGAATAGTAGTGTAGGAACGGGGTGTCATTAACCTGCGCAGGCAAGCTATTCAAGCAAATTGTCGAAATTATTTTAATGTACTCTATGCAGCCTGGGATTGGGGCGCTGCCGCCGCTTCCAAAGCGAGTACAAAAACACGGACTCGAATCACGGTTGCGGGCCCAGCCAGAGAAAAGTCCTTCATTTCACGATCTTCGCGGTACATCCGGAAAGCAAAATCCGCGATCGTCTTGGCGGCATCCAGCTCCGTCTTATGGTACTGTTCAATTCGAATTTTGGATTTAAGCCACTGGATCCCGTGTTCCTGGACATCAGGCCTCAGGAAGGGCTGGCTGAGCAGTTCTTCGACGTAATTACCAAACTCTTCTTCTTCGTCCTTTATCTTCTCCCGATGTTCATGAACCGCGTTGACGGGGTTTTCGCCGCGATCAACCGCCGCTTCGACCAAGGCAATTTCCCGATCATCAGAAAACGTCTCAACGAGCGACGGTTCTTCACCTTCATATCGTACGACGAGCGCAATTGTAGCTGCTTTCATATTATGTACTCTCTCTTTGTTCTGCTGCGCCCATAATACTCTTCGGCCCGCTGAAATCCGTTAGACAGTCGATTAACATTCTGCAGTCCTCACCGACACCCTTGAGCGAGAGACTGGTAATCTCACTCTTTTTGGGGCATGACTGTCCAATCCATGGACACCTCTGTTAACGCTTTAAACAAAGAAGTTGAACGCCGAAGAACTTTTGCGATTATTTCACATCCGGATGCGGGTAAAACCACACTTACGGAGAAGCTCCTCCTCTATGGTGGAGCAATTCACCTGGCCGGTGCCGTCCGCGCCAAAGCCAACCAGCGGCATACGACATCGGACTGGATGGAAATCGAAAAACAGAGAGGTATTTCCATCAGCTCCAGCGTTCTGCAGTTTGAGTATCAGGGGGTACAGATCAATCTCCTCGATACCCCGGGCCATAAGGATTTCTCCGAAGACACTTACCGCACGCTTACGGCTGCTGACGCCGCAGTCATGTTGATCGATGCCGCCAAAGGTGTCGAGCCCCAGACCCGCAAACTTTTTGAAGTGTGTCGCATGCGCGGCATTCCGATTTTCACTTTCATGAACAAACTTGACCGCCCCAGCCGCGATCCTCTCGATCTTCTCGATGAGCTCGAAAAGGTGCTGGGAATCCGCTCGTGCCCAATTACCTGGCCGATCGGAACTGGCGATCGTTTTCGGGGTGTTTATGACCGCTCCTCCAGCGATGTGCTTTTCTTCCAGACCGAGGGCGAAGCCAATGTAAAAGGACGTCTTGAACCCAAGAAGGTTGCCAATCTCCAGGATCCCGTTCTGCAGCAGATGATGGCCGGGCCCCGCGGAGACCTCGACGAAGCGCGCGAGCTGCATGAGCAGCTCCAGGCGGAGCTCGAACTGCTGGAGTATGCCGGTGACTCCTTTGACCACGCCCGCGTTCTCGCAGGCCAGCTCACGCCCGTGTTCTTTGGCAGCGCCATGAACAACTTCGGTGTGCAGCGGTTTCTGGAACGGTTCATCAGCATCGCTCCGGCGCCGACTCCACGCAATACCTCGATCGGGCCGATCAATCCAACGGAGCCGCGCTTTTCAGGGTTTATTTTCAAAATTCAGGCGAATATGGACCCAGCACACCGTGATCGCGTCGCTTTCATGCGGGTTTGTACGGGCAAGTTCGTCCGAAATATGGAAGTCCAGCACACCCGGCTCGAAAAAAACGTGAAACTTTCAAAGCCGCTGCAATTTTTCGCACAAGAGCGGGTGGTGGTCGAGCAAGCCTGGCCCGGCGACATCGTTGGGATGCTGGATACGACCGGAGATCTCCGGATCGGGGATACTCTTTGTGCCGGCAAACCCTCTTTCGAATATGAAGGCGTGCCCCGATTTTCGCCAGAGCATTTCGCAAGCGTCCTGATTCTTGACCCAATGAAGCGCAAACAACTCAAAAAAGGACTCGACCAGCTGGCCGAAGAAGGCGTCGTCCAGGTCTATAAACAACGGGGTCTCGGCGACAAAGATCCGATCCTTGGTGCCGTAGGCGCCCTGCAGTTTGAGGTCCTTCAGGCACGACTGAAGTCGGAGTACAGCGTGGACGTAAAAATTGAGAAACTCCCGTATATCCATGCTCGCTGGATCGAAGGACAGGGGCTCGATGCGGATTATTTCGAAAGAAGGGAAGACAGCCGCTGTCTCATGGACCGAGACGGCCTTCCCGTAGTTCTTTTTAAATCCGACTGGGGTTTGCGTTGGGCTGAGGACAATTACAAGAATCTCAAATTCCTGAAAACTGCCCCCATGCTGCGAACCAGCTCAAATTCCTAGAACCAGACTTCGAAGCCCAAGCCGAGATTGAAGGCACTTTTGACGGAGTTTCCGTATCTCGTGACGTTCTGAGCATAGAACGCCTCAGAAGCAATGAGACGAAATTTCGGAGAACCATAGACATTCCTGTTGATTGCATACTCAAGCATGGGTGAAATCTGGAGGTAATCGATATCGGCACCCGTCAGCTGTTTGAAATAATGAACTCCATCCAATTCGAAACCGGCATGCAACCTGCCGGTCACGTAGTACATCGGGCGGATAGCCGTTGATACCGAGCTTGCAGCCGCAGCGCCCTTGGGCTGGGTCCACTCACCAATTACGGCATACATCACGCCCGCATTAAAAGCATCCAGCTCCATGGCGTTCGAAAATCCAACTCCAGCAAATTTTGAACCGATCCGAGAAGTGACGCCGGCGTATTCGGCAACTGCAGCTTTGCCGGTTTCGAATGATCCGGCGACTACATCACCGCTTCCGAGGCGAAAAAATCCGCTATTCGTCCCGAAGAAGGGATACTGCGCGGCGAACATCACACCTGATGAAGAAGGAATATCAATCGTTGAGGTAGAAACCCCGGAGTTGAAAAGCGCCGTGGTCTTCGGGATCAGGTGGAATTCCAGATTCGTTTTCAGCTTCTTGTCAGCGATCGGGGCTTCGAGCTTGTTGATGAAAATATAACGCTGTCCGCGGGCTGCGGTCAGTCCTTCTCCCGAGTAAGCCGCATCCGCTTTTGCTCCGAAAGCAAGTTCGACATGGATTTTTTCGCCATAGCCGATGCCGCCGCCGAGCATGTTCTGATTGTCGATGGGCCAGGTATCAAAAAGGTAAATATCGTTGCCGCGGTACATCCGGGAACCAAACCAGAGAGACGTACTGGCATTATCCGGCATCTTATCCATCGCAAAATAGAAGTTTCTGACCGCAAAGGCCGGACCAGGCCAGGTGCCGCTGTAATGAGGCATGCCACTGTCATTTCCAAGGGTGAGAACAAATTTGGAATCCTGCTCAAGCTGGGTATTCACGCCTAATTCAAAATAAGAAGGCTCCTGCAAACGGTTATGAACAGCAAAGCCATCGGTATAAAGATTCTCTCCCTTGCCCCCTTGGCTTCCAACTTGGATTCCACTGCGAGCATAAGCATTGAACTCCACCTTCACTTCGGCAAATGCCGGAACGGAGAGAACCAATAAAGAACCTAGAACGAGAAACTGAATTAAGCGCATAGAGCCTCCTTGCAGCCCGTTATACTTCAGGCATCAGGATGCGTCACCTAAACAAATTCTGAAAAGCAGGTTCGAGACCTACTTGATAATGCTCGAAATTTTTCCAAAGCGGGCCTTGTTCTGCTGAATCTTGCCTTCGGAACCGATCACAGCGATATTCCCCTTCTTGACAACTTGATTCACCATCTCCGCCAGGGCTCGGATGTCCTTCTGCCGGGTACCAAGGATCTGGTCACGGGATTTCTGGATTTCCTTCTGACTCAGCCCCATCAGATAATAATAATCCGACGTTTCACCCTTCAGGGAAGGTGTGAGTGGCATATCGAGCTGAGAGACCGTGCCCAGAACGAATTTGGTCATCTCTCGATCTGAAGCACCAAAGTCCCGGATATAGCCGAAGGCTTTGGCGTACGCCTCAAAGGTCTCCTGAAGATTGGGATCACGGTAGGACGAAAAAATGAACTGACCGCTCCGGCCGATATCCGCCGAAGCACCGTAAGCCCCGCCCTGCACGCGAACGCGGTTCCAAAGGTAATCCCTCGAAAGGATATTCTTCAGAACCTGCATCGCACCCGTATATTCAAAACCCAATTTGCGGTAATCCGCTCCCGAGGCCACGAATTGGACCTTCGAGGGAATCACGAGTCCTTCGTTGACGGCCGTGGTTTCGAATTTGTATTTCTGAAGAGGGAGCTTCTCTGCGGGGAAGACACCCACAAACTTTTTCAGCCCCGGCTGCGCAAGTTTGAAGTCACTTTTCTCACCGGTGAAACTCACAATCAGCTGATTGCGATTGAAGAGCAGCTGCGACACTTTTTTGAGATTCTGGACCACCTCGTTCGACTTCTTGTCATAGGATGCGTCCAGCTCCACCAGAAAATGATAGAATTTCAACCCTGAGGTGAGCTCCTGGTATTTACCGGCTGCTGAGAAGTAGGACTGGATTCTGAGGCCGGCGTAATAGTTTCCGCTCGAGACAATGGCATGCTCCTGGCCTGACTTGGTTTCCTGGATGATTTCCCGAATCCGCTTCTTGTCATCAAATTTGGAATTCAAAAGAACTTCTTCAGTCAACTCGTAGAGCTTTGGAAGTCTCTCGAGCAATGCTTTACCCCTGACCCTGAATTTGGGCAGAAACTTATCGAGGGAGTCCTTCGCCGACACCGGCATGGACTCAAAGCCGAGGCCGCCGAGATATGCATTGATCTCATTGGTCAGCTCGCCAAACTTGAATTTGCGGGTATCCACTTTTCCCAAAATTTCTGAAAGCAGCGAAACATACGGGATCAGTTCTTCCGGAACCGCGCCCGCATCAAAGAGCAGGTTCACGTAACCGATTTTGTTCGTCGGAAGATCATGAAGAAGAAACGGAACCCCGTTCACTTCAGCGTGCTCCAGAGGAAGAACTTCAGCTTTCGGGTCGATATCCTTGATTTCCAGAACGGGAATCTTGGCGAGGTCCTCGGGCGAATCCGGAGTTTGCTGCTTCTTCTTCAGACTCTTGGAAACCGCGATAATCTCCTCGAGCTCGGCTTTTGACAGCGACTTCTTCAGCTTCTTGAGTTCCGCGGCAACCTTCCTGGAACGTTGCTCGTCCAGATTCACTCTGGGGGTCAGAGTCAGAAGGGCCCGGTGGGGGTTGCCAAGCAGGTGTTTCTGAATGAGCTTCTCGAAATATCCTGAGTAGGCTTCTTTTTTGATTTTTGCGAGCACGGGCTCGAACTGGAGACGGACGAGAGGATCACCTTCGTAAAGCCAGCTTTCCAGGACCATCCCCGTGAAGACCAGGCCTTTCGGATAGCGACGGAATTCCAGCTCGCGAAGATAGAACTCCTTGCGATTCAACGAGGCTTCGATCAGCTTGCGATCAATTCCATTCTTCACGAGATTGGTCAGGGTTTTTTCAATGACTTTTTTGAAAAGAGCTTTCTTGCCTGGCTCGGTTTTTTTTGCGCGGATGAAGAGCATGGGCGTCTTGATGCCGGCATCGAAATCTCCATCCACCTCCTGCCCCACTCCGGCTTCAACCAGTGCGCGCTTCAGAGGGGAGGCATCAGTTTGCAGCAGGATCTGGGCGAGGATATCCATACCCATGACCAGCTCAGGATCCGTCGCATCGCCGATTCCATACGCCTGCGCCAGATAGGATTTATCCTTCAGGGAGTCTCCCTTATTGACTGAATATACTTCCGAAACCTCGATCGGACGGGGCTTGGCTTTCGGGAGGACAATTTCGGAATCGATGTGAGTCTTCTCGAAAAGGTTAAGGTACTCCTCGTTCAAAAATTTCAGATGGGCTTCACGGTCACCGTTGCCGTAGATCAGGATCAGACTGTTGGAAGGGTGATAATATTTTTTGTGAAAGTCCGTAAACATTTTTTGCGTCAGCTGCGGAATGAATTCCGGCTCTCCGCCAGATTCCCAGCTGTAGGTACCTTTCGGGAAGAGTGCATGGTAGGTCTTGCGTTCGAGCACGGCCTCCGGGGACGAAAACACCCCTTTCATTTCATTGAATACGACGCCATTGTAGGCAAGCTCACCCGTTTTCTCATCGATATCGTAACGCCAGCCTTCCTGCTTCAGAATCAAAGGATCTTTGTGGATATTTGGAAAGAATACGGCATCAAGATAGACATCCATGAGATTTTTAAAATCCTTGTCGTTACGGCTGGCGACTGGATAAATCGTTTTGTCCGGATAAGTCATGGCATTCACAAAAGTCTTGACCGAGCCCTTTACCAGTTCAAGAAACGGTTCCTTCGAGGGAAATTTTCGCGAGCCACAGAGCACGGAATGCTCAAGAATATGGGGTAATCCGGTATCGTTGGCGGGAGGGGTTCTGAAGCTGATTGAGAAGACCTTATTGTCATCTTCCGAGGTCAAATAAAGCAGCTTGGCGCCTGACTTGACATGTTCGTACAAATTCGCAGTCGAGCCAATTTCCTTGATTTCCTGGGTTCTAACCAGCTTAAAACCGTGCATAAGTTCTCCCGCGTGTGCTGATGCCCCAAACAATGCCAATAAAACAATAACGGCGTAATTCTTCATAAGTGGATAATACTCCCACCGATCAGGATGAGAGGCAAGAGTCTCGGATAGTCTTAAAGACCCTTGGTCACGGACTTCAGAAGTTTATTCAGCGTGTCGCGATCAAAGGGCTTTTGCAGGTAGCCATGAATCGAGCGCCTGAGCGTTTCGCGCTGCTCCCCGGAAAATTGGGTTACAATTCCCGCGGACGTCGCGATCAGTTTTGTTTCATTGCAGGTCGGAAACTGCCGAACCTTTTCAATCAGAATGTCGCCACTCATTCCCGGCATATGGATATCAATGATGGCGAAATCAAAAACCGATTCAGCCATCAGGGTTGCCGCATCTGCTCCATTGCAGGCTTCGACTACCTGGAAACCCAGAATTGCGAGGTACTCCCGGAAAATTTCCCGGATATCAGATTCATCGTCTACGACGATCACGCGCCCCTTCCATACCACCATCTGTTCCTGGACGGCAGCTCCAGTGTTCTGGGGCAATCGTTTCTGCCGCGGCAGCTCGATGATAAAAGAAGTTCCTACCCCTTGCGCCGACTCAACGATGATTTTGCCCCCAAAGGATTCTACGATCGAACGGCAAATCGGCAACCCGAGCCCAGTTCCTTGACCCGGCGGTTTGGTGGTGAAAAATGGATCAAAAACCTTGCCGAGTTTGTCCGCCGGAATGCCCGCGCCGTTATCGCGGATTTCAAAGAAGATGCTGTCATCACTGTCGGACGAAATCAGCTCGATCATGCGGCGGCCTTCTTTGCCGTCGAGCGCATCTTTGGCATTCGATATCAGGTTCATGATCACCTGCTGAAGCTTTCCGTGATTCCCCTGGAAATAAGGTTTTACGCTGTTCAATTTGAGGACAACTTCAATTCCAGCTTTCTTGTAGATCTGTTCTATCAGAGCAAGGGTTTCTCCGATAATCACGTGCAAGTTGACTTGCTCGAAATGGGAGGTGTCAGAACGGGCAAAAGTCCGGAGCCCGCTCACGATCCGGGCGATCCGCTCAACGGCAAGTTCCTGTTTGTTCAGCAATTTGCCGATTTCGTCGGACGTTCCCTTGCCTTCCAACCGGCTTTTTAGCACCTCAACCAAGCCTCGAATAATAGTCAAGGGGTTGTTGATTTCATGACCCACGCCGGCCGCCAATGTTCCTATCGAGGCCAGCTTCTCGGAGTGAAAGAGCTGAGCCTGAAACTGTATTCGTTCCGCTTCAATGCGCTTGCGCTCGGAAATATCAAAAACAATGGCGAAAACAACATTCCGGCCCCGCTGCGAAAGCCACATGGAATAGATTTCAACATCGCGCACTTCCTGTGACGAAAGTCGATGGCGGAACTCTGACTGATCGCGGCCGGCCATCTCGATTTTTTTAAACCAGGACAAAACGTTTTCCCGTTCAAGAGCCGTCAGGTCGAATATGCTGCGACTCCTGAGTTCCTCGAGCGATACACGGTAGAACTGACCCGCCACACGGTTTGCATCCTGGATCAGCCCCGTATCTGGCTCAATGATCAACATCACGGCGCTGTTTTCTTCAAAAAGTTGTCGATACCGGGCTTCAGATTCGATCAGATTGTCCTGGTTATCGTTTTCCTGCTGCCGGGCCATAAAGAAACCGGTCGCGAGTAGCGTGACAAGCACCGTGATAATGATTCCGGCGAATCGGAAGGGCGTATATGACTGGGAGGGGGAGAGAAAAATAAACTTCCAATCTGCCACTGAACCGTCATGGCTCCAAAACCGATATTCCTGGCCGTTCCAGTGCAGAAGTTCTCCATTTTTGGGGGTTTGCTGAAAAACCGGCTGCGGCTTGATTTGCAAATTCTGGTATTGATCTTTGAGCGTATTCAGCAGTTCGGGCGTCAGCCGATCCATCGTGCGATAGAGAAGTGCAGGATCATTGGCCAGAATCACCAACCCATGCTGATCCGTAACCCAAGCCGGATTGTTGATGAGCCGAAAAACCGAAAAATCAGCTATTGCCGCACGATAAGCCAGAACTCCATGAATTTTTCCTGCGCTGTCAAAAACCGGAACTCCAATGTAATAAGACATCTGGCCCGTCTTCAAACCAATCGACCAGTAATGACCTGTCTTGCCAGCCATTGCCTCGCGAAAATACGGACGCATCCCAAACTGCTCTCCGACAAAACTGATCGGGGTGTTCCTGTTGGAAGAGGCAATAACCTTTCCACCGCGATCAAGGACATAAACAATCGCTCCAGGTATGAAACTGCTGAAGCGGTCCAGGACCTGATTCGCTCGGACGGAGTTCGCGGGCGACGGATTCAAAATTACTTCAATCAAATCCCCGCTCTGTGAAACGGTCTGGGCCGTGCGCTCCATGAGTTGGATTGAATGGCGGGCGATTTCCTGGGCTGATTCATGCCGGGCCAGCATCGCACTCTCGTCAAGTTTCTTGCCGTAATCCCGTCCGGCTTCGGTGCCGATCCAACCGAGAGCGAGAATCACAAGAAGCGACTGCCCAAGCCAGGTGATGATCGGATCTTTTTTCCGCTTGCCCTGAACCGCCCTGATCGAAAGACCAAGGTAGTGTTGCCAGACTCCAAGCGAAATCAAAAGGGCAAAACCGGCGCGGAAGACCTGAATAGGCGTCCCGGAAAGAAAGCCCGAGATCGCCTGGGCATTGAAAACAGCTCCGGGAAAGAAACTGGTTCTGGAAACCAGGAACCCGGCAGCGATACCATAAGCAGCCATTGCGACCACGACGAGCAAAAGCCAAGGGTCCTTCGGAAAATATTTTTTACGATAGAGTGCGACTCCCAACGCAGACCCGAGGGCGCCGGTCAATCCGAACAGGTAACGAGCGATCGCATTGGCTTCGGAGGCCGGCAGAACGAAGGTTGAAGCAACCAGAGGAACAAGCATCGGAAGGTAAATCCAGCGCCCCGGTCCCCGCTTTAGCAATTGTCTGATTCCGAGTCGCCCGAATTCAAAAAGAAAAAGAAACGACAAGGTCATTACAATAAAACGAATGAAGGCGAAGGTCCGGTGATCACCGAAGACCAGCGCCACCATATCGAGCCATTCATTGAAGCCGTGAACCAGTCCGAAAAGCCCCAGCCATTTGCAGGGCAGAATCATACCGGGACGTTTGGCGAGCGGGAGACAAACCACTGCGACTGTAATGAAAGAGAACCCATACAGGAAGAAAATGTAATCCAGCTGGGTTGCAAAAAAAGAGGTCAAAGCTCAGCGGCCCCCGAGTACATAGAATCGATGATGTCCTGGTAATGCTTCTCGATGACCGTTCGCTTCATCTTCTGAGTCGGAGTCATTTCTCCCTCTTCAACAGAGAACTCGTTCGCAAGGATCGTGAATCTTTTGATCTGCTCGTAGCCCGCCAACGATTTGTTAATCGCGGCAATCTGCGCTTTCACCGTAGCAGTGATCGTTGGATCCTTGATCACCCTTTGTTCCCGGCTGCTCACTTTTTCCCGGAGTTCACCCAAAGCCAGCTCCGATAACGTAATCAGGGCGGAGGGGTATTTCCGGCCATCCCCGACAATGCAGACCTGGCTGATCAGGGGTGAGGCCTTGATCAGTTCTTCGATTGGAAGCGGGGCGATCATTTTTCCGCCGGAGGTCTTCATGACTTCTTTTTTTCTCCCCCGAACAACCAGGAGACCTTTTTCGTTCACTTCGCCAAGATCGCCTGAGTGCAGCCAGCCGCCCTCCAGAACCTGAGCAGTTGCCGCATCGTCCTTGTAATAACCTTTAAAAATCTGACGCCCGCGAGTCAGGACCTCTCCGTCCTCGGCAATCATCATCTCGGTGCCGGGCAGAGGTTTGCCGACTGCCCCAGCACTGTCAATTCCAGGTTCTGTCAGGCAGATCATCCCTGTGGTCTCCGTCTGACCGAGACAGTCCAGGATTTCAAAACCCAATCGGCGGTACCAGCGCGAGACATGCGCGGGCAGAGCGGCCGCCCCGGAAGCCAGCAGAGTTGCCTGGCCCAAGCCCATGGCTCTCCTGATTTTTGAAAGCACCAGACGATCGGCAAGCTCAAACTGAATCCGATCGACCGGGTTGACAAATTTACCGGCGAAACGGGCTTCCGCAACCCGTTTACCCACCTCGAGCGCCCAAAGAGCGAGGCGCTTTTTGCTGGGCGGCGCTTTTCGCAACTTGTGATTCACCCCCTCCATCATTTTTTCCCAGAGACGGGGAACACAGAGCATCAGCGTCGGCTGGACTTCCGGCAGCTCAACCGTGATCGAGTCAAATTTCGTACAGAAAGAGACATGATAGCGTTTACTGATCCCAACGCCGATCGAATGTAGTTTTTCGGCGATGTGACAGAGTGGCAGGAATGAAAACAGCTTTTGATCGGCTCCCGTCGGCAGACGCCAGGCACGGTCAACCTGGTCGGAAGTGAATGCAAGATTATCCTGCGAAATGAGAGCACCTTTGGGATTCCCGGTGGTGCCGGAGGTGTAAACGATGAAGGCGCCAGCATCAGGATCCAGGCTTGTCAGATAGGTTTCCAAGCTTTTGACCCCTGGCTGAGCAGCGAGCTTTCTGCCCTGCTCGATGGCCGCATCATAAGTCAGCACATGGGGTGCAAAAGCGCCGTTTTGATCAAAAGTCATAAGGAACTGAATCTTTTCAATGACCGGCAAAGCCCCTTCGGCCGAGAGCGCCTTGGCATAGTAATCCTGATTCTGCACGGCGAGAATTTTTGCCCCAGTATGGTTGAGGATATACAGAATGTCTTTGGGGATGGAGTTCGGATAAATTCCCGCCGAGCGCCCCCCCAGTAGAATCACCGCAAGATCCAGGTGAACCCATTGATACGAGTTGCTGGCAAAAATACAGGAAATATCTCCCGGCTTGAACCCCTTGGACTCCAGAAAAAGCGCCATGTAATAAACGCGGTCGCAATATTCTTTGGCAGTAAAAGATTTCCAGGCTCCCTGAATCTTATATGACTGAGCGAGGGCATCGGGGGTCTCTTCGGCCCAATGAGCCAGGCGGTGCAGAATAGTCGTCATGTGCGCTCCTAACGTGTCATTCAGAATCAGCGACCCCCCGTCAAAAGTCAATGTTGCCTATATGAAATCGAGATGTTACACGAAACAAAAGTAATATTATTCTGGCTAATCAGGGAGCTTATTTCATGGGTAAAAGACTGAGCACAAAACATCGTAAAATGGGTCGTGACAAAGCGACCGCATATAAAACCGGCAAGGCCCCGAAAGCGCATAAAGTTGCTGTTGAACGCAGCGCAAAGGCCAAACTTAAGAACGCGTACCGGTCAATCTGAAGAGGCTCGGTTCCATCGGCGCGTGACTTGCTCCATGTTTGGCAGCAGGAGCCGCTATGGACAAATTGCCCTCTTTATTGCCTGTCCTTCCGATTCGTAACGCGCTCGTGTTCCCAGCGGTCTCTCTTCCGCTCGCGGTGGGGCGTGGTCGAAGCATCAAGGCCGTAGAAAAAGCCGCTGAATCCGACAATTTTATTCTGATCGTTGCCCAAAAAATCGCTACAACCAGTGATCCCGAACCCGGTGACCTGTTCGATACCGGAACGGTCTGTAAAATTGAAGGTGTGAGTGCGATCGAAGGAGGGAGCCGGCAAGTAGTCGTGACCGGCGTTGCCCGATTCCAAATTTCCAAGTACCAGCTGGTTGAAGGCCAGGATTATATGTCCGCACGAGGCGAGTCGATCCCGGACATACACTCCGGAGATCCCGTTCGAGCCCAAGCGCTCTTTAACAGCCTCAAAGTACTCACCCGCGAAATCCTCGAACTCCTGCCCAGCTCTATGGAGCCGCTGATCACTTTGATTGAACAGGTCGATGATCCTTCCTACCTGACCAACGTTTGCGGAGCTTACCTCAGTCTGGGGCTTCCCGAAAAACAGAAATTGCTGGAAATGCCGGACGTTGAAGGACGAATGGAATTTCTACTCATGCACATGCGCAAAGAGCGGGAAGTTTTGAGCGTTCAGAGAGAAATCCGTGAAAAAATGTCCGAGCGCATGAACCAGGCCCAGCGAGAAGCCCTGCTGCGTGAGCAGCTCCGGACAATTCGCTCGGAACTGGGCGAAGAAGCCAGCGAAGATGTCGTTGAAAAGCTAGAAAAGAAGATCCGTGACGCCCATCTTCCCGAAGAAGCCTTGAAACAGGCAATCGAGGAACTCACCCGCTTCCGGAATATGCCGAACAGCTCGGCGGAATACCACGTGATCCGGACTTATCTTGAATGGATGGGAAGCCTGCCCTGGGATGTCCGCACTCAAGCCAACCTAGATGTCAAAGGCGCCCGCAAAATTCTGGACGAAGACCATTACGGAATGGAAAATGTGAAACGCAGAATCATCCAGTTCCTGGCAGTCGCCAAACTCAAAAATGACCTGCACGGCCCCATTCTCTGCCTGGTTGGCCCTCCGGGTGTCGGGAAAACATCCGTGGGGCAGTCCGTCGCAAAAGCCCTGGGGCGCAAATTCATCCGCACCTCTCTTGGCGGCGTGCGGGATGAAGCCGAAATTCGGGGTCACCGCCGGACTTATGTTGGGGCATTGCCGGGCAGAATCATTCAAAGCATCAAAAGAGCGGGCAGCAAAAACCCACTCATGATGCTGGACGAAATCGACAAGCTCAGAGCCGATTTTCAGGGCGACCCGTCAGCTGCAATGCTCGAGGTCCTGGATCCGGAGCAGAACAAGAGCTTCACCGACCATTACATCGATATGGCTTTCGATCTTTCAGACGTATTCTTCATCTGTACAGCCAATGTGGTCGACACGATTCCGCCGGCGCTTCTGGACCGTATGGAAATGATCGAGATGAACGGTTACACCTCCACCGAGAAGCTCCACATCGCCAAGGATTATCTTTTACCGAAATTGCTGACTGAGCACGGCATTCACCGGGACTGGATCGATCTGCCGGACACCACGATTGAGCGGATCATTTCGCATTACACGCGCGAAGCCGGGGTTCGCGAACTGAACCGGAAGCTTGCGTCCCTGCTCCGCGGAGCCGCCGAAGAGATTGTTAAGCAAGAACAGCAGAATGCTCCGGCGAGCAACGGCACGCTGGGCGCGTTGAAGGAGAAAATTTCGCTCTCGCCCGAGTCTCTCCAAAAATTCCTGGGACCGGAAAAGTTTTTTCCTGAAATAATTGAACGCGCAAACAAGCCCGGAGTCGCCACGGGTCTGGCCTGGACCCCGCACGGAGGTGACATTCTTTTTGTGGAAGTCAGCGCAATGCCCGGAAAAGGGGGGTTGACCCTGACCGGTCAGCTGGGCGATGTCATGAAAGAGTCAGCACAAATCGCATTGAGTGTGGCGCGTTCGACGGCTCCGCTGCTCCCTTTCGGTGATTACGATTTTTCAAAATACGATCTCCACATTCATGTTCCCGCCGGCGCCATTCCGAAGGACGGCCCTTCGGCGGGAATCACAATTCTTACCGCGATCGTTTCTCTGCTGACCAAGAACTCAATGGATCCCAAGATCGGCATGACCGGAGAAATCACGCTCCGGGGTGCAATTCTTCCAGTAGGTGGTATCAAGGAAAAAGTTCTGGCGGCTCATCGCGCAGGACTCAGAACGCTCATTCTCCCAAAACGCAATCAGCAGGACCTGGTCGATGTTCCAAAAGAGGTGCAGGGAGAGCTCGAATTCAAATTTGTCGAAAACATCGAAGAAGCTCTCAACTTCGCCTTTCAGCACGCGGCCGTAGCCGGTTTTCCTCCGGGGTTTCCGTTTATTCAGAGACCGGATATTCGGCCTGCAGCTTGAGTTGCAACGCCGATCTTAGGGCAAAACCGGTTGATGGGGCACTCAGGACAAAGAGGCCTGCGTGCGGTGCAGATGGCGCGGCCATGAGAGATGATCAGATGAGAAAAGAGGCTCCACTTATCCTTCGGCACAAGCTTCTCAATATCCTTTTCAACTTTCTCGGGATCCGCGTGTTTTGAAATCCCCAGACGCCGGGACAACCGCCCCATGTGGGTATCAACGGCAACGCCGGGTACATCAAAGCAGTTCCCGAGCACCACGTTTGCCGTTTTCCTTCCCACTCCCCTGAGTTCAACCAGCGCTTCCATCGTCCGAGGAACCTCTCCGCCATAGTTCTTCACCAGTGCTTGGGAACATTCCTTCAAGGCCCGGGCTTTGGATTTATAAAACCCGGCCGATCGGATCAACGCTTCAAGTTGTCTTATATCCGCCTTCGCCAGGCGTACCGAGTCCGGGAACTTCTTGAAAAGCGCCGGCGTGACCCGGTTCACCCTTTCATCCGTACATTGGGCCGAAAGAATCGTTGCGACCAGAAGCTGAAAAGGCGAGTTAAAATCGAGCGAGCAACGAGCATCGGGGTATTCGCGTTCCAGGATTTTAATGATTTCGGTGATGCGGCGCCGCTCTGAATCCATGAGTCCCAATTAGCCAGTTTCGGTTCAAAAGACCAAGCCAAAAGCTCGACCAGGGGGCCCTTTGGTGAGATACAAGGAGGCTATGAAACTGAATTGCACCGAGTTGGTCAGCGCCCTTCGCGATATTTATGATCTGCGGTCCGCACGGGCCGTTCTGGAATGGGACCAGAGCACCTACATGCCCCCCAAGGGCAACGATGCCCGTGCCCGGCAGATTGCTCTGCTTTCCGAACTGGCTCATCAAAAGCTTTGCGCTGAAAAACTCGGTGAACTTCTGCTTTACTGTTCGAGCGGCGTCGATATTTCGGATGATGACCAGGCACTCGTACGCGAAGCCCGTCGCGACAGAGACCGGGCGGTCAAAGTTCCGTCCTCTCTGGTTCGCGAAATCAGCGAGACCTGCGGACAGGCCCATGCGATCTGGATTGAGGCCCGGAAGAAAAACAATTTCAAACTCTACGCCCCGGTTTTAAAGAAGGTCGTCGAACTCAAGAAGCAGGAAGCTCATGCGATCGGCTTCGGCCAGGGAGTCCCGTACGATGCGCTCCTCGACGGTTTTGAACCGGGCGCCACGGTCAAGATGCTGGATCCGATCATCGCAGAAACCCGCGAGATCACCACTCGTGTAGTGGAAGCAACTTCAAATTCCCGCCGAAAACCTAAAATTAGGATCCTCAGACGCAAATACCCCCTGAAACAACAGGAGCAGTTCGGTTTCGCCGTTCTGCTGAAGATGGGCTACGATCTCGATGCGGGCCGTCTGGATAGCGCGGTACACCCTTTTTCCACCAGCTTTGATGTCGAAGATTCCCGGATCACCACTCGTTACGACGAGAGGTACTTCAATGATGCCATCTTCAGCACGATTCACGAGGGCGGACATGCCCTTTATGAACAGGGCTTCCAGAAAAAGTACTCGGGAACCCCCCTGGCTGAAGCTATTTCCATGGGAATCCACGAGTCGCAATCAAGACTCTGGGAGAACCAGGTCGGCCGGAGCCTGCAGCTTTGGAAATATTTTTTTCCAAAAGCCCGGAAGCTTTTTCCGCAGGCACTCTCTGGCGTGAAACTCGAGGATTTCTATTTCGCCATCAATGCTGTTCAACCTTCTTTGATCCGCGTCGACGCCGATGAAGTGACCTACAACCTGCACATCATCATCCGGTACGAGCTCGAACAGGCTCTCTTCTCCGGCGAGATCCAGGTCCAAGACCTGCCCAAGCTCTGGAATGACAAAATGAAGGCGTATCTCGGGATCAGACCCAGGAAAGATTCCGAAGGTGTCCTGCAGGACATTCACTGGTCTTTCGGTGGTTTCGGGTACTTCCCCTCCTACCTGCTCGGGAATCTTTATGCCGCACAATGGAGCGCTTTCATGAAAAAAGATTTGAAAAAGTTTGATCAGCTTCTGACCCAGGGGAATTTAGTTCCGATAAAAAAATGGCTGAACGAAAACATTCACCAGCACGGACGCCGATATAATGCACAGCAGCTAATCATGAAGATCACCGGTGAAGCGCTCAATCCCGAGTATTTCGGAAATTACCTGCGTGACAAGTTCCAGCCTCTCTATGATGTGAAGTGGTAAGAGCACCATGGCACAGCAGCTCCGGATTCTTTACCAGGATGAGCAACTGGTTGCAGTCGACAAACCGGCTGGATTTCAGGTGCATCCGCCTGAAAATTCGGAGTACTCGATCTCCGCGGCTACAAATTGCCTGGCGATATTAAAAAAGCAGCTCGGCCGTTATCTATATCCCGTGCACCGCCTGGACCGCGCCACCTCGGGCGCGTTGATCTACGCTTTCAGCTCCGAAGCGGCTGCCAGGATCCAGAACCAGTTTCAGAGCGGGGCCGTGCGCAAGAGTTATTACGCAGTTGTACGGGGCTGGACTCCTGACGAGGGCGTGATCGAATCACCCTTGCAGGCTGAAGAGGACCCGACACCCAAAACAGCGCTCACCCGGTATCGGACCCTGAAACGCGTCGAAATGAATATCGCGGTGGGTAAGCACCCGACTTCCCGCTACTCGCTTCTCGAGGTCCGACCCGAAACCGGGCGATTTCACCAGATCCGGCGGCATTTCGCACATATTTCCCATCCGCTCATTGGGGATTCCGCGCATGGGGATGGAAAACATAACCGGGTTTTCCGGGAAAAACTTGGTGCCAATGCGTTACTGCTGAAAGCCTACTCGCTGCAGCTGCAGCATCCCCAGACTGGAAGCCCCCTGCTCATCTGCTCGCGTTGGGGCGGTCTTTGGCATCGTGTCTTCGATCTTTTTGGAGTCTGTCCCTATCAACCCCATTGAAAGGCACCTAAAATCGGCAGACAATCGCGGCATGAAAGCCGCAATTCTATTTTTACTCATTTTTCCTGCCTTGGCTCAAGCTGGCGAATCCATCAGAAATCCAGTTCTTCTTTCGAACGGTGGCAAAGCCGCCGAATGCCTGGAATCCGTGATGCGTCTTCACTTCACGCCTGGTGAAAGCATCGCCCAGTGGCGCGGCCCTGGTGTTCGCGCTGATTCTGCCGGAACGGTAGATCCTTCAACTGCGCTTTACGTCTTCAGATTACAGCCCACGAATCGCTGGTTCGGGCTCGCGTTTTACTCGGATGATCTGGATGGCTGGCGAATTTTCAGCTACACGGAAAACAATCAATTGATGATCGGCTACAGGGCAGTATCGATGCAGACAACGGGTTATCTTTTCGGGGTAAAACCTCGTGATCGCTCAGGCGTCTCGTCACCTGATGAATACGAAGAAATCGACCTTTCACGGTGTCGCGACGTTCTGGGCCGAAGCGAATAGAAAGTGGTGCTCGCGCGCGGACTCGAACCGCGAAGCCTTACGGCACTGGTTCCTAAGACCAGCGTGTCTACCAATTCCACCACGCGAGCAGTGATCAAATAATTATTCTATTTTGCCCCTTTGGGCCAGCGGTTTCTTTGGCGCGAAAACCAGCTTTACTGGCCGCGTCTAGGCAGCCTTGGCTCCACCACCAGCAGTACCCGTACCACCATTGACAACTGCTTTCTGGATTTTCAGAACGGAAGCTTTCAGCGTTTTGATTTCTGTTTGCGCGCGTCCCAATTCCATTTTTAACCGCACTTCTTCCCTTTTCAGTTCTTCAGATTTGAGCCGGTACTCTTCCGCATCTTTTTGATGGGCGTTGGCAGTTTGCATCGCGAGTTCCATTCGTCGCTTCAATTCTTCGGTACCCCCGCCCACAGCCGCTTTTTCGCGTTTGACCAGGGCGAGTTTTTCCGAAAGCAGATGATTCGCCTTTTTGAATTCTTCGCACTGGCGGTTCACATGATCGAAACGGATTCGCATGGTCGACAGCTCCGCGGAAGTCAGATTGCTCGCTTTGCTGGCTTGCGAGACATTCGCCAGTTGGGCCCGCAAATCCTCGATCTTTGCCACGAGCGCAAGATTTTCGGCCTTGGAGGTTTTCAACATCTTCTGGGTCATTTCGACCTTCTGCTTGTGCCGGATTGAATCAATCGAACTGCTTCCGTTTCGGATCCGTTCCACGATCATGGTCATTTCTGCCAGCTGTTCCTTTAAACGGATGATCAGATTATCCTTCTGCCGGATACTTTCGTCGCGCCTTTTTATTTCCTCCAGAAGAGTCGCCTGTCGGTTGCGGAACTCGAGCTCTTTCTGCCGGATCGCCGTATTGACATGCTTGGCTTTGTCCACCAGCAGAGCCTTTTCAGACAGGATCTCTCCCATCATCCCGTCCACCCAATGCTTCGCGCGCTCACTACCGATTTCTTTTTTAATTTCCTGGGACTCACTGGCCGCTTTGGTCAGTGCTTTTTCTAATGTTTCCGTAGTCAGCTCTTCGACAGGCTTGTCTTCCGGTAATGCCTCAATTTCTGGTTGAACCGGGGGACTCACGGTTTTTCCGGAATCCTCAACCAGCTCACCTGGTTCCATCAGCAGCTCAGCTTCCGGCACGCTGGGTACAACAGCCTTTGAAAAGGCTCTCTTGATAAATCCAGGAACCAGGGAAGCAAGGCCGGTCTCTTGTGCTGGCGCCGCTTTCGCCTCGGTAATAGGGGCTGCTGTGGATTTAGACTCCGCCGCAGGAGGTGTCACGGGCGCTCGCTCTGCGAATTTACTGGTTTTCAGTTGAGTTTCAAGTTCCGCGATTTTTAACTGATACTCTCCGGATTGAGCCCGAAAATGAGTTTGGATTTTGGTGACAATTTCGGGAGAAATTCTGAATTTTTCCGATAATTCCGTGATCAAATTGTTATAGGCGGCTCCGGAGACCGGTTCGCCAGATCCACTGATCAGAATGGATTCTTCAGCTCCGGCTGGAGCACCTCCTTGAACCGTGAGAGCCTCCTGATTCAAAGCCTGGTCAGTTCCACCAACCAAAATGTTCTCTTCCTCGATCTGCTGAGTGGTTCCAGAAACTTTGCGCTTCTGTTCCTCCGGACTCCGCTCCCCCGCAAACCGGATTTCGGGTTCCACTTCGGGCTTCTCACTCGAAACGATCGTTCCCGAGGGTGACGGCTCCAGTTTGGAGACCGGGTTTTCTTCGCGCAAAAGCGCTGGGAAATCCAGATCTCCGAGCTGGGTGAATTCTGCAGCAGGTGTGGCGACGGTCGTCTCCCGGTCCAGCAAAAGCACTTCCGGAGCGCCTTTCTCCTGAATCACCTCCATGCTTATCTTTCCAGGAATGGCGAGCATTGCGACAATTTCAATTTTCCCGCTCTCGACCAGGACGCGGACGAGCAGGCGATCCGATTGCGCATGTAAAGTCGCCAGCAAGGAATCAAAAATTCCGGGATTAATCTTGCTGGCAAGGCGCTTGGCGAGATGAGGGTTTACAAACGAAAGCCCAACCGCGATTTTTTCGGCGTCCACTCCGCATTCGACCATGACCTGGCCGGAGGACGCTTCCGCAATCCCCGGGTTGTAATAGCCTTCGAAAATTCCAAAGAGCAGAATCGCCCTGAGCCTGAGCTCATCCAATCCGGCGGATTTGAGCTTGGCCGCAAGGAGATCCGAAACCTTTCCGACGTGCCGCGTACTGAACATATTGTCGTAGTAAACGCGGCAAGACTCCTCGAGCAGACCCGAGACACCAAAGCTGAGCAGAGCACGAGGAGGTTTCGGTCCGAAGCTATACACTCACAAACCCCCTGTCTCCGAAGATCGTCGGGGCGGGTTTTCCAGGCACTGCAAATTCAGCAGTAATTCTCTTGATGCGAGACAGAATTTTTCGCGCAACCATCTCCTGCCGGGATTGGAATAATGAGGCACGGACCGGGTCGAGTTTTTTTAAAGAGGACCAGGCGATAAATTCGATTTCCTCGAGTTCCTGCGAGCCGGGCAGAAAGCCAAGGGGCACGGATTCATTCAGGACGTCGTCAAAAGATTTGAGCCGAAGTTCATTGAGCACTGCGAGGCTGCAGTACCCCAGATGAACAGCCAGAAAAACCGTCCAAGCCGAGCAAAGCAGCGCACGCTCATATCCCTCAACGCTCTTTTCCCTGCTCCGCACCAGGATATCCTGGGGAATCGGATCACAGAGCTCACTTGCAAATCCGATCGGGAAAAACGGTTCAATGAGAAGTTCCTCATCCGAACTCACGCTCCACAAAGGCCCGACTAACCTCAAGATCGCATCTGAGAGTTCGAATGGCGCAGGCGAAAGCACTTCGCCCTGACGGGGATTCCAGTTCAGCAAGGCACGCGCCAACCTTCCCGCTTTTTGAAAGGGAGCCACTGAATCCACAAACTCTGGGAAATAAAAAGAATCGAAACCAGACAGACGGCTGAGTTCTTCAGGAACAAAAAAGTCCAAAGGTGATTTCACCGAAACAAATTTTCCGTTCCGTTTCATGAATACGTAAACAGGAGCAAGCATCGGCGCATACGGTTGCACCGATTTGATAAGACAGGAGCGAAGGTTCTGTGCTGCCAGTTCAGGCAGCTTCTTCTGCGTGAATTCCATATGTCTTCGGACGAAACCCAAATGGGGTCCGCCCTAAGTAACTTTTCGGAATCCTTAGAGAATGATTGAATGAATTATTTTTTGTACCGGGGTACTCCAGGTCAATTCATTCGCTGTAATGGCAGGCAGCCTCATGAATCGAAATGTTAACTCCGTTCAGACTGCGAAGAGCCGGGGTATTGATTCCACAATTCTCTTTTGCTATCGGACACCTGGGATGAAAGTGACAGCCTTTCGGAGGCAGAATCGGAGAAGGAACATCTCCTCGCAGGATGACGCGGTCTTTCTTGTAATTCGGATCTGGAATTGGAATAGCCGATAAAAGAGCGCGGGTATAAGGGTGTTTCGGGTCAGAATAGAGCGCCTCGGCGTCGGCCAGCTCCACTATTTTTCCGAGATACATGACTGCCACCCGGGTCGAAATATGCTCCACGACCTTGAGGTCGTGAGCAATGAAAAGATAAGTGAGACCCAGCTCTTTTTGCAGATCCTGCATGAGATTGATGATTTGAGCCTGAATCGATACATCCAGCGCGGAGACCGGCTCATCACAGACGATGAACTGAGGTTCGACCGCGAGTGCGCGCGCAATACAGATTCGCTGCCTCTGACCACCGGAAAATTCGTGGGGATAACGGACTATGGACTCCCGGCGCAAGCCGCAGAGATCCAGGAGTTTGTAAATCCGCTCCCTCTTCTCCTGCTTGCTTCTGCAAAGTTTATGAATTTCGAGCGGTTCGCTCAGAATATCCTCCACGGTCATGCGCGGATTCAGGGAAGCATAAGGATCCTGAAAAATAATCTGGATTTGTCGCCGGAGCTTGCGGAGTTCGCCCTGCCCGATTTCCGTGATGTTCTGACCTTTGAAGTAAACCTGACCCGAAGTCGGTTGCAGCAACCTGAGCAGGCAGCGACCGAGCGTGGATTTCCCACAACCGGATTCCCCCACCAGCCCCAGCGTCTCCCCCTTGCGAATCTGCAACGATACGCCACTCACGGCGTGCACGTTCCCAACTTCACGCGAGAGTATACCACCGTGGATCGGAAATTTTTTAACCAAGTCGCGGACTTCCAGCAATACTTCGGTATTTTCCACCTAAATATCCCTCATACAGCGCGTAGCATGCGGAATTTCCGGATGATCCATCACTGTTCGCAATTCGGGTTCCTTCTTGCGGCAATCATCATTGACATAGGTACAGCGATCCTGAAACCGGCAACCTGGAGGCAGAAACAGCAAATTAGGGACGATTCCGGGAATAGCTTCCAATCGTTTTCTTTTCACCCTGCCGGTAGGGTCCTGGTTCATTACAGGAATGCTGTTCAAAAGCCCCTGGGTATAAGGCATGCGTGGATGCCCGAAAATATCCTTGACCGTACCCTGCTCAACCACGCGTCCGGCATACATCACGAGCAGCTCGTCGGCCATTTCAGCCACGATGCCGAGATCATGGGTGATCAGAATGAGCGCCATTCCGACCTTCTGCTGCAAGTCTTTCAATAAATCCAGAATTTGGGCTTGAATCGTCACATCGAGCGCGGTTGTCGGTTCGTCGGCGATCAGGATATTGGGATTGCAGGAGAGAGCCATGGCAATCATCACCCGTTGCCGCATCCCCCCTGAAAGCTGGTGAGGGTAGTCTTTAATCCTCTTCTCCGGAGACGGCATTCCCACCAGGTGCAACATCTCAATGGCTTTGTTATGCACGTCTTTCGAGGAAAGATCCTGATGCAGCGCAATCGCTTCGCGGATCTGATTCCCCACCGTGAATACAGGATTCAGGGAGGTCATGGGCTCCTGAAAAATCATTGAGATCTCATTGCCGCGGATCGACCGCATTTCGGATGAGGGGAGCTTCAGCAGATCCTTGCCTTTGTAAAAAATTTCTCCGCCGACGACTTTGCCGGGAGGTGAGGGAATTAGCCGCATGATCGAGAGACTCGTCACGCTCTTCCCACAGCCGGATTCACCGACAATGCCCAAAGTCTTTCCTTTGTAGACATTGAAACTCACATCATCGACGGCACAAATCTCACCCTCATCAGTGAAAAAGGAGGTCGACAGATTTTTGATTTCGAGAATTTTTTCCAATTTTTTCACCCAATTCCCCTGCCCGCCCTGGGGTCCAAAGCATCCCGGAGCGCGTCTCCCAGAATATTAAACGCCAGCACAACAAACAACATCGCAACCGTAGCCCCAGCCAACTGCCACCACACACCCTGGAATAACTCCTGCTTGGCGTCGTCAATCATGATCCCCCAGCTCGGCTGTCCCTGAGCACCCAGCCCCAGGAACGAAAGGATCACCTCGGTCTTGATGGCCGTCATGAACTGAATAGAAAAACTGATAATACCGAAATGCACGATATTTGGAACAATATGTCTGAAAATCCGGGAAAAATGCGAGCAGCCCAGGCTTTCTGCCGCGAGCACGTAATCCCGTTGCTTGTGCTTGAGCACTTCCCCTCGGATCACACGGGCCAGACCGACCCAGGAAGTGATTCCTAGCGCAATATACATGGCCCCGAAGCCCTTCCCCAGGACATAGGTGATCGCGATCACCAGCATGATGTTTGGAATGGAAGAAAGTGTTGTATAAAACCAGACAATCAGATGGTCCACCCATTTGCCGAAGTAGCCGGCCAGCGCTCCCAGAACGATTCCGAGCGGAACGCTGATCAGCGAAGCCACAAGACCCACCCCGAGGGCCATCCTTGCCCCGTGAATCACTTTGTATAATACCGAACGACCAAAAATATCCGTTCCCAGCCAAAGCTTGAAAGCGGACGAAGAAGGAGCTTGGTACGACCCACCCACTTCTGTTTCCCAAGGTGAAGCAATCAGGCCCAGCGCCGCGGCGGAAGCGATCAAAGCATAAAACACTATAATTCCGAACGAAATAACGGCCAGCCGATTTTCCGTGAGTCTCCAAAGCGCCTCACCCCAAAGGCTGCGCTTTTTCATGATAACCTCACACGGGGGTCGAAAACTGTATACAGGACATCGGTAGCCAGGTTGCCAATAATCATCAATATCGCGCCCAGCGTCGTCATCGTCCTGATCACGGGAAAATCACTGCCATGCAGGGCATCGATCATCATGCTTCCCAGCCCTGGGATCCCGAAGAACCTCTCCAGCAGAAAAGATCCTAAAATGAGCAGCGGTATCTGAATCACCACATTTGTGAGCACGGGGATCATCCCGTTCTTCAAAACATGCTTGAGAAAAATCCCGGGTTCCCCCAAACCTTTGGCCCGTGCGGTACGCACATAATCATTCCCCAGCTCCTCGATCAACGCAGTTCGGTAAAAACGGACATCATAACCAGTGGCAACTGCTACCCAGATCAGGGCCGGCAAGGCGACATACCCCAGGCGCTGCGGCCACCCCGCGTCGAATCCGGAAATCGGAAACCAACCCAGCTTGTAACCGAAAAGATACTGGCCCAGCAGAATGTATGCGAGCATCGGCACGCTCATTCCGAGAACACAGAGAACCACCCCGAGACGGTCCGGCCAACGTCCTCTGAAATAAACAACGACCAGAGAAATCAGAACTGAAAGCACGGTCGTTAAAATGAAAGCGGGAATGGCCAGAGTCAAAGAGGGACCGATGCCGTTCAGGATCATCTGGCGAATGGGCTGACGTGTGGCATAGCTGCGCCCGAAATCGAACGTCACCACCTGCTGAAGGTACCGGAGAAACTGAGTGGTCTTCGGCTGATCCAATCCATATTCATGCCGCAGATCCGCGATCTGCTGGGCCGAAGCATGTTTCCCGACCATCTGGTAAACGGGATCGCCGCCCATGACATGAAATAAAATAAAAACCAGCAGAGCCACTCCGAAGAGCGTGGGGATGGAACTCAACACTCGTCGAAGGACATACACCCACATCTTTGTTCAGTTCTTTCCAGCCGAGCCAACCTGAGCCGCCGGATCAAAACGATAATACTTTGCATCCGCATGATAAAACGCGCTCGGCTTATAGTTGCCGAAGCCCGGCGAGGTCAGGTGAAAGCCCATGCGGTGCACCTGCACGATCCAGGGGCAATCCTCGGCAATCATCCGGACCATCTGCTGATAAAGTGCGATGCGCGCTGGACCTGCAGGCAAAGTAATGGCGCGCTCGTAAAGATCGTCATAGGCCGGATTGCTGTAATTTGAATCATTCGGGCCGGGCGAAGCATTCTTGCTGTAAAACAATTGGAGGAAATTTTCCGAATCCGGGTAATCCGCATTCCACGCATAGGACCAGATCTGTCCCTTGCGGTTACGGATCAAAGTCTGGAACTCCGGCCAGGAATAAGTCTCCACTTTTACCTTCACACCGATCTGCTTGAACATCTGAACTGTATATTCGGTCGCCTGTCTGGAACTCGAATCAGCCGTGGCATTGTATATCAGAGGGGGTAAACCATTCCCCTCCGGAAACCCAGCCTTCGCCAGGAGTTCTTTGGCCTTCTTTATATTGAATTGACGATAGGGGTTTCGATATTCCATGTCGAAACCGGCAAGTCCGGGCGGAATCGGGCCTTGAGCCGGGATGGAACGTCCGTTCCAGAAAATGGAATTATACCGGTCCGCATCCCAGGCAAGACTCAATGCCTGACGCAGGTATTTGTTTTTCCCAAGAAGTGGATCCGCCATATTCAAGGTCAGATGCACGATATCGAGCAAGGGGAAGCGATGAAGCCTGATTCCTTTTGCGGTCAGCTCCGGCGAAAGCTCTTTTCCGGCCGTGATTGTCTGACTGAAGCTATCCTTCGGGATGAAGGTCCGATCCAGTTTTCCCGAAAGAAAATTCAACCACAACGGCTGCCATTCCTCGTAAACATCCACAACCAGCTTATCAATGAGCGGCAGCGTCTTGCCTGCGTCCTGCAATAGACCGGCTTCCCGATCTCCCGGTTCACCTTCACTGGGATATTTTTCGGTTCTGAAGGTCGGATTCCTGACCCAAACCTGTCTATTTTGTGAAAACTCGGTCAAACGAAAAGGTCCCGTGCCGACGGCATGATTCGAAAAATCCTTTCCGTAATACGCCACCGCCTCCGGTGCAACCACTCCGGTGAAGGGCATGGCCAGTGAATAAAGAAACGACGCTGAGCGTTTAAGCAGTCTGATCTGGATCGTGTACCGGTCCAGAGCTTTCAGGCCGGCGATCTCTTTTGTATAATCCGTCACTTCAGAATCTTTGGCGGCCTGATGCCACTCGCTGACACCTTCGACTCGGCCGTTCAGCAACCAGGCCCCGGTGGAATGGAGCTTGGGATCCACCAGACGCTTCAGGGAATAAATAACATCGTCCGCTGTTAATTCCCGGCCTTTTCTCGAAGTCGCCTTGAAACATTTATCATCCTGAAATAGGACAGCTTTCTTCAGACGAATTGTATAAATACGGCCATCTTTGCTGATTTCTGGCATCGCCTCGGCAAGATTTGGAATTAGCGTATAAGGCCGCTTGAGATAATGATATTGGAAGAGGGTTTCATAAACCCGGCTCGCCTCGTCTGCCACGTAGATATCATCGGAGTAAATCGGGTCCAGTCCCTTTACTTTTTCCGGGTGAGCCAGATGGAGCACCTGCGCCGTCTCGGGGGCGGATTTCACACACCCCTGAATTGAAAAAGCAATGAGCAGTCCTATCACAGTCCGAGTGAGTGAAATACTTCCGCAAACCATCAGTCCCGATCTCCCTTTTTGACCAGCGCTTGATTACGCTACCCGGCCTCTTTCAACGTTTTTCCACAATCTCCCGATCACGCCAGCGAACCTTGACTTCTCCCTGCGAAGATTTGGCTTCCCACTTTCGGGGACTGCGCGTTTCATGTTCGGGATCATCAAATTTGAAATCAACTGAAAGCGGAGCGACACCCTTCCGCTCCCAATGCAAAGCCTCCGGCCAAGGTCGGCCTTCGTAACGCCGGAACCGAAAAACAAAAAGCTCGGCTTCGCGCTCGAGCGAGGCCTGTGTCTCAAGCCGCAACTCCCCGGCAGCGGTCAGTTCCGAAATCATTTCCAGCAAAGCCGCTTCCGAGGGACAGGGTACGCGTCCGAGAAACAGGCTTGCTGCCCAGGTCAGGGGAATCCCCCCCCATGACAAACTTCCCTGCTGACGTCGCTGACCTTCCGCTTTTTCCTTGGGCAGATCGATGAAATATTTGTTCCCCTCGACCCGGATGACCGCCTCGACCCCTCCGACCAGATTGGTCACCTCCATCAGGACAGTGCCGCTCCGTTTGACCTCAAGTGTGGCAGGAAACTGGCCAGCGGCCTCTTTCGATTGGGCTTTTAGCCAGACAGAGCCCTTGAGTGATTCGACACGAGCCCCGGGAGCCGCTTTTCCGCAGGCTTCCTCGATAAGAATCCGGGGACTAAGCTCTTCCGTTTTCAGTGGCGCACGCGCGCACCCGGCAAAAGCAAAGGCGACAACCAGACAGGGAATCCAAGTGAACCGCATGCGGTCAGATTCACACAACGATGTACCGTCAAGCAACCGGAATCACTTGCCTGCAGGGACTTCCGTCGTTCTGCCAGCCGGCATTCGCGCCCGCTCCCCGAAGCCGGGTGTTCCCGGTGGCGAACCGGGGGTTCCTGCGGGACCCGTCTTACCAATTTGGCCACTCTGCCCCCCGCTCTGGCCAGCCTGGGCAAAATCACGCTGCAGATTCAGCAGCTTCGATTCAAGCTTTTGTTTGGCAGTTTCATCTTCTGCAAACTTGACAGCGTCACTGTAACGCGTAAACGCCTTCTCCCAAAGATTGCTGCGGATGTAAGCATCACCGAGATGTTCAAGAATTGTGGATTCCTGGGGACGAAGACGGGCAGCCTTTTCGAGTTCAACAATCGCCTCGGAGTTCCGCCCGCGCACAAACAGGTAATAGCCCCAGCTGTCCTGGATATAGCCGTTGTCGGGCTTTAAGGCCAAAGCGCGGCGAAGCAGTTTTTCCGCGTCGTTCAAGCGCACGCCCTGAGTAGTCCAGGTATAACCGATGTAGTTCAACGCATCCACGTTCTCGGGGTTAACGGCAAGGATCGCCTCCATCTGCTCGATTCCCCGGTCTGGTTTTCCAGTCCGGTCGAAAAGGCTTCCCAGATAATAAAGAATTTTTTCATCTTCAGGGAAACGCTTTTTGCCGTCTTCGAGAACCGAAATTGCTTTCTGAAAATCCTTGGCTTCATCCTCCAGACTTGCAAGGAAGAGATAAAAACCAGAAATATTCGGCGCTTTGCTGATCGCCTTTTCCATATAAGCCTTGGCATCAGGCAGGGAGCCGCCCTCCTTCAAAAGATAGGCGACGTGCAGCGCTGCGTCTGAATACAGCTTTGATTGCACCTTGATCAGACTGAGCTCTGCAATCGCGAGATCGTAAAGTTTGAGCTCTTCGTAAATACTTCCGACATAGAAATGTATCTTGTCGGAGTCGGGGCTCTTTTGGAGAATGGCTTTAAATACAGTCAGGGCTTTTGCGTACTGCTTCAGCTCCATATAGATCAGCCCAAGCTTGACGCGTGCGTTCATGTCCTCTGGATCAGCAGCTTCGATGGCTTCAAGATACGGAATCGCCTGCTGGAATTTTTCCTGTTTGAGATAAATCGTTGCCAGCCGGTTGGCGGCCGAAAGGTCCTGTGAATCCTCATAGAGATCTTTGTAGATTTTCAAAGCCTCTTCGTTCTTACTCTCTCCTTCATAAAGAAACCCCAAAGCCAATGAAGCCTGACTGAATCCCGGCTTGAGAGCCATGGCTTTATTGTATGCAGCCACAGCCTCTTTCAGGTGGTCCTGGCTCTGCTCAAGGCGGCCCAGATAGTACCAGATCATCGCGGAATCCGGCACGCGCTTGAGAAACGTTCTCAGCCCCTGGACTGCTTCAGGGGTACGGCTTGCCTCTCCGAGACCCTGCGCGCGATAAATGGCAGCTTCTTCATTTTTTGGATCCTGAGTTAAAACGATTCCGTATTCACGAACCGCCTCATCCGTTTCCTTCATTGACGAATAAAGTCCAGCAAGCATGAGCCGTGCGTCAACGTACTTGGGATCGCGCTGCAATGCTTCTTTGCACGTAGCCATTGCATCCGACAGCATTCCTTTCTTGATATATTCGGTAGCAAGGCGGGCATAGACCAGAGCGGAATTCGGATCGAACATCAGGGCGAGCTTGTATTCTTCAATCGCGCGATCCGGACTACCCTCTGCCACATAGGCTTGGGCAAGGCTGAAATGATACTCAGCACTGGCTTCAGAATTCTTCTGCGCACGATCGGAATATTTTTTTGCCAACTCCAGCTCGGACTGCGTCGCGGTCACCAACGCTGCTCGTTCATTTTCCTGAAGAGCCGTACCCAATGGGATTTCCCGGCTGATCGGCTGTGAGGAACAGGCGAGCATGCCTGTACTCAGCAAGAGCAACATTTGCGACGCCACTGCCGCTGCTCTTGGGTTTTTGGGTCGCCTGAACAGAAAATCTCGCATGGGAAGAACCCCCTCTTGTTACGCTTCGTCGTTAAAGTGATTTTCCTTGAGAATTTAGAAGGAACATCTCGCGAAAAAGTCGGCGGCAACGTCAGGCGACTGATTGGAACGCCACGTGCAATGCCCCGAGACCTGCGCAGAACGGACCTCTTGCGTTAAAGCAAGAAGTTTGTTATTGCACTGCGTAAAGCTAAATATTGATCCGTAAATGCCGCTTTTTTAGGGCTATTGACAGAAACGCTGCGGGTTGTTATTTGGCTAGTTAACAGGTCATGACACATTGTGGCGCAGTAGCCATGTGCGGCATGCCAACAGGGGATCCTACGGGAGACATTAATCAGGGGGAATCATGAAAGAGGTCAAAATCATTAAACGCTATCAGAACCGCAAGCTCTACGACACTCACGAGTCTAGCTACGTGACACTGGACGAGATTGCGAAAATGATCAAAGGCGGAGAGGACCTACGCGTTATCGATAATAAGACAAAAAACGATATTACCGCGGCGACTCTCACTCAGCTTCTTTATGAAAGTGAGCGCAAGGCAAAAACTCAGCCCTCCGTTGACCTTCTAAAAGAAATCATCCGTCACGGAGATGGCTCGTTCTCTGGCTATATTCAAGCCAAAATCAGCACAGAAATTGCGGCGTTCGACCAAGACGTCAACACCAACGCGAATCGTCCTGTTCTCAATCAGTAAGCTCCAGATCATCTCTGGAACTCCTGGTTAAAAGCGATAGACGACAAGATTAGTCGGGCTTTTTCGTACTGAGCTATCCACAAGGGTTTGCGCACTACGGAAAAGCCCGTTAGTCTATTAAAGAGATCTGTTAAATTGCGAGACATGGAGGTCGAGCATGAATCACTGTCCAAAGTTACTTCTACATTTCCTTTCTATTTTTTTCATCACGCTCACATTCCAAAGCGCCGGAATTGCTGGCACAAGCTGGCTTCAACAGCCTTCCTGGGCAGCTGGGTCGCCCAGTGACTCTGCGCAGGAACGGCGCAGAACTCTTTCAACCGATACACGGACTAACATTTCTCCTTTTGCTCCCGCTTCCAATAATTTAGCCATCGATGTCGGCCAGGTTTTTCTCATGGGAGACCTGGGGCAGTACTCCGACAGCATCGGCTCACAAATACATTACACCTATGGCGTCAGTGATCTTTTCGGATTTGATTCGAGCCTGGGTTATTCTGAACATTCCGATGGTAAATTTTCGATGCTTTCGCTGCTCACGGGTCTTCGGATGAATCTAAGCTGGTACGATAAAGTGGTTCCCTACCTGGTATTCGGAATGGGATTTTATCGCCCGAGCTATCAGCAATCCACCGATGGAATCCTGAGCTCCGTTTCGCCAGTTCTGTTTGGGGTCCATGCAGGCCCCGGCGTGGACCTGGAACTCACCAAGAGCCTGTTTTTCGGCGCTTCGCTTACTTTCCATGATGCGTTTGGCAGCACGCGAACCTCTGCAAACGGCAAGCAGCTGGAAGTGGGCGGAACTTTCAGTTCGTTTCTCATCCATGCAGGTGTGACTTTTTAATAAGCGAAAAATTCTCAACGTGGTGGGTTGACCGGGCTGCCGTTTTCAAAATATTTTTCGGAAATCTTTTTTCCACGCTCGTCCCATTCAGTCCACTTGCCGTGCTTTGCACCCATTTTGTACTCGCCTTCCCCGGCCCTCTGCCCGTTGGGATGCCATTCAACAAAGTCTCCATCATTGACGAATTTTCCGTTGCGATCACGGACTTGAAGGCACTGTTTAGTTCCTCGGATCGTTTTTTCGCGGGAAGGTTCCCCGCCTTCCGAACAAGGACGATGAGCCTTGGCAGCACATCCTGCCAGCGTGCCAATAAAAAAAATGAAGAGCGAAACCGCTAAGATCCGCTGCATATGAACAACTGGCGTTTTCAACCTGAGCTCTAACATGCGTTCTCCTGTTTAACTCAGAATGGGCCATCTAGAAGGCGCGCGCCAAGTTTTTTTTATAGCCGCTGACCTGCACCAGCGATATACGGTTGAATATGGAAACAAAAACCACTGAAAGACCGAATCTGACTTATTGGCAAATCATAAATATGAGTATCGGATTCTTCGGGATCCAGCATGGTTTTGAAATTCAGTTTGCGCGTATGAGTTCCATTTATGAAAAACTCGGCGCAAAACCCGATGAAATCCCGCTTTTATGGCTGGCAGCGCCTGCGACCGGTCTTTTGCTCCAGCCGATTATCGGCTATCTCAGTGATAAAACCTGGATACCCAGCTTGAAAGCCCGCCGCCGGCCTTACTTCTTCGTTGGCGCCGTGCTCGGAACCGCCGCCCTCTTCCTAATGCCGGATTCCTCGTCACTATGGATGGCCGCCGGCCTCCTCTGGGTTCTGGATGCCTCGTTGAACATCACAATGGAGCCTTTCCGGGCTTTTGTCGCGGATAAGCAGAACACGCAGCAGCGGCCGACCGGTTATGCCTTCCAGAGTTTGATGATCGGGCTCGGCACCATTCTCGGTAATTACATTGCATCGATCAATTTGATTGAATTTTTCCCATCCCTTGCCGCCAGCGGAAAAACCGCGATGCATTATTCGTTTTACCTTTGCGCGATCATCTTTTTCTTTTCAGTACTCTACACCGTACTGACCACGCCCGAATATCCGCCCAATAATCTGGAAGAACTCCAGGCACAGAAGAACAAAGGATTATGGGCTGCACTCAAGCAGTGGGCCGTCGAAACAAAGTCCTGCTATTTCCAGATGCCTCCGATCATGAAAAGACTGGCCGTCATCCAGTTCTTCACCTGGATGGGGCTGTTCTGCATGTGGATGTATTATTCAGTCGCGGTTCCGCACGATGTCTTTGGTGCGACCGATCCCAACTCAGAGCTTTATGAAACGGGAGTCAGATTTGCCGCACATACGACGATGATCAGGGGAATTTCAACGCCTATTTTTGCGCTCTGCATTCCGTTGATTGCAAAACAGTTTGGTCGAGCCCACACACATGCTTTTGCTTTGCTCGTCTGTGGACTTGGTCTTCTTTCGATTCCATTCATTCATGAGCCGGGAATGCTTTACCTGCCGATGATTGCTGCCGGTATCGGCTGGGCCTCCATTGTCTCCATGCCGTATGTCATCCTGGTTGAGCACCTTCCCCCGAACCAATACGGAATTTTCATGGGTATCTTCAACATGTTCATCGTGATTCCCGAAATCCTGGTCTCTGTAGGACTGGGGCCTCTCATCATGAAACTCGTGAATAACAGCAGGGCAAGTGGCGTTGCTTTCGGTGGTGCTCTGATTGTTATTGCAGCGCTTTTGACCCTATCGTTAAGAAAATTTGAAGCAAAACAGACCTAGCCCCTGTGCAGAACGCAACCCGGTGAAAGCATGGCGCAATAAATAGGGCTGAAAGCTATAATTTACCGATTCTTTTCGGGATTTGTAGTTGCGAATTACTTGAAATGTGGCTATTTTCCCCTAGCTGAGAGGGGATGACTTATGAGGACTCACAGGTTTCTCTTGATGTTCCTTTCTTGCGTTTGGTTAACAAACGCAAGTGTGTCCTCCTATTCTGAAGCAGCAACTCACCGAATCAGAAGCCCAAGACCCGATCGCACTGTGTTTGTTCATCTTTTCGAATGGCAGTGGAAAGATGTCGCGCGCGAATGTGAAACTTTTCTCGGACCAAAAGGTTACGCCGCTGTACAGGTTTCTCCTCCCAACGAACACGCTGTTCTTCCAAAATACCCATGGTTCCAGCGCTATCAACCTGTGAGTTTTCAACTCATCAGTCGCAGTGGAAATCGCGCGGAGTTCATCGACATGGTCCAGCGCTGCAAAGCGGTCGGTGTAGATATTTACGTGGACGCTGTTTTGAATCACATGAGCTGGGTCAATCGTTCCGGTCAAACCAAATTCGGAAGTGCCGGGACACCTTACGAAGAATACAGTTACGGCAACATATTCCGCCCAAGCGACTTTCACCGCTGCGGGCGAAACGGTGATGACTCAGTACAAAATTACCAGGACCGCTGGGAAGTTCAAAATTGCAATATCAGCACTTGTGCGGATCTTAAAACCGAATCCGAACATGTCCGCGGTATTCTCGCCTCTTATCTGGATGACCTCACAAAAATCGGCGTTGCCGGCTTTAGAATTGACGCCTCCAAACATATCTCCTCGTATGATCTGCAGGCGATCTTCGGGAAGACGAACAGAAATTTCTACGCCTATCAGGAAGTCATCGATTTCGGCACGGAGCCCATTCGCTCTGAAGAGTATTTCCAGACGGGCGATGTTTCCGAATTCCGCTACGCCCGCAACATTGCCCATGTCTTCAATGGTGGCAAGCTGGCTTGGCTCCAGAATTTTGGTTCAAACTGGGGCTTTATCCCTGGCTACAAAGCTGTCGTGTTTCTGGATAATCACGACAATCAGCGCGGTCATGGCGGAGGTGGCGACGTCCTCACCCACAAAGACGGCCAACGCTATGCCTTGGCTTCTGTTTTCATGCTGGCCTGGCCCTACGGTTATCCGCAGGTCATGTCAAGCTACCGCTTCTCCGATCCAAGTGCCGGGCCTCCCGCTTTTTCCGATGGCCGCACCAAACCTGTATTCATGAATGGCGCATCAACCTGCGGTGGCCAGGACTGGCTTTGCGAGCACCGCTGGACAGCCATCGCAAATATGGTTGCCTTCAGGAATTACACCCAGATCGCCGGTGATAATATTTCCAAATGGTGGACGAACGACAACAATGCCATAGCTTTCGCTCGTGGCAACCGTGGTTTTGTCGTCATCAATAACGAGAATCACAACCTGAATCGCTGGTTTGACACAGGACTCCCTGCTGGCGAATACTGCGATGTGATTTCTGGGCAGCCTGTAAAAAGATCCAATCGCTGCTCCGGACCTGTGATCAAAGTCAATGAACGCGGCTGGGCGGAGATCCGGGTGACACCTTTTAGCGCGATCGCTATTCACGGCGGCGCACGTATTATCTTTTAAAAGACGGGACTGACATTGAATCGTGGAGCAAAGATGGAAATTTTTAGCCCAGAAAACAAACTGAAGGGCATCTGCAGTGCTGCAATCATCTGCCTTTTTTCTTTATCGGGCAGCTTGGGTCAGGCGGGACAAGCAACCCGTGAAAGACCTCCTTTTAAGCCCATCCCCGTATGCAGCATGGCTTCGGTCAACGATGACATCCTGGCTGACGGGCTTGGCCATAACTCCTTTGATCCGCAGTACCGCTCACCCTTTGGAGCGGTCACGACAGAACAAGGTTCAGTCACGCTTCGCTTCCGAACCTGTCTGAACGATGTCACCCAAGTTCGTATCCGGATCTGGAATTCAGTGGAAAAGAGAGAGACCTGGCTGGTGATGAAGCGACAGGCCGATCCCAAGACCGTAGATCCTTCGCTCGGCCCGGTGGAATTCTGGGATTCAGCTGTTTCGATTCCAAATACACCCGCGTTGCTTTATTATTTTTTCGAAGTCACTGATACACATAATACTCACTATTATATCGCAGATACTTCTCCTATCGGCCACGGTGGCTGGGGCCGCTTCAGCGAACACTGGGATGACTACAACACCTACGGCATCACGGTTTACAGCAAGAATTTTCATACACCGGACTGGTTCAAAGGTTCGGTCATGTATCAGATACTACCGGACCGTTTCAGAAACGGTGACCCCTCCAATGACCCGGTCACGGGTCAGGGATTTGTTTTTGGCAAACCCTTCATCAAGATGAATTGGGATCAGGCGATTTGTGATCCGCGCGGCCCTGACTGCAATGGTCAGCAGGATAATCAATTTTACGGCGGGGATCTTCAGGGAGTGCTCGATCAACTCGAGTATCTCAAGAATCTGGGCGTTAAGATTCTGTATTTCAATCCCGTTTTTCTTTCGGCCACAAATCATCGCTATGACACTCAGGATTATTTCAAAGTCGATCCAAAGCTCGGCTCGATGGAGCTGTTTGAGCGCCTTTCTTCAGAAGCAGAGAAACGGGACATGAAGATCATTCTGGATGGTGTTTTCAATCATGGCTCTGCGGATAGCCCCTACTTCGACATCTTCCGCCGCTGGGGCGGAGTGGGCGCATGCGAATCGGTGGACTCGATTTACCGTTCATGGTTCTACTTCCCGCATTTTGCCATGCAACCAGTGGATCATGCCCGTCCGGGGACTTTCTTCTACTGCACAGGTCCCGATGAGACGCTGACAACTTATGAGGCCTGGTGGAGTTACTACGAACATCCTGTTTACCGGAAAAACAGTCCTGTCATTCGTGATTTCTTCTTCACTGGTGGACCCGACGCTGTAGGCCCTTACTGGATTCGCAAGGGAGCTGGTGGCTGGAGACTGGATGTGGCCGGCGATGTTGCTCCCGGTGAAGGCGTTGATCCGACCAATGACTTCTGGCAGGGATTCCGCACTTCGATCAAAGCACAGGATCCCGACGCCGTGATCATCGGAGAAGAATGGACCAATGCATCGCCCTGGCTGCTGGGGCGTGAGTGGGACAGCGCCACGAACTACCGTTTTCGTACGCTGCTGCTGGATTGGCTGGCGGACCGTTGTCAAGGCCTCGGTTGTTCAAACGGCCGCGTTTTTCAGGATAATGACAACAACAACTCCTCTTCAAACGGGCCGATCACTCCCATAGATGAGCGGGAATTTGATCGCAGATTGCGTGTTATCGAGCAAGATACGCCACCGGAAGCCTGGCACGCCCTGATGAACCCGCTGGGAAGCCATGATACTCAACGCGTTCAGTTTCTTCTTAAGAAAATTTCGGGTGATGACGCTACAGCAGGCCGTCGCAAGCTGTTTTTGGCCGCTTTATTTCAATTCACGTATCCGGGAGTTCCGGTAATTTATTATGGCGATGAAGCAGGGTTGACCGCTGATGGGATGTTCTATGAAGGCCAATGGAAAGATGATCCCTATAATCGTGCGGTTTACCCCTGGGCTGATCTGGGCCTGAAAACTGATCTCGAGATGGTTTCTCACTTCACCCGGCTTGCAGGAATCCGAAATGCCACAACCGCCCTTAAACGCGGCAATTACGAGACTCTGGTGACGGATGTCAAGGCCCGCGTTCTTGCCTTTCGCCGAGTGCACGAAAAGGAGCAGGCCGTTGTGGTTCTGAACCGAAGCACAGAGGAACGGGAAGTACGCCTGCCGATACCGGCCTCTTTGAATAAACCTGTAATGGATGATGAATACGAAGACCTTCTGAATGGTGGCACCTTCAAGACTGTCGGAGACGTTCTGGATTGCGGCAAAATTCCAGGTCTCTGGGGTCGCATCTTGGTTCCAAAAAATAGAAAATGAAGCGCAATATAAAAGATAAACCTCTATTGGGCGGGCTCAGACCCGTAATCGATTCTGTTAAACCCGAGATCAATTCCGGACGATATCCCGTCAAAAGGATTCTGGGAGATCTTGTCAGAATCGAAGCAACCGTGGTCCTGGATGGACATGACTTTCTAAGCTGCGATCTCCTTTACAAGCATCGGAAATCAAAGAGCTGGACCCGTATCCCCATGGTTCCAGCCAAGCAGGGCAAAGACTGCTGGGAGGCATTCTTCAAAGCCGGTTTAATCGGCGAATATCTCTACACCGTAGAGGCGTCTTTGGACCGCTTTGGCACCTGGCGTTCCGAGCTCGAGAAGAAGTATCTGGCGAAGCAGGATGTTTCTGTTGAATTACAGGAGGGAGAAATCCTCCTTCGTGAAGCTCTCAAAAGGATCGCTCCGAGAGAACGCTCGGTAATCAAGAATCTCCTCGGCACACTGGCTGACCGCAGGGTGCCCGTTTCCAAAAAAGTGAGAACGGCAATCAAACCGGAGTTCCTGAAACTGATTGCCCGCTATCCAGATACGGCACGTTCTGTCCGTTATGGACGGGAACTGCGGATCACTGTTGACCGGGAGGCGGCAGCCTTCAGTGCCTGGTATGAATTCTTCCCTCGTTCGTCATCAAAGAAGCCCGGAGTGCACGGCACCTTCAAAGATGCCGAGGGCCTGCTCCCGTACGTGGCGGAGCTGGGATTCGATGTGGTTTACCTCCCCCCCATTCATCCGATCGGGTTTGCTTTCCGAAAAGGGAAAAACAACTCGCTGGAGCCATCCCCTGAGGACCCGGGCTCGCCTTGGGGTATCGGAGCATCTTCTGGGGGTCACAAAGCCATCCATCCCGAACTCGGGACGATGCAGGATTTCAGCCGATTTTTAAGACGTGCTGAGAGTCTCGGGCTCGAGGTCGCGCTGGACATCGCTTTTCAGTGCTCACCGGATCACCCCTACGTCAAAAGTCATCCTGAGTGGTTTCGTCAGCGCCCTGATGGGACTATTCAGTATGCTGAGAATCCGCCCAAGAAGTATCAAGACATTTATCCCTTCTATTTTGAAACTGAGCAATGGCCCGAACTCTGGGATGAACTCAAAGACATTGTCCTGTTCTGGGTCAGGCAAGGGGTCAAAATTTTCCGTGTCGATAATCCCCACACCAAACCTGTGCTTTTCTGGGAGTGGCTGATCCGGGAAGTCAAAACGGCTCATCCGGAAGTTCTTTTCCTGTCAGAAGCTTTCACCCGGCCATCAATGATGTACCTACTGGCAAAAGCTGGGTTCACCCAGTCCTATACTTATTTCACCTGGCGCAATACCCCGGCGGAATTCAAGAAGTATCTCGAAGAGCTGACTCAGACGGAAGTGGCGGAGTATTACAAACCCAACTTCTGGCCCAATACTCCTGATATCCTGCCGATCCATCTTCAAACCGGAGGAAGACCGGCCTTTCTGGCCCGCGTTGCGCTGGCCTCAACACTTTCCTCCACGTACGGTATTTATGGGCCGGCTTACGAGCACTGCATCGCCGATCCTTATAAGGAAGGTGGGGAGGAGTATGCGGACGCCGAAAAATACGAGATCAAAACCTGGGATCTGAACGCCAAGCATTCCATTCGTGATTTCATTTCCAAACTGAACAGAATTCGCAAAAAAAATCCGGCGCTCCGACGAAATCAGTCCATCCGCTTTCATCCGGTGGACAATGACAAGATCGTCTGCTTTTCCAAACAGACTCCGGACCTCTCAAACATAGTCCTGGTCGTCGTCAATCTGGATTTTGCAAAAACCCAGTCGGGCACTTTTGAACTTCCACTCAGTCATTTTGGAATTGATTCCAACGAAGCCTATGTCATGACGGATTTGCTCGCGCGTTTCAGCACGGATATCAAAGGCCCCCGACGGAGGATACGTCTGAATCCCGCGATCAACCCGGTGGCAATCTTCCGGATTGAAAAATGAAGAACGATCAGTGGCAACAGCTCGAAACAGCATTGCAGCATGGGCTTGCGCGCTTCCGCTGGTTTGGTGCAAAATCGCGCACGATTACCCAAGTGAAAATCTTTCAGAAGATGGAGCTTCCTGCTAAGGGTACGGCCCAACCCTACTCGATCGCACTCGCCCGGATTGAATATGATCAGGGGACTTCCGAAATTTACGCGCTGCCAGTGGCGTTCGCGAATGGAAAACCTGCTGCCCGACTGTTGAAGACCGACCGCGCTTCTGTCTTCTGGGTGGGGAAAAATGGCGAGATCGCCTATGACGCCACCTTGGATGCCGCATTTCGTTCACAGGTCATCCAGTTTATTTTTACGGAAAACAGCTACAAGACAGGCAATGCTCAGTTCAAAGCGGCCGTCACGTCCCTTGCGCACGGCAAAGTTCAGAAATTCGCAAAGCGAACCCCGGCTTCCCGTGTTTTGAAAGCCGAGCAAAGCAATACCTCTCTTGTTTACGGCTCAAAGTTTGTCCTGAAGTTTTATCGACGCCTGAGCGAAGGCGTGAACCCTGATGTGGAAATAGGACGTTTTCTGACGGATGAGACCTCATTTAGACATTCTCCGGCGGTGATTGGAACCATTGAGTTCGATCCGAGGCAGAAAAATCACGAGCCGATCACGATCGGCTGTGTGTACGAGTTCGTCCGTAATCAGGGTGATGCGTGGAAAATCTTCCTGATGGAGCTCAAAAAACTTTCCAAATCCGCCTCAACCCGCAAACCTGAGCGGCTCACCAAGCTCGCGGCACCTCGATTTGGATTGATTGAAGCCGCACGACATCCGATTCCTGCGCCAGTTAAAAAGGAATTCGGAAAGCTGCTGACCTATGCCGGGCAGCTTGGACGAAGAACTTACGAAATGCATGCTGCGCTTGCGAGCCGGAGCAGTCCTTCAGAATTCAAACTGGAAAAACTCAGCCCGGCAGCCGCCGCCGCGTTCTCCAAAGACCTTCAGCGCCATTCTGACCTCGCATTCCACGTACTTCGGGGAAGCATTTCCAAGCTCAGCGGTTCCGTCCGGAAAGACAGCATCCGGCTTCTCGAGATGCGACGCGCGGTTCTTGGGAAATTCACGACATTAACCAAGAGTCTCAAAGGCACCACGGTGAGCCGCACTCATGGCGACTATCACTTGGGACAAGTGCTTTTCACCGGCTCTGATTTCATCATCATTGATTATGAAGGCGAACCCGCGCGCCCCCTGGCAGAAAGGCGACGAAAGCACCCCCCGTTCCGGGATGTCGCCGGAATGCTCCGTTCGTTCAGCTATGCGGCCCAGGTGGCACGCGATCAAAGCGGACCTCACGCGGATCGCCTGGGTATCTGGTTTTCACTCTGGAGCCAGTGGACGTCTGTCGCTTATTTACGTGGTTACCTGGAAAATGCAGGCTCTGGACCAGAAAACGACAAGATCACCTCCGACTTGATTCAGATTTACCTTCTTGAAAAAGCTTTATATGAGCTGGTTTACGAATTAAACAACCGGCCCGATTGGGTCAAAGTTCCCCTTTCCGGCATCCTTGAAATACTAGAGGCGTAAGATGGCTACTCAGAATACCGATGATCAAATCACCAGGCTCCGGGAACTTGCTTCTGTTTCGGGCGTTCAAACTTCTTACAAAAGCGCTTTCGGAACTGTCGTGGAAACCTCAACAACCGGCATTCGGACGATACTCAATGCGCTCGGCGGAACCCAGATTCAAAGCGATCTTTCCAATATTGAAAAGGTATGTCACGAACAGCTGAAATCCTACTGGCAGCAACTTTCAGAGCCAGTCATTGTGGCCTGGGAAGGCCGAGCAATCACAATTCCTGTCCGCTTTGCCATGCCAGCCCCAAAAAAGCAGCTGGCGCGCCTCACGCTGGAATTCGAAAATGGAAAGACGCTCAAAACCGAATTTGAAATCGGGGCTTTTGCGGTCACAAGACAGGAAGAACTGGCCGGCATTTCTTATCTGGAAAAAACGATCACCCTCAAGCGGAAGATCCCCTTCGGATATCATTCAGGGACAATTTCCTTCAACAATCAGAAGCACTCGTTTCTGATGATTTCGTCGCCGATGGAAGCCTTTCGCCCGAAAAATGACCAGACCCGGTGGCTCGGGCTTTTCGCACCTCTTTATGCAGTCCATTCGGAGCAGACCTGGGGCATCGGTGATTTCTCGGATTTGAAACGCCTCATTGACTGGAGTTACAAGAACGGCTGCGACTTTGTCGGAACTCTGCCGATGCTTTCCATTTTCAACGACAAGCCCTTGGTGGAGCCAAGCCCTTACTCACCGTTGAGCCGGCTGCACTGGTGCGAGCTTTACGTTGACCCGCGGATTGCAGAGGAATGGCGCGGCTGCAAGGAAGCCCAAACTCGAGCGGATTCGGATGACTTCAGGAAGCAATTAGCCGAACTCAATTCTCTTCGGGAAGTTGACTATCAGTCTGTTGCGCGACTCAAACGCGGAATTCTCGAACCAATGGCAGAACTCTTCTTCGCCAAGGGTCGTAATAAATCCAGGCAGTTCAAAGAGTTCCTAAAGACCTACCCCACGGTTCAGGATTTTGCCGCTTTCCGAGCCACCTGCGACACGCAAAACACTGTCTGGTCCAAATGGCCAGAGCGAATGAAAAACGGTGACCTGCGCCCGGGTGACTACAAGGAAAATGATCAGCGTTATCACCTCTACACCCAGTGGCTAGTTCATCAGCAACTCTCAAATCTCCAGCGGTGGTCCAAGAAGAAAGGGAAAGGCATTTATCTCGATTTCCCTCTCAGTGCGCATGCGGATGGATACGATGTCTGGAGAGAGCGCGAGTCTTTTTCAGAGGCGGCCAGTGCGGGTTGCCCGCCCGACCCCGCTCACGTTCACGGGCAGGATTGGGGCATTCTACCCCTGAATCCAAAGACGATCCGTGGCACTGGGTATCGTTATTTCCGCAACTGTCTGGAAAACCACATGCGCTACTCCGGTATGCTGCGCCTGGACCACGTGATGTGCTTTTACAGGTTATACTGGGTGCCACGCGGTCTGACGGCCAAAGACGGAGTCTATATCCGGTACAATCTGGACGAATTTTTTGCGCTCTTGGTGCTTGAATCGCATCGAAACCGCTGCGTGCTGATCGGAGAGGATCTCGGAACAGTGCCCCAGGAAATCCGCGATGCTATGACAGAACACAATATTCTGCGCATGTACATCCAGCAGCGGCGCCTCTCGACCAATCCGGCTGAAGCACTACCGGAAGTCCCGGAAGGAAGCATTTGCGGGCTGAATACGCATGACATGCCGCCCTTTGCCGCTTTCTGGCAGGGGCTCGACATCCTTGACAAAATGGATCTGGGCTATTTCGGGCCGAATGAACTGCCTGCCAAACAGAAGTCCCGGGAAGAGCAGAAGGCTGCGCTCGTCCAGCTTCTGCTCCGCAAAAAGTTACTCAAATCAGCGCAAGCCGAACTTCCAGAAATCCTGAAAGCCGTCCTGCAGATGACGGCGGCAGATCCTGTCAAAGTCATGCAGATCAATCTCGAAGACCTTTGGCTGGAAACCCTGCCTCAGAACGTACCCGGCACCTGGAAAGAGCGTCCCAACTGGCGGCGCAAGCATCACTATGGGCTCGAAGATTTCCCAAAGCTGTCCGGAACCAAAGAGCTCCTGGCAAATCTCGCAAAGCTCAGAAAGAAAGCCGAGAAGAAGCGTAAGCTGTAAGGAACCTGTTCCTTCGAATAAGTGGGCCCAAGTCGCGGCAATTGCTAATATTATTAATTGCAATCTATTAAAATTACTCATTACTCCCTATACTTGACCAAAACATGCCGATTTAAGTTTGCAATTCAACATAATGTTAATTATCATTAATTATTATGAGCCTCAAAGGTCGATTCACTTTCGCTCTTTTTGTCGTGGCAGCCCTGCTGTCGCCTTTTCTTTTGTCCGAATTGGCAAATGCAGAACAGACCACAAAAAGACAGAAAATGATCGACTTCGATGATGAACTCGTTGAGGGACTCAACAAACGTCCCCTCGATTCCTTGAGCCACCTTTCTGAAGCTGAAAAAAGAAGGCGCAAGAGTCATCTCTACCGAAAGCGCTCCGGCTTCAGCACGGAGACCTCTCAGACGCTACAGAACCTGAGGTACGTCCAATGACCAACTTTGTTGTAACGACTTCAATTGGAGGTGTGTCTCGTTCTCAGATCTGGGATTCCTCGACTCCTTTGCCACTCGGCCACCCTTTGAAATGGATCATCGAGAAAACCGAAACTGGCGTGCGCGCCCGCGAACTAGGGGGTCCGCTCAATCAAGTTCGCCAAAACAGCTCCTATGAGGTGACATATGAGGAATTGGACTCCGGCGCAACTCTTCGCATTCCCTCGCCCTTGGCAATCAGCATCCGCAAAACCCGGGATATCCAGGCCTTCACTGAAGCCAAGAGCCAGGGTAATGCACTGAGGATCTATACCTGCCTGGGCAATTGGGTACAGAAAGCAGAACCACTCCAGGGCAACACTTATCATTCATCCACGTTCTCTCTTTTGCGCGAACAGGACAAATTCCGGTTGAACGTAAAACGCGAAGATGGCCTTCTCGCAAAAGGAATCCCCGGTAAATCGGAAGACCAGCCCGAAACGCTTGCAAAGAACGCATCGGTTTCCTTGAGTGCCGAGCAGCTTGCCTCGCTCAGTCTTTCATCCGGAGGCTATACCTGGCATTTTGGATTCATTCAGGAGTTTGCCGGTACTGCTGCGGATTTCAACTGCAGCACCGCTATTGATGCCGACACGGAATCTTTCAAAAAATATCTGCGTTATACGGCCGCGGCCCTCGGACTTTTCATGCTCACGACGATTCTCTGGCCGAAAGGCAAACCCACGGACGAACTCATTCCTCCACAGGTTGCAAAAATTGTCCTCACTGCCCCGAAGAAAACCAAAGACGAAGGACACCGTGAATCCGGCGGCGCCACGCAAGCCGCTACCGCACAGAATAATGTCCAAAAAGCGGCAGTCGTTCAGGCCTTCCGTGCCAAAGCCCTCAAAAACAGCATCAGCGGACTTCTCAAGGGGGGCATGACCCGCCTCCTGGCCCAATCGGATCTGGTGGCGGGAAGCACGAACACGGGTCGAAAAATATTTGATTCTTCAAATACCGGGCTCCTTCCTTCCAATGGTCCGATCGGCATGAACTCCAATTCCGTCATGGTTGCCTCCCTCGGTGGTGCCGGCGGCGGGACAGCCGGCGGAATCGGTTATGGCAAGGGGCATCGCGCCGGAATCCAGGGGCAGGGACAATCCCATGTTTCACTGGACATCGGGAACTCGCAGGTTGAAGAAGGCTTGACCAAAGACGAAGTCGGAGAGGTCATTCATCGACATCTCAGCGAAGTCCGGTATTGTTATGAATCCGCAATTCTACGCACCCCGGGTATCGAAGGCCGGCTCATCGTGAATTTCACAATCGGCAGTTCCGGAGCAGTTAAGGCATCGGAAATCAAAACTTCCAATCTTCCAGATCCACGCCTGGATGATTGTATTCTGCGCCGGCTCGTCACATGGAAATTTCCACAAACCAAAGGCGGAATTGACGTGGCAGTCACTTACCCGTTCATCTTTAAAATGCTCGGCCTTGGGAGGTAAACAGGATGTCTATGCTTCCTAAACTCGTTGGGATTGTTGTTACTGTTTTTTTGGCTTCAGCCACCGCTGCTCCCGCAGGAGCAGCCGAGCGTGCTCAAAAGTCTGCTCCAGCCACTCCTCTAGCCACCCCAGAAGTTCAAGTGCCGAGTTTCGCCGGGAAGGTGAACGTCGACAGCATAAAAGAAAAGTACTGGGCCCAGGGAAATGAAACTGAGCTCGGCGTCGTTCAAAACCGAGCGTATTCCAAAGCACGCAAATTTGAACTGGGATTCCTCGGGGGCATTACCTCGAGCGATCCCTTCCTGAACGTCACGCAGACCGGCGGATCCCTGGGATTTCACTTCAGTGAATATTTTGCCTTGCATCTATTTGGCTGGAAGTCTTTCACCCGGAATTCATCCGCCCTGAACACTTTTGAAGAAAAGATGGGCGCTACAACCAATTACAATGCACCGAGATGGTATTGGGGTGCTGAGGGTTCAGCCAGCCTGATCTATGGCAAACTCAGCTTCGTCGGCAAGGCAATCATGTACTACGATATGCATGTACTTGCTGGCGCGGGCACGACAGCCACGGAATCCGGCAAATATACAACTCCCCATTTTGGAGTCGGACAACAAGTCTATATGAATAAAGCGCTTTCGATCCGCCTGGATTACCGGATGATGGGCTACCGCGAAATGATTGTCGAGAAAGTGGTCCCCACTTCGCTTGGTAAGAACATCGGACAAAGAACCAATTGGACCCACGCGGTGACCATAGGCTTCGATATCCTGATTGATGCATTCGGGAGTTCGGAAAAATGAAAAGCCGGCACCTGTTTACGATCATCACCTCGGCACTGGCCCTGCTCGGCAGTATTCAACCTGCCCAGGCAGCTCCTGTGAGTTTCGAGAACGCCTGTTCCGCCTCCGAAAAGTGGTCAGCGCCTGAGTTTCTTTCACCGAGCGATGCGGCCGCCTTCCAATCATTCCTGAAGAAACAGGCGCCCCCGATTTTTGGCTTTTCACAGGGAATGGCCCATCGGCAATTCGCGTCGACAGACGAGCAAACCGCGTTCGGTGAATACTGGGTTGCGCGATCTTTTTTCGAATCGAAGATGCTCCACACCGCCCATAGCGGATTCACCTCAATTATCAGCAAGCCGGTCAAGCAAAAGACCGCGATTTACCAATTAGCCGCGCTCGGATGTCTTGTCGAGATTCAGGCCCGTTACCCAACCCTCGAAGTACTAAACACCGCCGAGCTGAGTACACAAATCAGCGCGCTTGTTCCGTTCGCAATCTCGCCGCACGAGAAAGCCGTACTCCACGCCGCAGCCGGGGTGGGAGTTCGAAACCTTATAGCCAATCCGAATGCCAAGTCCGGCCACTTCAACGTTTTCCTCACCGCTCTCCGGGGAGGCGGAGCTCACGAGAAGCTTGCCAAAGGCCTGATTGCCGCGCGTTTTGGTAACCACACTACCGCGATTGCCGAAATGGATGCCTTTTTGGCGGATTCTTCGATTCCGGACTCGCTCAAGCGCTTTGTGGACCATGCCCATCTGATCGCCTCCCGCGCAAATTACGCCACAAAAAATTTCAAGGCGAGCGTGGAGCATCTCAAGGCGGTCCGCAAATCCTCCAACGAACTAGCCGATACCCTTTCTGAACTGACCTGGGCCCAGCTTCTGAACTTCCGGTACGATGAATCCATTGGTACCGCGATGAATCTGCAGTCCGGCGGATTGCGCAGAACTTTCGCGCCCGAAGCACCTATGGTGATGGCCATGGCCATGAATGAACTTTGCCAATACCAGGACTCCATTCGCGCCATCCGGCTCTTCCAGAAAAATTACGAACCGATTCACCGCTGGCTGGCGAATTGGAATGAACATCCTCAACCTCTTTACGAACAGGCTATTGCCCATATCGCCAAAAAGGCCAAAGCCCCGGACCGGATCGCAAGCGAGTGGATCCGTTCGGCCGTATTCATTTCCCACCAGGATGAAATGAATTTGATGCTGGACGAAAACGATCGGGCCTCCACCATCACAAAATCCGGTTCTGAGCTGCAACACAAGATGGCAACCGACATTTTGAAAACTTTGCGTGACTTGAAACCTCGTTACAAAGTCGCCAAAATGAAACAAAAACCGGGAGAGCTCCTGGCAAAAACCGTTCTGGTTGAACTTGACCGTCTCAAGCGGCAGATCGTTGATCTACGACGTCTACAGCGCAGCGCCCCCATCTGGCACAAGGTGATCGGTTCGCAGGTCGCCCGCAATCCCGCAAGAAAAGCCGCTCTGATCGCTTCAATCAACAAAAACCTGGCGGCCAGAACCCAGCGGATGTTCCTGCAGCTTGAAGAGATCGCTGAAAACCTCCAGATGGTAGAAATTGAAATATTCAACGGTGCGTCCCATGACATCATCTGGCAAAGCGCCCATCCTGAGTACAAGAAGGTGGCCGCTCAAATTCCTGGAGAGGAAACTGTCAGCGATGTCAAAACCTGGGACTGGGGCCGGATTCCGAAGGCCGTCGAAGAAGAGGGCGAAATCTGGGAGGACGAACTGGGTTCGTTCAAGGCGAACCTCTTTGATAACTGCGCCAGCAAAGATCGTTATCTCACGCTGATCAAGCGGGGAAGGAAGTAGTTGTGAAGGAAATTTATCTTGGGCGCCTGGGCAAAGCCTTTGGCCCTTATACCGAACAGGAATTTCAGGGTCTGGAAAACAGCGGAGAGCTGAAAAACTTCACTTGGCTCTGGAATGCGGGTGCCAATTGCTGGGAGGCGCTTGATCCCGCACCGGTTCCGCTGGTATTGAAACCAAAAACCGAGCATGCGGGCACTTCGCCTCAGATTTTCAAACATGACAGCCTGCTCCCCCTGGATGTGATCTGCCATAACGGGATTCATGCGCTGACCGGCTCTATCCGAAATGCCATCAACGAAGGTTGTGAGTTTGTCGCACATAGCAATACCACCGAATCACCATTTCCAGTCCCTTCGCGGATTGTCCTGAGTCTTCTTGATCCTCGAGCTGGAAAAAGCCTGGATATTTCGGCCCGTCTGCTGAAGCTTGCGCGCAAAGATGGTCGCTGGACCTACACCCTGAGCTGGGAAAACATCCCTGAGCTGGTACTGGATTCCATTACGAACTGAATTGGTGTAGAGATAGCTCCATGTACAGGGATAAAAATCCGCAACCCGGACAAGCCGCACCTCTTGCAGAAGATGGCACCCCACTGGAAGTGAAAGAGGGAATCGTGTTGAACGCAAATGCAGATGATGCAAATGCAGATACGGGCCATCGCACAGGTTCCCGTTCCGGCCGGACTGCCTCCCCTCATTCCGCTTTTGTTTGGAGATTCCCGAATGGCTCCGGTTTGAAACGGGCCCGTGGCGGCAGCTGGCTGACGCTCGCATTGCTGCCGATCATCGCAATCGGGGTGATAGTGACGCTGGGCGGAATTGTCGCGCTTGCCCTGGCAATTGGCCTCGTCGTTTTCATTCTCCGCGCGGTTTTTGGCCGAAGCTCGCCTCGCTATTGATCCGCACGGAGTAAAACGTGTTCAGCGCAAAATTTCGATCAACCCCATTGGATTCACTTTAGTCTTGTTTACAATTACCTGCCAATGCAGATGAGGCCCGCTCACGCGACCAGTCATTCCTGATAACCCTAATAGCTGTCCTGCTTTTACAGTCTGATCCGGTTTCACTTTGATTTTACTCAAATGAGCATAAAGCGTCACCAAACCATACCCGTGATCAATCATGACAGTATTGCCGGTAAAAAAAAGACTCTTGGCAAGAACCACAACACCGGCAGACGGTGCATACACCTTGGTCCCGTTGGGTGCTTTGAAGTCCAAGCCAGTATGGAAACTGGCGAACTCCCCATTGAAAACCCTTTTGGTACCAAAAACGCTGGTAACATGGCTCTTTACTGGAAACTGAAACGGTCCGTCCCAGAATTTCTTCTGGGTGAGCTTATTATAAATCTTGCCGACCTCGATTTTGTCGCGCTTGATCCGGGCCATGTCCTTTTTGGTTGGCCGGATATGCCTGGAGTTCACTTTGAGTTTTTCAGAAGCCCAGTTTCCAGCCACCACCCGAAGCGGTATTTCCCGGGTGTATTCCCCGCCCGAAGCCACCACTTTGATTTCGATCGGGTACTGACCGGGTTTGTTCGCGTAAGGGACGCCCAGAACAGCTCCGTATTTCAAGAAATTTTTGTCGTTGTAACTGAAAAAAGTAAATTCAGTCTCTTGAAATTTGCCACGAATGACTGCGGCCGAATCTGCCCGCACGATCTGCTCGAGTTCCGGAGAAAGCGCGAGATTCAGGAATACGAGTGAGCCATCTGTCACTTCCTCAGCTGAGAGCTGAACCTTCAACTCGGTTTCGGGAGGCACCGACAGAGCCTTCACGGCCGTGACACTGCAAGCCGAAAGAGCAAGAAGCAGAAAGCAGATCCAATTCCTGGCGAATCCGAAACTATTGCTAATTTGCACTAACTGATTTTTGACCATCATGAAAAATTATCCTCAACTCTTGCCCAGATTGAACCTGAGCCGCACTCTTGATGACAGTATCCACCTCGCCGCCCCCGCGCACAATCGCATAACCTCTCTGCAGGACGCGCAAAGGGGAAAGCGCATCCATTTTCCCCATCCAATGCTCCAGGAGTGCCTTGCGCTTCTCCACACCCAGCTGCATCGCCCGCGTCAGGCGGTGATAGAGCTCGTCACAGCGCTGGACCTGCTCGCGCAAGCGGTCTTTGGGACTGATCAGCCGCGCAGTAATATGTCCCAGCAGCGTTTTACGAGTACTTAGATCGCGAAGCATAGAAGCCTGCAGCCTCGCTCCGTAATCCTCTATGCGAACGGCAGCATCGACCCAGTGTCCGGAAATCAGCTCTGCGGCCGCGGAAGGCGTCGGCGCACGCAAATCCGCGACAAAATCTGCAATTGTGAAATCTGTTTCATGTCCGACGGCCGAGATCACGGGGAGCGTGGAACCGGCAATGGTGCGAGCGAGCGATTCGTCATTGAACGCCCATAAATCCTCGATGCTCCCACCTCCGCGTGCCAGCACAATGACATCGGCAAGCTGATGCCGGTTGATCAGCTCAATTCCGTTTTTCACCTGTGCCGCCGCCCCCTCTCCCTGCACTGAAGCGGGGACTATCAGAATTTCGATATGAGGCGCGCGCCTTTTTAGAATATTCAGGATATCCTGGATGACCGCACCCGAAGGGGAAGTTACAACGGCAATTTTTTTCGGGAAGTTCAGAAGGGATCGTTTACGAGAGGAAGCAAAGAGTCCCTCGGCCGCCAGCTTGGTCTTGAGAAGCTCAAAAGCGATCTGAAGCGCACCGGTTCCCAGCGGCTCAATCTGGTCCAGCGAAAGTTGATAATTCCCGCGCGGTGCATAGACACTCAACTTCCCGCGGCAGAGGACCTGAAGGCCGTCCTTGAGTTCAAAAGCTTTTCTCCTCGCGCCCCAACCAAAGAACGCAGCGGAAATCGTCGCATTTGAATCTTTCAGCGAAAAGTAAGCGTGGCCGGAGCTGGCGGGTCGATAATTGCTGACTTCTCCCTGAACCCAGACCTGCGTAAATGCGGGTTCGAGAACACCCTTGATCTGGCCGGTCAGCTCAGAGACCGTCCACTTCTTGGGAACCGATGCGGACCCTGGCACGGGACTCCCGCTCTTTGCAGTTGCTGCTTCTGATTCAGCCGCTGCAAAAAGTGGCAGATCCTTGTGTTTCATGAAGCACCTGACCCATCGCGCTTAATGTTTGGCGCTGACAGTCTTGGGTTCTGTTTTGGAATCACGACCCTGTACAACCAATTTTTTCATGATGTCGTAGGACTTCAGGTAATTCACTGCTTCCATAACCTGGTAATCCTCTTTCGGATTGAACTTCATGGGAGCCATTATATCATCTTCGTCTTTGGATTTGTCTGTCGCCTTGTCCGTTGATTTTCCGGCGTCCTTCTTCTTGTTGCCGCCCTTCATGACAGTGTCGAGTTCCTCTTGCTTGAATTCCTTGGCCTCTTCATCCGTATTGACCATATGACCTTTGAGATCCTTCTCGCGGAAATACTCGGTCTTGCGTTTGGCTTCCGCCAGAAGCTTGGGATCGAAATCATCCAGTACGATGTCAGGTGATACGCCTTTCTCCTGAATGCTCCGGCCACTGGGAGTGTAATAACGGGCGATTGTCAGTTTGAGTCCCATATCGGGTCCCAATTCGACAACCGTCTGAACAGAACCTTTCCCGAACGTGGGTTGCCCCATAACAATCGCGCGATGATGATCCTGGAGGGCGCCTGCCACGATTTCAGCCGCCGAGGCCGAACTCGAGTTGACGAGAATTGCCACCGGGAAATCTTTGTACGCATTACCCTTGCGCGCGTATTTCACTTCTTTCTGATCCGGGTTGCGACCGATTGTGGAGACGACCACGCCCTCATCAATAAAGAGGGAAGAAACTTCCACTGCCTGATCCAGCAAACCGCCCGGATTCGTGCGCAGATCCAGAACCAGACCACGCAGTTTCTTCTTGGCTTGAAGTTTTTCGATCGCCTTCTTCATATCCGAGGCGGCATTCTCATTGAAGCTCGCCAGGCGAACGTAACCGAATTCCGGTTCGAGCTGTTCGCTTTTGACAGCCTGAATTTTGATGATATCGCGGGTAATCGTGACGTCTTTGAATTTCTCGAAGCCTTCGCGATAAATTGCAAGAGTCACGTCCGTTCCCTTTTTGCCGCGCATCTTTGCAACGGCTTCCACCAGCGTCATGCCTTTGGTGCTCTCGCTGTTGATTTTCACGATACGGTCATTCGGCTTCAAGCCCGCTTTCCAGGCCGGCGTATCGTCAATGGGAGCGATGACGGTCAGGACGTTGTCTTTCATTCCAATTTCAATACCCAAGCCGCCAAATTTGCCGCTGGTATCGATTTTCATGTCTTTGAAAACATCCGGAGGAAGAAAAGACGAATGGGGATCCAGTGTTTCAAGCATGCCTTTGATGGCGCCGTACACGAGATCCTTATGCTTGACCTTGTCTTCCACGTAATTGTTCTCAACGAAATGAAGCACTTTCTGAAACAATTCGAGATTCTCCAGGCGCTGCTGTTTGGAAGTTGCGATGTCGGTGACGTTCGCACCGAAGCCCGTAGCCCCTTTCAAGACGGGAGCTGCTTGCGCCGTCGCTATGACGATTTGTCTGCTCAGATTCTGGCCGACCACGACCCCGAGCGAAGAAATACCGAAAACCAATCCCAGGAGAGCAACTTTTCTTGTGAATTGAATCATAAAAGAAAGGCTAAACTAATTGGAGAGCCACTGCAATGGGTTCACAGCAACGTTTCGCGCCCGAATCTCAAAATAAACTGGAGTGCCCAAGTCATCTGTTTTACCAAGAGGATCACCGGCCTTGACGGCCTCCCCCTTTTTCCGCCCGAGTTCACCCAGATGAGCGCAAAGCGTGTAGAAGTGGTCACCATGATCCACTATGGTCACCCGCCCGTAATCCGGCAGCTCTCCTGAGTAGGCAATCCTACCGGGCGCCACTGCTTTGACGGTCTCGCCTTTGGAGGCGGAGATATCCACGCCTTTTTTGAAAACATAGAGGCCCGACTTCGGATCGAAAGTCCGCCCGAAGCTGCCGACAACGCGTCCGCTCGAAATTGGAAAAGGTACAGTTCCTTTTAATTTTGCGAAGGCGCTCTGCATCATTGCCTTGGAAACTGCCCGTTCGGTCGCAACCACCTGCTCGAGTTCTAGACGCGCGTTGAATTCAACGAGCATTTTTTCGACCTGAGCTTCCGAGGATTTCAATTTGCGGTAATTTTCCAACCGGGAAAGTCGCTCCTCATGTTTCTTCTGAAGCAGATCCACCTGGAGCTGTTTATTCAGTTCGAGCACGCCTTCTTGCTCGTTCAAATCCTGAAAAAGATAAACAAGCTGCTGCTTTTCATCCTGGATCTTGAGTTCCAGATGATCGGCATCAGCCATGTCCACGCGCAATGCTTCGAGTTCCTTAAAGCCACGACCCACGAGATTGGCGAGCATCTTGCGGCGAGGTGATTCGAGCTTCTCTTCTTTCATCAATGCAGCCGGATCTGACGGAGGAATCAAACGATCGTCCTTGGACTTACGGATCCCCATCAGAAATTTACGCACAGAGTCCTGCTGCCCTGAGATCCGGTCATGAAGCGTGCCGCGCCTCTGCTCAAGATCCCCGATGGTTTTCTCAAGCTCGGCCATCCGCTTGCGGCCCAATTCGCGTTCCTCTTTTTGCAATTTCAAAAGAAGTTGGATTTTTTTCACGTTGGACTGGAGCTGCTGATGAGAACGGACGCCGTCCAGCAAGCCACCCTCCACTTCGACTATCTTCTTTCGCAAATCCGAAAGTCTGTCTGAAAGTTTGGGTGCTTTAATGACGGCGCTGACGGGCGGAACCGGAGCTGCGACCGGTAATGACGCATGCAACAGCGTCGGTACAAAGAAAAAAAACCCAAAAAGAAAAATGGAGTTCAAAGCCAATTTCGGCCTCCAAAGCCGGATCGTCCGGTCTGGGGCGCACTCGCCCACCAACCTGCCAGCATCCCGGCGGAAGCCCCCAGCAAGCCACCGGCAGCCAAAAGCAGAAAACCCATTGCCGGAGCGATCATCGGAAGGGCGCGAAGAGCGGGCGACAGCTCGCGCAGTCGTCCTGCAAACCACTCACTGCTGAAATACCAGGTCACGCAGGCAAGCAGACCGCCGAGCAGGCCTACCATCATTCCTGAAACCGCCCCCGGAATGAGAATTCCCGTGCGGGTCGCGCCCCAGAGCCGAAGAAAACTCAGGACCTCTTTATAAAAATGGGAATTGACCCGGGAGAGATGAACCAAACCGGTGAGCAGCGCGAGACCAAGCCCGCCCATGAAAAGCTTGGTGACCCAGGAAAGGGCGATGAAAGCGGCAATCACCTGCTCGTAACGATCTTTTGAACTCTCAACCAGCTCGACACCGGGAATCTTCCGCAGCCCCTCAAGAGTGGCGTCATCCAGAACACCGGCTATGGAAACGTACTTCGGGACCACTTGTTCCGCTTCTTCGACTCCCAGGGATTCCACTTCATTGACCAGCTCAGGATAGCGATCTTTCAGCTCAGCCAGAAATTGGTCGCCGTTTGTATAAGAGAGATCCTGTACGGCTTGAGAGCCGAGCGATGCGCGAATCCGGTCGACGAGCTTCTGTTCGTCAGTTTTTTTTACGGAAGCCGAAAAATAGGCGGTAATAACTTGGTTGTTCTGCAACTGGGCAAGTACCGGATTCAAACCATGATCCACCCAGAAAACAAGACCGGTAATGAGCAGGAGGATACCAACAGCAACTGCAGAAAGCAGTTGACTGAAAGGGGCCAGTCGCCAGGGCCGGAATGCAAGCCTCAATAAGTACACAAGGTCTCCTCGAAGATCAGGCGTCCACCTTTTAAGGCCGCGCACCTCTTGCGAACACGACGTACGATTTCCCGGTCGTGGGTCGCTAAAATTACAGAAGTTCCGGTCAAATTGGCGCGAAGTACGAGATCCATCAGCCCCCAGGCCGATTCGCGATCCTGTGAACCCGTCGGCTCATCGGCGAGCAAGAGTGCCGGACTTCGGGCCAGCGCTCGCGCCACGGCGACCCGCTGTGCCTCTCCGCCTGAAAGCGTGCAGGCCATCTGATTACGTTTCTCGATCAGCCCCACCCGCTCGAGCAGTTCATGAATCCGGGTCTTGGATTGAACGGAAAGTGCGCGACGGCCACCCAGTGAAATTGAAAGCGCGACATTATCGTAGATGGTCAGATCAGAGATCAGCCGCACATCCTGTGGGATATATCCGATCGATTGCCGGATCGCCCGGAGCGTCGACTCGGAAGCCGAGTGCACTGCATACCCAAAAAGAGAAACCTGGCCGGCTGAAGGATCTTCCTCCGTAGCCAGCAGGCGCAAGAGCGTGGACTTCCCTGTGCCCGTTCCACCAATTAAATAGAGGAACTCACCTTTTTTCATATCAAAGGAAATCTGGTCAAGAACCCGAGCCTGGCTCTGGTTCTGCCCCGAATACCATTTGGAAACACCCTTCAGGCTGATCACATGCCCCCCAACCTACTCAATAGTATCATACCAGTTTGCTGCAGTCGTCCAGTCCGGATATGTCCGGGAAATCATAATACAAGAATAATATAATGCAGCGCGTAAGTCTTGTTTGAATTTCCTACAAGGGTATCCTTCGAGAATGACCTCTTTGCAAGACCCCTGGCTCGAATCCAAATGGCTGCGCAAGCTGCGCAGCTTTGCCCAGGCGAACCGGGGACTCGCCGCCCCGCTGGGGACTTTTGGATTCTATTTCGTCTGGGTCTGGCTCTTTCGCCTGCTGATCCTGAGTTTTGTCACCTATTTCATGCTTCCTGAACCCGCGCAGTTCGGGACGGAAGTGAATCATCTCCTGAGTTTTGAGGAGATCTCGGAAGTTCTCGGCGCAAACGAGCTGCCGCTTATCGGGTTGTCGGCTTTTTTATTTGTGGCATTTCTCCGTGCGCTGTACCCGCTCACCTCAACCACGACATCCGAAATTTTTTCAGTTCAGCGGTTGCGCCGTTTATTTTTGCCCGGCGCCTCGCACGGATTCATCTTTGCTTTCGGACTGGGCCTCGCTTTTTTATTCAGCGGGATCTACAAGGTCTTTGGTTTTTCCATTCTCGCCGATGAATTCATTCTGGCATTGCCGGGACTGATTCTCCGGGTACTGACTCTGATTATTTTTGTTTATTGTGAAGAATACATATTCCGCCGCAAAATAATGCCGAAGTTGATCTCCTCCAAGGTGGCGGAAGCTGGTGGCATTCCCTGGGCAGCGGTTGCTACAGTTTCGCTCCTCTACTGTTTCGTCAAACTGATTCAATTTGATCTCGGCATCATGCAATCAATGACGCTGTTTCTGGTTTCAGTCGTGCTGTCACTTCAGACACTGGCAGACGGAGACTTCAACCGGGGGGCCGGGTTCTGGGCGATAACCCTAGTGGTCTTCCAGCCCCTCTTAGGCTTGCCCGTTTTCGGCAGCGAATTTTCTGGAATCCTGCTTTTGAAATATCAGGCCACCTTAGGAAACAGCGGCCTTGTGGGCGGGGTCGCCGGAAATCTGACGAGCAGCAACATTGGAAGTCTGCAATTTCTGACCGGTGGCTTTGGTGGACCTCTTTCGTCCTTTGCTTTCCAGTTCCTGCTGCTGCTGGAAATCGTCCGAAGCCTCACGAAAGTCAAAAAGCACAAGAAAACTCTTTTGAAGCCCTCCTTCAATCGCTAGAATGCCCGTATGCCAAATCACGCCGCTATTGTTCAAACAGGTGTAGTCGGTCTCATCTCTGATTCCGGACCCGTCGCAAAATTTGTCCTTCTTCTCCTGCTGATGGCCTCCGTCTTCTGCTGGGCGATTATTTTCATGAAATATCGTTCGCTCCGTCGAGCGCAGGTCCAGAACACCGAGTTTCTGAACACCTTCTGGCACGGAAAGAATCTCGACGAAATCATCGCCAAGGTCGACCAGTTTTCCGCGTCTCCGATTGCGGTGATCTTTCAGGCCGGCATGAAGGAGATGAAAAGATTTCCCGGTCTTGACGGCGAGATCAATGGTGGAGCGGACCGGAGCTCGGATCGTATCGAAAATATTTATCGAGCCATGATTCGCACATCGCAGTCAGAGGTCGCGGTTTTTGAACGCCACATCGGCTGGCTGGCCACTACCGCCAGCGCCGCGCCGTTTGTGGGCCTGTTCGGAACGGTCTGGGGCATCATGAATTCGTTCCAGAATATCGGCGCCACCGGTGCCGCAAATCTTGCCGTTGTAGCCCCGGGTATATCTGAAGCGCTCATTACAACCGCCACCGGCATCGGTGCCGCGATTCCGGCAGTCATCGCTTACAACCATTTTGCCGGCCAGATCAAACGCATTTCGATCGAAATGGAAGGGTTTTCGCATGATTTCCTGAATATCGTCCAGCGGAGCTTCTCCAATGCCGCCGGACGGAAGGGAAGCTGAAATGGGAATGGGTATTCCAAAGGGATCGGGTGGGTCCGGAGGTTTCGGGCATGCGATTCCCACCACGCTGGCGGAAATCAATGTCACACCATTGGTCGATGTCATGCTGGTGCTGCTGATTGTTTTCATGATTTCCGCGCCACTTATGCAACAGGGCATCCAGGTGGATTTGCCGAAAGCGAACGCGGCTAGTCTCTCCGAAGTTCCTGATCAGCTCGTCCTCGTCGTCACCCGTTCCCGACAGATTTCGATTAACGGAAATTCGATTGAGCAGGGCACGCTCAGACCAAAATTGGAAGCGGTGGTTTCGGTCAAACCCACAGTGGAAGTAGTCATTCAGGCGGATCAGGCGGTGCCCTACGGTTTCATTGCCCAAGTCATGGCTGAAGTGAAACGCGCACGCATCAACCGGGTGGGACTCGTAACCGAACCCGGCGATCCCGCGTTCAAATTATGAGGTGAAATGCCGCGTTCTGCCTTTAACCCCGCACCCCTGCCTGCAGGCCCCCCTGGACCACCTCCGCCGAGGGATGCGCACGACTATAGTGCCGGCTTCCGCTGGTCTGTTATCATTCACGCGGTATTTCTGACCGCGGTCGTGATCAAGAGCCTGGTTTTTCCCGGCGGTTCGAAGCCGTATATTCCGACCCTGCGGGTCGATATCGTCGGCTTGCCTGACATTTTGAAAAAAGACCTTTCTGCCGTTCCCAAAGAATCCGCCTCGCTTGATCAGATCAAGGAAGCTCTCAAAAGGGCCGATGACCAGCTTCGTCTTTCAAAAGAAATGGCTAAACAAGCGCTCGCGAAAGAGGCCAAAGCAAAGGCTGCGGAGAAAGCAAAAACCGCCGAGCCGGATGAAATGCTGGTCAAGCCCAGGACCGTTACCGCAAAACCTGATGGAAATACCGGAAAGACTCGCCAGAAAAAAATGAAAGACGCCCTCGCTCGCTTGAAGGCGCTGGAACGGATCCGTTCAGAAGCCGCACCTTCGCCGTCCAATACCAAGACCCAGGGCATCCTGATCAAAGGTAATAAGGTTTCCCACGGCACTCAACTCTCAGGTGAGGCGCGTGAGTCGGAACAGGCAAACTATTATGACTCCTTGCGCTCCCGGCTTCAGGACAACTGGGCCTTACCCGTCTGGGTTGCGCGCCAGAAGCTTTCAGCCCAGGTGCAGATCTTCATTGATGGGCGCGGCCGGTTGCGAACTTATCGTTTTATCAAGCTATCGGGAAACGCCCAGTTCGATGGTGCTGTGAAACAGTGCCTGAGCGACAGCCAGCCTTTCCCCCTCCCTCCGGAAAGCCTGAGTTCCTCCATTCTGGTGGATGGCATTTTGATCGGCTTTCCCCTATGATGTTCTCATGAAATTCAATGATTTCGCCCGCACCCCGGTCACGCTTGCTTTCCTTTCGCTCGCACTACTGCTTGTGCCAGGCCCCGCCCCGGCACAGGAGGGCACGACCTATATTCCTGTCGGCTCGGCTCGCACCAAAAAGACAGTGATCGCATTCACAGACATCCGCAATACCGGAGGCCAGGCTGCGGCAATCGCGAAGACGATCTCCGAGACCGTCAATCGGGACCTGTCTTTCATGGATATTTTTCGGTTTCTGCCCGCGACTGCCTTCATTGAGAATCCAGCCACTTCCGGGATCCTGCCGGGCACTTTCAAATTCTCAGACTGGTCTTCGATCGGTGCCGAATTTCTGGTCAAAGCGGCAATCGGGGTCGAGGGAAAGAACATGACCCTCGAAGCCAACCTGTATGACACCTTCGGAGCCAAGCAAGTCCTGGCCAAGCGTTACGTCGCATTCACGGCCGACGCGAAAACTGTCGCACATACTCTGGCCAACAATATTGTCGAAGCCCTCACCGGCTTGCCCGGAATCTTCATGACCCGCGTCGCGATGTCCTGTGATCGCACGGGCAAAAAAGAAATCTACATCATGGATTTTGACGGCAGCAACGTGAAGCAGGTCACCAAGCACCGCTCGATCTCTTTTGCTCCGGCCTGGAGTCCTGACGGGACGAGAATCGCCTACTCGCTTTACAACCGGCATAAACGCAACATCAAGAACATCGACCTTTATGAATACAATTTTGTCACTGAAACCGTTCGCATGCTCTCAAATCGCAAGGGCATCAACAGTGGCGCAGCCTATTCACCGGATGGCAAAAAAATTGCGCTGACCATGAGCTTCCTGGGAAATCCTGAGATTTTTCTTCTGGACGCAGCGAACAGTACAGTTACTCCGGTCACCAAATCCTTCGGTTTCGATGTCGATCCCACCTGGAGCCCGGACGGCAAGCACGTCGCCTTTGTCTCTTCGCGAACTGGAATGCCCATGGTCTACAGTTCCAATCTTGATGGTTCCAAAGTGCAGCGCCTGACTTTCGCTGGCCGTTACAACGCGACGCCTTCGTGGTCCCCTCAGAACAACAAAATCGCTTTTTCCGGCTGGCTGGATGGGCGCTTTGATATTTTCATCATGAATCCTGATGGCTCCAACATCGAACGCCTGACGAAGAGCCAGGGCAACAACGAAGACCCGAATTTCAGCCCGGATGGAAACTTCATCGTGTTCAGCTCGAACCGGACGGGTCAGCAGAATATCTACGCAATGAATGTCGATGGAACTTTTGTTAAACGGCTTACCTATGGACTCGGCAACTGTGTCGCGCCCCGCTGGTCAGGCCCGACAAAAATGCCGTGAGACCAACTCCTGGCAAACTCCCAAGAAGGAAATCATGACTCAAAATCGCGTTGTGGTAGTCGCTGGAACCCGCACCCCCTTTGTTCGTGCACGGACGGTATTTCAAAAGCTTCCCGCCTCCACTCTGGGCGGTGTGGTGCTTCGGGAAACAGTAGCACGCTCCGGCATTGACCCCGGACTCATCGAAGAAATCCATTTCGGAATTGTGTCGCCACCGGCTGAAGGTACGAACGTTGCCCGGGAGGCGCTCTTCGACTCCGGGCTTCCAGCGCGTATCCCGTGCACCACCATTAATCGTTACTGCGCCTCGGCAGCAGAAGCAGCAGCAGGAATCGCTGCAAAGATCCTGGCGGGACAAATCGAAGTCGGGCTCGCCGGCGGCGTCGAATCGATCAGCTCTGTGCGTGCGCTCTTCAGCCAGGAGGCGACTGACTTTTTCCAGGATTTCGCCAAAGCCAAAACCACGGCCCAGCGTCTCGGCCATTTCAGAAAATTCAAACCCACCCTGCTCGCACCGCATGCGCCAGGCATTTCGGAACCGACGACAGGACTGAGCATGGGACAATCCGCGGACCTCATGGCCCGTCAGTTCAAGATCGGCCGTGCCGAACAGGATGAATTTGCGGCCAGCAGTCATCGCAAGGCGCACGAAGCGTGGGAGAGAGGTTTTTACCAATCCCATGTGGTGGGCGTCGCCACACCTGAAGGCAGAATTATCGATCGTGATACGGATATTCGGCCGGACACATCCGTGGAGAAGCTCTCGAAGCTTCGCCCCATTTTTTATAAAGACGGGACAATCACCGCCGGTAACGCCAGTCCACTCACGGACGGTGCCTCGGCCGTACTCCTGATGAGTGAAACCAAAGCGTGCGAACTCGGGTTAAAGCCCCTGGGCGCAATCCGCAGTGTGGCTGTTGCAGGTGTGGATCTGCAGAAAGAGCCTCTGCTGATCGGTCCAGCTTTCGCGATGCCCAAAGCCCTCGAGAAGGCAGGGATCACCTGGAACGATCTCGACCTGGTTGAAATGCATGAAGCCTTTGCAGGCCAGGTCCTCGCGACAATTGCCGCCATTGAATCAAAAGAATGGGCGAAGGAAAAACTGGGTCTTGAGCACGCGATCGGAAAAGTGGACCGGTCCCGCCTGAACGTGAACGGAGGGAGCATTCCTTTGGGACATCCCTTCGGTGCAACCGGCGGGCGCCTGATCCTGCAAACCCTGCACGAACTTCAGGCCCGTAAAAAGAATCTTGGCCTGATCTCAATCTGCGCGGCGGGTGGTCTCGGGCTTGTCATGGTGGTTGAGTCTATTTAATTAAATAATATCAGCGGCATACATCCTATTTGACCTTGCTTACAATACCTGATAAAAGTACTCAGGTTTTGTAAACCAAAGGGTGTGAATAGATGAGAAAACTTCTTTTAGCCAGTGCTGCTGCAAGTACATTGGGCTTGTTCCTTTTAGCTCATCCGAGCCGTGGCGCGCCCGTACCTCCTCAGAATTGCAAGGACCTGGCCTTCTGGGCTGTTCAACCCGCGCCCAATCCCAACCCCTTCAAGAAGCCTTGTAACAAGAAGTTGGATAAATCCGCGTGCACCATTGAAGAAGCTTACGCCCGCATGCTTCCGACTCCTGATCTCTCGGGTAGACTTGCTTACAGCCTGGATCAGGCGGAAGAGAATGAATCAGAGCTGGTAAAGCCCTACCTGGATCTGCTGACCCGGTCCCCGGCCATTCAGGAAATCAACCGGATGCGGATCGAAGCGCGTGAACTTGCGGGCTACTCCTATGTCTGCGAACCCAATCTGATTTATCTCGGCAAGAAAAAACTTTTCGGACTGGGACCAGTCTTCGTCGACTCAACACGCTTCGTGCTTGGATCAGCAACATATTCCAATTTTATCTCAGCCGAAGACGCGACTTTCGCCGGCGTTTCACTCCTGAGCAAAGACAGTCTCATCAAGAACAATTATTTCGATATTGTCGTCGCGCACGAATTGGCGCACGCACTGACCCAGGATCTTTACGGCCTGGATGCGTTTGCAAAAATATTTAAAAAATCCGTATCCCGTGACGGCCACATGGCCAGCGCCGTGACGGACCCGACCATTGCTCTCATTGAAGGCGTAGCCGAAGGCTACGAAGCCTACTTCGGAGAAAAACTCCATGGGCGCCATCACATTTATCCCACGCCGACTTTGACCCAGATGCTGCTGCAGTCCAATACCGCGGCAGACTTCTTCCAGGAGCGCGGATACCAGGGTTACATCTTCGGAGCACTCCCGTTCGTCGTGAAGCAATTCACAAGCACTCTCTTCAACATGCCGGCTTTTACGTCGGAATTCCTGATTTCAGAACGGCAGGAGACGATTCGCGAAAACCATTTCGTGCTTCAAGGCAGCATGTCCAATCTCGCGCATCAGTTTGAGCTGATCCCCGGCATGGTATCGGATCCGGAACTGGATGCACTGGTCGGATACGAAATAGAAAATTACGATGCCCTCTTCAGTAAAGAGGGCGTGATCGCGCATCTCATTTACAAACTTCTGAAGGCCGGGTTGCATCGCGAACTCTTTGAAATCCTCACCCACACTAAGCCCCAGAATTCCTATGAACTCGTAACCAGTATTCTTCGCAATCTGCCTCCGGCCCAACTTGCCCCACTTCTTCCTGCTTTGAAGTCCACCTTCACGGAACCGGGCCGGCGCGCCGTCCGCGAATACGTCAGAGCCGCTGTCCGTTGGCGCAGAGCCGAGATCACGACTCCGGCTTACCAGGCCGCAAAATCCGAATTGTCCCGGCAGCTGTCGCGAATTTCAATGCCCTCTTCACTCCCTGCTCCCCGGGAACTCTGGATTGAATTCCAGACGCCTTCTCGGGTTCGAAGTAAGCTCTACGGGAAGATGGACCGCATCAATATCTACACGGCCACGCCCGACCGGCTTCTTTCGTTCATCACCGCGACCCAGAAACCTGAACTCCGCAAGAATTCTCACCGCGAACAACTCCTGAAGATCTTGATGAATACGCGGATCCGAGGTTCCGGTGATCGCGCTACGCTCACCCGGAGCCTGCGAGACCAGATCTCATTCCAGGATGCACAGAAGGCCCAGATGCTCTCGGCACTGATCAGCGGTATCAACCAGGGTGCGGAGTGCTTTCAAAAGCGCTGCCTCAGCTTGCAGTAAATCATTGGTTTAATGTGGTTTTTATAAATATCTCGCCCAACTGATAGTATTGACACTATGCGGCAATAATTATATGGTCGGCCAGTGTTCCGGGAATAAATTATCATTCATCGGAAATATTTTCAGAGGTAGTACCCATGTCATCCAGTGAAATCAGCAATGCCCAGCAGATCTCGCAGAAAAAGCGCGGGACCCAGCTCAAACTTCTCAATCAACTTTCGACCCGTCTCCAGAGCCTTCTGGAATCCGACAATGTTTACCAGGAGATCATCAACATCATCCAGGCGCATTTCAATTACTACTGCATCAATATCTGGAGCGTGGACGAAGAGGTCTTCACCTTGCGCGCACAAGCGGGCAACTATCACTCCCATCTTAAAATCGGCCACCGCATTCCATCAAACGAAGGGATCACCGGTGCCGTCCTTGCCTCCAAACAGCCGTACCTCTGTCCTGATGTTTCAAAAGACCAGCACTACAAAAATCTCGAAATCGCGATCGGAACTAAATCAGAGCTCTGCGTTCCGATCCTGTCCCGGACCGGCGCGGTCATGGCGGCCCTGAATCTCGAGAGTGACAGCGAAAACGCTTTTGACCAGGATGATGTGATCACCCTGGAAGCCGTGGCCTGGCAGGTCGCCGTTGCGATCGGAAATCAGCGGCTCTACAGCGACGTGAAGCATTTCAACCGCAAGCTTCAGTCCGCCGTCGAAGACAAGACGCTCGAACTGCGCAGGGCGCATGAACGTATTCTGGATCAGCAGAAGCTCCTTCAAAAAGAAAATAAAGCACTCAAATCCCTTGTCGACCAGGATCAGCAAAAAGGCATGGAAATCATCGGGAAAAGCCCAACTCTGCTCAGCCTGATCGCCATGGTCGACAAGATAGCGCCCACGACTGCCTCAGTTTTAATTCAAGGCGAAAGTGGAACCGGCAAAGAACTCATCGCGCGCAGACTTCACCTGAAGGGCGATCGCGCCGGCAAGCCTTACGTTACCGTCAACTGCGGGGCACTCCAGGAATCACTCCTTGAGTCGGAACTTTTCGGCCACGAAAAAGGTTCGTTCACCGGCGCCGTATCGCAGAAGATGGGGCTCTGCGAGACCGCCGATGGCGGAACACTCTTTCTCGACGAAATCGGAGAGCTCTCCCTCGGTATTCAGGCCAAACTTCTCCGCTTCCTCCAGGAAGGCGAATTCTATCGCATCGGAGGCAAGCGGCCGATCAAAGTGGATGTGCGCATCGTCAGTGCCACCAACCGTGACCTCGAACGCGAAGTCAAGGAAGGCCGCTTCCGCGAGGACCTCTTTTACCGCTTCAATACGATCACCCTTCGGATGCCCCCTCTTCGCAAAAGGAAAGAGGACATCCCGGCATTGGTCGAATTTTTCATCAAGAGCTCCCGTTTTGGGGGCGCGACCCTCCAAATCCGAAAAATAGACCCCCGCGTCATAGACGTGCTCATGAATTACAATTGGCCAGGCAATATCCGGGAACTTCAGAACACCATTGAGCGTTTGAAGATTCTGGCGGAGAACAATGAGATCCGCCTGGACGATATTCCTTTTAATATTCGAATGCCTAAGATGAAAACGGAAAACAGCGAATTCGCAATCGACATGCCCCTGGAGGAGGTCGAAAAACATCATATTCTCCGGGCGCTGACGTTTAACCATGGAAATAAGACGAAGACTGCACAATCGCTAGGCATTACGATAAAGACGCTTTATAACAAGCTTCATCGGTACGGCTTTCTGGAGACGCCGGCCGAACAACCAGAGGCGATGGCATAACACCGGGGAACTGCAGGATCGAGCGATCGCCCTTCCGAAAGAGGGGATCTGATGAGCACGCAAGGGGAAGTGTTACTCACTGGAGATAAAAAGACGGGCAAGGTCACTAAAACAGAAAAAGGCATTGACCTGGCCTTGCGAACGATGTCTGAAAGAGATACGGAAGAAAACACAAATATTTCCGCCACCCTGGCCCAGAAGTTGATGGGCTACGGTTTTGTCGAAAACGACACGCCGGCCGGGAATAAAGCGAACTAGCCAGCAGGAGACAAATCAGTCATGAGCCCAAAAGCGGCGCCGAAAAAGGCTCCCAAAAAGCCCGTTGTTGTTAAAGAATCCAAAAAAGCGAAGGCCGAAAAACCTTCAAAAGGCAAAGCCGCGAAAGCCGCCAAGGTCGAAGAAGCCCTGCCTGCAGACCCATTGGCCATGAGCGATGCGGAACGGGAAGAACTGGAAGAACAGCAGGAAGAAGCGGCAGCCAGTGCCGGCCAGAACAGCAGTGCCGCCGCTCTGGCTGCCGCTTCCGGTCCCACTGAAATGTCAGCCTCTTTCAAGAATTTCCGCCATCATCCGGATATGGAAAATTTCTACCGTTTCATTTACGAAAATGATCTCAGACACGAAGCGCTTGCGATCATTGACGAGATCATGCGCGACAAACAGGAAAAGAAAAAACTGGGCAAGCCCATCCGCAATGCCTGAACCGTATCTGAACCGTACCTGAACCGCAATTGATGAAAACCTATCTCCTGACGCCCGGACCGACTCCGATTCCTGAATCCGTGAATGCGGTTCTGTCGCAGCCTATTATCCACCACCGGACCCCAGGGTTTCGCAAAATATTTCAGGAAGTCGAAGCCGGCCTCAAATCCATTTTCCAGACCGAAAAAGACGTTTTGATACTGACCTGTAGTGGAACAGGAGCAATGACGGCTGCGGTGGCAAATCTTTTCAACCCAGGTGATCAAATCATTACGATCAACGCCGGCAAGTTCGGTGAACGCTGGACCCAGATTGCCCAGGCCTACGGTCTGCGTCCAGTCGAGATCAAGATTGAAAACGGCAAGACCCTGGCTCTTCCAGTACTGAAGCAAGCCATTCAGGCCCATCCCGGGGCCAAAGCAATTCTTTTCCAAGCATCGGAGACTTCAACCGGAACCCAGCTTCCCACCCAGGAAATCTGCACCGCCGCCCGGCAAGCCTCGATGCTTTCGGTCTGTGATGCGATTACCGCGCTCGGCGTTTTTGATCTGCCGATGGACCGCTGGGATATTGATGTTTTAATTACGGGCTCTCAGAAGGCATTCATGATCCCTCCGGGGCTCGCTATGCTGGCGTTGAGCGATCGGGCCTGGGAGGCAGTCGAAAAGGCAACCCTGCCCAGGTATTATTTTGACTTTCGGAAGGAACGCAAAGCCCTGCTCAAAAGCGAAACAGCCTGGACGCCGGCAATTTCGCTTGTTGTCGCCCTTCAGGAAAGTCTCCGCCTGATGCGGGAAGAAGGCCTGCAGAACGTTTTCAAACGCCACGACCGTCTGGCCCGGGCGACCCGAGCCGCCGTACAGGCTCTGGGACTGGAGCTTTTCTCGGAAGCGCCCTCCACTGCTGTCACAGCTGTGAGGGTTCCCGGGACGATCGCCGATGGGAAGCTGATACCAAAGACAATGCGCGACACGTTTGGAGCAGTTATCGCAGGCGGCCAGGATGAGCTCGAAGGGAAGATTTTCCGACTCTCCCATTTCGGCTATTGCGGGGATTTTGACATCACAACGGGAATCAGCGCCCTGGAACTGACCCTGGGTAAACTCGGCCACCCTGTCCGGTTCGGTACCGGTGTTGGCGCGGCCCTTCAGATTTTAGCAGAGGAGAATCGATGAACGTAGCAGTGGTTGGGGCGCAGTGGGGAGACGAAGGCAAAGGCAAAGTTGTAGACATCTACAGCGCGTCGGCAAAGTACATTGTGCGCTTTCAGGGCGGCAATAATGCGGGACACACTCTGGTCGTCAACGGCAAAAAAACCGTTCTCCACCTGATTCCCAGCGGCATTCTCCATCCTGGCAAGATCTGCCTCATAGCCAATGGGGTCGTTTTCGATCCTAAAGTTTTTTTCGAGGAGGTAGAACAGCTGGAAACAGCCGGGGCGCTGACCGCCCCCGCGCACGAAGTCATTCGCGTGAGTGAGCGCGCGCACGTCATTCTGCCCTTCCACCGCCTGCTGGACCGGCTGCGCGAGGAACACGCCGCCAAAGATAAGATCGGCACTACGGTTCGCGGCATCGGACCAGCCTATGAAGATAAAGTCGCCCGCCGTGGCATCCAGGTGATTGATCTGATGCATGAGGATGTTTTATTCAAAAAGCTGAAAAGTGCGATTGAAGAGAAAAACATTCTCCTGAAGCACTACTTCAGGGAACCCGAGATTGAGATCGCGCCGCTTTTTGAGGAATGCAAACGTCTCGGCGAAAAACTCAAGCCCTTTGTCACCGATGTACGTGGTCTTCTGATCAAGGCCTTGGCCGCGAAGCAGCCCATTCTTTTCGAAGGCGCGCAAGGCACCCTGCTTGACGTCGATCACGGGACTTATCCTTTTGTGACTTCTTCCAGCACGATTGCCGGCGGCATCATGACTGGCTGCGGAGTGGGCGCTCAGGCAGTGAGTCAGGTGATCGGAATCACAAAGGCCTATACCACTCGCGTGGGTACCGGCCCTTTTCCAACGGAAATCGAAGAGACGGAACCGGACACCGCCCAGCTCATCCGCAAAATCGGAACGGAATTTGGTGCGACAACGGGCCGCCCCCGCCGCATCGGCTGGCTGGATCTCGTGGCGCTCAAATACGCGGCGGAGGTCAACGGCCTGACTGGAATTGCACTGACCAAGGCGGATGTGCTGAACGATTTCAAAGAACTCAAGCTCTGCACCGCTTATCGACTCGGTGCCAGTACGCTGCACGAACTCCCGTCCTCGATCAGTGACCTGGAGGCCCTGTGTCCGTATTACGAAACGATTCCAGGCTGGGGTCATTACGATGCCGCAAAAATCAAATCATTGCGCGAACTGCCAGCGGAATTGCAGAACTTCATCACTCGGATCGAGAAGTTTGTCGGAGTTCCAGTGGTCCTGCTCAGCACGGGACCGGGCCGGGAAGAAACCCTGATTGTGAAGGATCCTTTTTCGGAGGTTTGAGCGAAAGTTCAATTTAGACACTTGCACTTGGAGCAGGTCTTTGATAACCGATATGTCCTTGTCAGCCAGTTTCTAGCGTGAGGCATTAGCTCAGTCGGTAGAGCATTACACTTTTAATGTAAGGGTCCACGGTTCGAATCCGTGATGCCTCACCACTTTAACTCCAAGAAATCAAAACATAATTCAAGAAGACCGGATCAGAGAGATAACTCTGGAAAATCGTTCGGGGTAACACGGGGGTAACAGAACGACACCCACAAGCTTTGAACTTTTCCAAATTATTTTAGGCTGCTTTGTTTTCGTCTGTTACGACAGCCACAGCCGGGGTAGCCGCTGCCGATGAATCGGGGGCAGTAACCGCAGTACCTTCAATTGCATCAGCCGATAATGGTCCTCGCCTTTTGGTTTTTTTCGCCTGTTTCTTTTGGTTCCGAATATATCTATCTAGCTCAGCTTTTTGAGTTTCATTCCATGTACCGACCAGATCGTTCAGTCCTTGTTCTAGAAGCTCTGAAAGCTTGTCGGTCAAAAGGTCAACTGAGGCGCGATAATCATGCTCCCCGTTCAAGACCTTTCCAATGCGCTTCACTACATCGGCGGAAAGGATCGCGCGCGCCAGAGAGTCGGGCGAAAGCGCTTGAGCTTCAGCCGAAAGCTCTTCCCACGTTTTGCCCTCAAAATAGTTAGCCGAGAACTCTATAAGATCCCACGCAGCCTCGGTAATCCCCTTACCAGATACATCTAGCTCCTGCTGATCATTTCGAATATCGGTAGATGCAACAGTAATGAGATCACTTTTGAAATCATATAAACGCCATTCGTAGCCGTTCGTCAGGATTCCCCACCTAACGTCGCCAACGGTCTTCAAATATTCATTAAGCTGTACCTTACCTGAGCGCAAATCTGACTTATTGAGATCTGCCCCTAGCTTTTTCACTTCCACAAGCAACAAAATCTGCTCAGGCTTATCCGCCTTTGATATGGCGATATCAAATCGCATTTTTGCACGTGCCTCTTGTGTCCTAACGACGTAGCCGGAACTTGCGCTGAAACCGAGAACTGACTTCAAAAGGGATTGGCACCAACTCTCAATATCGCTTTCCTTAGATGAACCCGAAGCAAGATTTTTCAATTCAATCATATGCTCAGTCAGTAACGGCGTCATCGAGCGTACGGTTCTTTCATCTTTCGTTTCTTTAGCCATTTAGTGCCCTCTATTCGTTTTGGAATACAGTGCTTGTATCGGAACAACACCAGTTGTTCTGAAGACAAAAAAAACTTCCACATTTTTTGTGTGGCAATGATTTCACTTTAGGCGGCAGGCACCCGAACCGCCGTGTCTCAGATAATTGATTAACCCTTATTATTGAATTGGCTTTTCTGTTGCGCGGTCACAGACCGCAGCCCAACTACCATTCACGCATTTAATAGAGCAATCTGAGCTTCTTTTTTTTGGAATTGGACCAGAGCAACTCTTCTTTGTGCTTGGGGGTGCTTTGAAATTCTCATCTTCACCTTTTAAACTTGTGCCCGTAGCCGAATCTAATGCTGTCGGACTTGGCGTAGCCTCACATTTTTGTGGCGCGCTTTTGCAGGCCGCAAAGCACTCATAACCACTAAATGCGCTACCACAACCAAAGATTCGCTCTGGCCTGTGCCCGCATAACTCCATTGCACGCGACTTTATGGCATCAACTTCACAAGAGGGCCCATCGCTGCAACGCACATTAATTAACCACGTATGTCCGTCTGGCAACATAGCCTCTTTGTAAGCTGTTGCACAGCCGGAGCTATAAGCTACGAGTAAGGAAAAGATAAGAACCCTTCTCATGTGTGTAGCTCCTCAATCACTTCGAACATGGTACATCGAAGCCAAAAGCGCTCTTGCACGCAACTTTCCGCTCGGGTTCTCCCGGTTGTGGCACGCCGTCCATCTGCCTAGTACGGTAGCACATTGGACCTGCATTTTGATCCGCATCATGAGCCTTGCAGTAATACAGCGACATTCCCACCGTTCCGTGTTCCGTTACATTAAACCATCCGCTTTTCTCGTGGGTTAAAAACACGCCCGTAGTTGGAGCACACCCAAAGAACACAATAACCGAAATGAGTACGAATCTCCTCATACCCACCTTTCGGTTTTGGTGCATTTGAAGGTTCCATTGAAATCTGCTTTCCCGCAGCAAACCAAACCAATCCATTTACTAGAACAGCCGACAGCAGTTGAATTTTTCATACTATTCAATTCGGAATAGTTTGAAGCAAACATGAGTCAACTAATTCGCACTATTCCCAGCATCTCTATTCCGGTATTTCAACGCCCTGCACCTCAATGTCATCAGTACGCGGCGTTCGAGAAATGCCCGTATCAATTATGTAAGTGATCGGCCTATCAGGATCGCCCACGACCTTCGTCTTATTCCCGTAAACGTCTGGATTACTGATCTGAGCTACCCACTGGTAAGCCGCAACTTTAACCCGCGATGCCTGTACGTTGTCCTCATCAACCGTATCCGCTACCTCGATTACCTTTCCCTCAAAGAAGTCGGCCCGGCATTCCCGAGCAATCCTCATGTGCGCCCGGAACTCGGGATGCTCTCTCAGCCACCTGAAAATCGTGTGAGCCGGTGGAAAGCCCTCTAATTGCCCAATCTGAGTGACCGCAAGACCTTCCGTAACCTTTTGAAGTATTTGGTCACAAGTCACCTGAGCGAATGGGAACGCTACACGAGGCAGTTCGTCCGGGTTTGTACCTTTCGGCACCCAGAGCTTCCGGCCACGGTCATCAATGATATGATGATGCGTTTCGCTCGGCTTCTTGTCGGCGTTCGTATACTTGATTCGAGCAGGATCACGGCTTGAGCGTTTCTTCTTCTCAACCCAAAGGACGGCGCCAGTCTCTGGATCAAGGCCCTCAAGAACGCCCTCGGCGTTTACTCGCGTGATCTGTTTATCTGTCTCGCTCATGGAACAACTCCTATTAAGAGGGTTAACATTGTTTTAAACGCTATTCGGAAGCGGCGCATAATAAGGCCGTGAAAATGCGTTGCAGCATCGGTTTTTCAGAAAAACTTGTCCCGAACATGGAAAGGTCACCACACGTCAGGCGAGCTGCGCGTTTTGGGGTGTATGGGGTCAAATCAAAGGCCACCGGGGATGTCTGTGGGGTGATCAATGAGCAACTCATCGCTTGCCCTTAGTGCCCTGCTCTCGCAGCCACGTAACGTAGTCCTCAAGAATTGTGGTCACCAAGACTGAGAGGTCATGCCCAGCATTTTCTGCCGCTTCCCTCAGTGCTTCCTTAGTGGACTCCTTCACCCTGACTGAAAGGGTCTTGGTTGGTTCCTTCTTCTTAATCTCACTCGGATGTCTGTATCTCGCGGTCATAATTTCACCTTATATGAATCACCACACGTTTACAATATGTATTACATTCTGTTGACAAATAGACTAGCGACCTGTAGAAGCGTGCGCGAGAGGTGCAGTTATGGCCAATCGTGTAGCAATTTATTTGAGAGTATCGACCCAAGATCAAGCCACTGAGTTACAGCAGCGCGAACTCACGGCGTATGTTCAAGCCCGTGGCTGGGTTGTATTCAAGACCTACGAGGACAAGGCCACCGGAACCACTGCCAATCGAGCCATGCTCAAGGCTATGCTAACCGATGCACGCCTGCGCCGATTCGATCGCATCATAGTATGGAAGCTTGATCGGTTTGCCAGATCGCTCAAAGACCTCGTTACAATGCTTCAGGAACTATCTGAACTGGGAATTGAGTTCATCAGCTTACGGGACAATATCGACCTCACCACAAGCTCAGGGCGGCTTATGATGCATATGATTGGTGCATTTGCTGAGTTTGAAGCCAGCATTATCCGCGAGCGGGTACGTGCCGGGATCGCCAACGCCCGAGCAAAAGGGAAACGATTGGGGCGCCCAAAGACAAGGGATGACGGCACAATCAAAGCATTGCGCAGGCAAGGGCTATCAATCCGATCCATTGCATTGCAGGCACACTGTTCTGCAGGGGCCGTACAGCGGGCTCTGCTATCCTGACGAGTCACATATAGCATCACAGAACCACAGGACGAGCCTGAGAACTAAATTACAAATATCGCTCAATGAGAGCTGTATCTAGACCGAAACTATCAGTATGAAACGAATTATCTATTTAGTTCTGATCTTGGCATTACCCGCATTACCGGGCACTGCGTTTGCGAAGAATCTTTTTTGCAACGAAATAGGATCAACAGATCTAATGTGGGAAAAGACAAAACAAAACTTCAGTACTCAGGGGTATAGTATCCCAAAAAATCCAGCTACCTTTGCAATTTCAAATTTTGATTCAAAAAAACCGATGCTCGTTGGAAACGCCGGGAACGAAGAACTCGCACGCAAAGGTGATTATTTTTTCGAAGCTACGCCTGTCGGAAATATTAATCTGTACCGCTGGTATCGATTGGACGCTAACACTGGTCTGATCCTCATGATTAAAGCATACGATATGCTGGGAGCCCCGTATTCGATTTCTGTCGCATACAAATGCAAAGTCGGAATTTAGCGACCTAGGGTCGGTGTATCGAAATTCCTGATCAAATCAAACCAAAAATGCCTTATTTATTCGGAGCGAGTAAGCGCAGATACTTCGTATTCAAAACATTAGATTTCGATGCATCGAAATAATTATTCCGACCTTTTCCTCTGTGCCGGTTAAGCGTTTCGATTTGAGTGGTGAAAGTCCGCATAAGCTTGTTCGCCCATTCGATATTTAGGGCGACCCCTTTGCTTGATAAACCCTTGTTGTTTGCTCGACCAAACAATCCATCGCAAGATTATGAACGGCCGCCATTTGGGCTGAGAGCATACCCCACAATCACGCCTGATCCGAACCTTTAGCGCACCGGTTATTTCGAAGCTGCGGGGAAATTCGAATCAACTGGCACAACTTGCAAGTGGCGCATATCCACTAAAATAATTTCACAATATTCGTTCAAGAATATTGCTATCCTATCCGAATAGCATTCATGAGAATAATTCTCGCACTGTTGATTCCGGCTCTCTCCGGATGTGCACACTACTCGCCAATGCTGCCACAAGAAACGTGCGCACTGGACAATATGAAGCACTCCGTTTCTGCCCACGGCTCAGGTGCTGCGGTTGCAGGACTGCAGACTTTGGCAACAGACAATGAAGCGACCGTTTGCACAAAGCCCCAGAATGAAATCGATGTGATCGCGATAAAGGAAGACGCGGAATCGGCCAAAAAGAAGATCAAATACAACAGTCGCGTATACCAGCAGAAACTGGGGTACAAAATTGCGATCTCGTCCTATTTGGCAACTGTATTGATCGGCAGCTCTAAAACACCTGCAGACGGGTCTACTTTAGTCCAAAATTCAAGCGGGCAGTTCATGATTGCAGACAGACAGTATCCGCATCTGTATTGGGTTCCGGTAATTGGTCCCATACTCAATATCAGCGAATATCCCGGCGAAATGACATCCGGTTGGAAGGCAGCCAGCATCATCAGCTCTCTAACTCAGTCGTTTGGAGTTGGATTAATTGTATTGAACATTCCCAGAGCTGACTTTGGTGAACCAACTATTAGAATTGATCCAGCGCCCTCCGGTATACAGACCAGTCTACAGCTTAAATTTTAAGGTTTATCAGAAAACATAATCGCACGTACTTTCGAAAGGACCAACACATGAGCCGTGAAACGAAACAAGATCGCCTCGTACGAGGAATGAATGACCAAGTGCTTGAGCATCTACACGAACTCAAAGCACTCGAAGCAAACCCCGCTACAAAGGAGCTTGATCTGGAACGATGGTGTCAAAGCGTCGTTCGAAATTGCCTCGGATTCACGCCCACCAATGGCTATAACATCCGAGCACAAGAGACCCGTGGCAAAATGCGACCCGATCTCCTGGTTATGAAAGGTGACGTAATTGTGTGCGTAATAGAGGTGAAGAAACTCGGTTTTGACCTTTCAAAATCGGATTTCCGCTCAGGGAAGGTCCAACTCGCAGAATATCTTAACGCTCTTGGCGATGTCCGTTGGGGAATTCTCTCGAATGGCTACGAGTGGCGGCTATACGACTTCTCCCAGAGAAATGCTGGCGGAACTGAAGTAACTTCTTTTGACCTGCGAAACGAGGAAGACCAAATCGACTTAACAAAACGCTCTATTGACGACATTTGCTGGAGCTTCGTCGACCTTCATGAGTCAATGTATGCAGGAAACTCTTGGGAAAATCTTGCAAAAGAAGCGACGGCATTCTCGCCGGAATCACTTGCTCGAGCTATTTTATCAGCGGAGTCGGTGAAATACATCGCCAAAATTATTCGCGGAGAGCATGACTACCGAGCTAATACGGAAGTCTTGTTTGATAAACTCTCGACCCTACTTCAGAACGGGTTGGATGACTGCGCACATGGATGGAATGAGGTGAAGCAGGCGGAACTTGGAAAATACGTTACCTCTCAGAAGCGTGCGGGAAGAAGAAGAGCTGCTAAAGAGGCTAAGACGTCCGCTACCCCACCTCCTATAAAAGAGGGAACGTCAGAAGCAACTCAGGAGGCCTGCACTCCCCCTAACCCAACCGCGAAACAGGCCGCCTAATCACCATCACAAGGAGAGCGAGTTCTTTTGGCGCTTCTAAAAAACCAGTAATCAACCTTCAAAGCCCTCTGAACAGAACCTAGGCGTATTAAGAATCGCTGGCTCTGGGCCTCGACTCTTTTAGCCCATACGCTTGCTCCACAGACGTAAACCAATTGAACCGGAACAGATGCCAGAGTGCCGCGAAGCCATCTTTCCAGGTGATCTTCTTGCCCTGACGTCGGGTTCGCGGATGGTACGAGATCGGCAACTCCTGAATTCTTATACTGACTTTGGCGAGGTACGCCGTCAACTCAACTTCAACCCCAAAGCGTTTCGATTGCAGCCGCATGGACTTGAGCAGCTCCGCGCGAAACACTTTGTAACAAGTTTCCATGTCCGACAGATGGATACCCGAAAGCAGATTACTCAAAATCGTCAGAATACGATTAGCGAAATAGTGCCAGGTCCAATGCGCCTGGAATGATCCTTCGCCGAACCGGTTGCCATAGACGACATCAGCCCGCTGCTCAATCAGCGGCTCCAGAAGCCTGGCAACATCAGAAAGATCATATTCAAAATCAGCGTCCTGAATCACTATGAAATCGCCGCTGGCAGCTTCAATTCCGCGAATGACAGCGGCACCTTTGCCCTGATTATTTTCCTGAACAATAATTTTGAAGTCATATTGGCGCTGGAGTGTTTTGAGGACTGTCAGGCTGGCATCATTCGAAAAATCGTCTACAAAGATCCACTCACATTGGACTGGAAGAGTCTTCGCCTTTTCCATCAACGCTTGAACTACTTGCGCGAGGTGCTCCGCTTCATTGTAGACAGGCACGATCAACGTCAAAATACTGCGGTTTTCCACCTAAAATGAATATGAGCTGGGATCACGAAAGTCAACGATCCACTTGAAGCTCAAATAACTCAGGGACGAAGAAAACCAAACAGCTTATTCAAACACCCCGCGACCGCAGCTGTAGATTTCTTGACCGGCAAAGGAATGGTCGAATGAGGCTTCACGGGCGAATATTGCCGGAATTTCAACTTGATATTCTGATCTCCGGCTTTCCACCATTTGCTTTCGTCCGAAGAGCCCAGAAGAAATTCAACCGTGTGGCTCTGATCTTTCAGAGAAATGCGGAATTCCACTTTGTCCCCAAGAATATCGGCTTTGACCTTTCCTGAATTTTTCCAGCCATCGATTGAGTATTTCAAATTTGCCCCTTCAATCTCGCTCAGCGGGATGCTGTGGCCGAAGAATTTTACCTGCCCGTTGACAACCGGCTGCTCAAGAATGAGCCGGTACTCAGATGAGCGGGCATCGTAGATATATCGGTTGATACTGCCGCTGATCGGCTCTTTGGCTTCATGAACTGTGAATTTGTAGGGATCAGGGCTCCGGTAGCCCCGCCTGGAATTTGCGATGGTGGAATCGATGTAATTCCAGATCGTGGAACGATCTCCCGTCTTGAGATACTCATCGATCAAGGTCGTATCCTTCGCTTGTAAATCCGGACGATACAGTGCAGGAGTTTCAAGGTTGACGAGATGAGCTTTTTCGGAAGCGTAATTCATCAGAGACTGCGGCGGAATTCCATCTTTCTGGGCTTCAATCAGCACCATTTTCATGAACTCATGATAGGCGTCAGCAAATTCAGTACTGTTAGTGAAATCCGGCAAGGTCCTCGACAAGGAAGCGCTCAGGGACTGCTTGTCCATCGGATTCTGATCAACCAGCTCGGTCATCACTTTCTTCATGTCATAGGTCGTGGTACTTACCGGCATTACCTTGTCCACGTTTACCGGTTTTGCACCCTGAAGTGCCGCCCTCTTTATCAATTCTGCAAGGCGAGAGGCTTCGTCAGTACTTCCAAGTTTTTTGACCAGATTGGCCGGCGCGCCAGTGAGTTCCAGGAATAACTCAGAAATACGAGCGTCATAAACCTTTTGGAACCGAGCCGTGAGCGACTCGGAAGAAGGGATCGCATTCTGAAGCCCCTCAGGGAGGTGATCCCTCAACGAAGCCACAAAGTTCCTAATCAACTCATTTTGAATCTCGACTGTTTGTCCCGCGCCCTCGACAGAATTGAGGATTCGAATTTGCCCATAGCCGGGCTGCGCGGTCATCGTACCGAAATCAAGGAACTTGCCGGTTACCTCGAAATTGGATTGGCTGGCAGTACCGTGATAGACGCGCTTAACGAACGCTGAGGCATACTGTTCCGCCACACGATCGCTGTATTCATGTAGCCCGGCAACAAGCTTCTTCTCTGCGGAGGCCCCGCTCAGTTCAGGCGGAACCGGCAGTACGTTAATAATCAGTTTTGCGGAAGCAGCGGTTCTGGACCTGTCACTGCGAATTAAGGTACCGCTGCCATTGGGCGCTCTCATGTAATGGGCCGGTCGAATTGGATCTTCCCGGATGATCAGGGCATTACGCTCCCTGCCGCCATCCTTCCACACTGTATAGGTGCCCGGGTCTATAACGGCGATCACTCGATTTGCGCCGTGAGGCAGATCATTGCTCATTTCGCCCCAAATCACCTCTCGGATGGACTCCTCCAAAGATGCGCGACCATGCGCATGGTCATAACCTTGACCGTGTCCTACCAGAGGAGTGACACCGATGCCTTTGATCTGGATTTTGCCCGCCGAAGCCGCGCGACCACTCCCGAAGTTATAGCCAATCCCCCTGCCCCCATAGCGATCTGCATAGAATGTTTTTTCTTTGGACGTGTATGTCGCCGGAGAGTCATTCGGCCCTGGCACGCCCCAGGCAAAAGCATTCAATATTTCTTTTTCAAACTCCGGCACGAGTCCTTCGGCTGGAATATCAATTCCCGCTTCGCGAAGCAGATCGTAATTAAGCCAAAGCACTTTGGCATTCGCCAATTGCTTTGCTTTCACTTTGACATAGCCTTCCGGCGCTATTGCGAGACCCAGTAATTTGGGTGGTCCCGCGCTCAGTGTTTCAATCGGGGCTGCTAAAATCGCCGGGCCCCAGCTCAGGAGCAGGAGAAGGGAAATTGAGCGAACCAGAATTGCCTGAAAATGAGAACGCAGCATCATTATCTGATCGGCTATTGACGGGCAAAAGCTGAGAACTGAAGCCACAAAATTCTTTAAATCCTAAAACCAGACATGACAGGCAAGTCCTGGAGCCGCTGTTTTGTCGTCACCCACGTAAGCGGGGGTCAGAATACCTTTGCGGGTCATCCCTGTTTTTTTCGATTTATCTGAAAAACCAAAATGCAGATAACGAGGTAGGACGAAACCCGCAAGCAACCCTACCGCGGTCCCGGCCGCAACATCTGACAGGTAGTGATTGTCTGAAACAATCCGCATCACGCCTGTGGCTGATGCCAACGCCAAAGAAGCCAGGCAGGCTGCGTTGTCCGCAGCCTTGGAGTCATATAGGCTCAAATACGAATGCGAAGTGCAGATCAACCCTGCCGCCGTGAAGGCCAGGGCCGAGTGCCCACTCATGAAGCTCTTGCGATCTTCAAGTGATCCACAGATCTCGCCGGGAGGACAGTTTTCGACAAACGGGCGGTTGCGGTCGAAAGCGGCCTTGGTTGCATTTGAAAGCATTCCTGCGAAGAGAAAAGACTCTGCACTGATCAATCCCAGCTGTACGGCAGTTTCAGTATCGGTTTTGCCGCGAGCCCGGGCAACACCGGCATCGAGCATGGGGTACAGAATCAAACCACCCATCAGGACCGTGCTCGCTTTTGATATCAGGTCGTTCGTCTTCGAATCCGAAAGGCCCATCAGGCTTCTGATCTTTTCATCGAACCCCGGTGCGTCGCCAAACTGCAAAGGCTTGCTTGGGCGAAGAATATCGTTCGTCAGGAAAGTCGTGGCCCCCATCAAACCGACCGCAATATACTCACTTTTTCGAAATTTGGGCCACTGAGGGTCCCATTTCACGATTTCTTTTTTCTCGAGGATTTTCGGTTCATACCGGCTCAAGGAAGCCAGCAGATTTTCCTTCAACCTGGGCGTCGCCGCCTGTTCTTTGAGCTTGTCCGCAAGTTCACGCAGAGACTTTCTGGATGCTTCGGGCAACTTCAGATCGGCTTGCTTCAGACTGGACTCTATTGCCTCAGCATGCACGAGAAGCCCCCGGCGAATTTCCTCTTCTGACTGATTTTCTATAATCAGGCGTTCATTCATGATCAGAAGCCGGGCCTTCGAAACAGATTCCAGCAACTCCACTTCAGCAGCGGGCTTCCCGTTCTGATCGCAGGTCAACCAGCCTCGCTCCCCCTCTTTGTCTCCAAAGGTCAGGAGTGCAGGATTGGAAGTAGGCAGAAGGTCCGGTGCCCCGGCTGTGCAAACCTGCACTTGATTGGGTTCAAGGATCGTGAGGGAGTGCTGCGCGCGATCCCAGGTCTTGAGCAGAAGATCGTCTTCGGCCGTGCGCAGGACTTCAGACCAAGCTGGCGTGATCACGATTCCGGAAATCCAGATAAGACTCAAAAGAGTTGCAAACTTCATAACTATACAAAATTCTACCACGCGTCATTCGGACGGAATACAAAATCGAAGTATCAGCTTTATAGAGCAGCTCAGGGGATACAACACGGTGCATTAATCTTAATTTCTGGTCTGAACACTGCATCTTTGCACCCCATGGAAAAAGATGCGGTGAAATCCCCAGAACCTGATCGTCTCCGGAACCATCCCCAAGCCGAGCCTCGACGCAGCAAACCGGACCCGACCACCGTTCGTCGCGAACGCGCCAAAGCCTTACGCTTGAAGAACAGAGCCAAGCGCATGCGCAGAGTGGGCTGAAGTTTCGGGGATAATAATTTCGCGGGTAATAAATTGACGCCCAATTTCTTTTCATGAGAGAAGGGCGGGGATGATTACGTTTCAAGACATTGTTGTTGTCGGCTTCCTCGCTTTTTTGGAAGCAATTCTTTCGATCGATAATGCGGTCGTGCTGGCCGTCATGGTCAAACACCTGCCTCCGAAGCAACAAAAGATGGCCCTGACTTACGGGCTCGCCGGCGCAGTCGTCTTCCGTCTGATCGCCTTATCCATTGCCACCTATCTTATTCAGATGCGGTGGGTGAAATTTGTCGGCGGCGGTTATCTCATTTTCATCGGACTCAAACACCTTCTGCAGAAACAGCCGCACGGAGACGAAACCAAACCTGTCCGTCATGCAGGTTTCTGGAAAACAGTCGTCATGATCGAAATCATGGATATTGCTTTCGCGGTCGATTCAATCCTGGCCGCGGTTGCCATCAGCCCCAAGCTCTGGATCGTTTTCTTCGGCGGGTTCATCGGAGTGCTGATGATTCGTTATGCGGCGACCTTTTTTGCAAAATTATTGCTCAATTTCCCGACCTTCGAAGTTTCGGCCTACTTGCTGGTACTCGTGATCGGCCTGAAACTCACCATGGAGGGCTTTCATTTTCCGGGCGTGGATTTTATGAGCGCTTCGAATCCCGCCTTCTGGATTTTCTGGATGGCTATGGCTCTCTGCGTGGCCTTTGGTTTCAGGCGGACAAAGAAGTCACCGTCTTGATCGGAAAGTAAGCTTCAAAGACATTTCCTTTTCCAGGGATGCTTTCAACCAGCATCACGTTTCCCCCATGGAGCTGCGCAATCTGCTTTGAAATGAATAACCCCAGCCCCATCCCCCCCATCCGGGCGGTACGCTGAGCTCTCTCAAAAGGGTGAAATATTCTCTCACGATCCTCGAGCGGCACTGCCGGGCCCTGGTCCCGCACCGAAAGCCTGAAGGCGCCGGAGCTTTCGGCCAGTTTGACCCAGACACTGCCTCCTTCAGGCGAAAAGCGGATGCCATTCATTATCAGATTGGTCACGAGTTCTTCGAACCGTACAGGATCCACCCAGGCGGTCAATATGGGGGGGCTTTCCAGTTTCAAAGAAACCCCCGCTTCGGCAGCAATAATATTCATTCTCTGGCTACTGGATTCTTTCAGAATCGAAGCCACGTCCACTTCCGACGGTTCCACCACGAACCGGCCATTCTGAATCCGGGATACATTCAGCAGGCCGTCGATCAACTCATTGAGGCGCTCAACCTGACGAATCACCATTTTGAGAAATGACTGCTGCCGTGCAATTTGTTCACCCTCCGGTTCATCTTTCTTCTGCCGAAGAACGCGCTCCTGAAGCTGCAGAATGCCGTAAATCGCGGTCAACGGCGTCTTGAGGTCATGGCTCGCAATAGAAAGGAACTGACCTCGCTGAGCGATGATCGATTCTAGCTGTGCAATTTCACCCAGTTCCGAAAATCTCTGCGCAAGTGCCAACCCGAGAATACCCTGTCGCACGTCCTGCTCATGATCGCCGCCCAACGCGAGCCACCCTGCCTCCTGCTTGATTTTGGCTTCAGCGCCGCGCCCGTTGAGCCAGCTCTGTATCGAGATTGGAATAATAGTGATCGATCGCGGCGCCCTCAAGCGCCAAAACGGAAAGTTTCTTTCACCCACCGGAAAAGTCCGCAGATCGCCTGCCTTCGGAGAAGGATCCAGAAGGCTAATTTGCGTTCGGAGAAATTCCTTCAGAGCGGCTTCGGCAGTCTCTGGAACAAGATCCGGCTCAAAAGTCCCGACCGCGAGCAACTCAGGCTGTCCGGGAACACTGAGCTGGATTGCGGCGAATTGTGCCCCACAGACTTGTGCGGCCCGTGAAGCGGCGGCCGCGAGCTCCGCCTCACTTTTCGGGAGTGTACTGACATTCCGATAAAACGAAGACAGACGCATGGTCTCCATTTCCTCTTGATACCATAAAGATTTGCGTGACCGTTCTGCGTAAAAGGAGGTGCAAGGTGCGCATATTTCAAAATTTCCGGGGCATGCTTTTTGTACTTTGAGAAAGCGTTGGTCACATCTCGATAAACATCCTGCATGACCATTCGAGGAAGTGAGTTGCATCAGCATCAACCGCCCCCGACTGACGCGACCCACCTCGAAGGGGGGCAAGCTCCGGCTTGCCCCTTTTCTTTTTATACCGGGGACTTAGCGCAATCAAGCGCAGCACTGCATTCGCATTAAATGAAAAAAAGTATTATTCCGATAGAGGAGTAACGACCCTGTATGGAAACTCCTTTAAAACCTGGCACACCTCCTCCCTCCTCAGCGCGCCCGCAGCAGACGGCGACTCAACCTAAGGCCGCCGCGCGACCAGCACCAGCACCTGCTCCCGCACCGGCTCAGACGGCGCGGCACCTGAAGAAAGGCGAGCTGCTTTTCGCGGAGGGCGAAAATTCCAGAGCCATGTATTTTTTGAAAACAGGAATGCTTCGAATTTTCAAAAAAAAGGGCGAATCCCACATTGAAATCGATACGATTCATTCCGGCCAGGTCGTAGGCGAACTTGCATTCCTGGACGGCAACCCACGTTCGGCTTCGGGCGAAGCGTTGACCGAGTGCGATCTGGTCGAAGTTTCAGGACCTGTATTCCAGGATGTGCTGACAAAAATGCCTGACTGGTTGAAAATTCTGCTCAAGACGGTCGTCGCGCGTCTGAGAACCGCGAGCACCCGGATCCGTCAGCTTGAGTCCGCTAGTGTGGCGGTTGATTATTCGGACAAAGACGGCAAGCGCAATTCTCATTATGTTTACCTTTCACCGATTGATGTCCTGAAGATCGCCTCAGGAATCCTGCTGGTCTGCGCCCGCAATGGTGCGGGCGTTCCGGGCGGCGTCACAGTCCGGGTAGGTTTGCTTCAGAGATACGTGAATCAGATCATGGGAGTTCCGGTCGCAAAGATCACCACCTTCATGGATGTACTTGAGCAGGTGAATGTAATCAAAACTTCCAGCGATGGCGACAGCCAGCAAAGCATTCTGCAAGATATCGACTTTCTTGAGCAGCTCATCACGTATCTGAACGAAGAAAATCTGCTCGAACCCTCCAAACGCCACGACCTGACCATCCGGGGATTTCTCGTCATGGGCCTGATGGCCAAACACATGGATCAGTACGGAACTGACCAGGTGACGGGAATGAAGGTTCTGAATATCGCTGAAATCAGGAAAAAGGAAACCACCGCAGCCGGGAAAGAAGCTTTCCGGATTGAGGAATTCCCGGAGCTCGTCAAGCTGGGCTACGCAACCGGGCTGAACATAAAATCAACTGATGAAATGTTCACCTCGATTAAAGCGGAATTTTTCATGCATGCTTACCGCCTGCAGCGTCTCGTAGTTTCCATCCAGGCGGTCAACGAACAAAAGCGTAAAGCCGGCTCGATGGGCCGCTAAACCAGATCGGGACGAACCGTCTTCAGACGGTCCACGATTTTCTTGATATCTTGCGCCTTTTCTTTATGCGCGACCAGAATCGCCTGCCCGTGTTCCACCACGATCAGATCACTCACCCCAAGGATTGCAACCAGCCTGCCTGGTGCGTCCACGATGTTTCCATCTGACTCAACAGCCAGCAACTCGCCCCCGGTGACTACTCCGCCCTCACGGCGCGCCTGCAATACATCAGCCGCACCCTCGAGCGAAATCCAGCTGCCAAGATCATCCCAACCGCAGTCGAGCGGAAAGGAAACCACGTTCCGGGCTTTCTCCATGATCCCGTAATCAATCGAAGTCGCTGTCATTTGCGGGTAGGCCTTCTGCAGGTCACCACCTGAACTTTCCCAGGCCCTCTTCATCTCCGGCATGAATTCGTCGAAAGCCTTCAGGATCACATCCGCACGCCAGACAAACATTCCACCATTCCAGAGATAATTCCCTGCCCTCAGGAATTCCTGCGCCCTCTCGGCATTGGGCTTTTCCACAAATGCATCCACCTTGCGGCAAGTACCACCCGGCAAGGCACTACCGATACGGAGGTAGCCATATCCGGTTTCGGGCCTCGTCGGCTGCACGCCCAGCGTAACGAGATCATCATGAACCTGTGCCCACTCCGCGGCTGCCCGGACGGAAGTTCTGAATTTTTCCGGCTGGGAAATGTAATGATCCGCCGGCATGACCAGCATGATTCCGCGCGGGTCTTTTTCAGCAACGGCGCGCGCCCCCCAATAGACACAAGGCGCGGTATTCCGGCCCTGCGGCTCAGCCAGGATCGTCACTTGCGGGGCATTCTGTGCCACTGCTTCGCTGAGAAGCTGGGTCGTGATGATCATCCGGTGTTTCTGTCCCTGGGCTCCGCCCGGCACGAGACCGTCAAAGCGGTTGAGTGTCTGCGAAAGGAGTGATGGCGCCTGAGGTTCCGAAGCGGAGGAAAACGAGAGAAGCTGCTTGGGACGCCGGGATGTGCTCTTTGGCCAGAAACGTGTTCCGCTCCCACCCGCAATAATGACGAGAAAAAGGTTGTTCATAAAATCACTCAGGCCTGAGTAGTGCCGGCCCGGCCATAGCCGTCTTCCAGCCGCACGACGTCTTCAAGAAACGGTGTGGAAACCTCAAAAATATCGCAATCCTCGTTGGCAATCATCCGATGCTTCCGATGCGGTGGAATATGGTGCGCCTCTCCGGCTGCAAGTTTGACATCCATCATCTCGCCGCGATCGTTTTCGAAAACCAAGGTCATGCTGCCAGACTGGACGAAAATCGTTTCTTCTTTCCTCTCGTGGTACTGCAACGAGAGCTGATGGCCGCGGTTGATATGAAGAACTTTGCCCACATAATCCGGAGTCTTGGCCCAGATAAGCTCGTAACCCCAAGGCTTCTGCACTTTTTGAATCGGCTGTTTAGAGGTAATCTCGATAGACATATGAAAAGACGCTTATCATCTCACCGCATTAGCGACAATGTAAGAGTCAATCAAGCCACGAGTCCTGAGTTCCCGGCCGCTGCTTTCCGCGATGTCCTTGCCTGTATACCCGCCTATATAGATCCGATACCAGCGACCACGCCCGGGCAGTTCCACGACTCTCATCAAAGGCTTCAGGCCTCCTGCTTCAGCTCTCGAAATCTGTTCGCGGGCAGTTTCTATTTTGGAGTGAGAACCAATCTGGAGTGTGTATTTTCCGATTGGGGCCGCTCGGGTCACTGCAGCCAGAGATTGCAATGAGGCATCTGCAACTGCATTCTCCGGTTCGGCTAGCGCATTGATTTTTTCGGCCTTGGACTGCTCGGGCAATTCAACTTGACGCCGGACACTCGCTTTGAGTCCGGTCCGCCCCACTTCGTCATGCGCGGCCTTGTCGAGAACATCATCGGATTCAACCTGGGCTCCCCGGTTCTGATCTGCGAGATCCTGGGCAACCGGGACGGGGTCCTCTTCAGTTGCGGCAAGCGTGGCGGCAGCGAACTCGGTCTGAGCCTCACCTGCACCAACACGTTTTCCGAGATGAACACCGAGAGTAAATGCAAAAATGGCGACCAAAAGCGCTAAAAGGAGTAAAACTCCCATTTCCTTCCGATCATAAATGAAGAGGCGCTGTTTTTGCTGCATTTTCAATATCATAGCGAGCATTTGCCGGGTCTGTCAATTCCCGAGGAAACCCGGAACCTGAATTGGGTCTGAAAATCGGAGGCCCGATCCGGCTTTCTCAAGAATATCGTTCCAGGAGGTGGTTTTTTGAATCTCACAGGCCCGAAAATTCCATTGAGCCTCGGAACGAAAGAGGAACCTGAACATGAAAATGAATAAAAAAGGCCAGGGCTTGACCGAGTACATCACCTTACTGCTGCTGGTTTCAGTTATTTCAATTATTTCCGCAAAGTCGCTTGGAACGACAATAAAATCAAAAATCCAACAGGCGCGAGAACACATCAACTCAGATCTGTCGATGAACTGAACGGCTTATGAATTTCCTCCGGAAGAGAGAAGCGGGCATGGAAGGTCAGAGCCTGCTTGAATTCAGCGTCAGCCTGCTGGTGATTGTTCCAGTTTTATTGGCTGCGGCGGCCCTGATCCGTTCTGAGTGGGCCCGGGCACGGTGCGCCTACCAGGTATTCGAAGTCGCGCGGGCCCGGCTGAATTCCCAGCATTCGGGATTCAGTCTCACTCGCCGGGCGAACATCGCGATCACCCTTGAGGATACCCCGCAAGAGCTGCACGCCCGGGCTCTTTGCGGGAATATCTCCGAGCAGATACGGTTTCAGAAGCTGGACCATGCGGAATTTTAGCAACCCCGCAGGCTCCCTTCACCTGCCGATGCTCGCTGCCATTCTGATCCTGGTTGTCAGCGGGACAGGCACCTGGGGCTTGCTCAGGAACTGGAGAGCTTTGGTTGAGACTCAACTGCGTCTGGATCGCTGCATAGGGAGGGTCTCACTTGAGTTCAGGGACCGAATGAACCGGATCACGAAGATCAACTCTGAAATCACCGGGCTGCGCCTGTCCGTGGCTGCCGCGGCTCTGGAGCCTACCCTCATCCCACCTCTTAAAGCTGCGCTGCAATTCGAAGTTCTCCGCCAGGAGGCTGAGCTGGCGGTATGGAAGCTCAGACAGCTTCAATGGGTCTCGCGGCAGAGCTGTCTCAGAAAGGGGGAGTGGTTCCTCCCTCTGCCTGGAATGCACTGGACTCGTCCCGCGGAAGATCCCCTCGGGCCGCAGCCGCTGGAATGGAACGGGTCTTTGCCGAAGCAGTTCCAGATTGAAGCCGGACATGACTCAAGAACGGCAGCTGCCCTGGTATTTCGCCCCGAGGCGGATCCGATGGAAGGACTTTATGGAAAAACGAAATTCTCCGCCCGCTGGGCGATACCGACCAAGCTGCTTGCAAGGTCAAATTTTCATTGAGGGCTGCCTATGGATATCGCTCTTCGGCTTCATCAGTTATGGGCTCTTCTTGGGGTTTCGAAAGGAACTCTCAAATTACCATTCCGTTGTTCGGGAATACTCGGACATGGGCACGGAAAGACACTGACCGGCATCGCCCTTCTTCTTCTTTCATTTTTAATTGCCCAAGGCGCTCATGAGGCATCACTGAGCACCGGGCGGGGGGAATGGGAAAGACAGCATGCTCCAGGGCTCAAAATCTGGGAATTCGCCTTGGGATCGAGAGGGTATAAGCCGGTAACCCAGGAATACGCTTTTTTGAAGAAGACTCGTTTCCTCTCGGCCCTCGACAGCTCCGCAAAATTCTGGCTCAGTCCCGAGCAAGCCTGTATCGCGCTTTTTGAACAGCAGAACGAGACCCCTTCGAAGCTTTTCTGCGCAATCGCGAAGGCAAAATCGGGTGGCTCCTCCGGCTGGGAGCCCATCGGGACCGGGTGGCCCGGATTTGAAGTTGCCTTGGCTCGGATCGATCAGCTGAATGAAGTCCCAGCCCCGCCCCGCCCCGGCAAAACTTTGAGTGACCCGCGCGAGGTCCGATATTGACAAAAAGCTCTGAGCAAGGCTTAACTGCGGGGGTGAAAAACCCAAATCCAATGTCGTCCGCCTCTTCCATCCTAACTGTAGGTTCCATGGCCTTTGATACGATTCGCACCCCTACCGGAGTGGCAGAATCCGTTCTCGGCGGCTCCGTGAATTATTTCTCCATTGCCGCCTCCTTTTTTGCCCCGGTTCAGGTCGTGGGTGTGGTTGGCGAGGATTTCCCGAGTACGCATCTGGACTGGCTTGCCTCCCGCCAAATTGACGTGAGCGGAATTGAGGTCGCGCTCGGCAAAACCTTTCATTGGACGGGTTCCTACGATGGCAACATGAATGAAGCCAAAACCCATTCAACAGCACTCAATGTCTTTGAAAGTTTCAATCCCCAGCTCCAGACCAAGCACCGCGATTCTTCTTACCTGTTTCTGGCCAATATCGACCCGGTCCTGCAGCAACGAGTCCTTGACCAGAAAGGCACCTCCAATCTGATCGCCTGTGACAGCATGAACTTCTGGATCACGGGAAAGCTCGAGGAAGTACGCAAGACTCTCAAGCGCATCGACGTTCTTTGCATCAACGAAGGTGAATCGGTTCTACTTTCCGGTCAGCGAAATTTGATGGCTGCAGCCACTGCGATCCGGAGCATGGGACCTTCCGTCCTCATTATCAAACGCGGTGAATACGGCGCCTCCCTGTTTACGGATCAGGGAATCTTTTTTGCCCCGGCTTTTCCCACTCAAACGGTCGTTGATCCCACGGGAGCCGGCGACAGTTTCGCGGGCGCCTTTATGGGATATCTGGCCAAAGTCGGTGCGCACCGGGATATGGCCAAAACTGAGCCTGAAAAATGGAACGCCCATTTGCGCCGGGCCGTGATCGCCGGGTGCGTGATGGCAAGCTTCACTGTCGAGGATTTCAGCGTTCACCGGCTGATGCGGCTGACGCCGGAAGAACTCAGCAGCCGCATGGATCATTTGTTGAAGATGATGCTCGTCTAAGTCCTGGGAGTCGGTGCCCAGCCAGCCTGGATCATGGCCTCCAGCGGTGCGGGGTTCTTGCCCCGGTTTGACCAGGCTTCACGAATCGCCGCGAGCAGTTCCTGCTGGAAACGTTCACGCGAAAACTCCGCTGCGCGCGCGCGACAGTCGGCTTCCGAAAAATGTACGGTACCCGCTTCCATTTTCAGGACCGCCTCTTTCAAGGCATCCACCGTCTGCGGGCGGAAGAAGAGTCCGGTTTTTTCCGAAACTGTTTCTGAAGCCCCCCCTTCCCCATAAGCGATCACGGGTGCGCCTGAAGCCATAGCTTCAAGCGGCGTGATCCCGAAGTCTTCCACTCCCGGGAAAACAAAGGCCCTGCATTTAGAGTACAAATCGGTGATGACCTCGTTCGAACGGGATCCCAGAAATTCCACCGTGGGACCGGCTTTCTTCCTGAGTCTGGCTTCGTCCTGCCCGGAACCGACGATCAAAAGAGGAAGCTTCAGTTCATTGAAAGCCTGAACCGCCAGATCCACACGCTTGTAAGGGGCAAAAGCCCCGACCATCAGATAATGCCTCCCGGCATGTCGAGGCCGGTTGAAACGTGCAAGATCCGCGAAGGGATAAATGACTTTGGCATCCCGCGCGTAGGCTCTGCCGATCTGTTCACGGATATATTGACTGTTGCCGATGAGCAGGTCGACCCGCTCCTTTCCACTCACGCTGCGGTCCCAACGCTGGAAATAGCCTCGCAAAACGCGGGCAGCAAGCCGAACCGGCAGGGAAGCCTTCCCAGGGCCAAAGTAATCATCATAACGATCCCACATATAGCGCATGGGTGCGTGAACATAACTGACATGGACGGCATCAGCGGGCTTGCGAATCCCCTTGGCGACACAATGAGACGAAGAAATCACCAAGTCAAAACCGCTGAGATCAAACTCCTCGATCGCGCGCGGCATGAGCGGCAGGTAATGCCGATATTTTTGTTCGGCATAAGGAAACTTTTGTAAAAAGCTCGTGTGCCGTTTCAGCGTGGTAAGCGTAGGTGCGATTTTGCCGGGAACGTACAAGAGAGTAAAAAGTTCTGCTTTCGGGAAAAGTTCGGCAATTGCTTCGAGCACATACTCGCCGCCGCGCATCCCGGTCAGCCAGTCATGAACGAGTGCTACCCGAAGAGGAACGTCAAAGTTCATAATTGAGTACGGAAGTAATCAATGCTTTCCCGAATACCTTCGGCGAAGCTGACCTTGGGCTCCCACTTCAGCAGCTCGCGTGCGCGCGTAATATCCGGGCAGCGCTTGCGGGGATCATCGGGGCGAGCCGGGAGGTACCGGAGTGTTGAACGTCCCCCTGTGGCCTCCTGAACAGTTTTGGCAAATTGCAGAATCGTCTGCTCCACGGGATTCCCGATATTCACCGGGACCGTGATCTTACTTTCGAAAAGCCGGAAGATACCCTCGATCAGATCCGAAACGTAACAGAAGCTGCGCGTCTGCTGACCTTGACCATGCACGGTCAACGGCTCACCCTTCAGCCCCTGGATACAGAGTTCCGGGACAATCCTGCCATCATCCGGACGCATGCGAGGTCCGTAGGTATTAAAAATCCGGACAATCGCGCCGTTGAGCGGAGCCTGTTTCCTGGGTCCATTTTCCACACCACGAATCGCGCTACTCACGTAGGCTTCGGCAAACCGTTTGGTTTCGTCGTAACAGGCTCGTGGACCGATCGTATTCACGTTGCCGAAGTAATCCTCGGTTTGCGGATGAACCAGAGGATCACCATAAATTTCGGAGGTGGAGGCCACCATGAAGCGGGCTTTGTGCTTCAGCGCCAGGCTGACGGTATTCATGGTACCAATCGAGTCAACGGCGAGGATTTCAAACGGAATTCTTTCAAAATCAATCGGGCTGGCGGGACAGGCGAAGTGAAGAACTCCAGCGAGGCCATGCTTCTTGAAAAGCTTGAAGTCTTGTTCGTCAAACGGAAGAGTCACGTCATGTTCGATCAGATCGAAATGAGGTTGCCCCAGAATGGTGGAAAGATTTTCTTTACGGCCCGTGACAAAATTGTCGATCGCCGTGACGGCGTACCCACGCGAAAGGAAAAGTTCACAGAGATGAGACCCAATGAATCCGGAACCACCGGTGATCAGAACATGCTTCATATTGATTGCCGCCTCTTTTATATGCCTAACACACGTCGATAGATCCGGTCCATATGACGCCCGAGATTTGCTACACTATACCGCATGCGGACCCGCTTCATTGTTTCCGGATCAACCCTGGGTGCCAGAGGCTGTCCCGGTTTCCCCACCCGCAGCAAAGCCTCGATCCAACCTGACAAATCATTTGGACCCACCCAGATTGCTTCATCTGCATGCAAGTCACAGAGGCCCTCTCGATGAGGCACAATGTCAGAGACCATGATCGGTGTTCCGATTGATGCGGCCTCAACTGGGGGCAGACCAAAACCTTCATATAACGAAGGAAATACCAACGCACCCGCCCCGTACATCAGGCAAAGGGCCTCATCATCCATCAATGAGCCCAGTTCAACTATTCCGGGACTCCCGGGCTGGGCAATACCGTGCACGCTAAGCGCCAGTGGCCATAATTCTGCGCCGTCCAGAGCAGGTGAAGAGCGCGCCTTCTGATAAGCTTCAGTCAGAAATCGCACGTTCTTATGCGGCTTGGGATTTGAGAGGCAGAAAAAATACTTTCCTTCATGCAAGCCAAACCGGCTCAGGACACTCGCAAGTCGCTCAGCCGCGGGTTTTGCAAAAAGTTCAGGACCGAGGGCATTGGGCACCACTTCAATTTCAGATTCTGGAACCGAGAGCCAAGCGGCGATTTCCTGCTTTGAAAATTCGGAGACGGTCAGAAGTTCCACAGCATTGCGCGCGAAGCGCTTGAGAATTCGACTGTAATAAAGACGCTCTTTGAATCCGCCGTAAGTCCGGTGGTTCAAATCATGGACAGTCACCAGGGAGGGACAGGGTGCCCAAAGAAGGCTCGAGAAGGTCGGGCTGTGATAGGCAGCAGCTCGCTCGGCATTCAGAATTTTTGGAATTTCGACGAGTTCCTTGAAATTCAGAAAATCACTGCTGACTTCAAGCATCCGGAAAGTTTCGAAAGCCTTGAGATCTGTAGTCGCGTTGACCAGGAAAACCGGCTCGTAGGGCAGGCCACGGCTTTCTGCCCGAACCAGCCGAAGTCCGTCGGCCAGCCGCCAAACATAACGGGCAAAGCCATGAGGCACTCGCGTCACCATTCGCCCGTCGATCACAATTTTCTTTATTTCAGAATTCATAAAGTTTTTCCGGGACTGATTGAGTCATCAATTGGCGTTGCCCAAAGCAGGAGCCAGGCAATCATGAATGCCAGCTGATGCTGCACTTTGGCTTCCCAGAAATTCACCTGAGTCAGGCCATTGATATGAAAGACAACAAACGCGCAGAGCAGCCCGACTGGGAATTTGAGACCGCTCGGGCTGTGCAGCGCCTTCCCAAGAATAATAAAAATCACCCACCACCAGCCCACCCAGGCGAGCGTGCCGAGAGCACCCGTTCCACCCAGCAGATCCAATACATTACTGTGGGCATGCCCGGAAAAAACCGGCGCTCCTAGCGGAGTCCTCGCCTCAAGAAAATAAGCAGAAGCCTCTTCATTCATCCGCCAGCCAGTACCGGTCAAAGGACGGTTTTTAAAAAATTCCAAATTCGCGTTCCAGAGGGCCTGCCGGTCCCCCACTCCCATCGAAGCCTGAACCCGGCTCTGGATTTTTGGATGCTGCAGAACCAGTCCCACCCCGAGTACCACCAGAATTGACGCCATAATAGCCCACTTCCGCGGAAGACTCAGAAGCGACCAGAGCAGAAGCCCGATCGGCAAGGCGACCCAGAGCATTCGCGAGTAGGTTCCCAGGAGAGCCACAACCCCGAGCCCAACTGCGATGATCAATACCCCGCGACTGAGCCCGCGACCCAAGAGACCAGCGGGCTTACGCGCCAGATCCAGAACGGCAAAGAACGGAAAAATAAAAATGCTTGCCACCGAGAGGTGATGTCCTAGGAACAGAGTCGTATGAAAGTAGGGCTCGTTACCCGGAATGACCTGTGGTCTCGGCCACCCGGTGAAATATTGAACAATCCCGATAAGCGACAGGAGAACGAAAGCCCAGATCCAGCACTGAAGCACCGCTCTTCGATTTGAAGTGCTGAGATTTTTCAAGCCGACCCAGAGCAAAAGCGGCCAGAACAGATACCAGAGCTTGCTTGAGGTTCTCCAGAACTGAAGACGAAGAGCATGTCCCTCGTATAACGAAGGGAAAACACGAGCAGCCAGCAGACTGAGCAGCAGGGTTGCGGCAAGTGCGAGCGAAGCGCGAAAAAACATTTTCCCGGAATTTTGCGCACAAGCTTCCCTCAACTCATGCCAGAGCCCATTTCCGTGAGAGCCCGCCTGAACTCTGGCGTGGTAAAAAACGGCCACCAAAACCAGGAATGCTGAAATGCTCATTGCAGCCATTGAGACCAGACTGCAAACGGCATAAAAGCCCAGCGCGGCAGTCAGCAGGAATTCAGACCTTCGGCTCATTCGACTCAGGGGGATTGCCTTCACGACGTGAGTTCTCCAAATTTCTTGCGTTTCACAGGGTTCTTTCCTGAACCGACATGACAGACGGGGCGAATTTGACAATTTTTGCAGATTTCCGCTAAATACTTTCCGGTACAGACATCCAGTATCCCCAGACGCGAAAGAGCGAAGTCATAGCGAACCGGGTCCTGGGGATCGGCCCCCCGCAAAGCCGAGGTCACTTCAAGAGCTGTCTTCCAGTCGGTTGCCTTTCTTTCGGTCAGCCGCAGATAACGACTGATCCGCGAGACATGGGTATCCATTGGCATGATCAACTGATGCGGGGCCAGGAAACGTCCGGCGGGGAAAGTTGTGCAAAGAGCGCTGCCCTGGGTCCAAAGCCCGGGATCAATTGAATCCGAACGTCCCATCCAGCGGAGGAACATACACCACCGTTTGCAGCAACTGCCGGAAGCCGGTGCCGTCAGGAAAAATCGAAGCCCCGGGGTCGCCGAAGCGCCGCCGGACCAGGCACTCCAGTCGGCAATGAGTAGGTTCAAGGCACCGGAGATGTCTTTGTCCGCTGGAGCAAGGTTTTTAGTGAAATGCGCTCCCAATGTGCCATACGTGGACCAGCTCCTTGAAAGCAATCCCAGCAGCTTCAATAAATCCGCGCCGGTGTTAAATCGATGAACCCAGCTCTGGAATTCTCTTTCTGCCTTTTTGCGAAAAGCAGGACTCTCCATTTGCCCGGCGAAATCTGCAGGTCTTTCAGCCAAAAGTGCCATGCGCTCCAGGGCAGAGGAAACCGAGCGACGGATCTGGACGACGTTGCCATACGCCAGAAGAGCGGCGATCAGACCCACGACCTCCTGATCATAGGGATCCGGATACCGCGTCATGAACTCCAGAGGATCTGAATTCAGCAATTCGCGCCGATGGTATTGCAGGACCAGCCGGTCAAGAAAAGTCGCAAGAGGTTTCGCAAGAGGGGTCAAGAGGTCTCCTTGAGACCTTTTCTATACTGCACCGCATACCTCGAAGCAATCCATCTCGAAAAGCATTCCGCCATTGTCAAAGCGCGCCCAGCCATTTATTCAGATAAGACATGACCCTGAAGCCCGTTACACCTGCGTGCATCTCAATTGTCTGCTGTCTGCTGCTCCTGATTCCGGGTGCAAACGCGCAACCCAGCGCCAGGATCAACTCCGGCCCGATTCCAGAAGCTCCCAGCCGGCCTCCCGAACTCGCCGTTGGACAGCCGTTGGACCCCTTCCGTTGTGAGCGGGAATTTATCTATCAGGGTGAACGCATTCAATGCGACACGATGATCCGTCAAGACGGCGAACGCCTGCGGCCGATCATCCGCGAAGTGCCCGAAGCCGTTGCTGAACTCGACCAATATCAAAGAAACCGGAGGAATATCCGCTCCGCTGCCTACATCGGAACAGCCGGCATTCTTGTGATGATTGCGGGATCACTTCTCGGCAGGGTCAACAGGGAAACCAGCAGCTTCACCCGGAATTTCGTCACTTATGGTGGTTTGACACTGACCGCCGGGACGGTGCTTTATGGTATCAGTACCCTTCAAAGCAATGAAGCCCATCTGGGTAATGCGGTCCGAATCTACAATGAGCACCGCCCGAACCGTCCCATCGAGCTTCAATTTACAACGGACGTGAGTTTTTAAATAAATATGGCATACGATCATGGCGGAAAATGTTGGCACTGCGGTACGGACCTGACCCCCCTGGATTATGGCCGGGAAGATACCTGTACGAAATGCGGACGCGATACGAAAGCCTGCAAAGGCTGCTCTTTTTATGATGCTTCCGCCAACAATTCCTGCCGGGAATCCCAAGCTGACCGGGTCCTGGACAAGGAAAGATCGAATTTTTGCGATTACTTTCGCCCATCCTTGGGCAAGCCCGGGGCCCAGGCTGCCTCGAGGGATGCCCTCAAGGCAGCGGCAGACGCGCTTTTCAAGAAAAAGTAAGCACTGGATTTGCCTACTCGCAAAGTCCTGTGTTAGCACAGGGACTATGGCTCAAGAAAAAATCCCCATGACCGTTCTGGGCAAAAAACGCCTGGAAGAAGAGTTGAAAAACTTAATGTCTGTCGAGCGTCCCACGATCATCAAAGCCATCGAAGTGGCGCGCGGCCACGGCGATCTTTCGGAAAACGCCGACTACTCCGCGGCTAAGGAACGGCAAGGTTTTATCGAAGGCCGCATTCAGGACATCAACGGCAAGCTGGCCCGGGCCCAGGTCGTCGACCCCACGACAATCAAATCAGAAAAGGTGGTTTTCGGCGCAACTGTCGTGGTTGAGGATCAGGGCAATGGAAAGCAGACAACTTATCAGATCGTCGGCGTGGATGAAGCCGATATCAAGAGCGGCAAAGTGGGAATCACTTCACCGATTGCCCGTGCGTTGATCGGAAAGTCTGAAGGAGATGAAGTCGTCGTTCTGGCACCCAAAGGGGAAATTCGTTACGACGTCATCAAAATCATCTACCAGTAATAATTCTGCGCTCCGCGCGAGTGGTGCAGAGACCCCGATTCAATTTGTCAAAGGAGTAGGGCCTCGTCTGGGCGCCATTTTTCAAAGTCGCGGCATCGAAACCGTACGGGACATCCTCTTCTTCTTCCCCAGAGCCTACGAAGACCGTACCCATTTGCTCACAGTCTCTGAGCTGAAAGAGGGCCAGAAGGCGTCAATAGCCGTCAGGGTTGCCGGCAAGCGCCAGATCCCGACCCGCAGTTACGGAAAAACAATTCTGGAAGTCCGCTGCGAAGACAGCTCCGGCCCGCTCCTTCTGAAGTGGTTTCATGCACCACGCGGAATGGAGGCGCGTTTTACAACAGGAGCCCAGCTGATCGCCACCGGTTTGGTCAAACGCTACATGGGTCGTAGCGAAATTATTCATCCGGAGATCAACTGGGGGGTTTCCATTGGTAGCGCTGATGGCGCCGCGACGAGCGCCGGACAGCCTCACGTCGGCAGAATGATTCCCATCTACACTGAGATTGAAGGAATCCAAAGCCGGACACTGCGAAAGATCCAGTGGGAAGCCGTTGAGAAATTCGCCGAAACTCTCACCGAGGATCTGCCTGAAGTCTTTCTGCAGAAACATGGCCTGCCGAAATTGGCCGAATCCATACGCAAGATTCACTTTCCGCCGGACAATACGGTTTCCACTGAAGACCTGGTGAATTTCAAAACGCCTTTTCACCAACGCCTTGTTTACGAGGAATTTTTTAAATTCGAGTATCTGATCCTCAAGCAACGGCTCAAGATGGAACGCGAAAACGCCCAGGCTTTCGGTCAGCACGGTGGCCTGGCCGTGCTCCGTGATTCTGAAAGTAAGCTTCCGTTTCAACTCACAGGCGGTCAGAAAACCGCACTCCGGGAAATTCTCGAAGATCTGGCCCAGCCTCATCCGATGAACCGTCTCATTCAGGGGGATGTCGGCTCCGGGAAAACAGCTGTGGCTTTTCTCGCCGCAGGTTGCGTGCTGGCCGAAGGCGCGCAGGCTGCTTTGATGGCACCCACTGAAATTCTGGCCGAGCAACATGTCAAGACGGCTCGGAGGCTTTTCGGCGGGCGGCTCAATACTGCCCTGCTGACAGGAAAAACTCCTGCCGATGAACGCCTTGAATTGTTCCGGCGCCTGGAAGGGGGCGAACCCTTACTGCTGATCGGCACCCATGCGCTGCTGGAGGACCCGGTGGTCTTCGCCAATCTCGGGTTGGTGATGATTGACGAACAGCATCGTTTTGGAGTGGAGCAGCGCAGAACTCTTCGAAAAAAGGGTTCTCATTTAAATCCTGACGGCCTGTCGCGGCTTCCACATTCTTTGATTCTGACCGCGACGCCGATTCCCCGAACTCTGGCCCTGACGGCCTACGGGGATCTTGCCGTGACCAGCATCACCGAACTTCCCCCAGGCCGTACTCCGGTCCAAACCCGTCTGGTTCGCGAGAACGCTGACCGGCTGCGCGCCTACGAGCATATTGGTAAAGAGCTTGCCAATGGGCGGCAGGCTTATTTTATTTTCCCTCTGGTCAATGAAAGCGAAGCAGAGGGCTTCACGCAGCTTAAGTCTGTCATAGTTGAAGCGGAGCGACTCGGCAAAGAGGTATTCCCTGAGTTCACCGTCGGCATCCTGCATGGTCAGATGAAGTCAGATGAGAAGGCCTGCGTCATGGCCCGATTTCAAGCGAACGAAATTCAGATCCTTGTTTCCACAACCGTTGTTGAGGTGGGCGTGGACGTTCCAAATTCTTCAATTATTGCTATTGAGCACGCAGAGCGTTTCGGACTCTCCCAGTTGCACCAGCTCCGCGGGCGTGTCGGACGCGGCCAACACCTCTCCTACTGCTATTTGCTCACAAGCTCCCGGACCGGGGAAGTTGCAAACCAGCGGTTGGACATTCTTGAGGAAACGACGGACGGATTTAGGATATCCGAAGCTGATCTTGAGATTCGGGGACCTGGGGAGTTCATAGGTACCCGGCAGGCAGGAGCCCTTCCTTTTCGACTCGCCAACCTCGTCCGGGACCGCGACTGGCTACTGAAGGCCCGAGATGATGCAAGTACATTACTGAAAGAAGACGCTGACTTAATAAATAAAGAGCATGCTTCCCTGCTCCGTTACTTTACCCGCGAAGGCCAGCTCCACCTGGAGCGCCTAAAAACATCATAAAATAGTTATACTCACAGGAATACTGCAAAATGCAACGGCATTTTGCATTGTAAGTAATCTGAATTACTCAATTTTTTGACTTGAAAAGCCGCTAAAAAGAGGCGATACACTCATTGACTGATCATGGTCGGAAAGTTTAGAGTTAAATGTATATGCTTAACTTAATCAAGCGTCCGAAGGTGGTAGGGGAATTTATTCGAAAACGGCGTGAAGCCCTCAGCCTCTCACAGCGCGCTATCGGGCTCATGTTCGATCCTCCGGTCACAACCCAGTTTATTTCAAATGTTGAACGCGGTGTAACGCCTTTGCCGCCTGCTCATGTGCCTACCCTGGCCAGAGCGCTGGCAGTGAATGAGAGTGAACTCACCGTCCTGCTTGAGCGTGAATACACGATGAAGCTTTCGGATCGTCTGGGTAAACCCGGTGATTCTGCTGCTGAATCCGTTCCTGTTTTAAGCATTGAGCAATCTGATTATGATTTCATGCGCAATATGTATGAAGCCTACCAGAACGCAGATCCCAAAACGAAGCAAGCGTTTACCGAATTATGCAAGAACATGCTCAAGGTCGATATAATCCAGTTCGGAACAAATAAATCCTGATATCATTCGTTTGATGGATATTCAGTTTCCAATCAGGCCCCGTCCACCCGGTGCCCGAAAAAAACGTCTTGGAGCCCGAGCTGATGCGAACCGCGGCCCGGTTACTCATGGCTATATCAAGAGCTTCGATGGCACCCAGCTTTTCTACAGCACTGAAGGTACGGGCAAACCGCTGGTCTTTTGCTATGGACTGGTTTGCTCGAGCCTCCACTGGACCTATCAGATTGATCACTTCCGGGAAAATTATAAAACCGTCTGGTTCGATTATCGCGGTCACCACAATTCAGAAACTCCCGAAGACCTATCCAGCCTGACCATCAGCAACATTGCCCGGGATCTCGACATCCTTCTTGATGAGCTGAAGATCGAAAAACCCGTTTTCCTCGGCCATAGCATGGGAGTGAACGTCGTACTGGACTATTACCGTCTTCACCCGGAACGGGTTCACGGAATGATCCTGGCGAATGGGACAGCCCAACGACCGCTGGAAACACTTTTTCGACATAATGCCCTGCAAACCGGTTTCGAACTGCTCAAGAAAGCGCATCAGAAGTCGCCCGAACTGGTTTCAAGCTTTTTAAAATTGCAGAAAGGTAATCCGCTCGCTCGGACGCTGATCGGTATCGGTGGGTTCAATCCCAACCTCACGCCCAAAGAGGACATCGAACTTTACGTCAATCAGGTGCTCGAAATGGATCCCTCAATTCTGATTCACCTGATCCAGAACTATGATTCTTACGATGCGACCTCCTGGTTGCATACAATCTCAAGTCCCACGCTAATCATCGCCGGGCAACAGGACCGGGTCGTACCCTTGGAACAACAAGAACTCATGAAACAGCTGATCTCCGGCAGTCAGCTGGAAATTATTCACCACGGCAGTCACTGCCCGCAGATGGACCTCCCGGATCTCGTCAACTTCAAGATCGAAAACTTTTTGAAGGAGATCAATTACGGTTCAGAGTCCATTCTGACCATGGAAAGCGCCAGTCAATCCACTGCGACAGATCCATCCCCTGTTCCTTCAGCAGGCGCTTGAACGGATCCATGCAGCGCTGCCCCCTGCACTTGCCCTCGCCCACGTGAGTGACGGATAATACCGCTTCGGGAGAACGCAATTTCCCCTGCTGTAACCGCGCAATCACGGACTCGGCCGAGATGCTCTGACAAGAGCAGAGAAATTCGTCCGAGGGGTCGGACTCCGGACGTTTAGGCAGCTGAACCGCCATCCCTTTATGAATTTTTGTCTGACAGGCCAATTTTTTCACGCCGTCCACATTCACATCACAAAGTCCGCAACTTCCGTCTGAACAATGAAGCAGGTCTTCAGGCCGGGCCAGTCCGAGTTCAAACAAGGCCGTGGCAATAGGCACCTGGTCACGAACCCGGCGCTTCTCGCCGTTCATGGTGATTTCCACTTTGCCTTCCTGCTTTTGTGAATCGTCCACCGCTGCAAAATATTTTTCGTCCGCAGCAGCAGAAAGCTTTGGCCGCTTGATCGCGCGCGCTTCCCAGAGCAGATGTGAAGGAATTTCCAGTTGTACAATGGTCACCGGTGACTCCGGCTCCGGCGGCGAGTCCTTGTCCCGCACCACTCTTGCCGAACCGAGCACCTCTCCATGCCGATTCAGAATAACCGGTAATTCTCCATGTTTCCAATTCCGCTTTCCGCGCCAGGGCAGTCCCAGAAGAGAAGACGACTGCTCCTCTCTCTGGTGAAGCAGAACAATGGCATCAGCGGGGCAGACTCTGACACAGACACCGCAGCCAGTGCACTTTTCCTCATCCAGCCCGTGTTCCACACTAATGGCCCGTTCGGGGCAGATCAGATGGCAGACATTGCACGAGATACTTTCGATGCACTCAATGGAGGCGACCGGGCGGTTGAGATGCGCTGCCTTCGGCACCCCGGCACATTCCTTGATCTTGCGCAGATCCGGGGCGGCAACCCACTTCCCTTCGTAAGCAGGAGTAAAGGGTTCCTGATAATGGCGTTGATAGCGCTTCAACCGGCTGCGGGCTTTTTTCAAAACACTCTCGAGTTCTTCCCGATTTGATTCCTGCTGAGCACCGAGCGCTTTGATGATCTTACAGGCCAGCCATCGTCCTCGCTCCTCTTCGAGGAGCCAACCATCGATGTCCTGCTCTTTTGTTGCTCCGGCAGTCTGTTCCAATTCGAGCAAAAGAGAGCCAGGTGGATACTCCCGGATTGCTGGAAGATCTGAAAAGGGCCCGGCCATTACGACACGCGTGACTTCCTGGACCCGAATACCGTGGGAATCCTGCAGACGTAACTCCCAAAGCAAAGCCGCCTGTCGCGTGAGACTCAGCGGCTGCGCTTCGATCAGCTTGCCTCCGGCCATTTCAAACCGGCGCCGAAACACTTCCCACCCCGAAAATCGCTTGGCTCCTCGCTGTGGATTGGTTTCAACACAGATGACCTCTGCCACACCGGAATCCAGAAGCTCACAGCCGAACTGAAGGGCGGCATTGCCTGAGCCCAGAATGACCGTATTAGGGTCCCAGGAAACTGAATGATTCTTCCAAAGACGCTTTGCCGTGTTCAGCGGCACAAGGGCCGGGGAGTCCCAGCCTTTGAACGGATCTGCAATGAGACCGGTCGCAGCAACCCGTACCACGGAACGTGCGTGAATCCGGTGAATTCGGCCCTGGATGTCCTGAGCCAACACCAGAGCGCCAGCTCCCTGAAGGGGAATCACTCCTTTGACGGAAATCGATTCGCCACCAAAAACGCCCACGGTCAGGCCCATCTTTGCGCAAAAAGAGGAAAGGGATCGCACCCCCACAGAGGGCCAGGGCTCAGCCCGGGGTCCTGCCGCGATCACAAGATCAAAATATCCATCGCGGATCATCTTAGATTTCCCTCCCGGGCCTCTTGAAACGAAGTACAGGCGGACCTGGCGCGCCGGACGATATCCACCAGTGAACCATCACAGCCTGCAACGACCCACGTCCGTGGATCTTTCGAAAGTACAAAGGGTGCCGGTGACCCCTTGGCCCATTCAAACATCGCTTTATGTCGCATGGAACGGACTGCAAAACTTTCCCAGTTCAGAAATTCGCACAAGCTCGAGAGCCGCTCAAATGAATGGGCATCGGCCCAGCTCAAACCCGGTTCTTTGAACTGAAGCAAGGGTCCCGCTAGCAGGACAGATAGACGATGGAGTTCCCGCCCCTCACTGCTTTCGGCCCAGACTGTCATGTCACGATAAGTACCGATCGTATGGGCATCCAGTTTGTCGCGAGAGGCGAGCGACCATTCTTCCCAGAGGCGGATACCATCGGGCAAGGGCAGCGAACGATCTACTTCTTTCGCCTTGGCAAGCACCCACTGATTCAGCCGCGAGGTCCAGAAGACCAGCATGCCTTCGTGGATTCGGGCCGTATAATGTTTATCCCCGGTCGTGAAACGGATGCCGCCCGGCATGAGTTCGATTTGTCCGGCACCGCAGATGAGGCGTTCAGGCCCAAGGCGTTCGCTCAAAAACTCAAGAAGACCTTCGCGATAATTCACGACATCAAATTCGCAGAAACTCGGCAGCAGTAGGCCCCTGCTATGATCCGCGTTGCGGATCTTCGCCATGCCCGGAAAGCGACCGACGGCCTGGACTCCATCCAATATCTGCGGCTTGAGTCCCCAGTCTCCGCCATCGATGAAAAGGCTTTCGAACAGATCCCATTGGTCAGGCGGTGACTCGGGACCAACTACCCAAAGTCGTGATCGCTGCCGGAGTTGCGGTGCCGCAGGATCATGAAAACCCGCCGTGGACCCCTTCTCCGACCAGTACTCCACCGCACCGGGAAAGGAAGGGCGCAGCTGGGCAATTGCGTTTTCAGGGAGGTTCAGAAGCAGACGGTCCCGATTGAAGGTATTCCGGGTCAAGGGCCAGAGAGGATCGAGCGAGAGCTCCGAGTCTTCCTGGAAGAAATCGTCATCGGGATTGAGCAGAAGAACGCTGTAGCCTTGTGAAACCAGCTGATTGGCGGCGACGAGAGATGCGACTCCCGTTCCCAGGAGTACCACATCACTATCGAGCGGCATCCACCAATCCTCCCATGACGCGTCTGAGCGCCGTCTGTAATTGCGCTTTCTTGTATTCACTGTGCGCGCTGCGACCCCGTTCATTTTCCTCATGGCTCTTGATGTCGAGCACCTGGACTTCATAAGGATAAAAAAACCGGACCTCGCGCTGCAGGTGAACCATGTCGACGCGATCAAGAACCTTCATAATCTCCCAATAGGCCGGGTTGGATTTGGCCAGGGCTTTCAGCTCCCGGATTTCGTCATACACCGGGTTGCATAGTTTGATCAGCTGCCGGCAGGTGAATTGAATCGAGTGGTAAAACTCACTCGAATGCGGATTGTCCGGGCTCACGCGCGGAGCATGGGCCGCCTGCTGAAGCCGGTCGACAAATTCCTTCTCGGTGATTTCGGCACGGGCGAGCTGGTCCTGAAGACTCGCCAATTGCACCCTGAACTCTTCAAGATCCACCAAGGTATTACGGGAGCGGCTCGGCTTAATGTTGGGCACCACAATGATCATCTGATCCTTGATGTACTTCACGACCCGCAGGCAATCCAGCGGGGTTTCCGTGATAAACCGGATCCCCACGCGGTCAAAAATATCCTCCGCCACATTTTCCGGTTTGTGGAGCAGCTTGAGAATGATCGAGTTCCGGGCTTTCTTCGGTTTGGCTTCAAAAGATACAAGATTGATCCGGATGGGTTGACCATCCTTGTCGCCGAGGAAAAGGTTCCCTTCGCCGTCGCGGTGGATGATCTTGTAAAACCGGTCGAGGATCTGCATTTGGATATCGAGAAAATAAGGGGAGCGCAGATCTTTATCGATATGAGCGATGGTGTGCATGACCTTCAGGACGGAGCAGGCCCAGTTTCGCAGCAAAAGCGCTTGCGGATCCAAACCCACGGCTCCACCGCTCTGGCTTGCCAGGCGGAACAGCTCGGCGATATCAGTCAGCTCGAGGATCTTTCGCGGAATATCGATGCGCAACCCGCTGGGATTCTCCGGCTGCAGAAAATAGCGGCGGATGAAATTCAGGGCCTCATGAAAGTTGCCCATTACCTCCGCTTTTTCAATCGGATTACTGAAGTCATAGCCGTAGCTCAGGATGAATCGGTTGGCCTGTTCGAGATTGCGCAGATGCAGGCCAGCGGAGGAATCAATGAGCGAACGCCCACTGAGGATGACGTCGAGGACATCCGGACGAAAATCATACTGGGAGCGAATACTGGCTTCAGGTGGCAAACTCATTGGATTGGCTGCAGTTTAGCCGAATCGGGGGCATCACGGCAATGGACATTCAGGTGGAAACGGCATAAACGCGCGGCGCATCAACATTATTGGAAACTGCGCATGATTGGGTTATCAACGATCTATGTCCAAAATCTACAAGTGCAGTTTCGAGGTTCGTGGTTACGAGCTCGACAGTTTCGGCCATGTCAACAATGCGGTTTACCTCAGGTATCTCGAACACGCTCGCTGGAAGATGCTGGAAGAAGAAGGCATCACACTAAAAAAAATAAGAGCCTCGAAGCGCTGGCCTGTCATTTCCCGCGTGGAAATTAGTTATAAACGGCCACTGTTCATGGGCGATGCCATTGAAATTGAAACCCGGATCGTCTCGCACCAGAAAGCGAGCTTCACGATCGAACAGCGCATCTTTCGTCAAGGAACCCTGGTTTCAGATGCAAAGTTAAAGTCGGTCGTAGTCGATGAAACTGGACGTCCTGTCGGTCTTCCGGAAGAGTTCCTGCAACTCGGCCGTCAACTGGGGAATCATCATGAACATTGAACTGGAAAAAATTCGGGGCATCAAAGACGCCTTGGCTATCTTCGTGGCAACTGCTGGCGGTGCAGGGTTTATTCCCAAAGCACCTGGGACCGCAGGGGCTGCAGTAGCGGTGCCTCTTGCTTTTTACAGCGCAGGCTGGACTACCGAATCTCGCGCCTTGCTTTGGGTCGGACTCACCGCGATCGGAGCATGGTCGGCACGCATGATCGACGAAATCATGGGCTCAAGTGACAACCAGAGCATTGTCATCGACGAAGTAGTGGGACTCGGAATCACGGCGTGGACGGCGGGTACTGACTTGAAAGCGCTTCTGGTCGCATTCGTTCTGTTCCGATTTTTTGACGTTGTGAAGCTGCCTCCAGTCCGCGCGCTGGATCACTGGTCCAAGAAGAAAGCGCTGGAGTCGGGTTCAGCGTCCAAATGGTGGGGCGGTTTCGGAGTGATTGGCGATGACATTCTTGCAGGATTTCAGGGACTCGCGGTCATGGTCTTGCTTCAGTATTACGGCATTTTATAATTCAAAACCATTGCCGTCAGCCTGAAATTGACGCGTCGCGGTTTTCGTGAAACCGGGGCAAAAAACTTTTTCGTGTCCAAAACCTTGTGGTACGGTCGTTGCTCAAAGCGCCCAAAAAGGAGAGAGAAAATGGAAGTCACTAAAACCGTCCCCGAAACCGCTGCGCACGCGCAGAAGAACAAAGCGATTGAACTCGCTGTCCAAGCCATTGAAAAACAATTTGGCAAAGGTTCGATCATGCGCCTGGGAAATCAGGAAAGCATGGTTTCTCAAGATATCCCCGCAGTCCCCACAGGTTCCTTGAGCCTGGACATCGCCTTGGGAATCGGAGGCTATCCTCGCGGCCGCATCGTTGAAATTTATGGACCGGAAGCTTCCGGTAAAACGACTCTCACTCTGCATGCGATTGCTGAAGTGCAGAAGCAGGGTGGCATCGCGGCGTTCGTCGACGCCGAACATGCGCTGGACGTGAACTACGCCCGCAAACTGGGTGTTCGTACGGATGATTTGCTGATCTCGCAGCCGGATACGGGCGAGCAGGCGCTGGAAATCGCGGACATGCTGGTTCGTTCTGGCGGCGTGGACCTTCTGGTCGTCGACTCGGTCGCAGCCCTGGTTCCTCGCGCCGAAATCGAAGGCGAAATGGGCGACTCCCACATGGGTCTTCAGGCCCGCTTGATGAGCCAGGCGCTTCGCAAACTCACGGGCTCCATCAATCGCAGCAAAACACTGGTTGTTTTCATCAATCAGATCCGCATGAAAATCGGTGTGATGTTCGGCAATCCGGAAACCACCACCGGCGGCAATGCTCTGAAATTCTACGCCTCTGTCCGTCTGGACATTCGACGGATTTCCGCACTGAAAGATGGCGAAAACATTATCGGTAACCGCACTCGCGTCAAAGTCGTCAAAAACAAGATGGCGCCTCCCTTCAAAGAAGTTGAATTCGACATTCTGTACGGTGAAGGCATCTCCAAGGAAGGCGATCTTCTGGATCTCGCTTCCAGCATGAACATCATCGAGAAGAGCGGTACCTGGTACACGTACAAAGATGAGCGGCTCGGCCAAGGCCGGGAGAATTCCCGGAATTATCTGAAAGAACATCCGCACATCATCAAGACGGTGTACGAGGAAGTTCTCGCCAAGACTGGAATCAACGTGAAGACCACGCTGACTACTCCGAGTGCCACGGCAGAAGCCAATGAAAAAGCCAAAAATGCACCCTCCAATGGGAAACATTCAGGCACGTCCCTTTCTGGGGCCCCGGCGAAGCACTAGTTCAATATTCATGAAATCAGAGAAGGGCAGAGGAGAAATCCTTTGCCCTTTTTTTATGCCGTTCGCTTGGCCGCCGGCTAATAGACAGGAACACCCATTGCAGCTAAGCTGAATATGGCAAGCTGCCCACTCTTGTTGCTTGGTATTTTATCTCTGATCCCTCACTTGGCCTCTGAAGCCGCAGCTCAAACAAATCCAAATCCGCCAAGTCCGACTGATACGAGCACTCCTGGAAATATCGTCGTCTTTGGCCAGAGCGGCGTATTGCAATCGGGATCGAGCGGCTTCAACGTCGTCATACCCGACTCCAGCGGCGGACTCAGAAGCGTACCGCTCGATCAACTGGGTCAAGTGACCCCGGCACCGCAGACAGGCAGCGCACCGAACGCAAACTTAAATCAAATCAATCCCAATCCCATATCTCCCAACCCGCCGCCCGGAATCACCACGCCTGAAGCAGCATCGGACGCGGCTCGAGCTGCCGGAGTCGGAACAGGGACGGTTCAATCACCGCAACTCGGCGGTGCACAGAACCCCTTTGTCTGTGAATGCCGGTGTCCTCCCTGTCCTTCGCCCGCGCCGGATTCCTTGGCGGCACGAAATGCGGCGAGAGAGGAAGAAAGAAGAGAGACCGGCAGATCCAATGAACCGGGACCAGAGCCCTTGCCAACGGATAATCAAAACCGAGACCAAGCTCAGCCTCTGAACCAGAACCAGGAAGCTGGGCGAGTGCCTGATCCCAGGGCGGATGAATCACTCAGGGATTTTTACGGGCCGCTGCCGCTTCCCCGTCGCAATCCGTAATTAATTGGATTCTTCCAGCTTCCGCAAATCACCCCATAAGGCGGTCTCACCGTAAGTCATATTGGAAATATCGATGCTTCCCGTTCCGTTCACGTTCAGCTGAATGCGAAGGTGATAATCATTATCCCGCTGAAGGGGGGCGTCGCCGTACGGGCTCGAATATTCGGGCTGCACGCCGTGAACTGTATTCACGGTTTCGATCACAAAGCTGCCTTCCACTTCGGCGTTGGCCGTGAAGTTCCTTGCATACTCTTGGGCATTAAAGCGCATGAGGAGCAGGGGCGACCGCTTGAGATCCCAAAGTTCGAGCCCTGAAATTTCCTGCCCCCGGGTCATCACATCGAGCCGCACGGACATGCTGCGGGCGCTCAATTCATCCACGAGTTCGTAGCTCGTTACCCGAATTGCATTTTGAGCAAATGCGTTGGAAATTCCAAAAAACAGAGTGGCAACCGCTAAAATTGATTTAACCATGAGCCATGAAATAGCCCAGATCCGCTTAGACTAAAAATACATAGCGCAACATTTAGTATGCACTAAACACATATTAAAAAAATTCAGTTCAGAGAGTCAGTATCTCAGCCTGAGCTTCACGCGCTTCTTTTCTCAGGCTCGTTTGCCTGGCGCGTCTCTGACGAATCTCGTTACCCATCTGACCATTCTCGTTTCGAAGATTCGAGATATCAGATTCAAGCTGCTGCAGTGTCTTACCAGTCGAGCTCAACGGCTGTACTGTGTTCTGGCCCGTTGCAATCCCACTCATGTGATGGACAAGTCGCGTCTTCTCGAACTCGAGATTCTGGATTTCAAAAACCCCCTGCTGCTGTCGCCGCTCTAAATCGTTGATTTCACGTTCGAGGTCATCGGCCTCGCCCTGCCTCTGGATCATCACTCCAGCGAGGAATTTTTTGCGGCCCTTGTTAAATTCTGGGATGAAAGCGGCTTCCAGCGTCTTCGGGCAGATCTGGTTGTATTTTTTCCCGGTCGCGCCCGCAGCCGAGCCGTTCGAGGGCTGACAGTACTCGACGATTCCCTCGGCATGTTTGGGCTTCATCAGCCGCTCCTGCCCCCCAGAGCACATGTCCTGAGAAAGGGGATCACCGCGTCTTCCCAGCTGGTATGCGAACTCAGGCGTGCAGTATTCACTGAGCCCCTTCTGGAATCCCTGACTGAGCGCCGAATGATCGATCTGCACTTCTTCCTTTTCACATTGGGAAACAAAACTATCCGTGCTGGTCCGTTGTCCGCGCTTTGCCACCAACTCACCGTATTCAAACCAGTTGGTAGCCTCACAACTCCGCTTCAGGGCAGAACTGCAGGAAGCGAAGCAGAAACTCAACATAATGATGGCAAAGCAGGCCTGAATTCGGAATATCATGATAAATCATTCAAACATGAAAGCCCGGAGCCCGCAACCCAAGTAACTACTGGCGCGCAACCAGACTGACGGACGATTGCTGGGTTGGGAAGACCACCAGCTCCTGAATATTGACGTGCTTCGGACGCTGCACACACCAAAGCACCGTCTCGGCAACGTCCTGCGCCGAGAGCGGCGTCATTCCCGTATAGACGGCTTTGGCTTTTTCAGCATCCCCCAGCCGAACAAGGCTGAATTCCGTTTCAGCCATTCCCGGCGCGATCTCCGTCACCCGGATACCGGTCCCGTGCAGATCCACCCGCATTCCCTCGGACAGTGCTTTGACCGCGAACTTCGTCGCGCAATAAACATTCCCGTTCGGATAAACCCAGTACCCGGCAACCGAACCGATATTCACCACATGGCAACTGACGCCCTCCGCAGCGCGTTTGATCATCAAAGGAAGCAGCCCGCGCGAGACATAGAGCAAGCCTTTGACATTGGTGTCGATCATTCGCTCCCAATCATCGATATTCCCGGTCTGAATCGGGCTCAAACCGGCCGCAAGCCCCGCATTATTAACCAGAACCTCTATCGTGTTCAGCACAGCTTGATTACCGGCAATAAAGCCTTCCACCGCCTTGCGGCTGCGGACGTCGAGTTCAAACGTATGGACGTGGATACCATGTCTTTCGCGAAGCTCCGTCGAGAGCTTCTCAAGGCGATCCTTACGCCTGGCGACAAGGACAAGGTCCTTTCCATTTGCCGCAAAGTTTCGGGCGCAAGCCTCTCCAATTCCACTAGAAGCACCTGAAATGAAAACTGACATTGCCACCCCTTTAAGAATCGAGTTATACCTGTTTTTTCAGGAGATTAAGATGAAAGCCGCCGAGATTCGTTCCAGATTTCTCAAGTACTTTGAAAAAAACGGTCACACGATCGTCGAGAGTTCTTCGCTCGTCCCTCAAAATGATCCCACTCTGCTTTTTACTAACGCCGGGATGGTCCAATTCAAAGATGTTTTTCTGGGAAAAGATCCGCGCCCCTATAAACGCGCCACGACTTCACAGAAATGCGTGCGTGCCGGCGGCAAGCACAATGACCTGGAAAACGTCGGCTTCACCGCCCGCCACCACACGTTTTTTGAAATGCTGGGGAACTTTTCTTTCGGGGATTATTTCAAAAAAGACGCAATCCGCTTTGCCTGGGAATTCGTCACCCAAGAACTGAAATTACCTAAAGACAGACTCTATGTGACCGTCTTTGAAAACGACGACGAGGCTGCCGATATCTGGCATCAGCAAGAAGGCGTCCCCAAGGATCGCATTTATCGTTTCGGCGAAAAAGATAATTTCTGGTCCATGGGAGATACCGGTCCCTGCGGCCCCTGCAGTGAAATTTTCATAGACCGCGGCGCCCAGTACAGCTGTGGCAAAACCACATGCGCGATGGGCTGCGATTGCGACCGGTACATGGAATTCTGGAATCTCGTTTTCATGCAGTTCAACCGGGACTCCAGCGGCACTTTGACTCCGCTTCCCAGGCCTTCCGTCGATACCGGCGCGGGCCTCGAACGTATCGCCTCGATCCTTCAGGAGGTCGAGACGAATTACGATACCGATGCCTTCCTCCATATCATTTCCAAGACTGCCGAACTCGCGGGGCAGCCCTATGACCGCAAGGCCGAAACGGCCGTTTCGTTCCGCGTGGTCGCGGATCACTCGCGCGCCACCGCATTCCTCATCGGTGACGGGGTTATGCCATCCAATGAAGGTCGCGGTTATGTCCTGCGCCGGATCATCCGACGCGCCATCCGCCACGGCAAGAAACTCGGCTTCACCGGCCCCTTCTTGCATAAAGCTACCGGCTTTGTCATCGAACAGATGCAGGACGCCTATCCAGACATGGTCGAAAAACGCGCCTTCATTGAGAAAGCGGTTTTCGCTGAGGAAGAACAGTTTTTCAGAACGCTTGAGCGCGGCCTCACCCTTCTTGACGAAGAAACGGGAAAGCTCGCGGGCGCCAAAACGCTTCCTGGCGAAGTGGCTTTCAAACTTTACGACACCTTCGGCTTTCCACTCGATCTCACTCGCGTGATCTGCGCGGAAAAGGGCATCGCCGTTGACGAACCCGGCTTCGAAAAAGCGATGGACCGGCAGCGTGAAATGGCGCGCAAGAACTGGAAGGGTTCCGGTGATGAAGCCATCAACTCGATTTACCTGAAGCTTGCAACCGATCTCAAAGCCGCAGGCAAGCTGCCCAAATTCACCGGATATGAAAAAGGCCAGGACCAAGGCGAGTGCCTGAAAATTCTCGCGACCGGCGCTGCCGACAAAAATGAGATGACGGAGGTTCAGAGCTTTGCGACGCCCGCATTTGCAGCAGCAACAAACAGTCCTGAGACCAGCCCGATCATCGAAGTGGTTTTCGCCACCACCCCATTCTATGGCGAAAGCGGTGGTCAACTCGGCGACCGGGGACGGGTCTTTGGAATCAACGGAATGAACAAAGATGAATTCCTCGGCGAAGTCATCGATGTTCAGCGCCCCGTACCGGAACTCATCGTCGCTCATGTCCGGCCGGTCAAAGGCACTCTGAAGGTCGGCACGCATTATACTCAACAGACTGATGCCGAAATCCGGGCGCTCACGGCACGCAATCACACCGCAACCCATATCCTCCACTGGGCCCTGCGCGAAGTTCTTGGCAAGCACGTGAAGCAATCCGGATCCCTCGTCGGCCCCGAACTGCTTCGTTTCGATTTCAGCCATTTCCAGGCCATGACTGAGCAGGAGCTCACGCGAGTGGAGAACCTGGTGAACGAGCGAGTCTGGGGTGGCGAAGCCGTCCTGAAGAAGGAAATGAACAAAGAAGAGGCAATCGCGTCGGGCGCCATCGCCTTCTTCGGTGAAAAATACGGCGACACGGTTCGCGTGATCAAAGTGGGCGGCTTCTCCACGGAACTTTGCGGCGGGACGCACGTCGATCATTCCAGTGACATTCACCTCTTCAAAATCGCGAACGAAAGCGGAATTGCGGCCGGAGTCCGCCGTATTATTGCTTATACTTCCAAAGGGGCTTTTGAGTACCTGCGCAAACGCGATCTCGAGGTCAAAATTATCCGTGACCGGCTCAAGGCCTCATCCAGTGACGAGATCCTCGGCAAGCTGGACAAGATGACCCTGACCGAACGCGAACTCAGGAAGGAGATCGAGCAGTTCCAGGCAAAGAGCGCAAGCGGTGAAGTCGACGAAATGCTTGCCAAAGCCGAGGTCATCCAAGGCACCCGGTTGGTGACCTATCTCTGCGCTCCGGATACCCAAGGGGTGAAGCGGCTGCGTGACCTCTGCGAGCGGGTCAAACAGAAGGCGCCCGACGCTGTCATGGTCCTAGGCATGAAAGATCCGGCCTCAGACAAGGCGTCTCTGATTGTTGCAGTAGGACCCCAGGCTCCGAAGACTCTCAACTCAAACGATATTCTGAAAGAGCTCGCACCTCTGATTGAAGGTCGCGGCGGCGGCAAAGCGGATATGGCTCAGGCGGGTGGCACCAAGCCGACCGGATTACCTGATTCGCTGAAACTTGCTGCCAAAGTCGTGGCAGCAAAGCTGGGTAATTGAGCCGTGGCACCAAGCCGTTCATTCGCCGCACCTCTTATGATCCCCGTACTGATCACCTTGGCGTTTGTGCTTCCGGGCTGTTCAGGGAAAATACCAAAGGAAAAAGCTGCCATTCTTCACGACTCGCTCTCGGCGGATCCCAGATCACTGGACCCGGCGATTGCATATGATAGCAACAGCCTGAAAGTTCTCCCCAATATCCTGGAGACGCTCTACCAGTACGACTACCTGGCCGACGGCTATCGTCTGATCCCCCTGCTTGCGGCAGACATGCCCAGGTTTTCGAAAGACCGGCTCACGATCAGAATTCCCCTGCGCAAAGATATCCGCTTTCAGGACGACCCCTGCTTCAAGGAAACCCAGGGCAAGGGAAGGACATTGAAAGCCCAGGATTTTGTTTACGCTTTCAAACGACTGGCGGATCCCTCCCTCGAGTCCCCGGGCTGGTGGCTCTTCGACAGCAAACTTGCTGAATTTGATGTGTTTCGTGCACGGATGGCGGCAGCTTCTTCCAAAGCCCGGGTGAACGCCTTTGCAAGACCGGTCAGGGGTGTCCGCGCGCTGGACGACTTCACGCTCCAGTTGACGCTGGTGAAGCCCTTTCCTCAGCTTCTTTATGCGCTGGCAATGACACTTACCGCACCCGTTCCCCATGAGGCCGTCACTGCCTATGGAGACGAGAACGGAAGCATCTCCGAGCATCCCGTCGGTACCGGAGCTTTTCTTTTGAAAAAATGGGATCGCGACCAGAGTTTGCAGCTCCTCCGGAATCCAGGGTTTCATTCTGAGTTTTATCCAACGAAAAGTTCAGAATTTCTTGAACAGCAAGGATTTCTGGTCGATGCCGGCAAGCTCCTGCCCTTCCTGGATGGTGTCACTTTGAAAATCATCAAGGAGCCCCAGCCCGCTTGGGCGAGCTTTACACAAGGGGAACTGGATTTGCTCCCGCTGTCCAAAGACCATCTTCCGCAGGCGATTACCAGCAACGGTCTTGCCCCAGCGCTACTTAAAAAGCAGATCCGGCTTGCGTTAGCGACCGGAAACCGTTTCACCTATCTTTCCTTCAATACGCTGGACCCGGTTCTCCGGAACAAAACCCTGAGGCAAGCTCTCTCGCGCGCGGTCAATCGCGACGAATGGATTGCTCTTTCCACAAATAACACTGCCGCAAAAATGACCGGCCTGATACTGCCGGGAATTGCCGATCGGCCGGCGAGTACCGCACTCAAGTTCGATTATGATTTGAAACGTGCGAAAGCCCTCCTGGCCAGGGCAGGGTATCCAGAAGGACGCGGGCTCCCCCCTCTTCGTCTCGACATGCGCGGAGCCGACAGCCGCTCTCATCAGCTCGGTAAGTTTCTCACTTCGCAATTTGCCGCTCTCGGCGTGAAGATTGAAGTCATTTACAACACATTTCCGGATTACATGGAAAAGCAACACCAGGGAAAACTGCAACTGGCGAGCAATGCCTGGGCGCTTGATTATCCTGATGCCGAAAACATCTTACAATTGCTCTATGGCCCGAACCGCTCACCGGGGTCCAATGACTCCAATTTCAACCACCCGAAATTCAATCAGCTCTACGAGCAAATGGCTGTGATGGATGCTGGACCAGCCCGCGCAACTCTCATTCAGAAAATGGATGAAATCGCCCAGGAAGAAGCGCCCTGGATCCTGGGTTATCACCCGACCGATTATTTACTCAGCCAGCCGCGGGTAAAAAATCTGAAACCCGGAGCATTCTCGGAAAATCGCTACAAATATCTCCGTAGGTTCCCGGCCTTTCAGTTGACGACCTTAAGTGGGACAGATTTGGGTTGCGATTTTCGGGGGTTGTGGATTCTGGGTAGTGCAGCGAA
>MEPO01000014.1 GCA_001769805.1 Bdellovibrionales bacterium GWA1_52_35
GGCTCCAAACTCTCATACCCTACCCGGCTAATATGAGCTATATCTTTGGTCCGTCGATCCGTAATCAATCAAATCCTAAACGCCAGCACCTTTTCAGCGGAGGTCAGCGTTCGGGTACGGATAAATGGTACTTTGTCTGATGGATCGGCTGTTCTGAGAAAAATCCTAAAGGCGCCATTTAATTGACAGGAAACTGACCAGGAGATGGCGTTTTCATGAGCCTTTGACCGTCAAGATGGAAAGAACAGTGAACCGCATAACTAATAAATTCAGATTTCCGATAAGTCATGAAATGATCCGCGCTCTCTTCTTCGCATTGATACTGGCCACGACAACCATCGCAGCGACGTCCACCGCCCTTCCCAACGCCTCCACCCAGACGCCAAAAGAGGCGCGCCTCGAATCGCTCGTCCAAAAGGCACTCCCCGCGCCAGTCCAGCAGATCCACCCGGGCGGAACCTCCCGGGCGCAGGTGGAAAAGCTCCTCGGAAAACCTCTCAGCGACAGTACGGCGACCGAACAATTTTACGCGATCTCAAAAACTGGAACGCAAAGCAACGATCTTGCGATCGGCTACGATTCCAAGAACACGGTCCGTTATTTTTACTACACTCTCCCCTCAGGCCCCGCTGAAAAGAAATTTCCGCTGAGCGCGTTCAAGCCCCTGATTCCGAAGTCCTCCTTAAAAACGGCTCATGAGAAAATGCGCAAGGATGCCACCGAGCACGAGGCGGGCCGAACTTTCGACATTCAGATCGACGAAAAGGGGCTGTCGCTTCAGTTCGCGGTTTCCGACGATCCGACGCTCAATGCCGTTCTGTCCTGGAAACCGGGAAAAAGGATGCCGTGATGAGGACGCGCATTCTTTCCAAAAGCGCTCTGCTCTCTTTAGCTTTCCTGCTTGCGTCTTGGAACACGCCTTGGAGCACAGTGTTTGCCGGTGACGACGTCATGGAATGCCTAGTCGAATCCGGCGCACCAATTTCGGAAGCCAAAGTCAGTGCTTTGGTTGAGCCGGTTAAAGAGGAACTCACCTGGTGGTCCGCAAACGTCAAGCAGATCCGAAACGCGCCCTGCCGGAGAAGCAAGCCGTTCAGCGATGCCGAAATCCAGAAAGGCATTGAAGACTTCACGCCCGTTCACGACAGTAAAATCAGGAAAGATCTTTTCGGCCTGCAGCTCGAGGACAGCGTCCATCTGCTCGATTTATTGGAAAAGCTTCTGCGTTTCAAGCCACCCATTTTTGCAAACGAAGATGTCGGAGCCAACCAGAAAACCTTCAGCTCTGACTGCAAAACCGTGATGTGCGTCGTAAAAGACCCGAAGATCTTCGGTGCCAAGCTCGGCCCAAGGCTCTTGTTCATGCTGGGCCGGTACGGCTTCAACGGCTCGGCTTATGCCAACGCAGATTCCGACCAGTGGAGCCCGCGCGAAATCGATGATGTCTTGATTGGACTGAGTGATTATCCCGCCTCGATTCTTCCATTGGAAAGTGACCGTCAACTCAGTCACTACAAACGCGGACTCAACAGCAAAAACGTCGCCAATGCGATGATCACGGCCTTCGACTCCTGGGATACCCTCGATCAGGAGTATCGGCAGTCCACAATAGTTCACGAAATGGGACACGTGATCTCGATGCATTATAAACTCGAGTACTCTTCCGAATGGTTGAGACTGAGTGACTGGAAAGAACGCACCACGATCAAAAACGGCAAAGAGAGAAAACAGATCGAACTCGGAAGACCATCGGCAGTTATATCCATGTATGGGCAAACCAATCCGGCCGAAGACTTCGCCGAAGCCGTCGTCGGCTATCGTTATAACCCACACGTTTTGAAAGCAAAAAGCCCTGAAAAATACGAGTTCATCAAAGAAACCGTCTTCGACGGACTGGAATACACATCCGCCGAAGCCTGCAACCCGTCCCGGACCAATTCCCGCCAGGTACTGGACAGGACAACCCGAGCAGCGGATCAATCATTGGCGGATCCGGCGGCCACCTCTGCGCTCGTCCAACTAGTGCTCAAGAGCTGCGGAAAGGAACTGATCGACCAATTTGATTCGCAGTTTGTGCTCACCGATCAAGGACTGGATGGGGCCACTACCTGCATGCAGGGCGCTGTCGCGGCCACCGCCGCGCTCCAAGACCCGCTGATTCAGACTTTGAAATTCCGCACGCAGGCACAAAAACCCACCCTGGATCGCCTTCGCGGCTATCGCGCAGACGGGCCGGGTTGGACCCGACTTAAAAAGCAAACCCGCGATCAGCTCGAATCGGTGATGCTCGCGTTTGTGACGGATGCCGAAAGCCTCGGTACGAGGATTTACGGACGAAACGCCAGCTCAGCCCAGGTGTATTGCGACAAATCGTCGAAATACGCTTATCAGTCGGCCGAAAGAGTTTTAAAAGAGGAGCTGCCCTCCCAGGATGGGCTGTTATTTTATCGCAGTCGTGAGTTCTTCAATGGCTTCGCCCGCCAGGTCTGCCTGGATCTTCACCGAGGTCAAACCAACGTCACCGCCCAATCATCCGAAAAAATCGCAGCCTCTGTGAAAAAGTATTTCCCGAATCAGTGACTCTCCCCGGGGAGAGCCACTAGCCGCTTGCGAGTAACCCTCGGCGGGAAAGTAGCCAATGTTCAGGACCCACGGATTTCTGTACGAATGAAAGTCCATCACGGAACGGAATCGCCACGTCCCAAGCTAAGTCAGAACATCCATCCAAAGCGGAAGATGGAATACGGAAATTTTAACAACCCGATTTTGTTAGCTCCATTTTCGATCTCGCTCTGGAGCTGAATGTAGGCAGGCGTTAATTTCAAAACGCTCAGGTATGAATTCAACTCAGGATCGGAAATGTTCACGTTTAATGTGCTCCTGGCAGAAAAGGGGATCTGCAGCCCCGCCTCAAAACCGAAAGTAAAGCCGCTGCTAAAAGTCCATATCCACCCCAAATGAGGAGTTAAATAGGCACTCGCTACGGTGAGGTCAATCGTTGTGGGAATTCCGAGCTCTGGAGAGACGGCAATTGTTTTTGACGCCTTACCGAAAATCGACTGGAATCCAAAAATCCCACCCAAAAAGAAGGAACCTGAATAGGGATGCCAACGTGCGCGAAAATCCAAATTGCCAATTCCAGCCGTAATGTAATTCCTTGGCGGAATGACAAACGATCCCAGCGCGGCTCCCCAGCTGAAATCCGGCGCACTCCTGGAATCAAAGGCAAGATTGATGGGATGCGGAACTCCGATCACGAGAGAAGGGCCCATCGGAGTTTCTGCGAAAGCAGCAATAGGCAGCAGCAGTGCCGCGATGAATAGATCTACCCGAAAGCGGTAATTAAGCATTTCCCAATTATAGAGATAGTTGCAGGAATTGCAATTTACCAGCCGCTCGCGTACCGGTCGTGTACGCGAGCGCCGCGGCCATGTTGGAGGCTGCTATCTCTACTGCTTCTGATTGAAGAAATATCCGAAACGAAAACGACCATCTGAATTTGCAACATAGACATCTCCCCGGTAGTAACCGTGTTCGATGCCGCCACCACCCGGGGCAGGAGAAGTACCGGTATTCACGAACTCGAAATTCATTTGAAGCGATTGTCCTAAATTGTTCAGGTAGGAATGGATTTCGTCTGATCCACGGTATTCGACGACCATTTTGTCAGTGGCGTTGCCCAGGATGGCTGCTTTCAGGCTGCCGCTCGAAAAATTCACCTGAATGACTCCTCCTCCCGCATTCTGGCAGCTTGCGCGGGCTTTCTTTCCGAGATCGACCGTTCCCTGTTTAAGAATCGCGCACAAGTTTCCAATAGTGATGGCTCGCGCCTGCGAATTATATACTGGTATTTCGCTTATTCGCGACTCCACCCGTGGGATTGCAATAGCGGCATGCGAAATGACCAGTGTTCCCAAAACAGCCGTCAAAATTTTTGTCATCATAAAATAAAGGGTCCTTTCCCAAGGTTGGTTTTGGATTTTAATAACACAATGCGTTATTTCGTGGAAGATCTTTTTATTGATCGATCGGGGGGCTGCCTCGAATTCAATAAAAATTCTCATTGTTCCGATCAGTTATGCATGAAGTGGAATGCCAAACTCCTGCTTTTCGGTCTTCTTATGGCGACCCCCGGGTTTGCCCAGGAGCTTAATCCATTTTGTGCCGCCTTGAAGCTGCGCTCATTTTTTACAGATGAGCTTTCTGCATCTCTGGAAAACAGGTCAGTCCAATTTGTTCTGAAGACTGATAATCCGAAGGATGCGAAAAACTTTGAGCTCGTCCTTGGTAAGCGCCTGGGAAGTGGTTTCGGTGGAAGCGTGTATCGGCTGGAGCAGCTGAAAAGTGAAGTGCCGGAAATTGCGGCTTTGGCCAACGATGTGGAGAAGCTGGTTGTGAAGCTTCCGCACACGGTCAGGTTCTCAGATGGACAGCTGACCTTTCCGCATTCGGCAATCATGCAGGGCCTGGAGATTGAGCAGTATCAGACAGTTTTCAATAATCTGGACCGGATTCAAACCGACGCCGCATTTCCACGGAACGCTCATTGGGAAAACAGAAAGATCCCGGTTGCGCCCATCGTTGCTAAACTTGAAACCACCCAGGGAATTCTCATTCTGAAGCCGGAGATCAAGGGCATGACTTTGCGTGAGATCTTTCTTACCCATGCCCGCAATCTTCCGCCCGAAATGGAAGAGAGTTTAAGAAATATCTATGGGTTCACCCAAGCAGTTTCCTCGCAGACACGCAAAAATTTCAATCCGCTGGATATCCTGAGTGGGAATTTGCTCGGTACATTCTATCCCGATATTAATCCTACAAACCTTGTATGGATCAACGACGCGCCTACCATGCGTTTGCTGGCATTAAAAAAGCCAGGCTTTGTTCTTTACGAAATGGCTGAATACCCGGGAAACAAATACCATCATTCCAAAATGAGTTTTGAAGCCTACAAGGCGGAGTTCCTCGCGGCCGCTGAACACGAAGCTGCGAAGTAGGAGTTCGGCTCCCGGTCTATATGCGGTAGAGCTTTTTGATTTTCGAATAATGTTCACCAGGAAAGATCCCCTGTTCCGATCAGTTACGGATGGAGCGGACCTGGACGTTGATCCCGGCCAGTCCCACGGAATCGTAATGCTCGAGATGATCTGTTAAGGCGTAAAAGCGGCCTTTATAGGCACCACTCGTCAGGTTCTTTATCGCCCCGCTTAGTTTCACCGTCGCACAAACCAGATCCAGACCGCCGTGGCTCAAGCAATGATTGGCAAAGCGTCGTCGGGTGAATTCATACGAGCCTGGGGCTGCTTTCGTGACAACCGACTTTTCAGCGAGAAAGTTGGACACTTCAAAATCAGCACGAAAATGCTGATTTTTGAATTGCTCCTTGCTGAGCCTGTTCGCATCGGTGGAAAACCACTCGACGAGTCCTTTTCTCGTAGCTTGAGTCAGCATGCCGCGCACAACTCGATGACTTCCGAAGCACTTGCTCCTGGCTTCATCGATTTCGCCCAGATGATTAAAGAAAATTTCAAGGGTGGAGGTGCCTTCAATTCCGTTTTCAGCCAGGATGGCGGGATAATTCAGGAATTTGTTTACCCGGAAGGCGAGGAGATCAAAGACCTGAGTCACTTTGCTTTCGGTCAGGAGCATTTCTTTGCCAAAACCCTCTGGAAGGGAGTCGCCATTCCTGCTCGTGAGGCTGGTTTTGGATTTTGGGTCTGAAATGTTTGTAAAAATGCCATCTTTGACAAAGGCAGGCCTCAGGTCAGGTTTTGAATTCTGCTTTGACTCGCGAGGGTGTCCGCGGCGCGAATGCTGATTTGAAACTGCGGCAGCCGACGAACCGTTTTCGCTCAGAACGACTTCAAAAGCACGCTTTGGCTGGAGAACAGATGCGCCATTCATGATCCAGATGAGGGCAAAAAAGCCTAATGTATGGATCGCGGCAGAGGCGATGAGATGACGGCGAAACATCATGGATGAGGCATAACACAGTCGCTGCGCCACATAAAGACAGCGAAACCGATCAGTTTCCGGCCCGGATCCCTACTCCGATGAAGAAGACATCTGCATGAGCGGAATAGCCGGAGGGAAGCGCCCCGGCTTCATCGTTCTTTAGAAACAAACGCTGATACTCGACTCTGGGGCCAAAAGAAAAAAGTCTCGTCGAAATAAGATCAAAGGTGACGCCGGCCCGGATAAAGGGTCCTGAGGGATCGGCTTTGGTGCCAAACGAGAATCCGAAGTTACCTATTCCGCCTCCAATATAGGGATTGAGATGAAGGAGAGGAAACCTGACTCCGATATTCCCAGCTAAGAGCGCAAAATAGTCCGTGTCGTTCGCCTCACCATCGATTTCGAGTCTGGAATCACCGAAATAGGCCAGATAAATCTCCGGAGTATAATCCACGAAGACAGATCCGAACGACAGACCCGCGTTGAGCTTGAATGCCGGAGCCAAATCCGAGCCGATCGAAACCGTTTGAGAGGGCCCTTCCTGTGTATACCGGGCTCTCCAAATGCCCAGGTCAAAGCCGGCATGGGCGCCAAGGCCAGAAGCCGCATGAGCAGAAACGGATGAACCGATCGCGGAAAAAATCAAAAGTGGAATGAGAAAATTTTTCATTTTGGCCGGATCTCCTCTTATTGTGCGGTGGTGGAGTCGATCGCGATATCCACTCCGGATTCCACTTTCCAGGGGACCGGCGGTGTTGCCGAGGGTTGGGCTACCGGTAAATTGTAAACTTTGTAAGGCGCGTTTCCATCCGAAGTAGTGTCGGCGCGGCCCGAGCCTTCCCCACTTTCCCAGGAGCCATTTCCATTATCATCCTGAATGGCGCGAAATACAGCGTCCACCTCATTGTCCACGCAGAAGCTGTAGGGAACGGATATGAGACCTTGAAGGTTTGAAACCGTTGATGCGTGTGCCACCGAGGAGAAGTTATCTTTTGAATATTGAATCACGATAGTTTTGCCGGCCTGAGCGGGGACTGCTCCCGTGAAATTAACATGACCTTTGATGTTGTCGCCCTGAATTGCGCAAGTGAGCTGATTGCCGCAGCTAGTCATCAGAGCGCCCAGAGAAATGATCAAAATGCAGCCAACGATTTGTTTGGTTATTAGCATGATAGCATTATTCCAGTAACTTCGCCTCAGAGCCACTTGAAAAGATCGAAATTCAGCTGATAGGTGTGGTGATTGGAGGCATTGCCCGCGAGCTTTTCAACATCTTTGATGAAATCCTGATACCGGGCTTTTATACCGGCAAAGGTGGCTGAATCCGCTGAGAACGTAACCATGAATGAGTGCTTCTCCTCGTCGGGAGCCATGTGCACGCGCGCGGCGCTGAGCTGTCGCAGGATCGTCTGGTTGGCTCGCATGAGCGGATGATCAGCGCTGTAATGAATCTGACCCATTAATACCTGATTTACTCTTTCGCGATCCTCGGCCAGTTCGATGAAGGCAAGATCACTGAGTTTGCGCAGAATTTCTTTCAGTCGCGCGGGAGTGATTCCGAGAATCGCGCAGAGGCGCCGCGGGTGATCGCGAAATTCAGTGATGTGCAGCGAGGCGTGCACAATTGGACAGAATGGATCAAAAAGGTAAGCCATCTCCAGATTCAGCCGACTGCTCTGAAACGTCTGAACATCCGCGCTTAATTTTTTAGCTTTCTGAATACGGTCGATCTTGGCGCGCAGGTGTTTTTGCCGAAGGGGGTCCTGGGAGGTCGCTAGTGATCTCAGGAGGAAAAGATAATCCGCTTCCTCCGGCAGGAATTCCAGTAACCGCGAGACCGTGAAGAGATGGTCTTCGTTGAGATGCGTTTTAGGATCATTGAGCGCTTTTGAGAAGTACGTGTATTGGATCGGAATTTTAGCTGCGAGCATTTTGAGGGAGTAATGCTTCCGGGTTGCCGAAAGTACCCTGACCCGGGTTCGGATGATTTCGCGATAGTCTTCAAGTTCAAAAATGTTCATGAAATCGAACCCTTATCTTTTGTTTATCTATTATACCATAAGCATAACTATAAGCACTGTTTTATAGACTTCAATTATACAAAAACTGTGAGTGGTGGTCGATAACTGAGTAACTGAGTTAACCAAGTTATTGAAAGGATCGGGGCATGTTGAACAAAGTAATCGGAATGATCGGAATCGGTTTACAGGTCTTTATACTCACCGGCTGCGCGGTCGTCGGGTCCTCCAAGGTGGATACTTCTGCGATTCGTACGAGCTACAAAGCTGTTTATGATGGCGCGACACAGGAGCTGAATTACTCCGCGACTTTCATGGTCGGCGATGGTTTTGGAACTTACGTGATTCTGGAGGGGGGGAGTGAGGTTGAAGTGGATGACCGTCCTCTCTCGATTGAGACCTCGATATTCAATGATGTTTCTTATATAGCGCAGCTTCGGCCGGCGCCGCTTTCAGAGCTGACCAAAGATCATCATTTTGTCTTTGTTAGCGCAAAATGCGAAGGAGCTGCTTGCGGGAGCTCTCCACAAACTTTTCAAAATACCTTCCGGTTTCCGAACGCGATTGCCTTGGCCGACTCACAGAAAAAGGTGGCGAACACCCTTTCCCCATTTGCTGTGAGCTGGGTTCTGAAAGACAAGATTCAGTCCCATGAATCGGTCTATGCCCAACTGAGTAGAGAAACTTCCTCTGGGATTAGCCGAAGAAGTGCTTATGCTTCACACGCGAATGGCGCTTCAGGGGTGGTCATATTCACGACCCAGGATCTCGCCAGTTTTGGGGCGGGGCCCGCAGAGCTTCAAATCTGCAGAGAATATTATTCGTCATCAATTCAGGCACCTGCGGCTGGGGGTGATCTGACAACCCGGTACTGCTCGGGCAAAACGGACATAAGCGTTGATTAGCTGCGTCAATTCGGATATTCGGGGGGGTAAGATGAGAAATCTGATCTGTGTTGCAGGAGTGATCGTCGCGGTTTTGCTGAGCAGTCAAAGTGCTTTGGCCCGGGGTGGGTGGATTTCGTCTGGCGGAGAAATCTACAGAAACGAAAAAAATCCGTGGTTCGTCGGAAATACGAAAATTGTTCGTTACTGCGTTGCGGTGGATCCGCTCTCGGTCTCCGCTGATCCAGCACACGTTGAATCTCTGATCACGGCTTCGATCGTGAACTGGAAACGCGAATTTCAAAAATACTACGACGCTGAACTTTTCTCTGAATTTCAGGTCGCCTCCCAGGAATTCATCCAAGTCCCCTGTGCTGAAAATCCAGATCTGAAATTTCAGCTGGGTTGGGGATCTCTGGACTCCAGACAACAGGCGTATATTGTTGAGCAAGGCGCCGAAAGCATTCTTGGACTGGCTGTCCGAACCGATTACGACGAAGTTCAACTCAGGGGAAAAGGCTTCATCTACATTGCTTCTGATCTTGGTGCACACCGTTATGATGGCGGGGCCGATACGGTCGAGGCCGCCTGGCAGTATGATGCGCTTTTGTATTACGTGATTTCGCATGAATTCGGTCACGTGCTGGGTGTGCCTCATGTGGGGGCGGATCACTTTCTGGATACCTCACGATTCATGATGGCCGAGCAATTTCCCGAGTACATTTTGCGCAAAGCTGCCATTGATCTTTTGAAACAGATGCCCGGTTTCGATCTCAATCGCCCCAACGAGTTCACTGATTTTTTCGTGCTGTCTCGTAATCGGGAACAGTGCAAACTCGGTGCGTATCCAATCAAATGGTTCGGTTTGCCGAAAGAGGCGACCTGTGTACGTTTGAACAGGCTGGACTCCAAGAACTACCTCGTCTTCGCACGTGGGCCTTCAATGAAGGAGACTCTGGTTGGACAGATTCAGGTTTCCAGCACTCGCACGACCAACGATTCCCTTTTGACTCTCTATCTCGATCCATCTCAGGCGATCTTTCCCCACAAGGGACCCTGGCCCACGCTCTTCGGACCTGGGTTTGCCTACTACACGGTTGCGGGAATTTACGTTCCGGTGAATGGTCAGTCCAAGGCTGTTTCAGTCAGTTTTGACGAAAAGCTCATCATCATGGGCGAAGATAACGGACAGATGACGTTTGTACTCAGATGAGGGGAGGCGGGCAAAACCGGTTATGAAAATATTTCAGTTCATTTTCACATTGGCTTTGATTGCGCTCACCTCGTGCATGGGGAACTCAATTACTACCCCGGATTCCGGATCGTCCAACGTGGAGATCTGGGATCTTGTGAGTTCCGGGTGCGGTGCCACGATCTATTCAGCGCCGAGCGGAGGTCCTGCCCTCCGTCTGTCCATTCGTGATTCATCGTCAGTTGCGCGTGTCAGTCTGGCGACTTTTCCGCCCGTGGTTTGCAATACCCAGCAGACAGTTTCATATCCCGCCTCGGGTTTGATTCGTTTCGTGGATGGAGACATCTCCTGTGCCACCTCTTCTTCTTCTGATCTGTATCCCTGGAATGATGGTCCGGATGATGTCACTTTCCGGTTTTCCAAAGGCATCAGCTATCTGATTCTCTCCAAGCCCGCGGGCGATGCAGGCTGCAATAGTCAGCAGACTTTCAATTACGTTTTTGAAAAGAGCCAATAGGTCGGGGCCACTATTTGGTTAAGGAGTGCGTTAAAGTTTGGCTTTGCGACAGCGGTCGCTCAGCACGCGGTTGGTTGAGCCCTGCGCTTTTTCGATCAGCTTGGCGCGCTGACATTCCCATTGGGCTACGGGATGCAATTTATCCCAGGCTTCAAAAAGTTTCCGGTTCTTGTTCGAGACCACTCCCCGCCCCGGGTACTCCTGCTCCATGTACAGGTAGGTGCGTGCGACGATCCCCTTGAATTCGTCTTCAGGTTCGAATTTTTTGTCGAGTATCTTTGCACCACAGCCCCCGAAAGTTTTGCCTCCCTGTTCAGAAACCGCGGTCCCTAATTCTGCCATCGAGAAATTGGACCGCAGTCCATTCAACTCTCCGATGGAGGGCCATAAGTTGTAGAGATCGGCTTCCATTTGGGCAAATTCCGGGTTCTTGCCGGCACACTTGCGGCCCCTGAATGCCTTTTTCTTTTTGAAACATCCCGGCGCGCCTTCTCGCCATTCTTTGAATGATTGGCCAAACGCTTCGGCCGGAACAACATGCTCCCACTCGAGACGCTGCGCCCGTTCGAAATTTTTTCGGGGTTTGTAACCACAGCTGGCGAGGTCTACTTTCCGGCCGGAGTACCGGCAGGGGCAGTAGATCGTAACCGGATGGGATTTGTGGATCAGTACTGCGATTTTTTTCGCGTCTGCAAAGGAGGTAATCTGGAGGTTTTTGGAAAATACCGGGGTGGAGATGAGTGAAAGCCCAATCAGAATGGGGGTGAAAACTCGGTACATAATTCCATAGCATAGTACATTCTGTTGATTTTATGGGGAATTATGAGATTTGACACGTTTTGGATGCACGGCTATAACGCATCAAGTCATGAGAATTGTTCCCTCATATTTGCGCTTCATCGGCCTGGTTGGCCTCGTTCTCGTCACCGGATGGACGACAGGCAGTAGCTTGCCTGAAGCGTACGCAATTGAAGCCCTGCAAGGTCTTTCTCCGGCAAAGCAAAAACTGGCGGATGATTTTGCCTCTGCGGTTACCGGTTTGCTGCCTCAACCGGTCATCCAAGCCATCGGCCCCAACGTTTACCTGCGCTTTGCCAAGCTGGATTCTTACTCCGAAATCATTCCTCCGGCTTGTCCGGGCGAGGTGCCTCAGGAGAAACCAGCAGCATCTGTCCTGGGAAAGACCCAGGCTCGGTTTACTCCGGGAGCGAAACGCACGATTGTACTCAATAGAAATTTCCTGAAGGAAATTTCCGGCGGCCCGGCGCAAGCCCGCAAGTATTCCTGTGGACACCGCGACCTTTACCGTTTGGCTATCGCCACGGCCGTGCACGAGATCAGTCACCTCTATTTGAAAGCGAAAGGTTCCGCTTTCAAGAAAAACTATCGAAATTTCCTCGCTTGGAAGCGGGGTCTGCTCGATACCAGATCCAAGAATCAATTCTATGGCCGCAGCCCGGATCCCTATGAGTTCAGGAATTTGACCGAACACTTCGCTGTCAACGCGGAGTACTTCCTCCTCGATCCGGAATACCGCTGCCGAAGACCCGAACAATATAGATATTTCGGAAAACACTTCGGCTACAGCGCGCACTCGGTCACCCCTGTTTGCAAGCTCAATACGGAAGTCAGGCTCGCCACAAGTCTTCAGCCCATGTCGCTGGATCCGACGCGCGTCTACGAAATCCACTATTTGCTGGCCGATCAGGGAAGTGCGTTTGAAAGCAAGTGGGGCCATGCCATGTACCGGATCATCCAGTGTGCGCCGAGCCGTCCGCAGGTGGGACCGGAGTGTGTGCAGGATATCGGCAGTCATCTGGTCGTGAGTTTCCGCGCAAGTATTTCCGGGCTCAACGCGAGCAAGCTGGGTGGACTCTCCGGGAAATTCCCGTCCCAGCTTTTTCTTTACTCCGTGCCGGAAATTGTCGGCGAGTACACGATGAGTGAGTCCCGGCCGGTGAAGAGTGTCCCACTCAAGCTCAGTCCGACGCAGGTTGAGCAATTCGTCGGCAGAACACTCGAACTCTACTGGGAATATCAGGGCCGTTATTACTTTTTTGGTAACAATTGCGCGACCGAGTCCCTGCATTTTCTCGGCGGCGTCCTGGCCGAGGGTGACAACGAAGCCAAGGTCCCGGGCGCTTGGCTGGCCACTCCGACCGGAATGTATAAGAAATTCCGCAAGGCGGGGCTGCTCAATGAAAGCGTGTTTTCAGATCCCGAGGCGAATGGCCGGTATTTTTTCCCCTCGTTCAAAACCAGGGCGGAAGAGGCGTTCCGTCGGATTTCCTCCCGCAGAGGGTTTGATCCGGCGCTTTCGATGGATCGGTTTCTCCGCGAGTACGGTGCCGCCGATCGTCGTGAACTTTACCTCCGCCTGAAAGCCGCGGATTCACAAGAAATCGCAAGTATTGCGATTCGGTTTTATACGCTGGAACTTCTGATACGCGAAAGGCAAAACGCGGTGCTCAAGATTCAGGCATCGCAAGCTGTGGATGAAGCGCAAAGATATTCGCAAGAGCAGCCCGAAGCCGAGACGGTCAATATAGCTCAGATGATCGCAAAGCTCGCGAAACTTCGGTCAGAACTGCAGCCGTGGTTCTTCGCTCACCAGGGGTATGGTGTGCCCCAGCAAAGAGATTATCGTGATCTTTCGGAATTCAAAGTGAAGGTCGATACGATTCGGGAGCTCGCCAATGGAATCATGGGTGAACTCAAAAGCAGTAGAAGTAACGTATTTGAGGAATTCGAAAGTATTTCTGCAAATACAATGTTTTTCATGATGGAAATCAGAAACACAAAGAAAGGAAGCTAAAACGCGTAAGCGTAAAAAGCTGAGGAAAACGAATGAAAATATTCAATGTATTGATGATCATGGGTCTGGCGATTCTCATCACCGGGGGCAATGCGTTTGCCCACGGGCGCGGCAACCACCGTCACCCAGCTCCAAGGCCCCATAACCCCCCTCCTCATCATCACCACGATGACGATGCTTCCCTTCTTCTGGCCTCAACCATTGTTCTTGAATTGATGACTTTGACGGAGCTTTCGGAGGCAACGACCTATGATTATAAAATCGCGATTTTGAATGCCAGCCCGGATGCTCTGAATGTTCTGGATGACCAGGCTGCGACTGATCTTTTTATCAACGGGAAAGTGGCAGTCGAGAAGCTTCTGAATATGAAATTTCAGAGCGATGAGGAAGCCGCTTACGTGATTCTCGAATACACGGAAATTTATTCAAACCGTTAGGTTCTGATAGATTTCTTTCAGGCGGCTGTTTTCTCCCGGGTCGCCAGTGGCAGATCGAAATAAAACGTACTGCCTTCGCCGGGTTTGCTTCGCACCCCGATTTCTCCCCCGTGCGCCCGGATAATATTTCTGGCGATGTAGAGACCCAGTCCCGAGCCGACATATTGCTTGTGCTTTGCTTGCCAGAACCGCTCAAAAACGTGCTCTGCCTCTTCGGGCGGTATTCCAATTCCATTGTCCTTGACCTGGAAATGGATGCTTTCCTTGCCTGATTGCACTTCCAGGACAATCAACCCGCCTTCAGTGGTGAACTTGATCGCGTTCCCCAGTAAATTTGCAAGGACCTGTACAATCCGGTCGCGGTCGCAATTGATGGATTTTGCCTCCGGCGAGAGATGGCTTTCGAGCCGAATTTTCTTTGCCTCGGCCCGGGCTTTGAACTGCATGAGAATATCCTCAATGAGGAGCACAATGTTCGTGGACCGGGGTTCTATCCGGAGAAGTCCGGCTTCTATCCGGGTCACATCCAGCAAGTCAGCCGTAATCCGGGTCATGGTTTGTACGGCCGCGTTGATGTGATCGAATTGCTTTTCCACTTTTTCCCGGCTTTCATAAGTCGGCGGTAAAACTCTGCGGATGATTTCAAATCCGGTCGCTATGACGCTGAGTGGGTTTCTTATTTCGTGTGAAACCACTCCTATCAGTTCCTCTCGTGCCTTGAGGGCTTCGTCCCGTTCCCGCTCGAGTCTCGTCCGCGTCGAAATATCAGTTACCGTCACCAGAATGACGGCCCGGCTCTGGTCTCGGATCGGCGTAAGGGCAATTTCAAGCGGTATTTCCTTTCCGTTTTTGTGCCGACCCACCAAGTGGCGACCGGCACCCATGGGGCGGGCAGAAGGGGCTTTCATGTAGTTCCTCCGATCCTGTTGATGGATTTTCTGGAAGCGCTCGGGAACTAGAACCTCCATCTGCATCCCGAGCAGCTCTTCAGGTTTGTATCCAAAAACATTTTCTACCTGGGAGTTGACCAGTGAAATGCTCCCCTGGAAGCTATCGACGGTAATGAGTGCGTTCGGGCTTGAATCGAAAATCACTCGAAACTTTTCTTCAGATTGCCTGCGGGCCGTCTGGGCACTATCGATCTTGCCACCGATGGTTTCGGCAACCCGGTTGGCCACCGTGCTCAGAATTCCGACAAACAGGATCGTGAGAAAGGCGGCCGATAATGCAGGATTGACACTGTCGCGCAGAACCACAGCATTCAGCCACCCGTAAATCGGGATCATGGTCGAGACCGGAAGCAGGGCGCGCAAGATGGTGGCTCGAACGGAAGAACCCGTCAGGCGGTCAAAAGGCCAGCAGTGCGGGCCAGCCGAGGTCATGACCGCGATCCCTAAAAGCGTCAGAACCAGGGAAATCGGCAGTGACATGGGGATTTTTACCTCGCCCAGTTCAACTGCTGTTTTGTAGAAATAGCCAAGCATTGCAACCGAGCTGCCGGCTGTACTGATCATCGCCAAGCTTGCCGCCAGGCTTCGAACGCGTCTGTTTGCCTCGAAATAGTACAAAAGCAGAAGGGCGGTGGTCTGAAGGAGAAAACAAACTGCGGCGAGCGGGGCAATTCTGCCGATGAGCAATCCGCCTATCTCGTCAGTCTGCCGGGGGTAGAGGACCTGCTCGATATCGAGATTGACTCCTCCCAGCGTGGCCAGTGTGATCGTGACAAGCGAGAAGATGAGAAAGAGCAAAATTATTTTTCCAAATAGCATTGCCATCGGTCGAGGTCCGGCCAGAGCGCGAATCAGCACGACTCCGCTGATCAGGAAAGTCGCAAGAATACCTCCTGGCGCAAAAGGAAAGAATTCTGTTCCAAAACTCCTCAACATTGGAATGTCGAAAATCCATCCGAGACTCGCAAGTCCCGAAATCAGCAGAGCCACGGAAAGTAAAGAGTATATGACTCTGTTGAAAAATAGCTCCGGACCTCGGCGCGCGGCGTTCATATTGCCAGTCGCTGCAAACTCTATGCGCCTTTCGCAAGTCGTCTCTAAGGAGTGATTGCCACTTTAAGAACCCCATCGCGCTGACTGGCAAAAAGTTCATATGCATCAATAATCTGACCCAACTTGAAACGATGTGTAACGAGGGGTTTGAAATTCACCCTCCCGGAGGCCACGATACTCATCAATCTTCTCATCCGTTCGCTCCCGCCGGGGCAGAGCGTTGTGACAATTTTGTGCTCACCCAGGCCTGCGTTGAACGCATCGAGGGGAATTGTAAGTGGTTTGGAATATACCCCCAGACTGGAAAGAGTGCCTCCGGGTTTCAGGACGCGCAAGCAGCTCTCAAATGTCTGTTGCGACCCAAGAGCCTCGATCGCCACGTCTGCACCGCGGTTTTCAGTCAACCTCAGTATTTCTTCAACGGGGTTGCTGTTCTTGATGTTCAGCGTAATATCAGCACCAATATTGCGCGCCATGATCAAGCGACTTTCTACCGCATCCACTACGATGATTTTGCTTGCTCCTCTGAGCCTGGCGCCCGCGGTGGCGCAGAGGCCAATCGGTCCCTGGGCAAAAACGACCACAGTGTCACCGATCTGGATATTTCCGTTTTCAGCCCCACCGAAGCCCGTGCTCATAATATCCGGGCACATCAGAACCTCTTCATCGGAAAGTTGGTCGGGAATCGGAGCGAGATTGGCCATCGCATCCGGAATGAGCGCGTATTCGGCTTGGGTGCCATCGATCGTATTTCCAAAACGCCAACCGCCCATCGGTTTTCCCCGGCACTGGGACGAATGCCCTCCCAAACACGAATGACATTGACCACAAGGGGTAATCGCTCCTGCGATCACGCGCTGACCAGTTGTGAAGCCTGAAACTCCCGGCCCCATAGCCGCTATCGTGCCGACCGGTTCATGACCGAGAGTGAGTCCTGGTTTCACCGGATACTCGCCTCTGAGAATGTGCACGTCCGTTCCGCAGATCGTGGTTGTTGTAATTCGAATGAGCGCTTCCCCGTAGCCGGGTTTAGGAATCGGCTTTTTTGTCAAAGAGATTTTTCCCGGGGCGGTGAACGTCAAGGCTTGCATACTTCCAGTGAATTGTTCGGACATGGCTGCTTTCTCCTGAGATTGATTTCTATGTACAGAGAGCAAGATCGCAGCCAAACGCGATCTGTAAACCGCCAGGTTATCGCGGCGCGAATCTTGAACGAATTCCCGGTATCTGTCCAAAAACAACCTTTAGGAGATTTTGTATGAAGAAAATCCACGTTTATGGAATCGTGGCCTGCTCAGTCCTGAGTGTCGCCAGCTTTTCGGCCTGCACGCGTACCGACCAGAACGATCGGGAACAGAGCGGAACAGCTGCAACTGATAGCAGTTCCAGCGAGCAGATAGTCAGCGAGCAGGCAACGCCACTTTCGGATCAGGCGGGAATTGCCCAAGAACGAACTGACACGGAAGTAAAAGCCAAAAAAGAGACTGTAAAGAAAGAAACCAAAACTTTGGAAGAAGATGTTCCCAGTGTGGTCTCCGGCCAGACAAAATTCGACGTGAACAAAATGAATGCAGAAGACTTTGTCGCCATCGGATTGGATCGCGACACAGCAGACCGGGTGATTCAGCACCGGGATCAAAATGGACCCTTCAGCTCTATCACTGATTTGTCGGGTGTGCAGGGTGTCAGCCAGAGCTGGCTGAACCAGTACCGTGAACGGCTCGCCTTCGTTCCGAGTGATCGCGACCAGGCTGCCGGTGAAGCCGGAAATTAGATAATCTGCAGATGAACTGAATTAAGGGCCCGGGTTTTTGCGAAACCTGGGCCTAGTCTTGTGGAGGCGGAAGCTTTCATGTTCCCAGAAGCGCCGATCAGCTGGTATTGTCATGCTCTCGACGGAAAGGGAGCCTTGTATGATCCGGTTCGCGCTTTTACCACTTTTCATTATTTTCGTTGGTTCGGCGTTCGTTTTTCCGGCGTGGGCTCCTGCCGCTTTTACTCCTGTTCTGGAGTTGTCTTTGAAGCAGGCCGAGCAGGCTGCGACTGCCAGTTCAGGACAATTGCAAGCTGTGGAAAGCGAGCGCGACGCACAGGCCGAGCGTACAACGGCTCAGTATTCGCTGCTCTGGCCGAAGCTCAGTTTTGAGGCCAGTTACCGGTATCAGACCGATGTCGCATCGATTCCCCAGCCCAGTGGCGCACGGATCCCGTTGGGTGATCACGGGAGTTATTCCATAGGTCCAGTATTGAACTGGACCGTTGTGGATTTTGGTTCGTCTCGCGAAGCCTGGAACAGCAGCAAGAGCGTTCTTGCCGCAAAAGGGATGGATTCAGCAGCAGCTAAAAAGCAGCTGCTCTATCAGCTCCGGGCTGTGTATTTCCGGACAGTTCTTTCATCGGCGCAGATGAAGCTGGTCCAGGACTCGCTGAAGCTGGCCGAAGCACAGTACAAGGATATCCGGAATCGGCGGAGTGCCGGAAGTTCGAGCCAAATCGATGCACTTTCGTCGCATAAAGAAGTGCTTTCTCTCCAGCGGGAATTCCGGCAAGCCCGAAGCGACCTGTCGCAGTCCACGCGCGACCTGCTGAGTCTGGTAAACCTGGAAGATCCAACGGAGTCAATCAGACTGGAATCGCTTTCTGACCTCTCAGCACAGTTCCAAACAAGTTCTGCCAACAGGGTCGTGACCGCTGATACGGCGGCTCATCCCAGAATTCAGGCCCTTGCGTTCCAGGCGGAAGCACAAAGTCAGGCTGCTTCGGGTATTCGGGCAGGACTTCTTCCCCGGATTCACCTCAGTGCAAAAGCCAGTTACGATTATCCGAACGGGCCCGTTTTGGAGAGGATTCAGCAGAACACCGTGGGTGTGAATCTGAGTCTGCCCCTGTTTGAGCTTTCACGTACTCGGGCCGAGGCGGCGGAGAAGAGCGCCCTTGCGCAGGCAACCGAGTTCAGGCGGATACAGGCCCAAGTGGATCTTGCCCGGGACGTTGTCAAGGCGAAGGATCTGCTGGAATCCTTGCGGGAACAAAAGGACATACTCACCACAACAACGCAGGAAACTGCAGAGCTTGCTGCTCTCGTTTATGAGTCTTACAAAGCGGGCAGGTCGGGTTACCTGGAAGTGCAAAGTGCCAACTTGAGGGCACTGGATGCACGGGTGCAGGCAGCCCGGAACGAAGTTCAGATCCTGATGCAACTCGCTCTTCTGGAGAACCTGACAGATGAAAAATAAAATAATCTTGAAACTTCTGCTTGGATTGACCGTGCTCGCCATAATCGGGGCAATTATTCTTCGCTCCAGCAATACTTTCTACTACTCGGGAACCATTGAAGCCACCCGCATCGAAGTTCCGGCGCGGGTCGCCAGCATCATTCGCAGCAAGGCTGTTCAGGAAGGTCAGAGAATCAAGGAAGGTCAGGTGCTCTACAGCCTGGCAGGGGAAGATATCCGGTTGGCCGCGGAAATCGCCGAAAAAGACTTTGCTCGGGCGGCCCGGCTTTTTCGCCTCGGATCAATCCCCCAGGAGAATTATGAGCATCTGCGGGCCAAACGGGATGACGCCTCTTTGAAGCTGAAATGGTGCAATATTGAGGCGCCAAGTTCCGGGACCGTTTTGAATCTTTATCGCGAGCCCGGGGAGTGGGCCGGACCGGGAATGAGAATGGCCGCAATAGCAGATCTGACTGAGGTATGGGCAACCTTCTATGTTGAGCAAACCAGACTCGCGTCCCTGCAACTGGGACAGAAAGTCCAGGCGATTTTGCCGGAAGTAAGAGGACGTTTCTTCGAGGGCACAATCACGAGAATCGCGGAAGTGGCGGAGTTCACGCCTAAGAACATTCAGACGCGTGAGGAGCGCGCACGCCTGGTGTACGCGATCAAAATCAATTTCAAAAATGAGGATGGAATGCTCAAGCCGGGGATGTCGTTTGAGGCACGCCTGTGAAGCACTGTTCGATTGAGGTCCAAAGCTTGAAAAAGAAGCTGGGCTCCAATCAGGCGATTGACGGAATTTCCGCCGTTTTCGCTCCCGGTGTTCTTCACGGCCTGATCGGACCAGAAGGCGCGGGGAAGACAACCTTGCTTCGGCTTCTGCTTGGACTTCTCCGCCCGGACGAAGGTTCCGTGCAGTTCATCAGTGGTGGGCAGGTTGTCGATTTTGGAACCGTCCGTCCGACCATCGCCTACATGCCTCAGCAGCAAAGTCTCTATCCGGACCTTTCGGTTTCGGAACATTTGGATTTTTTCGCCGCTCTGTACGAAATTCCTGCCGACCTCTATCGGGAGAAGCGCACGGAGTTGCTGCACCTGACCCGTCTCCAGCCTTTCCAGGATCGCCCGGCAGGCCAGCTTTCAGGAGGCATGTACAAAAAGTTGGGGTTGATGTGTTCCCTGCTCCGGTCACCCGAAATCCTGCTGCTCGATGAGCCGACCAATGGTGTTGATCCAATCAGTCGGCGCGAGTTGTGGACACTTCTCTACCGGATGCGCGAGCAGGGGCTACTGATTCTAGTTGCGACCGCTTACATGGATGAGGCGGAACGCTGTGGCGAAGTATATCTGCTGAATGCGGGCAGAATTCTTGCGCAAGGGGAGCCCAAGCAGCTTCTTGAAGCCGAGAAGGTTGCGCGCTTTGATGAGCTCTTCCTGAGGAAGGAGTCTGATCTTGGTCTCTGAACCGAATGCCGTGATCGCCGTGGATATCCGCAAATTAACTGTAAAATTCGGGGAATTCACGGCAGTGGATCAGGTTTCACTTTCAGTGAGAAAAGGCGAGATTTTCGGCTTTTTGGGTGCGAACGGTGCCGGAAAAACCACGACCATCCGGGTGCTCTGCGGTTTGCTGGTGCCGACCTCGGGTCACGTCAGGGTCGCCGGGTATGCACCTGAAGACGGTCTCGAAAAAATAAAAACCCGGGTGGGCTACATGTCCCAGCGCTTTACACTGTACGACGATCTCACTGTGGCGGAAAATCTGAAATTTTCGGGAAGTCTTCGGGGCATCGTTGGCAGGAAACTCGAGCAAAGAATTGAAGAACTTCTGGAGTTCGTAGGATTCAGCCGCGCAACGGGAGCGTTCGTGAAGGACCTCCCCGGAGGCATCAAACAGCAGGTATCACTGGCTGCCTCAATTCTGCACGATCCTGAGATTGTATTTCTGGATGAGCCCACATCTGGCGTGACGCCCGGTGCCCGGGAGCGTTTCTGGAAGCTGATTCGGGAACTCGCCGGCAAGGGCAAAACGGTCTTCGTCACGACCCATTACATGGATGAGGCGGAGCATTGCGAGCGCATCGCCCTGATGAAAGACGGGAAGATCATCGCGCTGGACAGTCCCGGCGGTCTCAAAGCCAGCACCTTTCGCACGCCGCTCCTGGAAATTCTGCCATCCCGTAAGATGGCGGAGGGGAGTTGGTTGCCGCAGCTCCGTGCGCATCCGGCTGTTGAATCGATAGAGCCGTATGGAATGCGGTACCACCTTGTCATTTCCGATCCGGCACGGCTGGGAGAAGTGAAAGCCCAGATTCCGCCGTCATTCGAAATTTCGCAGACCGCACCGTCCCTCGAAGATGTCTTCATCCGGCTTGTGGAAGCAGGGTTCATCAAATGAAGTGGCAAATGAAGTGGAGCCGCATCATAGCAGTTTTGCGCAAAGAGGTTTTCCATATCCTGCGAGACCCCTTCACCCTCGCTCTTGCTTTGGCACTGCCGCTCATTCTGGTTCTTGTTTTCGGACTCGCAATCGAGTTCAACATCCGCGAATTGAGGATGGCCGTCCATGATGGTGACAGAACCTATCAGTCGCGGGGACTGACCGAAGTTCTGGGGAGTTCCGGATATTTCAAACTCACAAATGAAGTTTCTCCGGTTGCAGCGATGGGGGCTCTTGAAGGAGAGCGGGCCAAAGCGGCATTGATCATAGAAAAGAACTTCGGAAAGCAGCTCGGTTCGGAACAGGTGGCTCGGGCCCAGGTTCTGCTCGATGGCTCCGATAATTCCACGGTCGGCTTGATCCTCGGGTATCTGAACGGAGTGCAGAAGATCGCGGAGCACAAATTTCTGCCGGAGGTCGCCAGTTCAAATCTTGAAATACGGACCAAATATCTTTTCAATGGCGAACTGAACAGTCGTTGGTTCACCGTTCCAGGGCTGCTTGCCATTGTCATCGCGATTCTTTCGATCCTGCTGACCTCTTTAACGATCGCCCGTGAATGGGAAAACGGCTCAATGGAGTTGCTGTTATCCACTCCGATCCGGCCACTGGAAATCGTTATCGGGAAGCTCGTCCCCTATCTGGTTCTGGGGCTGGGTGCCGCGACATTCGTCTACCTTCTGGCGCGCCTGGGGTTCGGGGTTCCCTTCCGAGGCAGTCACTTCGTACTGATTCCCGGTGTCCTGCTGTTCATAACGGCGTATTTGACCCAGGGGCTGCTGATTTCCGTCATCACCCGTCGGCAGCAACTGGCGATGCAATTGTCGATGATGACCGGTTTGCTTCCTTCCATTCTTTTGTCCGGCTTTATTTTCCCGATTGAGAACATGCCGCCATTTTTTCAGGTTTTTACTTCCATCCTGCCCGCAAAATGGTTCATTCAAATCAGCAGGGGAACGTTTCTGTCCGGTAGCGGTTTTGCTGAACTCGCAACCCCCTTCCTTGCGCTGTTTGTTCTGAACGGTGTATTGATCATGCTTGCCACGAAAAATTTCAAAAAGGATCTCGAACCATGAAGGTGACTTTGCTGGGATTCATGAAAAAGGAGTTCGCGCAGCTCCTCAGGGACAAGCGGATGCGGATCATTCTTTTTATCATGCCCGTCATTCAGCTCATGCTGTTCGGGTTTGCGCTCTCTAACGAAGTGAAAAATATTCGCTTGGCCGCCGTTTTCCCCCTTTCTGACCGCATCAGCCACGAGGTTCTCAGTAAAGCTTTCGGCTCGGGCTGGTTCAAACCCGCCAGGACAACTTCTACCCGGGATCCTTCGGAGTGGATTCGGGCTGATCAGGCGGATGTTGTGCTCGTTGCGCCGCCTGAAGGAATCACTCAGGCACTTCAAAGAGGCAATGCCCGGATCCAGTTGCTGATCGATGCCAAGAACGTGGTGCGTGCGCAGCAGATCGAAGGCTATCTGACCGCAATTTTGCAAACGACCGCTTTGGACTTCATCCCGGTCGCGGCCGCCCCACAGGGTGGCGTCGTTTTCGAAACCCGGGTGCTCTATAATCCCGAATTGATCACCTCTTACTTTATGGTGCCCGGAGTGATGAGCATGATTTTATGCGTGATCACGGTGATCATGACCAGCATGGCAATTGCCCGGGAGCGGGAGGTGGGTACCTTTGAGATGTTGATTGCGGCCCCGATTTCCATTCGGGAGATCCTGCTCGGGAAAACGGTACCTTATATCGCTCTCGGAATGCTTGACGCCCCGGTTATCATCCTCTTTGCCACCGCTGTCTTTGGCGTGCCCTTGCGGGGCTCGCTCTTGCTGCTTCTGCTGTTGACGTTTGTGTTTGTGTGCACCACGGTTGCGGTGGGAACACTCATTTCAACCATTTCAAAAACCCAGCAACAGGCCATGCTCGGGGGCTTCATTTTTCTGCTGCCAGCCGTATTATTTTCTGGCTTGATGTTTCCTATTGAAAACATGCCCATTTACATGAGGGTATTCGGATATTGCAATCCGCTTTACTACTATAATTCGGCCGTCAGGAACATCATGCTGAAGGGCGGAGATCCCTCGGCAGTTCTCGTGAATGTGCTGATTCTCGCTGCGTTCGCCGCAGGGTTGATCTGGATCAGCGCCAAACGATTCCGGTTGACGCTGGGCTGAGCTGAGCAACTGAAGATCAGGCAGCGCGGAGATCTGAGTTCTTGGCGTCCTTCTCAGGAAGGGCTTCAAGTTCATTTGTCTCGGTTTCGTTCCAGATGGTATCCAGGGCGCTCGCAAACCGGTTGACGAGACTGTAATAACTTCCTTCGATCGCGAAGAAGGTATTCACCAGCGTCATGCTGGCGGAGAACAGAATCCCAATAATGGATTTGACCATGGCATACGCGATTGTTGCCAGGAAGCCATCCATAACGCGCTTGGTTTCCAGCATATTCCCGAGGTCCATCGAGCCCAATTCCGGCAGGCCCTTGGAAATTCCGAGGAACGTACCGAGAATACCGCCGATGAGAAAAAGACCCGGCAAAATGTTCAGGATTTCGTGCAGCAGGGCCACAGGAATGATTCCCAGCAGACGGTTGAAGTAGGGGTTATGTTCGAAAGCCGCCTTGGAGACTTCGATCATTTTTGGAGCCGTATGACCGGATTCTTTTTTGAAATAACGGCATTGTCTGAGTGTATCGTCCAGCAGGCGCCGGACACCGTCCTGGATCAGGAAGAGGCGATCCACGAGGCTTGCGATGTAATCGTATTTGCGGCGTTTGTATTTATCGCGAAACTCAAAGCACTCGACATAAGTCTTATCCAGGAGAATCCGGGTCAGGCGGAAGAAGGAGGCGACCTTCGGTGCATCCGGACTCGTGAAGTGGAAGCGCACGCGTTTTTCGAACTCCTCCGCGAAGCGGTTCTCGACGAGGGCGAGATAGTAAATCATGATTCTGAGGAATATTCCGAGAACGAAGGCTGCCAGCATCAAAGGCATAATCACGGACGACATGGTTCCGATGACGTGGGCTACTATGAATTCACTGATTGGATCATGCATGGGCTATCTCCCTTTATTTCGCTGACTCTTTTAAATTAAATTTGATGATTACGATCTGATTTTTGCGGCAATCGTGGGTTTTGCAGTAACCTTCCTGTCCAACCGAAGCCGTGGAGCGACTCTGTGATCCGTCCGCGTTGCCGAGATAACTTCGACCCGATACTTTCACCAGCGGCAGAAGCGTCTTCTGGTGCTCGAATTGAAGCTGGTTCGGGTTGAAAATATGTTCAAAGATGGTTTTGGCCCGGCGATAGCTCAGGTCCATGTTGTAGTTGACCGCGATCCGGTCTTCAGTGGAAAGACTCTGAGGATCCACTTCTTTGCCCCGGAAAGTGGGTGAGGCAAATCCGATGATTTCGACCGAGCCGAGCCGTTTGCTGACTTTGGTGTCCTGAAAAAGACTGTTCGCGTAAACCGGAATTGTTTCCTGCAGGATCTTCCGCATATTGGGTTTCAGCTCGGCCCGCCCGGAATCAAAGTATTCGGGAGCAAACTCGATGGAGACATCCCCGGTTTTCGGGTCAACGGCGGCATTCAAACCGGCGTTCGTGAAATTTTTCTTGATCCGGTCAGCAAGTTTTCTCTGCTCGTTCAGCTTCTCAATGCTCTCAGCTAGATCGCGTGAGAGGGTTTCGTTTGTTTTCTGTAGAGCTTTGATCGAGCCCTGATAACGTCCACCGGCTTCCCGGAGTTCATTCTGGGTGGCCTGCAGGTCAGAGTTCAGCTTCCCGAGGCGGCTCTCAAACGCAGCCTTCTGTAGCTCCGCGGCGGCCCGGAACTGGCGTTCCCGTTCGAGTTTGGCAGCCGCATTCAGCCGGGATTTCTGCAGTTCGGTTTCAAATTGGGCGCGTTCCCGGGCAATCCGGCCTTCGTTTTCCTGCACGAGAGAGTTGATGTTGTTCTTGAATTCATTTTCCTTGGAACTGAGAGTCGCAACCAGTTGTTCAGCTTCGCGGTTCTTGGCATCCAGCTGGGATTTTGTATTGTCCAGTTCGCGATAGGTCTGGTCATTGGCGGCTTTCAAGGCAGAAATTTTTTGGGTGTTCTGTGCTTCCAGGGCAGCGAATTCCTGCTCATACTTGGCCCGGTTCTTGGCATTGGTTCTCTGGGCATCTTTCAGTCTTTGGGCTTTGGCCACAAGTTCCTGCTGGGCTTGGGCGATTAACTGATTGTTGCGCTCAATTTCGCCCTGTTTGGTTTTGACGGTTTGATCCAGGCTCTCGAGCTCCTTATCCTGACCCTGGATGATGGCATTGCGATTTTTGATCTTTCCGGAAGAGATCAGGTTCGCATTGACAATATTCTGGACCAGTTGCTGGTAGTGATTGAGGGCGTTCTGCTTTTCCTTGAGTTCTTTAGATTGTTTTGAGAGTTCGTCACTCTTTTCTTTGGCTTCGCCTTCGAGCAGCGACAGCTTGCCGATCAGATCATTGTAAACCTGGACTTCGTCCTGAGTGGCGCCTTTTTGCAGGTAATCGTCTTTCAGAACTTCGTAAGCCTTGAGTTGCTTGCGAAGGGCTTCAGCGTCCTGCTTGGCGGCCGAGAGCGCCTGGCCTTGCATGATGCTGGAAGTGGAGTTGCGCAGATTTGCGACCACGAACAGCAGAAGAAAGGTGACAGAAAGAACCAGGAACAAATCACTGTATGAGGTCCACTGGTGACCACCCTGTTCGAATTTGGATTTGATCTTTTCATAGTTCAGGTTCATAGAAGCCTCGTGTTCCTATCGGAAGCAACCCGCTAATAACTTAATGAAAATAGTGACGCACCAAGTCTATGTGAAAATGATTACATTTTTCTGGCCCATAGCCGATAATTGGGCATGGAAAATAATCGGGTCAAGATGCGCATCCATTACCCAGACGGGAAAAAGCTCAAGCTTGCCCTCGTCTTGGAGCAGGGTGCCTGTTTGCATTTGAACAATGCCGAAGTTGGGATTGAAACCGGTTGCCTGCTGGAAATCAAAGGCGGCGCCGTGAGAATTCGTTCCGAAAAAGGTGAAGCATTTAACTTCAGGGGAATGACTGGATCTGATTTCACGGTTCGCATCGGAGATGCCTGGAGTCTTGGAGTCACCAAAATCGAATTCCTGACTTTACCTGACGTGCCCGTTGAAGATGAAGCCACGCGCTATGTATCTTTCAGCCAGGCCATGGCGGGAAAGACCCAACCGGAACAAAAGAAAGCGCCGCAAGCAGCCGTTGCGTCCGCACCGGCGTCAGCATCTTCGGTAGGGCAAGAGTTGGTCGTCGAGCAGGGCCCGGAAACCGAAACCGTCGAACTCGCGGACGCGGCTCCGGAAAAAATCAAAGAGAGACACTCGTCGACTGACGAAGGTGATCTCACGGGCATGATTCTGAGGATGCAAGTCCCGGAGCAACCTGTCGCACACAAACCGGTTTCACGCGCCTCTCGGGTAAACGCTGCCGATGTCCACGGAGAAGTTCCTCCCGAAATTCTGCGAGCTCGCAAACTCCGGGAAGTGGGGATTTCCCTGGGTATGGTATTTTGCGGAATGGAATGTCTGTCGTACCTGGTTTCGCTCGGGCGTGAACGGTTGATCCCTCCGGGTGTCGCTGGAGCCGTAGGCGTTGGCCTGACGTGGCTTGCACACGAGGTTGTGGCGGTCCTTGCCCGCAGTGGAAATTTCAAAGTGGCGGCCCTGATCACGTTACGCCATACCGCCTTTGCCTGCATTGCCCTCAGTGCCGTATCCGCCGGAACATTGTCGCTGGTTATGAAGTTTACCGGTGCACGACTTCCAACTGAGAACACGATGGTCGCTGCTGCGATAACGGTTGCCCAGACGCCCAATTCAGAACCCAGTTCGGCCATCAGTGCGCCTCAGCCCATAGCCGCCCAAGCGCCCGCACCCGCAGCTGCAGCTGCGGCAGTTTCCGCGCCGGTTGAGCCCGAACGGGCAGCAGCTGTTCCTCCGGCGCCGGATGTGCCGGTCATTGAAGATGCCTTCCCCGACCAAAAGGAAACCGCTCCCAATCTGGAGCAGGCTTCATTGAGTAAAGATGCATTCTTTTCTGCCATTCGCTCCGGCGATGTGAGTCTGGTTCGATCACTCGTGGACAAGCGGATTGTGGACGTCAATTATACTCTGGATCGTGGAACGCCTGCTTTGCATGTGGCGTCCATTCAGGGCCATATTCCCGTCATCAAATACCTTCTCTCCAAACGGGCGAACATCAATGCGCGTGACAGTTCGGGGGCAACTGCCCTGCATTGGGCCGTGTTCAAGCGCCAAAGAGGGGTTGCCATGGGCTTGGTCCGCCATGGCAGTGATCTGAATGCCAAGACCGAATCGGGCGATCGCCCGATTGACATCGCGAAACGTTACGGTCTCAAGAATTTTATTTCATTTTTGCAGCCCAAAGTTCCTGTAAAAAAGGTGAAAGTCCAACCGAAGAAGGCTCCGCCGAAAAAGAAGAAGAGCAGCAAGAATCCCTTCTAGCTATTCAGGGAACTTTCAGGACCTTTTGGATTGCAGATGCGCTGAAGCCACGTCGCAGGAGGGTCTGGAAAGCCCGCCGGTAAACTGCACGATCCTTGTGAGCCTGGGGATATTTGCGTTCAATGATTTTGCGGATGACTTCGGATTCGTCTTCGATGGACGCGTTACCGATGTGCTCTCGCAATTCCGTTTGCGAAACGTGAACGCCCTTCTGCTGGAGCTTCTGCCGGATATAGGCGGGCCCTTTGCCCCGCGCTGCCTGGCTCCGGATCACAGCCAGCATGTAACGTTCTTCACTGAGCGTACCCTCTTCGATCAGGCGCCCCAGCGCGGCTTCCGCCTCTGCCTCAGCAATGCCCTTCCGCTTGAGATAAGCTTTCAGTTCTTTCTTTCCGTACTCGCGTACGCTCAAACGATGAAGCGCCAATGAATAGGCGTCGGGTTGCGGGGCTTTCACGCTCTCAGTCTAACAAGCTGGCCCGTCCGGTGCATCTCTTTACCGCAGGAGAATTTTATGATTCGAATGGTCACCAAAGCCGATGTGCTCGCAAAAGCGGCAAATGCGGATGTCCTTACTTTTGTGGAGGTCGGGCCAGACAGTTCGAAATTCAAAAAACGACATATCGTGGAGTCCCGGTTCCTGCCGCTGGGCCGGGTACGCGAGCTCGCAAGTGTGTATTTACCTGATCGAACGGCTGAAATCGTGGTATATTCCCATCAAACTGGACCAGAAGATCCCGCGATGATCGCTGCGCATGAGCTGGAACTGCTGGGCTATGGAAATATTTATTACCTGATCGGTGGACTGGAGGACTGGTATTGGGGGAGTTATCCCGTCAATGCCGTGCACATACCACCCCAATGAGGATCTGTGCGAACCGTCATCCAGAGAGTCAAAAACGCGCAAGTAGTTGTGGATGGTATCAAGATTGCTGAAATCGGTCCGGGTCTCCTGACTTTATTGGGAGTAGGCCAGGCCGATGACGAAGCGAAAATAAAAAAAATTATTCAGAAAATCTGTGACTTGCGGATCTTTGAAGACGAAAACGGAAAAATGAATTTATCCCTGAAAGACATCCGGGGTCAGCATCTCATTGTTTCACAGTTCACGCTGCTGGGGGACTGCGGAACCGGCCGGCGTCCCTCGTTCACGGCTGCCGCGGCGCCAGAGCTGGCCAAGCCTCTTTATGAATACGCCTTGAAAATGAGCCGGGAGTACGGGGTAGAGACAGCAGCGGGGGTTTTCCAGGCTGATATGCAGGTTTCCCTCGTGAATGACGGGCCCGTTACGTTTGTGCTGGAGAACTAGGTTCGTTCCGACCTTTGATTCCAAAGCGGGTGATGAGACGGATCAGCCAAGGAAAAAATCTGAACAGGGTCACGAAAATTTTTCCGTGAAACGTGACGATACGCTCCCGGCGGCGGCGACTCACGGCTCTCACGATATCACGGGCGGCCCTGGAAGCAGGCATGAGAAGCCAGGGGGGCATCGGATCCTCGGATGCTCGCTGAAAGACGCCCTGGTTGTCGACTTTTCTGATGGAGCTTTCCACAAAACCGGGGCTGATCAGGGTGACTGCGATTCCGTAAGGGGCAAGCTCCGCCCAAAGTGAATCAGCCAGTGCACGTATTGCGAATTTGCTCATGGCGTAAGGCGAGGCATTCGGAAGAGAGATGTAACCGGCTACGCTGCCGAGCAAAACGAGAGAGCCGCGCGTCTGCTTCAGGTCTTCCAGACTGCATTGAATTGTCCGGAGCACGCCAAAAACATTGGTTTCGAATTGTCGGCGGTAGTCCTCCAGCTTCAGATTTTCCAGCTTTCCGACCACACCAAAACCTGCATTTGCGACGACCACGTCGACTTTGCCGAAGCGCTCGCGGGCTTTTTCAAGAGCGCGTTCCAGATCCCCGTCCTGGGTGACATCGCAGGTTTCGACCAGGACTTCCGTCCCTCTGGCGATCAGATCCTGGGCCAGACCCTCAAGCAGATGTAACCGTCTTGCGGTCAGGGTCAGTCTTGCTCCCTGACTGGCGAATTCGTGAGCCAAGGCCGCACCGATTCCGGCGGAAGCTCCTGTGATGAAAACGTGCTTGTTCTGAAACTTGTCCATGGTTCAGCCGCGCGGCTTTTTACGGGTTTTTTCGATGATCCGGGTGGTGCTGTGTCCCTCGAGGTAGGGGAGCGATCGAACTTTGCCTCCCCAGGCGACGACCTCCGCGGCACCGACAATCTGCTGGGGTTTCCAGTCGCCACCTTTCACGAGCATGTCGGGATGAAGCTTCAGGATCAGCGCAAGCGGTGTATCGTCCTCAAACCAGGTGACAAAATCCACGCTTTCGAGCGCCGCGGTCACTTCCAGTCTTTCGGCAAGCCGGTTGATCGGCCGTTCATCACCTTTGAGGCGTTTGACAGATTCATCGTCATTGAGCGCAACAACCAGGATATCCGCCAGCTTTCGGGCCTCTTCGAGATAAGTGACATGACCCCGGTGAAGGATATCAAAACAACCATTGGTGAAGACGACGCGCTGGCGTTTTTTCTGAAAAGTTTTGAGCAGCTTGCGAAGCGCGGCGGGCGTTTTGATTTTAGTGCTGAGCCTTCGCGGTCGGGTTGTCATACTTTATTGAAAATCCGGTGTCATGGATGGTTGGAATTCGGGTTGCACGCCTACGGCCAAATCATGCCAGCAACGGCGGTCTCGATCAAATAAGGCCCAGAGCAAACCGAAGCCGCAGAAAAGGGTTCCGATCAGGAAAAGAACGGATCGGAGCAAAAGCAGAATCGCGCTGCCTGGAAGTGTGAGGCCGAAGAGACGCTTGCCTGCGCTTGCGCCAAAAGCAATTTCCTGCGCAGTGGTCAGTGCCCAGCTGAAAAAGAAAATGAAAACCAGTAAAGCCGCGCCCATTTCTGGGGTCAGGAATAATTCCGGCTGGATATTCTGCTTCCAAAGCACCCACCCGAGAGCGGCGCTGCAGAGGACGAAATTGACGGAAGTGTCAAAAAGGTAAGCGGCCGTTCTTATGAAAACATAACCGAAACCCTTGGAGTGCGCGGAGGCGGGAACCGGAGCCGGTCTTTGAAGCTCTGCAGGCGCCGCTATGCTGGCTATCGGAGGCAGCGTGCGCGCGAAGGTCGGGGCGCCTGCGGAAACAGCGCCAAGCCCCGATTGATGCAAGTTGGTCTTTTTGGCTTTCGAGGAAGGAGAGTAGGGGAGTCCCTCTGAGAAAGGGTGAAAACCCAGACCTTCATGCAGGGGCTTGAATTGAATTTCATTTTCAGAGGATGTTTCCATGAGAGCCTTCTTTTTCTCTTCTTCTGAGCAGGTTTGTCAAGCGTTCCTATGCGAGGGTGAACTCGAATGAAAAGCCCCGAATATCAAGCTTATGCAATATATGGCTGCAGTTTCGGCACGAAGGACCAAGGGGCCCAGACTGGCCTCTTTGAGGTGGGCTGTAGTCAGGAATTCGCGCTCGTTTTGACTCCATCCTCCCTCCGGTCCGATCAGAACCCTGACCTCTTTTTTCAATAGATCCGGTTCCAACAGAATCTTCAGGAGAGGTGCCGCATTTTCCCGGCTTGCTTCATCACACCAGAGGCGCACTGTTTCCGGACGAGCTGGATATTTCAAGAACAGATCGGCCAGTGGAACAGGCAGATGAATCTGCATCCGATTCAGGCGTCCACATTGCTTGAGTGCCTGATCCGCGATTTTCTGCCAGCGCTCCTGGAACACTTCAGGACCTTTTTGTTTCATCTGGACCACTGTGTGGGCCGTCAGAACCGGGATGAGTGTCGTGATTCCGAGTTCCACGGCTTTTTCGACCACCCATTCCATTGCATCACCCTTCAAGACGGCCATTTCCAGGACGGTCGACGGCAAATGTTTTTCGTCCGACGCCAGAGCCCCTTCACTCTCATATTCCAGCCAGACGGAACCGGAGCGCGTGCGAAGGCGGGCGACCACGGATTTTCCACTTCCATCCAAGGCTTCGATCAAATCGCCGTCGGAAAGGCGCAGGACTCGCGTTGCATGGACCGCTTCTGTTTCATTCAGAGGAATTTTGCGGCCAGGTCGGGGGACTTCCGGGCAGAGGAGTCTTTTCATGGTTTGTGAATCTCCTGGAGTCGGGTGAGTGGTTCAAGGGAATTACTTCGGTAAAGATCTTCGGCTTTCAAGCCGGTAATTCCATTTTTCAATATCAGAGTATTATTCCAATACCAAAGCGGGAGATAGGGAAGATCCTGCAACATTATTTTCTGGACGGCCTGGAATAGTGCCGCGCGTCTGACCTCGTTCAGCTCCCGGCTCGAACGATCCAGGAGGCCGTCCACCGTCGGATTCCGGTAACCAGTACGATTTGCCGTGCTTTGGGAGTGCAGAGCGCGATTCAAGACGCTGCCGTTGGTCACGCCAACCCAGCGGGAGGTGAAAAGATCAAAGTTACCCTTGCGAATTGACGCAAAGAAAACCGCGGATTCAACACTCTCGATCACCAGTTCCACGCCGATCTCCCGAAGCATTTTCTGGAAAATAATTGCGAGTTCCAGGCTTTCCCGAAAGGGGGTGGTCTTGAAGGTGAGACGAAACCGAATTCCGTTCTTTTGTTCGGGATAGCCGGCCTTATCAAGCAGTTTTCGGGCAAGGACCGGATCATAGCTGGTGGTTTGAGTGTCGGAGCCCAGAAGTGCCTCCGGGAGAGAAGGGGGAAGCAGAGTTTGCGCCAGACTGCCGCCGATCTTGCTTTGGGCAATTGTACGGCGATCGAGGGCGTGTGCGATTGCCTCTCGAACCCGGGAATTGGCCAGAATGGGATTTTTCAGATTGAAAGCCAGATAGCTCACAGCCGAGCCGCCACGCTCCAGGACTGAAAACCTTGCGGTATGATTTTCCCGGAGCCACTGCAGTTTGGAGTGCGACAACGCGTTGTACGCCGCATCGATATCTCCGCGAATAATTTTCAGGACTTTCGTATTCTCGTCTTGAACAAAATGGAACTCCAGGACGGGGCGCGTTCCGCTAACGGGTTTCAGGCGCAGCACTCCTTCCAGGGAGGGCGTGAATGTGGTCACTTGGTAATCGCCGCTGCCGATTAGCGGCTGTTCACTGTTTTGAGGGCCTGTACAGGCGCCGGATGCGCCGGGCACCCGAAAATAGCGCAGCAGCACCAGTTCATTCAGCAGGAAGGGGTCCGGCCTGGAGAGTTCTATTTTCAGATGGTTCTGTTTCAGGGAAACTGATTTCCAGGTCTCCGTAAACGCACGAATGATCGATGGCCTGCTGTGGTCTTTGCGGTAGCTTTCGAGGCATTCATGCACACGAACGGGATCGATCTTCTGGTCCTGGTGATCCTTGAATCCGGCCCGCAGCAGGAAGTCCCAGGTGAGTCCGTCCTTCGATACCGTCCAGGATTCCGCCAGCTCGGGAACGGGTCGCAGATCCTTGTCCAGTCGTACCAGGGACCGGTAGATGAGAGACCCGAAGATCTGACTGGTTGCGTCAAGTGCGGTGCGTGGATCCAGGTTCAGAGGACCTTCGCGCAAGAGAATGTGAATCGTGTGATTCATATTCGTCTGATTGGACTGACAAGCGGCAAAGCTGATGAACAGTAAAAACGTACACAGGACTTTACCGTAAAGCATCAGACCTCTACCATTGAGTGACTGGAGCGATCGGTAAAACATCATGCATCTTTTTCTTCGTTCATTCATTTGCCTTGGCATGGTCGTCGCCGCGGACGCCAGCGCGTTGCCTTTGGAAAGGGCGAACCCCTCGGCTCTCCCGCACGACCGGGAGCTTCTGGAAATCCTGCGCCCCCTTCGTTTTTCGGTGGATGCGCGCTTGAAGAAGAACATGGAATTCTGGGTCAGCATCTACACCCAGTATGGCATGCATCAGGGCTTGATTCACGACTCTAAATACATTGATCTCGTCTATGAAATCGTGGAACTCAGTCCGGCCGATCTCCACCGGTCCCCGCAGAAGTCCAAGATTGTGAAAGAAGCCAAAAAGAAATGGAAGCGGCTCCTGCTTTCCGTTCACCGCAAACAGAATCAACCGGAAAGTATGACTGAGGAGGAGAGAAAGCTCTTCCTTCTTTTCAAGGATGTGAATGAACCCAATAAGTTCCTGAATGCGACCCACCGGAAGAGACTGCGACTGCAGCAAGGCCAGAGAGAGAGTTACCTGGCCGGTCTTAAAAATTCAGGCCGGTATCTCCCCTTGATGGAAGAAATTTTTAGAAAAGAAGGTTTGCCGGTGGAACTGACCCGGCTTCCGTTTGTTGAAAGCAGCTTTAACGTCCGCGCCAGTTCCAAGGTTGGAGCCAGTGGGATCTGGCAATTCATGCGAGCGACCGGAAAATCGTTCCTGAAGATCAACGACGCGGTCGATGAGCGCAATGATCCGATCCGGGCCACCGAAGCTGCGGCCAAATTCCTTAAAATGAACTATGAGTCCCTCCGTCAATGGCCTCTGGCCGTGACAGCCTACAATCATGGGCGCAAAGGGATGATGCGGGCGGTTCGACTCGTTGGCAGCGAGGAACTCGAAGATGTCGTGGCGGATTACCGGAGCCGGAGCTTTGGATTTGCGAGTGCTAACTTCTTCTGCGAGTTGCTGGCCGCAATCGAAGCCGAGAAGCATTCTGAAAGGTATTTTGGAAAAATCGAGCGACTTCCGCCTCTGAAATTTTTCGAGGTAAAGATTCCAGATTACGTGGATATGCGGGATCTTGTGGAATTTCTGAAGCTGGATATAAATGCCGTGAAAGAGCTCAATGCGGGGCTGACGGATTGGGTGTTTTCGGGAGTGCGGCTGGTCCCGGCAGGGTATCGTCTGCGACTTCCGGACGATGGGTCTCCAAAGGACGCTGCTGCCCGTGTTTTCCTGGCGGGATACGCCGAAATCCCAAACATTTTCAAGCTTCGGGCCCAGATTCGTGGTAACAAGCCAAGGGTTCGACAAGCCAACGCCAGCTTAAAGAAGGAGTAGAACAGAAATGTTTCTAGTTGGAATTGCCGGTGGATCAGGTTCAGGCAAGACTACCTTCGCCCATAAAGTAATTAAGCGGGTCAGCGACCCGACCGTTGTGCTTCTTCATCAGGACTCCTACTATCTTCCGGGACTCCCTTCTCATCTCCGGGTTCACGGAGAGCCCAATTTCGACCATCCGGACGCCTTTGACTGGTCACTGCTGAAAGACCATCTCAGTCGTTTGAAAGCCGGGGAACAAGTGGCCGCGCCAATCTACGATTTTCGAACCAGTCGGCGTCTTCCGGAAACGCAGGTGATCGGTCCCTGCAAGACGATCCTCATGGAAGGTATTTACACGCTTTGGGATGCTGAAATCCGGAACCTTTTTGATGTAAAAATATACCTTCATGTCGAATCCGACATTCGTTTCATTCGCCGCCTGCATCGCGATGTTCGCGAACGCAACCGCACGCTCGACAGCATTATCCGGCAGTATTATGATACTGTCCGCCCCATGCATCACGAATTCCTGGAGCACACCAAGCAATACGCAGATCTTGTAGTCGGTGAAGAGACCGATATCGCCGCCGAAGTGGTGGCCGCGCAGGTCAAACAAATGGCTTCCAGCTTTCATGGGATCGGACCTTTTGCCACGGATCGGGGACCTACGGGTGAGTGAGCTTCGTATCGTTCCTTTGGGGGGACTGGGCGAAATCGGAATGAATTGCATGGCCCTGGAGTATGGCGATGAAATCATCGTTGTTGATTGCGGCCTCCTGTTTTCTGATCTCGACCATCTGGGGGTGGGTTTTGTCATTCCAGATTTCACCTATCTGAAAGAGCGCAAAGACAGGATCAAGGCCTTCGTCATTACTCATGGTCATGAAGATCATATCGGGGCCCTGCCTTTTGCCTTGAAAGCCGGCCTCCATGCACCGATTTATGTTTCGAATTTCACCTCTCTTCTGCTTCGGCAGAAGCTGAGCGAGTACGAGCTGGATGAGACCGTTGATCTCAGGAGATATGAAATCGGCAGCTCCTTCCAGATTGGTTCCTTCAGGATTAAGACTGTTTGCGTGAATCACAGCATCGTGGATTCCGCGGCGCTGATTATTGATACTCCCGTTGGAAAGGTGATCCATACCGGCGATTTTAAAATCGATACGAATCCTTATTACGGCAAGACGATCGATCTCCCGGCCTTTGAAAAAGCCGGTGATGACGGGGTTCTTCTGCTTCTTTCAGACTCCACGAATGTGGAGCGGCATACGCATAGTCTGAGCGAAAGCGTGATCTACACGCAGTTTGAAAAATTCTTCAAGGAGTCCAGGGGACTTACCATCGTCTCCATGTTCGCGTCCAACGTGGGGCGCATGGGACAGGTGCTCGAACTCGCCGGCAAACTCGACAAAAAGGTCGCTCTTTCGGGACGGGGAATTGAACAGAATGTGCGCCTTGGTATGGAGGCCGGTTACCTGAAAGGAGCGGAAAGCGTCCTGATCGATCTTGCGGATATGGATCGCTATGCGCGTGATCAGGTGGTGATTCTTTCGACCGGTAGCCAGGGGGAGTATCGTTCTTCTTTGATCCGGATTGCCCAGGGCGAACATGGTCAGATCACGCTTCAGAAAGGCGATCAGGTCCTGATGAGCTCCAAGTTCATTCCCGGCAATGAGAAAGCCATTGGCCGGATGATCAACAGCCTTTTCAAACAAGGAGCTGAAGTTCTTTACGAAGCCATTCATGACATCCATGTATCAGGCCATGCGACGCGCCCGGAGCTGAAGAAGATGCTGGAGCTGGTTCGCCCCAAATATTTCATTCCAGTTCATGGCGAGTATCGCCATCTTGTCCACCACTCGAATCTGGCCCGCGAAACTGGAGTGCCCGCCGATAACGTCCTGATTGCAACCAATGGAGATATCGTGGGGCTTTCTCCGGACTCCTGCCGGATACTTGAACACATGGAAGAAACGCGTGTTCTGGTGGAAGGCCGGGAAGGTGGCGATGTTTCAAAGTTGATGCTCAAGGATCGGCGGCAGCTCGGTGAAAAAGGAATCGTCTTTTCCCTGGTGGTGCGAAATTCTGAAACGCGTCGGATTATTTCGGGCCCGGAACTCATTTCGAAAGGTCTGGCCAGCGAACAGATTGAAGCCTGGCTGCTGGATGAGGGGAAGAACCTTGTTCGGAAAGTCATCGAGAAGTATGAGGCGGGGCTCGATTCGGGGGCGCCGCCTATAGATCTGCAGGAAACCATCCGGATCGAGCTGCGCAGGTTCTTCAATAACAACATTGGAAAGAAACCGATCGTGCTGCCTATTGTTTTGGATCTCTAGATTTGTGAGTGGGGGCTTGAGCAGCCGCCAGGATCGGGGGATCACCAGCGGCTGCCACTCTGTCCAGTTCCGCTCCGGAAGGGGGATTGGGGGGCCGGAGTCGGAAAAACGAGATGAACCGAGCAAAGATGTCTGTAAGCCCATGCTTTGTTGCTGTTCAAACGATCGTTGACCAAACAACAAAGACATACGCGTTTTAACACATAGCGCCATAAAGTCAAACGTTAAGAATAATCCAACGATTTCAATTAGATAAATTCTTGATAAATCTGGTAAAGTTTTTGGGTCATCCGCCGATAGAGTAAGTGAACTTGCGGAGGTTCGAATGACAAAAGAAAACACACAGCCTGCAGCAGAACAACAACATAAAGAGAAGAAAGCGGAGGCTCCTGTCGCCAAAAAAGGCAAAGAGCACACCCCTATGCCGGGTGCCTGCCATTCCTGGACCTGCAAAGCGCAGGCTCATCGTTTCAATTTCTGTGACGAACATTTCGATCAATTCAAATTTGGACTGATTAAGAAAACCGGCGAGCCGGTTTCTGATTATGAGAAAAAGTTTGAGCACTATGAGGCTTGGCGTGCCAAGCACAGTGCTCGAAAAGTTGCGTAGTCATACGCAAAAGCGCTGTACCCACCACCTCCTCACTTAGAGAGCCACAGGACCGTCCAGGTTTTCGTGGCTCTCTTTCTTTTAGAAAGCAGAGTTCTTGATAGCTCCGAGTTGGATCTGGCGTAATCGCGCGCAAGCCTGGATGGCGGCTTCGGTCATCTGATCCAGTTGCGCTTTGTTGAAGGCCACTTTTTCGGCAGTTCCCTGGACTTCGACAAAATTCCCCTTGCCGGTAATGACAAAATTCATATCCACATCACATGTGGAATCTTCCGAATAGTCGAGATCAGTCAGGACTTGCCCCTGATGGATGCCGATACTGATGGCTGAAACCGTGTCCACCCAGAGGAGTTTCAGGACCTCAGGAGGCAGTTTGCCGATTTCGATCAGTTTTTGAACGGCCAGCATCAGCGCCACACAGCTTCCAGTGATGGAGGCAGTTCGGGTACCACCGTCGGCCTGCAATACATCGCAATCAATCAGGATCGAGCGTTCACCCAGCGCGTTCAGATTAATCGTGGAGCGGAGGGCTCTGCCGATGAGACGCTGGATTTCCTGTGTTCTTCCGGAGAGCTTTTCGCGATCCCGCTTGGAGCGGGTATGCGTTGCCCGTGGAAGCATGGAATATTCCGCCGTGACCCACCCCTGACCTTTGCCCTTGAGCCAGGCCGGGACGGATTCTTCGACGGAAGCTGTGCATAAGACCTGGGTATTTCCCGCATGAATGATAACGGAACCCTCGGCGTAGCGGTTGACCGAGGTCTGGAGGGTGACGGGACGGATCTCGGTGGCTTTGCGTCCGGCGGGTTCCCTGGAAATGTGCGTGGTTGTCATCATCTTGGTCCTCGGTTAAAACTCACTTATGAAAAATCGGATTTCGTCTCCGTATCATGACACCCCCACTCTGTGGAGAAATTTGCTGAACCAAGGACTGTCGGATGATGGCTGGCCCTGGGATTGGACTTCCATGGGGCTTCGGTCTGTATCCGCTTCCGCAAAAGTGCATGCGCGAATCACTGCCAAGTCAGACGGCGTTTGGGCTGCCGAAGGTTTGATCGCGGCTTTGCCGTTGGTCGCGGCTGAGCTTGGTGGCGAAATGAAGGTGAGCAGAGGCAAGAGGTTCCTGAAAAACGGAGAACCGTTCACGCGTGGCACGGTGGTTTGTGAATGGAAGGGTAGTGCGCGGGAAATTCTGGCACTTGAAAGACCTTTCCTGAACCTCGCTTCTTATGTCAGTGGGATCGCGACACAGACACGGAAGCTGGTGGACCTGGTCACTGCGGCTTGTCCTGTGCGTACGCCACGCCTGACCGCGACACGGAAAACTCTCCCGGGCTACCGGGATCTGGCGGTCCACGGCGTGCTGGCCGGTGGGGGTTGCAGCCATCGGGTGAGTCTGTCCGGGGGCGTTTTGATCAAGGAAAATCACATTGCTGCCGTTGGGGGAGTGGGCAAGGCGATCTCGTCAGCGCGGGCCGTGGCGCCTCATCTTCTGAAAATTGAAATCGAAGTGCGGACGTTTGCGGAATTGAAAGAAGCCATCAGGAATGAGGCTGATGTGGTGATGCTGGATAATTTCTCGCCAGATCAGATCCACTCTGCATTGAAGATTGTTGAGACTGGCAAGCGGCGCCCGGTGGTGGAAGTTTCGGGCGGCCTGAATGAGATGAATATCGGTGAGTATGCAATCCAAGGTGTTGATATTCTCTCGGTGGGTTCTTTGACTCATTCGGTGCGTGCTGTGGATTTGTCATTGCTGGTTGTATGACAAAACCTCGTGCTTTCAATCAAGTGATTGATCGCTGTGCTTCCACGAATGACACCGTCCGGGAGCTTGGCGAAATGAGTTATCCTCATGGAACCTGGATTTCTGCGCGGGTGCAAGAGGCCGGTCGTGGTCGGCTGGGCCATTCGTGGGAAAGCCTGGAAGGGAATCTTTTCTTATCCATTCTACTCAGGCCATCAGAAACGAAATTTTTAAGCTGGTTGCCATTGGCAGTTGCGGTCGGAATGACGCGTGCCTTGGATCTGAAATTTCCATCACTGGGTGTCCGGATCAAGTGGCCGAACGATATCTGGATCGGGTCCAGAAAGCTTGCCGGAATACTTTGTGAAGCACGCGCGACCACCGGAAGTCGTGGAGAATTCTTTGTGATCGCGGGAGTCGGGCTGAACTGTGTTTCCGCTCCTGCGGATGCGATTTCGATTTCAGAAAAACTGGGAGAAACAGTTACGGCCGATCAGGTGCGTGCGGATGTTCTTGCTGAGATATTGCGCACGACTGATCAGCTCTTCAGTTCCGGGCCGGAATTCGTCAAAGTGGAATACGCTGCGAAAGCATTATTTAAAACTGGCACGCTAATCGAGTGGTCAGGGGGCAACTCAGGAGCAGTGGTCGGGCTCGGCTCTTCAGGTGAGTTGCTCGTCTCCACAGTTGCCGGTGTGCAGGGGCTCTTTGCGGAGGATGTTCGCGCGACGCGGTCGCGTGGGTAGTTGGACTGGTGTCGAATCGCACTTCCGACTTAATAAGCGCAACGATTTGGTCGAGATACTCCTGATTACAGGCCTTTAATTCTGCTCTGAAAGCAAACGGTGAATCTCAGCTTTGATCACGCGCTCCGCTACTTCGGGCAGAGTGGATTGGGCAAAGTTCCTGAGCGCGTCTTCAACGGCTTTTTGTAAATGCTTCTGAATCAAACCGTCGAGTTGCTCGGCGGAAATCTGAGCAGTGCCGGTCGTCTCGGTCCGGGATTGCTGATCAAGGGAGATCCCCTGCTCAATGAAATCGCGAGGGGCGGTCAAAGGGATGGACTCGTAATTGTCCCTATTTTGGGAATTGAAATGTGTGATTTCCGAGCTTTTGTCTGTCCCGAATGAAGAATCAAATGGCTCCATCATCGCGCCGGGTGGCTTGAGGGAGGGTTCATTGACACTCCACTGGAAATCATCCAAACCGCTCATCCGAATCGTCGATTCGGTCAGGTGTTTGATGTCGGAATTTGAATCAGTGTTTCCGGGCAACCCAGGCATTCCCGGGATCCCCGGCAATTCGGGCATTCCCTGCATTCCGGGCAAGGGCGGCAGCGGTGCTGGAGGAATGGCCGGTGGAATTGCAGAATCAAGACCCGGAGGAAGGTGGGGCGGCGGTGGCGGCATGATGAATTCGCCGCCGCCTTCCCAGAGTTCATTCGAAGAGTCATTGTCATTGGACAGATTGACCAGGGGAGAGGTCTGCTCGGGAGCCGGCACTACCTTGTCACCCGCGAACATGGGCGGAAGATCCGGAATATTCGAAAGCTCTGGCGACCACTCCGGTTCGGCCTGGAAGTCCGGGGGCGGGTTGGGCGCGCGATTGGTTGCGGGACTCGGAGCCGCGCTCAGGGCTTCATTCAGAATTTTCCTGAGATGCGCGGGATCAAATGGCTTGGTCAATCGACCGGCAAAGGCGCTTTCCAGAATTTCTTTTTCATCAACTTTTTCATATGCGCTCGACATCAAGACAAATCGAGCAGGCGAAAGATCTTTTTCGTTTTCAATAGATTTTTTTACTTCAAAGGCTGTTTTTCCTGGAAGCGAAACGTCAATCAGCACGACATCCGGCCGAAATACCGCTATTTGTTGAATAGCATCGTTCCCGTCAGAAACAGTTTGAATTTCATAGCCTTCGTTCGATAACGCAAGGCGGATCACTTTTTGGATAGTCAGACTATCGTCTGCAACCAGGAGTTTTTTTCCAATCATTTCCACTAAAGTGTGTCACTTCCTTTGAGCGCTGTAAAGACGGACCTAAGAGATAAGCTCAGGTTTGTGAAAACCTCAGCGGGCGAGGGTAAATGAATCGAAATATTTCTGAATCGAACTTTGAAAACTTGCTATACTGGGGGGGACCCAGGGCCGGCGATATATATTCGGACCCTACAGTCAATAACCCAGGGAGCTGTCCCTGCTTGCGGTGTGCATGCCCGGCCCGACCGGGAAGCCTGAAGCGAGTAAATGGCGCCCACTTTGAATTCCGGGTTCCAATTGACTTCGCCTGTTCTGGGTCAATTTTCTAAAATTTGACAATCCCACTCAATTAGAAATAAACTCACCCCAAGAGGGGGCTGATCATGAGTAGTTTTACAGATTTATTGCCATCTCATGGCCAACAGGGCCAGACAGGTCAAACGGGCCTAGGGGTTGGGTGGATCCACGAGCTGGCTCGTGCAGAAATTCATCCTGACGCAGAGCGCCTGCTTCAATTAGGCAAGAGCTTTGATCCTCAGCAGCTAGTTGAAGAAAGCACGATCGGGTTTCTTTCTCAACTCCGGGAGCAGTTTAACGAGTACGCCCGCGTCTTCAATGCACTTTCCGAGAACAGTGCCCGCTTTCAGGAAGTCAAAGTTTACAATATCGCGCAGACGGCCGCTGATTTCATGATGTTCCGGAACCAGATCAAGCTGCTGGTTTCCAATACCGCTCATGGCGTGATTCACATCTCCTTCGCGCAGCACGTACGCGGAAACCTCGCGATCAATGGACAGGTCCAGACGATGGGTAATTCCGATTCCGGGCTGCCCGCTTCGCTTGCGCAGGCGCAGGAATTGCTCGCGCAAGTCGGACCGTTCAGGGACGTCTACTGGACTTTTCAGGGCGAAAAGGTCAGTGCCGACCAGGTCGCAAAGTTTTATTTTTCGGAATTCACCCGAGTGACGCGAGACAACCGCCGCTCACGAGCGGGGAATCAGGTTCTTATCGATCAGATCAAGGCTCTCCTCCAGGAAAAGGGGCTTGAACTTTAAGCTTTCCACAGCTGCACTGGAATTCAGTGAATAATCCTGCCGGATCCGTTCGCCTGTACTTGAGCCATGATAACTGCTGCGAACCGGGATCACCAGCCCGGGGTCCAGCTTGAATCTCTTGGCGAACGCGAGTCCAAATTCGTAAGGAGTGATCTTGGTCAGTCCTCCGTAATGGAAAGTCTTCTTTCGGGCGTTCGTTTCCATGACTTTCTGGATAATTTCCACCAAGCCCTCCACCGGTGCGAAATTATGGAGTTCGTCATTGGCAAGTTCGCATTTTTCACCGCGTGTGAGGCGGATACGAAGTCGATCCAGGAAATTGGGAGTTACGCCGTTGCCCCGACCTAAAACCGGTGCGGAGCGAATGATCGAAAAACTGAGCGCCTTACTGCGGATGAAGTTTTCGCCTCCGAGCTTCGCTTTGCCCAGGGAGGTGGAGGGGAGCACGATATCGCCCTCATGATAGTTGCCCTTGCTCCCGTCAAAAACATAGGAATTCGAGAGATAGATGAAATTGGGTTGGAAGATTTCGGATAAATTGGAAATGGTTGCCGCCCCGGAGGTGTGGAGCTGTTCGGCATCACGGGCGTGTGCCTCGCACCACTCGACATTGTTGGTGCCGGCGGCGTAAATGACGAAATCCGGGCGTGCGAGATAGGTGATCCGCTTGGCCCAATCCCTGTTGAAAAGAGAGGCCGGAAGCGTCGTCACGCCGGGCAGGAAAATGCGATGGCGGTTATAGGTCGCGAAAACCTTGTACCCCGCGCGCAGCTTGAGTGCGAGATGGGTCCCGATGAATCCGCTTCCGCCGATAATAAGGACGGATCTGGTGTGTGCCACTTTTCAAGGGTACACGAGCTCCCCTGGGTTTGCCACCTCCTCTATGTCTGCTGACTTTGCCTGACGATATGGGTTGAGCCGTTATCAGCCGAGCAGCTTCAGGGCTGTCTGGGCGGAGGCGTTTGCATGTCCCAGGACCGCGACACCAGCCTGCATCAGGATGTTCTGCTTGGTCATCTCACTGACTTCCTCGGCCATGTCCGTGTCCCGGATGCGGCTGTTGGCGGAAGAGAGATTCTCATCGCTAATGGAGAGGTTGTTGATCGTGGACTGGAGCCGGTTCTGCATGGCACCCAGATCGGCGCGAATGCTGTTGACCCGGATCAGGGCATCATCGATCACCGACAGGCTCAGCTGCGCACCTTGCTTGGTCGCCACTGATTCACCCCCGAGTTTCAGGGCATCGAGAGATGCGTCTGAACGCTCACCGTTATACACAACGCGATCAAGGATCGGGTTGTTTTTGGTGCCGACCTGGATCTCAAAGATCCCGGATTTTCCGTTCAAAAGCGGCGTGCCGTTGAACTGGGTG
>MEPO01000015.1 GCA_001769805.1 Bdellovibrionales bacterium GWA1_52_35
GACGTAATACGGGAGAGCCGGATGCCCGAAATGGGCAAGTCCGGTTCGGTGAGGGCTGGGGCGACGCGCTGAGCTGCGCGTCCCCCTGGCTACTCGGGTTTGTCAAAGTGTTCGAACCATAGACCAAAGATTTAAATCCCCTGTCAGTCATCTCGAAAGCCTGGCCATCCATGGCCAAGCCCTTCCCACGCTCTCGCCCTCGTGGCTCCGCGTGGGTAAGGCTTTGAGATGACTGATAGGGGATTTTAGTTTCTACGCCATGGTTCGGATACTTTGGCTCAAGTCGTAAAAGGCGGGGAGCCGACCGCCTGGCCAGGCATGTTCTTAAAGAGCTTCTTTGGTGGAAATCGTTACCCTCGTAGTCAGTTCGACGGTATTGTTGACAGCAACGGTATGGAGGTGTAGCCACTCACTCCATGAGACGCTTAGCATTTTTTGTGGTTCCTGTAATCTTGTCAGGGTGCTTCCTCGATAAACACGAGCAAAAACCGAGTTTAGCTGACCAGGTTTTTGGAATTTATCAAACTCAGTGTGCATCTGTCGCCAAAGACTCTCTAACGAGCGGGACCATCGAGCAGACACGTATTGGTCAAATCCAAATTGCCTTATCTAAGTCCAATGAAATCACCTTTTTCGGCGACCAGCTAACTATTGAAGAAAGACTCTATACCGATAGCGACGGGTGCAAAGGACGGAGTTCTCCTTCATATTTTAAAACGACGGTTGGGTTTAAAGAAGCAGTGTCCTCCGACGTAGTCGCACCTTATGCCGAATTGTCCGTTTCCGATTACAAAGTAGAGCTTTATCCCGGAGGGATGAGTACCTCGCTGTCGACGCAAAAGTTTTGCGATCGAGACGATTGGACGGATTTGCTGCCGAGAGATGTAACCAATTGCATCCGCGAAATGGCAAAAGAAAACTCGCGTGATGAAATGCGTTGGATCCTCAACAGAAATGGGGTCCGCCTAAAACTCGGGTTCTTAAAGCGCGGTGAATCTTTCGACGCTTCGAGAGTCGAATGGTTGGATCCGGCCGAGTTTACAAAAGTTCAGCCTTAGGTGGTTTTAATGACCCACAAACCACTGGTTTCGCGACAAGCCCAAGACCGAAAAACTATATTCAGCAGATCATTAGTGCTTGGACGAAAAGACTCGCTCTGTCGGAAACGGCAGCATCGCTCGTCCCCATTTTGACGCGGGCCAATCATGAATGAGCTGAATTTGCGCGATCTGTACGACGTTTAATATCTGCGGTAGGCGCCCCGTTGATACCGCTAAAATTGCAAACGCCACTGCTACTGCTATCAGTTTACCGATCCCCATAAACACCGCTCTCCAGCTCCTTGAGCCGGCGAATGATAGTTGCTCTTGGCCTCTGGAAATGGTCCGCAAGCATTTTTCGTGTCCATCTCTCGCCCCAACGGAGTTTTGCCAGCTCGTCGAGATCGATTTCAGGCCGAAACCACTGGGCCGCGACTTCCTTTACGAACACAATTGGTTCGACCAGCTTATGGCAGCGCCCACCATTTTTAATGATCTAAGTTGAAGTTTTTGAAACGATAAGCCCTCGGTAAAACGAGGTGTTGCAGTTGCGAAGTGTCGTTCAGGACTGGAACTGAACGCCGGGGTAGCCAGGTCGTTTTTACGAGCCGGATTCGCTGCCCGGATGTTTATTGCGAGATACAAATACAAGTGTAGTTGTAAAAATCCCCCTGCGCTCTTCGATAGGTGCCGAAACCGCCGCTGGATCCCGAAAAGTAGTAGCCCCCACTTGGGTTGCCAGGATCTACAGTTGTAGTCCAATACGAATGGCCTTTCATATCCTTCATCAGTTCACGGATGCCGTGGCTGTCGGCCACCTCAAAATCCTGTTTGGAGGGGAGATACATGTTTACCTGCTGTTTCAGGCCTCTATTTTTGCAATAGCTCTCACTGTTGGGTTGTGAATTCTCAAAATACATCGACGGGTTCCGGTCCTCGTCGTGCCATAAGCTTCCGCCGTCTCCGCTGTCTTTCCAGCCGTTTTTCATGCGCGTGAATACAACACCTTTGCTCGTCTTGCAGCGCGTACCGACCGGACTTAACTGCTTGACCGACGCGCAATCCTCCTCGACTGGGGCCGTCTTTTGCGCCTGCACCTTTTGTGTGATGAGCTTGAGGCCCCCGATTGCCGCCTCTGGTTTTGCGGAACTGGCATCGCCGACGCACTCGCTAGTGTGTCCATCGCTTGCGGATGCGCACAAAGACAAGCCCAAGACAACTCCCGCCGCCATCAGAGTCCATTCATGTTTCATGACTATCAAACCTCATCGTAAACCAAGCACGTTCGAGCACCGAATTTTGTGTCTCTAATATGATGCATCTTTTAGGTTGAAACAGATAGAACTATCCCCTTGCCTGTGGCGCTGATGAAACTTGATGGAGGGTGAAGCTTGTTAGCAGAGGAATCGGGCAATCTCGGGCCTTTAGGGTTCTTCTTTTGCGCCATTCACGAGAGTGTTAAGGACCTGGACATTATCAGTCAGTTCCTCTGACTGGCTCTTCAATTCTCTGGCGTGACTCCGGGATCGGTCCGCCAGCTGGGCGTTGGTCTGCGTGGCTTGATCGATTTGTTGTATCGCTTGCGAGATCTGGCCCACGGCGGTGGATTGTTCTTTTGATGCAGTGGCAATGCGTTCAATTGCATGATGAGTCTTCCCGACGTTCGCGACGACCTCCTGAAGGGACTTCATGCATTCACCCGCGACCTGCACGCAGTATTCGGTCTTCTGTTTGGAAGCGTCAAAAGAGATACTGATGCGTTTCTCAGACGCCTCGATGATATGGGCGACCTTCTGAATCCCATCCCGAAGCGTGGCTTGAATATCCTCTGCAGAAGTGCCGGTCAGGCGAGCGAGATTGCCAACCTCTTCGGCGACAACTGCAAAACCTTTTCCATGTTCTCCTGCCCGGGCAGCCTCCACAGAGGCATTGAACGAAAGAAGCTTCGTTTGAAATACGATATCGTTGATCACCTTTGTCTTGTCTTCGATTCCGGAAATGACCTGCGATATCTCCTTGATCTGCTCATAGCTGGAGCCTACTTCAGCTTTCGAAGCCAAGTTGTATTTGTTCATGTCTGAAACCGCCTCGTTCAGCTTCTCGACAACGGCAGCGCCTCGTTCGGCAGCTGATTTGGTTTCTGCTGAAAGCCCTTGGGAGACTTTGGTCGAGTCGAGATTCTGGTTGACCATTGCGTGAATTTCTTCCGTTGTGGCAGCTGTTTCCTGAAGGGCCGCGGCTTGGCGCGATGAAGCTTCCGAAAGTTCAGTTGAAGTATTTTCAACCTCTTTGGATTTGCCGAATACCGTGGCAACAACGGAGTTCAATCGGGCAACCATTTCATTTAGAAGACGGGCAATCCGTTTTGCGGTCAGACCGACTACAAACCCCATCAGGATGGTCAGTCCCACGGTCAATAAGAGTAGAATTGAATTCACTCGCGTAATTCCAGCGTTAAGTTCGGATTCGTTAAAACTCGCGGCGACAATCCAGTCCATCCCCGGAAAATATTCAAACATCGCAATCTTTAGTTGAGACTTCTGGGTTTCGGCATTCAGCCAGCGATAGGAGATCCAGCCGGATTTTTTCTGGATCATCTCCTGAAAGATCGGCCTTCCGTCCAGATCAGTGTCATTGATGAGGTTTTGGCCTTCTTTGGCCGGGTGTAGAACCATTGTCCCTTTGGAATCGAAAATGAAAAAATATCCGGTCTCCAGTAGCTTTTCGGATTTAAGAAATTCTTTGATTCTGGCCGTTGAAACTTCGCGGGTCCCGACAAAAATCGCACCTACGGGTTTTCCTTCCTGAATAATGGGTTCGTATCCTGTGACATACCAGTCATCCACAACGAAGGCGCGACCGTAATAGGCGTGGCCCTCTGAAATAGATTTGTATACGGGTGAATCCTTCGGGATGAAGGTTCCCGAGGCTCGCGAGCCGTCTTTGTTTCTGATGCTGGTCGAAACACGCAGGAGTCCTTCGGGTATCAAAGAGAAAAAGGTAACTTTGCTCCGTGTCTCTCCTGCAATACGATCGACGAGCTGATGATCTTTCAGAACCTTGCCGTCGATCATGAGACTCGGGGCTACGGTTGTGATTTTGGCATGAGTGACTTGATTGACCACTTCCTCCGGGTGCGTATTCTTCAGGTCGACGGAGATACGATTTTCCAGACGCGACTTTAAATATTTGGAAAGATCCCGTTGGCGCTCAAGATTTTCCTCGTAGGAAATCTGAATCGCCGATCGGGCCCCTTGAATCCGGTTGGTTACGTCTTGGCGGATCATGTCCTGTACCAGCCGGGAAAAGAGCTGGTGGCTGATTGTTCCGAAAACAGCCAGACCGGCGAGCGAAATGATCGAAAACTGTAGAATCAACTTTTTCTGTAACGTAAGCTTGGAGTGCATAAATGCTTTTCGTCGCAAATACAGACTTCATTAATTTAATTGATCAATTCTCTGGATTGCCGCCGGGTAGCGACCTGGAAGGGATTCGGTACTAAATTAATCAACAAATATGCTGGAACTGTGATACACCCCGGGGCCTAACCGAATAACAAAGCCAGAATTGAGAGAGCCCCCTTGGAATCCTTTAATGATTTAGAACTGAGTGCCCCCATCATGCGTGCCATTACCGAGCTTGGCTATGTGAAGCCCAGCCCAATCCAGGTGGAAACTTTACCCGTTTTGCTCGGGGAAGCGACTGATTTCATTGGTTTAGCCGCTACCGGCACTGGAAAAACCGCAGCTTTTGCCATCCCTCTGCTCGAAAAGATCGATCCCCGCAAGAAAGCCGTCCAGGCTGTGGTCCTCTGCCCGACCCGTGAACTTGCGCTCCAGGTTGCTGGGCAGATTGACCTACTGGGTAAGCATAAGAGTGTGCATGCACTGCCGATCTACGGTGGCTCCAGTTATGGCGATCAAATCCACGGACTCAAGCGCGGGGCAATGATCGTAGTCGGCACCCCTGGTCGTATTGTCGATCATATGGAACGGGGCACGCTGGTTCTCGACGACCTGAAGATCATTGTCCTCGACGAAGCGGACGAAATGATTTCGATGGGCTTCAAGGAAGATCTTGAGACAATCCTGGGAAGCTTTCCGCCTGGGATGGGTAATACTTGGCTCTTCTCCGCAACCATGAGCCGCGAAGTACGTAAAGTTGCCGATGAGTACCTGCGTGAACCCAAGCAGGTACAGGTGAATAAAAAAGAGATGCTCGCCGAGACGGTGGAGCAGCTTTATTTCATGACCCAGGAATCCAATAAGCCGGAAATTCTCTGCAAATTAATCGACACGGTAGATGGCTTTTACGGACTTGTCTTCTGTCAGACCAAGTCACTGGTGACGGAGCTGACTCAGTACCTTAAGGACCGGGGCTATCGAGCGGATTGTCTGCACGGTGATATGGATCAGAATGCCCGCGAACGCACCATGCGTTCCTTCCGGGACAGGAAAGTCAGTATGTTGATCTGTACTGACGTCGCTTCCCGCGGCTTGGATGTTCAGGACATTACACATGTAATTAATTATTCGATTCCTCGCGAACTCGACAGCTATGTTCATCGGATCGGCCGTACTGCCCGCAGCGGAAAAGCCGGAGTGGCCATGAGTCTCGTTACTCCCAGTCACCGTGCCCTCATCGGGCGTATTGAGAAGATGACCAAAAGAAAGATCAAGGAAGGAAAGATTCCCACCCGCAAGGAAATCGGCACACGGAAGGTTTCCAAGACTCTAGCCATCTTCCAGGCGCAGCAGGCTTATCCTCGGGCTGTGGAACTCATGGATGCTGATTGGATGGAAGCAATTGCAGATATGACCCATGAGGAAATCGCAGCGCGATTCCTTTCACTCCTGCTTCCGGAAGTATTCGCAGAACGGCCCAAGACTGCTGCAGATGGACCAGCTCAGATTGTGAAATCAGGCGCTCCAGTCATTGTTCGTCCAGCTCAGGGTTTCAAGCGGGAGTTCCACCCTGCGGGTGATCGCGGTGCCAGAAGTGATCGTGGACCTCGGCGTGGAAATGGGCACGGACATGGTTACGGACATGGGGCTGCTCGCAAAGCTGAGTATAAAAGATAGTAGGATGAGCTGGCGGCAATCGCCTGAAGCCGCACGGTAAAAGAGACAAAAAAAGGGGAGCGGGAATGAACCCGCTCCCCTTTTTATAAACTAAGCGAAACTACTGATTAGTAGCGTCCGCCGCGTCCGCCACCGCCGCCGAATCCACCGCGACCGCCGCCACCTTCACGAGGTGCCATAGGCTTGGCTTCATTGACAGTCATTGCGCGGCCGTCGTAATCGGCGCCATTGAATTTGCTGATTGCGTTCTGTGCTTCAGCTTCGGTGGACATTTCGACGAAGCCGAAGCCTTTGCTGCGGCCGCTGTCGCGGTCCATGATGATCTTGGCTGATTCAACAGTTCCGCATTGTGCGAAAGTGTCAGACAAAATTTGATCGGTTGCGGAAAATGGCAGATTGCCAACATACAATTTCTTACCCATAAAACCTCCTAAAGGCAGGGCGCTCTTCAGAGGATATGGACACGATGCCCGCAGACTCGAAAGAAGCAATTAACAGTACGAGAACACGATAGCATAGATTGTGCCCTGTAACGAACATTATTACTGATCCGGTCAACAATCTGAAATGAATCACCGTGTCAAAGGGCTTTAGGTGTGATATCCAACCGAAATGACTAAGGACTTTGACTCGTTACATCTTTCACCTTCTCTGACCCAAGTCGTCCAGGAGCTGGGATATGCCCAGCTCACACCCATTCAGGCCAAGGCCATCCCTCTGCTGATGGAAGGAAAGGACCTGATTGGTCAGGCTAAAACAGGTAGCGGCAAGACTGCCGCCTTCACTTTACCCATCCTCCACATGCTTGAACAAAAGAGGGGATTGGCTGGGCGCAAAGTCCAGGCGCTCGTTCTTTGTCCCACTCGTGAGCTCTGCACGCAAGTTGCGCGAGAGATCAGGAAACTCGGGCGACGCCAACCCGGACTTCAGGTTCTTATTTTATCCGGCGGACAACCGATGCATCCGCAGCTCAGTGCGCTTGAGAAAGGTGTTCACATCGTCGTCGGAACCCCGGGTCGCGTACTGGATCATTTGAAACGTGAGACGCTCGATCTGCGAAGCATTTTTTCGGTTGTCCTGGATGAAGCGGATCGGATGCTGGACATGGGGTTCCAGGAGGACATGGAAAAAATTCTGCAGAAGACTCCGCGTAAACGTCAGACCCTGTTTTTCTCGGCAACTTTCCCTCGTTCGATTGCAGCCATGAGTGCTGCGTATCAGCGCCATCCGGTGAGGGTGACCGTCGAAGAGGAAAAGCAGACCACAGTCGCAATCAAGCAGGTGGTCTATGAAGTACCGTTTGGAGCAAAGCCCAGCGCTTTGCTGTGGTTGCTGCAACAGAATCAGTTTGAGTCTGCGTTGGTCTTCTGTAATCTCAAGACGACCGTGAATGAGGTTGTACTGATCCTCTCGAAATCGGGCGTGAGTGCAGGCTGTCTGCATGGCGATCTTGAACAGAATGCGCGAGACAAGGTTCTGGCAAAATTTCGCAATCACAGCACGAGAGTTCTGATTGCGACTGATGTGGCCGCCCGTGGTCTTGATATCGAAAGTTTGGATGTGGTCTTCAACTATGATCTGCCGCCCCAAGGCGAGATTTATGTTCACCGGATCGGACGTACAGGGCGTGCCGGGAAGAAAGGCCTGGCCATTGCGCTGTCGACGCCACGCGAGAAAAGCAAAATTCAGATTATCGAGCAATTCACCGGCTCGAAGCTCGAGTGGAAGACCGTTGCATCACCCGAGCAACTCGAAGCGGAAACGCAAAAAAAGAATTTACATCGTGATGCCAAGATGGCGACTCTTTACATTTCTGGTGGCCGTAAAGATAAAATGAGGCCGGGCGATATTCTGGGGGCTTTGACCGGCGAAGCGGGTGGCCTGAATGCTTCGGATATCGGGAAAATTGAAGTGCATGACCGTTTCTCTTACGTCGCTGTTTCGAAGAACCTTGCGGAAATCGCAGTCCAGAGGCTTCGCAACGGACGAATCAAGGGCCGTAAGTTCGGAATTGAGCTGGTCCGCTGATCCTAGTGAGCGACGGCCACGTCTCTTGCCCAGATGTCCCGGAAGGTATCGATGAGCTTGCTGCCGTTTTGGCCGAATTCCTTGTAGTTCTTGAAATTCTCGTACTCAACTCCGATTCTTCCGCCGATTCCGGCGGTGGGGGCGTCCAAGGTCACATCACCGGCATTCATTTTGACCCGGACAACTTTCCGGCCATTGAAAGTCTTGACCTCAAACCCAATGTTCGAAGGAGGGGGGAGTTCGAGAGATTGAAAAATGGTATTGGAATTGAAAAATTCATTTCCTTCCGCAAAAGCCTTGGGGAGTGCCGACATCTCATGGAGTTCGAGATTATGTCCGGAGCCTTTGGGTACCAGGAAGGGTGAGCCGCCCGAGTAGCCTTCTTTCTGCGGAACCAGGATGACGCTCACCGGCTTTCTGGTTTTCGAATGAGCGCCCATCGCCAGGGGAAGGTCGGTCACGACTTCGATGTTTTCAAATACCCAGGTCTTCTTGCCCATTCGCTTGAGTTCGGCGGCACGTCCGGATTTCTCGAGATAGTCTTTAGCCATTCCGGCACCTTCGCCGATGAGCGGAGTTTCGCGAACCGGAGCCCCGGTTGCCTGGTCGAGCGCGTGATAGCCTTCCTGGAATCCAAAGACATGGGTTTCCCCGCGTGTATCGGATTCTTTCAAATATTTTTGGATGGCATTCTTGATCTTGGCATCATGGACCGGATCATCGTGGAAGATCTTCTTTTTGAATCCGGATTTGAACTCCGAGAGGTAGGTGCGAATGGCATCATGGGTCTGCTCACTGGTCCAGATATCGAAGGGAATGTAGGTGTTGGATCTTTCGCTGTTAATCGCGACGTTCGAAAGCTTGATATCGATCGGGTTCATGGATCTGGGGTTCTGTCGTGCTTGGGCGATGAGCTTTTCAAGAACCTTCTGGTGTTTGGAGACCAGTTCGGCGGCGTGGTTCTCGACGGTAGTGCCATTTCGAACAATTGCTGCCGGGAGATCTGAGGTTCCATAGGCCAGTTTGAGCACATCCTCTGGACTGGAGGCGCTCGCGATTGCACCCGATGCCACAAGCTTGTCGTAATCTGCAGCCTTGAGAAGATCTTTGATGTTGAAGGGAATCAGGGCTTTCACCTGACCACCGCCTCGACTCCAGAGACCGGCACCACTGGTGAAGTAATAAAGTTCAGAAACTTTTCTGCGGCCCTCTTCCAGCAGCTCGTTCATTTTGGCGGGTTTGAGTGAATTCAAGTCAAAAGCGAGATCCTTTTTACCGACGCGGCGGATGTCGCCGGCGAGCTGTTTGGTGACGCCATGATCCTTGAGTTTCATTGCCAGTCTTCGATGCACTTCATCCGAGACTTTAATGAAATAACCGGAATTTCTGAAATGAGACGTATCGCCTTTCAGTTCAAGAATGGCGTGTTCGATGACACAGTTCTGGGAGGGCGCCGCCCAGCCTGATTGCAGGGGTGCAAGGAAGATGGCGACTAGAACAGCGCAAAAGGTGAATTGTTTCATATTTTTTGGCCTATCGACTCATTTAGTTGAATTCTTAATGCTTCAGCGAAATTAAAACCACTTAGCGAATATTCTCGTGAATGAGCACCGGCTTTTCAAGCTTATTTCTGGTCCGGTGATCGGGCGAAGGTATATTTTTTCGTTAGCGCCCAGCTTTTGTCCATTGAGCCTGGTGCGGAAGGTTTCGTAATCAGAGGCAAGTAGTTCTGCAGCGCGCTTCAGCACTTCGCGATCACTCTTTTGCTGCGCTTTGCCCGCGCTTTCACCCAAATTACGAATTCGTGCTTCAATAAAATCCGAAAGTATATCGAGCTGCTGGGTTTTTGCATCGTAATACAGCGGGTAATAGCGCATGAGGCGCTTGATCATTTTGTTGAGATTTTCAGTTGATACCGCGCCTGCGTCACAATGTTGATTGAGCAGCTCAAAACTTTGTTTTACCCAGGTTTTCGTTTCCGGTGCGATCCTTCCGGAATAGGTGGAATCCAGAGTATGGAGGAAGCGAATGACCTCGGGTGAATCGGGTCTGTTTTTGAAAAAGGCATCCACATTCTCAGAAATGAAAATCTTTTTTGCTTGAGAGAAGGATTCCGGAGATTTTACTGGATCCAGACTCCGGGTTTTGTTTTTGAAAGCCCAATCAGCCTGTTCGATCACCTCAAGGAAGCTAATCCCATTTTTTGCACTCGCGCGAAATTCATCAAGATAGGTCGCGACGGTCTGCTCTGCCCTGGGAGGGGCCTGGGGTTCAGGTTTTGGATCAGGGCTGTTGTTGCGCCAGTCAAAGGGTTGCGCGTGGTTCGCGCTAGTTTCGATATCGTACGCCTTGCGTTTTTCAGGATTGCTCAGAGTTTCATAAGCAGCGTTGATCTGCTTGAATTGTTCTTCTGCGGATAATTGAACAGCCGCGCTTTGGTCGAGATTTTTATCTGGATGAAACTGGACCGCAAATTTCCTGAATGCCTTTTTTATGTCCAAGGGCGAGGCGCTGCGGGCAATACCCAGTACCTGATAATGATCGCGCCGAGGCGGGGACGCCCGGACACTTCCAAACGATCCTCCGGCATTGAAGGCCAGGAGGATGGTAGCCAAAAGCATGAAACGAAAACGATAGAACTTCACAGAGTCTCATCGGTGAAACCGCCGGGGAACATTCGAATTAATTGAGAAATTTGGATTTCGGGGTTTTAATAAGGGCTTACGCGTGAGTTGAGGGACAGTTTCAGGGGGGGCGGATGGGATATTCTCCGGTTTTGGGGGCGTTCACTGCGGCATTTGAATTAATTGCGGCTTGCTGGGTTTTCTGGGCTCTGCGATCCCGGGGGCGCCGAAATGTTTTAATGCTGATTGGGTTCACTCTTCTTTTATTGGCTGGATATCAGATTCTGGAAGTCGCAATTTGCTGGAAAACAAGTGAGCCCAGTTTATTTCTTTCGCGCATGGCTTTTTTGGACATCACCTGGCTTCCTCCAGTCAGCCTATTGCTGATTTCGAGAATTGTGACACCCAGAAGCCGCACTCTGGTGCGCTATGCGCATTTCTCGCTCTTTCTGGGAGCCTTGATGTCGCTTTGGATTGTCATGGATTACCGTTTCATCACCGGAACTATTTGTGAGTTCATGTATGCCCGTTACGGCTACATGGAGCCTTATTTTCATATTTACGGTGCCTTCTACGAAATCACCCAGATGAGCATGATCTTCATTCCTGCAGCGATCATCAGCCGTTCTGACCAGCTCCGGGTGCGGCAGGATCTGGGAGATCTCCTCTTGGGATCCTTGCTCTTCATTATCCCCTCTCTTTTTCTGGCCGCTTTACGCCCGGTCATGTTTCAAGACGGCCTTCCCTCACTGATGTGCCATTTCGCACTATTTTATGCGCTGTTTCTGGTGAGGATGGCGCGAAGGGATTTGGCCCATGCTGATTACCGTTGATCCAGAATATCCCAATATGAAAAGGGTCGCCAATGCCGCCAGAATTCTGCGCGCAGGCGGTCTGCTGGCATATCCAACAGATACCACCTATGGAATTGGTGCCGATCCATTTCAGCCGAAGGCGGTTGCCCTGCTCTTCAACGAAACGAGCCGTTCACCCAAAAAGCCCGCTTCTCTCCTTTGTGCGGATCTGAAAATGATCGGTCACTATGCTGTTATTTCTGACCGGATCTTCAGAGCAATGAGGAGAACCCTTCCCGGGCCCTACACCTTTATTCTTCCGGCGAAGAATACAGTTCCAAGAGGAATGCACGGAAAACGGCGTGAAGTAGGAATTCGCATGCCGGAACATCCGATTGTACAGGCATTGATCGCGGCACTCGGAACACCTATTCTGAATCTGAGCGCCCGTGACCCGGAAAATCACTATCTCGATGACGCCCGCGAAATTGAAGCGCTCTGGGGAGAGCGAATTTCTGCCGTGCTGGATTGCGGCCCCATCACTCCGCAAGAATCGACCGTGATTGATTTAATCGAGGATACGCCCGTCTTGTTGCGGGAGGGACTTGGAGATCCTGCTCCTTACCTGAGTTAAGTACCAAAATTCAATCAGGCGACTTTAGTTTCTTTCCTGTCTGGCTTGTCTGTTTGCTCTTCCTCAGAGGATTTCCAGAGGTCGTCGCCGCCTTCTTCCAGATCTGAGGAGCTGCGCGTTTGATAGCATTCGTCGCAAAACCAGGAATGTTCATATTGACGCGCACCGGGCGCACCACAACGTTCACAGCTCGTCTTTTCGGTTTCCATTCCAATGATCATGCAAAACATGTACATCCAGAGGGGGCGGTCTCGACCCCCCGGACTGACTTGACAAAGTTCCGACCGGCGCTGATGATCACCCACCCACAATTAACCAGGGAGTTATTGTCATGGCCGACCTTTCAACGAAATTTCTCAGTCTGAATTTAAAAAACCCGCTTGTCGTCTCTTCCTCACCGCTTTGTGCTGAGTCCGCCTATTTGCGCCAGGTTGAAGATGCCGGCGCCGCGGCTATTGTCCTTCATTCGCTTTTTGAGGAGCAAATTCTGAACGAAAGCAAAGAATTGGACAAACAGCTGTGGAATACCTCAGATGTCTCAGCGGAGAGCCTGAGCTACTATCCTGATTTCAAAACCTACAATATCGGGCCTTCTCAATACGTAGAGTACGTCAGCAAGGCAAAGCAAGCGGTGAAGATTCCAATCATTGCCAGTTTGAACGGCTATTCCAATGGCGGCTGGATCAAATACGCCCAGGAAATAGAAAAGGCCGGCGCTGATGCCCTGGAACTGAATACTTATTTCGTACCTTCGGATGTTACCAAGACTGGTGCAGAAATCGAAAAAATGTATCTGGATCTGGTTCGCGCAGTCACGGCGAGCGTCAAGATCCCGGTTGCCGTAAAAATCAGCCCGTTTTTCAGCTCGGTCGGAAATATCGCCCTGGAGCTCTCCAAAGCAGGCGCCAGAGGCATCGTGATGTTCAACCGGTTCTATCAACCCGATATTGATTTGGAAGAGCTTGAAGTGAAGCCCAAGCTGACCTTCAGTCGTTCTGATGAACTCCGGCTTCGTCTGCACTGGACGGCGGCCCTGGTGGATAAAGTCAAAGCGGATATCGCGATCACCGGTGGGGTGCATAAAGCCGAGGATGTCATTAAATCGATGATGGTAGGCGCCAAAGTCGCCATGATGACGTCTGCCCTGCTCCAACAGGGGCCGCGCCATCTCAAGGAAGTTGAAACCGATCTGCAGAGTTGGCTTGAAAAGCACGAATATGAGTCCATTGCGCAAATGCAGGGAAGTCTGAGCCGGTCCAAAGTTACGCATCCTGCAGCTTTCGATCGCGCCAATTACATGAAGGAATTGAAGAGCTATCGTTCTTGAGCTTGGTTCGAAATCGAACAAAGTTGTCAGTGTTTCAAAGGAGTCGTTATGGATCGAAATTTTGCGCTTGAATTTGTCCGGGTAACCGAAGCTGCCGCAATTGCGAGCGCAAAGCTGATGGGGCGCGGTGATGAGACGGCCGCAGATCTCGCGGCTGTCGAAGCCATGCGCCAAAGGATGAACTCGATCCAATTTGATGGTCGAGTGGTGATTGGAGAGGGTGAACGCGACGAAGCGCCCATGCTTTACATAGGTGAGCGCGTCGGTGCCGGAGACGGCCCCAAACTGGATCTGGCTTTGGATCCGCTGGAGGGAACTACGATCTGTGCAAACGGGGGAACGAATGCTCTTTCCGTGATCGCGATTGCTGACGAGGGAAACTTCCTCCATGCCCCGGATGTCTACATGGAGAAGATCGCAGTCGGTCCCTCTTGCAAGGGCATCATTGATTTGAATCTGGGAGTGACAGAAAACTTGCGCAGGATTGCCGCCCAAAAAAATATCCCGGTACAAAGTTTGACTGTCATTATCCTGGATCGCCCGCGCCATGCGGAGTTGATGCATGAAGTGCGCGGTCTGGGCTCGCGTATCTGGTTGATCGGAGATGGTGATGTTTCCGCCGCAATTGCCACCTGTAAGCGCAGCGGCGGTGTGGACGTATTGGTCGGGACAGGGGGCGCTCCGGAAGGTGTTATCGCGGCGGCAGCATTGAGATGCATGGGGGGAGACTTCCAGGGGCGTCTGATCTTCCGGACAGATGCTGAAAGAGCGCGTGCCAGGAAGATGGGCATTACCGACCTGAACAAAGTCTATCAAATTGATGAACTTGCAAAAGGACCGGTCATGTTCTCCGCCACCGGTGTGACTCAGGGAACATTTTTAGATGGAGTGCAGTTCAAAGGCACGCAGAGGATCACCACTCACTCGGTCGTCATGCGATCAGATACCGGTACGATCCGGTATATTGAAGCAGAACACCATATCGGCACTGAGCCGAATTAATTTGTTCTTCACGCGAGTCGCTCGACTGAGTTCATTGATTTCGTGGCATTAGCTATGCTTGTTCAGTTGCCAATTGAATGACTCAACCGTTCAGAATCAAAATTGGAATCTCCGGTTGGACCTACCCGCCCTGGCGGGGAACATTTTACCCGGAAAAGCTGCCGCATAACCGAGAGTTGGCTTACGCCAGTCGCCAGGTGAACTCGATTGAAATCAACGGTACTTTTTATTCCTTACAGCGATCTTCGTCGTATCTGAAATGGTATGAAGCAGTGCCGCCCGGTTTTGTATTTTCCGTGAAGGCCAACCGTTACATCACCCATATTCTCAGAATCAGGAATATTCAAACCCCTGTGGCCAACTTTTTCGCTTCAGGGGTGCTCGCTTTAAAAGAGAAGCTGGGGTCAATTCTTTGGCAGTTCCCGCCTAGCATGAAAATGGATCTGGGGCGGATGGAGGAATTCCTGGCGCTCTTGCCGCAGGATTTTTCAAGTGCAAAACGTCTGGCCGCGGAATGTGATCCCTGGATGAAAGCGCGGGCCTACGTGGAAACAGGGGGGATTGCTCCCAGCGAACGAATCCGGCACGCGATTGAAGTCAGGCATCCTTCGTTCAGAGATCCGGCGTTCTATCGACTTTTACGCAAATACGGTGCAGCCCTGGTATTCTCCGACAGTGGTGGAAAGTGGCCGTATCTGGAGGTGGTCACTTCGGATTTTGTTTACATCAGATTGCATGGGACTGAGGAACTTTATGCCAGCGGATATGATGAAAAAGCACTCGATGAATGGGCAAATCGAATTAAAAATTGGAAGAAGCGGGCCCCCGACATATTTGTGTATTTCGACAATGACGCAAAAGTCTTTGCGCCGTTCAACGCAATTGAGTTACATGCCAAGTTGATTCAACAGCGAGCCAGGCTTGCTAGTTAGTGATGACTGTATGCGTCAGGCTGATTTTTTAATTTTTGTGTAGTTGGTCCGGGCTTTACGTTTTCTAGCTTTAGGTGCCTTCTTCCGGTATTCGTCCAGGTTCGGGAACCCATAAATCTTTTTAACGAGCATATTGTTCACTTGAAACCCCAGTTCCTCGACGACCGAAGCCTCCATGGCTTTCGGAACAATAATGTTCATCTTTCTGAGGTAAGTGAGGTAGTCTATTACTATATTTCCGATAAACGTCCTGCGGTCAGAATCGGAATCTTTAAAGTTATACAGATGTTCTTCAAAGATGATGTAGAGCGGATCTGGCTGAGTCTGTTTTTCTAGATTCATTCTGGGTGCAACCTCTACTGTTTCTTTCGGAATGCGAGGTCATCGGCTTGAGCACGAAAATAGAATCCGTGGAGCTTTCGAAAACTAAAGAGTTTCAGAAATTTAAAGGCTTTCTGGAGCAAGCCAAGAGGGTGTTGATTACGACACATGCGCTTCCGGACGGTGACGGATTGGGTGCTGAAGCTGCTCTTTTCCATTATCTGAAGCGGGCGCGCAAAGCCTGTCGCGTTTATAACCCTGACCTGCTTCCGAAGCGTTACCGCTTTCTTGATCCCAAAAACAACATTTTGCTGGGTCCGGGAGAAGTGGAGCTTTGGGACACCTTTGATCTTTGGGTCATTGTTGACACGAATGATCCGAGGCGTCTTGGGAAGCTCTGGGGCGAACTGAATCTTCGCGCCAAGAAGATTGTTTTTCTGGATCATCATCCAGTGATTCAGGGGGCTACTGATTTGACTTATCCCCCTCATGCGACGCTGGTCTCAGATCCTGCCTCCAGCAGTATCGGCGAGTTGCTCTATCATCTTTTTTCAGAGCTGAATCTTGCGAAGATCAACAAGGAAGTCGCGATGGGGCTGTATGTCTCCATCATGACGGATACGAATTCTTTCCGGTATGCGCGCACGACACCGTTATCCCACAAAATCTCAGCCGAGATGATCGAGCAGGGAGTCAATCCCGAAGAAATTTATCAGGCCATCTACTCTTCCAAGGAGCTTTCGCATCTGCAGCTCCTGGGGACGATGCTGCAGAATGTAAAAATAGGGGCAGGTGGAAAAGTAGCCTGGCTCGAAATGCCTCTTGAGCTCCGGAAGAAGCATGGCGCCTCTTCAGATGACACGCAATCCTTCCTCAACCAGCTCTTGCTGTTAAAGGATGCGGAGGTTGTCTGCTTATTTCGCGAGGAGGATGACAATCAGGTGAGGGTTTCGATCAAATCCAAAGGAACCATCATCGTTAATCGTGTCGCCATGGAGCTGGGAGGCGGCGGTCATGAGTTTGCCGCTGGACTTGCTTTGTCCGCACCGTTGGAGAAAACAGTGGATGCGGTTATTAAAAGGCTCGAAGCCGTCATCCATGCCTATGAAAAATTCGGAAAAGTCCCGAAGAACCTGTAAATAGGTGCGTCAAAATGCAGTGCGGCTCTTGACAAGTATCAATTGACGTTCATTCTTAATTCCAGCAGGTTACTAGTGTGTTGGTAACCCCTTCTTAATAAAGAAATAAACTCAAGGGTGAGGCATCATCTATGATTCAAGTAACCCATCTGACCAAGATGTATGGGCCAAGAGTGGCCGTAAATGATTTGAACTTCGAAGTGAAAAAAGGCGAGATCGTCGGCTTCCTGGGCCCGAATGGCGCGGGAAAAAGCACGACGATGAAGATCCTGACCGGCTTCATGCCGGCGACTCAGGGCCAGGCGGTCGTCGATGGCCACGACGTTTTTGAAAATCCGATCGAAGTGAAAAGAAATGTTGGCTTCCTGCCCGAGAATCCGCCGGTCTATCCGGAGATGCAGGTATTTGATTATCTGGAATTTGCAGCCCGCATGCGACAAGTTCCCAAAGGCTCGGTTTCGGCGAGCGTCAAGGGTATCATCGACAAGACCGGATTGGGAGAAGTTCAACATCGCCTGATCGGGAATCTTTCAAAAGGCTTCCGTCAGCGAGTCGGCCTGGCTCAGGCGCTGGTCCATAACCCCAAAGTTCTGATCCTCGACGAACCGACGGTCGGTCTGGATCCCAAGCAGATCATTGAAATCCGTGAACTGATCAAAAACCTCGGAAATGATCATACGGTCATTCTGAGTTCTCACATTCTCCCGGAGGTCACCGCGACCTGCCAGAGGATTATTATCATTAATAAAGGTGCAATCGTTGCTGAAGACACGATTGAGCGGTTGACCACCCGGTTGAACAAAGGATTGATTTACAACCTGATGGTCAAAAATCCGGCTGCCGAGGGGATTGCAGCACTGCGAAAAATCCAAGGCATCAGCAACATCACGCCTGCTGGTCCGAAGCTGATCATCGAGATGACTCCAGGGGGCCAGGAAATCCGGGACAAGATCATTGAGACGGCAGTCCAGAAAAGCATGGGCGTGCTGGAATTCAGCGCTGAACGCGTCAGCCTGGAAGAAATATTCCTTCAGCTCACTACGACAGAAAACGCCACAGGAGATCAGATATGATGAATATATTCACCATCGCGCGGCGCGATTTCAGGTCATACTTTAATTCACCGGTCGCTTACATCGTGATTACCGGCTTTCTCGCGATCATGGGTTACATGTTTTATTTCGGTTTCGCCCATTACGTTGCGCAGAATGCCCAGTACCAGCAATTCAATATGGGCAAAAGTATCAGCATCACGGACGGAGTCATCAAACCGCTTTACGGAAATATGAATTTGATTTTCCTTTTCCTGGTCCCGTTCATCACGATGCGGCTGTTTGCTGAAGAGAAAAAATTGCACACGATCGAGCTTCTCATGACGTCTCCGGTTACCTTGACCGAGATCATTCTCGGTAAGTTTTTCTCGGCGCTCGGATTGGTGTTGGTCATGCTCTCGTTCACGATTGTTTACCCCATCATCCTTTTTGCCACGGGAAACCCTGAGATCGGACCGATCGTCACGAGCTACTTCGGAATCATTCTGGTCACAGCCTGTTATGTGGCACTCGGTATCCTGTTTTCGGCGATGACCGAGAACCAGATCATTGCCGGAGCGCTTACGTTCGCCACCGGACTTTTCTTCTGGATTATCAGCTGGGCGGCCAGTTCGGCGGGACCCGTCTGGAGCGATGTTCTGATGCATCTTTCCTTAATCGATCATTACAGCAACTTCGGGCAGGGAATAGTGAGTACGACCGACGCCTTTTATTACCTGTCGTTCATCGGAATCGGGCTTTTCCTGACCCACCGAGTTCTTGATTCCTTCCGTTGGAGGTGAGCACTTATGAATAATACAAAACAATCCGGCAAAAATCTGAATCTGATCCTCTGGGGCGCCGCAGGCTTGCTCTTGCTGGTTCTTCTCTTCGCGCGCGCGGTTTTCGGCGAGTATCTTTGGCTCTCGATTGTTGTGGCGGTCCTGCTCGTGGTCGTTCTGGGTTTTCTGGTCCAGCAGAATCGCAAAGCACTCCGGAGCCGTACGGCAGCGTATGGTTTGAACGCCGGAATCACCATATTGCTGGTGATCGGGATTGTCGGGGTGCTGAACTTCCTAGTGGCGCGATACCCGCAGAAGCTGGACTTGACCAAGAACAAGATCCATACGCTTTCGGACCAGACTGTGAAACTGATGCGTGGCTTGAACAAGCCAGTCAAGGCGACTTTTTTTGCGAAAACCGGACAGCGCGAGAAAACCCGGCCGCTGTTGAATAATTACAAGTCACTCAATCCGAAATTCGAGGTCGAATTTGTGGATCCGGACAAGGAACCCACGCGGGCCAAGCAACTCGGGGTTAAAAAATACGAGACCCTGAATCTGAGCGTGGGGACTCGGGATACAAAAATTGAGGATGTGAACGAAGAGAAGTTGACGAATGCCTTGATCAAACTTCTCAAAGACAAGCCCCCCGTTCTTTGCTCTCTGACCGGTCATGGTGAGAAGAGCTTCACCTCGGCCGATGCTGAAGGATATGAAACGGCGCGAAAGGCGCTGGTGAGTCAGGCCTATGAAGTCAGGGACATCAATCTCGTGCAGGAGCAGAAAGTTCCTGAGTCCTGCGATGCGATCGCAGTCCTGGGGCCGGTGAAATCCTTTTTCGCACCCGAGGTGAAGATCCTCCAGGAATACCTGGCCAATGGCGGGCGCGCGGTTTTTGCGCTCGATGTGAACCTCAAGGGCGGCGAATATGCCCCGGAACTATTCCCGGTACTCGAGGCCTGGCATGTCAAGCCGGTCGCGGCTTTGATCGTAGATCCTGTTTCAAGAATGCTCGGCGTGGATGCTTCCGTGCCGATTCTGCCGACCTTTTCGAAAGAGCACGCGATTACTAAGGACTTCCAGGCCCAATGCTACTTTGCATTTTCGCGTCCCCTGGAAATTCTCCAGGGAGCTCCGGCTGGCATGAACGTGCAATGGCTGGCACAGACCACACCCAAGAGCTGGGGCGTGGTGGATCTTGCCCAGTTGGCGAAGGGTCAAGCTACTTTCAATGCAGACAAAGATAAGGCAGGGCCCCTCACGGCCGCGATAGCGGTCGAAGGGAAGCAGAAGGATTCCAAGGCGACGAGAAACACCCGGTTGGTGGTCTTTGGTAGTTCACAGTTTGCGACCAACAACTTCTCTCGTTATGGCGGGAACATTGATTTTTTTCTCAATGCCGTGTCCTGGACCATGGAGGATGAAAGCCTCATTTCAATCCGCGCCAAAGAAGAGGGCGCCAGCAAGATTCAAATCTCTGAAAAACAGGGAAGATTCATATTCTTGCTGACCGTAATTGCCCTGCCGCTGCTTATTTTCGCATCGGGAGTAGTGGTTTGGGTGCTCCGGCGCCGGCTCTAGAGGAGACTTCGTATGACTGAAATGAAAAAGGTGAACTGGAAAGTCCCCTTCCTGCTGGCGTTGTCCCTGTTTGTACTGGGATCGTTTGCCTATTGGATGGAATTCCAACAGAAACCCAAGAGAGAAGAAAAGGAAGAACAGGCCAAGAAGCTTTTTCTTTTGAAAGACACCCAGGTTCAATCCGTCAATATCGTCACTGGAAAGAAAGCCTATCTCCTGAAGTGTCTGGATCTGGAAGCCAAGCTTTGCAAGCCAGGCGACAACTCAAAATGGGAAGTGGCTGAACCTGTCAAGCTGCGCGCGGATGATTCGAACGTGAATTCACTTCTTTCCACGCTGAATAACATCAATGCTTCTGACACAATTGGTCTGAAAGAGGAGAGTCCCGAGAAGCGGGCGGCACTTCTGAAGGACTACGGCCTGGATCCCCTGGCAAGGGCTGATGGACGTCGGATAGAGGTAACCACTGGAGCGGGAACGGCCTTGCTGTATCTGGGCCAGACCCATCCTATTGGTGAAGCCATCTTTGCGCTTCGGGGAGATCCCGCCCAGGTGGATGAAAATTCGGTTTATCTGATTCCAAATTATTTCAGGACCAATTTTGAAAAAGACCTGACTCACTGGCGGGATAAGAAGCTCGTCAATTTCGCCGCGCAGGACGTCATAAATTTTAAACTGGATGGTGGTAAGGCGAAGAGCATTTCCGGTGCGAAATCCGATGGGAAATGGTCCCTGAATTTCAAAAAAGAGAGTTACCCTGGCGATACGGAGAATATAGAAGCACTGCTCAACTCTCTTTCATTCCTTGCCGCCAAAGACTTTGTTGCTGAAAGTAAGGATGACAAAACTGCGAAAGCGGCACTCCGGGGTGCCAAAGTGGATCTGAAGATTTCAGTCGAAAAGGGCGAGCAAGCCAAGCCCGGAGAGACGGTGGTTCTGACTCTTTATCGGAAGTCAGGGAAAACCGCTGACCGGCTCTTTGCCACGGTTTCGAACAAAGACCAGCTTTTCGAACTCGAGATAAATTCAAAAAACCGGCTCGACAAGGATCTCAAGGATCTGCGGTTGACCAAGTTGATCACTTCCATGGAGCGGTTTACGGCCAAACGGCTGGAATTTTCCGGAACCCCCATCGGTTCGCCCCCGCTGGTTGCGGTGAATACTGAGGGGAAGTGGGTCTCCATGCCGGAGAAGGTCGAGCTTGATTCAGAAAAGCTCCAAAAAATGCTGGATAAGCTCTCGGGCAATCGCATCAAAGAATTTCTGACCGGCAGGCAGATCCCGGCTGGCGAGAAAGACGGGTTGCGGGTGCTCATTGGAGATGAAAAGGTCGAGAAAAAGCAGCAGTTTGTATTCTGGAAGAATTCCGGAAAACTCTATGCACGCGACCACGGGAGCCAGCGCCCTGAAGCTTTCCTGATAGACTTTGCGGTCCAGGATGATTTACCTTGGAATCGAGATTTCTTTAAGCCGACTCCGAAACCCAGCCCGACTCCTCCGGCTGAGCAAAGGAAGTAGAAAGGTTTTTCGTGCTAGTGGAATGTCCGCGTTGCGGGACGCCGGTCAACAATGACAAGTCTGAGGCCCAGTGTTCGAATTGCGGTCTTCGCCTCAAGCAGGATACGGTTTCCAAGCCGATTGCCATTATTTCTGATTACTTCAGTGAGCTCCGGACGATTATTTTCAGTCCGACGGGCTACTTCCGGAAGATGCCAGGGGGCCTGAGAGGCGGCAGGATCACCCGCGCTTTGGGTTTTGCGATTGCGACTCACTGGCTCGGAGCAGTGGTTGGTTACTTCTGGCGCGCTTTGGGGAGTGGTGCCTTCCAGGGTTATTTCCAGCGGCTTGTCGCATTTTTCGCTCCGGATGCGGGCTCGATCCGTCAACTCGGAGGAGATGCTCTCAAGCAGTCCGAAGTGAGAGATCATCTGATGAACTGGTTCTTTGGAATGGGCTCAGTCATTGCCGATCCTTTTTTGACGCTTGCCTCGATTTTTTTCACAGCAGTTTTCGTTTATATCGGCGCCCGGATTCTGGTGCCCTCCGACCGGACATCGGTAACCGATATCACCTTTGAATCGGCTGTAAAGATCGTGGCTTACGGAATGAGTCCTTCGATTTTCGCCGTTATTCCGGGTTTAGGGACCGTGATCTCGACAGTAGGGATCGCCTTGGTGACGATTATTGGCGCCCGTGAGGTCTACCATATCGGCACCGGACGGGCGGTCGTTATAGCGCTGTTCCCAAAATTCCTGATTCTTGGGATGATCCTGATAGGAGTTCTTGTTTTTACAGCTTCTGTGCTGAGTTTTCTTTTTTCATTCTTCTGAGCTCCCGAAGGGGGAAGTCCTGAACCTGAAGTATTGGTTGGCGCTGGTTTCGGTCGCCGGACTGGCATTTTTCTTCATCATTCCTGAAAACAGCCCGTCCACAGTTCATCCGCTGCCCTCGCCGGAACCAAGTTTCCCCAACCGGTCTCTGGGTTCAGCGGCACCGCCTATCTGTGAAAATTTTTATGAGCTAATTTGTCGTCATCAGCGAGGCGTGACCCGTGATCCGACGGGCACCGTGAAGCCGGACCTTGAAGGAGAACTGGAAGTTCTTCGAATCTACCAGGGTATCATTCGGGAGCATCCGAACTGGAGCAGTCAGGAAGTAGACGAAGCGCTGGTCCGGGCGGTTTACACACCCAAGCGTCTGCGACGAGTGCAGGCGGTCTTCAACTGGGTACAGCAAGCACTTGTAAAACTGATCCAGCGTGAATCGGCCTTTGCCTCTGCGAATAAGAAACTTCTGATTCAGAATCTGAAGCAAGTGCGCCTTGAGCTCCCACCCCCTGCGAAAGTATACGAAGACGAGCCTGATCTCTTTACAAAAAACGATGTCTATTATGAGAGGCTGAGCTCGGGTGGAGTCCGGCTGAGGATTGGTGGAGCTTTTCTTTTTACCTCAAAATCCTGGTTCAATCTGGTGTTTACCGTCGCCCATGAACTCGGCCATGCGATTGATCCCTGCGAGATTCGGGATACTGGCGGAAGTATTCCGGCATATCTGCAGCTCGAAAGCTGTTTTGTGCAGCAACACTGGATGGCTAAGGTGAAGCCGGGATCCGAGTGTTCGGCGAATGACCAGCTTTCTGAAACCTTTGCTGATTGGATTGCAGTCCAGGTGACAGCGGAAGCCTTGAAATACTATGCGACGGAGTTTTCGCGGGCACAGATCGTGGGGGCTGCCGTGAATTCGGTTCGTGACCTATGTGAGCAGGAGCAGAGCCTGGATGAATCGGATAACCGGCAGCATCCGGCTTCGATTGCAAGAATTGACAAAATCTTCGGCCGTAGCCCGCAGATTCGCAAAGTCCTCGGGTGTGAACCCGCTTCAAAGCAGGATTTGATCAACGTAGATTATTGTGAGCTTTGATCTAAACTGGAGAGTTCTCTTTTATGCAAAAATTGCTGAAATCATCATTGAGCGTGGCTGCAGCTTTCCTTGTTTCGGGGCTGATCGCTTGTTCTACGATCAGTCCCGGACCTCGTGAGGCGGTCCCAAATCATCCGGTTCTGGCAAGCTCCGTAGAAATTTCATATATTTTGGGTCATTCGAAATACCGGATTCGAATGGTTGAGCATTTAAACGGAGTGAATGCTCACTCCTCATCCGACGGTAAGGTTCTGGGGGATGGTCGGGTAGATCGAGTTAAGTACTCGGAATTTAAGTTGAAAGTATCAGAATTCATGCGCACTGCGCGTGCGCTCAAGCGGGTACCTGCAGAAGTGGAGGGGGTCTGTCGTAATCCATTTACGGTGACCTTGGCAGATACCGCATTGGATACGCTGATTGGGTGCCGAGGGGGGGGGGACCTCGGGATTGGACGGTTGATTCGGGAAGGGGAATTCCTGATTTATTCCAAAAAATAGACCCTAATTCGACCCTCTTTTGGTATGTCCGTCTTATGATTCATAGAACGTTGCACGGCTTTGTCGAGGTTGTCTGCGGAAGTATGTTCAGTGGCAAAACTGAAGAGCTTCTTCGGAGAATCAAGCGCGCGCAGATTGCGCGTCAGAAGGTTCAGGTTTTCAAGCCGGTGATCGATAACCGCTACAGCGTGGATCATGTGCAAAGTCATGATGCAAATCGTGTCGCCTCACGTCCGGTCGAGAAAGCGCGCGATATTCTCAAATTCGTCGATGATAATACCCGGGTGGTTGGGATTGACGAGGCTCAGTTTTTTGACGATACGGTTGTGGATGTGGCTCAGAAGCTCGCTTATCGCGGCATCCGGGTCATCGTGGCTGGGCTCGACATGGATTTCCGGGGGCAGCCGTTCGGCCCAATGCCCAAACTGCTCGCCATTGCCGAAGAGGTGACCAAACTTTCAGCTGTTTGCGTGATTTGTGGCAATCCTGCCTCGAGAAGCCAGAAAATTGCTGGTGCAACCGGTACGGATGCCTCAAGGATCGTCGTGGGTGCCAGAGAAATGTATGAAGCCCGTTGTCGCTTCTGCCACGAGCCGGATCTCTCCGGGCAATCTCAGGAGGGCTGATGTCTTTCCCACACCCAGACAGTCAATTCAGGACGGTTTCTTACTCCCTCTCAGAAACAGAGCATAAGTACGGATCGAATGTTCATATACTTTCTGATGTGTTCCTGCTCTCCCACCTGGCAAAGCTTTGTGCGGTTGAGACCACCCAACCGGTCATCAATGAGCTGGTCACCACTTTGTACACGACCTTGCTGAAAGTGGTTGTGAATCAGGAATTCCCGAAGCATCAGGCTCAAATTCGCAGTCGTATGGTCGCCTATCATCCAGAGGGAGTCTATCAGGGCCCGATCATCGATCCTGAAACACCGGTGATTTCCGTGAATTTGGCACGCGCGGGTACTTTGCCGTCCCATGTCTGCTATACGGCTTTGAATTATTTCATGAACCCCATGAAAGTGAGGCAGGACCATATCAGCATCGCCCGCCAGGTAGACGATGCCCAAAAAGTCACGGGCAGCCAGATTGCCGGCCACAAGATCGGCGGCACGGTGGATGGCGGGATTGTGCTCTTTCCAGATCCCATGGGAGCAACGGGCAGCACTCTGGTCGAAACGATCGACCTGTTCAAGAACCGCGGCAAGGCGCTCAAGTATATCGCTCTTCACTGCATCATCACGCCAGAGTACCTTAAGAAGATTCAGTACCATCATCCGGATGTGGTGGTTTACGCTATTCGTCTCGATCGAGGATTGTCACCGCCCGATGTTCTCGATACAATTCCAGGCACCTACTGGGACCGCGAGCGCGGTTTGAATGAAAAGCACTATATCGTCCCCGGCGGCGGGGGCTTTGGGGAGATTCTGAACAATGCCTACGTCTGAACAGCTCAAGCAACCTAAGATCCTGATACCCGAAATCAAGCTGCAGAACCGTGTTTCGGAATTGGCCCAGGAAATCAGCATGGATTACCGGGGGCGCGAGGTGGTCGCGATCTGTATTCTCAAGGGTGCATTCATCTTCTTCTCCGATGTGATCCGCCAGATAGATGTACCGATGACTTGTGAATTTCTCGGTGTTTCCAGCTACGGGAATAAGATGGTTTCGTCCGGTGAGGTGAAGGTCACGCTGGACATCAATGAACCTCTTGAAGGCAAGCACGTGATTGTTTTCGATGACATTGTTGATACTGGCTTGACCCTGAGTTACATCCTGAACTCCTTGAAAGCGCGCAAACCCGCTTCCATCAAGAGCTGCTGCTTGATGGTCAAACCCGATTCTTTAAAGACCGAAGTCGAGGTTGATTACACCGGTTTTAAAATCGGCAGTGAGTTTGTTGTTGGGTACGGGATTGATTTTGCGGGCCAGTTCCGCGGGTTGCCCTATATCGGTTACATTGAGCATGGTCATTAAAAAGACGATCTACTCCAAAGCTCCCACGCGGATTGATCTGGCGGGCGGTACGGTAGACCTCTGGCCTCTTTACCTTTTCCTGAACAAACCGGTGACACTGAATCTCGGAATCGACTTGTTCGCTGAAGCGCGAATTGAGGAGAAAGCGTCGGCAGGAACCGGTGAGGTGCTCCTGAGGTCTGAAGACCAGAACCTTGAAATGAAAGTGCCGTGGAACGCCCTTGACGCATTCATCAATGAAGATTCCATCCAGGCTCCTCCCGCCCTGGAGTTGCATTTCAGATTATTGCGCTACTTCCTGCAGAAACGTGCGGAGCTCGGCAATAAAGAACTCGGCTTTGATCTGGTCCTCAGCACCCGCGCGCGCAGTCCGGCAGGTGCCGGTCTGGGGGGCTCATCGGCGCTGGCTGTTGCGATCGTGGGGGCACTTGCAAGCTGGGTTTACGGCGAAATTGATCCGATCCGCGATGGAGAGAAGCTGGTCGAAATTGTCAAAGACATCGAAACCACCGTCATTCACGTTCCAGCGGGGGTGCAGGATTATTACGGAGCGATGTTTGGCGGGCTCCAGAGCCTCAAATGGCGAGCGGGCTCGCATCAGCGCGGTTGGTTGCCGGAGAAGATCGTGAAAGGGCTCGAGGAACGATTGCTGCTGTTTTATTCCGGAAAATCCAGAAATTCCGGGATCAATAATTGGGCTCTTTTTAAGGCTTTTATCGATAATCAGGGGGATGTCCGGGAAAAATTCCAGAAGATCACGGATGCCACGCGGCGGCTCGAAACAGCTTTACTTGCCGGTAACTGGGAAGCCGCGGGTCAGGGGATTGCCGAAGAATGGGCAATCCGACGTACGCTTGCAAACGGCATCACGAGCCCGGAAATTGACAGAGCTTTTGCCGCGGCCGCGAAAATAGCGTCGGTCTCCGGGAAAATCTGCGGCGCCGGCGGTGGAGGGTGTTTTTTCATTTTGGTTCCGTCAGCGGATCCGGCAATCAAAAACCGCATTCGAAAAGCGATCGAAGCTGATGGAATCCGCGCATTGCCTTTCCAGGCCTCCCTGACCGGTCTTGAGGTGCGCACTCGTGGTGCGTGAGTCACAACGCTATCTCGGATTGGAACTGTCCGGGGCGAAGAACAATAAGACCTCCTTGGCTGTATTGGAATATTATCCTTCAGAGCAGAAGGCGTTTCTGTTGGATATCTTCGACCGCGTCAGTGTGCATGAGGACCAGAGTTCCGATGAAGCCCTCTTGGAGCTTATTGAAGAGTTTGGAAAGATTGCCTGCATGGGCGTGAATGTTCCGCTTCAGTTGCCGCCCTGTATTCAATGTACCCGCCAGATATGCAAGAAGGCTGGCAAGTGTCTCGATCCTTCAGTCAAGTGGATGCGGGAAACAAACCGTAAACTGGCGCGTGGACCGGAACGAAAGTCCGTTCGAGAGTTCACGCCCTATACGCAACGCCCGGTGGAGCTCTGGATGCGCTATCAGGTGCTCCCGAAACTGCCGCCCAGTCATCGTTTCGAAATTGACGAGACGTTGGGTGGGAACCGTGCCCCTCTGACAGCGAGAATGCATTTTCTGCAACGCCAGCTTGGAAAAACCGCGCTGGTGGAAGTGTGGCCGAAGCTTTCAGTTGCTCTCCTTGGCCTCGGCTTGGGGATTTCGCGGAGAACGATTTCGAGTTATCGCCATTTGGAGACGGGAACGCACGCACGGGAAGAGATTCTGGAAACCTTAATCGAGAAAAAAGGGGTTTTTGTTTATGAACGGGATTTGAGAAAACTTTCCAGCAGTCTGGTCTGTTTTGATGCGTTTATCTGTGCTTACACGGCGTTGCTTTCGGCGACTCAAAAATGTGCAAAGCCTCCTGCTGGTTTTCCGGTTGGCTCGGGTTGGGTTCAGTATCCCAAGGAGGCGGAATGTTCACGTATTCCATCCAGCGCCTCGCCATAGCCGTTCCAGTTCTTTTGCTATTGGCAGCACTGACGTTCTTTCTGTTGCGCCTCGCCCCGGGAGGGCCCTTTGACGGTGATGTGGTCTGGCCGCCGGAAGTGCAGGCGAATATTTTAAAAAAATATGAACTCGATCAACCCGTCCATATTCAGTTCACCCACTGGCTCGGGGACGTGGTTCGGGGTGATCTGCGTGAATCGTTTCAATATCTGGGGCGACCGGTGAGGGAAATCATCAGCGATGCTTTACCTGCTTCGCTCTTTCTGGGCTCAATGGCACTTCTGCTGGCCTGTGCTTCGGGGATTACCTTGGGTGCAGTGGCGGCGTGGAAGCAGAATACCTGGATTGATCATACGGCGATGTTCGTGGCGATCTCCGGAATCAGCTTGCCGACCTATCTGGTTGCTACAGTCCTGATTCTGATTTTCTCTCTTTGGCTCGACTGGTTTCCGCCAGCGCTTTGGGACGAGCCGGGTTCAGCGGTTTTGCCGATCATCACCCTGGCTTGGAGGCCTTTGGCCATGATTGCACGGCTTACTCGCACCATGATGATTGAGACGTTCTCCGCGGATTACGTCCGAACGGCCTACAGCAAGGGCATGAGCGAGAGCGCAGTTGTTTTCAAACACGTTCTGAAGAATTCGCTTATTCCAGTCATCACGTTGCTTGGACCGATTACCGCAAGTCTGGTCACCGGATCTTTCCTGGTGGAGATCGTCTTTCAGGTTCCTGGAATCGGCAAACATTTTGTACAGGCCGTGATCAATCGGGATTACCCCCTGGTGATGGGGGTGACGCTGGTCTACGGTGTGGTTCTCATTCTTTGTAATCTGGCCGTTGATTTGATTTATGCCTGGGTCGATCCGAGAATCCGGTTGAAGGGGTGAATGGATGCCTGCCTGGAAACGTTTCAAGAAGAACAAATTGGCGGTTGTGAGTCTGGTCTTTCTTTGCCTGATCAGCATGATGGCGGTCTTTGCTCCTGTCATTACCACCTACAGCTACGACGAACAGAACATCGAGCAGCGTCTGGAAACTCCCTCCCGTCAGTATTGGATGGGAACCGATATGCTGGGCCGCGATCTTTATAGTCGCGTTTTGTACGGCGCCCGGATGTCGATCGCGGTGGGTGTCTGCACCGCACTTTTTTCGCTCGTTGTGGGCACTCTACTGGGGGCGCTTGCCGGTTACCGGGGGGGCTGGACGGACCACCTGGTCATGCGCGGAGTGGACCTGTTTTATATTTTTCCATCGCTGCTTTTTGCGATTATTTTGATGATGTTTCTGGGTCGGGGTTTTGTCGGAATTATTCTGGCCCTTGGGGCTACGGCTTGGGTGACCCAGGCCCGCCTGGTGCGTGCACAGGTTTTACAGGCGCGTGAATTGGCCTATGTCGAGGCGGCGAGAGCTATGGGGGTGCGAAGCATCCCGATCATTTTCAGGCATATTCTCCCCAATCTCTGGGGTCCGATCATCGTGTCCTTGACCATGCAGATCCCCTCCAACATCATGGCCGAGAGCTTCTTGTCTTTCATCGGATTGGGGCTGCAGCCTCCGTTTTCGAGTTGGGGAACGCTCGCAAATGAAGGCTTCCGGGCAATGCGGAGTTATCCCCATCTGATTATCTTTCCGGGGACCATTCTTTTTGTCACCATGCTCGCCTTCAACTATCTCGGCGATGGTCTGCGGGATGTCCTTGATCCGCATAACCGTGAAGGCGTGATTTCTTAATTCGTGAGATTCACGTTTTTTAAATACAGGGAATTCATCGGGCTGAGGACAAGACCTTTTACCCGTGATTTGACAAGCGCCATATTGGGTTCGTAATACAGCGGAATAATCACGGCTTCTTCCTCAATCAACAGCTTCTGAGCCTGAGAGTAAAGATTCTCGCGGGTCTTGGGATCGCCCAATCCTCGGGCAGCCAAGATGAACTCATCATATTTCTCATTTTTCCAAAGGGTGCGGTTATTGCCCGCGGAACTCTGGAAAACAGAAAGAAAATTGTCGGGATCCGGATAGTCGGCACTCCAGCTGGTCATAAAAAGCGGAAACACCTTCAGGTCCAGTTGTGCTCGGAAGGTCTTGTTGTCGAAAGGCTGCAGTACAAGAGTGGCACCGAGATTTTTTTTCAGCTCATTCTGAATGAATTGACCGACTACGAGAGCTTTGTCGTAATTGGGTAAGATCAGTTCAAGATTCAGCGGGCGACCTGTATCGAAACCGGCGGCGCGCAATTCCTGTTTTGCCTTGACCGGGTCGAAGGGAAGGCCGATTTTCCTGGTATAGCCCATGATCGGTCCAGGAATGAAGGAAGTGGCGGGTTTTTGTCCTCCATAAAGCAGGCTGACCAGCTTGGACTTGTCGATGGCCATGGCTACGGCTCGCCGGACCTTGGGGTTGGAAGCGGGATACTTATTCGCAACAAGGCCGAGATAAGATGTTTTTAAATAAGGGAATGTTTTGAGCTCAGGATTGCCATGCAAGCGTTTGAGGTCGAGCGAAGAAATATCTCCGAGGAAATCCAGCTTGCCCGTCTCATAGAGCCGAAGTGCGGTTGTCCCTTCTCGAATCATGAGAATCAGAACCTGGTCAATATTGCCTCGGGTGCCGTAGTAATACGGATTTTTCTCCAGGATGATCTTGGAGTCAATGTCGTGGGCAACCATCGTGTACGGCCCAAGGGAAACCATGCGTCCGGGTTTCTCCCAATCGGTTCCAAATTTATTCACGATATCTTCACGTAACGGAAAGGTGACCCAGAACGTGGGAATATAAGCCCAGTGAGCGATCTTCTTGTTCAGGTTCACCTGCAGCGTGTGGTCATCAAGTGCTTTTACGCCAACTGCATTGAAGTCTTTCAGGGTGCCACGGTTAAAAGCTTCCGCTCCCTCAATATCAAAAAGAAAATACGCATACGCCGCGCCAGTGATCGGACTGAGTAGTCGCTTCCAGCTGAAAACGAAATCCTTGGCCTTCAGGGGTACGCCATCGGACCACTTCACGCCCGTGCGCAGATGAAAAGTATAGGTCCGTCCGTCAGGACTGATCGTCCAGCTTTTTGCAAGTGAAGGAGCGATCTTGGCATTGGCATCACAGGTGATCAGACCCTCCATGATGTTCATGAGAATGTACGTTTCAATGGGTGTATGAGCCCGGTTCCAGTCGAGTGTTTCCGGCTCGTCCGTAATGCGCATCGTGAAAACTTTGCCCTTGGAGGCGGGAGCGGCCTGGACTGCGGGTGCAGTCAGGAAAGTCGTGGACAGCGCAATGAAAAGGCCCATGAGCAATCCCATGAGCAGGGTCTTTGAAACGGGTCTGGGTTGAGACATAGGTTGATCGTATCCTTTTCTTCAAGCTTCCGGATGAACGACTTCCACCGTAACGTCACCTTTGATCCTGGCCTGACAGCCCAGCCGGGAATGAAGCGTCACGCCTGAAGCGCGGTCGAGGCGTTCTTCCTCGGTATCATCCATTTCAGAAAGCTGATCGTCTCCTGATTTTACAATCACATGACAGGTTGTGCACGCGCAAAAACCGCCACACGCGTGTTGAAGCGGGATTTCATGCTCCAGTGCCACTTCCAGGATGGTCTGGTTGGGCTTGGCCTCAACTGTTTTGTTTACAGGCAGAAAAGTAATCATGGGCATGGGCTTCTTCCTTACTGGCTTACTGGTTTCCGTCAACGGATTGGGCAATGACATCTTTGAACAGGAGTTCGGCCAATCTGATCGAAGCCTGATTCAAGTGGCTGGATGCGCGCTGAATGGATTCAATGTGTTCTGTCTTCAAAGCGGTACGCAGTTCATTGATGTGCTGTTCAATTTTTCGGGCATCCGGTTCCGGTAAAAGCCGAAAGGCGTCCGGCAAGCGTTTTTCGGCGGCAACCAGGACTGCCTCTGCGTCATTCTTGACCCCCACGAGGCGCCGCCAGACGGCATCGGCTTCAGCGTGATCCATGCTTGCCAGCAGCATTCTCTCCACTTCGGCATCAGTCAATCCATAGCTGGGCCGTACTTCGATGGATTGTTCGCTGCCGGTTTTGAGATCTTTGGCTGCCACCTGGAGAATTCCATCCGCATCGATCAGGAAAGAAACTTCGATGCGTGGCATGCCTGCTGGCATCGGTTGAATTCCCTTCAGTTTGAAGCGGGAGAGACTTCGGTTGTCGGCGACCTTCTCGCGTTCGCCCTGGAGGACGTGAATGTCCACGCCGGTCTGCCGATCGGCAAAAGTCGTGAAAGTTTCGCGGGCGACGGTCGGGATTCGGGTGTTCCGCGGAATCAGCGTCGACATCAGGCCGCCGTAGGTTTCAATTCCGAGTGAAAGCGGGACGACATCCAGAAGAAGAAAATCCCGATTCCTGCCAGCCAGAATATCGGCCTGGATGGCGGCGCCGGCTGCTACCACCTCGTCCGGGTGTACGGAGTTGTTCGGATCGCGACCAAAAATATCGCGTGCTATCTTCTGTACTGCTGCCAATCGGGAGGGGCCACCGACCAGAACGACATCCGACAGGTCAGAAGGTTTCAGACCGGCATCCGCGAGTGCTTTCAGGCACGGTTCGCGGGTTTTCTCCAGGATCGGCTGAACCAGCGCTTCGAAGGCCTCAACGGTCCACTCATGGCGAAAAACGCGTTCAGAATCGACTTTCACTTCAAGCGTGAAGTGATCCTGGCTGGAGAGAGCGATTTTGGTGTTCTCAGCAGCCTCCAGTATGGCGGCATGAAGGGTGGCGTTCTCCGCGGCATTTATTCCCCATTGTGTCCGGATATCGTGGATGGTCTGGTTTGCGAGGGCCTGATCGAAGTCATCGCCGCCGAGCAGTGAATTCCCGTTAGTCGAAAGGACTTCAAAAATCCCGTCATTCAGCTTCAAAACTGAAATATCGAAGGTGCCACCCCCCAGATCGTAAACGGCAATCAGACCCTGGCGCTTACGATCCAGTCCGTAGGCGAGGGAAGCGGCAGTCGGTTCATTGATGATGCGGAGGACGTCGAGTCCCGCCAGTCGCCCGGCTGTTCGCGTGGCCTGGCGTTGACTGTCGTTGAAGTAGGCTGGAACGGTGATCACTGCACGAGTGACGGGCATGCCCAGCGCCTGCTCAGCGCTGAGCTTCAGTTCCCTCAGGATCGCGGCGGAAATTTCAACAGCAGTGTAGACCCGGTCGCCTACCTGAATTCGGATGATTCCCTGGCCAGGAAGAATTTTGTACGGGAGCGTTCCGAGAGAGCCCTTCAGGTCATCAAAGCCACGCCCCAGCAGGCGTTTTACGGAGAAGATCGTGTGGACGGCATCTCGCACCTTATGTTCTTTCGCCGCATAGCCGACGACAGGCTTGCCATCCATAAAGGAAACCACAGAGGGAATCAGGTTCTTGCCTTCGCGCGACTTCAGGATCATCGGATTGCGGGCACCCGATTCGGAGGCGGCTGCGGGCACATAAGCGACCAGGCTATTGGTGGTGCCAAGGTCAATTCCAACAATCGGGGTATTGTCGGTGGGTTGTGAGCCAAAAATGGGAAGTGACATAAGTTCCTTAAAGAAGCAGTTTCTTCATGTGTTCCATGTTCTGGGTCATGGAATCGAGATAGGTTTCGCCCTGCACTTCGGCCAAGAGCTTTTCAGCAAGTACTGCGATGGCATCTGAACGGGTCCCTGCGCTCTGAGCCGGATCGAGCTTGTCCAGCGCGGCGTCCACTTCCGCCTCGATTGCAAGAAGGGCCTGAAGCTTGCGCGCGCGAAACTCCCCAAGCTCCACTTCAAAACCCCTCAGTTTGCTGGCCGCTTCAGTGGGGGATTCAGCGAGCGCGTCTTGCAGTTCAAACCAGGTTTCGGCAAGTTCGACGGGTATGCGGGGGTTCTTCTGGTTGGCGGCGGAGTGGAATCCGAAAAGCTTCAGAAAGTAAGAGCGACGCAGTGCCGAGGTTTTCAAGTTTCGATAGGCATCGTTGATGAGCGTCATCCGTTCTGTCGAAATGCGACGGTTCTCTGCGTCACTCGTTGTGAAACGATCCGGATGGAGAGCCCGGGACAGTTCATAGAACCGTTTCTCCAGAAGGACTGTGTCCAGCTGAAGACGCGGGGCAAAGCCAAGGACAGAAAAATAATTCTCTTCAGACCCGAGCGGCTGCAGACGTCCGCAGTGCGTGCAAAGAAAGCCCGTGGCCAGTGCTGTCCCGCAGGAGTTGCAATTACGCGGTGAAGCTTGATCCACAGCCACAAGTCCGCTTCGCATTCGGGTTGTTGAAAACAAATCCGGTCCCGCTCAGGCCGTCACTGAAATCAAGTGAGGTGCCGGAAAGATAGAGAAAGGATTTCGCATCCACGACAAGCTTTACGCCGTCCTGTTCAAAAACCTTGTCGTTCGCGGCAGCAGGCTGGTTGTCAAAGCCGAGCTTATAGCTCATGCCGGAACAGCCGCCACCTATAACCATAACCCTCAGAAACGAGTCTTTAGCCGATTCATCAGCTTGCATCAGTCGCTGGATTTCCTTCACTGCTTTTGGGGTGATCGAGATACTCACTTTTATTTTCCTCCAGGGGAAGTTTTCTTTTTTTCCAGATAATCGTGGATGGCAGCCTTGATCGCATCCTCGGCCAGTACAGAACAATGAATCTTGATCGGCGGGAGCGAAAGCTCTTCAACGATTTCCGTGTTCTTGATGGCCAGGGCCTCTTCGAGGGTTTTACCTTTGATCCATTCAGTAGCCAGCGAAGAGCTGGCTATGGCGCTGCCGCACCCGAAGGTTTTGAATTTGGCATCTTTGATGATGTTGGTTTTTTCGTCGATTTCGATCTGCAGCTTCATTACGTCACCGCATTCGGGGGCGCCGACCAGTCCGGTCCCGACATTCGGAGAGGCCTTGTCCATCGTGCCGACGTTCTTGGGGTTCTCGTAATGATCAATGACTTTTTTATCGTATGCCATGGGTTCCCTCTTTCAGTGACCAGTCCATTGGACTGATTTCAAATCAATTCCTTCTTTTGCCATTTCGTACAAAGGCGAAAGGTCGCGCAGCTTTTTGACTGTTTTGACCACTTTGGCAATCGCGAAATCGATTTCTTCCTCCGTCGTGAAGCGGCCGAGTCCAAAACGGATACTGGTATGGGCCAGGTCTTCTCCCACACCGATTGCCTTCAAAACATATGAGGGCTCGAGGCTGGCGGAGGTACAGGCGGAGCCGCTGGAGACTGCCAGTTCCTTCATGCCCATCATCAGCGACTCACCTTCGACATAGGCAAAGCTGATATTCAAGTTTCCGGGAATACGTTCAGTGGCGTGGCCATTCAGATACACGTCATCGAGCTCTTTGCGAATTCCTGCCCAGAGTCTCTCCCGGAGTCTCAAGGTATGGGCAGTCTCAGCAGCCATGGTGCGTTCACAGATCTCAGCAGCCTTGCCGAAGCCGACAATACCCGGAACATTTAGAGTGCCGGAGCGCATTCCGCGCTCGTGTCCACCACCATGCATAATCGCTGCAAGTCGTACGCGTGGATTTCTGCGTCTCACGTAGATCGCCCCGATGCCTTTGGGTCCGTACATTTTATGCGCCGAAAGGGAGAGGAGATCGATTCCCATTTCTTCCATGTTCAGGGGGATCTTGCCAACAGCCTGGGCGGCGTCAGTGTGAAAAAGAACGCCTTTCTCTTTACAGACTTTGCCGATTTCAGCGAGGGGATTGATGCTTCCCACTTCATTGTTCGCGGCCATGATCGAGACGAGAATGGTCTTCGGGGTAATCGCATCACGAACCATCGCGGGGGTGACCTGTCCGTATTCGTTCACCGGCAGGTAAGTGATGGTGAACCCTTTGCTCTCGAGGTGATGACAGGTGTCCAGAATCGCCTTGTGCTCGATCGGGGTGGTAATGATGTGGTTGCCTTTTTCGCGATAAAGTTCGGCAACCCCAAGTAATGCAAGATTATCGCTCTCCGTGGCGCCACTCGTGAAGATGATTTCCTTGTCGGTTGCGCCCAGTAAGTGGGCGATTTGCGCTCGTGCTTTTTCGACCGCAGATTCCGCAGTCCAGCCGAACTCATGATTCCGGCTGGCCGCATTTCCGAAAATTTCGGTGAAGTAGGGAGCCATGGTTTTGAAAACTTCGGGGTCAACGGGTGTAGTGGCCTGGTAATCAAGATAGATCGGGAGTTTCATATTATTTTGCTCCTAGGGAAGCGGAGAGACTGGCGAGAATGGCGTCCCGATTCGGATCGGTTGAGGTCTTGGCCAGTTCGGCCAGGGTGATTTCTGAAAGAAATCGGTAAACGCGCGCATTCAGGTTGTTCATCACGTGCTTGATTTCGCATTTACGCTCGTACTCGCAATGATTGTGGCACTTGTTGGGGTCAGCATTCTCATGCGGAGTATCGATGTCCTCCGCGCCCGCGCAGACGACTACAGCCTGTGGGCCTTCCATCAAGCGAAGGAACTCAGCCAGGTTGATCTCGGTGAGCGCACGTTGCAAGGTATAGCCGCCCTTGGCTCCCTGCGCTGATTGAATCAGGCCGGTGTCTTTGAGCCGCTGGAGGGTCTTTGCCGTGATCTCGAAAGGGAGGCCATAGTGATCCGCGATTTCGCGGGCACTGATGACGTCTCCTGCGCCGCGTCTTTGACTCATGTGCTGAAGCGCTATCAGTCCATATTCGGTGGTTCGGTTTATCTTAAACATGGGTCCTCATTCGGGTTTCCTATGTACGATATTCCCAGTCCGATTTCAAGATCAGGAGTGCTTAGCTGGGAAAGTGTCGCATATACGACTACAAATATCGTATATATCTAGAAAAAAATCAAGCGGGAGGGTGGAAAATAGCAATTGGCAATGAAATCAGGGGCTAGGAATCACCAGGTGCCTAATAGATCAGCTGACCTTGGCAGAGATCCTTGATTTTGCCTTCACGTGCTTCGTACTGGTTTATACGCTCCAGGACAGCGCTGAACTTGGCTGGTGGGCAGGCCCCGGGATCTTTCAGCGAACAGGCTTGCTCCGATTGCAGCATCTTAAACCAGCTCACGTAACTTTCGAATTCACTATCCAGAGTTTTCCCTTTGATGCGCAACCCATGTACTATGTCGGAGGAATATTTGTACATCTCATTGGCCGATTTCAGGCGATCCGCTGCTCTCTGCTCAATCTCTTTGTTCTGCTCAACCAGATAAGCTGAATATTGTTTGCTAAAGCTGGCGCGGCAATTTTTCCTGACGGGAGTCTTCAGCCACTTGAAAAATCCCATCTTGGCTTTTGTTTCCCGGACACACTTGTCCTCCCAGCTTGATTTCACTGCATCGAGTTCTTCAATGCTCAGGTCCTTGAGGGTTTCTGAAAAATTCTCGATTTCTTTTTTCATTTTGGGCTGACGGTTTCGCGCTATTTCCATTTTTTTGAAAGTCTTTGCTGATTCCTTGCGGAAGTCCTTCAGCCAGACGTCCTGGGCAGCCAGAATATCGGTTCGCGCTTTTTGAAGCAGGCCTTCTGCTGCTCGCAATTTGGAAAGTACCGACTGGAGATTGTCGCAGAGAACAGCATCTCCCTGTTTGTCTTTCATATTGGCATTCACAAGTTCGAATCCGGCCACAAGATTACCGAGCTTCGCAACGGACTGGCTTTCCTCTTCGATGCATTCACGAGGCTGCCGATCGCGGATTGCATTCCGGAGATCGTCTTGCTTGAGCTCCTTGCGGATTTTCATTTCCTCGAGCAAGGCCGATAGCTTGATCGCGGTTTCACGATTCAGTCCGAGAGAGGAGCTGAGTCTTCGGAGTTCAATTGAACTGTCGATTGCCTTTTCGAGTTCAGAGATCGTGCTGCTGACTTTTTCCCAGTTCTCGCGAGCTTTTTTGAAGGCTTCGAGAAGGCGCGCTTCTTCCTTTTCATGAGTGATTGCTTCGTAGATGGCCTGGTAGATCGCTTTGCCACCTGAAACAAGCGTATCGACTACGAGGCTTGCCGTCATGGCTCCGACCGCGGCACCGGCGGCGGAAGCCGCGGCCCAGACGAACGCATGTTTGGGGTCCATGAACTCGCGCATGAGGTCGTTGGTTTCAGCCCAATTCTTGTTGCTATCCTTGAGGGTCTTGTTTGAATCCGACCATTTCGTCTGAATATCGGTCAAATTCTGGTTGGTCGTACTCCAGTTCTTGTTGGCCGCATCGAGATTTGTATTCGTGGCCCCCATATTTGCATTGAGACCGGTAATAGCTGAATTGGTCTCTGGATTAAGAGCGATGGTGGTGGTTACGTCCATGCCACCTATGCCGCCTCCCATGAGTGAACTGAGATTTCCAAGATCCCCGAGGCCACCTGTCGTGCCTGTGGTGCCGGTAGCGCCTGCCCCCGGCAGGGAATTCGCGCCCGTATTCGCGGCGCCCAGGCTGCCGGTCATACCCGAATAAGAGCCGGAAGACGCGGCGATGAGGCATGCGATATCTTCTGGTGCACACTCCGCATGCGCTTCTTCAGGACCGATCCAGGCAAAGAGCCGGTCGAGCCAGGAGGTTTGCTCCTTGAGCACGCCTGCGAGTTTGCGTTGCAAGAGTTCCGCTTCGATGACGACCGCGTCGGCATAACTTAGGCGAATCATTGCAATCGAGTAGGTGTAACTGTCTTTTTGCTCAGTGATATAAAGTCGAACAAAGCGCTGCGCGGATTTCCACTTCGTCTCGTAAACGTGCGCGGCTCCCACTTTCCGGTGATGCCAGGTTTCAAGGCCCATCGAGTAACGAACTTTTTCGGCAATTCCGCCTGCGGTCTCTCCATTGTGAATATCCTGTTTCGGGAATTTGTAATAGACGATGTTGCCGACATAAAATCGGAGTGAGCCAGCCGTCACATAACGGGTAAGCGCCTTGCCTTCGTAAGTGCCGCCGGGACCTTGGGCTTTGTAGGTGGGAGTGATTTGCCAGTTAGATTCAAATATTCGAGTGAGTACCTGTGGTGTTATTGTAGTGGGCGAAACATTTTTTGCGAGGACGGGCTGGGTAGCGGGAATCGTCAATAACAGCACGAGCCAGCTCCGCAAGATAATGGGTTGAAGATTGGTGATCATTTAAGCCCCCGTTATAGGCAAAACTGAGTTGCCCAATGAGATTATAACGTGGAAACAGGCGATATCGCAAAAAATTGCACTTATTCCGGAAGATCAGAGAGGGTTTGTACCGAGCCCGTGTCGTCGAGTTCTTCTAATAGAATCAGGGCGTTCGGGATCGTACTCGGAGGGATTGGGGCAGGTCGGCTGGGGATCTGGTTATTATACTATGAGCCCCTTAACGTATGGCCTGTGTCGGGACTGTCACACCGCACAGGCCGAAAACCTTTTTCGGTCGTTAACAGGTTGTGAGCGAGGATCATGACTGCAGCCAGCGGGCTGATGCGTTTTGGATGCCAGGGACATTAGGAAAATACGTGACATGTTGTCAACCAGGCGGAGTTTGCAAACGAGGGGCTAAGGATTGTATTTGCGGCCGGCGGAAGTTGTGTTCGTCGGCAAACGTTGCTGTCTGTCGAGTTCACTCTGTTATTTCTGTATTGGCATGCACTAGCATTGATAACAAGTGAAGTACCGCTTTCGGAAGTTAATACCGAGTAGTATTAGGCATGCAATGCTTCGGAGCAGATTGAAGCTCGTGACGCGTGATGATTTATGGCGCGTTCAGTTCGCCCGGGGCCGGGAGGAGTTTGAGAGTGCTTTCCGGATTCTCCATGACGTTTATGTTTCCCAGAAATTTATGAAGCCGGACCCGAGTGGGTTGCGATGCAATATTTATCATGCCTTTCCGGGAACCCAGGTCCTGACAGTCACAGATCGTGGATGCGTGGTCGGGACATTGAGCATTATTCCGGATTCGGATCTGGGGTTCCCTTCGGACGGAGCTTTCAAAAGGGAAAACGACGGCTTTCGCCGCATAGGCCAGCGGATCTGTGAACTGTCAGGATTCGCGGTTCACGAGAATTACCGGAATGACTTCGGGATTGCGTTGAAGCTCATGGTGTGGGCTTATCTGTACGCAACCGACTATATGGGGGCTTCAGTCTTATGTGCCACGGTTGACCCGAGAATCCTCGACTTCTATTCTGCAATGTTCGGCTTTCAGAAATATGGGGCGGAGGTACGGTACGAATTCGCCGCCGGCGCGCCTTCGATTTATATCGGCATGCAATGTTTCGGCAGGGAAGCCTGGCTTCGTGAAAAGTACGATAGCCTTCCACACGAGAAAAACCTTTATCGTTACGTTCAGGAGCAAAAGGAGAAGCAAAGAGTCATCTGTGGATCGACGGCTCGCACTTCGCGCCCGTTGATGACTCCTGAACTCCTGGAGTATCTATTTGTCCATAAAACAAAGGTCCTTCCGACCGCTACCGCAATGCAGGCTTCGATTATCATGGCGGCCCACGGTTTCGAGCTGGACTTCGGCCGCGCAAACTTGCTGCAGGGAGAGCCGGTGTCGCTCGTACCGCTGGATCGTGGATTCGAAGCACCCGGCGTGTAAGGCGGGAATGATTACGGGTAGGCTTGCGAACTGGAATTGTGACGCGAGAACTGGAAGCGTGAGATGATTGGATAGCCGATAGTACGTTCGCTTACCTACAGCAGGGGCGGAAGCGATTGTGAACCCCCGTGGGCCGGAATTGCGAATATTTTTGGGCACCCTATTGAGCGCGCGCTGGCTGTCGGGATCGCACATTGTTACTGATGCGGCATGCCGTGGTGATTCAAGTTATATTAGGCATAGCCGATAAATGTTAGGGGGAATGTCAAGATGCGCTCACTTATCCTGTTTACACTTTTTCTTTTGGCTGCGGCACACTCTTTTGCAGCAAATCCTTGGAACAACGGTACTTGGGCAATGCCCGCAGACAGGGTGATGATCGGAAAAGATGAGATCTCAGTGGACGGCGTGAAGTACCCCATTGGAAAGGAAGTCATCGTTAACTCTTATGGCGTGGATGCCCGGGGCATGGATGGGCATTCACGGTCCGAATGCAGGGCAGAGACTCGCTTGGCCAGCATTACTAACAAAGGTGAACTGGTACTTGTAATGACCTACAGGGCGAAGGAAACCAGATTTTTTGGGGTCTTGTGCGGCCTCTCCCGCGATATCAAGGGTTATTCTGCACCTTATTCATTTCAACAGATTGTTTTGACTCCATCCCCTAATGGCGGGTTTATAATGAAGAAAAATTTTATTTCTAATGGTCCAAAGGTTTCTATTGAAGAAATGAAGAATCCAAGACTAACGGACGAGAACGCAGCAGTGAAGGAACACATGAAAGGGCATCCTTGGGATTATCCAAATGCAGCTATAAGTTATACGGCCGAGACCGGCGACAATTCTAGAAACCCCGGGGTCAATGAGAATAAAAGAAAAAATATTCCTGGCGACGCGTCCTCTACCGGATACTCTGAAGCGGCTCCGGTATCTGCAGGTCGCGCGAATTAGAGTCAAGTTGGTGATCATTGAACAATGTCGCAAGCTCTTCGCCGGCTGTTCGGACATCCATTCGTACGCAAACCGGTGCATTGCCAAACAAATCAGCAACTCAACGGACGGAGAATGGACCCAGAACTTCTTACAATTTTTCTAGAAATTTTGGTATATCCTCGACTAAGCTGGATCGTGAAATAATGCGGCTGCAAGCCTAGCAGTGAGAGCCGACGAACACCGGGGCCAACGCTTTGTGAGTATACCAACGGTCCCTTGGGGTAAGAAGGCCAGAATTCCCCAAGCGAAACGCCAGCGAGAATGGGATGGGCGCCATTCCCACACGGAGTATGCGAAAGACAAATCCCGCTTGCGAGTAACCCTCGGCGGGAAAGTAGCCAATGCTTCAGGACCCACGGATTTCTGTACGAATGACCTTCCTCATTTCATGGATGTGGCAAATACCGCGTGAGGGGTCTACTCAAGGAAAGTTCGCGCGGC
>MEPO01000016.1 GCA_001769805.1 Bdellovibrionales bacterium GWA1_52_35
ATTTGAACCAACGACCTTTGGGTTATGAGCCCAACGAGCTACCGGGCTGCTCCACCCCGCGTCATTACGTTTCCGATATGTAGCCCCTTACGTGATTTGAGTCAACGTGAAAAAGGCTTTCTTGGGCGAGACGGTCTGCGAGGAGTCGAAGAACGGGGCGCTCCAAATTCACCACTTGGCCTTGGCTTCGGCGAACCAGGTCGTGAAAACTTCTTGGTAAACGGGCGCGGCGAACGCTTCTTGTCCATCGGTCCGCCCGGAGTAGGACCCGATTCGGAGCCATACGTCTTGCGGGTATTACGGAAAGGACGATCTCCGCGTTCGCTGCTGCGTGGACCAAAAGATCTGTCCGGGCGAGTAGGGCGGCCACCCGTCCGCTCACGAGGCGATTTGACGACTTTGTACGTCTGTGCAGCAATCCCCTCGCGGGTCTTGGCTGCTTCAGCAGCCGCTTCGATTTCTGCTGCCGGGAGTGGCTGCGCTTGCTGATCCTTTTCGCCTTCTTTCAGACGACGTAAGCCGAGTTCCGGCTGGCGGATCAGCGCTTTGACCTGTGATTCAGTCAAAATCCGGTACTGTCCTGCAGGTAATTCGCTCAACACCAGGTGCCCGATCGCAGTGCGAACAATTCTTTCGACCAGAAAGCCCTTGGCTTCCAGGTACGTCTTCAGATCCACCGCACCTGCGCCCTGGAACGCGATCTCCAACATCGATTTGTTGGTCAGGTCTTTGGCCAGACGAACCGAGAACGGCTTGATCTGCTGATGGCGCGGCCCCATCCGGCCACCACGGGACAGGCGGCTCATCTCTTCTTTGGTCAAGTGTCCGCGAACTTTTACCTGGTAAACGCGCAGGAGATCGGATTGCTTTTGCAGGTCTTCCGCAAACTGCCCGTCATTTGTCAGCAGCAGCAACCCTTCGCTGTTGAAGTCCAGGCGCCCGATCGGGAATAACCGCATTTTGAACTTCGTCAAAAATTCCGAAAGCGTGGGACGGTTTTCGGGATCCGACATCGTCGAGAGCACGCCTTTGGGCTTATGGAACAAAATATAAACCGGTGCTTCAAGCTTCTGAAGGAGCTTGCCATTCACCTTGATTGCGTCTTCACCCATCGTAGCTTTGTCGCCGATCTTGGCAACCTTGCCATTGATCGTGACTGACCCCTCACGGATGAGGTCTTCTGCCTTGCGGCGCGAGGAAATTCCTGCTTTTGCCAATATCTTCTGTAATCGTTCCATTTGGATCGTTGGAGTAACGCGCCGCGACCCGAAGCACAAGCAATAACTACGGGTTCATCGGGGCAAGGACACCCTGCTCGCCACCCGGGGGGGGCGGGGGCAGTATCTGTTCCACCTGGTCTTCAGCGACCAAAGCGGCCTGTTTTTCGAGCTCTTTCTGCATTTCGAGGTAAGGCGTGGATACCGGGATCGCGTTCACTTTTTCGCGGATTTCCTTAAGAATTTTTTCGTCCTCACGAGGATTGTAAATCAGATTTGTGCTCGTATCGGTTTTCATCTGGCCAACCAGGCGGCGCATTTCCTTCACGCGAGGATCTTCTTCCTCTGGATTTGCGGTCTGTGAAGCGGGGATCATTTTTTCCACTTCATGCAGCGGAGGCATGGCCGAAAGCTCCTTCAAGCCGAAAACTTCCAGGAACTCCTGGGTGGTGGAGTAGAGCATGGGACGACCGGGCAACTCCGAGCGGCCGGTAATCTGAACCAGCTTCTTGTCCAGGAGCCCTCGGATGAAATAAGACGTGTCAACGCCACGGATCTTATCGATGTCTTCTTTCATGGCGGGCTGCTTATAAGCGATGATTGCGAGCGTTTCCATCGCGCCGCTGGAAAGCCGCTGCATCTGGATCTTTGCGAGCTTTTTGGCCAAGGCAGCACGGCCCGGCTTGGTTCTGAACTGGAAGCCTCCGGCCACAGCGACGAGCTCAAACCCGTGGTGGTTCGCTTTGTAACGATCAATCAGACTGGAAATGGCTTCCTGGAAAACAGGAAGCGGAAGCTCGGGACCCAGGAGATCGCGGAGCTTTTCAACCGAAACAGGTTTGTCTGACATGAAAAGCAAAGCTTCGAGACACGATTCCATCTCCTGCAGGTCGAGTTCACCGTTGGGCATCACTTCTGGAGCTTTGGGAAGGGCGGCCAGCAATTCCTGGTCTGAACCCTCTTGCTCTGCCGCGTCTTGGGCCAGTTGCGCCGCGATCGCCTCGTCCTCGGCAATCTGTGCTGCCAGTTCCGCAGCGGCGTCCTGTGCTTCATCGGCTGAAAGCACTTCTTGAATTTCTGCCTGTTCGGTTTCGGCCTCGCCGATTGCATCCGAGATGCGGGCAAGCTGGTCTTCGTCTAAATCGGGCAACTCTGACATTTCCGGTTCAGAGCTTTCCAGTTCTCTGGAAAGCGCGCTCATGTCTATCGCGTCGACTTCCTCGTCGAGTTCGAGCGGCTCACTTTCCCGCTGGGCTTCGGAAACCTCGAGATTCGCCAAGCCATACGGATTTTCGATGAATGCTACGATGTTCTGATCTTTTTCATCTTTCATAAAGCATTTTCCTGTAAGGGGGACTCGGAAGCGGAACTGTTTTGGGGTGCAGTTGCTGCATGTAAATTCATGGCCTGGTCGAACCCGGAAGCCATGTTGAAGTCGAAATTCAGCAGTGATTCAATCAGTTCGAGATAAATATCGCCGTAGACCTGCTCCTGATGCAGCCGGGCCTTTTTCAAGCGCGACAGCTCCAGAGAGGCGAGAAAGGTCACGACAATTTCCGGGCGGGAGGGGTCAATCGAGAGAAGTTTGCGAAGCTCAGTGAGCTTTCCGATAGCGAGCTTGCCGCCGAATTCCTGCATTTTTTCAGTCAGTGAAACGGTTTCTTTTTTAAGGACCTGCTTGCGTTTGCGCGCGTGGGCGATCGTTTTTTGATACGCGACTGTCAGAGTCGTGATGGTCATCTCTTTCCAGATGCGTTCGATCGGTGGTCTGCGATTATTTCGCGTGAAGACGTCCTGATTCAGTTGGGGCAGTTGCGCGAGATTTTCGCCCGCCGCCAGAAATCTCTGATGCTCGATCAGCTGGCGAATGAGGTCTTCCTGCGAAAGCTGGTCGTCTTCGGGGTTGAGCGCGTCGCCTTCGGTCTTCTCCTGCGGAAGGAGCGATTTGCTCTTCCAGTGGAGGAGGGTGGCGGCCATGACCAGGAATTCGCTGGCTACATCGAAATTCAGCTCCTGCATCAGGCGCACATAGGCCAGATACTGGTCGGTGATGTTCGAAATCGATACCTTCGAAATGTCGAGTTCGTGGCTCTGGATCAAGTACAATAGTAGATCCAGAGGGCCTTCGAAGCTTTCCAAACGTACGGTAATGGGTACTCTGCTTGACAACCCGAACTCCCCTCTTCGTCAGGTTTTTGACATTGAATTTGCCCTGATCATAGCGAAGAGAAGAGAGAAGGCAAGCCGTATGCTCGGTTTTTTTAAGTTACTCTGAAGTGTATGAAAGTAATAAGTAAAAACGAATGAGATGGAGGCACGATCTTCCGTCAAAATGGCTGCTTGATTTCGCTGTGCATTTTCTTAAAAGGGAGTTGATTTAACCCCGTCAGTATATTAGGTTTCGTGATAACGCGCTGCGACTATGTTTTTGATTCGAGTCCGGTTGAATGGCATAATTCAACGGAATCAAAAGCTAATATTTTTACAATAGCAAGAGGTCATCCGATGTTTGAAGTCCTGAGTAATGAAATCCTGGCCCCTGATTTACACAAGATGGTCGTCAGAGCCCCCCGCGTGGCCAAAGCACGCAAAGCGGGTCAATTTGTCATTGTCCGTGCTGATGTGGGCGATGAGCGGATTCCGCTGACGATTGGGGATGCGGATGCAGAGCACGGGACCATTTCCTTATTCATTCAGGCAATCGGTGCTTCGACGCGCAAGCTCGTGGGCATTCATTCGGGCGGCAACATCCGTGACGTCGCGGGCCCCCTCGGACTTGCGACCCATATCCAGAACTGGGGCAGAGTGGCCTGCATTGGAGGCGGCGTGGGAACCGCAGTTCTTTATCCTCTGGTCAAAGCCCTCGCTCATGCCGGCAATGAGATCACAACTATTATCGGCGGCCGTTCCTCTCCTTATGTCATTCTCGTGGAAGAACTTTCGGTTCTCTCCAAAGATCTTCAGATCACGACGGACGACGGAAGCATGGGGCGCAAGGGGTTTGTGACCAACGCGCTGGCCGATCTGATGAAAAACCCCGCGACGCGTCCCAACGCGGTTTTCGCGGTGGGGCCGGGCCCGATGATGAAGGCAGTTGCGGAAATGACCCGCCCGGAAAAAATTGAGACCATCGTCAGCCTGAATCCGATCATGATCGACGGCACCGGCATGTGCGGCGGTTGCCGAGTGGATGTGGGCGGAGAAGTGAAATTCGCCTGTGTCGATGGCCCCGAGTTTGACGGCCATCTCGTGGATTTCGACCTCCTTCGGGATCGTCTGGCCACGTACAAGACCCAGGAAGAACGGGCCAATGCCCGCTGCGTCGATGGCGCCTGCAAGATCCGCAAATAAATTCAGAACTCGGAGACTTTTATGTCCAAAACACCTGTGATGACGATGAAAGAAAGAATGGCTGTTCCCCGCGTGAAAATGCCGGAGCTCGATGCGAAGGTCCGCAGCAGAAATTTTGAAGAAGTGAATCGCGGTTTACCTGAAGAGCTTGCGATTCTTGAAGCCCAGCGCTGCCTCAACTGCAAGAACAGGAAATGCGTGGAAGGCTGCCCCGTCGGCGTTTCCATCCCTGAGTTCATCAGTGCGCTGGCCACCGGTGATATTTCCGGTGCCGCCAGGATTCTCAAGAAAGATACAGCCCTTCCGGCGGTCTGCGGTCGCGTCTGCCCCCAGGAAACGCAATGCGAGCAACTCTGCATCCGCGGCGTGAAGAGCAATCCCGTTGCCATCGGTTATCTCGAGCGCTTTGTCGCGGACTGGGCCCTCGAAAATCCGGAACAGGTCACTGAAAAAACAGAGATCATTCCCAGCGGCAAATCCGTCGCGATCGTTGGTGCCGGTCCTGCCGGCCTGACGGCGGCCGGGGAACTTGCGCGCAAAGGTCACAAAGTCACGATGTTTGAGGCGCTCCACGACACTGGCGGTGTGCTCCGTTACGGGATTCCTGAATTTCGGCTCCCGAAAGAGATTATCGACAAGGAAGTGACCAAGCTGGCGGAGATGGGGGTCTCGATCGAATGCAATGTGGTGATCGGCAAGACATTGACTTTGAATGAGCTACGTCAGGATTTCAATGCCGTCTTCATCGCCAACGGGGCAGGTCTGCCGATGATGATGAACATTCCCGGCGAGAACCTCAAAGGCGTGCTCTCGGCCAATGAATTCCTGACCCGGGTCAATCTCATGGGGGCCGGACAGACGGAAAACGTCGCAACTCCAATCATCAAGGGCAACCGTGTGGCAGTCGTCGGCGCCGGCAATACCGCCATGGACTGCGTGCGGACCGCGCGCCGTCTGGGTGCGGATCGTGCCATGATCATCTATCGCCGTACGGAAGCCGAGATGCCGGCCCGCAAGGAAGAAATTCATCACGCCAAAGAAGAGGGTGTCGAGTTTGTCCTGCTCACGGCTCCGCTCGAAGTGATCGCAGACGAGAACAAGTGGGCTACCGGCCTGAAATGTCAGAAGATGCAGCTTGGGGAACCCGATGCTTCGGGGCGCCGCAAACCGATGCCGATCGAAGGGGCTTACGAAGTCATTCCGGTCGATGTCGTGATCAATGCCCTGGGCACGCGCGCAAATCCCCTGCTGACCCAGACCGCTCCGGAGCTGAAGCTCAATAGGTGGGGTAACGTCGAGGCTGATGGAAATACGGGCCTGACCAGCATTGAAGGTGTTTTTGCCGGTGGAGATATCGTGCGCGGCGGGGCGACCGTGATTCTGGCCATGGGTGATGGCAAGAGAGCGGCGGCCTCGATTCACGAGTATCTGAGCAAGTAAGCCGCAGGCCCGCGATCAGGCGCGACCTTGGGGTGAGACGAGTCCCATCCGGTCATAAACCCGCTTGAGCGTGCGTTGCGCGCGGACGCGTGCCTTTTCGGCGCCACGTTGCAGGACTGAATCAAGATAAGCGCGGTCACTCATCAGCTCGTCTGCCCGATTGCGAATGGGCGCGACGGCCTGGACCACGATTTCGGCTGTTTCCAGCTTCAGATGTCCATATTGCTTGCCGGCATACGAGAGGACGAGCTCCGGAATGGATTTCCCGGTCAGGGAGGACTGAATCGCCAGCAGATTCCGGATGCCGGGCTTGGTGTCATCATCGGTGATTTCAGTGCCGGAATCGGTTACCGCACGTTTGAGCTTTTTGCGGATCTGATCATCCGTATCGGTCAGGTAGATGGCGCTGCTTACATCCGGATCGGATTTGGACATCTTGGCAGTCGGGTCCTGCAGACTCATGATCCTGGCGCCAACGGGCGGAATATAAACTTCCGGAACCTTAAAAAGGTCTTTGCCGTAAGTATTGTTCATCCGGATCGCGATATCGCGCGTGAGTTCGACGTGTTGTTTTTGATCATGACCGATGGGCACGAGTTCCGTGTCATAGAGTAGAATATCGGAAGCCATCAGAACGGGATAGGTGAAGAGGCCTGCGGGAATATTGGCTCCCTGTTTGGCACTCTTGTCCTTGAATTGCGTCATGCGGTTCAGCTCACCCATGTAGCTGTTGCAGGTGAGAATCCAGGCGAGTTCCGTGTGCTCGGGGACTTGGGACTGGATGAAAACGGCCGCATCTTCCGGATGAATTCCGGCGGCAAGGTAAGTGGCGATTGCCCGATAGGTCTGCTCGAGCAGCATCTTGGGATCCTGCCGCACGGTGATCGCGTGGAGGTTCACGGCAAAGAAGATACAGTCATAGTTCTCCTGCAGCTTCACCCAGTTTCGCAGGGCTCCGATGTAGTTGCCAATCGTGAGCTGACTCGAAGGCTGGATCGCCGACAACATGACTTTTTTCTGGTTTGAAGACATGAGCGGTTCCTCTCTTTGAACGCAGGTCTAAAAGTCGGAGATGCCGAAGAGCAGAGCCATCAAATACAGGGTGGCGTTGGTGAAAAACCGGATCGGATAAGCAAGGACGGAAAACACGCCCGTGATCAAAAGTGCCATCAGAATAAAGAAGCTGTATTGCGCGATCATTTCATATTTGCGGGCGGCTTCGTACGGCAGGAACACGCCAAGGATTTTACTTCCATCCAGGGGGGGAAGAGGAATGAGGTTGAAAATCCCGAGAGCGTAATTCAGCGAAACCGAAATGTAGGCCATCGCGAAGAGTGGCTCATAGAGATAAAAATCCTGCGGAACCCAAAGCTTGATCATGCAGAAAACAGCGGCTGAAATAATCGCGAGCACAAAATTCATTCCGGGGCCGGCAAAGGAAACCCAGAAGAGCCCGTGCTTGTACTTGTGGAATCGGTTCGGGTTGATCGGCACGGGCCGGGCCCAGCCAAAAAGCAGACCCATTCCGCTCAACATGTTGATCAGCGGGAAAAGCACGGTGCCGATCGGATCCATGTGGGGTAGGGGATTGAGAGTGAGGCGTCCGGCGTTCTTGGCTGTATCGTCACCCCATTTATGAGCCACGAAACCGTGTGCAAATTCATGGAAAACAACAGCCATGATGAAAGGAACAATCTGGACGGACATCATTTGAAAACGTTCGGCAAAGGAACCCATAACTTATTGGGTAGCACGGAACAGGCTGCGCTTCAATGGATCAGGGGGGGGCTAGGGGACCCTCAGGATCCGCCACGGGGGTGAAACTTGCGGTGGGCGGATTTGAGATAAGCCGGTGTGACGTGCGTGTAGATCTGCGTGGTTGAAAGATCCGAGTGGCCTAGGAGGACTTGAAGCGAACGGAGATTGATGCCTGATTGCATGAGGTGCGTGGCGAACGAGTGCCGCAGGACGTGAGGTGAAATATCCGGAGTGAGCCCGGCCTGCGACGCCAGAAGCTTGAGAATCTTCCAGAAGGCCTGGCGAGTGAGCGCCTGGCCGCGGTAGTTCACAAAGACATGATCCGTCTGCGGCTTCAGCGCTGGCCGGTGACCCTCGAGAAATTCGCGCAGTCGCTCGCCGGCAACCGGAGCAAAGGGGGTGATTCGCTGTTTGTCGCCTTTGCCGGTGATCCGGAGGTAACCGAGGGAAAGATCGAAATCGTGTACCGAAATCCCGACGAGTTCTGAAACTCGGAGGCCGGACGCATAGAGTAGATAGAGCATCGCGCGATCCCGGGCGCGGAGGTGCTCGCCCAGTGCATCTGGATAGGGAATGCCATCGTCGGCCGCAGCCAGGAGAAGAACAACCTGCTCATTACTGAGAAATTTTGGCAGCCGCTGCGGCTTCCGGGGGGTTTCGAGCCGATCGGCGGGATTTTCCTTCAAAGCGAGATCCCGAACACAGTAAAGGAAGAACTGTCGGATGGCGCTTGTTTTGCGAGCGACCGAAGAGGCGGAGTGGCCCCTGTGGGTGAGTTCACTGATGTAGCCGTTGAGGTCCGTTTCAGAAACGCAGTTGACGGATTTCGTCGACAGCCAGGCCGATAACTGCAGGAGATCGCGTCGATAGGCCTCAATCGTCTTGTCTGCCGCTCCAGCGTCTACCCTGCGCGATTCAAGAAAACCCTCAACCGCGCGATCGAGAGCCGAAGCGTTACTCGACGATTTTGAAGTATTTTTCATAGGCGCCTTGTTCAAGATTATCGAGTTCGCTCTTGAACGGTTTGCGCTTCTCAGCGGCTTTGGGTGCGGTTTGAATCAGAGTTTTCACCGTCTGAACATGGATCTGGTCGGCGGTCTTGATGTTTGCGGTGTCAAGTTTTGCGTAAAGCTTCGGATCGTAGGTTTTGATATCCGTCAAAGTGGTTTTGATCGCTTTCTTTTCAAGTGATGCAAGCTGGGTCTTCATCTCCTGGGACAAAGCCGGTGCCCCTGCTTCGGGAGCTTTAATCTCTGAGGATTTCTGGATGCCGGCCAGATCTTCCTGGGTGGTTTTTCTCAATTCAATTACGGGAACCATTTTTTCGGGTTTCGGTGCCATTTGCGCGGATTCCTGTACTTCTTTCGGAGCCGTCACCTGACCCGTGGCGATATTGGCCGAAAATCCTGACTTGAGTTCAATGGGTTTTGTCTGGTTTGCCGAGGATTGCACCTGGACACTGCCTCGAATGATCGAAATTTCAGTTTCGCCATCCAAGCCGTTTTCTGCGATGAAAAATTCAGTGCCTCGGACACCCATCGTGGCAGCTTTGGTTTTAACCTGAAGCCGGCTGCGTGGGCCACCTTTGGCGATGACGCCCCGAAGTTTTCCATAAACAAGATTGAGTCTCGTATTGGTTTTGGCCGAATCGGCATCCCAGAAGATCCGGTAAGAGGTGCCGGGTCCTACATGGAATTGATCACCATTATCAAATACGACGCGGGCCTTGCCATTTAATGCGGTGCGCAGAATATTGCCCTGATTGATCCGATCGCCTACTTTCACTTCCTGCACGCGGTAGTACTCACCTTGAAATAGAGCACGGGGGCGGGGATCTCCGTCATCTTTTTGGAGCGTCTTTGATGGCTCAGAGAAGAGTTTCACGTCTCCTTCCAGCTGGGTCACTGTTCCGACCTGGTCAGCAGCGAGACTTATGGAAAGACCCGCCGAAAGGGCCAACGTTGTTGAAAGGCAAAGTGACAAAAGGGTGAGTTTCGCAGTCTGAAACATAGGCTGAAACATAGGGGCTCTCCTGCAAAAGGGCTTGTTATTCTCGATTTGTGAATAGAGTATAAGGGACTAAAAGGAGAACTGCTACTGTGCGACTCACAAAAATTTTTTCGGGTTCAATTATTTTACCTACCCTCTTTTTTCTGATTTCTACTGCCGCAGTCGATTTCGTGAAAGCTGCTGAATTTGAGTATCCGGAACTCAATGTGACGCCGCGGGCCAGTGATCGCATTGATCAGGAGGCCGCGCGTGAAGCTGGGCGGCGCTGGAGTAGGCATGCCCCCATTCTTTTTTCGGGATTGATGACCCTTTCTGCGGGCATCCTCCAGAATGGGAACGTGGATTTGTCAAAAGACCAGTTCAAGGATTCACCCAGTCGAGGCATGATTGTCGGTGGAGTCTGGGTCGGGTTGATGTCTTATCTGGCGACTTCGTATCATCCGTACGAATCTGCGGCAAAAGAACTTTCAACCATGCCCAGGAAAACCGTCCGTGAACAGCTCGCCCGCGAACGGTACGCCGAAGCCCGAATCGCAAGCGCGGCAAGTCTGGCTAAAAAGCTCCGTTATCTTTCAATTTTCTCCAATGCGGCAGTATCCGGCTACATGCTTTCGAAAGTCGAGAAGTACACGCTGGCTCAGGGGATGGATATTCTGGCACTGTCCTCGGCTTTCGCTCCTTTGCTTTTTCGTAATTACTGGGAAGAGGTTGCCGAAGAGCAGGCGGATTATAAGAAGCGGATCTATGCACCGGTGGCGAGTACGGGATTTCTGCTCGAGCCGCTGACGAATGCACCGTCTCCGGCATTCTTTCTGTCTTTTTTCTTTTAAGGTTTTCTGGGATTTTCTTTTAAGGGCTCTTCTGCTTCTTTTTCAGGCACGAGTTTGCGGTTCGCCATTTTTCGTGCGAAGGCCAGCGCATCTTGCTGGGTCATTGTAAGTCCTTTGGGCGAAATCGCATAGCGGTAGGCTTGCAGGAAGTTATCGGGTGCTCCCGGTCCGGCCGCGATCACTTCTTCAGTGAGTGCCAGCGCTTGTCCCAGGATCAAGCCCGGGCCTTTGCTGGAGCGGGTGTAGTCGAGGAGTTCCATGAATGGCTCGGCGACTCCGCCGCGCCAATGTGTTCCAATTTTTGTGAGCCGGGCAGCAAAGGTGGCGCACTGGGGTCGCGGCAGGTTCAAATCGCTTTTGCGAACACAGAAGTTCACGAGCTTCGAGAAGTCATCGCGTACCGGCGCAATATCGCCGCTGAATTCTACTGAAAGCGCCAATGCCAGCTTCATCGCGGAGCGCAGATCCAGATCCAGATACTCCTCAAGAAATGACATTTTGAAAACCGTTGTGAAGGTATCCGTTTCCTGATCGCTCCGCTTGGAAAATATCAGAGCTGTCGCTATGGAATCATTTGATGCCAGCCCGGAGTGGGCGAGGATGCCGTAAACCCGGATGAAGCGCTGGGCGGCTCCCGTGCAGCCTTCGGCAATTTGGTTGGCCAGACGCAAAGTCTGGTTCTCAGGGATAGCCAGATCTTTCTCTCCCCGGAGAAATTCCAAAGAAGTAATGAACTCCTTGGCCGTGGAGCAGTTTTGTGCACTCCAGGCGGGGTTTGGAAGAAAGGAAAGAAGGCTCAAATGAAAGACCGTGATCGACAAGAGGAAGAACTTGTTCATGAATGCTTATCGAGCCGGACTGCCTCGGACATGAGCGGATTCATCTGTGTCAGGTTTGACCTGTTATTATTAACCAACTTAAGTGGTAAAGTATTATGAGCCGATGCGTTATGTGATGAGGGCTGCTCATATGAACTTTTTCAGGGTTTTCTTCCTAAGCACCATGGCTCTCAGCCTGACGGGTGTGAGCAGTTGCTCGGAATCCCTGGAAACCGTCTGTATCCAAAGATTACCAGGCTTTGAGCTCGCCCTTGTCACCGCCTTTTCCGATCTTCAGCCAGATACCAGGAATGACGTGATTCACGAATACTGGCCATCCTGGGCAGAAGGACATTTGAAGGACATGCAATATTGGATGGATCTGGTTGACGATCAGGAGATCTTCCGGGAAGAGCAAAGGCAGCTCAGCGCGATTGCCAATGACCTGGTTATTTTTCACGGGTATGCATCCCGGGGGGATTCCGATCGGATGCGGAGTTCGATCGAGAAGATGCGCAAGGCAGTAGTCGAAGCGCGCAGTCAACTCTGTGGTCGGGAAGAAGACTAATTCTTAAGTACGTTCAGTTCCTGTACGAAAGATTTGCCGTCCCTGTACGCGAATTCGACGCGGATCGGGTTTTGACCCACATTCAGGGGAATGTAGTCGGTGGAATATTTTCCTGAATTCACGTCTGTGAAAACAGTGGCGGTGAACTTGTTGGCACCATTAGTGACGACCGTTTTTACCAGTTTGCTCGTATCATTCGTGGTGCTGCTTCCGCAAAGAGTGCCGGTCAGGCGCACTTTATTCGCCCCGGTGTCCTGGTCGGTGTTCTTGTCGCACTTGACTTCCAGATTGAAGAACGTACTTGAAACCGAAGCGGGCGAGCGCTCGGCCGCAGTATTCATCTGGCTGTGACCGGCCAATTGAATGGATTGGAACCCCTGGGAGTCGTAGACCAGATTGTAAACGGAGCGGAAGAACAGCACCGTTACCGCTGATAAAATCAGGACTTCCACGGGGTTTGCACGAAAACGTCTAATATTCACCGGCTTAGCCATACAAACCTCTATCGGCTGCCTGAACGGAGATCTTAAGTGCTGTTTTCGAATTCGGTTAAACAGGATCTCCTGTTATAAACTGCACATGGACATTCTCGGCCAGTCTTCCCTGATCCTGGGGCTCACCAGCTTTGCTCTTGGTTTTTCTGTTTTGGCGCGCAATGTTAAAAACAAGCTTTTTCTTTCCTTTGCCTTGGTTACAACTCTGATTGCGGGCTGGTCGCTTGCATACTTTCTGGAAAAAATCTGGCCGGGCGGAAGTTTTTACCGCTGGCATCTCTTCTTCAATCTCTGGTTGGGTCCCTCCGGACTGGCCTTCGTCAGAATTCTGGTACGTATTCGCGACCCCCTTAGTCGGCGCCTTCTGGATTTGACTATTTTCGCTGCAATGTCCTTGAGCGTGGCTTTGCTTCTTCATTTTGATTCGCTTCCCTGGGTGCTGCAGCTGATTTATTTCGCGCCGGGTGCGATTGTTTTTCAAATTTTTCACCTGATGTGGATAGACCGGAGATTGCGCGCTGGGCTCAAGCGACTCCCGAAGCTGCCCACGGTGGGACTGAGTCGACGGAGCTGGATTTATCTCGGCGGCTTGCTCGTGCTTTCCGTGTCCGTCATGGATCATGTGCCGGAGCTGGGCCGGATCATCCCTTCTTTCGGAAATATTGCGCTCACCGCGTATCTTTTCTTCCTCAGTCAAGCCATTACGGAGCAGCGTTTGCTGAATTTCGGGGCCTTGTTGTCGCGCTTTGTTGTTTTGCTGGCAGTCGCGTTCACACTGACTATCGTTTATTCCGTATTGGTCGCGTGGATTGAAAACAGTCCGGGACTTTTCTTCCTGAACTCGTTCATCGCATCTTTTCTGATATTGATGCTTCTGGAGCCGCTCCGGACAGTGGTCCGGTATTTCACGCATCGGCTGCTCAGCAAAGAACATCGCCGTCTCGAACAGACACTGCAGGAGTCTTTGCGCGCGCTCACTGGTATCGTGGATCCGGGTTCGCTCTTTCAATCCATCCTGCTGACTTCGGAACAGATTCTGCAACCCGAATGGGCGGCGATTTTCATTTTGCGCCGTGATGGAACCAAGTACCGCAGAGTTCGTCTGGGAGGGCGGGATCCTCAGGCCGATACTTTGCCGGGTTCGACGATCCCCGCGCTCAAGGAAATACTCGTGGATCATCCGCTGCTCCGGTACTGTGAATCATTGAAGCAGAGGGGGGAATTGCCGGTTCTGCTGGATCAGGTTTTAGAAAACGAAATTGATCGTTCGACCAGCCGGTTACAGAGAGACAGCCTGGCGGCATTGGTCCAGGGCCTGAAAGCCTTGGGCTCGAATCTCCTGATTCCGCTTCTGGATGGCGGACGAATTCTCGGATTTGCCGTGATGCGGGTCAATGCGCCTCCGGAACCGTGGGGGAGTAACTGGGGGCTGTTGCCGATTATTTATCCTTATTATGAACAGGCTGCTCAGACTTTGAGAAGCATGGAAGTCTATGTCCGGCAGCGCGAGAAGGAACGTCTGGCTACTTTGGGTGAAATGGCCGCGGGTCTGGCGCATGAAATCCGCAACCCCCTGGGTGCGATCAAAGGCGCCGCCCAGTTTCTGGATCCGGCTTCAGAGCGGCCCGAGAGTCGCTTTCTCCGGGTCATCATCGAGGAAGTGGATCGCCTGAACCGCGTGGTCACTCAGTTTCTGGATTACTCGAAGCCACCTGCGACGGATTTCAAAACAATTGACCTTTCGATCCTTGCACAGAAAACGGTCGAAATGATGCGTGCTCATCCGACCAAAGCCACGCCCGGAATACTGATTGAGTTTGTCGATTTCAAGCGCGTTCTTGTGGCGGCAGCACCGGAGCAGCTCCAGCAGGTTTTGATCAACCTGATTCAAAACGCCATTCGGGCTTTGGAGGGTTGCACGGAACGGACTGAGCCCGGAATGATTCGCGTCAATATTGATGTGGAAGGACTCGGTGCGAACCAGGAAGCGGTGATCGCCGTTGAGGACAATGGGCCGGGAATCAAACGTGAGCATCTGGATAAGCTGTTCATTCCTTTTTTTACCACTTCGCCGAGCGGTACGGGGCTGGGCCTTTCAATTTCGCAGAAAATCATCGAATCCCATAAAGGTCGTATTGAAGTGGCCACGGAAGAAGGGCGCTTTACCCGTTTTTCTGTGATACTGCCGTATTTGCCAACTCTGGAGGACTAAGACGTGGCGGGACGGGTTCTGGTCGTCGATGACGAGAAAAATATTACCTTCGTGATGCAAGCGATGCTGGAAAAGGCGGGCTATGAAGCCATCATTTTCAACAGCAGCCAGGAAGCTCTGGCTGCGCTCGAAGATGAGGATCCCGATGTTGTTGTTACGGATTTGTACATGCCCGGGCCCAGTGGAATGGATATCCTGGATCATTGCAAAGCTGCGCATTCGCAATTGCCCGTTGTTGTGATCACCGCGTACGGAACGGTGGAATCCGCAGTGGCCGCTCTCAAGCGGGGCGCTTTTGATTACATCACCAAACCTTTTGAGCAGACGGAATTCCTGAATGTGGTCGCCAAGGCCGTGCGTACGCATCGTCAGCGCTTGAAAGAGCCGGTTCCGGTATTTCCGCTCCAAGACCCGTTGCTCGAAAAGGACCGTGCTGATTCGCCAGCGAGCGGTGTCGCCATTTCCTCGATCGTGGGGGCGAGCCCGCAGATGCAGGAAGTATTCAAAGTCATTTCTAAAATTGCGAATTCCCCGACCACGGTTCTCCTGCAGGGAGAGAGCGGCACCGGGAAAGAACTGGTCGCTTTTGAAATCCATCGCAACTCGAACCGGGTGAACAAGCCCTTTGTGAAAATCAACTGCGCGGCGATTCCCGGTACGCTCATTGAAAGTGAATTCTTCGGCTATGAACGAGGAGCTTTCACAGGCGCGGTGGGTTCGAAACCAGGACGGTTTGAGCTGGCCAGCGAGGGAACACTTTTTCTGGATGAAGTGGCCGACATGCCGCTCGAGATGCAGGTGAAGCTTCTGCGTGTTCTGCAGGAACACGAGTTTGAGAGAGTCGGCGGTGTCAATACAATCAAAGTCGATGTGCGGATCATCACGGCCACGAACAAAGATTTACAGACGGAAGTAAAAGCGGGTCGATTCCGAGAAGATCTCTTTTACCGGTTGAACGTGGTGCCGATCCGTCTTCCTGCTCTGCGCGAGCGGCACGAGGACGTGGATCCCCTGATCCGGTACTTCCTGCAGCAGTTTAACAAAAAATTAAAAAAGAACGTGACGCATCTGACACCCGAGTTGCTTCATGCCCTGAAATCCTTCGGGTGGCCTGGAAATATCCGGCAACTTGAAAATGTGCTGGAACGAATGGTGCTCATGTCAGAGGGCGAGGCCTTGCATTTTTCGGATCTGCCGCCGGAAGTCGCCGAGTCGGTCACACCACCGCTGAGCGAAGTTTCGATAGACGGCCAGCCTTTGAGTTTCAAAGAGGTGGTCAAAAGACAAACCCAGTCGGTCGAACGGGAGCTGATTGAAAAAGCGCTCGAGGAAACCGGAGGCAACGTCACTAAAGCCGCCGAAAAACTGGGCCTTTCAAGAAAAGGCCTGCAGCTCAAGATCAAAGAACTAGGGGTGAAGCGTCCACTCGACTAAAGCCCGCGATGCCAGAACGCCGTTTGCGAGTGCCTTGGCGATGACTTTTTCAAAGCGGGCGCGGGATCCAGCGAGATCCGGGCGGGTGGCGTAGGCCTGGTAATCCGGGATTCCCAGGTCTTTGCGCAGATCAAAGGCGGGTTCGAGATACTGCTCGCCGAAGAATGCCATTTCTGCCTCTCCGAGTTCCGGGGCGAGGGCGACGGATGCGCGGGCGAGTTCCAGAGCGAGTGCCTTGGGCTGGAGCTTGGAATCAAAACGGACAGAGGCGAAAGATTCCGGGTCTTGGAGAGCTTTGTTCAGAGGGGACTCCGCGAAAATTCCGGGTTGTCGCAGCACATGTTCAACGTAGCCTTCCATTGCCAGATGGTAGTTGGAAATCGTACGGGTGGTTTCGTCGATGAAGTGAGACATTGCATCGCTAATCGGCCAATGAGCCAAAGCACTCCACTTGGCCATTTTCCAATGCACGAGTTGTGTCGAGTGGAAGGGCTGTGCCAGATCCTCAAGGTAATGCAGGGACCAGCCGAGCTTCCGGACGGCGCTCAGGAACTCTTTGTTTTTGAATAATTCACGGGCCTCTCGGGCGGTTTCCTGGACCCGGTTAGGTGCCTGGCCGAGAGCTTTGAAAGGAATCTGGAAGGTGGCGACCGGGTTTGTGAATTTCCAGCCGCCAAAATACATGTGCCGGAAGCCCTGGCTGCTGAAACCTTCAGTGCCGCCCATCCATTTTCGTTCATTTTCAGGGTCAGCAGAGGCAGGCAGGTCCCGGTCCATGCCCCCATCGGGTTCGTCCAAAGCGGGACCCAGATGCATCAAAGCCAAAGGTGGTAAAAATTCGAGCTGCGGTTGCAGGCTTTCGGTAAAAAGTCTCTCATGATCGCTCCAGGCAAAGCTTGAGTTCACATAAAGCGGTGTCAGACTCCAAATTGCAGCTGCGAACAGGAAAAGCCTCATGTTACGATTACGCCATGAAACCGATCGATAATTCCACTGGAAAGCTTCGGGTAGCAGTACTTTATGGCGGCCGCTCTGGCGAGCATGAGATCTCATTGCGCTCCGCCGCATCGGTGATTCGCTTACTTGACCGCAAACGTTTTGAAGTGCTGCCGGTAGCGATCGATAAAACTGGTCGCTGGCGTTTTGTCAGTCTGAGTCAGATTGTGCGTCCGGACGCTTCCATCCCGGAGTCCCTGCCGATTCCCGCTGACGCACCCCTTGTTGTGATGCCTCCGAATCCTTCTCAGCAGAAATCTTCAGCCGGAGTGCTTCTGCCGCTTGAATCTGGAAGCTCTCAGAAGCCCATTCCCTTTGATTTGGTCTTTCCTGTGATGCACGGACCCATGTGCGAGGATGGAACGATCCAGGGATTCCTGGAGCTGGCTGAAGTGCCTTACGTGGGTTGTGGTGTCCTGGCTTCTTCGGCCGGTATGGATAAAGAAATTTCCAAGCGCCTCGTGCGCGACTCCGGAATTCCGATTGTGCCCTATATCTCCGTAAAAAGCGGGGAGTGGCAGCGGGATGAAAAGTACTGGGCCGAGCAGATTGCGAAACTGGGTTATCCGGTTTTTGTGAAACCGGCAAATCTGGGTTCGAGCGTGGGCATTCACCGGGTGAAAGAACCGACGGCGTTAAAAGCGGCCATGGAAGACGCGTTCAGATACGACACGAAAGTCCTGGTCGAAGTTGCCGTGAACGCGCGCGAAATCGAACTCGCGGTTCTAGAAAATCCCGAGTACGGCAAGCCCGCATTGGTGAGTCTGCCCGGAGAGGTGACGCCGACGCACGAATTTTATTCCTACGAAGCCAAGTATCTGGACGAAAACGGCGCGGCGTTGACGATTCCCGCCAGGTTGAGCGATGCGCAAATCGAGGCCGCACAGAAGATAGCGCGCAAAGCTTTTTCCGCTCTTGAATGCGAGGGCCTGGCCCGCTGCGATCTTTTCATCGACAAGAACACGGGTGAGTTCTTTTTCAATGAGGTGAATACGATTCCCGGCTTCACGTCGATCAGCATGTATCCCAAAATGTGGGAAGCGACGGGGCTGCCGTATGTTGAGCTTTTATCCAAGCTCGTCGACCTCGCGCTTGCGCGGCATCAGCGCAAGAAAGCGCTGGTTCGGGCCAGATAGTCGGGCCCACCACTGCTGTCCGGCTCGGCTCTTCAACGCCCCATGAAAGCACGCATCAGAACGAAAATCCGGCTGCCATGTGAATATTGACCCAACTGACTTCTGCCCGGCCCCCCCAGAAGATCCGCACCCATTCCGAGTTCGATCCGTTTCGATACCGGTGCAACGTATTTGAGCTGAATCAAGGTCCCTTGATCAGAAATCACATAACCCATGGTTGCTTCCAATGTCTGCTGACCCCAAGTCGGCCCTGAGCCATGGACACTCAACATCAGTTCACGGGATTTTGTATTTTGCCGGATTTCCGACAGCTGCATTGCGGCGTTCCAGGGACCGAGTCTTGTGTAATCAGCACCCAGAACCCAGGTGGTTTCCCAACCCGAACCACGTTTCGGAGTGTAAACAGTTTCCCAGCGCAAAAGGATTTCCGACAAATCGGCTGTTCCTGTCAGTCCAAAGCTCGTCATCCGATCATGAACCGGGTCCAGACGGAGCGTCAACGGCTCCATCTGCAAAATCGAAGCACGATAGTTCGGCATCCGGTCATACCCATTGAAAACGAAAGCCGAGAGATCAAACGTACCCACCTGCTGTGAAAGCCTGAGACCTGCTTCAGAATTTTCCAAACTGAGCTCCGGGCTTTGCTCCTCTCCAATAACAATCGCCTGGTCGGGTCCGGCGAGCCCACTTGGAAAAAAATCATTGCTGAGACCGGGGAGCTTATTGAAACTGGGTTTGGGTATCCAGATCAACTGAAGCGCGCTCCGGCTCCCGATGTACTTTATATTCAAAATTGGAACGGGAATTCGCTGGTACTCCAGATCAAGAAGTCCGAATTGCCGGTAGTCCTTGGGATTCACGATATCGGCATAATAGGCGCCGAAAGTCTCACCCCAGATGACCTGCTGATTGCCAGCACGAACCAGGAATTTGCCTGATTTGTATTGAACATACAAATCGCGAATGACAAGTTCATCCGCCTCAAGCGCGGACAATGTACCCCGCACCGCAATCCGGAAGGACCACGCCTTATTCTGCTCCCAGTCTTCAAACAAAAGCCCATGCCGATCAACCGCAAGTCCCTTGGATCCAAAGGAATGCACGCCTACCTGCCCGTCGTACTGAAGGGCATAACCATTTGCCCGCCCACCAACGGCGCCCCAGATGCAAGGGGAGAGAAGCCATAAAAACAGCGGCAGAAAGCGAAGATAGGCGGATCTCACTCGGCGACGGACTCCTTGTTAAAAAACCCCTCGTCGAAACTCCTCCTGCGAAAGCCAGAATACTGCAGCTGCGAAATCTTATCCGTGCGCAGTTCGTCCGTGATGACCAGTTTACTCAGGACGCTTCGCCCCAAAGCAGGCTTGAATTCCTTATAATATGCATTCTTCAGGGGCTTGCCTGAAAGTGCAAAAAAAGTCGCCTTTTTTGGCAAAAAGTCCTTTTTACCCACCCAATACCAGAGCCGACTGTAAGTGACCTCTTTGGTTCTGGCAGTGAGTTCCAGCTTGTAACTGTCAGATCCGGAAATCACTTCGCTCCCCAAAAGCCTGGCGTGGTAATCGGAGCCAAAGTTCACCCGTGCAATATCTCCATTCGCCACTTCGCCGGTCAACCGCTGCTGCAGGCTCACGCGAGTGGGACGCCTCACATCGGGGACAATAAACCAGAGATTGTTTCCGTTCATCAGCAATTTGCGCCCCCGCAACCTTGCCGGTTCCACGGTGTCAACCAGAGTCAGATCATTTCCCTTGGAAGACACGTGGTAGGTGGAGTCCGCCAGCAATTTCTTATTCTGAAAATCGGATACCCTTACCTGAAATGAAAACGACCCGCCGGGACTTCGCGCCAGATCGGCTTTCTCCACGATCTGCTGGGCTGTCAGCCCGGCCGCTGAAGCGAGGCTCGACATAAGGCAGCACATGATCACCGTCTGCAGGCCCTTGAAGAATGTGTATTTCATTGTTTCCCCCTTCCGGCCTGGTCCGGTTTTCATCAAATATTATGTTTAAGTGCTTCAACGATCTCGACTTTGGAGGCCCGAAACGCAGGAATTGCCGCGGCGATCACTGCTGAGGTGATCGTCAGAAGAGCGGCATTCTGGAAGGCGGCAAGGCTAAGCCCGACGTAAATGGGAAATGGCCCTGTTGCTCCTGGTGCTATCAAAGGAATCTCGAGGACGTTCACCAGCGAAGAAAGCGCAATGGACAGGAAAACCCCGGCAAATGCGCCGGTGAGTCCAAGCAGCGCGCCTTCAGTCACGAATTGTGCGATCACTTGATGGCGGGTATAGCCCATGGATCTGATTGTGCCGATTTCTCCCGTTCTTTCGAATACCGCCATTCCTACTGTATTCAGAATCCCAAGCAATACGAGAGAAAGAATGATCACTTCCAGAAAAATATTCTGTGCGTGATAGTAGGCCTGGAGTTCCCGAAAAAACTGCGCCAAATCAAACCAGGTTTTGATCCGAAGGGAAGGATCGATCTTCTGCAGCTCACGAGCAAATTCCAGACGAAGATCATCCGTCAAAGCAGTGGAATCCAGACCGACAATAATCTTCTCGACCAGTCCGGTATCCTGCAGACGCTGCGCAGTCTGCAGTGGCAGGACAAACGTATTTTCGTCCAGTTCTGAAAGGCCGGTTGTGAACTGTCCACTGACGTCCAGCTCGATTGCGTTGATCACGCCATCGTAGGTATAGGCCAGGATATTCACGGACTCACCGTTCTTCACACCCAGCTTACTCGCAAGCGAACTCCCCAAGAGCGCAGCGTAGGGCTTTTCCTCAGAGAGAGCGTTGCCGGACTTGATCCTCAGCGCATCGATCTTCTGCTTTTCGCCGGCAACATCAAAGCTGAGGCCCATCGCGGTGACGGAACGATCCCGTGTTCCGATCAATCCGCCGAAAGTAAGGCGTCCCGTGGCGTACGTGACATGAGGATTGGATTTCAGGTAAGCGATGATCTTCTGATGATCTTTGATCAAGGCATCCCGTGGATTCTCGGCACTCTTCTCCCAGAACTGCTCGGTTGCAATCTGCAGATGGCCATACTGGGTGTTGATGGCGATTCCCTGCAGGTCATCTTCAATGCTGCCCACAAAGCCCTGAAAGAGGATAATCGCACTGAAGCCGCCGGCAATCATTCCGATGCTGAGTGCCGTTCGTCTTTTGTTCCGGAAGATATTTCTAAATGCTATTTTAAGTTGCATCAAACTGCCTCGCCGTCTTGCAAACGAAATACGCGTTTGACCCGATCCAGGACTGCGAGGTCGTGGCTGGATAAGATGAATGTCACGCCGGCATTGATATTCAAGTGCTCCATCAATTCCAGAATTTCTCCTCCAGTTTTGCGGTCAAGATTCGCGGTTGGTTCATCCGCTAAAATCACCCGGGGCGTTTTGACCATCGCCCGGGCAATGGCCAGCCGTTGCCTCTGGCCACCGCTGAGCTGATTGGGGCGATTTCTGAAAAATTTTTCCATTCCAACTTCCCGTAAGGCCTGCTCGGCTCGTTGCCGGCGTTCCTTTGCGGAGCAGTCCAGCAGAAGCAGCGGATACTCCACGTTTTCCACCGCATTCAAAACCGGTATGAGATTGAAGGTCTGGAAAATGAATCCGACTTTTTTTGCGCGAAGAATGGAAAGAGCCTTTTCGTCCTTGGTTGCCACGGGTTCCGAATCAAAAAATATTTCACCGCTACTGGGCTGATCGATACAACCGAGAAGATTCAGCAAAGTCGTTTTTCCGCTACCCGAAGGCCCGGCCAGAGCCATGAACTCGCCTTGGCTGACATTCAAAGTAATTCCATTCAAGGCTGATACTTCCAGATCTCCCAGTGGGTAGCGTTTAGAGACATTTCTGGCCTCCAGGAGAAAGGGACCGCTTGGTTTATTCATGTAAACGATTTTATAAGACCTCACCCGAATGGCAAGCACTGTTACTTGAGTATAAAACATTGATATGAAGAACTTTTTTTCATGACGATTTTGGTCAAGTAATATCAACCAAAGTCCGATAGGTAATCGTCATAGAACGGAGGGGAATTCATTGATACGCCGCTTTGATCACATGTGGAAGATACTGCCTTCACGCATTCGCCAGAACGTCATTCGGCGTTCAATTGACGTGACTAGTGAGACCGGCAAGTACCTGATCAAAGTCGCATCTACTCAAGAGGAGCTCGAAGGCGCCTATCGCCTGCTTTATCTTGCGTACCGTCGACTGGGCATCACCCCGGCGGATCCCAGTGGTATGCGCTGCAATATTTTTCAGGCCCTGCCTTACACGACGACCATCATCGCCAAGGACCAGGATAAGATCATCGCTACGATTGCCGTGATCAAGGATTCATCGGTTGGTTTTCCTTCAGACCAGCATTATCGGATTGAGAATGATCATTTTCGTTCGCAGGGCTATCGTTTATCTGAAATCTCGGCACTCGCCGTTGATCGTGGTTATCGTCGAAATCACGCGATCAGCCTTTCGTTAATGAAGTACGTGTTCCTGTACGCGACCCGTTACATGAACTGCTCCATGCTTTGCGCAACAATTCATCCCCGGGCATTTGATTTTTATTCGGGTCTCTTCAATTTCCGGCGGAACGGCAAGGAAATTCAATACCCGTTTGCCAATAATGCTCCGGCAATCCACATCAGCCACGATACCTCCACAGCAGCAGGCTTCACAGCCGCAATTTCTGCTCATGTCCCCAAAAATATAAACATTCATCGCTTCATTTTTGAGGAAAACACCCCTGGTTTTTGTTTTCCCGAACGCGTTGGCGCCACGAACAATTATCTGCTGGATCCGGTCATGACCCCCGAGCTGCTGAAAATTCTTTTTGTGGAAAAAACCAATGTCTTCAAAGATGCCTCCCCGGAAGAAAAATCCCTGATCCGAAGCGCCTGGGACCCTCACATTGATCTGAGTGGCGTCCCCTACCTTTGTGATTCGCCCCCAGCGCGCTCCTTCCGCTATCCTGTAGATGGCCCTGCCGCCCTGCTCTTCAAAGATCGCGTTATTTTCGGCTCCATGTACGATATTTCCGAAGGCGGCCTTTTTGTTTCCACCCCCGAAACCGTTGCTTTGAAGTCTGAGTGCGAAATCATATTCAACTTCGCGAATCACTCCTTCCGAATGCCGGCTGTCGTGCGCTGGCAACAGCCAGGAGTTCATCGTCACCCGAGCGGCTACGGAGTTCAGTTCTCAGGGAATTTTGGCATTTCCAGCCTTAAGCAGACACTCAAAAGTCTATACAAAATCGCCGAAACAGGGGAGCCCCGAGAGATGGTTCCACACCCAAAAGCTGCTTGATATGTATTCCGAACTTTTCTCAAGAAACATCGGTGTAATTTCGCAACGTGAGCAGGATCTCCTGGCCCAGGCCCGAGTCGCAATCGCGGGGCTGGGTGGCGTGGGCGGAGCCTATGCAATTACGCTCGCCCGGCTCGGCGTCAATGAATTTCACATAGCGGACATGGATATTTTTAACCCGGTGAATATGAATCGGCAATACGGGGCAACCCTTGCCAATTTTGGACGAAAAAAAACCGATGTAATCAAAGAGATGATCCTCTCGATCAATCCTGGCGCGAAGGTGCTCACCTTTGATGATGGTGTGACACCTGCGAACGTTGATGCCTTTCTGAAGGATGTTCACATTGTCATGGATGGTCTTGATTTCTATGCTTTGGACGCAAGACGTCTCCTTTTTCCCGCTTCAGAAAAGAAAAAATTGCACGTCGTCACCTCCGGTCCACTTGGAATGACAACAACGCTCCATGTATTCGGGCCCGGCGCCATGCCGTTTGAGAAATATTTTGACCTCGCCCGTTGCGCTACTCCCGAAGAGCGGCTGATAGCATTTTCGGTCGGAGTCGGACCGGCGGGACTTCACCTCGGGCACGTAGACCTGAGCAAGGTTGATTTTGAGAACCACAGGGCGCCATCGATTGGCACGGCAATACAGCTTTGCGCCGGCCTGGCCTGCACCGAAGCGCTTCGTATTCTGATCGGACGCAAGAGCCCCTTCCTGGCTCCCAGGTATTTTCAATTTGATCCGGTAAAACTTAGAATCCGCAAGGGCTATCTCCTCTGGGGAAATCGCCACCCCTTGCAACGACTGAAACGCTGGTTTGTAGCGAGAATGCTTGCCCGCGCAAGGGAGGTTCGAAATCCTTTATGAAGAATAGAATTCAACAAATTTTGGACCTCGCGGTTCGGGCACCCTCCGGGGATAATTGCCAACCCTGGAGAGTCGAGTTCAACGGTGAAGAGCTCAGGCTCTTCAATGTACCCGAAATAGATTCCTCCGAATTCAACCGCTATCAGCGTGCCTCCATGGTGGCTCACGGTGCCCTGCTCGAAAACATCCTGATCTGCTCCTCCGGCTTGAACTTGAAAGCCATTCCCACTCTGCAGCCCAACCCCGCAGATCCGGATCTCATTGCAAGCTTTCGCTTTGAGGACTGCGCCTCTCCGCAGGACGCTCACTTCGAAGCGGTCTCAAAGCGTTGTACCAATCGTAAAACGTATCAAAAGATTTCTCTGACCTGCTCTGAACGTGAAGCTCTCCTGGCATGCGCCTCCCGACATGCGGGTTGGGGAACTCTGAATTTGGTCGAGAATGAGCCCGGAAAAACCACGCTCGCTAAAATTTTGGCCACCAATGATCAGGGAATTTTTGAACATCAGCTTCTTCATCGGTTTCTTTTTAAACACATCCGCTGGACCGAGGAAGAAACACTTCGGACCCGGGATGGCATCGATATTCGAACTCTGGAGCTTTCCAGCATGGATCGCCTGAGTTTCCGGTTACTGAAGTTCTGGCCCCTGGTTTACCTGCTCAGGAAGGTAGGCGCACTGAACATCGTTGGGCTCAAGGCAAAACAGGTTGCTCTGTCTGCCTCCGCAATTGGCGTGATCAGTCTCGACAATACTGAGTCCGCGGATTGGATTCAGGCGGGGAGATTGATGCAAAGAATCTGGCTTGAAGCCGCGCGGCTCCGCCTGAGCTTTCAGCTGATGACAGGGATTACGTTTTTAATGCAGGGAGCTTTGGAAAATTCGATCAGCTTTCTTTCAGAGCACCAGCGAAAAGCCCTGCAAAAAAGTCACGAACAGATACTCAGAACCGTTGGTCACCCCCCGGGAAATCGGGTTGTGATTCTTTTCCGGGTGGGGCACTCGGCAGAACCCACTGCAACGGCCGTTCGGAAACCGATCGTTTTAAAGGAATTTTCCTGAAAGCTATCTAGTAACCGCTGAAGCGCTGATGTGACGTCTAAGTGTGCAAAACTAGGGTTAATTCACATGAATGTTAAGGTAATCATAATACTTGATTAAAATAGTCGTGATGTTAGGATTAAAGAGAATCTACTAATTTGTACGTTTCGGGAAAGGTTCCACAAGTGAGCACAAATCATCTTCTTAATTGGCGTGGGCTAAGATCTTCAAATTACAGTAAGTATTGGATAATACTTATTTTTTCCATGCTAGGCACCACCGCCTGCAGCCCGCAAATCGTAGCACCGGCCCCCCCAGGGGGAGCACAGTCGAACAATGAAGAGGTAACCATTTCCGCTATAAGCCTCAGTCCGGCTGCCATTACACTTCCAAAGAACAGCGGATATACTTACGCCTTCTCAGGCACTGGGGGCGTACCCCCGTATGAGTTCACAGTTTTATCGGGACCGGGGCAGGTCGCATCGAATGGGGTATTTACGGTCGGCGCCCAGGGGAACACCCAAATAAAAATCACCGATTCGCGTGGCAATACCGCGATCTCCACGATTAACAGCATTCCCTATCTTGCTGATGGCGCAATCCGAGCGGCCGTGACTGACGGAACTTCGCTCTTCATCGGGGGTGAATTCACCGCAATCCATCCCTATCCCGCTCCCAAGATGGCTGCGATTAATGCCACGACCGGCAATCCCGATTTGGCCTTTGATTTACAATCCGGGTTCAACGGTCAGGTCAAGGCAATCGTGACTTCAGGCAACTTCGCCTATGTTGGAGGCCTGTTTACCACTTACCGGGGAATTGCCGCAAATTACCTCGCCAAAGTGGACTTATCTTCCGGGGAGCTGGACACGACATTCACGCAGGCCACGGGGTTTGACGCTAACGTCAATGCCCTGGCCATCCAAGGCGGCGCGCTTTATGTCGGAGGTTATTTTTCACAATATCGGGGTTCAACGGCATCTTCTCTGGCAAAGCTGGACCTGGTATCAGGTGACTTGGACAGTACCTTCACCCAAGGGACAGGAATCGATAACGAGGTTTACGCATTGGCGGTGAATGACGACGCGCTTTATGCGGGAGGCTGGTTTTCAACTTACCGAGGAGCATCCGCAAACAATATTGCCAAGATTGATCTTGTTTCAGGCGCGCTGGACACAACCTTCACGCAAGGCGCCGGGTTTGATTATTATGTTTCAGCACTCGCTATCCAAGGCGGCGCGCTTTATGCGGGAGGCGCCTTTGGAGAATACCAGGGGACCCCCGCAGAGAGTATCGCCAAACTGGACTTAACCACGGGCGCATTAGACACCACATTCACGAACCCGACTGCTTTTGACAATTCGGTTGAGGCACTCGCGGTGAACGAGAGCGCAATTTATGTGGGAGGCTCGTTTTCGAACTACCGCGGAGTAGCGGCCCCGTTTCTTGCAAAGCTGAATTTGGTTTCGGGTGATTTGGATACGACCTTCACGCAAGCCACCGGATTTAGCGCCAAGATCGGTGCTCTTGCTTTAGATGAAACCGGCCTTTACGCAGGAGGCAGGTTCCTCACCTATCGCGGAGTGCCCGCCAACGGTATTGCCAAACTGGGCCTGTCATCTGGAATTCTGAACACCACTTTTACGCAAACTGTTGGTTTTAGTGATCCAACCAAAACCAATGTTTCAGTTACCGCGCTGAATTTGAAAGGAAACACTGTTTACGCTGGCGGCATTTTCTCAACATACCGAGGCACCCCCGCATCTTACATCGCCAAATTCGACTTGGCTTCCGGCCTGCTCGATCAAACGTTCACTCAGACGGCGGGCTTTTCGAATTTCGTCCAGGGTCTGGCTCTGGATGGGACCAGCCTCTATGCCGGTGGCCAGTTTACCACCTACCGAGGCTTGCCAGCCAACTACCTGGCCAAGCTGAATTCCTCATCTGGCAATCTGGATACGGCCTTCTCGCAGGCCACAGGTTTTAGCGGACAAGTGTTTGCCGTTGCCGCGGATGCAAGCGGTGTTTACGTGGGGGGCTCGTTCACCCTCTACCGTGGTGCAGCGGCCGCGCGCCTCGCCAAGCTCAACTTAGCCACCGGTGATCTGAATACTACGTTCACTCAGGCGACGGGAATTAATGCCAATTATGTGAATGCACTCGCACTCAACGACAGTGCGCTCTATGTAGGGGGTAAGTTCACAGCGTACCGAGGCACAGCAGCCCTAAACATTGCCAAAGTAGATTTAGTCACGGGAGATCTTGATCCGGCTTTTACCGGGGGTTCAGGATTTAACACCACTGTCAATGCACTTGCCTTGAATGAAACTGATCTGTACGCCGGCGGTGCATTTATCAGCTACAAGGGGGCGCCAGCCTACCGCATAAGCAAGGTGGATTTGGCATCAGGGATTCTGGACACCACGTTTACACAGGCAGCTGCGGGCGCGGGGGGTACTGTCAATACCGTCACTTTGGATGGGAATGACCTCTATATTGGTGGGATATTTACCACTTACCGAAATGCACCGGCTGTAAGACTAGCTAAACTGAATTCAGCTTCAGGTGCTTTGGATGCAGGGTTCGTTACGGGCACAGGGTTTAATGGGGCCGTCAATTCCACTTTGAAAGTGGAAAGTTATCTCTTTGTTGGAGGTGCCTTTAGCACCTACAAAGATTTGCTCACACCTGATATCAGTATTTTGGATCCTTTAACCGGCGACTCGGTTGAATGGTGAAATCCTGGTGAGATCTCACTGAAATGCATTGAATATTCGTTTAATTCGATCAGAATCTAGAGCAATGTCCAAATTAGTTGCGAAGTTGAGGCCGTTAAGAACAAAAATTGATCGCCTTGACCGCGAAATTCTGAAATTGATTTCGGAACGCGCAGATGTCGTTGCTCAGGTGGGTACGGTGAAGCGACGTCTGGGGCTTCCCATCCGTATTGCTTCTCGTGAAAGAAAAATTCTCCGAACCCTCACTGATCTTAATACCGGTCCGCTGCCCTCATCGTCCATTGCAGCGATTTTTCATAGTTTAATTGAAGAATGCCGCCGCTTTGAGGCCTCGAGCTGTGAAATCCGTGACAATTCACATTTCGCGCAATCCCAGAATCAGGTCAAGACCGTCGCGGTCATTGGCATTGGACTCATGGGAGGATCGCTGGCTCGCGCTCTGTGCAAGTACGCGCCGGAGTATCGCGTGATAGGCTTCGATCCAAAATTGTCACGACGTGCGACGACTGAATTTAAATTGACGAACACAATCCAGGAGGCATTACAAGCCGACGTTGTGGCCCTAGCCATGCCTGTCTCGGCAATTCTTGCCTTTCTCCGGAAAGAAGGAGCTCACCTGCGGCCCGGGACAATTGTCTTTGATCTGGGGAGCACCAAGAAACTGATCGCAGAGACCGCGAAGCGAACACTTCCGCGAGGGGTATGTTTTGTCGGCGGGCATCCCGTGGCCGGAAAAGCTGTGGGCGGTTTCGCTAACTCTGAGGCGGACCTGTTCCAGGGGCGGCCCTTCGTACTTTCCGTGGGCTCATCCCCACCTGAGCGCCGGGCGGCGCGCGAAATTGAGCGACTTATTTTGCGAATAGGGGGGCGTCCTCACCGCATGAACGCTGCTGATCATGATCGGATGCTGGCCCTGACCAGTCATCTGCCTCAACTTCTTGCCACCGCGCTGGCGGCGACTGCCTCACGGACACTTGGCAGACGCCTTCCCATTCACGGTAGTGCTTTCTTCGAAATGACCCGAGTGGCGGAGTCAGATTTTGTGGTGTGGAAGGATATCCTCGAGACAAACAAACTCTACATTGCAAACATACTGGTTTCCTATCAGAATATTTTACAGTCCTTTATTAATTACGGAGACGGTAGGGCCACCCAAGCTCTTTTCGATGAGGGGTGCCGATTTCGAAAAAAGCTCCGGCTGAAGAAGGAGTCCTCATGCTGATTCTCTTTGAAAAAGACTATACCAAGGCTCAACTCGAGCACGTCATGGAAAAAGTGAAGGCGACCGGTTGCGAACCCCACCTTGTTCACGGTCTTTTCAAGGTTACGATAAACATCATAGGCGATGACACAAGGCTTGATCCGGAAATTTTCAAAAGTTATGAAGGTGTTGAGGATGTCATTGCTGTTTCGAAGCCCTTTCCCCTTGTGGGACGGGAGTTCAAGCCAGAGGATACCGTCGTACGGACTCACAACGTCACCTTTGGTCCAAACCATTTTGTCGTGATTGCCGGACCTTGCGCTGTTGAAAGCGAAGAGCAGACGTTACGCATCGCCCGAGCAGTCAAGAAGGCCGGTGCCCAAATTTTGCGCGGCGGCGCCTTCAAACCGCGAAGTTCACCTTATGCATTCCAAGGCATGGGAGTCGAAGGACTCAAGATACTCGACATCGCACGCAAAGAAACGGGTATGCCGGTGATCACAGAACTCCTCGACGTTCGTGACCTGGACGACATTTGCAACTACGCCGACATCATTCAGATCGGTACACGCAATATGTCGAATTTTTCGCTTCTGAAGGAAGTCGGTAAAACAAGGAAGCCAGTCATGCTCAAACGAGGCATGTTGGCTACGATCGACGAATGGCTCATGGCGGCTGAATATATTTATCATGAAGGCAACACCCAGGTGATTCTTTGTGAGCGGGGAATACGCTCCTTTGACTCTAAATACACACGCAACATCGTCGATCTCAGCGCCATACCCGTTATCAAGCATCTCAGTCATCTTCCAATCAGTGTTGATCCGAGTCACGCGACCGGCCGCCGCGATGCAGTTGGGCCGATGACGTTAGCCGCTTTGGCGGCGGGCGCAAATTCCGTCATGATCGACGTTCATGACGACGCCGAGAGCGCGCTTTGTGATGGAGCGCAGGCGATCACACCACACCTCTTCGAAGGAATCATGGCGGGGATTCGCAATCTGTCAAAGGCGCTTGGTAAGGAATTGACATGACCCTGGCGCTCGACCCCGTTCAGCAAATACAGGGGACGATCGAAGTACCCGGGGATAAATCAGTCTCGCACCGTTCTCTGGTTTTTGGCGCGATCGCCGAGGGCGTGACCGAGGTGAGTGGTATTCTCAACAGCGCGGATGTTCGTTCGACTGAGACCTGCCTCAGTGCTCTGGGGGTCTCCTTCATCCGGCGTGAGGATAAAGTTTTGGTACATGGTCGCGGGCTTCATGGTCTTCAAGTGGCATCACACGTGCTCGATTGCGGTAATTCCGGGACGACCACTCGGATTTTGATGGGTTTGCTTGCGGGGCAAGCTTTCGATACGGTTTTGACGGGAGATGAATCGATTCAGCGACGGCCGATGAAACGCGCGGCCGAACCGCTCCGGGAGATGGGCGCGCGCATGGATCTTATCCGAGGGGAATTCGCACCGATCACGATTCATGGCAGTCGTCTTCGGAGCATTGACTATTCCCTCAAGGTTGCGAGCGCCCAAGTCAAGACCGCACTTCTCATGGCGGGATTGTATGCTGAGGGGACCACGACTATCCGGGGGCAAATTGCCAGCCGCGATCACACTGAACGAATGCTTCCTCACTTCGGAGTTAAGCTCGAAATGGCTGACGACGCAATCCGTATCCGCTCGGGTCAACGTCTGAGCGCTTGCCCGATTCGGGTTCCTGGAGATCCGTCTTCCGCCGCATTCTGGATGGGGGCAGCATGTCTGGTTCGCGGCTCCACGCTTGAAATCCGTAATGTCTCGCTCAACCCCACACGAATCGGACTCATGAAGGTTCTGGCGCGTATGGGAGCCAGCATTGACGTGGAACAGACCGAAACCAGCCCCGAACCTAGCGGTCATATCCGAATCTCGGCACCGCACGGGTTGCGCGGAACCGAGGTCCTGCCGAGCGAGGTTCCCTCCATGGTTGATGAAATTCCGCTACTTGCGGTAATCGCTTCGCAGGCCGAGGGCGAGACCATCGTTCATGGAGCCGAAGAACTCCGTGTCAAAGAGAGTGACAGAATTGTTGCTACGGTGACGAATCTGCGCGCCATGGGCATAGAAATCGAGTCTTTCCAAGACGGCTATCGGCTGCGCGGGCCGCAACGCCTTGTAGGTGCTAAAATTGACTCGTTCCTGGATCACCGGATCGCGATGTCCTTCGCAATCGCAAGTCTGGTTGCCCGAGGTCGTACCGAGATTCTTCGGCCTGATTGCGTGGACATTTCCTATCCCGAATTCTTTCAGGTGCTTCAGCGGATCGGCCATGCCTAAGCACACTTTTAAACCACTCGCCGCCGTTATAGGGCATCCCGTATCTCACAGCCTATCTCCGGCGATTTTCCGTACCCTCGGCGTGACCTCCTATGACGCGCTTGATATTCTCCCAGAAGAATTGGTGGCATTTACCAATCGTCTTCGCACTGAAGACTGGGTCGGTTGTAACGTGACACTGCCACATAAACAAAACGTGATTCCCTGCTTGGATCTACTGACTTCTGAAGCGCAAGACGCCGGAGCTGTCAATGTCATCGAGGTACGCAGGCTAAAAAGTGGAGGTCTCGCCCGCCTGGTCGGACATAATACGGACATTTACGGCATTCTTCAGACCTTTAAGGAAAATGGGGTCAACCTTCGCGGCAGACGCGGCCCAAGCGGACAAAATGGCCGAAATGGCCGAAATGGCCGAAATGGAAAGACCGCTATCATCTTCGGAGCAGGCGGAGCAGCCCGTGCTGTCGCTTCCGCCTTGGCGCGCGCAGGAGCGGGTGAGGTTCACGTCTGGGCGCGCCGGCGCAGCCAGGCAAACGCACTTGTGCGACATTGTGCCGAGCATCTCGCCATACGCTTTCCAAACACCCGTTTCAAAGTATTGGCGCGAGTTCCTGAAAGTTCAGCCGATATTTATATCAATGCAACTCCGCTTGGGATGAAGGGGTTCAAAACAAATCGACTCCTGCCGAAACAGGTACGGCGCGGCGCCTGGGCATTTGATCTTGTTTATCGGCCCGAGGACACTTCCTTCTTGCGCCAGGCAAAAAAAAGAAATTTGAAATGCATCGGTGGCCTGGACATGCTGATCTGGCAGGCGCTGGCGACTCGAAAAATATGGTTCAGACAGCAATCTGAACCGTATGTTAAGATCAAACTCAAACGCCGGTTACGATCGATTATTTCCGGCAAGAGATCATGAGAGGGAAACTGCTATGAGCCGCCTCCGTTTTTTGACCGCTGGTGAATCTCATGGAAAATGGCTTGTAGGGATACTCGAGGGAGTGCCGGCCGGACTTCCCGTTTCCCTGGAAACAATCCAAGATGAACTTCAGCGGCGCAAGCAAGGGCATGGACGCGGCGCTCGTCAAAAAATCGAAACGGACGAATTCGAAATTGCGTCGGGAGTCCGTCAAGGCTTTACTCTTGGGAGTCCTATTTCCGTGCTGATCGCGAACCGCGACTGGAAGACCTGGCAAGAGGCGCTGTCCGTAGCTCCGCTGCCTTCAGCAGAAATCGAGCGCTGTCGCGTAGCGATTCCCAGACCAGGTCATGCAGACTTTGCGGGCGCCCTTAAGTACGGTCACGCCGACATGCGCAATGTTCTTGAACGCGCGAGTGCTCGTGAGACCGCCATGCGAGTGGCTGTGGGCTCAATCGCCCGCCTGTTTCTCGCCGAAGCGGGCATTACGGTCGCGAGTCGGGTCATTCGGATTGGCGCAGTAGAGTCTCCCGATGCAGTTTCATCGCCTGAGACATGGCGCAAAATAGCTGACGCATCTCCTGTGCGGTGCCTGGACTCTGATGCCAGTGCCCGCATGGTGCAGGCGATTGATGAGGCGCAGAAGCAGGGTGACACGCTCGGCGGAATTTTTGAGGTAGCAGCATCTGGACTCCCGATTGGACTTGGCTCTCATGTGCACTGGGACCGCAGAATCGAGGGTCCGATTGCTCAGGCCTTCATGAGTCTCAACGCGATCAAAGGGGTTGAGATCGGCGGAGGATTCAGCCTCGCGGCGGTTCCTGGCTCTCAGGCCCAAGATGAGCTTTTACCGGGAGACGAATCTCGGGGCCGTTCATGGAACGCAAGCTATCGGACGAATCACTCCGGCGGAATCGTAGGCGGCATCACGACGGGGCAGCTTCTTTCGGTGCGAGCCGCGATGAAGCCGATCGCTACTCTCATGCGTCCGCTTAATTCCATTGATCCGCGAACGGGGCTTCCGGCCCATGCCCATGTCGAGCGCGCTGATGTCTGTGCGGTGCCGGCAGCCGCTGTTATTGGGGAATCATTGCTCGCGCTCGTCCTGGCCGAGGCGGTGCTCGAAAAATTTGGTGGTGACAGCATGAATGAGATCCTCCCTCGAATTCTTGCGTGGAAAGACCGCCAGCACCTTGCATGAAAAACATCATTCTCTGCGGCTTTATGACTAGCGGAAAAACCACGGTGGGACGTTTGCTAGCAGCGCGTCTCAAGCGCCCGTTTATCGACTTGGACCGTACGATCGAGCGCCACATGGGACATCGCATTCCCACTTTATTTGCTCTCCTGGGTGTGAAAAAATTTCGTAAGTTGGAAACGAAAATGCTACGTCAAGTTTGCCGCCGGTCCGGGCAGGTGATCGCTCTTGGTGGAGGAGCGCTTTTGAACCCTGCGAACCGGGCACTTGTCAGCAGGAAGGGGACACTGCTGCTGCTTGAGGTGCATCCCGCTACCGTAATGAAAAGATTGAGTCCGGCGCAGAAAGCTTCGCGACCACTTCTCGCTGGTCTATCAGACGCCGCGATTCGAAAAAAAATTATATTGCTGATGCGCCAGCGGCGCGTTGGATTTTCGCACGCCATTCATCGCATTCGAACTGATGCCCGATCTCCGAAATTCTTGGCTGACAAGATAGTACGTCTTCTCAGCAGCTGATTAGCCAGTCAGGGGCCAAGGCGGCCGCTTTTCCAAACTGGACGTCAAAAAGCATCTCTGAAAGCCGCACAGTGAACGGACCAGGATTCCCGTCTGCAACCTGGTGCGTGATTCCAGTATCTCCGATACGGGTAAGTGCCACCACAGCAGAGCCTGTTCCACAGGCCAGGATTTCGCTCACACGGCCGGATTGTATGCCCTCCAGAAGGTCAGAAATGGCCAGGGGCCGCTCCTCCGCGCGCATGCCCAGTACCTTCGCCAGTGCCAGAAGGCTGTCGCGGGTGACGCCCGCCAAAATGGTCTCGCTGAGCGGCGGGGTCCTAAGCACTTCATCCTCGACACAAAAGAAATTCATTCCACCCAGTTCCTCGATCCATCGACGCTCGAGCGCATCGAGGAATAGCACGTTTTCAAACCCTTCAGCCTTGGCCTGAAGCATGGCCCGGAGTGCTGATGCGTAATTTCCCGCAACTTTCGCGCTTCCCATTCCTCCCGGAACAGCGCGAACAAAGTCGCGACTGACCCACGCTCCTGCCGTTTTGGGGCGGGCAGGATCGAGTTTCATTCCAAATGGCGTCGCTAAGGCCAGAAATAGAAGGTCATCGGCGATTCCGGCCCCCAGCCTGGAGGTCGTGCCCATCATGAAGGGCCGAAGATACAGAGACCCTGGAAAAACCGGCAAAAGCGACTCACAGCGCAACACCAAAGCCCGGAGTGATTCAATGAACTGCTGTTCAGGTAAAGGCTCCATGCCGACGATGCGGGCTGAGTGAGCCATGCGTCGCGCATGCATCCCGGGGCGGTATAGGACTGGTCCCTTGCTTGAGCGGAACGCTCGCAACCCCTCAAATATTTCACTTCCATAATGGAGGCCTTTTGCGGCTGGGCTCAGAATAATGTCGGAGGCGGCGAGAACTTCGAACGGTTGCCAACGTCCGCGCTCAAAGCGTGACTGCACCATCCAGGGACAGAACTTCTCTCCGAAGGGGGAATTTTCAAAATCACGAATATCTTCTGAAACCTGTAATGTCGCCATATGCCCACCCTCATGAAAAATTTGCCAGATGGGGTTCACTATAGCTAATATTTTCGAATGCAAATCATTCGGCTCTCTCTTGAGAGTGGTCCCTGTGAGATCCAGGTGGGGAGGAATATTCTATCGCGTCGTGCTGGCGCTCCTCTTGCAAAAAACCGCGATCAGGTAAAGGCGTTCATTTTCGTCGATCGGCGGTTGGTCGCTCTGGGCCGTCAACTGAGTGGCGCACTCTGCAAAGGTGGGTGGATACCGCAAATGTTTCCAATCACCGCCGGAGAACCGCTAAAAGAAATGAAGCGCCTGCTGCCACTCTATGGCTCGCTCCTGAGCAAGGGCGCTGATCGTGAAAGCGTGATCTTCGCTTTGGGCGGGGGATCTCTCGGTGATGCCATTGGATTCATTGCAGGTACGTATATGCGTGGCGTCTCCTGGGTCAATGTCCCGACCACTTTGTTGGCTCAGGTCGACAGCGCCATAGGCGGCAAGACTGCTGTCAATCATTCCATGGGGAAGAATCTGATTGGAGTCTTTCACCAGCCTGCTCGGGTGATCTGTGACACTTCGCTGCTCAAGTCGCTTTCGATTCGGGACCGCATCTCCGGGCTGGGTGAGATGATGAAGTACGCTTTGATATTAGATCGCAAATTTTTCGACATGCTTCAGCGAGATTGGCGGCGTATTCTCGCGCTTGAGGCCGGTCCCACAGAGAAGGCGATCGCTCACTGCGCGGCACTGAAGGCACGGGTCGTGGAGAAGGACGAAAGGGACGTCGCAGGCGCGCGTGAAGATCTCAATTTCGGACATACGGTAGGACACGCCCTCGAGAAGGTTGCAGGCTACGGCAAGCTCCGGCATGGCGAGGCGGTACTTTGGGGGATGCGTGCTGCGCTTGCGCTCTCTACGATCCGAGGTCACCTTTCTGATGCCGAACGTGAGCGAGCCGAGAGCGTGCTACGGTTAATCCGAGTGCCTTCCTTGCCTCGCCGACTCGATCTTGAGGCTGTTCTGGCAGCCACTCATTTTGATAAAAAAAAGCAGGCGGGTCGCGTCCGATTTGTTCTGCTGAAAAAAATCGGCCAAACAGTCGCGGATTCGGGGGTCTCGGTGCCGGAACTCCGTCGGGCGCTGGAGGACACTTTTCGATGAATCTTCTGGTGGTCCACGGCCCGAATCTGAATCTTCTAGGCGAACGCGAACCCGAAATTTACGGAGATCTCACCCTGGCAAAAGTGAATACCCGGATCAGAAAGTTTTGCGCTGATCGCGAAATTAGAGTTCGGATCTTTCAGTCGAATGGCGAGGGTGCCATTATCGACTATCTGCACCGGAATCGAAAGTGGGCTGATTCACTCGTCATTAACCCGGGAGCCTACACGCACTATTCGTACGCCATACGCGATGCGATTGCAGCAATTTCTCTTCCCACGGTCGAAGCTCATCTCAGTGACATTCACAAGCGTGAAAAATTCAGAAGGAAGTCGGTCATCGGTCCGGTTTGCCACGCCCAAGTCTCAGGTCTGGGATGGAAGTCGTACCTACGCGCAATCGAAATCCTTCTCTCACGCTTGTCACCCCATTCGCCAACTGAGCTGCCAGAGGCTTATAGCCACTAGGGTGATCACGGAAATGAGCCCCCACATAAGGACGTCGAGAAAATGAGGTAAATTAGCCCTGTGGCAGATGTCGTCAAGAGTACCCAGTATTTTCAGCCAAAGTGGCCTATATTGCTCTTTGACCTCAACCCGCGGATCGAGTGCCTGCGCGGCTCTCCGTCCGCTCTCGACCGCGCCCTCGATACTCCACACATCAGCTGCAGTCTTGGTATGCGCACCCGCAAAAAATAGGTTTGGAACCGATGTGGCTTGGTGAGGTCTGTATTCCTGATTTCGTGTGTTGTTGACCCACTTAGGGTTTAATCCCTTTATACCTTCAGGACCAAATTGCCATTCGTGCCATACTTCGATTTTCAGAATAGCGAAGCTAGCAAGGCTTCGACCTCGATTTGCTTTTTTGATCTCGTGATCCAAAGACTGGCAGCTTAGGATTTGCGCACGAATCTCTTCAATAAACTGCTCTTTGCTGCAGAGTGATACCGGTAATCCGTGAATGCGTCCAGGTACCGTGCTCACACATGAGGTTCCGGTCCAGAGTGACTTGACGTTCTCCCCCAGATCGACCTGCTCGTCCCAAACCTGCTCTTGGGCAAAGAGCGTCAGGTTAAATTCAGAGTCTGCCACGACAACAGCTGTCCTCTTGCGTGGAAAATGAATAGGTTCACTGAATGCTATCCGAAAGGAAACTTGTGAATGCGGCCCATCCTGAACCAAAGAACGCAAGAGCTTGCTCTCGCGGCTTTCCTCAAGCCCGGGAGAGAGCCCCATGATCTTAGCCGCTGAAAACGGGTCCGTTGCCACGATGAAAGCGTCTGCATGAATTAACTTACCGTCTGCAGTTTTAGCCGCGGAGATTCTGGAGCCGCTGTAAACCAACCTTTGTAGCGGAGCTTCAAAAAAAACAGCCACGCCCTTTTGCTTAAGAAAATGCACCCAGCGCTCAAACCAATACTCGCTGCTCGGCCCTCGAAATAGCAGCCATCCGTCTCCACCCTGATGCTTCCATTCGCCTCCCTCCTGGTCTGCGGCATGAACGTGCGCAGGCTTGCTTAGGAACAGTTTGCAGAAAAATCGTCCGGCAGTGTGCACAGAGACCTGTTTCCAGTCAGAACCGATCCAGGGACCAAAGCAGGATCTCCACAGTAAGTAGCTCCTCTTCGAGAGAACCCGCCTCCAGTACTCGGCGGCACTTTGGGCGGAATAGACGGACTCGCTCCGCACATTTGCAGCCCAAGCTTTGAGCATGAGCCAACACCACCTTATCCAGTCGCGGTGAGACATTGAGAACATCTTGCGAATGTTGAAGATTTTATGATCGTAAAAATGCGCAACTCCGGCTTCGGGAAAAATTCCGAAATCTATTGATCGAGACAAAGCCCGCGCATACACAGTACCGCCAGAGTCGAACGGAATCCGGCGTAATAGATCGAAGGTATTATGGTACCACGGGCCCATTCCGTGCCAGGAGTATTCCGAAGGCGTATTTCCGTTTTCAGGTCGCCGACTACTTCGGAAGAATCCTCCTGGTTCCGCAGTCGCTTCGTACAACTCTACAGCATATCCCAGTTGCGCTAACTCGTGCGCGGCACTGAGGCCGGCAATTCCCGCACCAAAAACAGCTACGCTCGCACGGCGATCCGGGTTTGTAGATCGTGACTCAGTTGTGTTAGCGCAAGTAAACATGTTAATTTTCGCTTTGAAGTCACTCATTTCCATGATGTCCGGCCTTTTCGTGTCCGAATTACACGTCGTCCGTCCGCGCGGCAAGCGCAAAAGTAAAGCAAGGATGGTCAGATGCTTGACTCGCAGCACATGCTGATCTCAACGCGTTGATAGTCGGGCCCACCATTTGGTTCAAGACTGCGTCATAAAAAAACGTGAAGCCCTGGCCGGAATGGCCAGGGCTTCACGTTTTTCAGAGTATCTCCGAGCGACTACCGGGCGGATGCCGCTACGTAAGGGCGATCAGTCGAGGCGCTTTGGACTGGCTCAGTGCTCAAAGCTTTATTCTGTTGTTCTGAAACAGAAGGACCTCCGGAAGTATGATTTTCCATTTTGGCCAATCTCGACACTGATTGGGAGAGCTCAGTAATGCTCGCCTTTTCCGATTTACTGCATGTGATGCTTTCCACGTATATACGAGCCCCACGAACCGAACTAAGTTGTCCTGTTCCATTCAGTTGAACCGTGTCGATGATCTGGTCGGGGGATGTATCCTCCTGATTCAGATAGTCCATTCCCACTCGTTTGCAAAAATGCATTCCCACGTAAAAATACAACCGACGGTTTCCTCTATCATCAGTCTGAAAAAGCTCCGGTTGAATTCGTATCCTTCGGCCGCGAAAGGTGAAAGTGAGATCACTGAAAGTGACCGAACCGTCCGAATTGACGTTTGCTTTTTCGAAATTGATTCCTGTTTGATTTGCCTTTGGGACGATGAACCCGACTCCAATATCGCCCGCGATTTTGGTCAAATCGAAGCCTTCGTTCTTGATCAGATTGACTGCCTGATTTGAGGCAGAGTAGGTGTCGTTTGCTTCAAGATCTTTGATTACCGCCAATTCGTGAAGTGCTGTGCGTACCCAGCGCTCAGCGCTTTCAGTGCTGGGGCTGGTTTTGTCCATTGCTGACTTGCTCACCGTGATCACATCCCGGCCGTTGTTGCCCGCGTCCCGGGGTCTGCCATCGGGGCCAAGAACGACGTCTTCGGCTTTTACCGTGACATCCAGGAGTGCTTCCCTGAGAGGAGCTAGATACTGACACTCGGATTTGTACGGGTCTGTGGTGCAGATCATCTTCAATTTCAACACGGCGTTCTTTGCGACATCGTAAAATTTGGATGCGTGTCCGCTGCCTCCGCCGGTACCGCCGGGTCCGTCCGCCATGGCTGGAACTCCGACAAGTGTCGAAAGGATAAACACTGAGGCCATTGAAAGTGATCTGAGGTTCGCCATATTTACTCCTGCTCGTTGTGCCTAGGTAAGGAGCAACTCCTGTACCAGGCGAGTTGTACTTGTTTATGGTTATACGACACTTAACGCGCCGCGACGAGATGTTTATTGTAAACAATGGTCGTTTTTCGTGCATACTTGTAAACATGAAATCGAAGACTGTTTTCGAGTTCAGCTCGTACAAATCCTTTATGGCCCAGATGCTTTCCGCGAAAACGCGTCGAGGCCAGCTGACTCGCGCAGCCGAAGCCTTGAATTGCCAAAGGTCCTATTTGTCGCGAGTGATTTCCGAGAACCTTCACCTCACGCCGGATCACGCTTTTAAGCTATCCCGCTACTGGAAGCTGTCTCACGATCACGCCCACTATTTTCAGACCCTCGTTGATTTCGAGCGCGCCGGAGATCCCGAGTACCGCACCCATCTAAAAACCCGATTATCCGAAATGAAGCGTAAAAACGAATCCGTGCAGGAGCGTGCCGCGCGAACGGGGCTTTCGGTGGATGCTTTGCAGGTGAATTATTTTTCAAACTGGATCTGGAGTGCCGCGCATTTTCTGACCAGCATTCCGGAGTTTCAGTCGCTGGGTGCTTTGAGTCAGCGCCTTGCGCTCAGGCCGGAGATTCTTCTGGGTTACTTGAAGGCGCTTGAGGCTCAGGGATTCATCGAGAGCAAGAACGAGAAATGGATTTACAAGTCAGGGGAGTTTCACGCTTCAAAAGATTCGCCTCTCGTTATTCTTCATCATCAGAATTGGAGAAATCGGGCAGTGCAGGACGCCCAGGACTTTGAAAACGGAGCCGTTCACTTCACCGCCGTTCAGACCGTGAGCCATGCGGATTATGAGAGACTCAAGGAACTGCTTTTGCAGTTCATCGCCGAGGCGAGCCAGATCGCGGGCCCTTCCAAACCGGAAGAGGGGATCGCGATCACTTGTGACCTGTTCAAGGTTTGAAGTTGGGCTGGCTCAGTAGGATTCTTAACCGACGAGACTGATTTTCATTTCTAAGCACAGTTTAAGCGCATGTCGGGCGGCAGTGGGTTTGCACACGCGTCTATCTATAAACCGTCGAAGGGATGATTTCAGTCGTGATAATTGAATTCGCAGTTGAACTGCTATGATAACTAAGTTAGCATTCAAATATCGAGAGGCCGGGGCTCGGAAAATCCTACGCGAAGTTAGGAAGGGTAATTTCAGCTTTTCACTTCATGCGGCAGCGCAGCCTGCAGCGTTCCTTGTCTCGGACCCAGGTGATCGAGGTGGCGCACCAGATTCTCTACTGGGATTGGCAGACCGAAACAGAGACCTATCTGTTTATCGGCAGGACTGATGGTAAAAATGGGGCCGGGTTTACCGCTGTGATCGACGAGACTGTGGTTATTGTGACGGTGTTCCGGAGAAAGCTGAAGAATTGGGAAAGAAAGCAGGGCTTATGAGAAAAAATTTCAAAGGCGTTCTAAATTTGGTCTATATCGAAGTAAAAAACGTCCCAGTTGAGAAGAGTGAGCGTTGGGGTGCAGTCATGAGCGCAGAAGTCTCGGGCTGGGTGGAGCGGATGGTGGGCCGCGCGATTCTGGAACAGGGTGTGCCGCTTCGAGGCGCCGAGGTCCAGTATTTGCGGGAAGTCATCGGAATGTCTCAGCGGCAGCTCGGAAATCTCTTAGGGTATAGCGGCGTTGCAATTCTCAAATGGGAGAGGGCGAAATCAAAGCGCCTGGATCGCGTGAACGAGATCGCGGTGCGTGCTCTGATGGCCGAAAAATTCGCAGCTATGATCGACACTTCCTGGGCTGGATTGCTTGGGACGGATGAGTTCCCCAAGAAGCTCGTCGTGGATTTCAGGAGTTATGAAGACGAGTTCAAGGACGCTGCGTGATTGCCGTTTATCCGTTGGCGGCATTCTTTTTCACCGGCGCGGGGCTCTAAATTATTCCCCAGCCACCCGGAAGAAATCAATCGAGTAGCAACAAAGGTCATTTTCTTTGGAATCGCACACAATTTTTCGTACCTCCTTAAATCGCCTGGGTCAGTACTTTGCGTATCCGTGGCATATATTCGCGAGCGATCGATACAGCTGATGAGTAATGGAGTTCCTCCGGGGTTTCGTGCTCAAGCGCCTGGATTGCATGCATTCGCCAGTTGGTGTGGTGTTTGGCGATCGTGGGTGAGTCATTTCCCAGGTGAATGCTGGTGATACCGGGCGTATAACGACCCCGATCTTCAGAAGCAAGTCCGCACTCCAAAAGAAAAGCGAGGACTTCTGAAACTTTCTTCAGAGAAATGCGCAGCCGTCGATGCAAAGCTTCCTTTGTTTGAAATTCCGGAATGGCAATCAATAGGTGAATCGCCGAATAATACCACGCGCTGTAGTAATGAGCTGCTGGTCCGCTATTGACGGTTAACTTCACCTCTGAATCAAGGACCGGCTTTTCTGTTCCGCTTTTCAGTTCTTGTCACAAGATATTGCCTCGCCCGCGTATTGCCGACAGGCTTTAACCAGGCACACTCGCGAAGATCCCGCTCCGCCTGACGCCGCGAAATGACCTTGCCGATTTCATTCCAATAGGTATCGAGATCGATCCGCATACGACTGCTGCAAAGTTTCTTTAGATATTTCTTCCTGATATCGGGAGAAAGTTCACCCCGGTCAAACGATTGTTTTCCGACCAGTGAATCTCGCGCTAAAAAACCCCATCTTCGATATTCTTGCAGTGGCAGCTCTGAATCTTCCAACATGCTTGGGCTGCCAGGTTTGCGCCCGGAAATATAAAACATCTGGAACGGCGCGGGCTTGATCCCATATAAAACACTGTGCATCCAAGTCAGAAGATGATCTCGCACTGAACGATCCCGGATTTTGTTCGAAACAAATTCCAAGAGTACCCCGGCAGCTGCCGGCCAGGGCAGGCGTAACAGTTCTTCATTCAAGGAAATCGGGTTTAACTTTTTCCAGTCGTTTGCCAGGTGATCGATCCAAATCTCACCCAACCTGGCATCAAAGCGTGCCCATTGCGAATACAGGGCCAGCTCTTTTTCTGTAGGCGGAGTCGGAATATGAAACTGCAGCTTTTCGTAAGCATTCTTCAAATCGGCAATTTGCGGAAGTGCCTCTAATCCGTGCATCATCCGCCCGACATTTCCAGAATTTCATCCAAAAAATCAAGCGCCTCTGGTGCACCCGGGATTTGCCGTCCGATCAGGGCTTCAATATGAGACTCGACTCTATTAATATTCGCACCGGCCTGTACCAAGGCTCTGGCGTGAACCCGGTCCTTCATCCTTCTGGCAAAGCACTTCATGATCAGTAAATCATCCTTTGAGAGTGCGAGTACCTGAAGGTTTTTATGATGCACAACTTCCACCAGGCGATTGCTGTAATCCGAAGGCAAGACATGGGTGAAAGTCGCGTAATAGGGGTTCAGCCAGTCGGGCGCTAAAGAGAGTTCCTGGGCCACCGCTTTAACCAGCGGATCAAGTTCTTCAGGCGTTGTGCCGGCCCCCGGCACTGCATCGATGTCCGCAGTAGCGAGTGGAAAAAGATGGGTCAGGATAATCGCTCCCCCGCCTCCGACAATGAGTTTTACGGGCCGGGATAATTTTCCATCAAGCGCTTGAAGTGCTTTCAACATTTTGGCTTCGTTTAAATTCATGAAGGGATATTACGTCAGAATTTATGTTGTCGCAATAAATAAAAAATTATAGTATTTAAAGTAAGTTAAAATTACTTTGGCCAAAATTAATCTGACTTTATCTCTTATTGAGCTAATTTGCGGCAATACTTTTCAGCTCGTTCAAAAATTCCCGGAAATGCACGGCGGCTCTCCTCTGGGCTGGGAAAGCCAGGATACTTGAGAGCCGCTTCCGCGTACTCCTTTGGGGAAGAGTCCTTAAAAGTGGCAAGGTAGTTCCTGGTGAAGGCGCAGATTTCCTTGATTTTAGAAGTGCTGTCTTGTTCCGGATCAAGCAGGTTATGGATATGGTCCTTGATGCTTTCTGCATAGGCCGCATGAGCAACAGCCATGAATGATTCGGAATCGTTGAAATTTGCATAAAGTCTAAAGTATGCGGCGACGTTGTCCGGTCCAGAGTGTTTCGAGACATTCAGCATACCATTGTTAAACTGATAAGCTGCTGCCAGGAGTTCTTTTTTCGTAGGTGAAATGTTCTGGGCCTCCACCACCACAAAGTCACCGAAACCGAGTTGGTTCAAAAGGAATACGGTCGCGCCAGCGAGTTTCGCTTTCTCGGGGAGTTTCTTCCAGGTCGGGAATTCACTGATAACCGAATAAAGCTGTTTGGAGAAGAAAACGCCGGTCAGCAGCCGGGATTGCTCAGACGTCTTATGCCCCAAGCCATAACCCAGAAGGTAAATTGCTTCATGCAAGCGCAGCATCGCCTGATTGATCACCTGATCTTTACGTGAAATTGAGGAATTCTTCATCCCTAGCAGGTTGAACAGGTCCTGGTCGATTCCGACAACTGCTTCAATTTTGCCGTTTTTATCCGTTCGGGCTCTTCTCACCGCGATTTGAACCAAGGCACAGTGCCCGTTCTTTTGGTCTAAACCAAGCACGCTTCCTGTATCCGCGATCGGCTTCAAATGTCCAGTCAGGTCGGTTGCCAATCCTTTGTCCAGTTTGAGCCGTACTAAAGCATTTCGAAGCTTCTTGGCAAACAAGGGTGAAGCGGAGTCCAGGTAGTCCTTGATGAAGCGTTCCAGATAAGTGACAGAAGTTTCGTTGGGCTCGGGCTCGATGAATTCGTTGCCCCGGAGTTCCCAATGGTCTGTTGTTTCCAAGTCCACGATTTTGGAAAGTAAGTGCCTGGGGAAGGGTTGGCCGGAAGCTCGCGCAGCCCTTGCCAGCTCGGCATCGTTTTCGTTTGCAAAACAGGCGACTCCTGAACCTCCGCCGCCACCACTGTTGTCGCCACCCATAGCCAGGATGATAGGATTGGGCTTCGCGGGTTCGGCTTCACAACCGGTCTGAGGTGACGTCAGTGAGTTTTGAGCTCCAAAAAAATCCAGGAAATTATCCGAAATCAAAGCGGCGGAAACTACTTCCTTGTTTTTGTCCTGCCCTTCAATCGATGCAGCAGCGGATGCCGTAGCGCTGAAGAAGTAGGCCGGAAAAAGAAAACAAATGAATAATCTCGAGAAGGTCGTCCATTTCATACTTCGACAGAAGCAATATGTAAGCCAGAGTAAATTGGATTTTTGTCGCGCAAGTACCTGTTTATACGGTGAAATTTTGAATATGAAAACCGGTTCTGACTTGGAATGTCGATCACGAATACCGAGTGTCCAATACCTGGTCACCGCGGTCGGAACAGATCGAGGTTATAGCAGAACAGGGTTTCATCCCCTGATTCTTTCAGAGTCGCGCGAATTTCCTCAATTGCTTTGACTAAAATGGCGCGAAGGCGCGGCAGGTCTTTTTCTGAAACGGATCCTACAGAGGAGAAATGAAGTTCCGTTGAGTCGATCTGGTCGAGCGATTCGATCGCTTTGATTCGCCAGTTACTGTGGTGTTTTGTCGCGAAGGGTGAATTATCTCCGATATGAATGCCGGTCAGGCCGGGGGTGAAGCGTCCGCCGCCCTGATCAGTTGCGAGTCCGATGGAGACCAGAAATTCGAGTACGTCGGTTACTTTGCCCAGTTTTAATCTCAAGCGCTTGGCGATCTGCTCGCGTGACTGAAACTCTGGAATCGATAAGAGCGTGTGAATCGCTGTGTAATACCAGGCGCTGTAGTAAATCGCCTGATGCTCCTGCGGAATGGTTTTTTTGAAATTCTGACGATTTCGAAGAAGATTGTGCCGATCGAGAATTTCTTTGAGCTCCACTTCGAAATGTTCACGAAGCGTGTTGTTGCCGGCGCGGGCGAGCTGAACCAGTAATAGAAAGAAGCGGGACTCGTTGGTGTTATGACTGAGGTACTGATTCAGGAGGGCCGCCTGCTCCATGCTGAAGTGGGCGCTGCCTTCGATTACCTGGGAGACATAGCCGGAGTGGCAGTGAATGACTTCAGCGATGCGGCTCTTCTCGCCATGGCCCCGTTTGGCTCGGGCTCGAAGCCAAGCCTTCAAATAGAGTTTGTAGTCTCTAAAGTCAAAAATGGAAAGCGTAACCATATTCATTATTTATGAATATATTATAAGTATTACTCTGAATTACGCCAATAATTTAATTACAATATCGTATACCATACCAAGTCGCTCTGGTAATTTCGCTCACATCAGGGCAACGAATCATCGGAGCCCTCAATAAGGAGAAACGATATGAAGAAATTATTGGTTGCTGGTTCGGTGATGATGTTGATGGCAAGCGTGTCCTACGCTTCTCAGTATGAGTGCAAGTATTCTAAAGGAAGCGATTCTCAGGAAATCGCATTTTCATTCGATACAGAAATTCAGGAAAATCAATTTGTCGAGGATGGCCAGGGCGGCGCGGTAGGTTGCCTCGTTTTTAGAGTCACTCCACAGCTCCTCGCTTGCGGAGCCAAAGATGAGAATAGCTCAATCTTCACCACGGCTGAAGAAGGAACAAGCATCATTGCGCTGACTACAGTCAGCGGCGGGAAGTCGGTCTCTCTGAGTTGCAAAAGAAAGCTGTGATCTAAAATTATGATGGCGCCCCTTTCGAGGGCGCCATTCACAAATTTGCCCCGCTCTACGCGCTCTTCACCGTCTCGGCGGTCTTTTGCTGTTCTTCATCTCGCTCATCCGGCGGTGGCGCTTTGCCGGCGTTCGGATCAATGATTTCAGACCAGCCGCATTCCTTCTGAGTGCACTTATACATGAGGCCCGCGCGTTTGGTGATTTTCTCCGAGATGATCGGGAACTTGCAGGCCGGGCAGGGCTCGGTGCGAGGCTTGTCCCAGATTGCGAAGTTGCACTTCGGCCATTTATTGCAGCTGTAGAACACCCGTCCGTACCTTGACTGCTTCTGGGCGATTTCGCCTTCCTTGCAGACCGGGCAGGGGATTCCCAGCGTGATCGCGGCGGTGAACTTGCAATTCGGATAATCGCTGCAGGCCAGGAACTTGCCGTATTTCCCGCCTTTGACGACCATGGGCTTGCTGCATTTCTCGCAAGACTTGTCGGTGAATTCCTTCGGAACGATGACAATATTGCCCTGATCGTCTTTTTTGAAATCCTGCGTGTTCTTGCACTCCGGATAATTCGAACAGGCGAGAAATGAGCCGAGCTTGCCCCATTTGATGACCATGATGTGACTGCACTTGTCGCATTTGATCGTGGTCGGGACTTCCTGGCGCTTGACGTCTTTCATCGTCTTTTTGGCTTTTTCGAGCGTCTTTGCAAAAGGCTTCCAGAACTGGCTGAGGACTTTTTTCCAGTCGGATTTGCCTTCTTCAATATCGTCCAGCTTGTTTTCCATTTCGGCGGTGAACTCGGAATTCAGCACATCCGGGAACGAGGCCACCAGAAGATCCGTGACAACCGTGCCGAGTTCACTTGGGTAGTAGCGCTGCTCGCGTTTCTCGACGTACTCGCGGTCCTGCAGATTGGATAAAATCGTGGCGTAAGTCGAGGGACGACCAATTCCTTTTTCTTCGAGATCCCGGATGAGAGATGCATCCGTGTATCGGGGCGGTGGTTGCGTGAAGTGCTGCGAAGGAGTGAGTTCCTTGCTCGTGACCTTTTCGCCTTCTTTGGCGCTCTTGATCCGGAGCGAACCCATGCCGCCCTCTTCGGACTTGTCATCTTCCTCTTCAGCGTAAACTGCGGTGTAGCCGGGTTCTTTCATCACCGAACCCGTGGCGCGGAACGTGATATCGCGGCCATCAGACGCTTTGCCGACCACATCGATTGTCGTCTGGTCGTAAACGGCAGGAGTCATCTGTGACGCGACAAAGCGGTTCCAGATGAGCTGGAATAACCGGAACTCATCGCGTTCGAGCAGCTTTTCAATCCGATCGGGTGGGAATTCTAGGGTGGCGGGACGAATCGCTTCGTGGGCATCCTGCGCGCTTTTTTTGGATTTATAAACATTGGCTTCGGCAGGTAAATGATCTTTACCGTACGTTTTGGCGATGTACTCGCGAACCGATTGCAGGGCTCCGGGTTCCACGCGGACGGAGTCCGTACGCATGTAGGTGATCAAGCCGTGCGTGCCCAGTTCTCCGAGGTCCACGCCTTCGTAGAGGTGCTGGGCCAGGGCCATGGTTTTCTTGGCGCTGAAGCCAAGCTTGCGCGCGGCGTCCTGCTGCAGTCGGCTCGTTATGAACGGGGGAGTTGGCTTGCGGGAGCGTTCCTTCTGCTCAACGTTGCCGATTTTCCACGGAGTGGATTTGATTCCGGCCATCAGTTCGTTGATGATCTGCTGATTGGGAAGCTCAGGATCCTTGCCATTGATCTTGAAAAGGCGGGCATTGAAGTCCACGCCGTCTTTGAGGAAGACGCCTTCCACGTTCCAGTATTCATCCGGTTTGAAAGCTTTGATTTCCGCTTCACGGTCAACCACGATCCGTAGCGCAACCGACTGCACGCGGCCGGCGGAGATTCCGCGGCGGACTTTATCCCAGAGAAGCGGGCTGATCTTATAGCCGACCAGGCGATCGAGAATCCGGCGCGCCTGCTGGGCATGATAAAGATCCGTGTTGAGTTTCAGCGGCTTGCTCATCGCTTCCAAGATCGCCTGCTTGGTGACGGAGTTGAACAGAACCCGGTGAACTTTCTTCCCGCGAGTCTTCAGCTCTTCGTTGATATGCCAGGCAATCGCTTCACCCTCGCGGTCAGGGTCTGTTGCCAGGAAGAGTTCCGGAACCTTCTCAGATGCCTTCTTCAGCTCCGCAATCACCTTAACTTTCGAAGGGATGAGCTGATAATCGGGGTCAAATCCCTTATCAGGATCAACGCCGAGTTTGCTCTTCGGAAGGTCCTTGATATGCCCGACGCTCGCTTTCACGATGTACTCGCGCCCCAGGTATTTTTGGATGGTTTTTGCCTTGGATGGTGATTCAACGATGACGAGCGCTTTTTTTGCCATGCCCTACCTTAGTCGGAGTTAATGAGTTTTTTCAAGAGAGGATCCAAAGAGGCTGATCCAGGTGTCATCTCTGTAACTGTATATTTATCTCATTATATCGCCGAGTTATTGGAAAAACTTTGAACAGTAAAAAAGTTAAAAAAACCCTCTTTAAAGGTGGACGAGAGATCGGCTGCCCCTAAAATCAGATTATGAGCTATCTCAGATTCATGCGGGCGGGCTTGGCCCTGGGATTGGTCATATGGGCCTTGAGCGGCATCAGCTTTTCTGCGGAAAAACTGATGATTTCAGGAGAATTCACCCCGCTCGACCATCCGGCCCGTCATCTTGCGTTCTGGAAATCTTTGAAGCTCCGCTCTGTCCTCGAAAATAAAATAATTCGGGCACCATCCGTGCTCATCGATTATTTATGCAAAGATAACTTGGTACAGGGTTTTTCGAATATCCCTAAACCGGCTGATTTGGCCCCGGATTACAAGGCCGACTTGGTAGCTGCCCTGAAGGACTTGCCTGAATCGGTCAAGAAAGTTGTTGGACCGAATCTTTACGGTATTGCCGTCGTGAGCGATCTAGGGGGCTCGGCGTATACGGATACGGTACTTTCGGAAACAAAAGAGCCGCTCGGCGCGTTCATGGTTCTCGATCTATCCATGCTGAACAGGCAGGCCAATGAATGGTTGTCATGGAAGGAAAATTCGCCGTTTCTGCCTGATTCCAAAACCCAACTTGTTGCTGAAATTGAGACTGCTTCCTCAGATACCCGAAAGAACGCTCTCCAGTTCATTCTCCTGCACGAATTCGGACATGTAATCGCGGCCACGGTTGATCTGCACCCTTCCTGGAATAAAACTCACGATTCCCCCGGCAAACACCCGTTCTCCGCCCTTTCTTGGAAGCTATATGAAAAATCTGCCGGCTATGTATCTATATTCGACCACCATTTCGGGCTGAGGCGGTATGTCACGTATTATCGTGGGGCTGAAACCAAAATAGAAATATCCCATGCGCCTCAAATCTATGGTGCTCTTGAAAAAACGAATTTTGCGACCCTGTATGCAGCGACGAGCCCTGCTGACGATTTTGCGGAGTCATTCGCTACTTACGTTCACACTGTGCTGATGAAGCGCCCTTACTTGATTAAGATCAGAAGCGGCGGGCATCTTATTAAATCCTTCTCACCCTGCTGGGGGCAGAAGCGCTGTGAGACCAAACAGAAGATTATTGAGAGGCTTCTCGGCGTTTCAAAATAATCCCATTTTGCTCCTCAATGCTTCCGGAATCGATCCCGGTGCGGAAGGCAATGAAAAAACGCGCTGGTTCCCAGCCCTTCTCAAGCGCCCAGTTGAGCAATTCCGAAACCGGGGCACCGCCCGTTTCAGCCGTGAGCCGCCGCAGCTCTGAACACAGCAGACCCAGATCGCCGGTTTCATACTGTTTCGGCTGTTTTCGCTTATTGCCGCGAATCCCGGCGGAAACGCTTTTTTGACCCAGACCCGAGAGTTCAAGCCAGGCTGTCCCAAAGCCGTGAGGTCCCCAGATCGCGTGACTGAGGTCCTGCTCCAGTAATGATTGATTGCCCGCCAAAGCAGGATCACCAGGAAACCCGGGGGTCGTAAAACAGAAGCGATTCGAGAGGCGCGCCCACTTCGCCGTGTTGAGTGCCCCCGACCGGAAGCCTGCTTCAACGATCCAGGTGGCCTTGGTCCAGTTCGCGATCAGGCGATTGCGGTGAATGAAATAGCCGGGGAGGGGTTTCGTTCCTGGAGAGAATTCTGAAACAAGAAGACCATCGGCTCGGAGAATTTCGGCCGCGAGGACCGCGTTCTCTCGCGGGTAAAGATGTTCAAAGCCGCAGCCGAGTACGGCAATTGTCGGCAAACCGTTATCGAGCGCTGCCTGATGAGCCGCCGTATCGATACCGGAGGCCAGACCAGAAATGATGATTAATTCCGAATTTCGGAGCTCATGAATCCAGTTCCCAACCAGCCCAAGAGACCTGGGACGGGGACGCCGGGTGCCTACAACAGCGAGGCCACGCTCGGGAAGACGCGTGAGCAGCTTGAGGGCCTGCTCTGAACCTTGAATATACAGCTCTGGAGGAGGAAAAGGGACGTTCCATAAATGTTCGAGGGATCGCGTCAGTTGTGGTTCGAGGCGAGTCGTGGCAAAGGGCGCGTGCATGCCCGGGGAGCGATGCAAAAACCGGAGCCTTCAAAGTGCGAAGATAACCCCGATCCTGTACGTGAACGGGTGCTTTAGCCCAGAACTCAGACCGTGTTCACTCCAGCTCAGGTGGCGGCGGGAATTCCACCGCACCAGCGTCCGATGTCGTGGGCGGCGGTGGCAATGTTTCAATCCCATCTGATCCATCCGGTGATAACTCGGGCGGAGGTGGCGGAGGAAGATCACTAGGCACATCCGGAGTAATGGCAGGTTCTGTTTCTGGAGCCGTCGGAACAGGGCCTGCGGACATTCCAGAGTCTTCTTCCGGAGGTGGAGGAAGGGCAACCGGATCATCATCGCCGGTTTCCGGGGCTGCAGAAGTCTCGGAAGGCGAGGGTTCATCCTGATGGCGTTCAAGCTGGATCAGCTCTTTTTCCTCTTCAGCTCCCAGCTCTGAACCGGGATCCAGTTTTTCAAGTTCGTCGCTTTCCGGAGCACTCTTTGGCTTCCAGGCCTTTCCAACATCCGAAACATCCGTCAGGAGAGTCACAGGCGTCTTGTCTGCAACGAGATTGGGCGTGCTCAGCAAAATACCGGAAGAAAACCTTGGGCTGACTTGGACAACCATCATGTCTGCCAAAGGGACGAATCCCTCGGGCGCCACCTTCTTACCGTTGACCGGGTCTTTCGTTTCGTAAGCGCGGAAAATCATTCCAGCCTGGACGCCGTCTTCAGAGCCCAGATCAACAAAGACTTGTCTGTACTGACTCGCATACTGAGTTGAAAAACGGGTGTCAAAATGGATCACTGCTTCCATCTGACTGGGGCCAGGAATGGGATCAATGAGTTTGGCTTTCGGCGGGACCGGCATCAGAAACGTCTGGCGTCCGATCGGGCTGCGAGCGTTGATGATGTTACCGATGAAGACTCCATCCTGAACTCCAGTCACTACGACTTTTCCGACGCTGCTGTAGGCATAGCCCTGGCGGGCGCCTTGGCGGTTAAGGATAAATGGGTCCTCGGTAAGTGAATAAACTTCGCCGACATGGATATTGGCTTCGGCCTCGATGAAAACCAGACTTCCCTGAAAAATTTCGGTTGCTTCAGTCAAAGAGCCGCGAATGTAACCGACAGGATCCAACGCATCTGAAGTCACTACGGATTCAAGTTCGAAATCAGTGATAGTCTTGAAAGTGATTTTGCTGCGGCGATCGAAACCCTGCGGATCGATTTCGGGGGGCAACTGCAGACGGATTAATTCCCACGGCTGCTGCGGAAGGCGCTTCCATTCGTCTGAGCGCTTCTTGCGGGGGGAACCATCCGGGGTTGTTGCCTGCGATTCCGCAGATCCGGAACCCAGTCCACCGTAGGCATCTGACCGAAAGCCTTCATCGCCTTCGGCCATTCCGACGGAGGGAAGAGAAGAGCTCGTACCCGGCATGAAGGCGATCATCATCCCGGGCTTGATCTGATGAGGATTGGCAATCGTATTATTGTTGATTGCCCATACTTTGGGCCAGTATTTGGGGTCACCAAACAACCGTTTAGAGATATCAAAAAGAGTGTCTCCGCTGGTCACCGAGTATTTCTCGGAAACTCTCTCACCGGCAGCTGTCATCCAGACTTCGTCAGGAATCGGCTTGAGAATCTGTCCCAGTCGTTTGGCTTCCTGTTCGGGAGTGATCTTTGCGACCCCAGCTGCCGGAATCAGCGCCAAAGTGACTGAAGCCAGGGAGAGGAGCTTCTTCATTGCTGCGCTCCGGGATTTGTTCCGGATGGGGTGCCCTCAACAGCGGGCGCGGTAGGAGGCGGGGCATCCAGGTCTGTTGCTGCACCTTTTGCGGTGCTGGGTTCAGAAGAATTGCCGGAGATTATCATCTGAGGATCTCCCGCAGCGGGGGATTGGGGAAAAAGAGACGTCAGCTGCTGCCGGTGTTTCGCAGCATCCTGCGGCAGTTTTAAAGCTTCTTCCGCGGCAATCATGAATTGAAGGGTGCTCGCAATATGGGGGTTGCGATCGTAGGAGGTCAGGACCCGTTTGAATTCGTGAAGAGCGAGTTTGTATTCCTTCTGGCGAAAATAGCTTTCTCCGATATGAAACTGTGCGGAACCGGCGAGCGGATGATCCGGAAATTGTTCCAGGAACGAGGCAAACGAGAGCACTGCTTCGGAATACTTCTGGGACTGCAGAAGCAGCAGCGACTTGCGATAGAGATCCACGGACTCGTCATTGATGAAACCGGATTCAGGATCTGTCCCGGCGGCGGAAGGGGATACGGAACTCCCGGTACCCTGTGTGGGATGAGGATAAACACTCGATGTATTGGGAAAAGGTGCTTTGGGCTGAGACGCCGCCGTCGAAGCCTCCACTTTGCCGGAAACTGCAGCGACCTGGCCTTCCAGCTGGTCCACCTTGTTTTGCAGCTGCACCATCTGGGTGCGGAGTTCAGCCACTTGATTGGTCGTCGCGGGCTGTTCGGCTTCTTTCTCCTCAGCGCCAGAAGCGGCTGTCTTCTGAGCGGAAGAGCAGCCTGCAAAGGCGCCACTCAAGATCAAGGCCGAGGAGAGAACAAATACAGGGAAGAGCTGACTTTTTCTGAATGCCATATTATGGATAGGATAAGTTGACTAAGGAGTTTCAGCAAGAGTGTTAAGCGTCAGAAAAGTAATTCGAGTCCGTAAAGAGGACTCCGCGTTTGTCTACTTCATTCTCGAAGCCCAGGAAGGCATTACGGCCTATTCCACTCTTCCGTCGGCACCCGGCGATGCTTATCGCGATCTGGAGTTGCAAATCCCGCCCGATTTTGTCGCGGAAACCGAAGATTTGCTCAAAAGTCTGGGTGAAATGGTCTTAATTCTGCCCTGAGCCGGGGTGCTCAGTCACAAATGTTTCCAGCTCTTTCAACGAACTCAATGCTTCAAGCTGTTCCGGCGAGGGCTTGGGAAGGGTGACCAGTGCCTTTCTTGCGACTTCAAGGGCGCCCGGGAGGTCGTCTTTCTGGTCACGCAGAAGTTTCACCAGGAAAAGGTAATTCAGCGGCTCATCCGGCGCAGTATTGATGGCAAGCTTGTAGAATCTCTTCGCTTCGTCATCGCTGCCACCCAAAATGCCAGGCAGCTTTTGCTGGATCAGTCCGAGAAGGCGGTAGGCACCCGCACCGGCAAAACCAGGCTCCAGCTCAGCCGTTTTTTGCAGATGCTCCCGGATTTCGCCCAAGGTGAAGTACATTTTAAATACGCCTACTTTTTGCCCATAAAGTGCCATATTGATGGCTTTCCAGAAATGACACGGAGCACAGCGGGGGTCGAGTTTCACTCCTTCATTTCCTGCGTCGCGACCTTCGGTGAAAAGCCGCTTTTGCTCCTCCTCGACTGCGGTGAGGTGCAATCCATTGAAGTAGCAGGCCATGGAACGTCGCCAGGCTGCTGCCGGGTCCTTAGGATTCCGCTCGTGGTATTCCCTGAACAGCGAGAGGGCCAGCCTGCCCTGTTCAGGAACCTGCCTCTGGAAGAATGCCTGATCTCCGGCTGCATAAGAGGCGGCAGAGGGGCTGGAAGAGGAAAATGAAGAAGGGCGCGGAGAGGTGACGGACTGGGGATTTTTCGCCAGAACGCTCTGCTGGAAAGCAAACGTGGAAGCGAGAAGGAAAGATCCGATTAAGGCTGGAAATGAAAACCGACTCGCGAAACTCATGCTCGGGAGATTACGCCAAAATACGCCGAATTCACAAGAATTCACAGACCCGAGGTTTGAAATTCAGGAGGACAGTCCGGAAATTGAGGGGCACCCCAGCTTCTGCAACCGCGCTGCTTTCATCTTCTTTGCAGTGCATTCGGTTATGGCACTCTGGTTCATTTCTTTTCTGCTGTTTTTCTCTGGATTGTGGTTGCTTTTAAGCCAATTTGATTTCAAGGCCGTACTTTGGGGGGCAAGACTGGAAAAGGCCGCTCTGCTACTCATCGTTGCCCGCTTGCAGGAAATTGAAGAGATGCTCGGGGCGGGCATGGTCCCTACCCCCAGTCATTGGTCGGGCCTCCAGCAACTGGGTCCACCTTGGGGTCGCCTCGCTTTCGACAGTCTGCAGGAGCTGCGCGCGCAGGGCGGTGCCGTGCTTCCAACGCTCAGACGTCTGAAAGAACTTGCACAAACCCACCGCGATGTCCTGGCCCAGACCGAGAGCCGGAGTGCGCAAGCTTTGGCGCAGGCGCTCGTAGCGGGAGTTCTGGTGCCTGTCTTCGGTTTTGTACTCTATGGTATTCTCCCCGGGATTTCAGAACGCCCTTGGGCATGGCTTTTTGGCTGCATTTTGGGTTTGGGCAGTTCTTTGACTGGAGCCTGGTGGATGTTGCGGCTCGCGGATGCTGCCCGTTGGGCGGGGCTGAAGCAGGTGGAGCGTCCTTGGGTTTTAGGAGTTCAATGCACAGGGGAGCGTCTGCTGGCCCTGGTTCGCGCCGGAACACCCGCTGATCTGGCCTGGAGTCGTGCGCTTGAATTTCTGAATGCCGTGGCTCCGGAGCTGGCTTTGGAATGGGGCTACTCGATTTGGGCCACCGAACCCAAACCAAATACGAGTAAGGTCTCCCACGCTGCCCGAAAAGTTCTGCTCGAGCTGGGCTCGGGATTGCGCAAGTCAGTACAGACGGCGATCCTGGATGGGCGCCCCTGCATGGAGCGCGTGGAAAGTTCACTCACGGGTTGCCGGCAGGATCTGCAAGCATTGGTGGATCGTGAACTCTCACTTTTGCCGACTCGTATTTTGAAGCCGCTCTTTGTATTTGTGGCGCCCGCGATTCTTGGGTTATTGGCTTTTGGTCTGTACCTGGCCTTCACCGCCACAGAGGGAGGGGGTTTGGATGTCTTTTGAAGCCTTTATTCTGCGTTGGGCCCTCTGGAGCTTGATATTCGCGATCACAATCGGCGGCAAGCCTTGGCACTTTCCCGAAGCAGGAAAATTGATTTTTAGACAGGGGCAGGAAGGTCTTTTCAGTTCGCGGTAATGGGCCTCAGCAAAATCATTTCGCCTTCGCGTCCTTCAATGCGTGCCAGCTCGGAGATCTGTCGGCTCGGTCCTGTGCGTTTGACCTGGGCTATCCATTGAACACCGACGGCGATCAGTTCACGGATTGCGGCAAGCGGAATGCTGCCGCCGGATGCAAGGAGGCAGAGCAGTTCCATCCGCCTCAGTGCATCACGCGGAGAGTTCGCGTGCAGGGTCGCCAGCGCCCCGCCATGGCCAGTATTCAGCGCCTGGAGAAGGTCGAGCACCTCTGTCCCCCGGCATTCCCCGAGAATGATCCGGTCCGGGCGCATGCGAAGGGCTTGCTTTAACAACGTGCGCGGTGTGACCTCACCAAATCCATCGGCATTAGGGGCACGACTTACCAGGCTGATGAAATGAGGGTGCCTTGGCGCAAGCTCAGGAGTGTCTTCAATCGCCAGAATTCTTTCAAGGGGGGGCACGGATTCCAGCAGGTCTGTGGCAAGCGTTGTCTTGCCGCTGCCGGTTGACCCGGCAATGAGCACGGATTCGCCACGGCCGACCGCATCAGCAAGTACCCCATAAAGTTTCGACTGAGCCCATCGGGCTGCCCCCGAAATGGAATTGTTCTGAAGACCCGGCAAACGCCGGAGGGAAACGAGAATTCCTTGTTGGGCCAGAGGAGGAAAAGCCACATGGAGCCGGTGTCCACTGGGGACCGTGCCGTCAATGAAGGGGTGGCGCGCATCCCAGCTTTTACCGGCCGCTGAAATCTGCTCCAGGACCCAGGTGCGCATCTCTTCTTCTGTCCAAGGTGCTGCAGGAACGGTATTTTCCGGTTCAAGACCGAAGCCCTGGTCCACGTAAAGATGCTGCGGCCCGTTTATGCAGATATCCGTGATTTTTGGATTCGAAAGAATATTCTGGAGCCAAAGCGGTGTGGTCATTCTACTCTCCTTCCGGAATCGAAATTTTGATCGAAGGCATTCCAGGGAAACTCAGGAGATCTTTTGAGTGCCTGGATCTGCACTGGACTCATCCAGTTTCTGGGCGGAGGTACCGGTCCCCGAGGCTGCTGGTAGGCATCGAGACTGCCAGCTGGACTCACCCGATTCATCGGTGCGGGAGGTGGGGTGAGGGTTGGAAGAAGTATGGCGACAAGCTCAGAACGTTCCTTCAAATAATCCTCCGAACCGAAGAGAGTTCCAAAAATCGGAATTTGCCGCAGCAACGGCAACCCCTTCGCGTTCTCACGCAAGTGGTGCTGAAGGAGTCCGGACAGAAGCAGCGGTGTTCCATACCGGGCATCTACCTGGGTTTTCATCCGGTTGGCCTGAATGCCCGGAATTTCATTCAAAGCCGTCGAGAGATCCAGGTGGCTGATTTCAGTGAAAATATCGACCCGTACCTGTTCACGTGTCGAATGTGTCACCTTCAAGCGGAGGGTCAGGCCGTAATTCTTCCAGGTGACATTCGTCGTTGATTTGGTTCGGGTTTGGAGAGGGAGTTCCCCGCCTGCAAAAAGCTCGGCTTCGCCCGGAGCGCGAACGACGAGCTCCGGTTTGGAAAGAATGCGCGCTGAACCATCTCCTTCGAGCATCTGCAGCGTGGCGTCCAGCTGCAGCTTGTTGAGAATCTGAGTGGGGGTGACTTGAAAGGCTCCCTCCAGGTTTGCAGGCCAGCTGAGTCCCAGACTGGAAAAGCGGTTCTTTTTGAGTTCCAGCAGGAAAACCTTGAAATGGACGGTGGGTGTATCATCGGGCAAAGTCATTATTTCGGTTTTTGCCGCCGGAAAGATTGAGTCCACGAGCTTTTGAATTGCCAGCTGCTGTCGGGTGTTTTCTGCGTTGCCGCGAACCCATATTTCGGACCCGACCCTTTCGGATTGAACAGAACGCGTGAAGTTGGCCTTCGTGAACGCCTCATCCAGGCGTGCGAGCGCACTCTCAAGCAGGAGGTCCGTAGGCTGGGTCTGGTTAATGACCTCTTTTGGGAAAAAACGAGTGAGTGCGGAAATTTTGGCGCTTTCCCCAGGGCTCTCGACGCGTCCGCGCAGAACGACGCCGGAACCGGTATAAACAATTTCCGCCTCATTGAGGCGACTCAGGGCTTTGACCAGGGCGGTTGCAATATCCTGGGTTGTGATCTTCTGAACCTCGATCAGCCGATGCTCGGAGCTTCCGTCCTTTTTCCAGACCCAGAGATCGGTCATGCCCGGCTTGATTCCTTTGATCAGAAGCTCGCCCCGGGAACCTGGGTTCAGAAGGTGTCCGCGAGCCACTTCACTTCCGAGGGAATACCGAGTAATTTCATCGGCCGATCCTCCGTTCCCGATATTCAGGATGCGTTGCTCACCTTGTCCGAGAATCATGAGAGGGCGTTCGGCAGTGAGCCCGGGAGCGCGCTCAACCGCACCCAGCGGGGGGCAAAAGCAGATAATTGTGATCACCACAGCCGTCTTGAAAGTAGATTGCATCACCGCATTTCTGCAAAGAGAGGGCCCTCGTCGACGTGCCTTTTCACGGGAGAACCTGATTGACAAGAGCCCGGAATAAGGGCTACATAAGTTCCTCAATAATTCAGACACTTGGAACCACTGGGAGTTATTTTATGCCGTCTCGTATGATGAAAACCAAAACTGCCCGCAAAATCCGTCAGGCCCGCAAAGGCAAAACCCGGAAGCGGAAACAGCAGAACAAGGGAACGACTCCTAAATTCCCCATTCACCTTGAAAACTAGGAATATTCAAATGGTACGTAACTATCTTTTTACTTCTGAGTCTGTCACCGAAGGTCATCCAGATAAAATGGCTGATCAAATTTCAGATGCAGTTCTCGATGCCTTGCTGGCACAGGATCCCCGTTCCCGCGTTGCCTGCGAGACGTTGATCACGACTGGTTTGATTGTCGTTGCTGGTGAAGTGACGACCAATGCCCGTGTTGATTATCAGGACATCGCGCGCCAGACAGTTAAAAAGATCGGTTACGATTCCTCCGACAAGGGTTTTGATTATAAAACCTGCGGAGTGATGGTGACTCTTGACCGCCAGTCACCGGATATTTCCCAGGGTGTCACGGCTGGCCATGGCATTCACAACACGAAGGAGCAGGGCGCCGGAGATCAAGGCATCATGTTCGGTTACGCTGTGAATGAATCACCAGAATACATGCCATTGACGATTGATCTCGCCAACAAGCTCGCCTTGAGGCTCTCCGAGGTTCGCAAGAATGGAACCTGCGGCTGGCTGCGCGCCGACGGCAAAACTCAAGTCACCGTCGAATACGAGAACGACAAACCGAAACGCGTTGACGCCGTCGTGGTGAGTTCACAGCACGATGAAAACATCACGCATAAACAAATTCAGGAAGCTTTGATCGAGGAAGTGATCAGGAAGACAGTTCCTGCCAACCTGCTTGACAATAAAACCAAATTCTACGTGAACCCGACCGGCCGTTTTGTCGTCGGTGGACCGATGGGTGACTGCGGTTTGACTGGACGAAAAATCATTGTCGACACGTACGGCGGTCACGGCGCACATGGCGGCGGCGCTTTCTCCGGCAAAGATCCTTCGAAAGTCGATCGGTCGGCCTGTTACATGGGCCGTTACGTAGCCAAGAACATCGTCGCAGCCGGTCTCGCGGACCGTTGCCTCGTTCAGCTGGCTTATGCCATCGGTGTTGCAGAACCGGTGAGTGTGATGGTGAACGCGTTTGGCACCGAAAAAGTGGAACTCGGGAAACTTGAAACTGCTGCCCGCGAGATCTTCCATCTTCGTCCGGCCGGGATCATTGAATCTTTGAACCTGCTTCGCCCAATTTATTCGAAAACTGCGGCATACGGCCACTTCGGTCGCGCAGAACCCGAATTCACCTGGGAAAGAACAGATCAGGTTTCCGCACTTCGCAGCCTGAAGTAAGAAGTCAAAATGCATCTGATCCATTGGTTGATGCGGTTCTTTCCTTACTGGGCCATACCGGCAGCCTTCATTCTTGGCGAACTTGCTTTGCACTTTCGTCGAAAGAAGAGCGCTGTTGAGTGGTTCTGCTGGGGGATGGTTCTGCTCCTGATAATCCTGATCGTCTTATGGGTCGCTATGCGTGGGGATCTTCATTCGGATCAGTGGGTTAAGTCAGCATTTTAGCGGGCGCAGGCGACCGGGTAAAAGTTCTTTTCGGGGAGATCCCTTGAAGGAATTTTGACAGTTTGCACAGCAGCGCCAGAAATATATCGAAATAGTTTTGACAGCCCGGCAAAAAGTGCTTAGCCTTTTTATGTGGGCAGCCAATCCGCAAGGACAGAAAGTCCGAAGCTGGAAAAAGCGGCTCACAAGGCTGGGGAGGGGAGTTCCCGGTCTAACTCATGGAAGGGTTAAAAGGGGGAGCATTGATGCTCGCGTTTAGATCACCGTTGGTGGGCGAAAGTTCTGCAATTCAATCCATTTTCAAGACAATTGAAAAGGTTTCTCAAACCGACAGCACGGTTTTGATCACCGGAGAAAGCGGTACCGGCAAGGAGCTGGTTGCACGAGCAATTCATGAGAATTCGCCCCGGGCAACCCGGCCGCTGGTCACCGTCAACTGCGGAGCGATCCCAGCCGAGCTTTTGGAAGCCGAACTTTTCGGTCATGTCAGAGGGGCGTTCACAGGCGCCACACAGAACCGTACCGGCCGTTTTGAGCTCGCTCATGGCGGGACTATCTTCCTTGACGAAGTGGGCGACCTGCCTTTGCATCTTCAGGTGAAACTTCTGCGTGTCTTGCAGACTCGCCAGTTCGAGCCAGTTGGCTCTTCCCGCACCATCGAAGTGGATGTGCGGATCATCTCGGCAACCAATCAGGACCTCGAAGAGGCCGTCCGGACTCGCCAATTCCGCGAAGATCTTTATTACCGTCTGAACGTGATTCCGGTTCGCGTTCCTTCCCTTCGTGAACGCCGCAGCGACATCACGGTTTTGGCCAATCACTTCATCAATCAGTTCAACGGTGTTTCCGGCCACAAGGTAGAAGTACTTTCGCAGCAGATCCTGGACGCCTTGACCGCCTACGACTGGCCGGGCAATGTGCGTGAGATCGAGAACCTCATGGAGCGCCTCGTGATTCTCAAGGGAACCGGCGCCATCGAACTGGGCGATCTTCCTTACCGAGTATTTCAGCAGTACGCCGAAAGCCGTCCTCAGGGCACGGGCGCCATGTCTGAGTGGGAATTCCCTCGCATGGTTCTTCCCGAAAAGGGCCTTGATCTGAAAGATATCGTCGACGCCTTCGAAAACCATCTGGTCGATCAAGCGCTCTCCCGTACGGGGGGGAACAAGAATCGCGCAAGCGAGCTGCTCCAGATGAATCGCACGACTTTGGTCGAAAAGCTGCGTAAGCGCGGTATGATCACTCCGGCTCCGCGTGTCCGCGGAGACCTGGATCCTGAGCGCGAACGTGAGCTGGTGACCGGCAGTAATCTCGAAGGCAACGCCTGAGCAGGTTTGCGGTTTCGAAAGCTCAGAATGGTTTGTAAGTAGGTCTGCCGCGGCGATTGGCAACACGCCATAAGTTGAGCAGGACATTCAGCAGGCAGAAGGTGATGAGCAGGGGATTGAGTACCCCGAAGATCACCTTCACGGCCCAGACCAGTGGTGCTGATTGCAGGGTGGCCGGATAGTGTGAAAGCCAGGCATCAGCGAACGCTGGTGTGACACCCTCGTGGCACTTGCGACAGGTCACGATCACCCGCTCGCGAACTTCGGCGCGGGTATGCGTTGGATTATTGCGCGCACGGCCCTGAATATCGTGAATGCCGTGACAATCGGTGCAGGAAGCGAGCGCTTGCTTCGGGTTCTGATGAGACATCTTGTAGAGCCGGTTGGAAGCGCCGTGAAAGTCCTCCAGGTAGGTTGAAAGCACATTTGTGGTCAGACCATAGGGGGTCATTTTTTTTTCGTCCTGATGGCATTTGGCGCAGAGTTCGTAAGAAGTCGTATGAAAAAGATCCGTTCTGGGATCAGTGATCGTATGCGTGCTGTGACAGTCGGTGCAGACGGGGACATCCGGATTGTTCTCTTCCTGCAGCGCCTTGCCGTGAACCGAGCGCTTGTAAGCCGCATAGACTCCCGGGTGACAGTCGCCACAATTCTTGCTGATGGCCTGCCGTGAGCTCCGGGCGGAGTCCAGGGGTGCGTGTGCATCATGGCAATCCACGCAAATCGGGGTCTTCGCATTCTCGGTACGGGCCAGTTTGCTATGAATATTATCCAGGACGCGGGTGTAATAAACCGAATGGCAGTGTTCGCAGCTTTGGGATTGCTGAACGGTGTAGTCCCGGGCTGAGTTCAGGAGCTGTTTGCTTTTTTTTGCGGGATGCTTCTGAAGGTTGATTCCGGAATGGCAATCGGTACAGGCGAGGGACTTGCCGTGAGCCGATTGGCTCCAAGCATCGTGATTAAGCTGAACGGATTTTTCGGAACCATCTTTGAAGCGCATGCGCACGTCCGTCTGGGCGTGGCATGCGAGACATTGAATGGCTTGGGCTGAAGCCTTGCTGTTGGGAGCCGCCTGGGCAAGGCCGGGAATACCCACGCCGAGAAATAAAAAAATCAATCCAGCGGATAAAAAAGAAAGCCGGTCAGCGAACATGGAAAACGAGACTACTTGTTTTGGTCCTTGTTGTCGTCCGTCTTGTTCTTTTTCTTGTCTTTTTTGTCTGCCGGTTTGTCTTCCGGATTTTTCATATACGCCATCATGGGATCCCAGCGCATGGTGGCCAGGTGAGCCTTGCGGCTGCTTGCCATCCGGATTGAGCCCAGAGCGAATTTCAAAACCGCAAACATGACAAAACCAATGACCATCACTGGAAAAGCAAAATAAAAGCTCGCGCCAATGATCGGAAGCAGGGCTAGAGTCACGAGTCCCGGGATGTGGATGTAATTTGCGCCATCCTGACCTTCAAGGACTTCGCCCGTGCCATTGACAAAGCAGATATCCAGGCTTTTTGAGGCATAGAGGCCGTAAGGGACCTGGGTGCCGGATTGATATGTTTTCATGCGTATTCTCCTTCCAAAGACGTTAGTTAGATTAAACTACTTCAGCCTTAGCCGGTCAGACGAATGCCCACGCTTTTGGGATTGAACCAGAATTCAAATGACTTCCGGTCCGGGTCCAGAGCTTTGGGCGAAGACGGACTTGGAGCCACTGCGAGACGAGGAAAAGTCCGGATGACATCATCACTGATATCATGGGTCAGGAAATGCTTCTTGGCCAGCTCATCCCAATTCTCTTCACTGAGCATGCGGGCAATCCCCTTCATGGCCATGTCCTGCGGGCCGGGTTGGTCGACTTTCATCGAATCAAACTCGGTGAGGATCTCCTGCATCCACATCCGGGCAACACGGCCGGGGAGTAGATTGCGGGTATTGGTGTCCAGCTTCGTGGGAGCGATCTTGAGAAGCCAGCCGGTTTCGTACGGGGCGTTGTTGATCAGATCCGGATTCTCCAGCGCCGCCTGGTTGATGGCCACAACTACGCCATCCACGGGCGAGAGCATCGGGACGGTTTTGGAACCGATCTTCAGGGTCCAGCCGGTTTCACCCTGCTTGAGGGCGGTACCGATTTTGGGAAGCTCGATTGAATCCAGACGACCGACGAACTTCTGCGCGAAGTCATCCATCCCAACGGCGACCTGGTTTTTACTTTCCAGGCGTGCCCAGGCGTGACCCTGGTGAACATGGACTTCTTCCGGTATCCGGAACCAATCCATGATGTGGGTCAGAATGCTGGTTTTATGGGCTGTGCTTTTCCCGGCGAAGAATTTCTGGAAGATGACGACCACGACCAGAAAGACCACGGCGATGACGTATTCAATTCCCTTGGTGGCGTAAATATCGATGAAGCTGAAGGTATCCATATTAATGTCTCCTATTGTTCATTTTCACTTCTTGTGGATCGTGCCGTTCATCCAGAACGGGCATACGATTCACGATCCATCGGAAAGCCCAGAGTTCGATCGAGATAATGGCTCCCGTAATCACGACTTCATGCCAGGAAGGGTAGTAATGGTTGGGCGAATCCCACTTGAACGCGATGATCGAGATGTTCAGGCGGTTCAGCATGATTCCGAGGGCTGTCAGGACGGCCGCAAATTGCGCCATCTTCACGCTTCTTCTTTTGATCGCACTCAGAAAGAGGAAAGCGGGGAACAGGACAAAACCGAGTACCTCAAGCAGGTACCACTGACCCATCGGGGTGCTCAGAAGATGAATATTCTGGCCATGGACGATTTCGACGATCTTCAGGAAGAAGTAGGCGAGCATCGTGCCGGCCGCCCCTTTGGATAGACCCAGAACGATTTCGTCATGTCCACCGTGATTTCCCTTGGGCAGGCGGTGCGCAAAAATCCGGTGAGTGAGCGAACTTTCAATGATCACGATTGAGAGCCCCGCAAAGATGCTCGAAACAAAGAACAGCATTGGAATGTGCTGGGAGTACCAGAGAGGGTGGATCTTGTTGCGGGCAAGGAGGAATAAAGACCCGAGTCCCGCCTGATGCAGGGTCGAAAGCGTGATGCCCAGAATCACAGCACCGGCGGTGATTGCATGCAGGAACTTCCGCAGCTTCCACCACCCCAGCCACTCGGCGATTGCGGGGGCAAATTCCAGGAATTCGCAGATCATATAAAGCAGGAAGTGCCAGGCGACCAGGAACATGACGGACGAGAAGCCGAACTTGTTGCCGATGATCGGATTGACGATGTTCCAGGGGCGGCCGATGTCAATGAGAAGGGCGCCGGAGTAAAACACGTAGGCCAGCAGGCCATTGAGAACCGTTGCTCGGAGAACGGGCTCGTATTTCTTGAACTTTAGAATGTCGACCACAAAAGTGAGTACATAAGCGCCGGCCGCAAAGGCTACACCGGTGACGACGTCAAAACCGATCCAGATCCCCCACGGGAATTCCTGCGAAAGATTGGAGACGTAACCGATTCCTTTCCAGAACCGGATGACAATCAAAACGCCGCCGACCAGTATGATCGGAGCCGTGATGATGTTGAACGGGGTCAACATTTTGCCCCTGGGCTTCAACTGCGAAATCAGGAAGGTCACGAGACTGCCGAAATCACGAACATTTCCGGTATAAGTCTGGGCCGGGATTGAGATGCTCTTACTCATGATGAGTCTCCTTCTCGTCTTTTTGATTTTCAGCGTCCTTGCCTTTACTGATGCTGTAAAGTCCGGCCAGAAGTGCGGGCCAGAGGACGTCCACAAGGGGGACGGAGAAGAGGAAGCCCAATGTATCTTCGGGGTAAGGCGTGGAGCCGATGTTTTTTTTCATTCCGATCTGTTCGAAAGGAACTGATGAAAGATACATGAAACCGGTTCCGCCGACTTCGTTCTCTCCATAGATCTTGTTGTGGTATTTTCCGGGATTCGTATAGATGCGCTTTTTGGCTTCTTCGAGTAGTTCCCGGCGGGTGCCGAAGAGGGTGGCACCCGTGGGGCACGCATCCGCGCAGGCCGGCTTCTCACCATTTTTCAGGCGTGAAGTACAGAAAACACACTTACTGATAACAGGTGTGGGGCTGTCATAATTAAACTTCGGGATGTCAAACGGGCAAGCAATCATGCAATACCGGCAGCCCATGCAGCGGGTCTTGTCGTAATTGACTGGTCCTTCCTTGGTCTTTTCGAGGCCCTTCACCAGGCAGGCTGACGCGCAGGCCGGCTGGTTGCAATGCATGCACTGCTTGCGTGAAAAAATCGGCTTACTGGGGTCGGCGGGATTCGGATATTTGTTGACTACGAGATAAGTATCCGGAGTCGTATCCCTCGGCTGATCCATGGTTTTGTCATCCCAGTATTCAGCAGGCTGCTCAGCCAGTTTATTCTGCTCGCCGCAGGCTTGTTCGCAGGCCCGGCAACCGATGCACGCGGTCGTGTCAATCAGCATTCCGAAAAATTCTGGATTATTCGGGTTCGGGACAGCACTGGAAGCATCAGCAGATTTTCCAGGACCTAGAAGTGCCAATCCGGCTGTTCCTGCTGCAACTTTTAGAAAATCGCGTCTTTTAAAGGACATTGGAAAAATCTCCTAGCTCAGCTTTTCGCGGTTGGTCTGCTTTTCCTGATGCACGGAGCCCGTCGGGATCTCAGAGGTCCCGTCTTTTTCTTTTTTGGTGCTGTCGGGATTCTTCATGTAAGCAGTCATCGGATTCCAGCGCATGGTGGTCAGATGGGCGTTTCGAGAGAAGACCTCGTTCACAGCGCGGCTCGCGATTTTCGCGAACGTCAGGAGAACAAAGCCGATCACGATCAGTGGGAAGGCAACATAAAATGTAAGGCCCATGATGGGCAGCATGGCCAGGGTCACGATCGCGGGGAACCGGATGTATCTTGCGCCTTCCTTGCCATTGAGGACTTCACCTTCAGCACCGACAAACCGGATATCGAGCGGTTTTGCTGCATAGAGCCCGTAGGGCACATGATTTCCAGAACGGTAGGTGGTCATATCGTTGCTCCGATCTATAAATGAGGTTTAAATTCTGCCGTTAACATACCCCTCAACCGATTCCGGTTCATTATCTAAAGAGTTAAGTAAAGATGGAGAACTTTTCGTTTCCGCGTTTTTCGTGAATTGACGGGTGTATCGCTTCTTGCGAACATGTGCGTGATGTCGGCGGGCTTCATGATTATTTCAACTTTTATGTGTATTAATCTTTTTCACGCGATAGCGGCTTTGCTGTGGATCGCAGGGCTGCGCCGGTTCATGCGTCCATTTTCTCCACTGATCTTGTTTGATTTATTCCGCTGGGCACTTATTATCCCTCCGGTGTTGATCCTGCTTCGGCTGTTCAATCGGGGGTCCGAGGGGCCACATCTGATCCGGGCGGAACTCTGGGCCAGGCAATTTTTTCTCAGTAAGCCCCTGTTGACCTGGCTCGTCCTTGGGCTTCTGATCGGGACGTTGCTTATTTTTATTTTTCAGGAGTTGATACCGTTCATCCAGATCATGGGGCGCAAACAGATTCCGAGTCATGCTCCGAGCGCGCGGCTCAAAGCCGCTCTCGTGCGGGCGAAGGCTTTTTACCGGGAAGCCGGTATTCTCAGTCCACGGATTTCCCATTTACGCACTCATTCTTTCCCGGCGCAGGAAAGGCTGGCCGCTTTGCATGGCCTGGGCGCCCCGGTGCTCGTGGTTTCGGATGGGCTGGTCGAAGCCTTGGATGACGAGGAGCTGGAAGGCGTGCTTTCGCACGAACTGGCCCATATCTATCTGGGTGGGAATATGCGGATGGTCTGGATCTGGATTGCCCGAGGGCTGCAGGCGTTTAATCCGGTTTCTCTTGTTCTTTTTCGGGAGCTGACCGAAGCCCGCGAGGCGGCTTGTGATGCTTTGGCTGCCAAGCTCACGGGAAAGCCGGAGGTCCTGGCGCGGGCCCTTTTGAAGTTCACGGAGGATTTGGAAGCCACTTCAGTCACTTCAGATGATCCGCGGACTCGGGCGGGAATCGAGCTCCGCAGGCGCGCGGAAATACATAGCACGCAGACCCGCTACGAAGCGCTCACGGGGGAGCTGACGTACGTGCGGATCACTATTTGGAGTGCCCCGCTGCAATGGCTGACGGCATTGGTTCTGGGAGGCATGTTGTGGATAGTCGCCTAAGAAGTTTGACTTAGGGATTTGACCTAAGGGGTTTGAGATGAAAGGTTCGGGCAAATGGAACTGAAGAGATGGATGAGGGGAGTGACATGGGCATTTCTGGTCGGTGCTGTCCTGTTCGGTGCGGACCGGCTGCTTTTTGGTCCCTCCGCCAGCGCAGGCTGGAACGCAGCGGTGCAGCTCGCAGATATCCCTGAGCAATCTGGTCGGCCGGTAATACCTCCATATCTTCCCAATTCGCTTGTCTGGCCGCCGGAGGAATATCTGTATCGTCTGCCGCCGGAGCCAGGATGGTGGCTCGGGCTCGCCGATAAGCGCACGCAAGAAATCTGGCTTTGGTATGGAACCGGTGCTCGCCCATTACCGGAACAGATGAAATCGCTTGAAAGCTGTTTTGATGAAACGACTATGGCGTCTTGTCCCCCGGGGTGGAGAATCGCTTCGACTCAGATTGCTGGTGCGACGGTTTATGTGCTGACCCGGTTGCAAGCTCAGGAAACAAAACGCATCATTGTCGGATTTAGTCTGCCGTCCTCCTGAGTTGAGTCACTTGACACGCCCGGGCTTTTGTCGGATAGCTTTATCAATCGTAACAATTTCTTGATCTTCTGGGGGGCACCAGCAATGCAACGTGAGCGCTTGTGGCGAGAGAAAATGCGCCCGATGGTAAAGCCGACAGTTTTTATTCCTTTATTATTGGTTCTTTTGGCGTTGAAGCCAGGCATCGGGACAGCAGCAGAGCGGAAAACCGCTGCTGCAACGGCAGGAGTTGAGGATTGCCTCTCCTGTCATGCGGATTCAGCCGATCAGATCAAATTCAAAGACGGCAGTAAAAAGAAAGTCCACGTGGATCGCAAAGCCTGGACGAGTTCCGTTCATGGCGACAAGTTGTCCTGTACCGATTGCCATAGCGAGATTACGGGATATCCCCACAAGAAAGTCACGGCGGAAGATGCACGTGATTACACGCTCAAGCTGGGCAATGTCTGTCAGGATTGTCATTACGCACATTACACCCGGACTCTGGACAGCATCCATTATGAGGTACTGAAATCCGGCGGACGGGATGCCCCGACCTGCGTGGATTGTCACGGCTCGCACGCCATTAAGAATCCCAAGTCACCGCGAATCGAAATCAATAACAAATGTGGCAGCTGTCACGCAGATGTCGCCAAGGCGTTCATGGGTTCTGTTCACGGCAAAGCGCTGGCTAACGAAAACAATCAGGATGTTCCGGTCTGTACCGATTGCCATGGGGCGCATGCGGTAGCCGGTCCGGCAAAAGCCAATTTTCATGAGAATGCGTATCAGAGCTGCGCGAAATGTCATAGCGATGCGGAGAAGATGAAGAAATATGGATTGAACCCGGACGTGCTCGACACCTATTTGGATGATTTTCACGGTTCATCCAACCGACTTTATGCCATGGGAGCGGGCAAGCCGGGCAAACCAATCGCCAGCTGTAACGATTGCCATGGTGTTCACGATATCCAGTCCTTCAAGACCATTTCGGCAGAAGGAGTCAAAAATACCGCGCGCGAGCGGGTTGTGAACGCCTGTCGCAACTGCCACCCGGGTGTGCCGCCTGCTTTTGCCGACGCCTGGCTTTCTCATTACAAGCCGACCTTACAGTCGGCGCCACTGGTCTGGGCTGTAAAATGGTTTTACCGGGTCGTGATTCCATTGATTATGTTCGGTCTTGTGTTGCATATTCTGCTACATCTGTGGCGATTGAGAACTCATCGATAGTCGAGTAGGGAGAGAATGGTCATGGCTGACACAAAAATAGTTAAAAGAGCTGATGGTACATTATTGATTGAGCGCTTTCCGCCCATTCGACGAGTTGAACACATTCTGGTGATTCTGACCTTTGTGGTGCTGGTGATGACCGGCTTTCCTCAGAAATTCTATGAAGCAAGCTGGGCAACCGGACTTCTGAATTTTTTCGGAGGTCTGGATAAGGCACGCGTCTGGCACCGGGTCACCGGAATCATTTTCACCTTCCATGCCTTCGTACACATGGGGGCAATCGCTGTCGGTGTTGCGTCGGAGAAGATGCGGTTGACACTGCTTCCGACCAGCCGAGACTTCCGGGACGTTTTTGCGACTCTCCGTTATTACTTCGGGCAGACGAACGAGCATCCGCAGTATGGAAAGTATGATTACCGCCAGAAGTTCGAATATCTAGGCCTGGTTCTCGGCGGCTTGATCATGATTTCCTCAGGCCTGATCCTTCTTTTTCCGGGCTGGACTTCATCGTTCGCACCGGGGCAGTTGATTCCCGCAGCCCGCCTGGCGCATTCCAATGAGGCATTGCTTGCGTTCTGCGTACTGGTCGTTTGGCATGTCTATGGTTCGCACTTGTCTCCGGATGTGTTCCCGATGGATACGAGTGTGTTCACCGGTTACATGACCGAAGAACAGCTCAAAAAGCATCATGTTCTGGAATACTACCGGCTCTTCCCGGATAAGAAGCCGGCTCCTGGAAGTGAAAGTTCGGATCACCACGCGTAAGAGGTAGGGGCTTTACGCGTAGCTTTGGCATTTAAGCTGAGCACAGGCTTTCGGCGGGGTAAGGAATACGCACGAAGGTCCTGATTTGAGTTACCTGACTCATTCATTGCGCTTATTACGTCGGAGGCAACTCATTCGGTCTGAATGCCGACTTAATGTCTGTTTCTGATTTATAAAATCCTTTAATAACAGCTGGATATAGCGTCCGATCTTATTGACAATGATACTTGGGCATTATATGCTGCGCTGCGTTACGTTAATTGACGTCTGGTTATTGCCAGCGCTATTGCGCGATTTTACCGGAGGACTCCCTGTGAAGCGAATTCAATATTTATCCCTTGGCTTAGGTTTGCTTACGATCGCAGTAGCGACCCATGAATCGTTTGCGATCGGCACTGATCTTGAGCCGGGAACGTACAGGTGCCAATCTTCCAGCGCGACTCTTCTTCGTGGGCGTTGTGAATACCGCCCCAGACCGAACGGCTCCTCGGCGCAATCACTCCTGATTGAAAAGGCCAAGCGCGCCCTCAAGCCTTTGGCAAAACAACGGACCTCCAACAATCTGGAGCCGCAGAGCGGTGCTTACGGAAACATCGAGTGGTGGTTTGAAGATGAGAATGGAGTGGCTGATGACGTCGCGAATTCCGCGATGGGGGATTTTCTCCAGGCGAACGACCGGGGCTTCACGATCCAGACGCTTCCCGAAGTCGAGATCACAACAATGATGTACGAATTCGATAAAAGCCAGGAGCGCAAACTCGGGCTTGAGGTCACCTCTTTCCTGGGAAAACGAACCCTGGAACAGGCCCCAGGTGAACTGGTTCAGACCTTGACCGAAGGCCTCTTCAAAGCGGCGGTCGGGATCGGGAATCCGCTTTCCTCCTTTTTGCAACTCGGCATCAAAGCCACGATGGATTCTTCCAAACACATTTTCAGGGTAGCCGAAACCACGAAATGCGAGATCGGTACGACTTGCCAAAATGGCAAGTCTCAGATGAATCATTATCACGTACCGGGACTTCCTTCCACCAAGGATGAGGACGTCGGTTTTAGAATTTCAACTGTCCCGCAGATTGATCCGGATCAGCCAGGCCTCGTACGCCTGGAAAACCTGACCGTATCGTATTCGAAATTTACCGGAGAACCCAATGCACCGGTGGTGACCTACTCGCCGAAAACGGGTAGTGGCACTACAATATATACCGATGAGCTTCTCGTGATCGGCAGCGAAACAAGCGAAAGCAGCGGCTCTGACCGGAAGATCCTGGAAGTGGGGAGCAGCAAAGGTTCGACTAAATTCCTGATCATGATGAAAGTCAATATCAACATGCCTCGCGGAGTGGCCAACCCCTATCCGAAGAACCAGATGATCGGTGATGATCGCTCACTGACCCCGGATGAAATTCGCGCACTTCCGGATGGCGAACTTTCGCTCGAAGATATTCTTCGTTCAATTGAGCCTGTCTGCTTCAAGAATATTGTCACGCCCGAGACACAAGAACCCGTTTGTGGTTTCAAACTCATGAAACTGGATCGCCAGTACCTTAATCATCGTCTTCGTTTCACGATAAAAAAAGGCGGCTTCCTCGGTATGGGCGGCAACGAGCTTTTTAACGAAAACGAACGCACCCGAGTTTGGAAAGTTTCGGATGTCTACGACGGCAAAGGTTTCTATGCCCTGCCCGCGTTCCTGTCAGAGCAAAATTCGGGAGCCTATACGCTCACGGTGGAACTCGATAAATCCAATCCGATCGCCAAGGCTCGTCGCAAAGCGGAGCGGGTCAAGGGAATTAAATTCACCTTTGGTTATAATCAAGGCGTCAATCCTCCCCTGGAGTTCGATTCACGGCAGATCCGGGTGATCAAGTAGGGCTTGGATCATGCGGATTAAAGATCTTCTCCCGGGCATTATCATGAATTTCCTGGCGAGCCTCACGGTAAGCCTTCTCATGGCTGCCGGCGCAGCAGCTGATCCAAGCATGCCGCAGGATGTTTTCACTTTCGAAATGATCGCTGAAAAGCTCCGGGCGCCGATTAGCGAAAAATTCAGTGAGATGAGGATGACCTTTCGCGTGGTTGAAAAGCCCGTCGGGAAGGACGCCGCTAAAATCGAATTCCAGAACGAAGCAAGTCAAGCGGTCATGACCATCTACTTCGCACGATCCATGAATTCCGCGCAAACCGAACGAACGGAAGAAGTGCTGGTCATGGATACCCGCGGCCGGGTCCTCTTCAAAGAAACTATTCTCACGAATGGTTCCGGACTGACGTATTCCAATCCGACCCAGAGAATATTCTTTGAAACGAGTACCGCGCAATATGGTTTGAAACCCAATGAGACAGAAAAAATCGTCGTTCACACCATGGATGGCGTAGAGACCCTACGCCTTGTCTCCAGGCAGATTGCGTCGCGATCCAATGCTTCCTTTCTGATGAGTGAAATCTACTACGGCGGCTCGAGGATCCTGACCATCTCCGATTCAGTTTCGAAGGACGGTGAAATCCGGACTCTCAAGTACGGCGTGGTCGGGACAGGATTTTCGTTTTCGGGTCCGGGTTCTAAGATGAGTTCGCGCGGTTGGCCGACTTACGAAATGCGCGTGGATTCCGCCCGCCCCTCGGGCTATTTGATTGATAATCACCGGTTCTATTTTGATGACAGGGAGACTTTCGGATTGAACAATTTCATCGAGCAGTTCGGTAGAGAAATTTTTGGCCCGTTCATTGTTCAGTTCGCAAACGGATTTTACAACTCGGTCATCAAAGCTAATTTTCCTGTCACCCAGCGCCGGGCGAATCTCGCAACTCCGAATCTGTTTCTGGACGAGCTGGTCCTGATGCGCAGTCAACTGACTGCTCCGAGCCCGGCAATTATTTCCCTGATTGTGACGCAAATCACAGGCTACATCGATGCCTTCCAACAGGGCACGCTTGTGATCACCGATACAAGGGCGAATAAATGAGGCGAAGCGGGTTTGCCGTTCTTCTGAGTTTTTTCTTTTTCCTTTCAGTCGCGAGAGCGGACGAGGGGAAGCTTGAGTTTTCACAGCAGGTCATGCCTTTTGAAAAATTTTCTTATCTCGTTTGGAAGCCGTTCTGGGTCGGCTTACCGAATAATATTTTGAAAAATTACACGGCTGCGGTTGGTCCAAACGGGGACACAGCTTATTTGAAAACCGGAGGAGTGCTGGCTTTCAGTATTCTGGTGAATTCGAGCGTCAATAGTGCCGGCACCCAGCGGTATACTTCTTATGAGTTTCAGCAAAAAAGTGGCGGATTTCTCGTTGAAATCAAAACCGAGGGTACGAAGCTCCAGGCCGTGCCTATTGCCGAAGTGCGGGCGGGTAAGCTCCCGGTTTTTCCGATGGAGTCCCAGGCGGAATTCACGGAAATCAGTATTTCCTCGCCGGGTTATCTGGACCGTTTTGAGATTACCAGGCGGCAAGAGGGGGAGGCTCTCTTCATTTCCGTGGAGGTGTACACTTCCAGCAAGGGCCATGTTCTGAGTTATCGGGAGCAGTCGAGCCCGGGTTACCGGGAGTTCTCTTATAGCTGGCCGGCGGATAAGTGGTTGGGTGCCGCCCATACGCTTGGGGTTACAAAAATACAAACCTCCGACATGCTCATCGGTTCAGAGGAATTCCGGATCGACAATTTACCGGTAAGCTACGCCGCTTATCAGAATATATTTGAGAAAACACTTCTGAGTCTGGCGACAAGCTACTGGAACTTCTGACAGGTTATTTTGGGCTTTTGGGCTTTTGGGCTTCGGCGGCTTCGGCTTCGTCTGATTTTTTGATCGTCTCGCGAACGAGATTCCGGACCACCCGGTTGCGGTTGGCGCCGCCTACGAACAATTTAACGTCGTCGTAAAGACCGGGGTCGTTGACGAGCGCGCCCAGAGTGCCCGAGCCGTTGTTGATCTTCTCGAGAATGCTGTTGAGATTCCTCATCGCGGAGCGCAGCTCGTCCCGGTTCAGTTTATCGCTCACGCCGGCCAGGTTCTTGGCCGTACTGGCCATTCCCTGGAAAAAAATCTCATCACGGTTGCCGGCTTCAAAAGTCTTGATCAACCGGTCAAAGCCGTGGATCAGATTGCCGAGCGAGATCATCAGTTGGTCGCCTTTGTTCAGGAACTGACTCAGGTCTTTCGTCGGGCGTACGGGGATGGTCGCATTGTTTTCAACCGCAGGCTTGTCCAGGCTGCCGGGACTGATCGCGATGTATTTATCACCGAGCACGCCTTGGGTTGCGATCTCCGCGCGGGAATCCGCCCGGATCCACTCGCCGGAGTTGCGATCCACACTCAGGTCCACGCGCAGACTGCGCTCCTGGGTATCGAGTTTCACCGAGTCGACCAGCCCGATCTGCAGGCCACCGAGCACCACTTTGGCGCCCGGAATCAAGCCTTCGACACTGGAGAAGTGAACCGTATAGGTGTTCTTCTTCACCAGCAAGTTCTGCGCGCTGCCCAAAACGAGAATCGCTAACATAACCAGACCAACTCCGAGGGTAACGAACAGTCCGACTTTGACATCCATTTCGATCTTACGCATGAGTGGGGGTTCCTAAGTGATGATCAGGGTTATGTTCCGCACTGCCGCTGACAAAGGACTGGACGAGCGGATCGGTCGAGCGAACGATATTTTCGACCGAATCAATCACGGCAATTCTTCCGTCGTATAGAATGGCGATTCGATCGGCGATTTCCAGAGCGCTGGGAATATCGTGAGTCACGAAAATTCCGGTGATGCCCCGGGCTTTCAGTTTATGAATATTATCCAGCAGACGCCGCGTATTGACCGGATCCAGCCCGGCAGTAGGTTCGTCGAAAAGAATGATCTCCGGATCCAGGATGATAGCCCGGGCCAGGCCGGCCCGCTTCTGCATGCCACCGGAGAGCTCCGCGGGCAGGAGGGAATTGCTGCCGCTCATATCAATGAGTTCCAGCATGGCATTCACCTTCTGGTGAATCTGTTCTTCAGTCAGTTTTGTGTGCTCCCGGAGCGAGTAGGAGAGGTTCTCTTCCACCGTGAGTGAGTCAAAGAGCGCGCCGTTCTGGAAGACATAGGCAATGCGTTGGCGAATTTTCATCAGAGCGCGTTCGGAAAGTCGGGTCAGATCCTGACCGGCAAAAATGATTTCACCCTCGTCCGGATGCTCCAGTCCGATGATGGAACGCAGAATGACGCTCTTGCCGGTACCGGAGCCACCGAGTAGCGCGAGAATCTCACCCTGCTGAAGCTGAAATGAAACCCCGCGGTGGACGACTTTTTCACCGAAGGATTTATGCAGATTTCTGATGTCCAGCACGGCTTCACTCATTTGGGGTACACCGTCATGATGAAAAGTTTGGTCAGGAAAAAATCACTGACCATGATAAAGATGCTCGAGGTCACTACTACCCAGGTGGTCGAATTGCCCACCCCTTGCGTGCCGCCTTCCGTGTTCAAGCCCTTCCAGCAGGCTGCGACCGAGATGAAGAAGGCAAAAACAATGGTTTTGGCCATTCCCGTGAGCAGATCGTACATCTTGAGGGTTTCGATGGTTTTGGCCATGAAGTATTCGGTGCCGATATTCAGTTCCGTGCGGGCAATGAGCATGGCGCCGAAAAGACCGATGTAATCCGCAAAAAGCGTCAGAATGGGCAGCGCGATTAAACAGGCCAGCAGCCGGGGAATCACGATCGTTTTTATGGGGCTGGTTCCGAGCGCCCGGATCGCATCAATCTGCTGGGTCACCTTCATGGAGGAGACCTCCGAGGCAATGCCCGATCCGATCCGCCCTGCAACGAGCAGGCTCGTGAAAACAGGCCCCATTTCCCTTAGAATGGAGAGCGCGACGATTTTGGGCACGTAAAGCGTACCACCGAATTTTGCCAGGCCGTAGCCGAATTGCAGTGCCATGACGGAGCCGGTGGCGAGCCCTGTGACCGCGACCAGAAGAAAAGATTGCACGCCAATCTTGAAAAGCTGCTGCATTGTCAGGCGGAAATAAAATGGAGGCGTGAAGAGTTCACTGAAGATCTGGCCGCAGAGCAAACCAAAGCCTCCCGCAAAGCGGACCTGGGTCGTGAATTGCTTCCCGACTTTCTCCATGAAATCGGAAGGCATGCCTTTGCGTTGCCGGAAGGCTTCTGCGGATTTGGCAGCCAGTTTGGGCATAGCTTAAAAGTTACTCTTTGAGGCGCAGAGAAGCAACGAATTGGGAGAACGTTTCCTGATACTCGGCAAAAGTTTCCGGGCGCGCGATGTACATCAGATCATAGACACAACGGTTCTTCCGCAAGACCACGCTCCTGAGCATCACGTTTTCGCTGTTCATCTTTCCTTGAATGGTGGTGTCGAGTGCGGGGATACCTTGTACCTCGATATCCTGATCCGCGCGGAAGCTGACGTCGTTTATCCCGAGGAGCAGCTGATTCATGAGTTCTTTGAGCGGTTCCTCTTTGGTCTGGGTGGTAGCCCGGCAAGCGGAGTTCAGGGAAATGACCGCGCCCGTTTTTTTTGACTGAAAAGCGACATCTGATAATCCCGTTCCATTGGCGTCAGCGGCGGGTCCGGAGCTCCGCCTCATCCTGGTCCAATCCGGTGACTGCTTTGTCAGGTCTGCAACGCCGTAGGAATCGGACCTTTCGTCCACGGGTTTAATATTGCCAAGCAGAACGCCACAAGCGGTCTGGGTCAGGAGGAGTGTCATTAGAAGGAAGAGCTGCCCAAATTGTTTCATGATTCCCCTAATGTAAACCGTCAAAGTCTCGTCGTAAACTGTTGTGTTCCTGACGGAGGGTCAAAATACGTGGAGTCACACCCCCCATGAGGCTCAAAGCTGGAGAATCCTGCCGGTGAACAATTACCGAGTAGGTTCGAAAGGTTCTGGTCCGTTTCGACCCATCGGCAGAATCTTTCACTTTGGACCAGTTATGGCACCTGGCTTGCTTTGAGAGATACTCGCAGAGTCGATCAAGAGGATCGGATCTGGACGCGAATCCCTAACGAGCCCTTAACGAGCAGGAAGCTCAATGAGAAATAAGGTTCTAAAAGCAGCTTCGGTATTGGCCTTGATTTCGGGCCTGAGTCCGTTGTCCCTTTGGGCAGCAGGACTCAAGGTTCAGACGTTCAAGACCCATAGCCGGCTTATGGTCGCGATCGACGACGGAGTTCCAGCTCAGTGGAAGAAATCCCGTCAGGGGTTTGATTTGCTGCTGAAGGGGATCGGACTGGCCGATCTTGGAGCTCCGCTCGGCGGAGAAAGCGCCTGGACTGAAAAGTTTAAGACGATCAAAGACCCGAACCTCAGTGCCTTGAAAATTTCAGAATCAGCAGCGGGTGTTCGGATCGAGGGGCGCTGGAAATACCTGACCGGATTGGATGCTCCCGCTGATGCCCAGATGGAAACATTCGAATTTCGCGACAAAACTCCTCATTACGTAATCGACTTCTGGCCCAAGAAGGGTCCCACACTCCGGGAAGTCCAGGCAGCCCGTGCCCAGGCCCAGAATCTCGCCCGGATGAAGGCAGCGCAAGTGACAGCCAAAAAGCAAACGGATCGCCGGCTGGCGAGTGAAAAAATGCGCGCCGACGGTGAGAATGTATCGAATTTCTGCCAGGAGCCGCTCAGCGACAAGACCGACGTTTTTCTTCCGTTTCTGCCCTATCATGAGAAGGTGGATTTCAGCCGCTGGATCCCGTCCCGCACGCCGGACGAAAATTTCACGTATTACCGTCCCACCTCCCGGGACAAGGAATCCCAGTACATCCGTCTAGCGCTGGATCTTTATAAGCAGGGCAAAAACGCACTGGTGCTTCGCACCCTGGATTTTTTCGAAAAGGATTATCCCCAGTCCGATCGCATGCACGAAATGCGATTTTTGCGGGCAAATGCGCTGATCAAGCTTGGCCTGCCCAAAGATGCCACTCCGATTCTGGCTAGACTGGGTGTGGATTCCAAGGATTCATCAGTAGCCGTCTATGCAGCCATGTTCACAGCAGGGGCACAGATCGAAGGCGGATCGTCGTTGGCAGCTCTCGAAAGTTTTCTCTGGCTGATCAATCATTATCCGGAGCATCACCTGGCCTGGGTCTTTCATCTCGGAGCCGCCGAATCGCTCTTCTCCATGAAGCAGACTGAGCGGGCAGCCAAGGAATACCAGTGGGTGGCCGAGAACGGTCCTTCGGACCGCGCCAAGGCGCAAGCGGCGCTGCGGATCGGTGATTTATACCTGGACCGTCTGCAGTATGAACATGCGCTCGCGGCCTACTACCAGGGCTTGAACCGGTTTGGTGAGGAAGCCAAGGAATTTCCGGGCGTGTTTGTGAACCGTGGCGAAACCCTGTACCAGCTCGGACAGATGGATAGGGCCCAGGATGTTTTCAAAATGTTTCTCAAGGCGTTTCCTGCCCATCCTTCAGGCTGGCGGGCAACGTATCGCCTCGGAGAGATCAACGGACGCAAAGCGGATCCCGAGTCGCTGCATGCTTCCCGCAACTGGTTCTATAAAACGATCAATAATTATCCGACCAGCCCGGGCGCCACGCTGGCCCGGTTGCGGCTGATTCCCTGCGGCGATCATGGCGGCTTTGACATCAAAGGCCTTGATCAGTTCATGGCAGGAGATGCCCAGAAGTTTGATGGCCGAGGCGAAGTTTCGATCAAGCGTTATCGGGACATGAAGGGCCTCGCATATGTCCGCGGTCTCGTGACGCTCGGTCAGGAAGAACGGGCCGTGATTCTCGCGATGGAAGAGCTGCGGCTCAGCCCGATCTCGGAAACTCAGCAGTTTTTGAGGAAAATCATCGGCTCTCTTTTCCGGCGATCCATTCTGAATCTGCTGGATCAGGGCAAGAAATACGAGGCGCTCGCGTTCTATCAGGACAAGAAGGATATGATCATCCGTGAAATTCCCTTCTTTCAGCTCGATTACCTGCTGAAGCTGTCGCAGGCAGCGGCGGATCTGGGCCTGGGAACCATGGCCCAGCAGCTGATCGCGATGCATGAAAAAGCCGAAAATTCAGAAAACGCCCGCAACCAGGGCCGTCGTGTTGCTTCGGGCTCTGCCACTTCCGCCTCTGATATGCTGGACGAGGAACACGAGAGTGAGCAGGAGTATTCCAAAGCCAAGGCGCTTTGGGTCAGTGCGGAGGGGCTTGGGAAAAAAGCTGAGATCCGCACCCTGTTGAACAAAATCAGTGACCGGTCCCGTTTCGGTTTTGAACGGGAAGTTCTCCTCGGCGTGATGGATGCGCAGGACGGAAAATTTTCATCCGCGTTGAACCATGTAGCGAAGGCCCAGCTGCTCAAGCCCGCCCAGCTGAACAAGAACGATATCAGTCTGGAGACCTGGCTTGCCTCGCTGGAAGCCCGAGTCGGCGATCCCCGGGTTGCATATGAAATGTACACGAATCTGGAGCGGCACCTCTCGACCTTGAATAAGGGTTACAAATTCGAAACAGATCCCAGTCTCTCCTTGCTCGGTGTTCCTGCCTTCATCACAGCGGGTACGACGGTGGAGCAGGTTCAACAGCAGACCTGGCAGATCCAGGGCGAACTGCTCGAGAAAATGAACCGCTGGGGGGAAGCAGCCACGGTTTACAGCAAGTTGGTCGAAAAAGGCTGGGGTGGGGGCCGGGTACTGTTTTCTTACGCAAAAGTTTTGTTGAAGACCGGATCAGCCGGAAATCAGGAGAAGGGCCGGTCGGCGATGCGCCAGCTTGCCAGCAGTACGGAAGATAATTTTTGGAAAAAGCTGGCGAAGGAAACGCTGGCGAATGACACAGCCAAGGAGGGTGGAAAATGAGCGATATCATTACAGCGGACCGCAGGATGAGCGAAGTGATTCAACTCGCGAAGACGGTGGCCCAGAGCAAGGCAACAGTTCTGATTCAAGGCGAAAGCGGTACCGGAAAGGAACTGGTCGCCAGCCTGATTCATGAACACAGCACGCGTGTGAATCGCCCCTTCGTGGCAATCAACTGCGCCGCAATTCCCGAGAATCTCCTGGAATCGGAGCTGTTTGGTTATGAACGGGGTGCGTTCACGGGCGCGGTCTCCAGCAAGGCCGGGAAGTTTGAGTTTGCCAATGGCGGCACGCTGCTTCTGGATGAAATCTCGGAAATGGATATCCGCCTCCAGGCCAAACTCCTGCGTGTGATCCAGCAGGGCGAAGTGGATCGCATCGGTGGTCGCAAGCCGATTCCCGTGGATGTCCGCATCGTGGCCACCACGAATCGCAATCTCGGTGAGTGCGTGAAGCAGGGTTCTTTTCGTGAAGACCTTTTTTACCGTCTCAATGTCGTGAATCTGACGTTGCCTCCACTTCGGGAACGCGTCGGCGATGTGAAGATCCTCTCCAGTCATTTGATGGCGGAATTTTCGACTAAAAACTCGAAAACCATCACCGGCTTCTCCGCTGAAGCTTTAGGCGTGCTGGAAACCCATATCTGGCCGGGAAATGTCCGCGAACTGATCAACGTGATCGAGCGCTCGGTCATCACCGCCCCTGGTGACACGATCAATGTGCAGGATCTTTGTATCGAGAGACGGGATCTGACCGGTCAGTTGACGGCGAGTCTGCAGGAGAAGGCGGACAAGTCCTGGAACCCGGGGCAGACGCTGAATGATATCGAACGCAATGTGATTCTGGAGGCGCTCAATTATCACCAGGGGAATCGCACCCACACGGCCAAGGCTCTCGGAATCTCGATTCGCACGCTTCGGAACAAGCTTGCGGAATATCGGGTGCTCGGGATCAACGTCTAGCCGTCGTAGGGAAGGATGGGCAGGATCTGCCCTCGGAAAAGTTGGAACAGGAAAATACTGCCGGCTGGCAGCAACAATCATGGAAGAGGAGAGCGGGATCTACTTCAAACATATCGGATAAACGGAATGGGCCTTATCGGAAGACGCGGCACATTACTTGAAACGATTCTCTGGGGAAGGTTCCAAAATTATGATCGATAGCGGGTTTGATCCGATCATTGGTGCGCTGAATACCTCGATGAATCTGAGACTTCTGAATCAGAACGTCATCAGTGCGAATATCGCGAATTCAGATACTCCCGGCTACAAAGCCAAGGCCGTCGAATTCGAGAGTGCGCTCAGGGATGCGCTTGGGACGGGGTCGCGCGAACCGACCGCGGCTTCGGATCCTCGCCACATCGTTCATCATGCTACCGATCCGGTCAGTCCTGAAATCTACGACGACCCGAACGGCGTGGAATCGCTCGACGGCAATACGGTGGATCGTAATAGCGAAATGGCAAAACTCGCGGAAAATCAGCTCCTTTATGATGCAGCTGTCGAAATGCTTAACAAGAAGCTCGGGATGTTGAAATACGCAGTGAGTGAAGGCGGAGGTAATCGCTAATGGACTTCTTTTCTTCCATGCGGGTGAGTGCCAGCGGGCTTGAGGCCCAGATGAAGCGGATGAATACCGTTTCGAGCAATCTTGCCAACGCCGATACCACGCGCGGTGCAGACGGCGGACCTTATAAACGCAAAGACGCGGTCTTGGCGGCAACAACGGATCGCGAAAGCTTCGGGGAAATTCTGCAGAATGAGCTGGACGAAAATATCCAGGGCGTGCAGGTGCAGGCAATTCACGAAGACGAGCGTCCGCCAAGGCTGGTTTACAATCCTTCGCATCCTGATGCGAATGATGAAGGCTACGTTGCCATGCCGAACGTGAATCCGGTTGAGGAGACCGCCAACATGATCAGTGTGCAGCGGTCGTACGAAGCGAATGTGACCGCGATGAATGCAGCCAAAGCCATGGCCAACAAAGCTTTACAGATCGGCAAATAAGAGGTGATGCATGTCTAATCTCAGTATTGAAAATCTCAGCCGGTCGGTCCAGATGGGCGGTGCCGATGACTTCATGGGGATGGGCGGAGTCGCACCTGAAGCCCGGGTCCTGCGCGAGATGCAGTCCCAAGGTCTGCGTGCCGGGCCGGATGACTCAGTTTCGGCGGCGGGTGCGGCGGGCCCGAAAACCTTTGCCGATGTGCTTCAGCATTCGGTGGAGAAGGTGAATACGTATCAGCAGCAGTCTGATGTCGCGATGAAGGAGCTGGTGGCGGGCCGAACGAAGAACATCCATGAAACGATGTTGACGATTGAGCGCGCGGATACTTCGTTGAAGTTGATGATGCAGGTTCGAAACAAGATTCTCGATGCGTACCGCGAGATCATGAGAATGCAGGTCTAGTACTTTTGGTAACTTTGGGGGCGTGATTACATGTTTGCATACTTCAAGAAAGTCTTTGTTCAGATAGACGACTTCATCAAGAGTCTGTCACCGATGAAGAAGCTGGCCATGGGCGTGACCCTCGCGGGTATCGTGGCGAGCATGACGGCGCTCTTTTTCTGGGCATCTGAAACGGCCTATGTGCCACTCATGTCCAATCTGAATCCGGAGGATTCCACCAGCATCATCCGCGTTCTTCGGGACAAGAGAATCCCTTTCAAAGTGGATACGACGGGCAAGAATATTTCGATTCCGTCCGAGAGCGTCTATGAACTGCGGTTGGAACTTGCCTCGATGGGTTATCCCCAGTCCAGCGTGGTCGGTTATGAAGTCTTCGACAAGCAAACCCTTGGGACCACAAGCTTTGTCCAAAAGGTCAATCAGAAGCGCGCGCAGGAAGGCGAGCTGATGCGCACGATCAATACGATCAAAGGTGTGCGCCATTCGCGCGTGCATCTGGCCCTGCCCCAGAAGAGCACCTTCGTCGAGGATCATAAGAAGTCCACCGCTTCGGTCGTACTTGATTTGGAACCAGGCACGGTCCTGGATGAGAAACAGGTCTATGGAATCGGAAATCTCGTCGCGCGCTCGATCGAGGGCGGGATGGATCCGTCTGATGTCGTGATTGTCGATTCCAACGGTAAAGTTCTTTCCAAGAACAACAGCGATCCGCTTTCGGCCGCAACGGCAACCCAGCTTGAATTCCAGCACAAGATTGAGAGCGATCTTGAACGTCGTGTGGAAGGTATGCTCGGTCGCGTCGTCGGCGAAGGTCGTGTGGTGGCGAAGGTCACGGCTGATCTTGATTTCGCCCAGGTGAACGAGACTCAGACGATTGTCGATGGCGACAGTTCTGCGGTCCTTTCCAAAGAAACCCGCAGTGACAATATGATGGGCACCCGTCCCGGCCCGGTGGGCGCCGCTGGGGCGATTTCCAACTTGCCAGGACAGACGCCTTCCTCCAATGAGATCCGGAATGAAACATCCAAGGCGAATGAAACGGTGAACTACGAGGTTCCCAAGACGATCCGCAGAACGACCAGGCCTTCCGGTACGGTGAAGAAGTTGTCCGTCGCAGTCGTGGTCGATGGCAAGACGATCAAAACCGTGGGTAAAGACGGCAAGATGGAATCCCGGGTCGAAGCCTGGACTCCGGAGAAGCTGAAGGAATTTGAATCCATTGTGGCCGGCGCGATCGGCTTTAACAAAGCGCGCGGAGATATCCTCGATATCAAGAGCATGGAGTTCACGCGCGAAGACTTCGACGAAGCACAGAAGATGATCGCCGAGAAGGAACACAAGAGCTACATCCAGAACATCATAGTCTATCTCGTGATTGGTCTCACCATTGCGATGTTCTTCGTCTTCGTGGTCCGGCCCTTCATCAAGTGGATAACCGAGAACACGATCGACAGTGTCGATACCTTCCTCCCGCAAACGATTGAGGAACTGGAAAAAATGCAGACCAATGGCGCCTTGCCAGGCCTCGAAGATGCGGTACCAATCATCCCTGAAAAGATGGACCCGGAAAAGACTGAAGGCGAGATGATCCGCGAGAAAGTGGTGACCCTGGTCGATGCCAATCCGCATAAGGCCGCCTTGATCGTCAAGGAGTGGATGCACGTTGATAATCGCAAGAAGGATAAAGACGAAGAAGGCGGAAAAGGGAAAGCAGCACCTGCTTCGGCGTAAGTCGCAGAATTTGGAAACTTCAGGAGAGCATGACCATGGCACACGAAAACTTTGAAGAAATGAGCGGACTGGAAAGGTCAGCGCTTCTTCTGAACGTGCTGGGAAACCAGGTGACCGCGCAGATTTTCAAAAAAATGCGTGATAATGACGTCAAACGGCTGGTCAGTGCCATGGGGCAGGTGACCAAAGTGCCGATTCCTGTGGTGAAACAGGTTCTCGAGTCTTTTTACACCGAAATCGCGGAAGAAGAGAATCTGATCTTCGGTCATGCCCAGGGGCGCGATTTTGTACTTCAGACTTTGGGCGAAGATCGGGCCAAAACGGTTCTCGGTCAACTCTCGGTTGTGGAGGGGAGTCGCACTCTCGAAGCTTTGGAGCTGGTCGATCCACGCACTCTTTCGAACTTCCTGGTCAACGAACATCCGCAAACCGTTGCGCTTATTCTGGCCCATCTGGACCCGAACAAGAAGACGGAAGTCCTCAAGCGGCTTCCCGAAGCGATTCAGACGGAAGTCGTTCTTCGTATCGCCAACCTCGACTTCATTTCGCCGAACCTCATCGCGCAGGTCGACGATGTCCTCAAGCAGGAACTCGCGACCCTCGGTTCGATCGACACGCAACAGCTCGGGGGTGTCGGACCGATCGCCGAAATGCTCAATGTCATGGACAAATCGAGCGAGCAGAACATCATGGCCCGGGTCGAGGAAAAGGACCCTCAACTGGCCGAAGAAATCCGCAAACTCATGTTCGTTTTCGAGGACATCGTTTTCATCGACGACCGCGGCATGCAGCAGCTGCTCAAGGAAGTCGACAATACAAAGCTCGTTGTCGCTCTCAAGACAGCGCCGGAGGAAATCAAAGACAAGATCTTCCGGAATATTTCAAAACGCGCGGCCGAGCTGCTGCGCGAAGATCTCGAGACCCTTGGGCCACAGCGTCTGTCGGACGTGGAAGCGGCCCAGCAGGAAATTGTCAATGTGGCCAAGCGGCTTGAAGCGGAAGGTAAGATCATCATCAGTCGTGGTGGTGAAGCGGATGCACTGGTCTGAGTTGAAAAATACGGGATAGGGGAGTCATGTCGCATTTCAAACCCAATGATTTCGGAATCAAAAACGAAGGCAAAGTCACGGAGAAGGCCAAGATCGTCAAGATCAATGGCGCCACGGAGCCTTCGATCCAGGGGTTTGAGTACAAAGCCTTGAGTCAAGGCGTCGGGAAGTATTCCGAAATAAAAGCCAAATACGGCTCTCTGGCCGCAACGGATGCAGAACGCGTGGCCCGCGCCACGAAAGACGCGCGCTTTTCCTTGAGCCCCTTGCTCCGCGACCCTCTGGCGGTCGAAGAAGAAGAACGCCGGGTCATTGATGAAAAAGTCCGGGCAAGGGTTCTGAAATTAGCGGAGGAGGCTAAGGCCGAGGCGATCGCGGTAGGCTACCGTGACGGAATGAAGAAGGGCCATGAAGAGGCATTTGCGAAATTTCAGGAGGCGGGAGCGCAGCGACTCGAGAGCTTTACACAGGTTCTCGAAGCCGTGGAATCCGCTAAAGAACAGATCTTTCTCGGCAATGAACGCTTCTTGATCGAACTCATTTACAAAATCTCACGGATGTTGCTGCTCAAAGAACTCGCCGTGGACCGGGAATATGTCCAGCGCCTGGCCAAGGACTTGATCGAGCGCGTGGGTGTCCGGGAAAATATCACGATCCGGATAAGTGAAAGAGATGCCGAAACGGCAGGCATGCTCAAAGAGGGCCTGGAGAAATCTCTGGGCACTTTGAAAAACTTGAACATCCAGGTTTCCAACCAGATTCAGTTCGGGGGTTGTGTTGTTGAAACCGAATGGAACGCCATCGACGCAAGTGTGGACCGGCAACTCGAAGGGCTGTACGAATCTCTCATGGGTCCGAAAGGCATGGGAGAGGCGGTGCAGAAATCGTGACCTGGAAAGTGGATCCCACTTCGTATGATGAAAAGTTGCGGCACGCTCTGCTTTATCATGAAGCTGGCAAAGTCACCAAATCGCTGGGTCTGATCTTTGAAGCCCATCTTCCGGGCGCCGCGGTTGGCAGCCTCTGTCGGATCAGTCCCTCGAGCGACTCCCAGGCCGAATTCGGCGTGGATGCGGAGGTGATCGGCTTTCGTGACAAACGCGTACTGCTGATGCCTTTTGAAGATGCGGCTGGCATCAACAACGACAGTCTGGTTGTTTTAAAAAAGCGGAATTCTGCCGTACCGGTAGGCGATTTTTTACTGGGCCGCGTGATCGACGGCCGCGGGCAGCCCTTGGACGGCAAAGGACCTTTGAATCCCACGGGGCACTGGAAAGAAGAACGCCCCCTTTACAACGTTCCTTCCCATCCGCTTGAGCGGGAAATGATCACGGAGCCGCTGGACCTGGGAATTCGTTCGGTCAATGGTTTGTTGACCACCGGCAAGGGTCAGCGCGTCGGGATCATGGCCGGTTCGGGCGTCGGCAAATCCGTCTTGCTCGGAATGATGGCCCGGCATACGGCCGCGGATATCAACGTGATCGCCCTGATTGGGGAACGTGGCAGGGAAGTCCGGGAATTCATTGAGCGGGATCTCGGTCCTGAAGCCATGGCTCGCACCGTGGTGGTGGTTTCGACTTCCGACAAATCTCCCCTCCTGCGCATGCGCGGCGCATTTCTCGCGATGACAATTGCCGAATATTTCCGCGATCAATCCAAAGATGTCCTGATGCTGATGGATTCGGTCACCCGTTTTGCAATGGCTCAGCGGGAAATCGGACTCGCCATGGGTGAACCTCCCGCCTCCAAAGGCTATACGCCGAGTGTTTTCTCCACTCTTCCAAAATTGCTGGAACGTGCGGGAATGGCGCCCAAGAAGGGGAGTATCACCGGCTTGTTCACCGTTCTTGTTGAAGGCGATGACATGGATGATCCGATTGCGGATGCAGTCCGGTCGATTCTGGACGGGCATATCGTGCTTTCGCGTAAAATAGCACAGCGCAATCATTTTCCGGCTGTGGACGTGCTTCAGAGCGCCAGCCGCGTAATGCGTTCAGTGATCGACAAGGATCATCTCAAGTGGTCATCCATGATCCGGGAATGGCTGGCGGCATATGCGCAGGCCGAAGATCTGATCAACGTTGGCGCCTATGTCCGTGGCAGTAATCTGAAGATCGATCAAGCCATCTTCGGGATCGAGCGGATCAACGCTTTTTTGCGCCAGGAAATCACCGAAACCGCTTCTTACTCCGATACGCTCGCGGCGATGCACGGTATTGTCCGAAGTATCGAAGCCGCAACGGCGGCACAACAGGCTCAGCAGCAGACCCAGCAAGGGCCGCAGGCGCTGAGGATTTAGGGTTTTCTGCAGGCGGCAAAATATTCCCTCTTAAGCCATCAAGCGTCCTTGCCGATAGGAAAAAGATTCAGTCTAGCAAGCAATCCCGGAAGAGCCCAAGCTTGTCTTAGATGGCCAAGTTCAAATTCAAATTCGAAACTATCCTGAAGCTTCGCAAGAACCGCGAAGAAGATGCACTCAGGAATCTCGGAGCCGCGCAAAGTGCGTATCAGGCCGAGGTGGCGAGAAAAGCACAATTACAAAAAGAACTCGAAAATGCCTTGATTCGCCGAGAAAATATGGGAGCTTCTCCCATGACCATTCTGCCGTTCCAGATGGAACAGGATTTCATCACGGGCACGAAACAACGAATTCTTCACGCCGAACGCGATATCGCGCGGGCCACCCGGGTCGTCGAAAAAGCGTTGCGCATTTATCTGCATGCCCGGCGCCAGACAAAAATGCTCGAGCTGGTTTACGAAAAGGAATACAAGGAATTCCGCCGGGCCCAGGCCAAGCGGGAGCAGAAACTCCTGGATGATATGGTGATCATGCGTGATCGCCTGAAGGAAAAAGTCGCATGAGCAAATTCACCAAGTTTGCAGCATTTTTTCTGATCGTCGGTGGAATGCTTTTTTTAGCCGGTGCTGGGGCACCCGGGGCAGGTGCTACTGACGAAAGTTCATCGCCTTCGCCCTCGCCATCGGAGATTGTCGCCGAGGTCATACAGGAGTCTCCTCGCGATGGGAGCTGTCTGGTGGATGAAGCCGCTCTCGAGGACCTGCGCAAACAGCGTGAGAGCTGGGCCAGTCGGATGAAAGATCTCGGGGCGCGGGAAAGTGAACTCAAGGCGCGTGAAGCTGCTCTGAACGAGGAGTTCCGGAAATTCGAAGCGCTTCGCAGTGATCTCGGGAAAGACGATGCCAGTCGTCAGCAGGAGAACGAAGTCCGCGTCGCAAAGCTGGTCGAAACGTTGGAGACCATGAGTCCCAAAGCGGCCTCCGCCCTGATAGTCGGGCTGGACGAGGCCCTTGCCGTTGCGACGATGGCCAGAATCGCCACACCGAAACTTGCGAAGATCATGAATATCATGGAGCCGAAGCGCTCCGCCCGTTTGACAGAATTGATGGCCGGAGTGGTCCGGGCCAAAGAGGCCGCTGGGAAGCGGTCCGGAGCCGTGTCGGATGACGCGGACGAGACCACATTGATCCTGAAAAAGGATCCCAAGAAGGGAGGTGAAAAATTATGAATATCAACAATGTAAACAGTCCTAATCTGATGTCGGCCCTCGAACGCCGCCCCGGCGAGATGCGCAAAGAGAAAAAAGCGGTTAATGAACAGGAAGCTGCCTTTGGCAACGAGCTTCTTCAGGCAGCTATTCCTCTGCGTAGCGAGCCCCAGGCACTTCCGAGTCTTCAGTTGGAAGCTCCGGGAGCACCTGTGGAACAGAGCGAGCGCAAGGGAGTTGACATCGAGAAGTCAAAAGAAGGACCGGAAAACGTGAGCGGGATAGTTACGTTTGGGAAAGCAGCCTTGCCAATGCAGGCAAAAGCGGTGAACTCCCAGACCTATTCAGGAAACGTCGAACGGTCGACAGGAACTTTGAAAGCGGCTGCCAGTTTGAATACTGCAGCAGCAATCGCTGGACTCAAACCCTGGAGCAAGGAGTGGGTATTTGAAGATCGCATGGAAGGCGCGGCAATTCAGCCGTTGCTTTCTTCTTCAAAAGAAAACCCGCAGCAGATGCTGGCCCAACTCGAGCAGATGATTGCATCTGCAAAGAAAGCCAGCGGAGCGGAAGCTTCGGGAAAGGCTGAGAAGCTGCAGTCAGCGGGCGGACCGGAAACCGGTGCGACCCAGGCTGCGTCGGTTTCTCAGCTCATGAGGGGTGGTGCTGAAAACGCAACCGAAATTTCAGAGTTCACTATAGGTATGCAACCGAACTCCCAGGGACCCGTGCAGCTGAAAGGCAACCAGGTATCGGGCGGCGCTTCGGCGCTTTCCGGTGCGGAATTCCTATCAACCTTGAACGCGGTTCGTGAGGAATCCGGCAAAACTGCCGATTATGGCAGTTCGAGCGGAAACCAGGGAGAGCAGAGAGAGCAAGGCGACCGGAAACAGCAGGGTTCACCCGTGCAGAGCACAAAGCTGCGGGTGATCGAAGGCGGTGGTGGTCTGGAAAAGGTGAAAAAGGCGGAGTTCCGCAATTCGTTGGCGGCGCAAGCCGGACTCGATGTCGGAGCGCAGCAGGCTTTACACAATTCCCAGTTGTCACGTCCCATGGGAATGCCGAGGCCGAAAGAAATCACCGGCCACGTCACTCAGGGGAGGATGACCGAAAACCGTCTTTCTTCAGAAGCCCTGCTTGGCCTGAGCAGTGGGATTCGCGAACTCAAAGCCCAGGGGGGCGGCGAAATCCGGATCCGGCTGAAACCAGAAAATCTGGGTGAGCTGCATCTCAAGGTTGTGACTTCAGGTAATAGCGTTGGACTCCAGATTCAGGCGTCCGACGAGCGGTCCCGGAAGATCATTGAGGAGACGATGAGTCATCTCAAGGATAGTCTGGCATCGCAGAACCTGAGTCTCGGAAAGGTGGATCTGACAGTGGCTGCTTCTTCGCAGCTCGCTGGGCAGTTCTCTGGAAGTGATCTGGACCGGGGTCAGGAGCAACAGGCAAAAGGCCAGCAGAATTTCGATTCGTCGAATCTGCTGGGCCAGAATATGAATCAGCAAGGGCAACTCGGTAACCAAAGCGGTGGTTCGGGGCGCTGGGATAATATCGATTCCGATATGACCTCAGTCTCGAATACCGGCAGGAGCCGCGGGGTGTCCCGTCGTGCCGCAGGGCCAGTCGGGCAGGCCGCCGGATCAAATTCTGGATATGCAAGTACAGCAGGCAGTGGTCGTTTGGACGTCATGGCGTAAACCTGAACGTCCTGTGAATGCGGGAAGCGCCGGGCAAATAATTCCCGGCGCTTCTCGAAAAAAAGTAAGTTAGAATTGTAGCAGGGGAAACAAATGTTGAACGCGGCAGGTGCAAAAAACCCAGTGAATAGCGCAAATTCCGCGGTGAATTCCGCAGATTTTGCTTCGGCTGGTGTCGCGATGAACACGGGAGCCGCGATACGCGCTGCTGACAAGGAAACTTCGACCGCGCCGAAGTTCGGAGAAATTTATCAGGAACTGCAAGCAAAATATGGCGCGAAATCGGAAAAACCGCGCGAGATAAAAAAGACCCTCGGAAAAGATGATTTCCTGAAGATCATGATCACGCAAATGCGGCATCAGGATCCGACGAGTCCTTTCAAGCCGGACCAGATGGCGGCGCAGATGGCGCAGTTCGCCTCGGTCGAACAGTTGCAGAACATCAACCAGAATATCGGAAAAATGACCCAGCAGAATTCGCCGCTTGAGCGTCTGGCCATGACGAACATGATTGGCAAGGTGGTCACCGTGGATCGGGAACGTTTCCCGCATACCGAGAACACGAGCGAAGCGCTTTCTTTCGTACTCCCGAAAAATGCGAGTGCCGTCAATGTGACCGTGGTCGCCGAGAACGGTGAAGCCGTTTTCGGAAAAGAGCTTGGTTCGCTCAAGGCCGGCGAGAACTCTGTTGCCTGGGATGGAAATAAAACCAATACTCTGCCCGCGAAAGCCGGGACCTATACGCTTCATATTGAAGCCAAGGATGAAAACGGCCAGTCCATCGATTGCAGCCGACAGTCCCAGTCCCGCATTGTAGGCGTCAGTTTTGAAGGAGCAGAGCCGGTATTCCTGATTGGCGATGCACGGAAGCAGGAAAAAATTACGTTGAAAAACATTGTACGCGTCGAATCCGATGGAGCCGGACCGGCGCCTTCGATTCCACAGAATGCCGCAGTCCCGCAGGCAAATGCGGCACCCAATTTTTTCACTTTCCAGAAAGGCGTGGGTTCCACCGGCTTGGATCCGGCCCAGGCGAGTCCGGAAGTGAGAAGTGCGCTGGCCCGTTATCAGCAACAAGCGCCAGCAAATCAGCCCGCTGCCGGAGCAATTGATCCTGCTCGAGCGGAAGAAAAGGGATTTCCAAACGGGCTTCAGGATAATGACGAAGCCCCACGAGGGGAGGTGAATCAAGATGAGTAGCGGAACATTTCTGTATCCAAATGTAACCTCGCTGCCGGGTCAGTCTGGGATAAGCCAATCTGACCGGTTGCCAAAATCCAAGGAGGGGGTTCCAGGCGAATTCGGCAAAGTCTTTGAAAAGGCTTTGAACAAGACGCCGGAAAAGCCGGATCTCGATCAGGTGCAGCAGCCGCTGAAATTTTCAGCACATGCTTCGCAGAGATTGAAAGACCGGAAGATCACGCTGGACGCGGCGACCATGAGCAGGGTCAGTGAGGCCGTGACGAGAGCGGAAGCAAAAGGGCTGGATGACACCTTGGTGCTGACGAATGATGCAGCATTGATCGTGAGCGCAAGAAATCGCACCGTGATTACCGCGATGGACAGAGCTTCTCTGGCCGGCAACGTATTCACGAATATCGATGGAGCAGTGATCGTTTAACAAAGTGATGAAGCAACTGTTCAAAGTGACTGAAGGTCACCTGAACTAACTAGGCTGGACCCAAAAGGGAAGCCTACCGGCCCCGAATGATTGACGGGCTGGAACTACAACTGAAACGCATGGAGGCGTCCTTATGGGTATTCTTTCTTCGATGTACACGGGTATTACTGGTTTAACTGGTCAGGGCGAAGCCCTTGGAATCTACGGCGATAACATCGCAAACGCCAATACGACTGGATTTAAAGTCAGCCGCCCGGAATTCCAAGACGTTATCGCAAAATCCCTCAAAGGTTTGCTCGGTGGAAACCAGATCGGTCGCGGTACCCGGCTTTCCGCAGTGAATCCGATTTTTTCCCAGGGCTCCATCACTCAGACTGAAAACCCGACGGACCTGGCGATTACTGGTGACGGCTTCTTCGTCGTGGACGGTGTGGAAGGTCGCAGCTTCAGCCGCAACGGTTCTTTTCATTTTGATAAAGACGGCAAGCTCATCAATTCCGACGGCTATCATGTCCAGGGTTTCCAGGCTGACGAAAACGGCAAGATCAATTCCAAGATGGGTGCCATCAGCGTGGATCGCACGGTCGTCGATGCCAAAAACACAAAAGAAGTTCAACTTTTCATGAACCTGGATCTGCGCGCCGACAAGTCGATGGAGTTCGACCCCGCCAGGCCGGATCAGACTTCCCAGTTCGCGACCGGTGTCACCGTTTATGACACTGCCGGCACACCGCACGTCGTGACCTGTTATTTCAACAAGACCGATGATGGCACCTGGACCTGGAGAGCCATGGCCAAGGGTGATGAAATTGTCGGCGGGAAGCGCGATCAATTGGTTGAGCAGGCACGCGGCCGCTTGATTTTCGACAATGACGGCCGGTTGAAGGAGCAGAAGACTGACAAATCGTCCTTCAACTTCAATAAGGGCGCTCTTCCGGATCAGGCGATCACTTTCAATTTCGGTGATGACAAATCCAAGGGCGGCACCGGTCTCTCGGTCACGCAGTATGGTACCGCTTCTGAAACGTACAAGACCTTGCAGGATGGGTACACCGCCGGCACGCTGGCTGGCCTGACCTTCAATGATGATGGTAATCTAGCCGCAATCTACAGCAACGGTCAGACCGTTAACCTTGCGCAGATCGCGCTTGCGAAATTCGAAAATCCGGAAGGCCTCTTCAAGAGCGGTCAGAACCGTTTCCGTGAAAGCCGGCTCTCCGGACAGGCAACGATCGGGGCTCCTTCCAGCGGTGGCCGCGGCCGCGTCTCTTCAAAGACGCTTGAATCCTCGACCACGGATATTGCCAGCGAGTTCATCAATCTGATGACCGCGCAACGCAGCTTCCAGGCGAACAGCAAAGTCGTCAGCACGGCTGACGAGCTCATGCAGGAAGTGATCAACCTGAAGAAGTAAGCTGAATTCAGCCTCGGGTGCCGTCAATAATCCGTCAGAGGTTTGACGGCACCCTGAGGGCTCTTTTTTCCCGGTAAAAAATTGCCGATAAAAAGGCTATAAAACCGCATATTTCTTGCCTAACAAACAGAACGATCTTGCCTCCTCTGGCACTCGCATTGCACAATAGAGTAGTCGAGCAGGGGGGATTGCCGTTCATGGCTGCAGCGTCATCAGAAGATAATAGGGATTCACAGGAGATCTCATCCGGCGGTTCATCCGGCGGTGGAAGCAAACTTGTGCTCGCGCTGACCGGGGTCAATATCCTGGTGACTCTGGCTATGATCGCAATCTTGTTCATCTCTTTCCAAAAAGAAAAGAAACATTCCTCAGTTAATGACATTTCCACCGCCTCCGCGGCTAATGAAGGCAGTGCGGAAGGCGCTGACAAGGAAGGCGCTCCTGGTGGAGGAAAGCCGGGAGAGGGAGCCAAGAAGAGGGCCTCCGATTTTGGCAAAATGGTGACGCTCGAGCAGTTCACCGTCAATCTCGCAACGCCTGGAAGTGTTAATCCAAAATTTGTCCGTGTAAACATATCGTTAGAAGTACCCAGTGAGGATTCTGAGGCAGAAGTCAATCTGAAGATGCCCCAGGTCCGAAACGTGATTATTGATCTGTTCAACAGCAAACGCCCTGCCGATTTGGCTACTGCGGAGGGGCGTGATTACCTGAAAGATGAAATCAGAACGGCGATCAATACTTTTCTCATGACGGGAAAAGTAAAGGGCGTCTTTTTCACCAGCTTTGCGATGACCACTTAGGTCTCCGGAGTAGGTGTGTGATTGGTGCGGGCAAGATGCCCGCTTAAATGGGAAGGCTAGGAAGGCATGAACCAGGTACTAACCCAATCAGAAGTCGATGCGCTGCTCAGTGCAGTGGTGGATGGCTCTGTCGAGAGTACTCCCGGCGCGGCTGCGGATCCGGTAGCTGCTTTTGGCGGAGGTGCGCCGGAAGGCCTTTCAGGAGGTGACGGTGCAACCGTCGCGGGCGCTTTTGGTGCCGATCTGGAGGTCACTCCTTATGATCTCACCAACCAGGACCGGGTCATTCGCGGGAGAATGCCGACGCTTGATATCATTTACGAGCGCTTCATTCGGCTCTATCGCATGTCCCTTTCGAATTCCTTGCGCAAAATTGCCACAATCAGCATTATTTCCACCGATCTCCTGAAATTTGGGGAATTCGTCAATACGCTCCCGATCCCGAGCTGCATGTGCATCATGCGTTTCGAAAGTCTTCATGGACCCGCGCTGCTCGTATTTGAATCCAAGCTGGCTTATGCGCTGGTGGACAGTTTTTTCGGTGGTACTGATCGTCCTTATACGAAGATTGAAGGCAAGGAATTTACGCGGATCGAACTTTCGATCATGCGCAAGGTGATGGATCTCGCGATTCGGGATCTTGAGGAGGCCTGGGCGCCGGTTCACAAGGCGGACATCTCTTTCCTCAGGACGGAAGTGAATCCCCAGTTCGTCGGTGTGGTTCCTCCTTCGGATGTGATTATTTCCACCACTTTCGAAGTGGAGCTGGAGAATGCAAGCGGCACGATCGCTCTGGTTATCCCGTATTCGACGATTGAACCGATCAAGAACAAGTTGAATGCCTCGTTCCAGACGGAATCCGACCGGGTGGACAAGGAATGGACGGCAAAAATGGAAGAACATCTCCGCAATACCGAGGCGGATATCCGCGTGAACCTGGGTTCGGCGAATATCACAGTGGGAGATCTGGTGAATTTGAGTGTGGGGGATATCATTCCTCTGTCGCAGAATGCGGATGGAGAGTTGGACATCCTCGTTGAAGGTGTAGGTAAATTCAAATCGGTGTTTGGGATCTCCCGCGGAAATCGGGCGGTTCAAATCACAAGAGTTCCGGACAGTGAATAGGAATCAGGAGAAATTATGAACGATCAAGCAGCATCCCCACTGGGCGATATCAATATGGGTGACATCGGAGCCGCGCTGGCTTCCGCAGGTTCGCAATCAACATCGATGGACGCGCCGGCCGCACCTGCAGCCGCAAACGCAATCCGGGCGGCGGTATCGGGGCAGCCGGTGCAGTCTTTGGATTTCATTCTTGATATTCCGCTCAAAGTGACTGTTGAGCTCGGGCGATCGAAGATGGCGATCCGGGATATTCTGCAGCTGGCCCAGGGTTCGGTGATCGAACTATCGAAATTTGCCGGTGAACCACTCGAGGTTCTCGTGAATGAGAAGCTCATCGCACGCGGAGAAGTCGTTGTGGTGAATGAGAAATTTGGCGTCCGTCTTACCGATATCATCTCGCCGGTTGAACGGATCGAGCAGTTGAAATAGTCCCGACTTAAATAGTTCTGTTCGTTCATTTGCCAAGGAAGGCGAAAAATGGAAACTCAAGGACGATTCAAATTAGGTGCGGTGGTGCTCGGAGCGGCCCTGCTGCTCGCCGGACCGGCACAGGCAAACCTGCTGGGTCTGAAACAGGTTCAGGTTAGCGATGGTTCGCAGGTTGATATACTTTTTGATGGCAAGGTGAATAAGAACCAGCTGCGGACCGAGTTTTTCAATGACATCATCCAGATCAGTCTGACGGATACGGCGGTTTATCCTGCCAAGATCTCCTCCATCAATGGACCGATCCTCAGTAAGATCTTTGCTTACCAATATGCCCCGAAGCTGGTTCGCTGCCGTCTGACGGTGAAAGGCAAGGCGGAGGCATTCAAAGATCACGTGAAGATCATCCCCAATGGAAGCATCCTGACGGTGCGCTTTGATGACGGACTGGTCAATTCCGCGACTGCGGCAGCAGCTGCGGTCAAGAAGGCCCCGGCCTCCGATAAAATCGTGATCACCAAGGCCGCACCCAAAGCAGCGCCGAAAGTTGCCCCGGATCTCGATTCGGAGCAGCGCTCCCTGCTTGAACGTGTCCTGAAATCTGATAATAAACCGGCCGAAAAGCTGATCGTGGAAAAGTCGGTCGCATCAAAACCGGCCGAAAAAGCTCAGACGCAAGCAGCCCGGCCGCTCGGCGGAGGCGCCAAGCCGATGATGAGTCCCCTGCGAGTCATGGGTAAACTGGGGTTGATCATCGGTGTTCTTCTGGCGTGCCTGATCGGGTTCAAAAAATTGCTGAAGGGCAATTCGGCTTTGAGCAAGCTTGCCAAGAGCAGCATCGGCAAGAAGAAAATGATCGAGGTCCTTTCGACTCATCACCTGGGTCCGAAGAAAAGCATTGCTGTCGTCAAGATCGCCGGAAGAATGCTGGTTCTGGGTATTGCCAATGAGTCCATCAATCTGATCGCCCAGTTGAACCAGCCGGCAGATTCCGTCTCCGGGCTGGATTTATCAGAACTTGAGGATCTCGGCCTGATGGGAGTGTCCGGTAATACGACGCCGGCGATAGCGATGCCGAAAGCCAATCCTGTGAACACGCCTTCCTTCAAACAGGTTGCTGCACCCGCACAGAATTCGGATTCCGATATTTTCGCGAAATTCCTGGATTCTGAGGCTTCGAAACCGGCCACCTACAGCGCGGCCGTGAATCATTCCGCTTTGAAGAGTACGGCTTCCAGAGCCACCGCCGCACCCAACAGTGTTCGAGCTCAGATTCGCAATCGGCTGGAGGGTTTGAAACAATTATGAGGACTCTCGGCCAATCACGCGCAGCACTCTGGAGTGGAATCGTCATGCTCGGGACCTTCGTTTGCTGTCTGACTCCCGCTTTCGCGGAGAGTGGTGGAGGCGCCTATATTCCCGGAACATCTGGGTTGACCCTTCCTTCACTCAGTCTGTCTTTTGCGAACAGTCAGAAGCCCTCGGACCTGGTTTCCGTTCTGCGCATTGTGATGATGCTGACGGTCTTGACTCTGGCACCCGCGATTCTCATCATGATGACCTCGTTTACTCGCATTGTTGTCGTTCTGAGTTTTGTCCGCCAGGCACTTGGAACCCAGCAGATGCCGCCGAATCAGCTGATTGTGGGTCTTTCACTTTTTCTTTCGTTCTTCGTGATGGCTCCGACGTTCAAGGCTGTCAACGTCAATGCAATTGAGCCGTTCCTGGCTGAAAAGATCGATCAGAAGACCGCTTTTGATCGGGCCGAAGCCCCGTTCAGGGAGTTCATGTTCTCGCAAACGCGCGAAAAGGATCTCGAGCTCTTTCTGACGCTTTCCAAAGAGGCCAAGCCGAAGAACCGGGATGATGTCGCAACCTATGTTCTGGTTCCGGCTTTCGTGATCAGCGAGTTGAAGACCGCGTTTCAGATCGGATTCATGCTTTATCTGCCGTTTCTCGTGCTGGATATGGTCGTCGCAAGTGTTCTGATGGCGATGGGTATGATGATGGTTCCGCCCGCCGTGATTTCTCTGCCATTCAAGCTGCTGCTCTTCGTGCTGGTGGATGGCTGGGAACTGGTTGTGGGCAGTTTGATGAAGAGTTTCGGATGAAGGAGATGATTTGTGAGTGAAGAAATGGTCATGACCCTGGGCTCAGAAGCCATCAAGACGATGATGATGCTGGCCGGTCCTCTTCTTCTGGCAGCGATGGTGATCGGTATGCTTGTCAGCTTGTTGCAGGCGATCACGCAGATCAATGAAGCCACTCTCACATTCATTCCCAAAATGATCGCAGTGATTCTCGTCCTGGTTGTGATGGCTCCCTGGATGCTCGACATGATTCAGCAGTACACAATTCAAGTGCTCGGGAGTGCAGGGGAACTTGTCAGGTAGAGGAGTAGCAAAGAACAATGTCGCTTTTTAACTTCAATCAGCAGGAATTGCTCAGCTTCTTCGCGGTACTTGTCCGCTACAGCGTGCTGTTTGCCATTCTGCCCTTTGTCGGCGACAAATCCGTTCCCGGTCAGACGAAAGTCCTGCTGGCTCTGGTAGTGACAATCGCTTTATTTCCCGCATTGGTTTCAAGCGGGCAGGTGAAACCGGGAGATGCCCTGGTCTGGGGCGCGAGTGCTTCCGGTATTATCAGCACGATCACCCTCGAAGTTCTCTTCGCGCTTGCTCTTGGATTTGTTGCCCGGATCATGTTCGACGGGATTCTTATGGGTGGCAATCTGATGGGAAGCTTCATGGGCTTCTCGATCGCCAGCACGTATGATTCACATCAGGAGTCGCAGTCGCAAGTGGTTGCCCAGGTGCAGATGACTCTGGCGATGCTGATTTTTCTCGTCTTGGATGGTCATCACCTCATGTTGCGCGCGGCCCTCGACAGCTATCGCGTCGTAGGCGTGGGGAGTCTGAATATCGGGTTTGGCCCGGCGTTCGTCGACAAGCTGATCCAGTTGAGCGGGAGTGTGATCACTTTCGGGATGGAGCTTGCGGCTCCCATTGCCATTTCACTTTTCGCGGTCAATGTTGTTTTCGGAGTACTTGGCAAAGCGATGCCACAGCTGAATATTCTCGTTCTGTCTTTTGCCGCCAGCGGTTTGATCGGTTTGGGTGTCCTGTTCTTGAGCCTTCCGGAATTTCAAGGATTGATTGCCAATTACCTGGGACAGATCGGGGAGTGGATGGAGGCCGTGACTTTGCTCATGGCCAAGGGGACCTGAGCCATGGCAGAGCAACAGGAAGACAGATCCCCGGAAGATCTCTCAGAAGAGATATCTCCTTATCGCCTTGAAGAGCAACGCAAGAAAGGCCAGGTTTCGCAGAGTCGAGAGCTTTCTGCGCTGGCCGCCCTGCTGGCCGCCGGCGTGACGGCATACCTCATGGCGCCAAGCATGCAAGGTCAGCTCACGGAGTTCATGCAGGAGGTATTCCGGACGGATCTTTCGGCCCGGGCCAATTTGGGTGATGCCTCTGTGGCCAAGGTCCTCTTCATGAAAGCGCTGTACATCATCGGTGCGATTGGCCTGCCGGTTTCAATTGCGGGATTTATTGCTGGTGCCGCAGCCAGCTTCACGCAGGTGGGAAGCATATTTTCTTTTGATCCCATTTCGCCAAACTTCGAAAAAGTGAACCCGTTAAGTGGAATCAAAAAGCTTGTTTCCAAGCGGGTCGCCATGGATGGCTTGCGTCTGATTTTCAAGACGTTGACGGTTCTGTTGATTGCCTATGTGGTGCTGAAAACTGAGATCCTGAATTCACCGGCCCAGGTGGGGCAGGCGCCGGTAACGGTTCTGGCTGCCTTCGCCCGATCGGCAAAAATCATATTTCTCGCCTTGATCAGTGTGCTCTTTGTTTTTGCGGCAATAGATTTCGCGATGCAGAGACATGAGTACAACAAGGGTCTGCGAATGACCAAGCAGGAAGCCAAGCAAGAAGCCAAGGAACGCGACGGTGATCCGCAGATCAAAGCCCGAATCAGGTCTGTTCAGCGGGAAATGGCGCGTCGGCGGATGATGCAGGCGGTGAAAAAAGCCCACGTGATCATCACCAATCCGACCCATATCGCGATCGCGGTGGTTTACGAGAAAGACAAAATGGCGGCGCCTCGTGTGGTGGCCAAAGGCGCGGATTTCCTGGCGCAAAGAATCAAGAAAGTCGCGGCCGATGCCGGTATTCCCCTGGTGGAGAACGTACCGCTCGCCCGAACACTTTATAAGACCGTGAAAGTTGGACAGTACATTCCCCGCGCACTGTATCAGGCGGTGGCTGAAGTGCTGGCATACGTTTACCGGCTCAAACGCCCGAACCGAGAGGATCTGTAAAGCATGGAAGACAATTTTTTGGCAAAGCTCGGACGCAATGCGGATCTGACCCTGGCGGCGTGCCTCGTCGCCATTCTGGCTGTGATGGTCATACCGATGCCAAGCATCCTGATCGATCTGATGCTTTCACTGGGCATCGCGCTTTCGGTTGTTCTGCTTTTGACCTCGGTGTATGCCACTCGCGCGCTCGATTTCAGTATTTTCCCTTCACTTCTTTTGATTACAACGCTTTTCCGGCTGTCCCTGAATGTAGCCACCACGCGCCGAATTCTGCTTTATGGAGCTGAACAGGGAACAGGCGCGGCGGGCGAGGTGATTCGCTCTTTCGGAGAGTTCGTGGTCGGCGGTAACTACGCCGTCGGTGTTGTTATTTTCATCATTCTGGTGATCATCAACTTCATCGTTATCACCAAAGGCGCCGGACGCGTCGCTGAAGTGGCCGCGCGGTTCACCTTGGACGCGATGCCAGGTAAACAGATGTCCATCGATGCGGACCTGAATGCCGGTGTGATCAATGAAGAGGAGTCCCGAAGAAGGCGTTCAGAAATCGCGCGTGAAGCTGATTTTTACGGAGCCATGGACGGCGCGAGCAAGTTCGTGCGCGGAGATGCAATCGCCGGAATCATGATTGTTTTTGTGAACATCATCGGGGGCATCATCATCGGTACCCTCCAGAAGGGAATGGAAATCGGCGCCGCCGCGGAGACTTTCACCCTGCTCACGATCGGCGATGGCCTTGTGACGCAGATACCGGCCCTGATCATCTCGACTGCGGCAGGTATCATCGTCACGCGTACCGCTACCAGCAATAATTACAGCCAGGAGTTCACCAAACAACTTATTCAGAAACCGAAGGCGATCGCTTCGGCAGCGGCAGTCATGTTCATGATGGCTCTGGTCCCCGGATTGCCGCATTTCTCGTTTCTTGCGCTCGCCGCGTTCCTGGGGTTCGGTGCCCGCTATCTGATGAACAAGGAAAAGCAGGTCGAAACTGATAAAATCAAAAAAGATCAGCAGGACAAACTCAAACCTACGGTCGAAAAGCTCGAAAATCTCCTTCCGGTCGATCTTCTCGAACTCGAAGTGGGTTACGGGCTCATCAACATTGTGGACGCCGAACAGAATGGCGATTTGCTGGAACGTATTTCCAATATCCGCAAGCAGTTTGCGCTGGATCTTGGAATCATTGTCCCGCCTCTGCGTATTCGGGATAATCTTGAACTGAAGCCCGGGGATTACCAGGTTCTTCTCAAGGGTATGATGGTGGGCTCCGGTTCACTGATGGTCGGGCAGCTTCTGGCCATGGATCCCGGAAATGTCATGGAGCCGGTTTCCGGAATTCCGACCAAAGAACCCGCATTCGGGCTGGATGCGATGTGGATTTCCGCTAAACAGAAGGAAGAGGCCACCTATGCCGGTTACACGGTTGTGGATCTCTCAACTGTCATCGCCACGCACCTGACGGAGCTGGTCCGACAGAATGCCTACGAGCTGCTGGGCCGCCAGGAGCTTCAGTCTCTGCTGGATGCCTATAAACAGACGTCGCCCAAAGTGGTGGAGGATCTGGTTCCGAATTTATTGCCTTTGGGAAGCATTCTGAAAGTTCTGAAAAACCTGCTCAAAGAAAGTGTTTCCATCCGGGATATGCGTACGATTCTGGAAGCGCTTGCTGATGCGGCTCCCATTCAGAAGGATCCTGCCATGCTGACGGAGAGTGTCCGGACAGCGCTGGCCCGGACAATCACCAAGAAGCTGGTCGCGCCGGATGGGCAGCTCAATCTGCTCACACTGGACCGGACGATCGAAGAAACCGTGGCATCGGGGATTATCCAGACGGATCAAGGGCAGCAGCTTTCGCTGGATCCCGAATTTGTACGGAAATTCATCGCGCAGCTCAATCAGCAGGCAATGGAGCTTGCAGCGCAATCCAATCAGGCGGTGATTCTTTGTTCACCTTTGATCCGGTCGCACCTTAAAACGCTGATCGATCGGTTTATCCCGAACATCGTAGTCCTTTCGCACAATGAAATTACGTCCAATGTTCAAGTCAAGTCTTTCGGAACAGTGAGGTTGTCATATGCAGGTTAAGAAATTCGAAGCACCTACAATTCAGGAAGCGCTTGATACAATCAAGCGGGAACTGGGTCCTGAGGCGATCATCTTGCAGACGAAGAAGAACCGGCGAGGCTTTGGGTTGATGTCCAAACCGTCCGTGGAAATCACCGCAGCGGTTTCCGAGCGCTCGTTGAACAAGAAAATTTTTGTCGAAACCCGCAACTCTGAGCCGAACCGAGAGCAGATCAAGAAGCTGCCGGCGGGTCGCCAGGCGGAAATGTTCGAAAAATATGCGGAACGCCAGAAAGAACGGGCCCAGAGTGCACAGAACCGGATGGCAATGAGTTCGGCCGTGAGTTCCGGCAATGTGAAGGTTACCGCAACTCGCTATATCGATATCTCGGACGACCAGAAGGACGTAAAAAGGCAGAGCGTACCACTGAATCAGAGGCAGACCACGCAGGCAACACCGGCGATTGCCAACCGCATGAATGCTCTGGGTGACGCCAAAATGAGCATGGAAGAGGAGCTTCAGCACCTCAAACGCATGCTCCAGGAAATGAAAAACACGCAGGACGAGGGCGCCATGGGCGCTGGCGCCCAGGTGCTCATGAATAGTGCTTCGCTGGCCACGCCGGCTTTGCAGGATGCCTTTGAACAGCTGGTGATTAGCGGGGTGGATAAGCGTTTTGCTTTGACGCTCGCCAAGCGGGTGGCGTCGGGTCTGGGGAACCAGAACTCCGGGGACCCGGACGCGATCGCGGATTCAATCGCGGCTGAACTCATGCAAAGCACGGAAGTCCTTTCTCCCCTCAACGGAATCGAAACCGCACAGCCCGGAGCGGGACCGGCGATCATCGCGTTGGTCGGGCCGACGGGGGTCGGTAAAACGACGACCGTGGCGAAGATGGCAAGCGAAGCTCTTCTGAAGAGAAATCTTAAAGTAGGCCTCATCAATCTCGACAATTATAAAGTTGCGGCTTTTGACCAACTGGGAACCTACGCTAAGATTATGAATGTGCCGTTCAGATCCGCGGGAAACGTGGATGATCTCAAGGCGGCACTCCAGGATTTCAAGGGGCTTGATCTGGTGCTGATCGATACGACCGGTCGTTCGCAGCGGGATCCAAATTCCCTCAAGGAAATGCATGTCGCCCTGAGTTCCATTCCGAATATCCGGACCCAGCTCGTTCTTTCGGTGACAACACGCGACACCGAACTTTATGACATGGCCAACCGGTTCTCACTTTTTCACCCCCAAGGCCTGATTCTTTCCAAGCTGGATGAAGCCAATATTTATGGAGCAATTTACAACGTTTCCCAAAAAGTGAAATTACCTCTGCTCTATTTCACGACGGGCCAGCGTGTTCCGGAAGATATCGAGGAAGCGACACGTGAGCGGGTGGCATCCCTGATCCTGAACATTTGAGGTGATTTTTTTGAGTGATCAAGCTGAGACATTAAGAAAGCTGATGCACGGGCGGGTTCCGGCTGAATTCGGTGACAACCGCGGGCCTTCCATCATCACACTGACCGAGTGTGGTGAACCCGGCAACTGCCTTGATGGTTTACGGGCGCTGCAGGCGGGTTTGGGTTTTTCGTTTACTGCGGCGGGTTTTCGCGCGCTGCTGGTGGATTACGGCGGAGCGCAAGCTTCAGAGCAGTCCAGTTTTGAAGATTTGTCAGAAAATCAGCCGCAAACCGGGAAAGGCCCCTGGTTTGCCCCGATTGATGCAAACGGATCGGATTCAACCGAGAGAAGGGGACGTCTGGTTCTGGAACTTGAGCGCTCCTACCCCGCAGTGGATGTCATATTAGTGACAGCTTACAGTCGCGTGGGGCTCTTACCGGTTTCACTCTATGGTCCGGCCCGGGCCAATACGCTTCTCGTCGGTCCAGGACCGGAGTCACTGGATGAAGCGGTTTATATCATCAGGGAACTTCGTAAAACTGCGGGTGTTTTGCGAACTGATTTGATCGTCAAACAAGTGTCGACTGCCGCGGAGGCGAGGAAAGTTCATGCAGCGCTCAAGGCAAAGCTTGGACGGTTTATTGACGCTGAAATAGAGTACCTTGGATTTTTTTTGTGCGAGAAAAAATTTCTTCATACCGTGAGGAAACCGGAATTTCTGGTAAACTTAAATCAGGAATCACGATTGAACGCGGCTGTTGAAATGCTCAGCAAAAGATTGCAGGAAAAATATCTGAATCTTGGAGACGCGAAGTCGGTGAGAAAGGTGGTCGAGAGACCACTGAGACAGGGTCGGTTTCAGGAAGAACCGGCGCGAATTGCGCCTGGGAATTTAGCAGGGTTCTGGCGAACACTGCTTGGCGAGGTGAAGGCATGAGGCTGAATCAAGGAATCCAGAAGTATCGCGATGCGAATCGGACGTCGTCCGCAAAAGCTTCGTCGACTGACTCTAAGAAAAAGCCTGCATCAGCAGCGAAAGAGAAAGGCTCCGCGGCGAAGGCCGCGAAGCCAGTGAAGCCAGAGAGGCCGGAGAGGAAGGAAACTCTGTCGCCGGAAGAGGTCAAGCTGGCCGCGGAAGAAATCCAGGCTGCCGAAATTGCGGCGCGCGAGGAAGCGGAGCTGCAGAAGCAGATTGCCGAAGAACTCGAGCAGGAAGCCTCGCAGACAGCGCAGCTGGTAAAGGAAGATTTCTCGCCGGTCAACAGTACGCGTGACAAATTGGTCAACGAGTACGCACCGCTGATCAAGTACATCGCGCAGAAAATCGCGGCCCGCCTTCCGGCCAATATCGAGCTCGATGATCTGATGAGTTCCGGTGTGATCGGCTTGATGGATGCTATCGAAAAATACGATGCCTCGCGTGACAATAAATTTAAAACTTACGCTGAGTTCCGGATTCGCGGCGCGATTCTCGATGAGTTGCGCGCGCAGGACTGGGTGCCGCGTTCGGTCCGCGAGAAGGCGAAGGTCCTTGAACGCTGCTATTCCAAGATCGAGCAGACCAAAGGCCGCCAGGCGACGGATGAGGAAATCTGTGAAGAGCTGAAAATTTCGCAGGAAGAGTATCATGACCTGCTCAATCAGGTGCGAAGCGTGTCGCTGCTTTCGTACGACGACATTCTGAACTTTTCAAAAGCGGACAAGCGCTCCCTGCACGGGATGGGAGAGAATGGAACGAAGGTTCCCACTCCTTACAGTGAAGTGACTCTCGCCTCAATCAAAAGAATGATTGCCGACGCGATCCGGGAATTGCCGGAGAAGCAGCGGCTGGTTCTTTCGCTTTACTATTATGAGGATTTGAATCTGAAGGAAATCGGTCGCGTCCTGGACGTGACTGAATCGCGAGTGAGCCAGCTCCACACGCAGGCGATCATCCGCCTGAAGTCGAAGCTTCGGACTCATTGGGACGAAGTGACTTCACTGCTCGGCTGAGCGGATTTGCTACGCGGCTTTGGAGCCGTAGAGATAATCGCGATTGATCTCGTCGCAGAAGGCCTGGATCTCTTGCTCCTGTTCAGGGGAGTCGAAGATAAAGCGCACACCCATCCGGTACGGATAGGTTTTTGGCGAGAGGATATGACTTTCGTTTTCGTATTCCTGGCAGGCGATCACTCTGGCTTTGATCGTGAGGGCCTTGGGCTCTTTGAGGGTGATCAGTATTTCCTGGCCGGAAATCAGGTTCTGAACAACGAACATTCCCATGCCCTTGGGTGAGAGGTCATTTAAAATAACCCGCACCGGCATCGAGGGGGAGTTCTCCTGTCCTGCCGTGAGAAGCTTCAGCTCAGCCTCCACGCGGCGGAAATGCAGAGGTTGCAATAGCCGATCTCTTTCGCGTTTGCGTGCATTGGCAATTGCTCGGACCCGCTGGTTTGGGGATTGCCACATGTGTGACTCCTTTGGTGGGGGTTCTCTAACTCAGTTATAATTATGCACTGCGCTAATAACCGCCACCAAGGAATATAACTTGAGGCACTTAACAATAAAAGAGTGTCGAAATTTCAAGGCTTTAGATCTGCAGTGCCAACTTGAAGGTATGCCGATGATCGGGAAACACGCCCACGTTCAGAGACATTTCTTCGGTGGAGTAGGCGTACTCAAAAGTCAGAAAACGAAGATCCAGGCCCATGCCACCGGTCAGATAACCTTGATTGATTCCGAAACGAGGGAGGAAAACTCCGTAACGGGCTTCAGAGCCCAGGTGCACGGTCCTGAAAATACTGCCATTCGTATTATTACCGATATCAGTGAATTCCAGGGCCAGTACGAAGTTGGTGAATTTACCGAGGACGTCTTTGCGCGCTGAAAGCCCCATTCCGAAAGCTCTGGGCTGCTCGGCCGGAAGAGAGCCGGTATTCAGAGGAGCAACTTTCATGTTTGAATAGCGGCCACCCAGAGCATTGTTGATCGTCAATGCGGAATGATACGTGAAACCTTTGAAGCCCCAAGGCATGACATAGGTGGCACCGAGATCAAAATCGATCATCGAGCCGTCGTGTCCGTAGTCTTTGGTCGCAAAAGAGGAGTTCGACAGGAGCTGGGCCATCGTGCGCTCGGCGGAAGTTGAAATACGATAGGTGAAATGTGTCGTCATGCCGACCGAAAGTCTTTCGGAGTCCATGAATTTTCGTCCGATGGTCAGAGCAGGACCGATATCCGTCACGCCTTGCGGAGAGACGCGGAAGCTGCGCCGCAGATCCAAGTCCGCTTGGGTATTGGTGAGGATACCGAAAGCGTAAGCCATTTTCCCGTTTTTCCGGACGGGGAAATAGATCGAAGGCATCGAGGTCTGGATGCGGATGTGATGATTGTCCCCCATGGCATCGCCAAATTTCTGCATCGGATCGCCACTGGAACTGAAATCACCCACGCGTCCGATCGCACCACTGTTCACTTCAATGGTGGGATCGAGCACGGTGAAGCGAAATTTCGGATTCGCCGTGACGCGCGCCGGATTGCCGAAAAAATTTTCGTCATACAAACCCGTTGTGATGCGGACACTACCCATGGCGGAGCTGCGGACGCTCTGATAAGGGCGGATGATCTGGTCGAGGGCATGGGCCGGGACACTGCTGAGAAGCAGGACGGAGACCAGGTAAATTGATTTTTTCAACGTGATCATTTTTGCTGTTCTCATTTGGATGAACCTATTCCTTGAGCAAGTAGACTTTGACGAGCACAGCTTGCATTTGCAGGATCAGTTTCTAACCCGAGACGGAAAATATCATTCAACATGCCTAAGAACGTGAGCAAGCCCCCGCCCAATCGGCCACCAACCTTAATTTCGTTAGTGAAAGCGAAGTCAATTTCGCTGAGTGCGGCGTTCATGACATAAAACGAGGGACTGTCATCACTCATGGATGTAGTTCCCGATGCTGGAAGTCGAGCCAAACTCGTTCCGGTAACAAATTTGGTCAAATTGCCTTGGCATGCGGCATTACCGGCGCATCCAGGGGGAGTTGCATCGATACAAATTGCTGCAATATTCGCAATGTCATTCGGCACAAGCCCGGTCGGACTTGCTCCTTCCGCCAAAATCTCAGCAACCATCGCAGCTGCCGTTGCAAAGCGAACCATGCCGCGAGTGGCAGGATCCTGGATCAAGTCTGTTTTCTGAAATGCGGTTAAAATCGCCAGACGTTTGGCCTTGCCGGCCGGACCGTTTGAGGAAATCAAAGCATCGGCGAGTTTTGTAAAACCGGTGCCCATGCTGCCTTGACCGGTGCCAAAGGCGATCATGAACTGACCCATCGAAGCACCATTCTCATCCAGAATGCGAAAGGCCGAGTCTGCATTCACGTCATCGGCCTTATCTCCAGAAAGTTTGGCATACATCTCTGCCGCTTGTGCGAAATCGCCCTGGTCAAAGAAGGCACGTGCCGCTGACAGGAGTTGCGCGTCCCCGCTCGGGCTGTCGAGGGGGTCAAAGAGGTTGCAGCCACTCAAGGTACCAAATGCCGTGAGCAGCAGGGCAGGGATGAGAATCAGGGGAAAAATTCTGGGTTTCACAAAGCGCTCCTGTAAGGGATGAAAATATTGATCAAGAGTAGGGGAGCCTCCAGGCTTTGTAAAGGATTCCAAAGTTGAGGGATTTGCACCGAAATTAGTGAGGTGACAGTTCACTCAGAAACGGGAATAATTCCGTAATGCCGAGTTATAAAGCCGGATATCAAAGAGACAATGATGAGAAGGTCCTCAGAGGCCTTCTCTGCGAAACAGAGGGCAAACTGCGGAAGACCTCTTTGGAGCTGGAGCAGTTACGGATTGAACTGAAGGAAGCACAAACCGGGCGGGCAAAAGCCCTGGAGACTGTCAAGTGCCTGCAGTCTGAGTTGGATCGAGAGCGGGCACGAGTAGATGAAGGTGAGAGCCTGGTCAGGCGATTCGCGGCGGAACGAAAATCGCTGCAGCAGCAGCTCCGGAATCTGGAACTTGCCCTCGAGCATGCTGAAGCAACCATCAATCGCGGCACGGCGGCAAAGCTCTAGGTTCAGCGCCAGCCCTGGTTGCGAACAAAGTCTTTCACTTTTTCGCGAAGGTCCTCAAGGGATCCCCGGTTTTCCAGCAGGACTGTTGCCGCAGCACGACGTTCCTCATCGGAAATCTGGGAATTCAGAATTTGCTCGGCGAGTTCCGGTGAATGGCCATCTCGAGTCATCAGGCGCTTTTTGCGGAGTTCGCGCGGGCAATCCACCACAATCAAGCCATTCATCGTCCGGTAGCGCCCGGTTTCGACCAGCAAGGCCGCTTCATAGATAACCGGCGTCCGCTGTCCCGGGATTGTGCCAGCCAGAGCCTGAGTCCGGTTCAAGGTTTCTGCCTGGACCAGTGGATGAAGAATGGCTTCCAGATCGCGACGGGCTGCAGGATCTTTGAAGATCAGCTCGCGGAGTGCTTTGCGATCTGCGGTGCCGAAACGCTGAAGGAGTAAGTTGTAACCGGCCCCCGCGGGTGCCGAAAGTTCACGCACGATCTGATCAGCATCAATGACCGCGATTCCGAGTTCGGCAAAAAAACGAGCAGCCGCCGACTTTCCCGAAGCAACTCCGCCCGTCAAGCCCCAGAGTTCGACTGGGTTCTCTGAGCGCGTGCTGAGATTGGAGATCTGGCCTTTTCTCATTTCTTTTTCTCTAACAGTTTTGCCTCATCCCAGTAGCGATCCATTTCTTCGAGCGTCGACTGGTCGGGCGTACGGCCTTGTTCCTTGAGTCTGAGTTCCACGTGTTTAAAGCGGGTTTCAAAGCGTTTCAGGGTAGTGCGGAACGCGTCTTCCGGATTCAGCTTGGTGAGGTACGCGACATTACAAAGTGAAAAGAAAACATCGCCCAGTTCATGCTCTGCTTTCTTTCGAACTTTGTCTTGAGCTTCGGCAGAAACCTGCTCGTTCAATTTTTCACATTCCAGGATTTCCGTCTTGAACTCCCGGAGCTCTTCATCGATCTTGTCGAGCGGCCCTTTGAGGTCTTTCCATTGAAATCCGACCTTGGTCACTTTCTCCATCACGCGCGCGGCTCGCTGCAGGAGCGGCAGGCCCTTCGGAACTCCATCCAGAACGCTGGCGCGGGGGTTGGCGGCTTTCTCCTTGGCCTTGGTTTTTTCCCAGCTTTGAAAGGCGCTTTCCTCGCTGTCGGCTTTGGCAGCTTCCCCGAAGACATGAGGATGACGTCGAATCAGCTTTTCATTGAGTGCTGCTGCGACACCTTCAAAATTGAAGAAGCCCGCCTCATCCGCCATCTGCGCATGCAGCAGGACCTGCAGGAGCAGATCTCCGAGTTCCTCACGGAAGACGTATTTGAGTTTTTCATCTTTCAATGCCACGGGGGAGTCGATCTGATCCAGAACATCGAGCACCTCATACGCCTCTTCGATCAGATACTGACGAATGGACTGATGGGTCTGGGCGCGATCCCAGGGGCAGCCGTCGGGAGCGCGCAATTTTCGGACAGTTTCAATGAGATTTGCCAGCTCGGACGGCGATGATTGTGACATGCCTGTGAATCTATCATATTCACCCCCTAATTGCTTGCCTGAGCTCGGGGTTCTGGGGGAAAATGACTGCATTCAATGAAAACGACTCCGAAGAATCAAGCAGAGTGGCAGGCTGCGGCCGAAAGGGTTTTGGCAGGCCTGGTCCGGAAAGTTCGGGCGACGACGCTCCCTCGTGAAATGCTGAAAGGACTTCCTCCCAAACCGCGCTGGCAAGTGGGCGTGCGGATCATTTCAGCTCTTGAAATGAGGACTCTGAACCGGAAATACCGGCGCAAAAATTATGCGACGGATGTTTTGAGTTTCGAGGCCCCGGAGATTTTCAAAACCCAGGGGATGCTGGGCGAGCTTGTGATCTGTCTTCCCACGATGAAGGCGCAGGCCAAAGAGCAGGGGATTGAACCAGGGGATGAACTCAGGATCCTGGTGACGCATGGAGTTCTGCACCTGCTGGGTTTTGACCACGAGCAGAGCGAGCGACAGGCCCGGCAAATGGAGCTTTTCGAAAAGAAGCTGCTTCCTTCCCGGATTTCGAGGTCAGGCTTGATTAAACGGGTCGCGTCGGGTAATTCCTAAGAATCATGAACACCAAAGCTGCACCGACCTTGGCTCTCCACGAAATCCGCCAGCACTTCGCAAAAATGAGCGAGAAGCTGGAGTTTCTACGAGGTTCACTTTGACCTGGCGGTCAAAAAACGCCGGATCGACGAAATTTCTGATTTATCCACTCAAGAAGGCTTTTGGACCGACAATAAGCGGGCGCGGGCGCTGACAGCTGAGAAGTCGCGCCTGGAAGCCGAAGTCAAGCAGTTCGAGGACCTCGAGCGTGGGCTGAGCGATGTTCTCACACTTTTTGAGCTATCCCAGGAAGAGAATGATCCATCGGCGCTGTCTGAAGTTTCCGAGATGGTCCAGTCGCTTGGAGCCCAGTTTGAAGAGGCGGAGTTCCGCAAAATGCTCTCCGAAGAGCAGGATCCGCTGAACGCGATTGTCACCATCAATGCCGGTGCCGGCGGTACGGAGTCCCAGGACTGGGCACAGATGCTGCTCCGGATGTACCAGCGCTGGGCGCAGGACAAAGGTTTCAAAATCGAGTTGATGGACGCGCAGTCTGGTGAAGAAGCTGGTATCAAAAGTGCCACGCTGACCATCAGCGGGTCTTTTGCCTATGGCAATCTGAAGTCCGAAGCCGGGGTGCATCGCCTGGTGCGAATTTCGCCCTTTGACTCGAATGCCCGCAGGCATACGTCTTTTACGAGCGTTTTTGTCACTCCCGAAATCGACGATAATTTTGAAGTGGTTCTCAATCCCGCGGATATTCGGGTTGACGTTTACCGTTCCGGCGGCAAGGGGGGGCAGGGGGTCAATACCACGGATTCCGCCGTGCGACTGACCCACGGGCCCAGCGGCATCGTTGTGACCTGCCAGCAGGAGCGCTCGCAGATCAAGAACAAGGATCTGGCGATGAAGGTCTTGCGTTCGCGTTTATACGAACGACATCTGGAAGAAGAACGCAAGAAGCAGTCCGCGATTGAAGATTCCAAGATGGACATCGCCTGGGGCAGTCAGATCCGCTCGTACGTTCTGCATCCTTACAAAATGGTGAAAGATCATCGCACGGGTTTCACGGTCTCGACGGCAGAGAAGGTGCTGGAAGGTGAGTTGGACGGGTTCATCAAGGCATTCCTGACCTGCCGGATTACGGGTGAATGGATTCGCGGCGGCGCTTCGATGGATGTCTAATTGTTGCATAGCGTTATTCTGCTCTTATTTGTATGACTGAGGAGCTTAGGGTTGACTTTAAAAACTGAGTCGACTAATTAATTAACCTCATTGTTAGAGATGCGGGGGTGTAGTTGAGTTGGTTACAACGTCGCCCTGTCACGGCGAAGACCGTGGGTTCGAGCCCCATCACTCCCGCCATTTTAAAACGATGAGAACAAGCCCGGGTCACTGACTCCGGGCTTTTTTATTGTAAAATCAACATCGAGAAATCCAGCACTTATCCGATTCCATCAGGGGACTCTGAACCCGTCCGTTACGCGAAATTACGCCATATGACCCGAGTTGGCTATTTTTGGCTACGATTTGGCTACGGACTCTGAAGTCATCCAATCCAGATTGTCAAAGACTATACGTACTGAGGTCTGAACCTATGAGCATCCCGTCTTTAAATGAAATCGTGGGAATCATCGCAACAGCTATTGTTCTTTCCGTCGCTTCCGGCCACGGCGATCTTGTCATGAAAGGGCTGGTCGAATTGCGCCGAGTCGCAATTACCAGTCAGGATTGGGGGTGTCCAAGTTTGTTCGGATCGTCAGCGTGCAGGGGGTATCATCCGGAACGATATCGGTAGGGGAAAACTGTCCAGATCTGAGCGTACTCCGAAATTGTCGATCTTTGGCCAAAGGGGGAAGTATGTCTCAGGATTCAATGAGCGCGAAGCGCCGATGGGCGATTTATGCCCGCGTAAGTACGGCGGACCAGCATTCCGGGCTTGAAGCTCAGATCAGGGCGCTGAAGGAACACTGCGAGGAGAATGGAATAGCGGACTATGAGCTTTTCACCGACGAGAATGTCAGCGGGGCGAAAGTTTCGAGACCTTCGCTGGATCGAATGATGTTGGCGGTTCGTTCTGGGCAGATTGCTGGAGTTGTCTGTTATTCGTTTTCGAGGTTTGCCCGTTCGACCACGCATCTGCTCACTGCGCTCGAAGAGATGAAGAAATATGATTCAGAATTCATCTCGATCACTGAGAGAATCGAGACCAGTTCGCCCATGGGAAGGGCATTTTTCACGGTGATTGCGGCGATTGCCCAACTAGAAAGAGAGTTAATTGTCGAACGCGTAAAGAACGGGTTAAAAAACGCGAAAGCGAAAGAAGCTATGGATGACCGGCACTGATTAACACATCAGGGCCATTACCCCGAAAAGTA
>MEPO01000017.1 GCA_001769805.1 Bdellovibrionales bacterium GWA1_52_35
AACTCCCGGTTCGCTGCACTACCCAGAATCCACAACCCCCGAAAATCGCAACCCAAATCTGTCCCACTTAAGGTCGTCAACTGAAAGGCCGGGAACCTCGAACCCTGTCTAGAGTTTGGACAGCTGAGAATAGATACGCCAGCGCCGATCCTCTGAATGAGTGATAGCGCACGAATATTAGATGAATTCGGCAGGCATAAACTTTGCTCTATTCTGAACCAGAGGGCTTTATATGAGTTTGTTTAAGAAGATGTCGTGTTTGCTCGCGCTTTCTTTAGCCGCTTTTCAGCCTGCATATGCGCATACGGATGTTTGCTCTTATGAAGAGACCGAGAGGGCCCTCAAGTATCTCAACCAGCGCGCAAAAATCGCGGCTTTGGGGCAAAAGATGTGGGCAGATGGAATTCCTGAGCTGCGGGCTAATGTCCAGGGCACAAAAGCGGTGGCGATTAGCAGTCGGCTCAGTCTCGCAGTCGGCGTAGCAGCAGCGGAAGCTGCCCTCTTTTTGACCGCGTCTGTGTACCGGCTTGACGGAATCTCTTCGGCCTTTCTAGGTGGGACATCCAATCAGGCCCTTTTTGCAGGACTTCTGGGCATCATACCTACAGTAAAAGCCGTTACCCGGCTTGACGACGCGGCAAGTGGATGGACTACCACTGTGAAAAAGCCGAAACTCTCACCCGAGGCGGGCTTGACTGCTTTTGAAAAAGCACACAAGACAGTGGCCGTCGAGCGCCAGAAGTACGATCGCGAAGGAAACAGTCGACTTGCCGACGCACTTCGATTTGGTGGTGCCAGCGGGCAATACGCGCAGGCTTTGCTGGATGAAGCTCTCGCGCACGAGGCTCTTTACGCGGAAGAGCTTAATTTTATCAAACGGGCCACGCCTGTTTTGAAAGCAGCGTTGAATTCAGGGGCTTGCAAAAACTTCGCACCGGAATCTGTTGCCGAAGCGAACCGTAAGGCACTTAAGGCAACTCCAGAACTTATTGACCGGGTTTTAAGCCACGAGAGAAATCTGCTGATCCCGTCTGTGGGTGCGGCCAAGTAAAACCCGAAACTTATTGAGTTAGACGGCATCAGATGAAGCGTGTCGGTTAATTAAAAGCCAGGGTAAGAGCAGATCCTGCAGGAGCAGTTTCCGGTTCATGGGGGTCAGGACTTCCTGCCTTGATTGCGCCAGGCGCTCTGCCCGCGCGAGCCAGAAAGCCCGAAGTTCTTCCACGGTTCCAAAACGTTTTTTCCCCTGAGTCGTATGAAAAATGAGCGAATCCCTGCCGTCGGCATTGACCCAGACGTGATTCTCCGGGGCCAGACTCCAACTGACGAGGTCATGCAAAATGTATTCAAGCTGATCGGTGAGCAACGTGAAATTTTCGAGCTCCAAAGCAGCCCAGTCCACGAGCGGATTGATTTGATCGGAAGGCGTCTTGATGAATGCAAATAACGTCTGGCGCTTGCCCCAGAGTTCATCACTGGATAATGAAACAGCCCGATTCCAGCTGCCCTGTGCGAGGCGCGAGCAGATGCCGGCACGATTGCGATCCACGCCCTGGCTGGTCAGGAGCTGCTCCAGAATTTCTTTGCGGAAAGGTTTTAGCCGGAGCGTCTGGCAGCGCGAAAGCACTGTAGGCAGAATAAGAGTTGGGTCACTCGCGGTGAGGAAAAACAGCCAACCGGGAGGCGGCTCTTCCAGAAGCTTGAGCAACGAATTGGCCGCCTGGACGGTCATCCGGTCTGCATTCGGAATCAGGGTGATCCGGAAGGGGGCTTCGTGGGCACCAAAGCCCAACGTGCTTTTCAAGTTTCGAAACTGGTCAATTTTAAGGATGGTGCTGTCGGGTTCCGGAAGGATTTCCTTGAAATCCACCCAGTTTCCGTGCAGTGCCCGCAGACAAGCGGCGCAGGAACCGCAGGGCTGCGTGGAGCTGCTGGCATCTTCGGTATTCTGGGGGGGCACAGTGGGCGTATTCAAGAGCATGCTTCCAAAAAATCCGTCATCAGCCGAATCGACTGAAACCTGCTTGCCGGGTTTCCCAGCGAACGTGGTTTTTTCGCAGAAAAGCCACTGAGTCAGGAACCAGGCGATATTGCGTTTTCCGATTCCCTGGGTGCCAGTCAGCAAAAGTACCGGCGGAACATGACCGTTGGAGAGCCATTCCTGCATAGGCGCAAAAATCGTATCGCCGTGATGACTCAGGACAGGAGCGGGAAGAGGGAGTATTTGGGCTTGTTCAGCCATGGGCTTTTTTGGGTTTGAACCGTATTAAAAGTTCCTTGACCACTCTTTGGGCGAGTTCTTCCGGAGTTTTGCCGGCCACTTTCAAAACGAGCCAGCGTGAGGGATTTTCTGACCGGGCTTTCAGGAAACCTCTTCTGACCTTTTTCTGGAACTCGACACCCTCGGCTTCAAAACGGGTCTGCTCACGTGCGCGGATCAAACCGACCGCCGGATCAATATCGAGGAGTACCGTCAGCTGGGGATTGAGCCCGCCAGTTGCTACGGTGTTCATCAGCTTCACCGTTTTCCATGGTAGACCCCGGGCAAAGCCCTGGTAGGCTAATGCTGAATCTGTAAAACGGTCGCAAAGAACGATGTCTCCCTGGTTCAGGGCAGGTCGGATTTTACGAGCTACATGTTCAGCGCGTGCAGCTTCATAGAGGAAAAGTTCTGCCAAAGGATCCACGGCTTCCTCAATCACGACATTGCGAATTCTTTCAGCGATGGGGCTTCCGCCCGGTTCCCGAGTCAGAAGAATATTCCGGGAACCGAGATGAGAATCCTTCAGGGACCGTGCTACTGAATGGATCAGCGTGGACTTGCCAGCCCCTTCAGTTCCCTCGAACGTTACAAAAATCCCACGATGTTTCATTTTGGAAAGTTATTTCCGATTTGGCCGCAGGCGTCAAGTTATTCGAATTGGGGAGGAGGAGGAATGGGTGAATCTGCAGCACCTTCATCCAAAGGCAGGAGGTCGCCCGCTGGAGGGTCCTCCAGATGCGGAACCTGCTCTCCATAAGGTGGAGGCTGATTTCCTTCTTCGTTTCGGTCATTACGATCGTTGCTGTCATAGCGATCATTACGATCATTACGATCATTACGATCGTTGCTGTCATTGCGATCATCATTGATTGAGTTCGCGCTGTTTACGGGGAACGTCTGATAAGGGTTGTTGCGGAGCGGCATGATTGGGCGGTCCACAGTTGAGCGTACAGCGCCTCCCATGCGTTCAGGAGCTTTATTTTTTAAAAGACTGGAGCCCAACGCAGCTGCCCTCACCGGAGGGGGCGCCGACTGGGTATTCTCATTTTTTATGACGCTCGGCTCCTGTTTTTGCACGACTGCTTTGCTTGCAGAGGGTTTCTGAACTTTCGGATCTTCACTGTCAAGGAAGGCCCAAACCAGAACCCCGAAGAGCAATGCGAGCAATGGGAAGAGAATGAATTTTTTTGAGTTCGACTCGTTTTTTACCGGCTCGGGCGCACCCATCACTTCCATTTTTGGTTTGCGATCGCGGGCGTTATGAAGAGTATCGAGAAGTGTCAGGGCGGAATCGATATTGGAGCGCTGCTTTGTTGTATATTGCAGTGAGGTTGACGTCCGCTCAATTTCCGGACGGGGAGGGGGGCTGAAGCTTTTGGTCGGCTCTTCAGAGGCCCCAAGTATTTCCAGGATCGTATGCCATTGATTGCCCAGGTAAGTTGAAGTCACCCGACTTCTGTCAGAAATTTTCGCTTCACTGCGAAATACTTTAAGCTGTTGAATTGTATAGGGCCCATTGCGGGTTTCGCCGGGACTTTCCAGGTACCACTCTGGCGCGTCTTTTTCTGAGGTCATCAAGTGCTATTATAGCCAGAAAACCTGAGGAACCAAGTCTTGATTGTAGTCTTTCGTCAGAGTCTTGCTTGGCAGGGCGCTTGCTTTGCTGGCAGACATGAGCTTTCTACACGGGTTATCCGTCGTCTTGACTCTTTATTTCATTTCGAGCCTTTGCTGCTTTGATGCCCGATCCCTTGAAGTAGGCGAGATGGGTGAAATCGTGGAAATAGACCCCGAAACCGAAGTATCAACTGAAACGTTTGTAGAAACAGCCCCCGTTCTCACCTTGGAATCTCAGGACACTGCTGAGGGGGATTCCTATTCCCTCACCGTAAATTACAGCTCGATATTTTATGGGCCCGCTTTGAAAGGGGGCGACATTGGTTATGTGCCCCATCCGGATGGAGGCTCGGATTTTGAGAAACCCATACAGATGAAGCACTTTCTTGGGTTGGGAATGGATATCAACCGTGATTTAAGTGTCGCGGCGGTGACGTATTTTCTCTGGCAACCTCTGAACCAAGAACGCTGGGCTACCTATGATCCTTATCTGAAAATGTCTCATGAACGGATCGTCCAGATGGGTAATTTCAAACTTTATGCAGACCTCCGCTTTCATGTCCCTGTCTCGGAAAGCTCGCGAGAAGCGCATCTGCAGGGCGGTTTGCAGAGCGTCCAGGTTGCGACCTATGATGCTCCGGACAGTCGCTGGACTTTTAATTTGTATGGTTCAGCGCGGACAAACTTTTTTGGAAAAAAAGGCTATGGCTCTGATCTGGAACTTTATCTGGGTCCGAATGTGGTTTACCAACTTGCGCCAACGGTTGGTTTGACTCTTTTGTATGAAATGAGCGGGAGTCATCGTTACGGAGATAAACCCGGGATTTTGCGTAATGATGGCACCGACCTCGAACCGGGAGTGACCTGGGATGTGACCCCAAGGCTCAATGTGAATCCTTATCTGAATTTTTACCCCGGGAATCGGCTGGCCTGGGATACGACCTCTGTCGGGATGCTGCTGAACTGGAAGTTGCTCTAGATTCCAGCCAACTCTTTCAGGCCCAGCACAGCAATCGACGTATCAGAAATAACGAAAAGGTGAATACCGGGGGCCCCAAGGCGCTCCAATCTTTCACTGAGCTTCAGGAAAAGTTCCACCCCTCGCTTGAGACCATCCGGACCGGCGTCCGTCGCCAGCTCCCCGGGCAGAGCATTCAAATAGTCATGGGGAATGCTTACTTTGAATTTGTGCATCATTTTCTCGGCTTGTTTTCGGCTTTTCAGGATACGGGTACCGGGAAGGATCGGAACCTGAATGCCTCGTGCAGAGCACTGATCCAGAAAGCGGGCGTAAGCTTCAGCATCAAAAAGCATGTCGGTAATTCCAAAATGAGCGCCGGCTGCCACTTTGGCGTGAAAGTAATCGATTCTTTTGGTTGCATCCGGAAATTCCGGGTAAACGGCAGCTCCGATGCAAAAATCCGTTGTCTCGTGACCGATTTGCTCGGGCCCACCGGGACGAGGCATGAAGGTACCTTGATTGAGGGCTTTAATTTGACTGATCAGCTCGTGGGCAAAGTTGTATCCTCCTGCCCGCGGTTCCCACTGCGCCTGCCCATCCGCCGGATCTCCCCGGAGAGCAAGAATGTTCCGGATGCCGAAATAATGATGATCAATCAAGTGGCTCTCGACTTCCGCCGGAAGCAGGTCTCGACAGGTGAAATGGGCGATTGTCGGAATACTGAAAGTTTCCTTGATCGCCTGCGCGATTGGAAGGGAGCCCCCGCGCAAACTTCCTCCCGCGCCCTTGGTCACCGCCAGGAATTGTGCACCGGCATTCTTCAGAATCTCAATCTGTTCAAAAACTTTGCGCTGTTCGGAGCCGTTCCTTGGAGGAATAATTTCAGCGGAACGCGTGAACCGGTGCTGTTTGAGAAAGTCGGTGACCTTGCAATCGGGCCGAAAAGGTAAAGCGGTCATCAACGATTATCCTCAATGGGGCCGCCCCGCTGGCCGACCGAAAAATAAGTTGCCTGGGGATGGTGGAAAACCAGTGCAGACACGCTCGCCTCCGGGTCCATCATCATTCCTTCCGTGAGCTGCACTCCTATTTCAGTGGGCTGCAAAAGATCGAATAGAAGCTGCTGGTCATCCAGTCTGGGGCAGGCAGGATAACCGAAGGAATATCTGCGGCCGCGGTATTTTGCACGGAAGCGGTCCATCATGGTCATCTCGGCTGGATCAGAGAAGCCCCATTCGTCTCGAATCAGTTGGTGCAGGAACTCGGCGTAAGCTTCGGCCGACTCAATGGCAAGCGCCTGGATTATGTGTGATTTCAGATAGTCGCCGCGCTCTTTCAGCTGGCCCGCGTATTTGCGCACACCCTTGCCGATGGTGACCACAAACGCTGCCATGTTGTCCGAGCGCTTCAAGGAGAGTGGCTGAACGTAATCTGAAAGACAAACTCCGTCCCAGAGCGGTTGACGTGAAAAATTGAAACTTCCGATTTCCTTATTGAGCTGATCATTATTAAAAAGGACCAGCCGGTTGCCATCACTTGCGGCCCCAAAGAAACGGAGGATTGCTGCTGGTTTGAACAATTCGGTTTTTGTGTGCTCTCTTTTGACCTCGGCCACAGCATCCCAGACAGCCAGTGCCTTCGGCTCGGTTTTGAGCAGTTCATCCCGCAGTGCCGGTTCGGCTGCCATTTTCTCCAGTTTGCGTACAACGCCGCCACCAATTCCGAGATGCCTTCCGTAGAGCATCAGGGGGTTGATGAAAGTCCAGATGGTCTCAATATCGTGGGCTGTCAGGACTTTCCGGCCAAACTGCTTCACGTTTGGAACCTGATTCAGGATATCAATCTGCGAAGATCTCTCGGTCGTCTCGAGCATGCCAGGAAGACGAGTGGTCTCCTCTGTTGCTTCCTTTTCTCCTTTTTGCGAACGCCGGGTCGCCAGCTCCGTTTTCAGCGTTTCAAAGCGAGCGGGATTGACTATGGCTTTCGCCAGATCCAGGCCCGACATGGCATCTCGTGCATAAGCGACGGTCCCGGGATAGGCAGTGGCGATCGACTGATCGACAAAATGCGCGGAGAGCGCCGCTCCTCCGACGAGCAACGGCACGTTGATTCCGGCTTCCCTGAGATCCACTGCGGTTGCGGCCATCTGATGCGCGGATTTGACCAGTAAACCAGAGAGCCCGAGAATCTTGGGGTCGTGCTTGCGAATCGCCTGAATGATCTGCTCGGAACCGACACGGATACCGAGATCGATCACTTCAAAACCGTTGTTGGAGAAAATAATATCGACCAGATTTTTGCCGATATCGTGAACGTCACCTTTGACCGTCGCCAGCAGGACGCGGTTTTTAGCAGTGATATCGTTTTTGTCCATGTGAGGCTCCAGAAACAACACGGCCGCTTTCATGACTTCGGCGGATTGAAGCACTTCCGCAACGATCAATTGATTCGAATTGAATAGCCGACCTACCTCATCCATCCCTTGCATCAGGGGACCGTTGATGATTTCCAGTGGCCGCAGGGTTTTCAATGCTTCGGCCAGATCCACCAGCAGGCCGTCTTTGGATCCTTCAACAATGTACTGGGAGAGGCGTTCGGATGGAGTGCCGGAGCGTATCCGCTCTTTTTTGGTTTCTTTCCGGTCGCGAAAAGCATCAGCAAAGGCCGCCGTCGGATTGTTGCCGCGATTAAAAAGCAGATCCTCGGCCAAAACGCGGTCTCTTTCAGAGATGCCGGCATACCGTTCAATTTTTTCGGCGTTCACGATTGCGAGATCCAGGCCGGCCTGAACGCAATGGTACAGGAAAACAGAATTCAGAATTTCGCGACCTGCGACTGGCAGGCCGAAGCTGACATTCGAAATTCCGAGCACTGTTTTGCAAAGAGGGAAGTTCTGCTTTATCAGGCGTACGCCTTCGATTGTTTCGGCAGCGGAGCCTTCATACTGGGCGTCCCCCGTTGCGCAGGGGAATACCAGAGGATCGAAATAGATATCCTCGGCGAGGATCCCGCATTTCATCGTGAGAAGTTCAAATTCTCGGCGCGCGATTTCAAGTTTGCGCTGCCGGGTGATTCCCATTCCCTGTACGGGGTCATCGTCAATGCAGCCTACCACCAATGCAGCCCCGAACTTGCGCGCGAGCGCGGCTATTTTCGTGATCCGGTGCTCACCATCCTCGAGATTGACGGAATTGATGATGGCTTTACCCTGGCAATAAGTCAGCCCCAGTTCGATGACATCGGGGTCCGTGGAGTCCAGCATGAAAGGCACACGTACTTTGCGGATCGCCTGTTCCATGAAATCACGCATGTCGGCCAGCTCGTCCCGGTCAGGGTTGGCCAGACAGACGTCAATGATCTGGGCTCCGCCGCGAATCTGGGACCGGGCGAGTTCGGAAGCTTCGTCCAGCTTTCCTTCGGTGATCAGCGTCTTGAATTTGCGACTGCCTATGACATTGGTGCGTTCTCCTACGATCACGGGCCTCATCTCGTCAGTGATTTCCAGAAGATCAACACCTGAAAGAACGGAACGGGGAGTGACCTCCTGCCGTCGCGGCGTGTATTTTCCGCTCAACTTGCTCAGTGCTTTGATATGACCGGCATGGGTTCCGCAGCAGCCACCGATCAGATTTAGCCAGCCGTTTTTAAGAAAATGGGACAGCGAATGCGCAAAATCTTCCGGAGTCTCGGGGTACTTGCCGTCAGCATTGGGAAGCCCTGCATTGGGAACACAGGCAATTCTGGTGCGCGTCAGAGTGGAAAGGGACCGTATATGATCCGCCATCAGTTCGGGACCTGTCGCACAGTTCAAACCGATGTAAAGCAGATCCAGGTGGGAAAGCGACGCAAGAAAGGAATCCGCGGTCTGGCCGGCCAGCATCGTTCCATTAGCTTCAATTGTGCAGGAAACCGCGATCGGAACTTCCACACTCAAATCAGTCATCGCCTGCTGAATCGCCAGAATCGCAGCTTTTGTGTTGCGCGTGTCCTGGCAGGTTTCCAGGAGCAGATAATCAACACCACCCTCAATCAAGCCCAGAGCCTGGGCATGAAATTGCCGTTTCAGGTCTTCGAAGGATATTCCGCCGGTGACTGAGATTGCTTTCGTGGTCGGCCCAATCGAGCCCGCGACAAAGCGTGGCCGATCAGCCTGTGAGTAGGATCGAGCGGTTTCGAACGCGAGTTTTGCGGCCCGGAAATTGATCTCGTGACACTTGGTTGAAAGTTCGTATTCGCCAAGAACGAGCGGTGTCGCTCCAAACGTGTTGGTCTCAACAATATCGCAGCCGGCTTCCAGATAGGCGGCATGAATGCTCTGGATGATCTCCGGGCGGGTCAGGACCAGATTTTCATTGCAGCCCTCATAACTTGGGCCTCCAAAATCCTGAGGTCCCAGACCTTTGCTCTGCAACGCAGTTCCCATGGCACCGTCGAGTACCAGGATTCGTTCTTCAAGTGAGCTCTTCAGTAGATTCATTTGCGATGGTCGGGTCATAGGTTTGCGAAAGTCTAACACAGCATGCACCCTGCGGGTCTAGCTTCTTTATAAAAAAAGCGCCCCCTTGAAAAACAAGGAGGCGCCAGGTTCACTAATGCAGTTCGCTTTTAGCGGCGAGGTCCGCGATCTCCGCCACGGGGTCCACCGCGATCTCCGCGATCACCACCGCCACGAGGTCCACGATCTCCGCCGCGATCCCCCCGATCTTCACGTTGGGGAACTCCGCCCGGAGGAGGAGGCAGGAGGGCTTTACGGGAAAGCCGGACTTTTCCGGACTTGTCCACTTCGAGAACTTTCACTTCGATCTCGTCGCCTTCCTTCAGGTAATCCGTTACGGAATTCACGCGCTCATAGGCGATTTCAGAAATGTGGAGCAGCCCATCCTGGCTCGGCATAATGCCTACGAATGCGCCGAAATCCACGATCTTTTTCACGATGCCCTTGTAGGTCTTGCCGACTTCAGCCGTGGCAATAATGCCATGTATGATGTCAATTGCCTTCTGGGAGGCCGCGCCGTCATTCGAAGCGATGTTGATGCGACCGTCATCGTTGATGTCGATCTTGCATCCCGTCTGCGCGACGATGTCTTTGATGACCTTGCCACCCGAACCAATGACTTCCCGGATCTTGTCGACCGGTACATGGATCGTGATGATGCGAGGAGCATATTTCGACATCTCTGCACGGGGGGCCTCGATCGCTTTGGCCATTTCACCGAGAATGTGCAAACGGCCATCATGTGCCTGCGCGAGAGCAGTTTTCATGATCTGCTCGTCAACGCCTTCGATTTTGATGTCCATCTGAATGCCGGTGATTCCATCACGGGTTCCCGCAACTTTGAAATCCATATCGCCGAGGTGATCCTCATCGCCGAGAATATCGGTGAGAATGGCAACCCGGCCGCTCTCCTTAATTAATCCCATCGCGATCCCAGCGACTGGTTTTGTAAAAGGAACACCTGCATCCATCAGCGCCATCGAGGTGCTGCAAACCGAGCCCATGGATGAAGATCCGTTGCTTTCGAGTGTTTCGCAAACAATGCGCACCGTGTATGGGAATTTTTCGTATTCCGGCATCATGGCTTTGATCGAGCGTTCTGCCAGAGCGCCATGTCCGATTTCCCGACGTCCTGTACCGCCAAAGCGGCCGGTCTCGCCCACGCTGTAAGGGGGGAAGTTGTAATGAAGCATGAATTTCCGCATCGAATTCTGAAACATCGTATCGACGATCTGTTCGTCATCGGTGGTCCCGAGAGTGACGGCTGCGAGAACCTGCGTTTCACCGCGGGTGAAGAGTGAACTTCCATGTGTCCGGGGGAGCAGACCGGCTTCCACGGTGATCGGGCGGACTGTCTTGGTGTCTCGTCCGTCAATGCGGCTTCCGGTACTGAGAATCATGTCACGCATGAGATTGTATTGGAGCAGATCAAATGCGGAGGTCGCATCGTCTTCAAGCTTTTCAGCTGCTGCCGGATCTTTCTTCTTCATTTCTTCGGTGATGATGGAGGCGAGAGTGTCTTTCTTGGTCTTTGAAACCAAATCATAGCGCACGTGCTTTTCTTTGGTTTTCATTGCCGTCTGAATGCCGGCTTTCGCAAGCTTCTCAACCTGAGTCTTCACTTCAGCGGGAACGACGGCAGGTTTGAACTCGCGCTTGGGTTTGCCGCAGAGATTCCGAAGTTCGTCGACGATCGTGACGACTTTCTTGATTTCATTGTGACCGCGAACAATTGCTTCGAGGACCTGGTCTTCGGCAACTTCGCGAGCTCCGCCTTCAACCATCATGATGGCGTTCTTAGTGCCGGCAATGAGGATTTCCATGTCCGATTCGCCCTTTTCGATCTGGGTCCAGGTCGGGTTGACCACAAATTGGCCGTTCACCCGGCCCATGCGGCAGGCTGCCGTTGGTCCGCTGAAGGGAATGTCAGAAATATGCAGTGCCGCTGAGGCGCCCACTGCTGCCGCCACATCCAGATCCGCTTCCAGATCAACACAGAGAATGGTCGCGATGACCTGAGTGTCATAATAATAACCCTCAGGAAACAGCGGACGGATCGGTCGATCAATCATTCGGGCCGAAAGAGTTGCTTCCGTGGTCGGACGGCCTTCACGTTTCATGAAGCTTCCCGGGATTTTACCAGCGGCGTAAAATTTTTCCGCGAACTCTACGGTCAAAGGAAAGAAGTCAGCGCCTGCGCGCGGGGTTTTGGCCGAACAAGCGGTGACCAGCACGCGCGTGTCGCCATAGCTAACGAGAACGGCGCCGTCCGCCTGCTTGGCGAGCTTACCCGTTTCAATGCTCAGGGTTTTTCCACCCATTTCACATGATACACGATGAATCATAATACCCTCCCGGGGTAGTTCAGTTTGTCTTTAAAATTCGAATCTAAAGTAGCTTATTTTCTTAGATCAAGCGCTTGAATCAGCTTGGTATAGCGACTCGGATCAATCTTCTTCAAATAGGTGAGAAGACGGCGACGCTGACCGACCATGCTCAGAAGACCACGACGTGAGTGGTGATCTTTGGGGTGGCTTGCAAAATGATTATTAAGCTCATTGATGTGATTCGTGAGCAGCGCTACTTGGACCTCTGGGGACCCCGTGTCCTTCGCGCCTTGGGCAAATTTTTTGACGACTTCAGCTTTCTTTTCTTTAATTTCAGTTTTTCCAGCCATGTGCTTTCTCTCTAACAGTGATCTGTTTTAGTCTAGTAGTTCTAGTTATTTATTCGATTGGAAGTAGCATGAGCACTTGCTCGCTGTAAAGGATGAATTCCAAGGAGGAGATCCGGAAGAATGACTCGGTCGGGCGGAAGCGCCGTGATCGCGGAGCTTTTCAGGAAAACTTTAAGAAATCCCTCAGCTTGGAGATTACTTTTGCTTCAATTTGGCGTGCCCTTTCCCGGGTGAGGCCGTAAAGATCAGCAACTTCCTGTAGGGTCTTGGGCTCCTCTGCAAGAAGGCGATCTTTCAAAATCGAGACTTCTTTCTGATTGAGCTGCTCCTGGAAATCCGGGAGCCGATTGTGAAGGATGCGGAGTAATTCCTGCTTTTCCATAACACTGTCGGCACCTTCCGTCGCATCCGTCAGATGTTCCATATGCGAAACTGTTTTGCCGCCATCATTCGGGGAGACCGGGGCATCGAGCGAAAGCTCACTGCCCTGTCCGGACAGGCGTTGTTCCATTTCAATGATGTCTTTTTCCCGTACCTGGAGTCTTTCCGCCAGGAGCTTGGGCCCGCCCAGTAGGCCCTGGGCTTCGATCCGCTGCTTTTCGCGCATGAGATGGTAGAAGAGTTTTTTCTGAGCTTGGGTTGTCCCGATTTTAACCAGACGGAAATTATCGAGCAGGTATTTCAGTATGTAAGATCTTATCCACCAGGAAGCATAGTAGCCCAGGCGGGCGCCGCGAGTCGGGTCAAATTTCGAAACTGCCTTCATCAGGCCGATATTGCCTTCCTGGATCAGGTCGAGAAGATTCGAGTAAAATGTCCGGTATTCGAGGGCGATTTTGACAACGAGGCGTAAATTGGCGGAAACCAGAGCTTTGGCTGCCTGCACATCTCCTTCGTTTCGGAGTTTCAGCGCGAGTTTGAATTCCTGCTCCGATTCCATCAAAGGATAACGCTTGAGCTCATCCATGTAGCGCCGCAAGGGGTCAGAAACAGATGAGGAGGAAATCTCGGCTTCTACAAGGTCGGTTTCTCCAGTCGCAATAATGGCGGGAACCCCGCCTCCAAAGGCTGTAGGCATGGAGCTGGCGAGGTCACCTTCTTCAGGTTCAAGGTCATCTGATAACTCCGTCTCAGAGTCGTCTTCGTCAACATGGGAAATATCATTTTCCTTGACCTCAGCAGGTAAAACCTCTGGTTGAAGGACACGCCTATTTTTTGAAGTGTCGGTTTTGCGCTTCATCTGGAAGCCCTTTTATAATAGATGGCCGGAGGACTCAAGCAAGCTTGTAAGCCGGTTCCATTACCAAGCGATGATACTTTGAAACAGCTCCTTGGATCCCGGAATCGGGTCTGCTGAGTTTTTGAATCCCTCGCGAAATGCGTGCCGAAGGCTTCCGCCTGTGCCGCTCGCATGGTACTGCGCAACATTTCGCGCTTGGACTGCAATTTCGTGGAGAAGTACACTTTTTCGTTGAGGTGAGACCGGAAGTGCGAAGACGGCCTTCGTAGCGGAATACAGCGTATCCAGGGTTGCTTTTGGGGACCGAACGACATTTGTCAGCAGAGAATCGGGATCAGGCAACTCAGAGCCGATCAAAGCCACCGTTTTGCAGACAGCGCCAAGGACGATCGAATTTGCCCGAGGTGAGGAAATAAGTAAATGGAGACGCTCCGGTTTACGGGTATCCTGGGTGTCCAAGGCGAGAGCTTCGGCAAGAGAAGTGAGTTCCCAACCATTGAGTTCTTTCTTTTTGAAGTACCAATCAATAATTTCTTTGCTGCCGGGAAGAGTGGACGGTCTATCGATGATGGCAACCAGTGCGGGACTCAAATCCAAGGTTTGCTGATCGTGGGTTTGCAGGATTTTCTTGATGCGGTCACCTGCCGCGTTTTTTAGAAACGCTTCGTCCTTGATGGAACGGGACGCCAGACGTGCGATGCCTCCGAAGGCTTTCGGCCCGAATTTCGGTGAATCTAATATGAGCTTCATCCATTTTTCATTTTTATAAACCCGATCAGAAATTTGGACCTCTGGAGGCGTGGATAAAATTTTGGCTAAGATCTCATCAGTCACTGCTGGAGCTTTAGCAATCGTGGTGACAAGTTCTTTGTACAGTTCTTCATCACGTTGTGCATAGCTCAAGGCATGATCGAGGACAAGGTCATCGGATTTGGGCGATTCAGCCAAAGCGCGGGTCATTTCGTTGTTTATCAGTCTATGCTTATCCAAGGACTCGAAGAGCGTTTCCTTGTAGCTCCGAATATCATGATAGCTTGCGCCCGAACTCTGGTTCAAAAGCTGCTCCTGGGCAATACTGCGGATTAGGGTTTCTACTTTCTGTTCCGTATGCCCCACCATGATTCGATAAAAGGCGTAGTAATCAATTTTCCTGATCAACCCCAGTTGTTGTGAGAGCAGCTTTTTGTTCAAATAGTCCTGAAGGTGAGCGCTGGTCCGTAGTTTCTCCTGAACGTCATTCAGCAGTTTTTTTGCTTTTCTGGAGCTCGTTTGTTGTAAATCCAGTAATGCTTCGAAAATGGAGTTGAAGCTGTACCCGATGGAAACAGGATCTTGTAGAATTCGGTCCAGTGCTTTCAGTACACGTTTCGGTTTATTTTCGTTTTTAAATATACAATCGTTCAGTTTGGCTTCAAGCAGCTGGCTATTGTCAGTGCCAATCAGCGATTTGAAAGCATTCAAATCGGGATTGTTCAGCACGTATTCTTCGCCTCTCCCATGGTCAAGCCAGGCCTGTACGGCAATATCTTCGCAGGGCCTCGCAGTCCCCGGGGCTCGGAACAGCACCTCGAGAGCGTTCGTGAATTTGACAGCAGTTTCGGCAGAAAATTCCTGACCTACGGGATTGTCGAAAATCTCTCGTCGATCATTTGTGAGCTGAACAATATGCGCGATATGATATGGAATCGAATACTCACTGTAGGCACCCTTGCCCGGAGCACTCTTGGTCCAACCAAATACCGTCGCGGCAGGAAAGGTGCGTAAATAGCGGGATGAAAGTGGATTATCCTGATCGAGTGTTGCGGAAAATTCCAGGTTGAGTGCGGCAAAACTTTGCGTGAGGTGGTCCTCCCGGAGAACTGCGCCTACACGTTGAGTGTGGAAATCCGCCGAATACTGGGGATCATTCAAGGCTTCAATTTTCCCCGGTCCTATGGTCCTGCACCCTTGAAGCCAGAGACTTTTGACGCTCTCAAACCATCGACGATATTTAGGATTGCAGGCAAGTTTTTCCAAAAATTCAAGACTCAGCTTTCCCCTTCCTCGCGTGCGTACTCCGCCGAACGCACCTGTATGATGCCCGGAAATGACCAGACCATCGCAGGCTGTCTTCGCTGCAGACATCTGTTCCACCATTTTTTCGAAAGATCTTTGCGGTTCGGGATTCCGGTCGGGGTCATGATACTCAGTGACCTCGATTTTGCGTGTTGAGGTCGCATTCAACTTGCTGACGAAGTCACCCATGACTTTAAACTCGTTTTCGTTATTTAAACTGAAATAACAAAGCCGAAAGGGGGGTGGGTTGACTTCGTTTGCTTCAGAGGCAGAGAAGGGTATCAGCGCAGAGAGGAATACATATAGACCGGTTTTGAAATGCAGCCCCATGTCCATTTATCGGGACCAGAGTGAATCAACTTGACCTTTACATCACGAGTTCAATTGAAAACATTGATGTTTTAGCCTTGTGTTACGATCTATATTGGAGCTATCGGTGATTCAATTCAGATTTTTCATCCTAATATTCGGTATTCTGTCGGGTACTCCTGCCCTTGAATGCAGGGGCGAAGAAAATTTGAGCGTCCCTGATCCATCACTTTTGGACCAATATCTCATGGCCACTTCTGGCACGTGTCCTGACGAAATAAAACCGGCCATTGCTTTTGAGAACCGAAGGCTCATGGATGAATTGGAATGGGCAATTTCCGAGCGACTTCAGAAGGGCTGGTCGATTTATTATCCCTTAATCTCAGAGTTCCTGGGGACGTCGGCCAAGCCGGATTCACTAGGATTTGCAGAGGCGGTCAGCCGCTGGCAGCTCTATTCGGGTTGCCGAAATCCCGCCGACGGCCTGCTCGAGGGGTCAACTCTGCTCAGCATTTTTCTGGAGCTTCAGTCCCGCCGTTTCAACAAAGCAGGCAAGATAGGGCTCGAAAAGAAGATGGTCGTTGTGGAAGAAAAATATATTTTTGACCGCCAAAGAGCGAAGGACCGTCGCCAGCTCGGTCAAGAGACTTTCAATGCCTATGAAAAAATGATCATTGCCGCGCGCAAATCCGGGATCAAGGGTGACTATTTGAAAATTATTTCAGGGTACCGCTCGGTTCCTTATCAGGATGAGTTGCGGGCTAGAATGCCCAACCTGCAGCCGAATCAGCTCGCGACGCAGTCGGTCCATTCAACAGGCCGCGCCATTGACCTTTATGTCGGAGGGGATCCTGTGAATTCCAATGTTCTGAACCGGAAAAACCAGACAGATTCGCCTGCTTACCGCTGGCTCTTGAAGAATGCCCGTTCTTTTGGGTTTGTTCCGTATTATTTCGAACCTTGGCATTGGGAGTATGTCGGTACCGATTGAAAAGCCGGAACTGAACAGCTAGTCTCAAGTTCAAAATGGCAAACACCCGCAGACACTCCTTGAAAAAACCAGATTCCTTCAAAAAAACCGTATTCTCCAATCGCCTGACACTCCTTTCAGAGCGTCAAAAGATGAAAAGTCTAGCGATCGGTATCTGGCTGAAGGTCGGCACGAGATACGAAGGAGCAAAGGAAGCCGGGGTTTCGCATTTTCTGGAACACATGCTTTTCAAAGGAACGCCGACACGGGGTGCTCTTGAAATAGCCCGCGAAGTGGATCGGGTAGGCGGGGAGTTCAACGCCTTCACTGCACGTGAATATACCTGCTTTCATATCTATCTTCTCAACCGCGATCTGGACCTGGCCCTGGATATTCTTTCTGACATTCTGCTGAATTCAACTTTTGATGCGGCGGAGCTAGAACGTGAGCGTAAAGTGATCCTGCAGGAAATCAGCATGGTGGATGAGTCTCCCGAGGAACTTGCTTACGATTCTTTTTTTGAGCAACTTTATGGAAGACATGGCTTGGGCAAGCCGATCCTGGGAAGTGAAAGCAGTATTCGCCGAATGTCTCGCGGGGATCTGCTGAAGTTTTTCAGAAAGCATTACTCACCTGAGCGCACGATCGTTTCGGTCGTTGGAGATGTGTCTCATGAAAGAATCAAAAAGAAGCTGAAGGCCTTGACGCGGTCCAAATGGATCGGGCGTCCCAAATTGCGCTCCAAAATGGAAATCGGCTTTCAGCCCGCCCCCGCGCTTAAAATCGGTCGGTGGTGGCGGGTGCGGCCGCTCGAGCAGGTGCATATAGTCTGGGGTGTGCCTGGACCGACTCACTCTTCCAAGGACCGTTACGCGGCCCATCTCCTGAACGTCCATCTGGGCGGCGGGATGAGCTCAGTCCTATTTCAGGAAATCAGGGAAAAAAACGGCCTTGCCTATACGGTTTATTCCAGTATTTCCCCTTTTGTTGATTCAGGGGTGTTCACGATTTATGCGGCAACGAGCATGCATCAGGTGCCGCTTTGTCTGAAGCTGATCGAAGAAACGATTGTGAAGGTGAAGAAAGATCTCCTGACTCAAGAGGAAATGAAGAGCGTCAAAGACAGCTTGAAGGGGACAGTCCTGCTTTCGTCCGACAGCACGGAGTCGAGGATGTTCAGCATTGCCCGCAATGAAATATTCCTCGACCAGCACGTCGGGGTCGAGGAAATTTGCGAGCAGTTGGACCGGGTAACACCGCAGGACATTCGGCGTGTCGCCCGCAAGATCCTCCGACAGGATCGACGGAGTATTTTGTTTCTGGGACCCAAGCCGCGCCCTCAAATGATTTCGCGTCTAAAACCCCTTAAATTTCTATAAAAACTGAGTCAGGACTCAGGCGCCGCTGCGGCGTTTTTTCCAAATGAAGAAACCCACCGCTGCCACGAGGACCAGCAGAAGGAGCATGCTGTTATCGTTTTCTTTGGGTGCGACTGGCCGGTCTTCCGATCCGCCGGCAGGAGCTGCCCCTGGAAACACGGTTGATTCGGTCATTCCTTGCGGAATTTGGGCATTGGCAAACGGATTGGTCGAGCCTGTATTGATTCCGCCCGGCTTGCGGAAGACCTTCAGGGTCTTCACCATATTGTCGAAGTCATTCAGATAGGCCTGATATTTGTTCTTATTGATCGAGTAGGTAACCAGGACGCCGATGTCCTGTTTCACGGTTGCAAGATAGCGCGTATAAAAGCCCGGAATCTCGGATTCCAAATGCAGGGAGTCTACCCAAGGATGGTTGTTCAGATTGACCGATTTGGCATACTTGGGATCCGATTTGACACTTTTGCCCTGCACGCTGGTGTAGGTTTTGGAAGCTTTCAGATAATTGAGGTACTGGTCGAGACTGTCCTGCTCGCCCTTGAGTTTGGCGGCGAGAACTATAATGGCGTCCCGTTTTTTCATTTCATTTTTGCTCTGGCAAACCCATTCAGCACCTTCCAGTACGCATTCCCATTGAGGAGGGAGCTCGAATTCTACGAACTGATTGGCAAATTTACCGGCTTGGGCCGAGAATGGAACCGCGACCAGAGTCACTAAGACGGCAAAGATATAGCTGATCCGAATTTGGGTATTCATTTGTCTTTCCTTTGCAGACTCCTTGTCTGCACTCCATGTAAACTCGTGTTCCCTGAGTTTACTCGATTGGGCGTCTGGCGACAAATCCTTCGTCAATCCAGACTTCCTTGAAATATTCCGTCACGGTCAGGACTGCTTCGTCCGCCTTGATGCTCGAAATCCTGCCTCGGGCTACGGCTTCACCCACTTCCCGGTTGGGCTTGACGGTGAAAATGTCAAAAGTATGGCCGATTTCGATGCCCTCGTTGGATCCTTTGTCAATTTTGATCATATTCAGGCGGTCATTCGTTCTGAGGACCTTGGCTTCAACACCCTGGTAATGGACGAAACCCTGGTTGGCTTTTCCATATTCCGCCGGGCTGAGCTGTAGAGTGCTCAAAACGGCAGGAGCGCCTCCAAGCCTTGCCTGGAAACCACCGAAAACCTGAAGGCCGGTTGGCGCGTTCTGACCGGTAATAGCCTGGTTCAATCCGGCAATGACATCAAAACTCGGTTTGACACGATAGCCGAGCTGGCCAGAGACGGTCGTCAAACTCGGGTTCACAGCATTGGTCATGAAACTTCCTGCTGTTCCGGAGCTTCTGGCAGTACTGGTTAAAGTCGCGAGATTCGTGGAATCATTTTCGAGCGAATAAATCCCGGTCAGCCCCAGCGAAACCTGCCAGCCTTTATCGGGTCGAATGAGCTGAAGAAATGCTGACCACGGCACGGCTGCCGAGAACCCAGCCGAACGATAGGTATAGCCCAGGCCAGCCTCGAGCAGCAGGGTTCGTTCGTTCTTCTGGAAGAGCGGTATTTTCACGAATCCGCCGGAGGTCAGATCCTGGGATCCGTCGCCCAACCAAGGAGAACTGTTCAGATCTGAAGTTGCATTATTGTACCCCGGGAAATCAAAGCGCAGCTGAAGGTCGAGGGATACACGTGAATGTGGCCGGCCATTTGGGTTGCCCAGAATACGAAAGTTGACGCCCAAAGTCTGATCGGTCAATCCAAAAGAACTGCCCGAATTGATGATTGTATCGACTTGCGTCCGCGCCCACGAAAACGTCCCGAATCCGGTCAGGCGATCCGTCAGCCCGAGTGCTGCAGTCAGATCAGTCCCGAACCGCGAGTACCTCTGGAGCTGGTTTGGAATCAGAAGGGCCCCGTATGCGTCAAAGTTTTGTGTTGATGTGTAATAATTCCCGGTTGCTGTCAGTTCAAGACGTTGCTTCTCCTGATTTTGATTGGTCCAGGGGTGGAGATAAAAATCAGCACGCGCCGGAGTTAGCCCCGTGAGAGCAGAAAGAACGACAACAGCGATCAAGGATTTTTGAAACATCGGAGTCTCCTGTATGGCGCGCATGATCATAAGATTGCCACAGCTCTGCCGGGTATCCCACCGTTTTTTTGTTTCCCGCTATCCCAAGCCGATGATAGCTTGAATGACCCTATGAATATCTATGAGCAATCGTTGGAATACCATTCGCGTGGACGTAAAGGCAAAATCGAAGTAATCCCGTGCAAGCCGGTTGCCACACAGCAGGATCTGTCATTGGCTTATTCACCGGGTGTCGCCGGACCCTGTCGCAACATTCACGAAAACCAAGACGAAGTTTACGAGTACACGGCGAAGGGTAACCTTGTTGCCGTTGTTTCCAACGGAACGGCGGTTCTCGGACTGGGTGACATCGGGCCGCACGCCGCCAAGCCGGTCATGGAAGGAAAAGGGATCCTTTTCAAAAAGTTTGCTGATATTGATGTTTTTGACATCGAACTCAACGCCGGAAATCCGGATGATGTGATTCGCGCCTGTGAAATGCTGGAGCCGACTTTCGGTGGGATCAATCTTGAGGATATCAAGGCGCCTGAATGTTTTTACATTGAGGAAGAGCTCAAGAAAAAGCTCAAAATTCCTGTGTTTCATGATGATCAACACGGCACGGCCGTGATCAGTGGTGCTGCATTCCTGAATGCACTGGAACTGATCGGTAAAGATATTACAAAAGTTCGAGTGGTCTTTTGTGGTGGCGGAGCAGCCGCCATAGCCTGCGCAAACCTTTATCTGAATCTCGGTGTGAAGCGCGAGAACATCCTTATGGCAGATTCCAAAGGCGTCATCTACAAAGGGCGTAAGGAGGGAATGAATCCTTATAAAGAACGCTTTGCCGTTGAAACAACGAAGCGCACGGTCGCTGAAGCGCTTGTCGGCGCGGATGCATTTGTCGGTGTTTCCGTAAAAGACGGGATCACTGCTGAAATGCTCAAGCACATGGGCAAAGATCCCATTGTTTTCGCAATGGCGAATCCTGATCCTGAAGTTTTGCCGGAAGATGCCTTACGTGTCCGGCCGGATGCGATCATGGCCACGGGGCGCTCGGATTATCCTAATCAGGTGAATAACGTTCTGGGTTTTCCGTTTATTTTTCGAGGCGCGCTCGACACCCGTTCGACCGCTATCAATGAAGAAATGAAAATGGCGGCGGTTCGCGCTCTCGCCAAACTGGCAAAGGAAGATGTGCCCGAAAGCGTCTCGCGTGCCTATGGAGGACTGAAGTTCAAGTTCGGTCGTGAATATCTGATCCCCAAACCCTTTGATCGCCGTGCGCTTCTCTGGGTTGCCTCAGCCGTTGCCGAAGCTGCAATGCAGACAGGCGTGGCACGGCGCAAAGTGGATCTCCAGCATTACCGGGATCAGCTCGAAACCCTGCTTGGGACCAGTTACACCATTATGCGCGGGATCAAGAAGCGGGTCACCGCCCGTGGTGGAGGTGGGAAGCTGGCCACGATTGTTTTCCCTGAGGGGAAAAATGCCAAGATCCTGCGGGCTGCGCAGATGATCCGGGAAGAAGGAATTGCCGAACCGATTCTGCTCGGTAGTGAGACAGCGATTGAACAGGCGATCCAGGAACTGGGGCTTGTCGAACCGCTCAAAGGTGTGAAAATCATCCGGCCTGCAAAGTCCGATGCTCTTGAAGCTTATGCCCAGCATTTTTTTGAAAGACGCATGCGTAAGGGAATGACTATTTCGTCCGCCAGATCCCTGATGGAACAGAATAATTACTTCGGTGCGATGATGGTCGAAATGGGGCATGCAGACGGCTTGTTGAACGGCATTCAGCAGTCTTATCCGGAAACTATCCGTCCTGCGATTCAGGTGATCGGGGCCCGGCCGGGATGCCGCCTGCTTGGATTGTACATGATGATCTTCAAAAGGCGGATACTCTGGTTCACGGATACCACGGTAAACATTGATCCAACTGCTGAAGAGTTGGCGGATATCGCCATCCAGAGTGCTGAGTTCGTCAAGAGCTTTAGCCAGGAAGAGCCACGTGTGGCCATGCTCTCATTCTCAAACTTCGGTGGACAGTCGCATGTCTCTGCCCAGAAAGTCCGGGAAGCGACCCAGATCGCAAGTCAGCGGATGCCGTCCTTGATCATTGATGGCGAAATGCAGGCCGATACGGCAGTTACACCGGAGATTTCGCAGGAGAGTTTCCCGTTCAACCGGGTGCCGGGTGACGCCAATATTCTGGTTTTCCCGGATCTGGCCAGCGGTAACATTGCTTACAAGCTGATGGCAAGGTTGGGGGCCGCCGAAGCGATCGGTCCAATCCTGCTCGGCTTGAACAAACCTGCCCTGGTCTTGCAGCAGAATTCGGATGTAAACGACGTGGTCAATATGGCTGCCATCACCGCGATGGAAATCCGGTTGCAGAAAAACAAAGCAGGAGAAATCAATGTTCGGCTCTAAAGAAAATACACGAGAAGCAGTATTAACGGCGCAGGCTCCTCAACCGATCGGTCCATATAGCCAGGCGATCAAGGCGGGGGGCTTTGTATTCTGCTCAGGAGCAATTGCGCTGGATGCTCGCACGGGGCAGCTGGCTGCTTCGGATATCGAGGGTCAGACGCGCAAAGTGATGGAAAATTTGAAAGCCGTCGTCGAGGCTTCCGGCTCGAGTCTCGACAAAATTGTCAAAACGACGATCTTTTTGAAATCAATGAACGATTTCCCTAAGGTGAATGAGATCTACGGTTCCTATTTCGGAGCGATTGCGCCGGCGCGTTCGACAGTTGAGGTTTCACGCCTGCCCAAAGATGTGTTAGTCGAAGTAGAAGCGATCGCGCTACAGTAGAACAGTAATCAGGCTTTTGCTTCAGTAGCTTTGTAAGTGCGCTTCACAGGGCGGGTAATTTTGCCGGTACGAATGCAGCGCGTGCAAGCGCGAATCGTCTGTGTGGTTCCGTTTATAACGGCTTTCATGCGCTTGAGATTGGGAAGCCAACGGGTTTTCGTCTTGATGTTCGAGTGGGAAACGAGATGACCGGTGACCGGGCCCTTTCCGCAGATTTCACAAATGCGTGCCATGGCTGTATCCAAAATCCTTTCTTAAACCTAAATCGTCTTAAAACCAAAAATTTTAGCCGGAACTATTGCCGGGATTGTCGAAGGTTCATAAACCTAGTGGAATGTTTACTTTTTTGCAAGGGGTAAAATCATTCCGATTGTTTGCCTGAATTCGGGTGTTATGCGAGATTTGAAAGGAATGGAACTCCAAACTGAAAGCACCTTATCGCAGGAATTCAAAAAAATCCGGGGGTTGCTTAAGATATTGCTGGTAACCCTCGGGGGGGTCGTGGGTGGAATTTTTCTCCTGGCCTATTTTCTGGCGGGCGAAATCTACGAGTACCAAGACACCGTGGACGGGGTTCATTTGCCCGAAGTGGATGCAATTGTCTGTCTGGCAGGAGGGAGAGGGAGAATCGCTGGCGCCGGGGACATTTGGTACCGATACCAGGAGTCCAAAGATACGGCTCCGACATTTTACATTTCCGGTATGGGGCACCAGTCTACTTGGGCAGGATTCCGGAAACTCCTGAGGACCGGGGTCCGGGATGTGATTCGGCAGGAAAACGTCGTTCTTGAAACAGAAAGCACCAACACAGAGGCCAATGCGCGTCTTCTGGCCCGTTACGCGAAAGCCAAAAACTGGAAGCGAATTCTGCTGATTACCTCTCCCTATCATATGCGTCGTTCGCGCATGATGTTTGAGCGGGTCAGTGCTGTTGAAGAGTGGCCACTTCGTATTGAGACAATTTCGATTTACCAGGAGCCCTTTGACCCTTCTGAATGGCGCCTGAACCTTCACGGAGTACGGGTGACGCTGAGTGAGTATTTCAAGTGGATTTACTATCGTTTTATCCGGACCGTATAAGATCTTTTCTTCTGCTGTGCATGGGATTTGCACATGATTCAGCATTTTGCCGAGCGGCGAGGAGGGATTCATGGACGCGCTAATGACTCTCAGGTCAGATCATCAACGCATTCGCGAAATGTTTGACCAAATGCGCCGGATCGAAGCTCTTGATGCCAAGAGAGAGCTGTTTGAGCGCATCAAGGATGAACTCGACTTCCACTGTCATCTGGAAGAGACCATTCTTTATCCAGCTTTGAATGGAGCCGAATTCCGGGATCTTCTTGAGGAATTCTATGATGAACATCAGGAAATCACCGATATCCTGGAGGAGATTGATGAAAGCGATGATGAAGAGGCTGCCATGTTCGAGGATGATATGGATGAACTGATGGATTGCGTGGAATTCCATATCTCCCGGGAGGAGTCGGAGCTTTTCGCTGAGGTGCTTAGGGTTCTGGATGGTCCACGGCTGGCGCAACTGGCAGCTGCTTTGGAAGATTCAAGGGAAAAATTGGCGGTCGCTTGATAATTTCTGGATCTGCTTGTTCTCTTGCGGGACGAGGGTCTCGATGGCATTCTTTCCCCGTGAACTTTGAGCAATGGTTTGAATCGCAATTTACGACTCGTGTACCGGCTAGCGGTATCGAGGCGGTCCTGCGCCTGGCAGCCGAAGGCGCAACCGTTCCATTTATCGCCCGCTATCGCAAGGAACAGACGGGCAACCTGGATGAGGTTGCCGTTCAGGCAATCCTTGATCAGAAGGAGCGTTGGGATACGCTGCTGCGGCGGCAGACGTTTGTTGTAGGCGAAATCGAGCACCAAAAGAAGCTGACTCCTGAACTCAAAGAAAAAATCCTGACCACCTTTGATCCCGCCGCACTGGAAGACCTTTACCTTCCATATAAGCAGAAGCGTAAAACCAAAGCTGCGCTTGCCAAAGAGGCAGGTCTTGAACCCTTGGCGGATTGGATCTGGAACTGTGGTCACGGCACGGAAACCCCGCAGCCTGGCCAAACTCTGGAAATCTGGGCTTTCACTTTCCGCAACGAGGAGAAGGGTTACCCTGATGCCATCAAGTCGATTGAAGGCGCCCAGGATATCCTTATCGAGCGTCTTTCCGAGATGCAGGACCTGCGACAATTGGTCCGCAAGAGAGTTTTTGAAAAAGGCGCCGTAAAATCCGCCAAAGGTGAAAAAGCAAAATCCGGCAGCAAGTTCGAAAATTACTTCAGTTTTCAGGAATCAATCGAGACGCTGCTTCAGCCCAAGAACTCGCATCGTTACCTGGCGATGCGACGTGGCTGGATGGAAGAAGAATTGATTCTGACCATAGGCAGTCCGAATGAAGATACCGCTTTTGAATCCGAGCTTCTTCAGGCCTTTGAAGCGGCCGCCTGCACGGTGCACGATTCTCCTGGCGCCGCGGTTCTGATGAAGGCCGCGCGCCTGTCGTTCAAGGCTCATGTGCTTTCAAGCATTGAGAATGAAGTTCATAAAGCGCTGAAAGAAGTCGCTGATGAAGTCGCCATCCAGGTCTTCGCTGAGAACGTCCGCAAACTCCTGATGGCAGCACCGTTCGGCGCCAAAGGAGTGCTTGGTGTCGATCCCGGTATTCGGACCGGCTGTAAAATCGCTCTAGTCGATGACTCTGGAAAATATTTAGCCAGTACAGTCATGCACACGCAGACGGAAGGCGAACGAAAGAAAGCCGCAACGATGCTGGCCGAAGTCGCCGGAAATGGTAAAATCCGGGCGATTGCAGTCGGGAATGGCACGGCGGGTCGGGAGACCGAAATTTTTATCCGAGGTGTTCTGAAGGAACTCGGACTCCAGCTTCCTGTTGTGATGGTGAATGAAGCAGGCGCAAGTGTGTACAGCGCGAGCGAGGTGGCTCGTGAGGAATTTCCGGATCTGGATTTGACAGTCAGAGGTGCGATTTCCATCGCCCGACGTTTACAGGACCCTTTGGCGGAACTCGTCAAGGTGGACCCCAAGAGCATCGGCGTCGGTCAGTATCAGCACGATGTTTCGCAGCCGGCGCTGAAACGCAGTTTGGATTTCGTCGTGGATTCCTGCGTGAACGCGGTCGGCGTGAACGTGAATACGGCCTCAGAACATTTATTGGCGCATGTTTCTGGAATTGGTCCGGGCCTGGCCAAATCCCTGGTGGAGCATCGTTCCAGTAAGGGGCTTTTCAAATCCCGGGAAGACTTGAAAGGAATTTCGCGCTTCAGTGGAAAAGCTTTTGAACAGGCGGCTGGATTTCTGCGAATTCCAGGTTCCGAGAACCCACTCGACAACACTGGAGTGCATCCGGAGAGATACCCGTTTCTGGAAGCAGCGGCAGTCACGCTGGGCCGTAAAGTCAAAGAACTCCTCGGTCCTGGTGCGCAGCTGCTGAAGAAAGAAAAGAAGTTCGTCGAGGCAGTCGGGCAGTTCACCTTCGAAGACATCGTCAAGGAACTCGAGAAGCCGGGGCGCGATCCACGTGAAGAATTTGTGCCCTTCTCCTTTCGTGAGGATATCCACGAGGTCAAGGATCTGCAGCTCGGCATGAACTGCCCGGGGGTCGTGACGAACGTCACGAATTTCGGCGCTTTTGTGGACATCGGCGTGCATCAGGATGGGCTCGTTCATATTTCACAGCTGAGTGATCATTTCGTGAAAGATCCACGCGAAGTGGTGAACCCCGGTGATCGGGTGCAGGTCAGGGTTCTTGAGGTGAATTTTGAAAAGAATCAGATCGCGCTCACGATGAAGAGTGAAGCCCGGTCGGAGCGAGGCAGTGCCCGTCAAAGTCAAGCTCAGTCCAGGGATTTTGAACCCAGGCCGGTCCGCCGCGAACCTCTCAGGCCACAGGGCCCCTCGCCCGTGCAGCCTCAGGCCCGTCCCTTGCCAAAGCTCGTACCCAGTTCGAAACCCTCAAAGGTGAAGCCGAAGCAGGAATTTAAAAATAATCCGTTCGCGGCCCTTGCAAATATCAAGGTTGGACCGAAGAGTTGATTCAGGGTTTCGTTCCCACTCCCTTGCCAATTGATTCACATATTCCGGGAATCGTTGAGGCTCTGTCTGGCCGGGGGGCGCGCGGATTTAGTCTCGTGCTCCAGGCGTCGTCGGGTTCCGGCAAGACGACGCGGGTACCTCCTGCTTTACTTCGCGCGCCTTTTCGAACACCCGATCAGGAAATCTGGGTCCTCGAGCCTCGGAGACTGGCGGCGAAATGGGCCGCTCACCGGGTAGCCGAGGAACTGGGTGAGCGGGTGGGCGAGAGCGTTGGGTATCATTTTCGTTTTGAGAGCATGAGCGGACCGAATACCCGTTTGCGTTTTCTGACTGAGGGAATGTTGCTACGACGAGTTCTTTCGGACCCGAAGCTCAAAAAAGTCTGCTGTGTGGTGCTTGATGAATTTCATGAGCGGCATCTCCAGGGTGATACGGCCTTATCCTATCTGCGCCATCTGCAACTGACTGAACGCCCTGACCTGCGCCTTCTGGTCATGTCCGCGACGCTCGACACGGAAGCCGTCGCCCGGTTTTTTTCGAACGTCTCAGAGCCCTGCCCGGTTTTTAATGTTGAAACCCGGCAGTTCCCGGTGGAAATCCAATACCTCTCTTCGGACCGTCCTTTGGAACACTTGGTTCACGAAGCCGTGAAGAGCATGCCTGAGCCGAAAGGGGCACTTGTTTTTTTGCCCGGTATGTCTGAAATACTTCGTTGCCGGGATGCGCTCGCGGGCCTTGCGGCAGCCCGGGGTCTTCAGGTGCATGTTCTCCACGGCGATCTCAAGCGCGATGACCAGGACCGGGCAATCAGAAGCAAAGATCCCGGCAAAATCATTCTCTCCACAAATATTGCCGAGAGCTCCCTCACGATTGAGGGCATCACTACCGTGATCGACAGCGGGCTTCATCGCCAGGCGAGTTATTCCTGGTGGTCGGGAATGCCTGCACTGCGCACCCGACCCATCAGTCGGGCTTCAGCCATTCAACGTGCCGGCCGGGCCGGCCGGACAGCTCCGGGAACATGTATTCGTCTCTATTCGCGAGGGGAGTTTGAATCACGTATTCCCTTTGAGATCCCCGAAATCCGACGAGCCGATCTCGCAGAGACCGTTTTGGAGCTGAAGCTGCTGGAAATCCGCGAGCTTTCCGGATTTTCTTGGTTCGAGCCGCCTCCGGAGCAATCTCTTCAGGGTGCGATTCAGCTCCTGTATCGCCTCGGCGCACTGGAATCTCCTTCGTTGGACAGTGCGGTTTCACTTATAGGAAGGCGTCTGGGGAGAGTGTCGATTCACCCTCGTCTCGGACGATCCTTACTGGAGGCTGAAAAAAGCCGGATTCTGGCTGAAGCTGTAAATCTTTGCTCCTGGATTGCGGAAGGGGAATTGGAAACTTTGGATGCCCTTGAAATACTGAGGCGGCCACTTCCCGAGCGGGTTAAGAATATGCGAAGACAGTTGCTCAGTGGCTTTGAGAGCCAGGCGCAAAATCACGGGAGACCTGAAAAGCAACCTGACGAGCTTCTTGCTCGGGCGCTGCTCGCGGGATTTCCGGATCGCGTCTGTCGCAAGCGGAAGTTCGGAGCACAGGTGGCGCGCGGCAGGCAGGATGAGATCGAATTGACGTTTTCAGTCGGAGGCAGCTCGCGTGCCCAGGAGATTGGAGTCCTTGCCGAACACGAATATTTTGTTGTTTTGAATGTTCAAGAGCGGCAATTCCAGGATCAGAACCGCAGTGAAACCAAAGTCCGCTCGGTCATCGCGATTGAGCCTGACTGGCTGCTGGAACTTTCCCCCAGTCTCATCAGTGAAACAGAGCAATTCTCCTGGGATGCTGCGAAAGGACAGGTTTGCCTGAGTCGCCGCTTGAATTATGACCAGCTCGTTCTTGATGAAGAGGTCACCTGGCCCGGTAATTTATCAGATGCATTGAGTGAAAGCAGCAGAAGAGCGGTTGCGGACGTGCTTTGGCGGGCGGTTTTCAAGACAGACCCGGAAAAGGGATCGGCCTGTACTCTTCATGACTGGGTCGAGATTCTCGGAAAGATCGCTCCCCGGGAGGAGATCGAAGGAATTTTCGCCCGACTCGTTCTTTACGGGAAGACAAAAGGAATCTCAGCTCTCACCGATCTGGAGCAGGGCAGAGGCATTCACGAAATCGCGGACCAGCTGGTGAGCGGAAAGGTCAGTGCCAGGCAGCTCAGTGACGTGGATTGGGTCACTGAGCTGGTGAGCGCCTGTGCGCTGAAGTTCGAACTTCCTTTGCTCCATTCAGAAATAGACCGTGGATTACCGCCTTCCTTCTCTTTGCCTTCAGGTCGCAAGCTTCGGATCCATTATGTGCTGGGTCAGAGCCCTTGGGCTGAATCGCGGCTGCAGGATTTCTTCGGGATGAGCCGGGGGCCTGTTCTTTTTGAAGGACGCATTCCGCTTACGCTTCATCTCCTTGCTCCGAATCATAGAGCAGTTCAGGTGACCACGGATTTAGCTGGGTTCTGGGAAAGGGGTTATCAGGAGCTGCGCAACCAACTTCAGCGGCGTTACCCAAGACATGCCTGGCCCGATGATCCCTTGCAGGCGGAGCCGCCTACTCCCCGTTCGCGTCGGTAAGTAGATAGCGGATGATCGTGGGCAGCTCATTTCGCCAGCTGATCCAATCGTGAACGGCAGGGTGTCTGGCGTAACGGTACTTCCATCCTTTCAGGTTCAGAAGTTGGCTGACGCGCTCATTTCCGTCTAGGAAGCGGTCATTTTCGTAAATACCGATATCGAGTGAGATGCGGAGTGCAGGGCTCTGGTATGAGCCCAGGAGCTTTAAAACCTTATTGGCCTTGAGGAAGGCCCCTGATTGCGACCCCACCAGCTGAAACAGGTGAGGGCTTCTAAGCGCCAGATAAAGACTGATGAGCCCACCCAATGAATCACCGATAAGAACTCTCTCCTGAGCGGTAGGGCTGAGCGCAAGTGCTTTCTCGACCTTTGGAATCATAGAATGAATGAAAAAGTCGACATAAAGTTCTGTGGTAGCTGTCAGGGAATATTCATCAATTCGGTCACGAGGTGGAACGAAAACACCAATCAATCTCGGAAGACCATCTCTTTCGGACAGGTTCGCCAGAATATTCGCTGCCGAGGCCTTCTCCAGATACTCCGTGCCATCCTGAAAATAGATTAAAACTGGATTTCTATTTTGCACCGAATGCAAGCGAGCCGGTTCAACGATCGTGATCTCGCGACTGCGCCCTGCCCAATCCTCGATTCGCAGGATCTGCATTTCAGGTGGCGAAACACCGGGCTGTAGATCCAAAAGCGGATCCTCTTTGAACTCCGTCATTGTGAGCAGGGAATTAAAGCCTCCGAGCTGGTCCGGAACTTTCCTGGGATTAGACGGATCGAGCTGCCATTGTCCATCGACCACAAATTTATATTGAAGCTCATGCAACCAGGGGTGCTTCATTTGGATCCGATATTGACCCGGCGAGACTTCAGACATCTGAAAAGCCAGTGGATCCCAGTCTTTGAGAGTGCTCGCGACATAGACTTTTTGCCCTGAAATCCCAGTATGAAGACTAAAGTTCAAGGGCCGGAGTTCAGCCGCAACGATAGTGCTGCTAAAATTGGCAAACAGGAATGCCAGGCTTAAGAAACAGCAGGCCCCAGGCCATTTGCGTGAATTCCTCATGGGCAAGGATACTGTTCAATGCCCCAGAAAATTTCAATTGATAACTTTAGAAAAGAAAGATCTTAACACTCCTGCGCATCCTGAAGTGGGTAGGGCGGATTTGAGGTTTTTAAGTGCAACAAAAGAGGAGAGACTGTTTTCGTCAGACGCAAGCTGATCCACATACTTCCGGAAGGCAGAGTTTTTAACATAAAGCTCTACAAAGTCTTTTTGGTGAAACTTGAACTCTGCGAGTGCATCTGCGGATATTTCTTCCATTGGATCGGAAAATTTTTGAAAAAGGTCTTTGAAGTACTTGGGGGTGTAAACGATCGATTTATTATCCAGGTCTTCAGTCAGATAAGAAATGGGACGATTGTAGCGATCGCGCAGTGCCCCGGGGCGGCGCTCAAAACTGGCAGGCAGGCCCAAACGCTCATTGAATACAAGAGGCGGGCCACGGATTGTGAAGTCCGAAGCCAGCCAACGCGTCTCTCCTGCCTCTGTCCTGATAAAAGGAGAAAGCGCCACCCGCTCCCAAGTCACCGGGAAGTGTTCATTCCGAAGAACGATTTTGAAGTATTCCCCGGCTCGAGTGGATACAGTCTTGGCCTCAAGATCTTTTGATGTCTTCCAGCCATCAGTTGAGACCCGGAAATAAAATTTTTCATTCTTTGCTGCACCTGCAAGCTCCGGGTGAGTAAAAAGCCGGGTGAGCCCCTGTGAGTCAGTATTGGAACGGATAAAGAGTTCCGTCGCGTGTGAATGTGCATGAGCAATAATACCAGCATCTGCACCAGCCGTAGTGCCGAAGCGGGAATTCAAAACAGTGTTTTCGATGAACTCCTGAATGGCGGCTGGTTGAAGATCCTGTGCAAATTTGTCGGCTACTGTTCCTGCACCTGAGAAAAGATTGGGCCGGACAATGTCGGTGATTTCCCGATTTTTAAAATGAGCAACCTCCCTGACCTGTTTTGCATAATTGGGAAAAAGCTTGTCAATCCTGTTGGCCTGCCGAATAGCCTCCAATACATCATGAATCTGTTCCAGAAAGGGTTTCAGAGCGTTTTTGGACGATTCAGTGACGTCAGGGGTATTGCGGATCAATCGTTCGAATTGAGTTTTTACAAAAACATCCCGAGTCTGCTTCTGGGCATAAAAATCGCCAGCCAGATCCCGGAAGAATTCATGCAGTTTCAGCTCTCCTACCAGGTTGTCTCGGGGTACATGCTCAAAATCCAGAAGGACCCGCGAAGGATCACTATAAATCACTGCCTGAAAAGCATTGCCCATTTTGAGGAAACGATCCGCAGTTTCGATCGTACTCAGTCCCAGAGCTTGAATATGCGCTTCGGGAATTCCGAGCTGTAAAAAAAGATTTTCGCCCAGCTTTCTTGAGAGCAGCTTTTCATCAATATAGTACCGGCCTTCAAGCAGAAAAGACTCGTTTTGCGAGGACTGGATCGGAGCAAAGCCACACGTATGGGTCATGCAGCCGAAGTCGACGAATTCACCGTGAGCGCCCATATTCGCCCTGTTAACGAAATCACCCTTCATGAGCCGGGTGGAGTTTGCGTGGGCGATCGCATCGGCGATCAGACTCTTTTTTTTGATTTCATCCTGGTCAAACCGCCGCAAGGGAGCTCGTACGATCAAGGCAAGGGGGACTTTGCGTCCGTCCTCGTATCGCATCATTCTGTTGGTATAAAAAATCGCCAGTACGCGACTCGAGCCAGTCTTGGTTTCCGCATCCGCGACCCGGGCCATCACGGCTTCCTTGATGGCTTCCTCGAGGGTCGCTGAGCCGTCCTTGTGACTTGAGAAGATCACTTCAGGCGGAGAGATCACCCCTTTAGTCTTACCAGCCCCGGTTTTCCCGACGCCTTTGATGTTGACCCACGAATCGTTCCCGACGGGGATATAAGCAGCGCGACCGGAGCCACCGAAGGGATCGCTTTCCACAAACATGTAAGGGGTTCCCGAAAAATCGTAATTGGTGCGGAGGTTCGATGTTTTCAGACCGGTTTTTGCCGCTTTCACCTCAAAAGCGAGCTTTTTTCCAATCGCCTTTTCAAATTCGGTTTGTCCAACCCTGCCTGGCGGTACTTTGATTCCGAGTTCATCAGCAAGTGCTTGATCCCAGTATACAAGTTTCGGATCTTTGACCGGTTTCGCTTCGAGGGTTTGAACAATTGTAACGAAATCAGGACCCGCAGCCAGAGAGAGGGGGGGGGCTGCCCAAGGAGAGAGTCCAGAAGCGAGCGCAATGAGCGCAAGAAATGAGTTCATCTTGAATCGGTGAGCAGACATATCAGTATCTGATCGGTCATTAGGTGCCCCGGCTTGAAGACTTATTTATATCGTAAGTCTTTGAACTTAATGGCGAATTAGAGGTACAGGTATCTCAGTGTAAAATGCGCCACGGATTCGCTCGCTGGGCCTGGGGCCTCGCGAATTGGGTGCGAAAACATGAAGTTAATCGATATTGGCGGCAAATTGAAGGTCAGTCCCCAGGTTCTGGAAGAAGAAACGCTCTTCCAGGCTGTTGAAGGGTCCCGGTAAACGGTACCGAGATCGTAAGCAACCAGGCCACGAAGGGGGGGGAACCCGATCAGAAAACCGATCGGGAAGCGCAGCTCTGCTTTTGCTGCCGTAAAGTAGTTGCCGTAGAGTCGGGTATCAAAAAAGTTATACCCCCGGAGAATGTCATCGCTGGAAATCAAAAATGGATTACCAAAGTCCTTGCCCCACGAGGCACCGCTCATCGCCTGCAATGCGAGAATTGTTCGGCCTGTCAGCTGGAAATAGCGTGCGGCATCCAGTCGCACACGTTCTGCAACGGTTTGGCGTTTGGGAAAGATGGAGGTTTCGGATTCAGCCAGGATGCCGAATCCTTTCAGAGGGCCGCTGAAAGTCTCATAAAGAATTCCGTCGTAGCCCCACCGGAGCACCGGGGAAAGCAGCACTTCGGTTCCGGGATTCCTTGCCTCCCACTCCGCAGCGACCGCCGGATCACTGATATCGCTTCTCTTAACTCCTCCGATCCGAATTTCCGTGTCCACATAGCTGAAGGTGCTCAGCGGGTACTGAAGCGCTCCCAGTACACCATATTCGCGATGCAGGTATGTTCTGATAAAATCGTCAGAGGGGAAGATCCGATCCAGCCGTGGTTGCACGATTGCGTAAGCCCCGGTTGTCCATTTGGGCCGCCCGCGTGAACCGGAAAGAAAGACATAGGCGTTGGTGTATTTGATGCTGCCCAGGATCGAGAACTCTCCTGCAACATTGTAATCCCTGAACAGATCGCTGATCCCGGCTCCAATTCCGGCTGCGCCGCCACTCGCAAAATAGCCCATGATACCATCAATCCTCGTACCCGAGTTGCGGAAAGGCCTGTAGCGTTGAACGGTGCCGGTTGCAAAATCGTTGGCTTGAACGGCCCAGGGTTGAGCTGTTTTTACATTCGGATTCTGGGTGAGGACTTCAACCGGAAAAATTTCCTTATTATCTCCGGCAGTCAGTTCGGGCAGTTTCTTTTTGACAATCTGATAGCGCCCACTGTGGAGCGCGATGCCATACAGGATGCCATTCCTGAAAACCGGTGCTTTGATCCCAGTTGAGAGTTGGGTCAGGGGCCGCCGCGCCTGATTTTTTACAAAGTGGATCTGACTCACTCCTGTCTCATCCGAGTCATACAGGAACCCGCCGTTGACCGGTTCGGGGTTGCGCTCATTGTGAAGCGGTGAGGTCAGTTGAACTGCCGTATTGTTTTTTGGATCAATTTTGAAAATAGCGTATTTGCTGTCTGAGGTGCGGTTGGACGAGGCAAAGAGTCCTTCTTCTGACCATTGAATGGATTTCCAGTCATAGGGATCGCGAAAAATCGGCTTCGGTACAGCTTTGGGCTGAAACGGGGCTTCGAGCAGGTAAACATTTGTCCAGCCGCTTGCGTTGAGGGCCGTGAAGGCAAGCGTTCGCCCGTCTGGAGAAAAACTCAAGGAGGAAGCTTGAAGTAGTCCGTGCTTGTGCAGTGCAATCCTCTCGCGAACACCAAGTTTAATCTCTCCCGAGGAATTGAAGTGAATGGCCCGAAACTCCAGTTCTGGTCCCAGCGCTGCTTCGGCGGCATAAGCCACGCGGTCATTCGAAACGGCAATCGAGGGATTCTGAAGAAAGTACAGGCCCGTCGTATCTCTCGTGCCGTCATGAACTGCTTCGGTTTTTTTCTTCGGTGCATCAAGCCGGCGCAAATAGATGGAAACAATACCGGTCAGCGAATCGACCTCTCGCGTGCAGAGAATCTTTCCATCTGGAGAGATTCGAAATAGATCAAGATCGGGGCCCACTTCGCTCAATGTTGAAGAATCGGGCAACACTGAGACGGTATTCGGGGGTTTAGGGAGGTAATTACGATCCAGATAGCTGCGCCAGCGTTTCTCAAGTTCCTCGGATGTGACTCCGTAGGTCTGGCTGAATACATCCAGGGACTCGTGGGGGCTTTCGGCTGCAATCGGTGCGATTTTGTTGAAGACCCGCTGGGAAGCCCCGGCGCCGAATTCTTTTTCAAGAAAATCAATTTTAGCCTGTCCAATTTTGTAAAGATGTACAAAATCGAAAGCGCCGTTTTCAACAAATTTCGGAATCGTGTAGCCGCGGTCTTTGTTCGGATGAGTCAAAACATCTGTGATGAAGGCCCGGGTTTCCGGGTCAATTCCGTTCAGACTGTAGTATTCCGATTGCCCTTCAATGAACCAGAGTGGCAGCACTTCCGCCGTGGCACCACCCGGGATGAGGGATTCAATCTTCTGGACCTGAAATTGATGAACCATTTCATGCGTACTGACGTGGTCAAAATCCTCAGGACTCCCCCAATAAGGGATGGCCATGGTTGCTTCCGTCGTACTGGTTACCCCTTGGACTCCCTCAGCAATGAAAAAGACGTTGGCCTGCCGGAATTCGCGAAGGGAGGTGAACAGGATGTATGAAAACCGGGAGGGAGGGACGAAGTTGAACGTTTTTGAGAGTTCGGCGACCTGGGCCTGGATACGCGGTGCAACGAAGCGCGCCGACCATTCTTCCTCATCATAGAAATAGAGGCGGAAATTCGCCGGGCCGGCGGCAAGATCCGTGAACTGCCAGTTAAAGCGGCGCCAGCGCGGATCAGGTTTTCCTGCGTGCCGGGGAGCAGCAATCGATTGGGGGAAAAGCCGTGAACCTTCAGGGTCCAGCAGCGCCGCCAACCCGAAGATCTGGGCGTGTGCTGCGGAGGTCAGAAACAGTCCCAGGATCCCGAAGAACAGGTTGCGGTTCATCTGCGGGGACCAATGCATCACATACGCCACAAGGGCGTTTGCCTTGAATCATTTTTAATTTCTGGTAAATAATCTGATTTTCAACCAGGCCGCGCTGCGTGAATCCGGTGCTCTTTCAGCTTTTGATACAAATGAGACCGATCCATTCCAATTGCCAGGGCCATTCGGCCAACATTTCCGCCATGTGCGGCGTATTCGGCTATGAGCAGTTCTTTTTCAAATAGCGCAACCCGATCATAGAAGCCAGTACCGGTTGTGACGGGCTTGGCGTTAGGATTGGCGTTGGCCTGACTGGCAAAGTCGCGAAATTTGGGGGGCAGGTCTGAAATATCGACTTCGATCCCCTCAGTCATTGCAATAAGATATGAGACAAGATTACCGAGCTCGCGCACATTGCCAGGCCAGGAGTACAGTTGAAGGCAGGTGATTGCTGAACTTGTGAAGTGCAGTGACTGGTTTCGGCCCGCGTTTTTTGCGATCAGGTACTCCACCAGGAGCGGAAGATCTTCCAGCCTCTCGCGCAACGGCGGGATTTCCAGTGGAATCACATTCAAGCGTTGAAGCAGGTCGTCTTTAAATTCTCCGGCTTTCACCATTTGCTCGAGATTTTTGTTTGTCGCGCAGATCACGCGGAAGTCGAGCTGGAGAGTTCGCGACGATCCCATGCGGGTCACTTCTTTTTCCTGAAGCACGCGCAGAAGTTTGGATTGGATTTCCAATGGCATATTCGCGATTTCATCAAAATAGATGACGCCTCCATCGGCTTCCTCGAAAGCGCCTTTAGTCATTTTTTCCGCGCCCGTGAAAGCGCCCTTTTCATGTCCAAACAGCAGACTTTCCGCCGTAGAACTCTGAATTGTGGCAGAATCGATCGCAACAAAAGGAGCGAGGGAGCCATCCGGAAGAGTTTTGCGGAGATGGCGGGCGACCACCTCCTTGCCGGTTCCTGTTTCCCCGTAGATCAGCACATTTGCGGGACTCATGCGGATACGTTCTATTGTTTTTTGAAGCGCCTTGATCTTCGGGTGAGCGCCGATCATGACATGCTTTTTTTGGGTGAGGCTCACTTCCGAGCTCTGCTGGGCATTTCTTTTGATGAGATTCTTTTTTTCCAGGGCCCGGCTCAGGACAAGGGAGAGATCATTCTGTTCGAGATCTTTGGCCACGTAATCCGAAGCGCCCAGGCGCATTGCCTCGCGTACCACGCGGAAATCCGTCAATCCGCTCATCATCACGATGGGGAGGTCCGGGTCAATCCCCCGAAATTTTGGCAAGGCTTTGATGCCCTCGTCATCTGTCCGGATCTGAATATCTAGAAGCAAGATATCAATCGAGTTGTTTTTGATAATAACCAGTGCCTCATCCACATCGTGAGCGGAGCGGCACTCATAATGGGGTTTCAGGGCCTGCTTCACCGCCATATGAATCAGAGGATCATCGTCACAGATGAGAAGTACTGGCTGTTTCACTATCACGACGGCCTCTCTTGTAGCTCACGGGAATTTGTGGGGAAAAACCAAAATTCGCCCGGGTTTGTGGGTTTATCCCCCTATTCTGACCGGTCGGCCTTTGAAATTCCACGATTATTTTGCTGGCTCCGGTCTTGCTCAGTGCCGCAGCAAGATCCAATAACTTTCGAATCCTTGTGAGGGACCCAATGAAGATGAACGCAGCAAATCCGGAGTTTGAAAACGTTTTGAAAATCGCCCGCAGGAGTGATGCCACCGTATTGCTCACCGGACCTACGGGTTCCGGTAAGACGCGTCTCGCACGCGAGATTCACGACAGCGGAACCCGTAAATCAAGGCCTTTCATTTCCATAAATCTCGCAGCACTTCACGAAGGCACCTTGGAATCCGAGCTGTTCGGCCACGAAAGAGGTGCCTTCACCGGAGCCGATTCCCGCAGAATCGGAAAATTGGAGGCCTCCCAGGGCGGAACCGTATTTCTCGACGAAATCGGCGAACTGAATCCTCGATTGCAAGCCAGGCTTCTGGAGTTTCTGCAGTCCCGAGTGATTTCGCCGGTCGGCAGTAACAGAGAAATTCGACTGGATGTTCGGGTGATTGCGGCAACGCACCGAAATCTGCAAGCAGCGGTGTCGCGGGGGGAGTTTCGTGAAGATCTCTTCCATCGTTTGCGCGTGATTGCGCTGGAACTCAGGCCTTTGCGCGAGCATTGGGTGAGTCTTGATGAAATTGTGCACGGATGTCTCGAGGACATTTGTTTGAAAGCTGGTCGCACGGTGCTCAGAATTTCAGAGGAAGTCGCGCAAAGAATAGAAGCTTATGAGTGGCCGGGAAATTTTCGAGAACTTCGGAATGTGCTCGAGTACGCGGTGTTGGCAGGAGAGGGTCCTGAGATCACTTCGCGCGAACTGCCGGGATGGTTCTGTGAAAAATCGGCGGTTATATCAGAGAATCTGATGCCTGATCAGAAGCGGCCCGTCTTTTTTCCTCCAAAATATGAGCAGGCGATCACGGAATACGAGCGCGCCTACCTTCGATGGGCTCTTGATGAGAGCAATGGACGGATAAACCAGACTGCACGCAGAATTGGAATGAACAAGACAACCCTGATGCGGAGAATGAGAGCCTGCGGCTTGAAAGCCGCAACAGTAGCAGCATTCGGGGTGATCGAATAGGTGAGTTTATGCGTCGCACAATGACCGCTTGTGGTCATCTTTTTATCCGGTCGAAAATTTCTTCAAAATAATGAAAAAAACTATTGCACCTGCCGCTCGTCTTCGCTATTAAATCGAACCTCGCCGCTAGATGTTACATCGAGTGAATGTTCGACAGAACATGAAGCGAGAGTTCTTTGACAATTAGATGAATTTTTTGAATGAGAAAGTGAGGGCGAGTAGACGTTGTCATTCACCTACGCAGGTAGGTGGTGGATGA
>MEPO01000018.1 GCA_001769805.1 Bdellovibrionales bacterium GWA1_52_35
ATGGGTCCTGAAGCATTGGCTACTTTCCCGCCGAGGGTTACTCGCAAGCGGGATTTGACTTTCGCATACTCCGTGTGGGAATGGCGCCCATCCCATTATCGCTGGCGTTGGGCCTTTCGGCCGCTGCGCGAGCGCTTGGGGAATTCTGGCCTTCTTACCCCAAGGGACCGTTGGTATACTCACAAAGCGTTGGCCCCGGTGTTCGTCGACTCTCACTGCTAGGCTTGCAGCCGCATTATTTCACGATCCAGCTTGTTCGGGGTATACCAAAACTTCTGGAAAAATTGTAAGAAGTTCTGGGTCCAATCTCTGTCTGTCGAGTTGCTGAACTGTTCGGCAATGCACAGGTTTGTGTACGAATGAATGTCCTTATTGTAGTCAGGAAAGAGAACGCAGATTCCATTATGGCCCGGGTCAAAAGACCGAAGTTAAAGGCCGGATACATAGAAGCATCCAATTCTAACAAGCCAATATCTTCAGTAATCTCTTGCTTTCACAGGGCGGGTCCATACATAGGAAACAGTTGTTCGCGTTCGAGTTCAAGTTAAATGAGTCCCTTTCTTCCCGAGATTAGATACATAACGATGCCGCCCGCACAATGATAGGTATTGTTCAAAATTGCTTCTTTTACCTTTTTTAGGTTTTCTAACCCGATTTTCCAGTACCGCTCAAAATCTTCTTGAGAGCCGCCGCCGGCGAGGAAATACTTTTTCGTTTGTTCGTAGCCGAACATGAAAAAGTTAGTATCTGCATCGCGAATGCGATCTGCGATTGCTTCGCTTTGCCCTGGACCCGAATAGGGAGGGACAAGTGTCATTGCTTTATCGCCAGTGTATGTCTGAATATTCTCGAGCCCGCACTCGGCAAACAGTCCAGGAAGAACGTCTCCCAGAGAGTTATTGCCCTCAACAAGTGCAATTTTCCCACGTTCAGAGATCTCGCCAATTTCAAAAATTGCGCTAGCTTCGTTCAGTGATAGGTATATTGAATCGCGAGTTTGAGCGGCATTAGACGGCTCGGCAACTGCAAGTAAACCGCCGGGCTTCAGTACGCGAAGCATTTCCTTAATTACATGCTTGGGATCGGAAACGTGAATCAATAGGGTTTGGCACGTGACCAGATCAAACGAGGCATTTGGGAAGGGGAGGTGTTCCGCAGCTGCTTGCTGCACAAGAACCCTGTGCCCAAAGCGGTCTTGGGTTTTTTGTACCCATGCTGGCTCACGATCGACCGCACAGACTTTCGTTCCCTCTGGTAGGATAGTCAGTAAAGCGGCAGTCCAGTCACCAACGCCGCATCCAATATCCAAAACTGACGTGACGTTCTGTGTTTCCCAGCGCTTACTCACAAGTTCTAGGTAATCTTTGTTCCACCAGAAGCTTCTGGCATCGGTAAGAAAATGTTCTGAATGTTTTTCGGTTGTCATCGGCCCGCCTCACAGATGAAGATTTGTTTCATCGAGTCGCTTGTAAAGGGACTTTTACTGAAGCTCCCATATTTCTTGAGAACCCGGAAACCATTATATTTAAGTAATGCGGCCATCTCTAATGGGTAAAAACAGCGCATATCGAGTTGTTCTGGGATCGCATTGCTCTTTCCTGTGCGGTGGAACCAGGTAACGCGATTGACCTGCCCTTCAGAATCGTAGGAGCAGATTTCATCGATGGAAACCTTTCGCCTGTCTGCTAATGTGAGTCGGTATTTTCCATTCTGACGCTTCTTCATCTTGACCATGTAGTCGATGCTGGGGTTGAAAACGTCAAAAATGAATTTTCCGCCAGGCGCGAGGTGAAATTTCACCGTTGCGAAAACCTTTTCGATATCAGAGAGCGTGTAGATGCATTGCAGAGAGTTGAAAGGAATGAATACAAGTTGGTATTTCTTGCGCAAGCGTACCGACTTTATGTCTGCAAGATGAAATGGGGTTGCCAGGTTAGCTTTAGCTGCTTTGCTCTTGGCGGCAGTAAGCATAGATTTTGTAATGTCTACACCCGTGATATTTACTCCAGCCTCGGCGAGTGGGATAGATATGCGGCCGGTTCCGCAGCAAAGTTCAAGGACGGGGCCGCGCGCTTTTTTGGCTTCATTTAAATAGAACGGGATGTCATGCGTGAAGGTGTTGAGCGCATCGTAGTAAGTTGCATTATGGATTGTGTCTGAGACTCCAAAGTTTTTACGCGAATTTATTTTCATAATTTCTTCTTATCAAAAAAAAGAAACAAAAATGCCCAGCGAAATTATCGGATAAATCCGCAAATAACGCGAGGCATTAAATTTTGGGGTGCTATAATTCTTTGCGACTGCGACGTCGGTTTTCTTAGGCGCTTTGCCAGTCCACGAAGTGAGTCCCATATTGGGCTGTTCGGCATCGGCGCGTTCGACGATCACTTCGGCCGCAGTCTTGCCGTGGGCGGCCCAATGAATTTTGTTTTGAATGGTAGAGAAGAAGGTTTTGGAAACGTCAGTGTTGGGGTCGTAGTCGATACTGGTCGCGTAGATATCCAAAACCTTTCGCCAGAATACCCGTTCAGATGAGCGTATGTCGCGAATGCGAGAGAGTAGCTCGTCAAAATAGTTGCCCCCTCCCATGCGCTTGAGACGGTCATCGTCCATCGTGAAACCTTTGATTAGGTATTCGCGGAGTCGTTGGGTCGCCCAAATCCTGAATCGAGTGCCCCGGTTAGACTTTACCCGGTAGCCAACGGCAATGACGACATCGAGATTAAAGAAGTCACTTTGGCGCTCTACCTCTTTTGATCCCTCGCGTTGAACTTGTGCAAATTTTGCACAGGTTTGATCCTGGCGTAACTCCTGCTCCTCATAAATGTTTGTTATGTGCTTTGAAATTACGGACCTATCTCGTTGAAACAGGGCGGCCATCTGGTAGGTCGAAAGCCAAACGGTCTCTCCCACCATGCGGACCTCGATCTTGGTCTGGCCGTCTTCGGTCTGGTAGAGGAGTATCTCGCCGTGTTCTTGTTTGGCAGGTGAGGGAAGATCTCCCAATTTTGACACAGCCTGTGGCAGAAATTTCTTTTTGAGTTGTTTCTTTGGCTTTGTTTTTTTCATGGGTTCACTCTGCTTTTCTCACAAATTGCTCGATCGCTTCACGAATCAGTTTTTGATAGCTGATTTTTCGCTTTTTTGCGGCGCCTTGTACCGTTTTCAACAGTTCGCTTGAGATTCGAATCGTTATGCTCTTGTCCTTGGGTGCAAATTCAAAAGTAATGGGCTTGAAGTGTTCGGGGGAAAGGTAATCACTCAGATCGCGGTTCAGTGATTTTGGTGAGGAGGTTTTGCGTTTCATATGGGGGGTAGTGAATCACGTCGATATACGTTTGTACATACATACGTAGGCATAAAAAACCCCGCGGAATAATCGGGAAAACCCAAGAATAACGCGGGGCGTCTAAATTTTGAGGTGCTTGACCCGTTCACAATCTTTTCAGCTACATAGCGCTGATATTTTCCTATTGTAGGAACGTTAGCTGCCGTTTTCAACGTGAATCCCAATCTTTTTTGAGTTCGATGATTCCCGATGCTTCTTTGAATCCAAGTTTTCTGTTTAAACCGAGAATCGGAGCATTGGTCTCGTCATTTGCCGTCTCCAACTCTTCGAATCCCAGGTCGCGGGCAGCTTTGATCAGACATAGTTTTAGAACTTTCGCGATTCCTTTTCCACGCCACTCCCGGCGAACTCCAGTCATCTTGATGCCGCCCTTAAGTGCGTTTGCGTCTGCAAATATTCCTGAGTAGCCCACGATTTGTGCCCCGGCGAAAGCAATCAACATGCCTCCCGGGGGATTGAGCTTCTCGTCCAGCGCGGCCGCTACGAATTGTTCGAAAGGTAAGGGGTTCGCGTTAGCGAGGCAGGGGATGTCCCCTGTCAGTTCATTATCGAGAGTGTGTAGTGCTCGATCGAACTCAGGAGACCTGCCGACTTCTTTTAATGATTTTATCGTCACGCCTTGCCGCTTCAGCGAAGACAGGTCAGCGGGAATCTGATCAATAGCCTTTTGAGCTGCGTCCGAGTCAAGCTTGAGAGAGAACATGTAACGTTTGTTGTGGATGATGAAATTTCGGTTGTTAAGAAAAGAAAGGCCGCCTGAGTCGCCTAGGGGGCAGCGAGACTGAAGTGTTTTGGGCTTTCTGGGGGCTAAACTTTCAATACAGTGGGAATAAATGGCAGTTCCGATTCCTTGATTTCGATAGGCGGGAAGTACGGCGATGTTGATTGCATAGGTGCCGGTATTCACAAACCAAGGGGACTCGCTTACGGATCCAATGGCTACGACTTGTGATTGCTCGCCCATTTTGACTTCGCCGACCCAACGTTTTTGAAAATATTGTTCGAATTCCTTGTCAATGTGTTGAAGGGTCGCAGGACTCAATTGTCTTCCTGGCCAGACGGAGTTGAGGATTTCACAAATGGCGTCGTAGTTGTTTGTGGTGAAATCACAAATTTTGAAATCCAGAGAGTTTCTATTTTGAGTTTTCATCGGTCGACTCCTTGAGTGGAAACGCAATTTCCAAATACAAAAAAGCCCCGCGAAACTGGCTGAAAAATCAGCAAATGACGCGAGGCATTAAGTTTTGAGGTGCTTGACCCGTTCACAATCTTTTCAGCTACTTGGCGCTGATTTCTTCCTATTGTAGGAAACGTACTGTGGTTTTTCAAGGTCATTCTCATGGTTGGCACAGCTTACTCGCAATGTCGATCCTTTCGATTTCAACCTGCGATAGAGGGACGGTATTCGCCTTCAAAAGCTGCTCTAGCTGCTCCGCAGATCTTGCCCCGACGAGAACACTGCTTAGGAAGGATTGGTTCAAATACCAGGCTAACGTGACTTGAGCGACCGATGCCTCCTTGGGTGTTGCAATCTGTTCTAAGGTCTTTACAAGCTTCAGTGACGGTTCGTTGAAAGCTCGACGAACAATGACGTCGCTGTTTGGTGAATCTGGAATCGGTGAGTCGGGGCGATATTTCCCGGTCAGGAATCCTCCTCCGAGTGCCTTGTAAGCAATTATGCCCATTTGTGCCTTCTGCGCTGAAGGCAAGATCTCTTGTTCAACGTGAATACGACGAAGAAGAGAGTAGGCGCTTTGAGTGGTACTATAAGGCAAAAGATTATGATCCCGCGCCACTTGAAAGGATTCAGCTAGTCGAGATCCACTGTAGTTACTGCACCCGAAGTGTCTTATCTTTCCTTCTTTTTTGAGATCATTAAATGCCTGCACTGTTTCAAACAGTGATTCCGATGTGCTGTCGCAGTGAGCTTGATAAAGATCGATATAGTCCGTTTGTAAACGTTTAAGACTTTGCTCCACCTGAAATTTGATCGCTTTGCCCGAGAGACCAGGGTATGCGTCATTCATCTCCATGCCGACTTTTGTCGCAAGGATTATCTGATTCCGCTTCTTTGTTACTTTAAGCCAAGAGCCAATAAACTGTTCTGAACTACCGCGACTGTGAAAGTGGGGGCTTTCCTTCATTTGCAGAGAATAGACGTTTGCGGTGTCTATGAGATTTCCGCCAGCACTTGTAAAGGCGTTGAGAATGCGATGACTTTCCCGTTCATCACATAATGCTCCGAAATTCATTGTGCCGAGGCCGATGCAAGACACACTCAGGTTGGTCTGACCAAGAATATTAGTTTTCATTTCTGCTGCCTCTCCAGTTTCTCGACTGAACTTAGGACGAAATCGAGCATGGAATCTTTTCCCGCGAGGTAGTCATCCGCTTTTTCCATGAAAGGGTAGTCGATGACCAAATCCGGATCGCCTTGATCGCACAATTCAGATTTTGGCCGACGAAACTCCTTATGTGCGTACTGAATCGTCAAGCCGCTATTAGGCAGAGTGAAAAACTTGGCATCGCCGAATTTGCATCCGCCATTGCCTGGGGGCTCGCCAACGCTGATAGCGAGACCGTTATCTATCATTGAGTATGCGAACATGTTCGCCGAACTATAGGTGCCTCGGTTCATGAGCAAGATGACTTTTCCGTGAAATTTGTCGACGGGCTTGGGTTTATAAGTTCCGTCTGTTCCATAAATCAGGCGTGGGCTGATCATCGTACCTGGTTTCGCATTCGGATAATGTTCCCCATCGCTCAGGAGAAAGGTCTTTGAATATTTGATTTTGATTTCCCAGTCTTTCATTGGGGAGTCCGTAATTGCATCATAAATCGGTTCTGCAACTCGGGAGGTGCCACCGGAATTATTCCGAATGTCGATGATGAGTGCTTGCGAATGCCGATCGCTCATCTCCCTCACTGCGTTAGTCACAACCTCGCGCATGCTAGGGAGACTTGAGCAGTCCTTTTGTGAACAATAAGTGCTGTCTTGAAACGATCGAAAAGTGAGGATTCCTATTTTGTTGTTCGAGCTCAATTGAAATTCAAACGGCGGTTTTTGCTCTGGTTTGAATTTCAGAATCCTCCCGGGTTCCGGGGTGAAAACTTTTTGAACCGGTAAGCCCTTACAAGAAAGCTGGAGTTGTACCGGCTGGTCATCAGAGAACCGAAGAAGCTGAGTCTTTACTACATACAAAATGCCATACGGTTCTTTTTCGTAGGAGGCCAACGCCAGCCGCTTTTGAATAATTTCTGAGATCGCCTCTTGATTGATCGCGATGATTTCGCATTTATCAAAGCCTTCAAACGATTCATTCAGGCTGTAGTTGCGGTCGATGAAAACTCGATTTTCATAAAGTTTGAATTCGAATGGAATTCGAAAAGGATTTTGGGGCGGAACAGTTGTGTGACCGTCATGGAACTCGTGAAGGAAGGCTTGAATTTTTTCGGAAAAAACAGAGCGAGAAACCGGGCCGCTCGGGCTTTTCAGCAACGCTGCTTTAAGCTTTTTGTATTTTAATTTTCCAATGTGTTGAATATTCGGGTGTGCGTCTTCAAGTGTCTCGACAAAAAAACGGATATCTGCCGTTTGCCCGGATATATCGATTGTTTTGTCTTCAGATTTAGACGGTTCCTTTGTTTTTTGGATACTTTGATTTGTTGCATCTAGCGGTTCCTGAGCTTGATGGCTAATGTTTTGATGTGCACAAGAAAATCCGGTGAGACTAATGAGCGCAGAGGTGAGTGAGCGGTAGAGAAACTTCATGCGGAGTTCTCCGTTTCTGAATGCAAAAAACGCCGCGTAACCCTCGGGGAAATCCGAAAATGACGCGGCGTATTAAATTTTGGGGTGCTTGACCCGTTCACAATCTTTTCAGCTACATAGCGCTGATTATTTCCTATTGTAGGAGAGAAATTGCCTATTATCAATCATTCATCCCATCGTACTTGGGGAATAATTTCTGAAATGCATACATCTTTCGATGTTTTGCCAGGGATGAAATCAAGGACTTCAATACGCAGGCACTTATGAAGGCCGTGAAATATTGCCGCAAGTGGTTCAAATTCCGGTGAGGCACGATGTGGTTCCAGGCTCCCGAATACTCGAATGGCATCAGCGGATCGATTTGGAATGGATTTTATTTCAAAAGTTACAGAATTTGCCGGCTGGTATTTGTCAGTGACACGAAATTTCGTAACTCGACCGTTCTTTTGAAATAGAGCATCTGATTTGGCGAATCCTGGGATAATGGCAATCGCCTTCAGTTCTGTGTACATGTTCAGTCCGTCTTTATTTGTGTCACAAATATCTATCCATGCCCCCTTGTTTTGGAAGCACCAGGCGGATGCGGGGTTGCCGTCCAAGGCGTTTTCTGGTGAATAGTTTCCGGCCTTCGATGCAGGGATTGATTCGGATCCATTAATCTTCCATTTCATTCCAAATCTGTGTTTTGGAATTTTATTCCAAGTCGTGAGTTCCTTTGGAGTGGCTGCCGGAGTGTCAACATAGTCGTCATCTTGGTCCGCAGTCGCAGCAAGGGCGAGTGGTGACATCAGTACGAGAAAGATGAGCCCAATTCTCATCCAAGCGGATACTTGTATAAGCTGTCGAGACCATTTTTCTGGACCTGGCGTCATTCGAAACTCCTTCGGTTTGATTTTGCAGCGGGTTCAATCCACTTTGAAAAATATCGAAAGCCAAAAAAGGAAACGCCTTCAGCTACATATGATGTAAACTGAAGGCGTTTAAGTTTTGGGGTGCTTGACCCGTTCACAATCTTTTCAGCTACATAGCGCTGATTTCTTCCTATTGTAGGAAAGTTTGTATGACTTTTCAAGGGTGTTTCTTCCAGTAAGTTGGTTTCCCGAGAACGTCAGTGAGGGCGTCAAGCTGGGTAGCAAAATGTCCTCCTCCATAAACAACCAGTACACTTTTGTGTTTCTTGAGCACTGTGATTATTGCATTCAAGATTGAGCGATCGCGTATGCGTCCCAGTTGAGCTGCTATGCGCTGAGTTTTGTACTTTCCGTCGCGGATCGGTGCAGCTTCTTCTGATTCGAAGCCGGTAAGAAAGTCCTTATTATTGGCCGTTGAATACCAGCCCTTGAAGCTATCAAAGCTCAAACATTTGTCTTTAGGAATATTGAAGTCGAGGCATGTGAGTTGAGAAAAGCCTCTATACAAAACGTCTGGTGAGGCTTTCGGAAGTTTCTTCTCTCTAAACCACTGTGGGACTTGTCTGACGAAATAGAATCCAACTAAATCATCGCCGCTAAGTCCTCCCTTCAAAGCTTCGTACTTGATTTCTTGTTCTGGAGGTTCTCCGCCGAAGAAAGGAATTTTATATGAGTCAGCCAGTATAGCTGCGTAACCGGGTTCTCCCATTTCGAAGAAATTATCTCGATTGGTTCTCCGTGCCGTATCCAAGATGCTGCTCGGGCTAGCTCCGCGCTCAAAAGGGACACCTTCAATAATGACCGCATCATATTTTGCGTGTTTAAACGCGTTTTCTATCAATTTGAATGTCGGGCTAGATTTGTCGTTTTCATGTTCGACGGCGATGTAAGTTAGAAAATACGGACCGCTCTTAAAATCAGCGGCATAAGGCAATTCAAATGGCTCGGATCTGTTTTGTACATCGGACCAGGTTTTAATCTTTTCACTGTCGACATGTAATTGATGAGTGGAACATCCGAGCACAAATAGCGGCGCAAGAAACGAGGCAGAGAATTTCATTTCGATATTCCTCTAAAACAAAAACGCCCCGCCACTTTTTGAAAATGACGAGGCGCATTAAATTTTGGGGTGCTTGACCCGTTCACAATCTTTTCAGCTACATAGCGCTGATTTTTTCCTATTGTAGGAAGAGTATCTCTGAATTTCAAGGTGATTCTCTTTTCTGAAACACTCTTCTCGACTCCACAAACTTCTTCAGCTCGCGGGTATCCTCCCATTGGGTCCCTGTTGGGCCGGCGTATCCTGCATCAACGGCGAGAGCCATCACGTGTCCTTGCTGGAGCAGGAGGGTTTTTGGAACCATCTTCGAAATTGGATCCTCATAAGCGCGAACCGGGTCGATGATTGTCCATCCTCTCTCCCGAATTCGATCGATGAGACTTCCCAGAAAGAGTGCTGCCATGTCATTTTCATGAAGAAGTAATACGTGACGGATGTCTCTGTGTAAGTTGTTCTGGGCAATCTGATCATAAAAGACGATTCCGTCCCAGAGCGTGTCCATGAGGAACTATTCATCTGTACGCGTTTCCAAAAAGTCACGGTACGCGAAGGACAATAAGGCTCGAAACGTTACGGGTGGTTTCTTA
>MEPO01000019.1 GCA_001769805.1 Bdellovibrionales bacterium GWA1_52_35
CGTAATACGGGAGAGCCGGATGCCCGAAATGGGCAAGTCCGGTTCGGTGAGGGCTGGGGCGACGCGCTGAGCTGCGCGTCCCCTGGCTACTCGGGTTTCCTGATCACTCTTTAGATAATCCAAGCCCGCGTTCGATTAAGTCGCACAAATCGTTAAAAACATAGGGTTTTTGTAAACATTCAAATGCCCCTAATTCCCGCATGGCTACAGAAGCAACCGCATCAAGGTCACCCGTCACCATTATCACCACGGTTGCGGGCGATTTTTCCTTTACAACCTTAAGCACTGCCGCTCCGCCCATTACAGGCATTAACGTGTCCGTAACCACGACGGCGGGAGACGTCTGCTCGAAAACCTCAAGGCCAATTGAACCATTTTCCGCTCCAAACACCTCGTATCCGCGCTGAGACAAAAGCCGCATTAAAATGTTGCGAAGTTGCACCTCGTCTTCAATAACCAAGACTTTGACGCGAGCCTCTTTCATATTTATCGGTCCACTGATTTTAGACTTTTCGCCAGTGTGTTTTTTCAAGTATTCAGTGCAATTCGGATTTATTTCGACCGTTTCCAATAGCACTTGACAGATCGGCAGTCGAACCGAGAAAGTCGTTCCCTTGTTTTGCGTACTTTTGATTTCAACTTTTGCTTTATGGGACTCTAAAATTCCGTGAACGATTGAGAGGCCCAGACCCGTCCCTTTTCCAGGCGGTTTGGTCGTAAAGAACGGATTGAAGACTTTCATCATGACGTCTTCAGACATTCCGATACCGTTGTCGGAAATTTCGACGAGGAAAAATTCATTATCTAGCTTCGAACTGATCGAGAGGGATTTTTTATGCACCGGAACAGTTTGAGAGGATCGCTTCTTGCTCTCGTCTTCCATTTCGTCGAGCGCATCCCTGGCGTTACCCAGCAGGTTAATCCAGACTTGTTCCAGTTGAAAGGGATCACCATTGACCTTAGGATATGCACCATTCAAATGTTTTATTACCTCAATGCCACGAAGCCTGAGTTGCTCCCCCATAAGCATAAGGGCGGATTCGATCGTCTGATTAACGTCGGTTGGATTCAGGCGAAGAGTCTCTTGTCTGGAAAAAGTACGAACATGTTTAATGACATTTGTGGATCGCTCAACAGATGCCATGATGTCCTTGAGCGAGCTCTCAAGCTCCTCGTCGGTGAGAAGATTGTCTTGTTTCATCATTCTGATTGCCTGGACTGCTAATGCGATACCAGCCATCGGTTGATTCATCTCATGGGCCATGCCAGCAGCCATTTCGCCAAGGGAAGACAGCTTCGAGGCTTGGACGAGCTGCGCTTGTGACTCGATTAGGGAAGATTGCGCATGTTTCAAGTCATCGATATCAGTACATGTCCCAAACCACTTGAGAACAGTGCCCTGGGCATCCAATACTGGCACGCCACGAATGAGCCACCATTTATAGACACCATCGGCGCGGCGCAGACGGCATTCTAGCGAATACGCATCTAAATTTTTTGTTGCATTTTGCCAAGCATCCCAAGCCCGCTTTTGGTCGTCAGGATGAAAAGGCTTGTGCCAGCCGTGACCATAACTCTCTTCCAGAGTTTGCCCGGTGTAGTCCACCCATTGCGGACTGAAGTAAATATTCCAACCGTCCGGTCGGGTAATCCAGACAATTTGGGGCATAGCCTCGGCCAGTAGCCGAAATTCTTTTTCACTATCAACCAAAATAGCTTCCACTCGCTTGCGCTCGGTGATGTCACTCAGTGTCCCCACCAGGCGCAAGGCATGCCCGTCGGCGCTCCGCTCAAAGACTTTCCCGCGAGTTGAAACCCACTTCCATTCGCCAGTCTTATGCTTCATCCGTAGATCTATGTTGAAGCTGGTCCCGCTACCCACACTAAGCTGTAGTTCGTGTTCTACTTTGTCGATATCTTCTGGGTGAACCAATAGTCGCCACGATGCGTAAGTGGCGGCAAACTCTTGATCGTCATATCCGAGCAGCGAATAGTAATTTGGGCTAAAATAGGCGGCTCCTGATTTGACGTCCCAATCCCAGATCCCATCGTTTACAGCATTAAAAACGGCCATGTTCCGCTCATCACTCAACAGTAGCGCCTCTTGCGCCTGTTTGCGCTCAGTAATGTCCAAACAAAAGCCAATATAGCCTTCAAAAGCACCATCGATGCCGTAGCGGGGACATCCGTCGTCCTGAAGCCAGCGGTACTGCCCATCGTGGCGACGCAAACGATAGTCCACACTGAATGCTTCGCGCTTGTCAAAGGCCGTGACGTAGATGTTAATACAGCGTTGCAAATCGTCTGGATGGACTCCTTCCGCCCACCCATTACCGAACTCTTGCTCATAGGTTCGTCCGGTAAACTCAAGCCAGACCTTATTAAAATAGTCGCAAAGCTTATCCGGTCTTGCCTTCCAAATAAGCGCCTGCCCAGAATCAGCCAAGGTACGATAGCTCAACTCGCTCTCGTGTAATGCATCTTCGAGGCGCTTGCGCTCGGCGATATTCTTATCGGTTTGGGCTTGGAATGTATGGCCAACCTTGTTGAGCTTGTCAACAATGGTGTCAAAAACATTCTTTGAAAAATCGCCGCGTTGAAAATGGGCTAACAAATCCAATATTTCGTGGATAATCTCTGGATGGTTGTTGCATTCGGCCTCGCTCATTGTAAAAAGCCTTTGAGCCACGCAGTCGCACCGACATTCATTGCGGCATTCTCACCGCCTAAATAGACTCGGGTGTCGCGATCCATTGATTTTATAGCCCCAAGCTGAACTAAACATTCGGCACCTGGAAATATGTCAACTTGGAGGATGCCATCTTGGCAAAGAAAAGACTTACCAGTTCGTGTCTCAATAATTTTGAACTCACTCATTCCAATAGACTACCCTGTTTTGCCTCGTCTCAAGCACTATGGCGGCGGTTTTGTATTTCTATTAGATGCTTGCGTCGCTGCAATAGGCAAGGGTCAACTGTGGACGCCTGCTTGCGGGAAGCGGCAATTTGTCGTCCACACATCGTGAAGGAAAACCCCAAAGCGGAATGTGCCGCACGCTAGAATGAGGGATAGTTTGGGTGAGGAAATATATTCAGTTTCTTTCAATCAGCACATGAAGGCTTTCAGGTTGCCGGAGTCGACACATCTTGAATCACTTTACGGCGTTCGGACAATTTCTGCCCCATTAACGCAAGTTGCTTTTGGATCTCTTGAAGTTTTTCGAGGACTGATGGGTCAAGGTTGACTATCTGTATATCTTCAAAAATTACTTGAATTAAAAATTGGGATGTTGTCAAGCGGCCTGCCATATCATGAAGAAACGATCGTTCATTACTCATGAGACACTATCGGAAGATGGACGTAATTTGATTATGAGATTAATGTCTCTGAAGCAAGAAAGCTCCGCGAGCTGAGCAGGAGAACACCCGCCTGAAAAAAATGGTAGCCGACCTAAGTCTCGACATCGCCATGCTGAAAGAGGTGAACTCAAAAAAGTGGTAAGGCCCAAAGCCAAGCGCCAGGCCGCCCGCAACTTGATTGAGAGTTTTCCGGTGAGCGAACGTCGCGTTGTCTCGGTTTTGGGTCTAACAAAGATCTACAATGCGCAATTGTTGGTTGCTTGCTTGGAACAGAATGACATTTCTCCTTAGTGTTGGCGTAGGATTAAGCCGCGTTTGAACGTTCCTGTCGGCAGTCTATGGGCAGCACAAGGATGAAGGATGTACCGCTGTCTTTTGAGCTTTCCACTTCGATCGATCCGCCGTGAGACTCTGCGACGCCTCGAACCAAAGTTAAGCCCAAACCCCAGCCCTTCTTAGGCCCATCGGCCGCCGAAGCTAAGCGCCTGTACTTCTGAAACAGGTTAGCTTTGTCGTTTTCGGAGATGGGATTGCCTGTGTTGTGGACAATCGTCTTTAGCAGCGGCTCAATGAGCTGAAAGCTCACCGTGATTGGAGCTATTGGATCTCCATACTTCACAGCGTTGCTTAATAAATTTTCAAGAGCCCGCCTATACAGATCGGTGTCCCACCATGCCCGAAGATCGGTGCGAGTCGGAAAGACGAAGCGTTCCCCATGGGCGATAGTCATCTCAGTGACGACCTCGGCTGCAATGGCGGCGGGATCACACTCATCCGGCTTGACCGAAAGGGACTCTCCCGCTCTGATCCGACCAGCGTCAAGCAAGTTCTGGATCATAGAATCCAGCCGTTTCAAATTCTCACTGATACGAACGGAGTTTTTCATATTGAGATCTACGCCCAACTTTGCTGCCGTGATCGGGCCGCGCAAATCATGGGTGAGAGTTGCAGTGTATTCGTCGCGTAAGTCACGAAGAGTCCTCGAAAACCCGGCAGCGGCATCATTGACTGCTTGCTCGGTCAAATCCGTGATGATCTCCCGTTCCATCCCCGAAAGCGGGGCATCTTCTTCAAGCACCTGGATGACGACTTGCCTTAAAATTCGGTACTCGAAAATCACTTCCTCCATGGAGTAGCCTGCGGTGTTTGCCCGATCTCTTCCGTGTTCTTTTCCAACTTTCTCCTGGTGGGAGGTAGTAACGGAGATTTGCGAAGTCGATTTCTCCTCGGAGGAACCAAGAGCCACAGCGAGCTGTTCGAGATGGCCTGGGAGCGCGTCTCGAAGGGAAAGTGAGGTGGTCCCATAAGAAGAAGTGACCTCTTTGCGCGCACGCTCTTCCCAACGTTTCATGATCACGTCGAATTTTCGTCTGAGATTCTGCGAGGCAAGGGTTGTCATGGTGTGCTCCTAGGCAAAACAGACGGCGCTATTTTTTTAACGATTAGACCTTTTGCGCACAGCTCCTTAGGTTGCTCGCCAGCTCAGAGGCGCGTTCCATTGCACCACTGCAAGTTCAAGTCCACGGTTTTAAGCGGTTACCAAGTCGAAAATTGGAAACACTCAGTTCGAAAATCGTCTAACGGTGTCCGCCATTCTTCGCACTTAACCATAATTGATTCTGGAATTTCTTTCCGAAATCGATAGGGGTTGAAATTTATACCATTCCCCACTCACGGCCCAGACTGGCTATTACGCAATTACAAAAACGGCTGGCCTAAAAGCCGAGCCCTAACATGAAATTGGCATGGTTGGCACCCCTTGCATAGCCATCATAATTCTTGACCCCAAGCCCAAACATCCAAATGCCAGTCTTAATGCCGATTGAAAATGTCTTATAAGAAAAGCTTTGCTTATCATACGTTCCGGAAACTTCCTGATTACCAACTCTCACGCCCGCACTGACAGTGGAATTCCCAGTCCCAAGTTCAATGTACATATCGTCGAAAAAAGTCATGAGCGAAAGGCCCGCATCTTCCATCGTTAGATAGACAGTTGAGATAACGTTCGTCTTGGTGTTTCTGGCACTTGCCGACCACGTGTTTGACCAAAGAGATGGCCCCACGGTCACCTTCATGTCATCTAAACGGAATCCGAGGCCAAATGTTCCACCAAGACCAAGTCCCATCTTGGAATCCGCTGATTGTCCCACGCCAGAGCCAATGTTTGACCAATGTTGAAGCGCTAAAAACAGATTACCACCGAACGCTAGCCCATTTTTTGATGCTACTGAAGCCGGAGTACTTGCAGGAATAGAAGCCTGCGAGGGAACGGCAGGCTGTTCGGGAGTTGTTGTCGGTACTTGAGCGGCGGGTACACCCGACAATTCAGACCCTGGAAGAACCTCTTCCGCCCACCCGTGGGCACACATGAGGACCGAACTAATCCACACCAAGCCAATCGACCCCAAAATTTTGCGCATGCTTAATTCTGATTTATACAAACCGATAAGTCAATTCATCAGACAGTCGATCGGAAATGGCCCGCCATTTTCATCCCCCAATCGCATCGTAATCCACTTTCACCTCGACCGTACTGTCACCACTGATCCAGGACCGGAAATGAAGTGAGGGGGATCCCTTCTTCTTTTTGCCCCAAGACAATAGAGCGGTTCGAGGTTGTTTGGGGTTATTGGTCAGAACACAGCTGAACTCGAGGGTCAAGTTTCGGGTGCGCGCGGGCTGCGCAGATTTCGCAGGCTGGCAGGTTCCGAGAAGGTAAGAGGAATTCCAAAGCTCTACTTTCATAGCAACAAGACGGTCCGTTCCCTTGCGGTAGCCGGAAGATGAGAACGTGCGGTACTTCTGGATTCCACTCGGCACGCGGTCCTGTTCAGCCTGAAGTGCTCGAGTGATCACAATGTGCTTGTTTCCCAAAAACGTACCGAACAAGACAACTTCCCGGGGTTGCACTGCAAAAGCAGAACAGGAAAATGCGAGGGCAAGAGATGCGGCAAACACGCGCGCAACGCGTTTTTGGTCTTCCATGACAGGCCTCCTGTGTGGCCATCTTGGCCACAAGAACAAATAATACAAGTGGCATGCCGGGAGTTGGGCAGGGTCAATAAGCGGAAACATTGAAGATTTTTATTTAATGATAAATGGACCGATGAAGCGCCAATATGACCCTGTGAACAAAATTTAGAAGCCCACGCCTATCCCCAGGGAGGCTGATTTGGAGCTAATGGTAACGTTACTGATTGTTGCCTGCAGACTTGAAAAGTCGAGAGACATGATCATGGGGCGTCCATTCGCTGTATTGCGAATGTAACTGAATCCGGTGGCAAGCTCCCGATCGTCTATCCCATGAAGCTGAAATTGGGAGCCGACCGCAGAAATTTTAAAATATGATGCGAACGTCACATTTTTATTCAGCTGATACCGAAGGGTTGGATAAATTTGCGGACCCATCAGATTTTCGAACCCGACTTTAGCGGTTTTGCTCACGAACATGGTTGTATAGTACGTGCCAGTCACCAGCCCCAGGGTCCAACGCGGAGAGAGCGGGATGGAATACCCCAGGCGCAGATTAAGACCAAGGAATCGCGCCCACGTGTTCGGAATATTTGATGTGATTGGAACCAAAGAAAAAAACATTCCGACGCCCAAGTCCCAGCGAGGCGGTGCAAAAACGTATGAATATGTGCCCTTGAATGTGAGCAGTGTTTGGGCAAGTGACCTTCCATTGCTCTGGCGCAATGACGAATATGTCAGGCCTAAAGAAGGAAAAAATGCGATATTCCTCTTTGGAGGCCCCTTAACGGCTTCTTCTTTCTGGGTTTCATCCGGAAAAACAATATGGAAAGTCTGTCCTTCGGAAACACCGCTGGCATTCACGACAATGATCTGGAACAGGGTCGTGGGCCCGGTATAGGGAACCTCAAACGCAAAGGGTTTCCCGGGTTGAATTTCTGTCGGAGTCTTCTGCCATTCAAGTTGATAAAAAATCTTATAAAAAGGCCGCTCGTACTGTCCTTCGAGTACGACATAGTGATTGGCACCGCCTTGGGAATATCCTTCCCGGATTTCGACTTCTTCGGCTTTCCATTTTAAGCCGAGCACCGGAGGCCGTCCTGCAAATTTGAATTTATCTGCTGATGGTATTTCGAGTTTGGCATTTTCGGCAGCCAGTGACCCAGCAGAGTTCAAAAAAGTTAAGGATAGCGCCAAAAGCAACCATCCACGTAATATATAATAGTCGGACTTCATCATAATATTTAAACGCAGTTCCTTAATAAAGTGAAGGGGAGATCTGCTCGGGCGCAATTTGAGTGTTTTTCACCTCGCAAATAAAGGAGCAATCATTTGCCATTTTGCTGAAATTCTCAAAACACAAAGGCCCGCCTCCTATTGCCGTTGACGAGCAGGTACCTTTGGCTGGGGTCGTGGGAGTTGAAACGGTTACGTCTTTTGTGATGTATGCGGTTCCTTGGCATATCCGGAATACGCAGGTCTGTTCAGACCAGACACCTTTTATAAAACCGGACGTTTTTTGAGGGGCAGCTTTACATGCGCCCATGCAAGAGGACCCCGTGAGGTAATTTCTGACGATTGGGCGGGTACTAACAGTTGGGCTTGGTGAAGGGCTGGGTAGGTTTGTTTCGGAAGGCAAAGGAGAGGGACTGAGGGGCGGCCGTGGAGAGGTTGGCACGAAACTCGGGAGTGCCGATTTGGTCGCCGCAGGAATTGTTGGGGCCTCCACGCGGAAGCGCTGGCGCTCGGCCCTCCCCTCCTCGTTGATGGCAAACATTTCGAAAGAAGCGGCAATACCTCTCCACTGGAGGGAAAGGGTGAATGAGCTGTCTTCGACGAGCAAAGGACTTAGTTCGGAGTCGGGGATCCAGTATAGCTGCCAATCGTTTTTCTTAAACGTGCCATGGATTGCCACGGTTGTTTCTGTGGCGCGGCCCCGCGGTTCGATTGAAAGATGGGCGATGCCTGGGCCCTCGGGAATAATATTCACCCAACCTGTCATTTGCGCCAACGCAGGAACCGTGGAAATCACGACAAGAGAGATGGCGAGTGCACGCAGACGTTCTTTGCCCATAATCCAGTATCGTGATTCTACCGGATTTGTTGAATAATTAATATCGGTAAGTGTCGGTCTTATAGGGACCCTGAACGGGAACTCCGATGTATTTGGCTTGTTGTTCAGTCATGACGGAGAGCTGGGCGTTAAGCTTTTTGAGCTGTAACCGGGCTACTTTTTCGTCCAGGTGCTTGGGCAAAGTGTAAACTCCCAACGGGTATTTTTCTGTATGGCTGTAGAGTTCGATTTGCGCAATTGTCTGATTCGCAAATGATGAGGACATCACATAGCTTGGATGACCAGTGCCGCAGCCCAAATTGACCAGGCGGCCCTTGGCCAGGAGAATGATACGCCGTCCAGTCGGAAAAATGATGTGATCAACCTGAGGCTTAATCTCTTCCCATTTGTACTTCTCAAGTGACGCGACATCGATTTCGTTATCAAAATGCCCGATATTACAGACGATCGCCTGATCTTTCATTTTAATCATGTGATCGTGAGTAATGACATGGAAGTTGCCGGTAGTGGTGACGAAAATATCAGCTTTGTCGGCCGCATATTCCATGGTTACGACGCGATAACCTTCCATTGAGGCCTGAAGTGCGCAAATCGGATCAATTTCCGTTACCCAAACCTGGGCGGAAAGTGCGCGCAAGGCCTGGGCAGAGCCCTTGCCTACATCGCCGTATCCGGCGACCACGGCGACTTTTCCGGCAATCATGACATCTGTTGCGCGTTTGATTCCGTCCACCAGGGACTCCCGGCAGCCATAGAGATTGTCGAATTTTGACTTTGTCACCGAATCATTGACGTTGATCGCGGGAATCTTGAGATCTCCCCGCTCATGCATCTGAATCAGGCGATGCACGCCTGTGGTGGTTTCTTCAGTGACACCTTTGATTTGTGCCAAGCGCTTGGAGTACCAGGTCGGGTCGGCTTTGAGTTTGTTTTTTATCGAAGCAAAAAGCAGCGTTTCTTCTTCCGAGGTGGGCTTCGAAACGACAGAAAGGTCCTTTTCTGCCCTGGTACCCAGATGAAGGAGGAGCGTGGCATCTCCGCCGTCATCCAAAATCATGTTGGAGTAACCGCCGTCGGGCCACTCAAAAATGCGATGGGTGTAATCCCAGTACTGCTCCAGGGATTCGCCCTTAACGGCAAAAACCGCGACTCCGGAGGCTGCGATTGCTGCCGCCGCATGATCTTGAGTCGAAAAGATATTGCAGGAGGCCCAACGAACCTGGGCGCCGAGCTCCCGAAGCGTTTCAATCAGCACCGCGGTTTGAATCGTCATGTGCAGAGAGCCGGTGATGCGCGCACCTTTGAGAGGTTTGCTTGCGGAAAACTCCTCGCGGATTGCCATGAGTCCCGGCATCTCGGTTTCGGCGATGCGCATTTCCTTGCGGCCCCAGTCGGCCAGCTTCATGTCTGCAATGACGTAATCTTGTTTGTTTTTATCCATGAGAACACTCCCGGCTCTTTCTTCGGTTTAGCTTTTGATGATCTGCGCTTGGCGCGATCGAAATTGATGAGCGCAGTTTAAAACCACCTACAAGCCTAGGGCAATTGAATGCCTCGCAGCGCTCCTTGGATAGGACTCATTTTCTAGCAGAAACCTAGTTAATTGCAATAAAAGCATTTAGGTCAGAACTTAAAAGCGCGACTACAGTAATATAGTTGAGAAAAATTGATTACTCCGTAAAAACGAGAGATTACAACATCCTGAGCGGAATTAAGCTGAAATACTTGCGACTCGCCGCATCCAGGCGTATTGTTAAGAAAGGGATCGGTTTTTAATACAACTCCATGCAGCACGTTCTAGAACTGGAGAAAACGGAAAATGACCAAAGCTGGCGCAATGATTTCATTAATCCCAAACACGGATCGACCGATGAGGTACGTATGAGGCTGCTTCACAAAAATTTTATAATCTGGATTTTGTCACTTTCAATTTTGGGTGGCTGTACCAAAGCCAAGCTCACGGAAGATGCGCTCGAGGTCATTTCAGATCAACCCGGAATTGAGACTTTGATCCCCGCACTCACGATCACCCCCGTGAAGAAGGTTGTCCCAGTCAGTGGCCAGGCTGACTTCATCGCCGGGGGTGGGGTCCCTCCTTACGTTTACGATGTTTTTGACGGCAGCGGTGCTGTGGACGCGGATTCCGGAGCTTATCTGGCGCCAGCGCAAACGGGCAATGTAGTTGTGCGCGTGAAAGACAAGAAATTAAGCGAGGCTTTCGCGTTTGTGGAGATCACTGAAGATCCCGTGATCAATCCCGCATCCAAGACGATTGCGGTGAATAATCAGTTTCCCTTCTCGGTCGCGGGTGGACGCCCACCATACGCGTGGAGCGTTTCTCAGGGAGCAGGGACCGTCGATTCAAGCGGACTTTTCATTGCTCCAAACACCGCAGGCACGGCAACGGTACGGGTGACCGATACTGCCGGCCGAAGCTCCGAGGCAGCGCTCACGATCAACCCCGCTCTTTCTATTCAGCCGGAAGATCCGGTGATAGCAAAATCAGAGTCACTCACATTTTCAGCAACAGGCGGAGTGCTGCCTTACAAATACAAGATCATTTCAGGTGGCGGAGCAATGGATGAAGTTACCGGTGAGTACTTCGCGCCGACCATGATGGGTCTTGCTGCCGTTCAGGTGGAAGATGGTCTGGGCAATGTGGATGTCACGATCGTAACTATTGCCAACCCGCTTCGGATCGATCCTCCGAGCCTGGTTCTTGTAAAAAATTCCCAATTTGATTTCCAGGCCCAGGGCGGAACGCCGCCTTATGCGTATACCGCGACAGTGGGCAGTATTGATTCAATCACGGGCCGTTACACCGCCCCCTCTTCTGCCGGTGGTCCACATACCGTGACGGTGACTGATGCCAACGGTCAAACTTCCTCCTCGCAGGTCACGATCAACGAATCTCTGGGGTTTGTAGTCCAAAACGTGACGGTGGCAGTGAATCAGACTTATACTTTTGAAATCACCGGCGGCGTGGGCCCGACTTACTTCTTCTCGGTGCCTCCGACCCAGGGCAGCTTTACGGGATATACCTACACGGCGCCGGCAATTCCCGGTATTTACACTGTGACGGTACAGGATTCGCAATCGCCCTCCCCGAACGTGGCGACAGCAACTGTGATTGTGAATCCGGAGCTGGCGATTACTCCTGTGGAGACCACGATTGCGGTGACAAACTCCGCACAATTCGTAGCCTCAGGCGGTGTCCCGCCGTACGTCTTCAGCACGCAGGTGGGCGGTCCCGCAGGAACGGTGGATCCACTCACCGGCCTTTTCATTGCCGGCAGTCAAACGGGAGACAAGACGGTCACAGTCAGCGACTCTTACAAGAGCTCCCCTTCCGCTTTAGTCACTTCGATAACGGATGATGCGGTCGTACACATCAATCCGGCGCTCGTGATTGATCCGGCGACCGTGACACTCGTCAAGGGATCGGGCAAATTATTTACCACGACCGGTGGGGTGGGCACGATCACGTTCAGTGTGGTTTCGGGCGGTGGAGCCGTTAATCCAGCTACGGGCAATTACTCGGCCCCCAATACGACGGGTGTTGCTCAGGTCCGCGCGCAGGACTCGTTGAACAACTTCAGCGAGGCTACCGTCACGATTGTCGAGCCTCTAGCCATTGTTCCAGCAGATGTGGCGTTGAAGGTAAACACTTCTATGGTCTTCAGCGCGGTGGGCGGCCTGCCTCCTTATGCGTTCTCGGTAGTTTCTGGCGGAGGAACTGTCCACGCCACAACAGGAGCCTTCACTGCCCCGGCAGCTGCAGCAACAGTAGTTGTTCGCGTGACCGATGCACTTCTGAACACCAGTGACTCGATCGTCACGGTTTTTGCGGATCTTCTGATCCTGCCCCAGACCAAAGTCATGGTCGTGAATGCAGGTTTCACCTTCAATGCAATCGGTGGCCTCGCACCGTATACTTACTCTGTTACTGAAGGTGCTTCGGGGGGTTCAGTTGTGGCGGGAACGGGCGCCTACACTGCGCCTGCAATTCCCGGCACCTATCATGTTCGCGTCACTGATTCACAGACCAATACGAGCGACGCGGTGGTCACGGTCAACAATGCTTTAAGCATCATTCCTGCTTCCAAGACGCTTGCAATCAACAATACTGCAAGTTTTCTTGCTGCCGGAGGCCTGCCTCCCTATACCTTCAGTATTGTTGCGGGCGGCGGCGCGATTGTATCAACAACGGGCGACTACACGGCACCTGCCAGTTCGGGTACGGCCACGGTTCGGGTCACCGATTCTGACGGAAATTTTGCGGATGCGGCGGTTACTATTACCGGTGGCATCCAGATCATTCCCACGACCAAAACGCTGGCTGTGAATGATCCGGCATTTCGTTTCTCTGCTTCCGGCGGCGTACCCCCGTACGCTTACAGTATTTCGCTGGGTGTGGGCTCGGTTGTGGCAAGCGGTGCAAGTGCCGGAGATTACACTTCGGCCACGGTGGGCTCTGCCAAAGTGAGAGTGACAGATGTTTTGGGTAATTTCACGGACGCCTCAGTGAACGTGACTGATGCATTGACCATTTCTCCAAGTGCGAAAACTCTCGCGGTCAACTCAGTATTTGACCGGTTCAGCGCCACAGGGGGCCAGCCGCCGTATACGTTTACGGTAACAGAGGGCGCTCCCGGTGGAAGTATAGTTTCAGGTACTGGTGTTTACACAGCACCTGCCGCCGTCGGCGCGGGTACGTATCATGTCCGAGTGACCGATAGTGCAGCCCGCACGAGCGATGCGACGATTACCTTGAATACAGCCTTGGCGATCAGTCCTTCCGTCAAGACAGTTGTCAAGAACGCCACGATCAACTTCACGGCTTCGGGTGGTGTTAGTCCGTACACGTTCATGGTCTACAGCGGAATCGGCAATGTGATTGCTGCGACGGGTGTTTATACCGCACCAGACGCAACCGGCAGCGCTGTGGTGAGAGTCACGGATTCTTTTGGCAGCACGGCTGATGCCAATATCACGATCAACGATGTCCTTGCGATCAGCCCCGCAACCAAAGTCGTGGTGATCAACGGCAGCTTCACCTTTACGGCAAGCGGCGGAGTGCCTCCCTATACTTTCTCAAAGTTCAGCGGTGATGGAGCGATGGCTGCGGGTGGTGCTTACACGGCAGCAGCAACTCCTGGCTCGGCCGTTGTCCGGGTTACCGATGTTGATGGGACCACGAGCGATGCTACGGTCACGATCAACAACGTTTTGAGTATTTCGCCCACCACTGCGAGCCTTGCGGTGAACAATACCCTAGACTTTACGGCCGCCGGCGGTGTTCCCCCGTACACGTTCTCTGTGGTTGAAGGAGTTTCTGGTGGCGCGGTAGTGACTGACACGGCAACCGGGCATTATACCGCTCCGGCGGCAGTCGGTTCAGGTACATATCACGTTCGTGTGACCGACTCGGCCAGCACAACGGCTGACGCAACGATCACGCTCACGGGTCCGCTTGCGATCAGTCCTTCTGTCAAGATTTTTGCAATTGGCGATTCGGACTTTGTATTTACAGCTTCGGGAGGAGTGCTCCCCTATACTTATTCCAAGGTATCTGGTTTGGGTTCAATCGTGGCCAGTGGTGCCGGAATAGGTACCTACACGGTTCCGGGCAGTTCGGGCGTGGCGGTGGTTCGGGTCACCGACGCAGTCAATAATACGAGTGATGCTTCGATCACCATCACCGAGGCACTTCAAATCAGTCCTGCGACCAAGACTCTTGCAGTGAACAATTCTTTTGATGCTTTCACCGCAACGGGAGGTACGGGACCGTATGTTTACTCGGTCGTGGAAGGCGCGTCCGGCGGGTCCGTGGTCTCAGACACGGGAATATATACGGCACCGGCAACGCCGGGAACTTATCACGTCCGTGTGACAGATAGCCTGTCGCATACGAGTGATGCAACGATCACGGTCGGCGCAGCTCTGACGATCACGCCTTCGACTGCAGTCACGATCAAGAATGGAACGATTGATTTTGATGCGGCTAACGGCGTGGGTCCATATACCTTCGCAATGAACCTGGGTGGCGGAAGCGTTGTCGCGGGTACGGGTGTTTATACTGCCCCGAACGCGACAGGCACGGCAATTGTACGCGTGACGGATTCTTTGGGTAATTTTGCGGATGGCACGATCACCATCAATGATGCCCTTGCGATCAGCCCGTCGAGCAAAGTCATGGTGGTCAATGGCAATTTCACCTTCTCGGCATCCGGAGGCATTCCGCCATACACATTCAGCAAGTTCAGTGGTGATGGCGCTATGGCTGCAGGTGGTGCTTACACGGCGGCAGCAACTTCTGGTTCCGCAGTCGTACGAGTCACTGACTCAGCGAGTGCGACGAGCGATGCGACGGTCACGATCAACGACGTTCTGAGTATTTCACCGACGAGTGTCAGTCTCGCGGTGAATAATACCCATGACTTTACGGCGTCTGCCGGCGTCCCTCCGTACACCTTCTCCGTGGTTGAAGGAGCTTCGGGTGGCGCGGTGACAACGGATACGGCGACCGGGCATTATACGGCTCCGGCGGCAGTCGGTGCGGGCACTTATCACGTCCGTGTGACGGACGCGGCCAGCTCGACAGCTGACGCAACGATCACGTTGACGGGTGCGCTTGCAATTGATCCGGCAACGAAGGTCCTATATGTGGGAGATCCTGACTTTACCTTCACTGCCACAGGTGGCGTGACTGCCTACACTTATTCGAAAGTAAGTGGAATTGGCACAATATCGGCTGGGGGTGTTTACGAAGTGCCTGGAGCGGCAGGAAGTGCCGTTGTCAGGGTTACGGACTCTCTGGGAAATCAGAGCGATGCGAGTATTACGATCAAGACTGAATTAACGATTTCACCTGCTTCAGTGACACTCCTCGCGAGTGGAACTCAGGCCTTCACGGCTTCTGGTGGTACTCCTGGCTATACGTACTCGGTAACCGAGGGCGCGACGGGTGGAACTGTCGATGCTAGCGGAAATTTCACGGCTGGGACTACGCCGGGAACCTATCACGTCCGTGTGACCGACAGCCTTGGTTGGACCAAGGATGCGACAGTTATAGTGGCTTCGCCGATCACAATTTCTCCGACAACGCCTTCTGTTGAAAAGGGTGGGACGGTGAACTTCTCCGGTAACAATGGAATTCCAGACTATACGTTCTCAATTCAATCGCATACCTGTGCAGGCGGGAGCGGCGGATCGATTGTCGCCGGAACCGGCGTCTACACCGCTCCTTATGAAATCTGTACTGCGGTTGTCCGGGTAACTGATTCAGCCACGAACTATTCGGAAACAACAGTAAGCGTCACACATACGCCTGCCACGTACATTCTACAATTCACGAATGCAGGGGATTTCGTTCAATCCGATTCAACGAACGGAACCACGTTCCCAGGGACCACGGTTGAACTGAAGCAGGTGGACCGAACCGTCACGCACACCGATGATGCTGATTTCAGCGGAACGCATCAGGGGACTACCACGAGTGGGGGGAGTGTCACGCTTCCGTAGGAAACTGCTTGAATCGGAGTCCTTATGAAGTACGTATGTTCACTATTGTTGATTGCAGGTTTGCTGAGCGCTGAAAACGCGCAGGCAGATGCATGTCCGTGGGTGGGAGCCTCAGTTACCGTAAATAGTCAGAGTCTCGCTGCCGGAGATTACGATTGCTCTACGCAGGATATTACTATTGCCGGCGGACAGACATTGACTGTTCTTGGAAATACTGGAAGCACGAACGGGACAGGCGTCCTCATTCGTGCCGCATCTATGACGATCAATGGATCGATTAATGGGGATGGCACAGGATTTCTTGGCGGTACTGGTGGTTGTGGAAATGAAGCTGGGGGCGGTCCAGGGGCTGGAATTATCTATGGCACTGGTGCAGGACATGGCGGGGACGGCGCACCTTCAAATCAGTCAGCGACTTATGGGGCTGCTTACGGGTCTCTGACTCAGCCCACAGAGCTTGGGTCAGGAGGCGCAGGTTACTGCGGTGGCGCTGGTGGTAACGGTGGCGGAGCAATCAAGCTGATCGTACCGGGAACTTTGGTGGTGAACGGCTCGATATCAGCAAACGGTATTTCTGCCGTTGCATTTTACACCGGAGGTGGCGCAGGAGGATCGATTTGGATTGAAGCAGGCACGTTTTCAGGTTCCGGGCCGATATCCGCAAAAGGTGGTGGAGGCCAGGCCGGCGGAAGTGGCGGTGGCGGTGGTGGAAGAATCGCCATCTATTTTACAGAAAAGACTTATACCGGGAATGTTTCTGTCGTGGCCCTGAGTGGCGGCGCTGCAACCGGAAAAGCCGGTACAGTTTATCAAAAATCAAATGGAAACCTGTTTTGCGATTCACCCGGAACATATTCGCTCACAGATGTAGAAGTGGGCGCGCTGAATGGCCTTACCGTTGACAACGGTTGTAATCTAACAATCACGGGGAACTTATCTGTTGCAGGAAATATTACTGTTGGCCCGAGTGCCGCAGCGATCTTAAAGCTGACGGGAACCATTACTGCGACGGATGTGACCATAAATAATGGAAGTACAGTTTCAATCCACTCAGATCTGACCGCAAACCTCCTCTCAGTCCAAGGAAATTCGACACTAATACCGGTGGGGAATACCGGCTCAACGAATGGCACGGGCTCCCTATTGAACGTAACCACTGTCACAATTGCCACGGGGTCTTCAATAGACGGAACAGGTAAAGGATTTTCTGGAGGTTCAGCAGGTGTGTGTGCGGGAGAAACCGGTTGTGGTCCGGGAGGCGGGCCACCCTACGGAGTGGGTGGGGGTCACGGCGGAAAAGGTACCCGCTCAGGAAATATACCGGCGAATGGGGCCACTTACGGCTCGATCACGCAACCCGTGGAACTGGGATCTGGTGGTGCAGGGTACACCACCTTCGTTGGAGGACATGGTGGAGGAGCCGTCAAAATTACGGCAACGACGCTGACCGTGAACGGTTCTATTCTGATGAATGGTGGAAACTCTAACGGATATTATGCTGGCGGTGGAGCGGGTGGATCGATTTGGATTAATGTTGGAACCTTGGCAGGCAGCGGAAATATTTTTGCCAAAGGCGGAACTGGTGATGGAGGTGGCGCGGGTGGCGGCGGTGGTGGTCGAATCGCGATCTATTATATTAGTAAGTCCTTTAGCGGGTCTGTCAATGTCACGGGTCAAACTGTGGCCGGATCCTACGGTCCAGGAGAGAGTGGTACCGTTTTTGAAAAATCCAATGGATCTGTAAGCTGCCTGGTCGCAGGTGCGGTAACTTACAGCAGCGCTGATCTGGGAACCGTGAATAACCTTTCGGTGGATAACGGCTGTGATCTGACCATTACTGGTAATCTAGTTGTTAGTGGCCCAATCAGTATTGGCGCAAGTGTTCCATCATTCCTGAAGCTGACCGGAACGGTGACTGCAACAGATGTTACGGTCAATAATGCGAGCACTCTCACGCTCTATTCGGATCTCACGGGTAACGTTCTCTCAATTCTCGGGAATTCAACATTAGTTCCGATAGGCAACACGTCTTCCATCAACGGCACGGGTTCCATACTGAATATGGCAAGCGTCGATATTGCTGCGGGCTCTTCAATCAACGGCAACGGCAGGGGCTTTGTCGGTGGAGGCGCAGGGGTTTGTGCGGATGTAGTTGGTTGTGGACCTGGCGGTGGGCCCGTATATGGCACGGGGGCCGGCCATGGAGGTAATGGTGCGCGCAGTTCCCAGTCCGCTTCCTACGGCGGCAGTTATGGGTCGCTGACCCAACCCGTGGAATTGGGTTCGGGTGGAGCATCTTACAGTACCTTCGTTGGTGGCGCCGGCGGCGGCGCGATCAAGCTGGTTGTTGTAAACACCTTAACACTGAATGGCTCCATTTCTATGGACGGGACTACCGGGAACAATAGTTACACTGGCGGCGGGGCGGGTGGGTCCATTTGGATTGATGCAGGGACTTTTGCGGGAGCAGGTACTGGTGTGTTGTCTGTCAGAGGAGGTGCTGGCGAAGCAAGCTCCGGTGGTTCCGGGGGCGGTGGTGGTGGGCGAATTGCTCTCTACTATTTCAATAAGACGTTCTCTGGGTCCGTCGTTTACACAGGAACCGCCGGCGGTTATGCAGCGGGTGACATCGGTACTCTTTATGAAGCGCAAGTAGGAAAATATATTTCTCAAACCATTGATTTCGGCTCTTCAGTACTAAGTTACCAAACTCTTGCATATTCCGTGAACACACCGGGTACATCGAATATTTCCGTTGAAGCACGGTCCGGCAATACTTCTTCACCCGATGGCACCTGGACCTCTTGGACAACTTTTGCAAGTGGAGACTCTCTTGCGGCCTTCACTGGCAATCGCTATCTCCAGTATCGTGCAACTTTGAGCACAAGCGATGCAAATAAACCCTCCCTCGATTCCATCACCATCAATGCACCAGCTTGTTACAGCACGGGTTCGTACTACTATGTAAAAACCACGAACGCGAATAAGTTTCTATCAGCCCGAAGCAATACGGTAAGCAATGCCGCGATCACAAGTAGTGTACCCGCAAACACGGCATTAAAAGCCCTGGTCAGCTTTGACGGCGGCACTACCTGGAAAAAGCATAACAGTTCCACTTGGGTTGATGCCGCAGGCGGCGTGAGTACGATCGGCACGACGGGCAATACCATGGCTGAACTCATTGCTGGATTGAACGGCTACACCTTTGGAGCAAGTGAACCCACGGTTGATTTCGCGTTCGGACTCGAAAGTGATAGCTGCAGCGCCACACCGAGTGTGACGGAGCTGAGGTTTGATTATTGATGAAGACTTTAATCACGTTCATCACTCTTGCCATTCTCTCGGGCGCTGAAAACGCGCAGGCAGCGGCGTGCCCGAGTGGAGGAGATCAAACAATTTCCGTCTCGTGTACTCTTGCACCGGGTACATATTCTTATGGTGATTTAATTATCAGCAGTCCAGCTATCATATCTACAAGTGGTGCCGTTGTAATCAATACGACAAACGTGACGATCAGTAGCGGGGCTACTCTGAGCGCTGTGGGTTCAGGTAATGCCGCCGGTGCGGGTACAGGTGCAGGATCAACTTCTACCAGCGGCGGTGGTGGTGGATACGGTGGTGCAGGAGGAAATGGGAATGGTGGAGTCGGAGGTGCTGCCTATATCTTACCGGGTACTTTAATTGCCCCAACCGCGCTCGGGTCTGGCGGTGGGGGTGGCAGCGGCGGAGCTGGAGCTGCGGGCGGCGGCGCGATCAAAATTACGGCATCAGGCGGGATAACGATAGACGGGACGATTGATGCTGGCGGTGCAAATTCAGCTGACTCTGGCGGCGGCGGTACGGGCGGCGGCGGCTCTGGTGGTTCAATTTGGATTACGGCGGCTACACTCGAAGGAAGCGGAGCGATTCAAGCGAATGGTGGCTTGGCAGGAATATACACTCCCGGAGGCCCCTATCGCGGCGGCGGCGGGGCCGGTGGGCGAATTTCTTTAAATTCAACAAACAATACTTTTGCCGGGACAGTGAGTGTTGCCGGTGGCCTGGGACTATCGGATGGAAATATTGGTTCGATCTATGTTGATGGCAGTTTTACCTGTTCAGGGGAGGGATCTGTAACCTACCCGAGTGCTGACTTGGCTGATATTTCAAATCTCGTAATTGATAACGGCTGTAATTTTTCAATTACCGGCGCGCTCAATATTCCCACGCTTACGGCTTCTGTTGGGCCATCTACGGCAGCCACTTTGAATTTTATCAATGCTGCGACAATCAGCGCCCTTGTCGTCAACAACGGCTCAACTGTCAATGTAAATTCTCAGTTGACTACAGGCACAGATGTTACCCTTTCGGGCGCATCGACGATCAGGACGGCATCTGGAGTGGCGGCTGTAATTTCCGTGACAAATATTTATGTAAATTCTGGAAGCAGCCTGAGTGCGACAGGGAAGGGTTTCGCCCCCGGTGGCGGTACCGGGGCAGGCGTGAGTGGTCAGAGCGGTGGTGGTGCGGGTTACGGTGGTGCGGGAGCTTCGGCAGCAAGTGGTGAAGCTGGGGGTATTGCGTATTTTGCTCCTGGTACACTGACTGAGCCGACGGCTTTGGGTTCCGGAGGGGGCGCTGGCAGTGGTACCTCAGGAGGCGCGGGAGGCGGGGCGATTAAAATCATAGCCTCTGGCTTGGTGAGCGTTAGCGGGACCATTGACGCGAATGGTGCAGATTCCAACACGGCTGCGGGTGGTGGTACCGGCGGTGGTGGTTCCGGTGGCTCAATCTGGATAATATCCTCCGTGCTTGCAGGAAATGGATCGATTCTGGCGAATGGTGGGCTTGCAGGAATATATATTCCAGGAGGCCCCTACCGAGGAGGGGGCGGTTCTGGCGGTCGAATTGCCTTGGAGTCTACCACGAATAATTTCACTGGTTCAACGAGCGTCCAGGGAGGGGTTGGGTACCTGACTGGCAGTTCGGGATCGGTTTATAAAAACGGCGAATTCTCGTGCTCTGCAGCGGGATCGGTGACCTACTCCGCCGCAGACTTTCCGTCATTGAACAATTTAGTCGTTGATAATGGTTGCAGCATGACTATTACTGGTGGTCTGAATTTACCCGGGTTGACGATAACTGTGGGTCCAACTGCAGCATCAACGCTCAGATTCAGTGACTCAGCAACAATAAGTTCACTGATCGTCGATAATGGTTCAACTGTTCATGTAAATTCTGCATTAACTACAGGCGGCAACATTACAGTTGCTGGTGTTTCAACGATCAATACCACTGCGGGAGTGCCGGCCGCGGTTTCTGTTTCGAATTTCAATTTGAATGCTGGAAGCAAGCTCAGTGGGTTGGGAATGGGGTCTGCGGCTGGAGCTGGTACCGGTGCGGGAGCAACCTCCACGAGCGGAGGGGGCGGCGGCTACGGTGGCATAGGTGGCTCTGGAAATGGTGGAACAGGCGGAATTTCATATTTAGAGCCAGGTACTTTAACCCAACCAATCGCTTTAGGCTCGGGAGGTGGTGCGGGTAGCGGAGGTTCCGGTGCGGCGGGTGGAGGCGCAATCAAAGTGGTGGCCTCGGGCACTATAACTATCGACGGAACGATCGATACGAACGGCGCCGATTCAGCTTCTTCGGGCGGCGGCGGCACTGGTGGTGGGGGTTCGGGTGGTTCGATTTGGATAACTGCATCAGTACTCGCTGGAGCTGGAACCATCAAAGCCGATGGGGGTACCGCCGGAATATACACACCAGGAGGCCCCTATCGAGGAGGGGGCGGCGCAGGAGGACGGATTAGTCTTTCCTATCAGACCAAGACGTTTTCTGGATCGATATCGGTTATGGGCGGGATCGGACTTAATAATGGAGGAACTGGAACCAGTTCTGCCGCTCAATCTGGAGTTTACCTTTCCAGTGTTTTGGACTTTGGCACCGCTACACTTGCCTACCAGACGCTTTCTTATACGAAAACAACCCCAGGAACGACGGCAGTTTCTGTCGACGTTCGTACAGGCAACTCCCCCGCTCCTGATGGAACCTGGACCTCGTGGGCGACTTTTGCAAGTGGAGACTCTCTTGCGGTCTTCACAGGCAACCGCTATCTCCAGTATCGTGCAACCTTAAGCACAAGCGATGCAAACAAACCCACCCTCGATTCCATAACGATCAACGCTCCCGCCTGTTACAGCACGGGATCGTACTATTACGTTAAAACGACAGCCGCGAACAAATTTCTATCAGCACGAAGCAATACGGTAAGCAATGTCGCTATCACGAGCAGCGTACCTGGAAGCACGGCACTTAAAGCCCTTGTCAGTTTTGACGGAGGCACAACCTGGAAAAAACATAACAGCTCCTCTTGGGTTGACGCCGCAGGCGGTGTGAGCACGATCGGCACGACGGGCAACACGATGGCTGAGCTCATCAGTGGGCTGAACGGCTACACTTTTGGAGCAAGCGAACCTACCGTGGATTTCGCATTTGGGCTCGAAAGCGACAGCTGCAGCGCTACGCCGAGTGTCACGGAACTGAGGTTTGATTATTGAAATGAAAACCCTAATCACATTCATCACCCTTTCTATTCTCTTTGGCGCTGAAAACGCGCAGGCGGAGGCATGTCCTTGGGCGGGCGCAAGTGTCACGGTCAATACTCAATCACTTGCCGCCGGTGATTACGATTGTTCCGCTCAAGACATCACCATCGCGGCTGGGCAGACGCTGACAATGCAAGGGAATACAGGAACAAATACCGGAGTCGTTCTGCGGGCGCAAAATTTGACGGTGAATGGGACAATTTCGGCGAATGGGCAAGGTTATCCCGCAGACGGTGGACCTAGTCCAGGAACATGGGGCGGATATTCTTCTTCAGGTGGTGGGCACGGCGGTGCAGGCGGACCATCGGGATTACATGGTTACTCGTCTGCGGCGGGTGGTGCCGCTTATGGATCAATAAGCCAGCCTATTACTCTTGGTTCTGGTGGTGGTAATGCGAACGGAACCCCTGGTGGTGCAGGCGGTGGCGCGATCCGTTTGGTCATCGCTTCTACTCTCGCCCTGAATGGCACCATTAGCGCCGATGGCAATCCGTCCACCCCGAACTCGAACAATAGTGCTGCAGGTGGTGGAGCCGGTGGTTCCATTTGGATCGCGGTAGATACTATTTCAGGCGGAGGAACCCTGACTGCCAGAGGCGGAAATATGAATGACGCCGGAGGATATTACGGTGGAGCCGGCGGCGGCGGCCGAATCGCACTCAGCTGGGTTACAAAAACATTTAGTGGAACAGTTTCTGCCGCCGGTGGCCTGACAAGTTGGGCGGAGAACAATGGAAGCGCAGGAACCGTTCAGGAAACACCAATGCCGGTAAACGGGGTAATTTTACTAAGCAACGGGACGTTTGCCTTTTCGGCTGCGGACCTTGTGGGGGTGACCCGCCTGGAGGCCGTATCCGGAGTCGTTTTGACATTCTCAGAAACAATTACTTGGACGGGAGATCTGGTGCTTGGAAGTGCTTCGGCCGTCACGGTGACAATGAATCACCCCTTTTCTGCCCATTCCATTCAGGTCTTGAACGGCTCAACAATGAATCTAAAGAAGGGGGTGGCTGCTCTTGGAAATATTGAGGTAACTGGAAGCTCAACGATTCAGTGCATATCGGATTATGTGAACAATACTGGGTGTGGAATAATTTCTGCCGATAATCTCACTATCGCAAGCGGATCTAAAATATTTGCCAGTGGTCTAGGGTATCCGATGAATGCAGGACCCGGAAAGGGATCGAACGTCGGAGCTGAGGCCGGATCTGGCGGCGGTCATGGCGGCGTCGGGGGAGCAAGTGGCTTTCATTCATACTCTTCGGCACCTGGGGGAGCCGTCTATGATTCGCTTACTGAACCTGTAATTCCGGGTTCTGGTGGTGCAAGCCATTCGGGTACCGCGGGTGGTGCTGGTGGTGGGGCGGTTCGAATCAGCATCAATTCTACGTTTACGTTAAACGGATCAATTTTGGCAGACGGGCTGAGTTCATCTCTGAGTTCAAATAATCATGCGGCAGGGAGCGGTGCCGGAGGTGCAGTTTGGATCAGCGCCAATACGTTTTCAGGCGGTGGCTCCATTTCAGCAAAAGGTGGAAACATGAACGACCCCATCGGCTACTATGGAGGGTCTGGAGGGGGCGGTAGAATTGCGGTTCATTACCAGTCCAGTACGTTCAGCGGGACGGTAACTGCTGCAAAAGGTGTGACTCCATGGCCTGAGAATGATGGGGCTGATGGAACCGTGTATATGGCTCGAAATGGGATCTATGTCTCGCCGGTACTCGACTTTTTGTCGAATTCATTATCTTACCAAACCCTGTCTTTTGTAGAAACTACCCCAGGAACTACGACAGTCTCTGTCGACCTGCGTGCGGGCAACTCCCCTGCTCCTGACGGAACCTGGACAGCATGGACAAACTTTTCAAGCGGAGACTCTCTTGCGGCTTTCATAGGCAACCGCTATCTCCAATATCGTGCAACTTTGAGCACAACTGATGCAAACAAACCCTCCCTCGATTCCATCACGATCAACGCGCCAGCCTGTTACAGCACGGGTTCGTACTATTACGTAAAAACGACGAGTACGAACAAGTTCCAATCAGCACGAAGCAATACGGCAAGCAATGTCGCGATCACAAGTCTTGTACCCGGAAGTACAGCGCTTAAAGCCCTTGTCAGTTTTGACGGAGGCACGACCTGGAAAAAGCATAACAGCTCCTCCTGGGTTGACGCCGCAGGCGGTGTGAGCACGATCGGCACGATGGGCAACACGATGGCTGAACTCATCAGTGGGTTGAACGGCTACACCTTTGGAGCAAGCGAACCAACGGTCGATTTTGCGTTTGGGCTCGAAAGCGACAGCTGCAGCGCTACGCCGAGTGTCACGGAGCTAAGGTTCGACTACTAAAAACCTCTCCCCCCTTCGGTTCGAGCCCGATTTCCAGGTTTGGATTCCGCCCGTTTTCAGGTTATGACTGTGTAATGAGCACAATTGATTTGATCATATATCTTGGCGGCGCAGCGATGGCCGGTTCTTTCGTCTATATCCTTTGGACTTATTACAAAGGACTTAAGGACTCACCACGGGAGCTCCTGTTGCTCTTCGTTTCTAAAATTTTGGAATACATCGCCTATGGTTCCGCGAACCTTGCGTTTGTTCTCTTCCTTTCGTCGGATGTCGGATTGGGAGACATCTCGGCCGGATCTTATATCGGTGTCTGGTCCATGACCATCACACTGACGACCATGTTCATCGGCTCGGTAGCTGACGCTATTGGGATAAAAAAGACACTGTTGACCGGAACGATTATCTTGCTCCTGGCGCGCATCGTGATGCCGTTTACCACGAATATTTATGTGCTTACGTTATTCAGCTTCCTGCCTCTTGGCGTTGGAATGGCGATGATGACACCGGTCTTGTCCGTTGGTATCAAGAAATTCACCACGGCCGGAACGCTTTCCCTGGGCTTCGGGCTTTTTTATACATTAATGAATGTGGGTTGGGCTGGTGGAGCCTGGGTATTTGATTTCATTCGGGGAATTGTGCTCGAAAAAGGCGGACACGTTCAGCTGCTTGGGTTCAGTCTTTCTGCTTATCAAATGATCTTCTTTGTAGGATTCATCTGCACGGTCGCAAATTTAATTATTGTGATGCTCATGCGGGACGGAGTGGATTACCAGACTCGGTCCCCAGTGAGGGTCAAGAAAACAGATCGTTCACTCAAGGCCGGCTTGGCTTCTGTTAAGAAAGCGGCAGTTGATACCTGGAAGATCATCCGGGTGGTCTTCGCCGAAAAGCCTTTTTGGGTTTTCCTGTTCATGCTCGGGCTGCTGATTTTCGTACGCTTTACTTTCTATCATTTCCATTACACCTTCCCAAAATACGGCCTGCGCGTTTTGGGCGAAAAGGTGAAGATTGGTTCCATCTTCGGTGTTCTGAACCCGGTGATGATTGTTTTCCTGACGCCACTTTTTGCCGCCATGTTCAAGAAGGTTCGTTCCTACATCATGCTCTTGGTTGGGACCACGATTACCTCAGTGTCGATCTTTATTGCCACATTGCCAGATAACATTTTTGAACCGCTCATGGGTACCTGGTTCTCAGAATTGATCCTGAGTCGCTGGTTGAATATCGCTCCGGAAGGTCAGCAGCCGCTGGTGCTTGCTCTTGTCATCATGGTGATGGTCTTTACCGTCGGAGAGGCGATCTGGTCGCCACGCCTGATGCAATTCACGGCTGAAATCGCACCCAAAGGCAAAGAAGGATCTTACATCGCACTATCCGCCTTGCCTTTTTTCGCCGCCAAATTTTTTGTGGGTCCTTTGTCCGGTTGGCTGGTGGCAACTTATACCCCCGAAGGTGCGACTTCTTATCCGCTTCATTATGTCGTCTGGTTATGGATCGGCGGCATGTCATTGATTTCACCCCTCGGCTTGGTTGTTTTCCATAAGCTGTTCTCTAAAGCAGAGCACCGGGTGAAAATGGAAACGATCGAAGCGTCCAAGGGCAAAAACCAGAACGAAGAAGACGGCGAACCCACCCGCTAATCTTAAAACGCGTCTGGCGCGCCTTTAGCACCTTGCCTTCTAAAAAAAGGAGGCAGGCGCATGCGTTCGATAAAGTCGCTTGTAGTTTTATTTCTCACGGGATTAATCACGTCATGCGGCGGCTCGGATCAGCCCGCCAGCACACCGACTCCGCCGGCGCAGAATACCAATGTGCCCACGACAAGTGCGGTTTCGGCTGTGAGGGCCTTTGACTTTTCGGGTGGGCGCGCAGTGCCCATGGATTTTGGTACAGAGACTTTGGAGCTGAACCTCGACGCCACCACCCAGGAATCGACAGGCCGGGCGGTGATTCAGTTTCAAACTCCGGAAGCGGGTAAACCGTACTTCCTTTTTAATGGCAATATACGTTCAGTCACATTAAACGGACAGTCCGTTTCTATTCAGGAAGCCACAACGGCGGGCGGTGATAGTGTTAATGTGCTCGATATTACTGTTCAGCCGGGGGCATCCCAGACCGTAACCATTGACTATAGTATGAGTGGAGAGGCCGTAAGCTATCGGGCCGGTGGTGTTGGGTTCATCACCGCGATGGCGGATATTGATGATGGGAATTTTTTTGAAGCTTATGGGCCGGCAAGTTTCGAAGACGATCAGCTCAAAATGACGATGACGGTGAATATAAAGGGAGCAGCGAGGGCGCACCAGCTCTACACGAACGGAACATTGACCCAATTGAATACGGCCTCATGGTCCGTGGATTTCCCCGCGTATTTCACTACCTCCTCATTTTACGTCCATCTGACGGATCTTGCTCTTGCCGTGCGCCAAACGGTGTATCCGGGTTTGGAGAGGGAGATTCCAATTACGGTCTATGCATCAGACGAAAGTTCTGCAAGCTCGGCCATAGCAGCTGTTCCTGCATTATTTGCAGAATTAGAGCGGGATTATGGCCCGTATTTGCACAATTCATTTATCGCATATATTTCTGGCAGCGGTGGCATGGAACATAATGGTGCAACGATTACGAGCTTGAGCGCCATCGGTCATGAGCTGACACATTCCTGGTTTGGTCGCGGGGTGATGCCGCAAAATGGCTCGAGTGGTTGGATCGATGAAGCCATCGCTACCTGGCGTGACCGGGGTTATCCCAGCAATTTGACCGAAGCGTCGCTTGATCCCGCAAACATTGGAAATCTGTCGCCCTTTGAGCGTTTCACGCCCTTTTTGGCCTATAACCAGGGCGGAGAGCTCATGACCGTTCTGGACAACCTGTTCACTGGGACGTTTGGAATTCAGGGCGGGCTAAAGGCAGTTTTGAAAGACTTTTTTGCGCAGTGGAAAACAAGACTCACCACGACAGATGCTTTCGAAACCTTTCTTGAACAACGGACAGGAGCAAACCTCACACAGATATTCTCAACCTATGTTACGGGCGGTCAGGCCGGGGGAACGGTTGGCACAACACCACCGGCAGAGCCAGGCCAGCCGGGAGTTGTTCCTGTGGGTACGCTGCACCCGCCAGCGTTGACACCGGGGGAAGTCAGACAAATTCGTTGAAAATTGCGGTCAGGATCAGTGCGATTTACGAATTTTGCGCTCAGGGCGGGTTTGCGTTAGCTTGTCGCAAGCCCGGCAGAGGTGAACTTCCATATTATCCCAAGTATACCAATTGCCGTCTTTCGCGGCATAAACCTTTCGGCATTGATAGCACTTGAACTGTCCGCGTCCTGGCTTGTCGTTTGTGGTGGCTGGATTCATCTATTAGACCCTCTGTCGATGTGTGATCAATCCGTGACTAGGATCGTAAGGAGAAACGCCGACCGTTACACGATCACCGACGAGAACCTTAATTTTAAATTTCTTCATTTTGCCGGATAAACGGGCAAGTACTACGATGCCATTATCAAGTTTCACCTGATAATTTCCACCGCCTGTAATGTCGGCAATTTTACCTTCGAGCTGTATCAGGTCCTCTTTGGACAAATTATTCCCCTTGTTAAAATGGACTAACGCCCGCCGCGGCGTCCGCCGCCCCAAAACCATCGCCCCCTCCGCGATTATCGCGAGGGGCCATGAGCTTGGCTTCGATTTAACATACCTGATTTCATAAAGATACCCGGTTGTGAGGGTAAAATCGCTCGCCTTCCAATGCAAATCCAGATTGCATGACCTTCTTAAGGCAATCCAAATTCATGGCGGGCTGTTCCTCTTCGACGCAGGACATTACAGGTCAGATCTCTTCAGGTTTTGCCTTTGCATCTCTTATCAGTGAATGCGGAGGTGATGTCCATGGCTCGTAAGATGAGATTAAGCGAAATTCCCGAACGCCGCTCCCCCGGCGATGAAGAGCCTGTTAGGGGTAGTCCTGGATCTATCGAGCAGCAGCTGGATATGTCGGAAGAGGGAGACCTCCGTGGAGACGAAATTCAGTTTCATCACGGCATCGTGGAAGACGAGCGGGATGAGGGGGCGGGCCCACTGGATCTGATGATGTCTGACAACTATAACGTGGACATGTCGGAAGAAAACCGGGAGGGCGACGAATTAAGCGGCGACGAGCATTCATTTGGTCTTCAGGGAGATAAAGAACAGCAGCTGGAGGACCAGGTTCGAAAGGTCCGGACTTGAGGATTTTGAATCCTGCTGGCACCATGTAAGGACGAGGTGATTCCATGGGGCCGGCATCCAAATATTTCAGACCAGGACAATTCATATTTCGCGAGGGAGAGGCTTCTAGCTCAATGTACCTGATTAAGAAGGGTACGGTTTCTATCCGGAAGATGAAGGGCCCCGCATTTGTTGAAATTGCCCGTGCTTACTCGAGTGAGGTGGTCGGGGAATTATCGTTTTTTGATCGCCAGCCCAGAAGTGCAGCCGCGGTTGCTCTGACGGAGGTAGAAGTTCTTGAGATCAATTTCGAAAGTCTCGATAAAGTGTACGAAAAAATTCCGGAATACATGAGAACGATCATCAGTTGTGTCGCGGAACGGCTCAGGAAGGCCGATGACACGATCCGCAGGCTTCAAAAAGAAGTAGTGAAAGACGATCAGATTTCTCCGGGCGCTGGGGACGGCCCCACCGCGACGGACGTACTTGCTGCCACAGGAAATGTGAGCGCAAGCAAAGAGAAGAAAGAAGCGGAGCCGATCAAATCAGAAACCGCAGAAATCAAAAAGCCAGATCCCGAAACCTAGACCCCAAGGGCTTAACCAAATACCCGCTTGTTTTTTATTTATATTTCCCTACACTATACTTATTAAAATTATTTAATTGGGTTTCGTCGGGTGGACAAGTTGCCACTCGGGGGATCCGAGCCCTTTGCAATTTTTACCGCGATTCTTACTGGGCCGAGAAGTTTTGCAGAACGTAGTTCAGGACACTCTCGGTTTTAAAGCATTACGAGACTGACCTTTTTGGGAAGTGAAGTACTTTCGGCGCACAGGTTTGTGTTTCGGATGAGCTGGAGCTTCTGTGTATTTTTTTAATAGAGGGAGACCAAGGACAATGAACATCGGAAAAGGGAAAAGCAGATTTTTGCTGGTCATGCTTTTAGCCGGCTTCGCATTCGGAACTTCGAGTGCGTTCGCGGCAATTGATCAGGGCGCGGTTGATAAATGTAAAGCCTGTCATGAAGACGAAGTTACTAATTTCGTGAAGGGTACACATCATGGAAAAGTATTCGCAGCAGGCGATAAACAGAATAGTTGCGAATCCTGCCACGGTCCTGGCGAAAAACACATTGCTGCCGGTGGGAGCAAAGACACGATTATCGGCTTTGGGAAAAAGTCGGAACAGAGCGTGGAAGAACAGTCCAAGCAATGTCTCTCCTGTCATGCGAAGAACAAGTCAGTCGCGATGTGGGATATCGGCAAACATAAGAAAAACGATGTTTCCTGTGCTTCTTGCCACAGTACTCACGTTGAAAAAGACATGAAAGCCCCTGAAAACTGCTTTTCCTGCCACAAGGATGTCAAAGCGCAGGCCAAACGGTTTTCCCATCACCCCATTATCGAAGGGAAAGTCAGCTGTAGCGATTGTCACAATCCGCACGGCACAACCTCGCATGGCATGATCAAGGCCGAGAACAATAATCAGCTTTGCTACAAGTGCCACGCAGATAAGCGTGGGCCATTTGTTTGGGAGCACGCTCCGGTTGAAGAAAATTGCAACAACTGTCACGTGCCTCACGGAAGTCAGAATATGAAGCTTCTCACCAGAAGAGCTCCGTACCTCTGCAACGATTGTCACTCGGCTAATCATTCAGCCGGCACGACTCTCGATGCTACAAATGGCTTCAAGGGAACAGCTCCGACGAACAAGACGTTCGCCAGAGGCTGTATCAATTGTCATAACAAAATTCACGGAAGCGTAGCCCCGGCAAATACAAACGACAAGTATATGTCAGGTCAATATTTCGTTCGGTAATTTAGGAGAAATTACAGATGAAAACTTTAAAAATACTAATGGTCGCGCCGCTGCTATTGCAGTCGTCGCTTGTTTTTGCAGAATACAAATTGGGCAATTGGGATCTGACAACAAAAGTTGGATTTGGTGCACAGTTATCGAATGGAGCCGAAGGACAAAGCGCAAAATTTGCCGAGTACAGTGATGTGCGTGACAGCGCTCTGGGTTATGCAAGCATCACCGGTGAAGTGGGAGCCTATCATTTGGGCTTTGACGCTTCTCGGATCGGTCTTAAGGATCAGTCATACGTTTTGGATGGCGGGAGCTACGGAACGTTCAACTATTCTGTGTACTACAATTCCTTGTTTCATAAGTTCTCCGTCGGAGCCGTTTCGCTCTATGATCCGGCAACAGTAGGAACAGGCTCGTTGACGATTCCGTCTACAGTAACTGTCGCTAGTCCCGAGACCTGGGGGGCACGCTACGACTATACTCTGACTAAGAAGACGTATGGTGTGGATGCTTCGTATGATACCGGGGCTCCGTATTCTTTTGGTCTTGGATTCAACCAAGTCAAAGAAGACGGTCTGCGTCCCCTGGGAGTAACGTCCAGGGCTGCCAGCACGGGCGGTGTAACCCTTCCAGAACCGATTGATTATAAAACCAACAACTTCAATGCCAATGTTGGTTATAAAATCGGCGACTGGGCTACTAACCTCAATGCTATGTTAAGCAAATTCACCAATGCAAATCCAACTTTGCAATACGCCAGCCCTGTTGCTGGACAAGGGTCCCCAATTGCTTACCTTGCACCTAAGAATGATTATTACAAACTTGCTTGGCAGAACGTGATCATGAGCTTGCCCCTGAACTCGACGGTCATTGCAAAGGCGAGTTACTCAAAACTGAGCAATACACTGGACATGCCCCGGTCAGTTGGCGAAACAACACCAGGGACGACTCCGGATATCGGCTCCTTTGATGGTAATATCAAATACGCAACGGCGAATCTGTCATGGGCTGCAAATCCTTTGGATAAGCTGGATACGAAAGTTTATTATAACTTTCTTCGTAAGTGGAACCGGTCCACGCAGATTACGTTTCCCGCAGGACCATCAATAACGAGCCCCGTTACCAATGCGCTCTTCGGCTACTACAAGCATAACGGAGGCGTGGATGCTGGTTATAAGCTTCCGCTCAGCACCCGGTTGGGTGCTGGTTATGAACACCTGAAGATCCATCGTGACCGGAAAGACGCCGTAAATACCCGTGACAACATGGTCTATGCGGAACTGCGAAATAGCCATTTCGACATTGCACAAATGAAGGTCAAGTACCAGCATTTGGCCAGGACCGGTGATTTTGAGGGAACGTTTCCGGGCGCAACAGTGTATTATCGCTCCGTGGATGTAACCTCAAAGAAGCAGAATAAAGTAACTGCTGGATTTGATGTTGCTCCTATTGAGCACTTGGATTTGGGTATTGAGTATTCTTACTCCAAGAATCAATATAATCCCACGCAGCGTCTTTATGGTCGGACGAAGGACACGGTGAATGGGATTTTCACAGACATTTCTTATGAAATGCCCAAGCTCTTCAAAGTGGCCGCGTTTGCCGGCTACGAAAAGGGCGTGATTGATACTCTCCGTACTGCTGGTAATAATATGACCAAGGATCCTGCTCTCCCGGACACAACCAACGCTTTCAAAGTTAACCTCTATGAAAACAACAGAGGCTGGGAGTATGGACTAGGGCTGGATATCCCGGTTATTGAAAAGAAATGGGATGTTTCGCTGGGTTGGGAACAGTATCGGAACGACGGTGGAATCAATTTCAACGGTGGAGACCCCGCCTTGGCAGTTGGGAGTTCCGGCGGCCCTCGCGTCGATATTTCCAATTTCAACGATTCGCTTACAACTGTAGTTAGGGCTAAGACCAAATATCAGTTCACGGAAAATTTGAGTGCCACCGCGAACTATATGTATGAACGCCAAACTTACAGTGATTTCGGCTGGGATGGGTATGTACTGAACCCTTCCGGAATGTTTATGACTGGCGAGTATTCAGACAACGAGTACAAGGCTCATACCGGGTACCTTGTCGCCGAATACCGCTTCTAAGCGGTATTCCTAATCATCAATCAGTAATGGAGGGGGCCCAGCAATGGGTCCCCTCTTTTTTTATACACATAAGGAATTTGCGATAAGCTTGCACCAAGACGTATGAAAACAATACAAAGCCAACTCCTCCTTCAAGTGCCGGGAATCCGCCACGGTTTTGGCACGCTTGAAGAGCCCATTCCCGCCGGACTCCAGGGCGCGTGGGGAGCAAAGGCCAGCTTGAGGCAGGTACATGGCGCAGGTATCATCGAACTCAACTATCCGGGACAGAATGCTGAGAGTGCCGACGGATTCTTCACGCGACAAGTTGAAATTCCAACCGCCATCATGACTGCTGACTGCGTCCCTGTCCTGCTCGCCCGTAAAGACGGGAAAGCTGTTGCCGCTGTCCATGCAGGCTGGCGCGGAACACGTGCGAGAATTCTGCGCAACCTCTGGGACAAACTCGCTGCACAACACGAGTCCCCGGCTGACTGGATTGCGGCGGTCGGACCCGCTATTGGCTCCTGCTGCTATAATGTCAGCAAAGAGTTGGCTGAAGACTTTTCACGTGAGTTCAAGTTTTACGATCACCAGTTCTTCCTGCCCCGTCCGCTTTATCTTGACCTGCCCCAGCTCAATGCTTTGGAGCTCAAGAGCATCGGCATCTCTCAGGTGGAGGTATTGCCTTTGTGCACCTATTGTTCACAGGATTCGGGTGGGCCGTTATTCAACAGTTATCGCAGAAACCCGACTGAAGCCGGCCGGCAGTACTCTGGTCTTATGAGGGCACAATGATCCCTAGTTTTTGGCCTTCAGTTCCGATAATAGTGCTTTGAAAAGTTCCGGTGGTTCGGCTTCGAAATGCAGCTTCTTTCCGGTTACAGGGTGCTCAAATCCGAGAACCCGCGCATGCAGCGCCTGCCCGGGTAAACTCGAAATCACCGTCCGGACTTTTGGAGAAAGCGCCGTCCATTTTGTATGACGCGTGGTGGGAGCACCATAAGCCGGATCCCCCATAATCGAGCAGCCCAAGGCCGTCAGGTGCACCCGTACCTGATGCGTGCGCCCCGTCTCCAGCTTCACTTCAATCCAGCTCGCGGTTACAGAACCCTTTTCATTGTAAAAGGATTCCAGCACCTTGTAATGACTGATCGCCTTGCGCCCACCCTTCACATTGACCGCCATCTTCTTACGGTCGGACGGGCTCCGCCCGAGCGTTGTTTCAATCGTACCGGACAGCGTCTTGGGTATCCCGTAACAGAGCGCCCAGTACGTGCGATCGATAGCGTGCGAGGCAAAAACCTTCATCAACTTCTGATGTGCAAGATCGGTTTTCGTGATCACCAGTGCGCCGCTCGTGTTCTTGTCGATACGGTGGACGATCCCGGGTCGCAGGGTGCCGCCGATCCCACTGAGATCTTTGATATGAAAAAGCAACGCGTTCACGAGAGTGCCGTCCAGCTGGGTTGACGACGGATGGACAGTCAGACCCTGGGGTTTGTTCACAACCAGAAGGTGTTCGTCTTCAAAAAGAATATCGATCGGAAGATCCTGAGGCGTGGCTGCGAGCGCTTTTGCGGCCGGAAAGGATATCAAAACGATCTGTCCGGCTTGCAAGCGATCCTTTGACTTGAGGGGTTTTTCGTCCACCACTATAAAACCAGCTTCCAATAACTTCTGAATCTGGGTTCTTGATGTCTGAACCGGGGTTTCGGTACTTGATTTGCCGAGCCCGACTTCCAAGGCAATCGAAATCATCCGGTCTGCGCGGCAATCTCCGACGTCCAAAGTAATGAGATCTTCTTCCGAAACAAGCCAGCTCCATTGGATCGGTGCTGTCATTTGTCTTGTTTGGGGGTGGATTGATTGTAGCGGGCAATATAGGCTGCAGCCACCCTGTCGTGCGGGAGTTTCAAAACCTTGGATATCTGCGAAACAAATCCCCGCAGATAAACTGGAGCGGGAAATTTCGCGAAGTTCTCTTCCTCGATTGCCACGATGTTGGACTTGGAAATTTTGGTGTTGGCCGCCATTTCTTCAATCGAGATTCCTTTTGTTTCCCGGACCCGCCGGATCAGGCTCCCGTGCCACTCCACTTCCTGGGCAATCTGCTCCTCAAGGAGCAAAGAGCCCGATGCCTGAGGTGTCGGGTTTATCGGGGCAGACTCGGAAGTACCGGGGAAGTCTGAATTCGCATGTGCAAAATCGGTGGGAGGGGCCACCAGCAATTCATACTCCGGATGGGAGGCATTCATCATCGGGGGAGTGCGGTCGATCGAAATAATTTTTGAAACGTCGGAGGTCCAAACGCCATGGCATTTGTCATATTCAGCCCGCTGGTCCGGATTGGACAGCACTGTGTAAGCCTGCTCGATCCGTTTGAGGGCATCTTCTCGCTCCTGTGCGCTGACCAGCGTGTATAAAGCGACATTATCCCGTGTAAAGGCGGACTTCGACCGAATATAGGCGGCCTGAACCTCCTGTGAAGTCGCATCTGGAAGCAGCTCGAGGATTTCGTAGTGAGTGGACTTTTCGTCAAAACTCATTTTTTAACGTTGTTATACCTTTTAAAAATTTGCTGCACCATGCGGTCGATGTTCATCACCAGCCTGGAATTCGGAAATTCCAACAGCATGGGCCTCTTGCGACGAATGGCTTGCCATACAGAGCTGTCGTAATCCAGGTACCCAAGATAATCCATCTCTATTCCGAAATATTTTTTACAGACAGTCTTCACTGAGTAGCCAACGTCAATATCTGACTGTGTTCTCGCTTGGTTTACAATCAGCTTTGGATTGAAGCACGCAATGGAGCGCTTCAGGCGCACGGCAGCTTCCGGGTTACTCTGTGAAACCTCGCGAAATAGATCCGAAGGCGTTCGGATGTTGCGTTCATTCCTGGAATCCATCGCCACATCGATCAGCGCCTGGACTTCGAGCAACTTTGGATCATTTCTAAGATGTCTGAAGTAAGCGCTTTTAATGAAGCGATAGGCGTTCTCAATCGAGGTCGGCTCAGGCAACAGCGTGATGATTCCAACATTGCTGGACAGGAAAAAATCGATTGTATTGAAAGTGGTTCCGGCACCGAGGTCAAAAATTAAATAATCCGTATCGAGCGAGTTGAGGGCAGTCAGGAGTCTGGTCTTGTCGACGTCCGAAACATTGGCCACGCCGATCGCGTCCTGTGCACCACTGATTATGTCGAGATGCTGAATTCCGGTCTGAACACGGCAAGCCTCCAGACTGGGGACACGGTCGGAGAAGAAATCACTCAGTGTGTTTTTCGGGAGATCCAGACCGAGCGCTGTGTGCAGATTGGCGCCACCGAGATCAAGGTCGACCACGACGACGCTGTTACCCAATCGAGAAGCGCTGATCGCCAGACTCGAAGCAATCAGACTTTTGCCTACGCCGCCCTTACCGCCACCGACCGCCCAGATCTGTTTGATCCTTCGGGCAGGCGGCCGCGCGACTTCGTCAAAAGCACTGTTGTTGGAGTAGTCAGGTAGGACCGCTTCAAGCGAATTCACGGTTCCGTCCATGGTTCATTCCTCTTGCCCAAAATGCGCGCATCATGCGCTCTCTATTAAGGATTGACTTCCTGTTGCGCGGAGTCAATGGGTTGTATTTGCCTAGTATTTGTCCTAGCCAAAGGACGGTCGCGTTGTTTCGCGTGCGTACTGGTTTACGCACAAAATCTGAAATTCGCGTAAGCCGATGCCCAATTTCAGTACATCTATTGCGCAGAGTCATCGAACAAGTATTTTTTCGGGAAAACAACCGGCATAACTATTTGGTATTGCAGTAATTTTTCAAAAAAATATATTATCCAAAATGACAGAAAACTCGAGGAATTGGCATTTCGATTGCTTTGACTGCTGCTGTTAACCGGAGAATTCATGAAGCGAACAGTCCAGACCTTCAATCAAAATAAGGGCTCGGAAGCACTTGCTGCCTTTCCGTTCAGATTGCATGTGCGGACGGATCTTCATCTCACACGAAAAGTTTTCCACATGCTGACGGGCATGGCGATTGCGTTCTCATATCTCGCAGGCGTCCCAGCGCCGACCTTAGTCATTGTGCTCAGCTCGATTCTTGGATTTGTGTTCATGATTGAAACGGCTCGGCTTCGAATTCCGGCATTTAATGAGAAGATGATCAGGTTCTTTTCTCCGATCATAAGAAGCCATGAGTGTGAGCAGCCAACTGCAATTCCTCCCTACCTTCTGTCTGCCGTAATTGCGGTTCTAGTTTTCCCCAAACCCATAGCTATCCTCAGCATACTTTTCCTCGCCTGTGGAGATCCACTCGCGTCCGTCTTTGGAATTCTTTACGGCAAGCACAGTATCCGCTTTGCCAACGGAAAATCCCTGATCGGGTCTTTGGCGGGAATCCTTACCTGCGCTGCCATCACCTTTATGTTTTTGAAAATGATGTCCATCCCGATGCCGGCACTCCTTGCGGTTACGATGATCGGCGGCCTGGCCGGTGGAACAGCCGAAATGGCGCCGGTGGATGTGGATGATAATTTCTCAATCCCGGTGATTTCAGGGTTTGTTCTCTGGTTGGCCTTCATCGTCTTTGGTGTCTAAACGACCCGCCGGGTGTCAAATAGTTCGACAGCACCCTGAGCCTTCTTCCCTTGAAAAGACAGGATTTTTTACAATATAGATCTGGTATGTACATTGCTCTTTCCACGGTTAGGGGAAGAATCATGTTCAACCGGCTCAATTACAAAATCGCGCTAGCACTGCTTCCTTTGCTGCCGTTGCTGGCACAAGGGAGCTCGAGCCTGCGCCCGGAGTGGACGAAAAAGTCTTATTACAACATGAATACGAATGAGTCTTTTTTGGGTGCAATCAAGGTGAATGCAACACCAAAAAGTGATTTGGATCTTTCTCTCGACAAGAAATTAGCGAACGAAACGCAACTCAAGTACGAGGGCATCGTACGAAACTACGAAATGCGACGAACCTACGGCCTGACTGATTCCCAAGAGGAGCTCGACTTCGCCTCGCAAATGGGAGGAATGGCCAAGGACCTGGCTCGTCAGGTGCAGAACACCCAAATCAAGAGAAAAATGAAAAGCGCCCGGACTGCGGCAATGCGAGATGAAAATATCAGTAAAGCCGCCAAGCCGATCGCAATTGCAACGGCAATTACCGCCGCCTGCACAGGCACACCCGTGACCCTGCGTTTCGGAAACAGCACGGAAGTACACAGTATTACCAATGTGATAGAGCAGACCGGACAAATCCAGTTTGTTTCGCCAGAGATCAAGGGTGGAATTGATGTTGCGGTAAAGACGCCGGAAAGGGCGCGTGAAGTCGCGATACCTGGCGAAAAATACCGTTTCTCGCTTCTGCGAGATATTCCCCTGGTGGATGTGACCAGTGGAATTGCCTATGGAACAACCAGCACGGGATTCACTGCCTCCTTGAGCAAGCAGGTTTATGATAATGTTACCTGTGTTGTGGATTCTACGAGACCCCTTTATGAGTCCGCTCTCCCCGCGCATCAGGAAACCGTGAGACTTCTCTACGGAATAACCTTTTAAGGGCGCTCGAATTCCACGAGCGTGGCGCCGGTCCCACCCCTTCCAGGTCCCCCATCACGATAAGCTTTGACGTAAGGTAACGAGTTGAAGAGCGCCCGCGCCCCCTCTCGCAAAGCCCCGGTGCCGAGGCCGTGAATGACGGTCACTTCAACATACGAACCGCTTCGGTAGGCCTGATCCAGATAGTGCTCAAGCTTGGACATGGCTTCATCCAGTCTCTCGCCGCGCAGATCAATGCTGGCAGCTGGTGCCGCGGGCGCATCGTTCCGTGCTCGCTTACGGGCTTCCGAGCGTCGAATTTCTGCCAGTGCTTTGGTTTCAGATTCGTGAAGGGGCTGGATGTCTTCGGGAGCAACTGTGATCTGCAGGTTCCCCAAGGCCACTTTAATATTATTTCCACGGATTTCGAGAATGCTTCCTGTGCTCTTCCATTTTGGGACACGGACCGTCGTCCCAATCTCCAGTGCCTTGGCTTGGGGCTGGGCGTACTGGGGCCGGGTGCTTTGCTGCTTCTCCAGAACTGCGGCAGCCTCTGGCGCCTCTTCTTTGAGCGCGAGGTCAATTTTTTCGGAAGCGGCCGCAAGTGAGTGATCGAACTGTGCCCGCGTGCTGTCCACTTCACGACGAGAACGCATTTGATCCAGCTTCCGGACAGAGGCCCTGACCTCATCCTCGGCCTGCTCCAGTATCCGTCGAAGTTTCTGGCGGGTGGTCTCCAGCAGTTCCGACGCACTCCTTCCGGTGCGGCTCGTCCACTCATCGCGAAGTTTCGCGGCCTCATCGCGTAGAGTGACCGCGTCTTTTCGCGCGCGCGCCGCCTCATGGCTATCTTTTTCCAGCTTCGAAAGCATCCCCTCAAAGAGCCGGTGTTCTTTGGATAAATAGCTGTGGGCAAGCTGCAAAACCGCAGCAGGCATCCCAAGGCGCTCGGCGGTTTCCAGGGCCCGAGATCTGCCCGGTATTCCAAGAACCAGTTGAAACGTGGGAGTGCGCGACTCTTCGTCAAATTCCATGCTCGCATTCAAAATGCGGGGATCAGAAACAGCCATTCCTTTGAGGTGGGGATCGTGAGTCGTTGTTACCAGCAATGCCCCGCGACTCATTACAGTCTCAAGAAACGCGCGGCCAAGTGCTGCCCCCTCTTCGGGATCAGTCGCTGTATTCAGTTCGTCGATCAGGACCAGTCCGTGCTCGGAAACCTCTTCGAGAATCTGTTTGAAGCGCAAAATATGACCGGCAAAGCTTGAGAGGTGCTCTTCTATGGATTGGGGGTCGCCCAAATCCGCGAAAAATGAATCAAAGAACGGCACTTCCGGGGGTGCGGAAGCCGGAAAGGGAAAGCCGGTACGAGCGCAAAGCCCAGCGAGGCCCAGACATTTCAGAAGAACGGTCTTGCCACCCGTGTTCGGACCGGTAATCAGAAAACTCCTGATTGAAGCCCCGAAGTCAATTGTGTTTCTCACGATTTGCTCGGGCCGTAGTGAAAACCAAAGTAGCGGGTTTGCGCTGTCGGGCAGATAAAAACGGCGCTCTTGCGTGACCTGGATGGTATGCCCTGAATATCGAAGACCCAGGGCGGCCCGCGCCTGTACCGCGTCCCAGTGAATCATGATCTGGGCGGCGAGCCCGAGTTCCTCAGTAAAAGGTTTAAGGCGGGCAGAAGCTTCAGAAAGTACAATAAAAATTTCCTGAATAAGCTCGTTCTGCCGTTGCCTGAGTCGATTGTTCAGAAGAGAGACTTCTCTCGGTTCAACAAATACCGTCTGCCGGCTGGCCGAGGCCTCGCAAATTATTCCCTCGACCTCGTTTTGTGCAGAGATCTTCACCGGGAGTACATAGCGTCCATCGCGGACGTCGGTATAGTTTTCCTGTAGAACCCCTTTCTGCGAGAGATCTCTGAGAAGCACGTCCAGTGTCTGCCCGATTTCGCGTTTCACTGAACGAATTTCTGAATAGATCATCGCCAGGCGTGTCGATGCTCGCTCCGAGAGCTCACCGTCGGGAGTGAGTATCTTTTCAAGTACCCGGAGGGGCTCTCGCGGGTCGGGCAATGCCGTCACTGCTTTCTGGAAGAGATTACCCGGCAGTTCATCGCGTGGAATCTGGGTCCAGGAGTCCGCAACATAAAGCCAACGTCTGATGGCGACGAATTCAGTCAGTTCGAGAACCGAACCTCTTTCGAGGCGTTCGAGTGTGCTGGAGATATCCGTCAGACCTTCGAGTGGCGACCAAAGCGCCTGTTTGCCCAGCAACAGTGAAATCTCTCCAGTCTCTTTCTGGCGCAGGTTCGCCGAGCCAACACTTGCGGCCCACTCTTCAGCACTCTGAAGTGCTTCGATCGAAGCCTTGGCGGGTTCCGATTTGGCTTCGGCTTTTGCCAATTCCAAAAACCGATTCCATTCGAGAGCATGAGCGGCCTGCTTTAACCAAATCGTCATAATCAGTTTTTATCATCGCAAAGGAGGAACAGCCATTGATTAAAATGAAGATCCACGCCGATTGACACATCGGAGTTTGTGTCGCATTCTCGGGCTATGAGCAGTATTTCGCTCGAAACAGTTTTTGATGAAGTGAATCAAAAGTATTTTGATGGATTCCTTGATCGGCCGGTTCTGCGGTGGAACTCCCGCTTGCGTGCGAGTGCTGGAAGATTCTTCCCGGGTAGCCGAAAATTCTTTTATGCAGCCCCTCCGGTAATTGAGATCGCAGCGTATTTGCTGCAGGAAAATGAAAGCCAGCAACACGTTTCTGATACGGTTGCCCATGAAATGATTCATTACTGGCTTTGGGTTCGCAAGAGGCCCTATGGGCATACACCGGAGTTTCATTCGAAGATGAATGCGCTGGGGGTAAGTCGGTATAACAAGGTCCCCCGCCTTCGAAGATTTCATTATATTTATCGCTGTGATGGTTGTGGCAAAGAATTTCCAGTAAGACGGAAGCTGGGTACGCTTGCCTGTTCGAATTGCTGCAAACTGCACGCACGAGGGAAGTATGACTCGAGATTCATTCTTGTCCTAACGCGGACTTTGAGCGCCCTTGAGGCGGCTCAGCTCAGCACTCAGAAGACCGGGGCCTGACGACGAGTGCAGGCTTAAAAATAAGAACGCGTTTAGCATCAAGGCGTGATTGATTGTGCCGTTCAGTATTAACGGCGCAATTTCTTCCAGAGATATTTCAACGACCTCGATCATTTCGCTTTGATCGAGATGCTGTTCCTGTATTTTTTCGACCGGTCCGATTGCAAAAGACCAGCAGCGGTTGTCCAGAATGGCTGGATTGGGGTGGGTCCACCCCAGGTTCAGACACTGTGATGCGGCCGTGGGCGCGTAACCGGTTTCTTCTGTCATTTCCCGTATTGCTGCCGCGATATTGTCGGGGTCCGTGGAATCAATCACTCCCCCTGGTATCTCTAGCGTGAAATCCGCGATTCCGGCGCGGAACTGTTTGACCAGGACCACCTTCCCGTCTGCTGTGACAGGAATAATGTTGGCCCAGTTCTTTGATTTCATCACGAAGAAATCATGCGTGCGCTGGCGGTCATCGGAGCGGCAGCTCCGGACAAGCACATCCAGAACTTTGGAACTGTAGATGATTTTTTCCGCCTCGCAAGACCAGCCGTTTTTGCTCATGGATGCTGGGTGATTCCATACTGGGAGATTTTTTGAACCAGAGTCTCCCGATTCATTTTTGCCATTTTGCAGGTGGTATCCACTTCCCAGTTGAAGGTCCGGAGAAGTTCAAGGATATAGGTTTTTTCGAATTGTTCACGGGTCGTGCGAAAATCAATCCGGTCGTTTCCGAGGTCCGGCAGATCTGTCACTTCAATCAGGTCTCCCTGCGCAGCTGCAACCGTCAAGCGCAGGACATTTCGAAGTTCACGCAAGTTCCCGGGCCACTCATAGGAGCGAACGCGACTCCAGGCCTTCGGCGTCAGATCTCGAAGGTGCGCCTTGTGGAGGTCACGGGTGATTTCCGCGACAATTCCAAGGACGATATCTTCGAATTCGTCTACGCGTTTTGAAAGCGGCGGCATTTCTATGCGGAATACATTGAGTTTTTGGAGTAGTTCCGAGTTGAAGAGACCAGTCTGGGCCCGGCCTTCCAGTGATTGGCTGGTCGTGGCAATGATCCGGACATTCACGAGCATTCGGATTCCGTTTGAAATGGGGAGGGATTTTGTCTTTAAAAAAGTGAGTAAATTGAGTTGCTCGGAAAGAGGCCATTCACCGATCTCGTGAATTACCAGAGTTCCGCCCTGGGCTAGGGGAATATTATCAATCAAGGAGGTGTCGCGAGTCGCCTCCCGGAAAACGCAGGCGGCACGAGGACCGGAGGTATGAATCCACTTTGCGATGGCACCCTTACCCGTCCCGCTTGCACCATAGATCAAAGCAGGGGCTGTATCAGCCTGTGCTGCCAGGAGGGCTAGGCGGCGTTGCTGTGGGGGTATGAAAAAAACCATCTTCATAAATTGAGTCCTATGACAGTTAGGACGGTGATAACGCTGTGCGACATACTTGTCAATGATCGTCCTGGGGGGCTGAGGGCTTATTTCCAGGTGCTGCAAGACGGCGCAATGCTGACAAAATCATCTCTGTACCTATTACAGAGTTCAAAAACCTCAGTGCGCGCCTCATGAAGATGCGCGAAAATCCGGCTGCGGAAAGGCATTTCTTCGATTGGCCCTGTAATAATGCGTCTTTCCGTTCCATTCCAAGCAGGGCAAAGAACTGCCGCGCGCCGAATGATCGAGTATTTAGCGGTGCTTTGGTAGTTTCCGAGTGATCCTGAGTCGTAGACGAGCGTACAGGAGGTCGCCTTGACCAAACACCAGTCTTCGATCTCACAACCCCTTGGGATGAAAAATTCTGGTGCCCCGATTGATCCCAGTTCGGGAGAATCGTAATCGGCAGAGGCTGGCATCGATGAAAGAGTGGCCGCAAAAGCCACTAATCCTAATAATATTAATGATTTAAGACGTAAAATTTTCATCGGGGCTCCCTGTTTTTATGCTCAGCGTAAAGGACATCAGAAATGACAGATTGCGTCATAACTTAAACAGCGTACCAATTCAAGAATTAACAGGAAAATTGCTAGGAAAATTCTGCGCATTGCGGCGGGCTCGGGTTTTAGGGTAAAAATTTAAGATGAACTTCAATAAAAACGTTGGTCTCCTTCTGGGTGGACTGCTCTGGTCTGCAGTTCAGCTTTCGGCTCCTTTGGCCCATGCGGAATTCAAAGTGGCCCTCGTGCTGGATAAGGGTGGCAGGGACGACAAATCCTTCAATTCCGCCGCTTATAATGGTGCGACCCAGGCCAAAGACGAATTCAAGCTTCTGCTGAAATACGTAGAGGCCGGTGATGACAATGCGTACGAGGCATTGCTTCGTTCCTTTGCGCAGAAAAATTTTGATCTGATCATCAGTATCGGTGTTGCCCAGGCAGAGGCGGTGAAGAAGGCGGCGGAAAAATTTCCTCAAAAACATTTCGCGATTGTAGATGCGACTGTTGATTTACCCAATGTGCGATCTCTGCTTTTTGAGGAACACGAGGGCTCTTACCTGGTCGGAGCGGCAGCGGCACTGGTCTCCAAATCCAATATCATCGGATATATTGGCGGCATGGATATCCCACTGATCAGAAGGTTTGAAATGGGTTACGCGGCGGGTGCTAAAAAAATCAATCCCAAGATCAAGGTGATCTCGAACTTCATAGGTGTGACCAGTGATTCCTGGAATAATCCTGCAAAAGCCAAGGAACTTGCGCTGACTCAGTTCAATGGCGGCGCCGATGTGGTTTTTGCGGCAGCCGGGGCCTCGAATGCGGGCCTGATGGATGCTGCGGAAGAGACCAGGAAGTATGCCATCGGGGTGGATTCAAACCAGAACTGGATCAAGCCCGGGCGTGTTCTGACCAGTATGCTCAAGCGTGTGGATACTGCGGTGTATGCTGCCTGCAAAGACGCGTTTAATAATAAATTCACGGGTGGGGTGGTCCGCTTTGGCCTGCAGAACAAGGGTGTGGATTATGCCGTCGATCAGCACAACGAAAAGCTTTTGACCCCCGAAATCAGGAAAAAACTGGATCAACTAAAAATTGAAATCATCAGCCGGAAAATAAAGGTTCCTGATTATTACACAAAGAAATGATCACCTGGAAATGACCTCCGCAGACAAAGCGGTACCAGCAGTCGAGCTGCGCGGCTTAAGCAAGGCGTTCAACGGCTTTGCAGCCAACACGGACGTGAATCTGCTGGTTCGTCCCGGAACCATTCACGCCATCATCGGAGAGAATGGCGCGGGCAAATCCACAGCGATGAAACTTCTCTACGGAATTCACAAACCCGACAAGGGCGAAATCCGGATCCGGGGTGAAACAAAAGTATGGAAGACCCCTGCGGAGGCAATCGCCTGCGGCATCGGAATGGTCCATCAGCATTTCATGCTGGCTGGGCCCTACTCGGCGCTGGAAAATATTCTGCTTGGAGTCGAATCATCAGCTTCAGCGGAGGGGAGGGCGTCGTTCATTCCCAAATTTCTGAGACCCGTGGGCCGTAGCCGTGCGATTAGGCAGCTTGATGAGATTTCCTCTCAGTACGGGCTGAAGGGAATTCCCTGGGATACGGAGGTCGAAGCTCTGCCCGTTGGGGTACAGCAGCGGATCGAAATTCTCAAGCTCCTTTATCAAAATGCCTCGATCCTGATTCTGGATGAACCCACCGCCGTGCTGACGCCACAAGAAACCGTTGAGCTGTTCATGAATCTGAAAAAACTGGCAGCCGAGGGGAAGTCCATTCTCATCATCACCCACAAACTCAAAGAGGTGATGAACCTCAGCGATGATGTCACGGTTTTGCGTGGTGGTCGGGTAGTGGGGTGTCGTCGCACTCCGGAGACGAATATCGAGGAACTGGCTGGGTTGATGGTGGGTCGAAAAGTGAATCTGCAGGTGGCTGCACCACCTGCTCCGGTTCTGGGTCCGGCGGTGCTTGCGCTGAAGAATGTTTCCTTGAAAACCCGCTCCGTCCACGAAACCGGCATGCACCGTCTCAATGATCTGTCGTTTGAGGTTCGAAGCGGTGAGGTCGTGGGCATCGCCGGCGTGGAAGGCAACGGGCAATCGGAACTGCTGCATGTGCTGCTGCATCCGCTTGAGTTCTGCAAGAGTCGCGATGGCGGCCTCTCCGGGGAAATCAACTGCCTGGGTTCCGTAACACACGACGCACGGCGATCGCTTTCGACAAAAAGGATCAGAGATCTCGGGGTAGGGATTATTCCGGAAGATCGTCACAAGGAAGGTCTTTTGCTTGAACGTTCCGTGGAGGACAATTTTCTACTGGGCCAGGAAACCAGGAAACCGTTTTCGGTCAGCGGATTCATTTCGGGTGGAGCCCTTCGTGCTGCGGCGAACGTCGCGATCGAAAAATATGATGTGCGGCCAAGAAATCTCACCATTGAAGCTGGAAATCTTTCAGGCGGAAACCAGCAAAAATTGATCATCGCCCGTGAATTTGAGCAGTCGCCCAGATTTATCATCGCAGCACAGCCGACCCGAGGCGTGGATGTGGGGGCAATTGAGTTCATTCACCAGAAAATCCTGTTGGCACGCACCGCCGGCGCAGGAGTCTTGCTGATTTCATCGGAACTGGATGAAATTCTGGCCTTATCAGACAGAATCCTCGTCATGTATGGCGGCAAAATCGTTGCTCGCTTTCAGCGGGGAGAGGCGACCGAACAGGCGCTTGGACTCTATATGGGGGGCGCAGGTTCCAAATGAAATTCCTGGAACGGATTCAACCCCTCATTGCCGTAATCGTCGGGCTGGCACTCGGGCTTCTGATTACTCAGTTTGCCGGCGAGAGCCCGTGGCATGTTCTCAAGGTCCTGGCTGGCAGCGCCTTTGGCTCCCGTTATGACATCGGCATGACCTTGTTTTATGCAACTCCTTTGATTTTCACCGGATTGGCGGTTGCGATTCCTTTCCACGCCGGATTGTTCAATATCGGGGCCGAAGGGCAACTGACCTTGGGCGCCCTGGCTGCAGCTGCGGTTGGGATATGGTTTCCCAATGCGCCCTGGCCGCTGGCACCGCTTTTTGCAGGACTCGCGGCATTCTCTGCGGGCGCACTCTGGGCGGCAATTCCGGGATGGCTGAGGGCACGCAGAGGCAGTCACGAGGTGATCACCACGATCATGCTCAATTTCGTTGCGGCCGGAGTGGCCAGTTATGCCACGCTTTATCTTTTGAAGAATCCTGATTCACAAAATCCGGAAACGATGGCTGTCGGGGCAGGATATCTGTTAGAACACATTAAATTTTTCGGCGATGCTCCCGTGAATTCCGCGCTCTTCCTTGCGCTCATCGCCGCGGCTCTCGTTGGGGTGTTTCTATGGAGAACAGTCGGCGGCTTTCAGCTTCGAGCTGTCGGGCAGGGGGAGCAGGCTGCGAAAACAGCCGGAATAGATCCTGGAAAGATGAGAATTCTTGCGATGTGTCTAGCAGGCGGGATGGCGGGCCTGGTTGGAGTGGCCGAGGTTTTGGGCAATGCCACGCGATTCAAACTTGGTTTCTCCCCGGATTATGGTTTCATCGGAATTGCGGTTGCTTTGCTCGGACGGAACAAACCCCTCGGCGTCATAGCCGCAGCGGTTTTGTTTGGCGCGCTTCACAAAGGGACGATTGACCTGGATCTGGAAACGGAGAACGTCACAAGAGATCTTTCTTTGATTTTGCAGGCCCTGATCATAGTGACCGTCTCTGCTGACGGGCTCTGGAGCTGGATGCGCAAGGCAAAGACAAATGGAGGCACCCTTTAATGGAAGTCATAGCCTCTATGTTAAGAGTCGCGACCCCCCTGCTCTTTGCAGCACTGGGTGGCATGGTCAGCGAGCGCGCAGGTGTCGTGAATATTGCTCTTGAAGGCATGATGTTGATAGGCGCCTTTGCGGGAGCTGCGGTGGCCTATACCACGCAGTCACCCTGGCTCGGAGCGGGTGCGGCGATGCTGGCTGGGGTATTTATCGCCGCGTTTTACGGGTTAATAGTCATCCAGCTTCGCGCCAATCAGATCATCGGTGGTACGGCGATCAACATGCTGGCCGCAGGGCTCACCCCCTTTCTTTCGAAAATTTTCTTTGATGTCACCGGAAATACACCGAGTCTTCCAATGGAGGCGCGGTTTCAGTACGCCCCGATGATAGCGGCCTGGGTTTTGGTGATAGGCGCCTGGTTTTGGTTGAAATACACCCCTTCTGGAACCTGGGTGCGCTTTGCCGGCGAAAAACCGGAAGCCCTGGAATCGGCGGGCGTGCGAGTGAATCGGGTGCGCTGGATCTCCGTGCTCATCAGCGGTTGTCTTGCGGGGCTGGGAGGGGCATCCCTTTCAATCTTTCTGGCCTCCTCTTTTTCGCGGAATATGACTGCGGGTCGCGGATTCATGGCGCTGGCGGCCCTTATTTTCGGAAGGTGGATGCCGATACCTACGGCTATCGCGTGTCTCCTTTTCGGTTTCGCCGACGCGGCGCAGATCCGACTACAGGGTGTCGTGCTTTGGGGGGCCGAACCCGTGCCGGTCCAGTTCATTCAAATTTTGCCCTATCTTGCAACTATTCTTGTGCTTGCCGGTTTCGTAGGACAATCGCGCGCTCCCAAGTCCCTTGGCTTGCCCTTCAAGAAGGGCTGACCTAGAATTTTCAATGAAAGGTATCGATTATGAATAAACGATGGAACGCTTCTCTGATGGTTTTGGCTGCACTGTTCTCCTCCTCCGCTTTCGCCTTCAGCGATTACAATCTTATGAATGCAAATCTGAATGACGGGGTAATTGAAAGTCTTTTGAAAACGGCAGCAATGAGTTCTGAACATCGCCCGTACAGCTCAGCCAGCCCACTTGGATATGTGATTGGCCTGGATGTGGGCATCGCAATTACGGCCGCGCCTGTCACCAGTGATTTCAAATCTGCTTTGTCTCTGGCAACCGGTCAGGCAGAAAGCGAAATTCCCGCTTTTCTTCCGGTCCCTCAGATCGCAATCCGCAAGGGCTTCCCAAAAGGGTTTGATCTGGGCATCACTTTCGCGACTTCGAGCACCCTGCTGGGGCAACCGGGCCTGTTCAGCCTCTATGGCGGAGATCTTCAGTGGGCGTTCGTCAGCGGCGCTGGCGCCAAGCCGGCTTTGGCAGCACGAATCAGCTACTCAAATTCCACGCTCTGGTTTTTGAAAACAAATTCCTATGCTCTGGATGTGATCGCTTCCAAAAATCTTTACATCATTGATCCGTACGCCGGAATCGGCTTGAAGCACTGGAGTGGAAGCCTGGAGCTGCAACCGTTCCAGGAGTTACCCTATACCGTTTCTGGAAGCAAATCGGGCACGAATCCTCATGTGTTTTTCGGGCTGCCGCTCAAGATGGCCTTCATTAATATGACGTTTGAGGCCGATTACAATTTCAACGGCATGTCTACTTATGGATCGAAAATCAGTTTACATTTTTAAGGAAATTCCATGAATACCCAGATTATCCTGATTGGTGCAGTGACACTTGTATTTGCCGGTTGCAATCCTGCCGAATGGCTCAAACAGAAGACAAATCCGGCGACAGGAATGACTGCGACTGCGAGTCCGTCGGCGGCACAGAGCGAGGTTCCTTCGGTGGCCGCCGGAAAAGCCAAAGCGAATGCAGAGCTATTACGGGAGATGCACTATTCAGTTTTTGGAGAGGCCCCGACCAATCGCGCTGAGTTCGGAAATATGCTCGACTCTATGAACCAAGGGGCGTCTCTTGAGGGCGTCTATAACGGCTTCACGCACTCTGCGAATTATCGCAAGCTGGAGACCGATAACCCCGGGGCGCTGCCCGAAGCCGTGAAGCTGTTTGCTGAGGAATTGGCGCAGCTCGAGCTGGAGTTGCCGGTTCCAGCTGAATTCACAGCTGATTCAGCCAAGCCGCTTGAACTGATAAATGCTGCTGATGAGAATCCTTCGGGAGTTGAAAGCATCAACTTTCCGAAAAAGAAAACAGCTGAAGATGCTGCAGCGCAATCGCTCGAAATCCAAAAAGCGGCCTTACTCCAGAAGTACTCCAAGATTTTCGCAAAATCTTCGATTTACACACTGAAGCGCGTACTGGGTGACGAGGCTCTCAAGGTGATCGAGGCCAAGAAGGACAAAGAGGACCTCGCAACATGGTATGGCAAGTGGGCGACGAAAATGGCGGGACTAAAAGTCGATTTCGGTATCCCGCAACGCAATCTGGCGGACGAACAATTCCATTCCAAGTGGGCAATCACCGCGGATGGCGATCAAATCCGCTGGGAGGTGCTGAACCGGATTCATCGCGCTCTGATGTCCAGTAACGGAAAGAAATCATGAGCCATCCACTAATAATAACTTGTGCAATCACCGGGGCCGAGACGTCAAAAGACAAGGTCCCTCATTTGCCAATCACTCCCGCGGAGCAGGCGGTTGCGGCCGAAGAAGCGGTTCGGGCCGGGGCATCGATCATTCATTTGCATGTCCGCGAAGCCGATGGAAAACCGAGCCAGCGCACTGAGCGTTTCGATGAGTCCATCCGGGCGATTCGTGCTCGTGTTCCGGAAGCGATCATTCAAATTTCAACCGGAGGTGCCGTGGGTGAATCCACCGAAAACCGCCTGAAGCCCCTCACGTTGAGACCGGAAATGGCATCCCTGAATCTGGGCACAATGAATTTTGGCAATGATGTATTCATGAATCATCCGAAAGACATCGTTGCACTCGCCGATAAAATGAACGAACTCGAAATTGTTCCTGAACTCGAAGTTTACGAGGCCGGAATGCTGGAGAGTGGCTTTCGGCTTGCGAAGCAAGGTGTCTTGAAATCACCCCTTCATTTTCAGTTTGTCCTGGGGGTTCCCGGTGGAATGTCCGGAGATCCCAGAAATCTCGTCCACATGGTCTCGCTCCTTGGCGAAGGCTATCATTGGGGCGTTGCCGGGGTTGGGCGCTTTCAATTGCCTCTTGCCGTGCAGGCGCTGGTCATGGGTGGGCACGTACGGGTGGGTTTCGAAGATAATATATATTATAAGAAAGGCGAGATCGCGAAATCGAATGCGCAATTTATCGAAAGAGTGGCGAGAATCGCGAACGAATTGGGACGTGAGATCGCCACGCCGGCGGTTGCCCGGAAACTGCTGGGTCTTCGCTGATCAGCCGAAATAATTTTGCGGGAAATCCAGGCCCTGCTCTTTGAGCCGGTCCAGGAACGTCGGCACCAGCCCGGTGCATTTGAAAAAGCCGTCCACGCTGCCGTCTGGACCGGTCTTTCCGGCCACTTCATACGTGAATAAATCCTGCAGAGTCAGGGTCTCGCCTTCAATTCCGGTAACCTCGGATACCGCCACGACGTGGCGGTGCCCGTTTCGGAAGCGCTTGAGCTGAATCACCAGATCAATGGCGCTGGCCATCTGTTTGCGTATCGCAATGAGCGGGAGTTCAACCCCACCCATCAGGCAGAGTGTTTCCAGCCGCGCCAGCGCATCTCTTGGTGAGTTCGCATGTACGGTCGTCATGGAGCCCGCGTGACCGGTGTTCATTGCCTGAAGCATATCCAGGGCTTCGCCACGCCGGCACTCGCCTACTATGATCCGATCGGGTCGCATTCGCAAAGCATTCGCCAATAGTTCGCGGGCGCCAATCGCGGGCAGTGTGGGCGACTGCGGCTTGGTCTGCATCCTGACGCTGTTCGGATGACCAATGGCCAGCTCGGGGGTGTCTTCAATCGTAACAATGCGCTCATTCTTCGACACGAAGGCAGCCAGCGCATTCAGCAGGGTTGTTTTTCCAGTGCCGGCCCCACCTGAGATAATGATGTTCAGGCGGCCCACCACGCAGATATTCAGAAAATACGCGATACGCCGATCCACAGTACCGGATTTGATCATGTCTTCGATCGAAGGGCGTTGGGTTGGAAATTTCCGGATAGTGATGCAAGGGCCTCCCAAGGTAAGAGGCGGGCCAACGATATTCACGCGCGAACCATCCGGCAGACTGGTGTCCACGAAGGGGTGATCTGGGGTAAGAATACGGCCGGTAAAATCGAGAATCGAGCGAGTCAAGCGATTCAAATCATCGAGACCCGGATAGGTGAAACCCGAAAAAGACATTTTACCGTCTTTCTCAATCATGACATTGCGGATATCATTCACGAGGACTTCGGTGATATTGGGATCTTTCATGAAAACATCCAAAGGTCCGAGATCGGGCATTTTGGTGTTTGCTGGTATTGGGGTTGAAGGAGTCTGGACGGTCGCTTGGGGCACCGGGTTTTTCGGAATAGGCCTGCTCGGCATAATCAGCCCCGGATCAGTCGGTTCTTCGACTTCGACCCCGATCAGGGTATGTTCTTCGTCGGAGAAATCGGATGGTTTTTGGGCCATAATGCAATTGTAGCACCTGGATTTACTTATGCCGCTTAAAAAATTTACCCTGAAAACCACCGAGGCCGATCGTGGCAAAAGACTGGATCAGGTCTTGAGTGACTGGTTGCCTGGAGCGGCTTCCACTGAGCTATCCAAAGGAAAAATCCGAAAATTGATTGTAGCCGGAGCAGTCTACCTGAACGGAAAACGTCTCAGGATCGCGTCCAAGAATATCCTGCCCAATGCTAAAATCGACGCTTTCGTGGATTTCGAAAAACTTGCTGCCGCTGGGCCTGGAAAAGACCGTCCTTTTGAAATGAAGCCCTGCGACATCCTTTTTGAAGACCAGTACATTATTGTCGTCAATAAGCCGGCGGGTTTACCGACCCAGCCCACGCTGGATGAATCGAGGGATAACCTTTTCGCAGTTCTGAAAAGTTATATCGCAAAGCGGGATGGAGTTGTGGACCCGTATGTTGGGCTTCACCATCGCTTGGATCGCGATACCTCAGGTGTCATTCTTCTTACCAAAGACAGGCAGGTCAATCGCGCGGTTGCGGATCTCTTTTCGGAACGGCAGGCCCAAAAGACATACCTGGCGCTGACTGCCAAGCCAAAAGCCTGGGATAAAAAAACCTGGAGCATCAAAAACCATCTGGGACGAGCCGTCGGATCCGGCAAAAAGGCGCGTTTTGGCGCGGTTCGCTCCGGAGGGGATTTTGCCCATACCGATTTTGAGGTGCTGGAGGAGGTGGGGGCGGGACTCGTGATCCAGGCTTCTCCTCGCACCGGCCGTACGCATCAAATACGCGTTCACCTTTCAGAGGCAGGCCTGCCGATTCTGGGCGACACTCATTACGGTGGTTCAGACGCACGAGCCGCAAGAGTCATGCTTCACGCCTGGCGCCTTCAGTTTAACCACCCCGTTTCCGCTCAACCGCTCCAGATTGAAAGCCCGATTCCCCAGGATTTTTCGGAATGTCTCAAAAAGTTGAAAACCCGTTGATTGCAGATATGTATGCCAGATTGATCGGGAGACCGTACGCACGATTTCTCGAGGAAAGTGTCTTTATACGCCAGTACTTGTGGATCAACCGCCGCCTCGTGGGGGTTGGACTGGTCGCACTCGTCATCGTCGATATTCTCGAGGTCCTGCCTCCGCTGTATCTCAAGAATGCAGTGGACGTCGCGGTAGAAAAAAAGCCGCCGGTGCTGCTGCTGTATTTTGCCGGAGCTTACCTTTTAACCGCGCTCGTGCAGGCGATCTGCCGCTATGGCTGGCGGATGTACCTGATTCGCGCCAGCATGCTTTCCGGACGTGACCTCAGGAATCGACTCTCACGACATCTCTTTGGCTTGGGTGCCAGCTTTTTTGACCGCAGCCGGATCGGAAATTTAATGTCTCTCACAACGAGTGATGTCGAAGCGGTGCGGATGGAGATCGGACCAGGAGTCCTGGTTCTTGCCGATGCCCTGTTTTACTTTTTGACCGTCCCCGTCGCCATGTTTATGCTCTCGCCAAAACTGGCATTGATTGCTTTTCTTCCTCTTCCATTTATTCCATGGATCGTTATCAGAAATGAACGTGAGATCAACAAGCGGTACGAAAAAGTCCAGGAAAGCGTCGCGAATATTTCGGCCGTGGTGCAGGAAGGTCTGGCTGGCGTTCGCGTGATCAAGGCTTTCGGCAAGGAGGACGAGCAGGTCGCCCTGCTGCGAAGCAAAGGAAATGAGCTGATGAAGTTCAGCATGCATCTTGCGCGCGTGCAAACCTCTTTTGGCCCGACGCTGGATTTTGCAATGAGTACGGGCATGATGGTCCTGATTTTCGTAGGTGGTTACGACCTGATTCGCGGCTCGACAGGGGTTGCCGGTGCCGTTACGCTGGGCACCTTTGTCGCTTTTCAACGATACGTTCAAAAAATGGTTTGGCCCATGGCCGCCATCGGGATGGCTTTGACATTTTACCAGCGGGCAGTAGCCAGCTCAGACCGCCTGAAAAAAGTGCTTGCGGAACGATCTGATATTTTGGAGCCAAACCCAGATTCCAAAAGACCTTCCACAAAAATGCGAGGGAAAATCGAATTCAGAAATCTGCGTTTCAGATTCCCGGGAGCTTCGTCTTCGGGCGCCAAAGATGCTCTGAGCGGGATTTCCCTGGTGATCCAGCCAGGGGAGCGCATCGCCTTCATCGGTGGAATCGGCTCCGGAAAATCAGCCCTGCTCTCTCTTCTCCCCCGACTCTATCCAGTGGAGCGGGGAATGTTATTTATCGACGATATTGATATCAATGACTGGCCAATCGCAGAACTGCGACGAAATGTAGGCTACGTCAGCCAGGATGTATTTCTTTTCGGCGAAACAGTCGCTGAAAACGTGATTTTTGGATTGCACGACTGGGCAGCGGGTCAGTCCAGTAGACGCGCGCTTGAAGAGGCAACGGCACTTGCCTCAGTACATGAGGATGTTATGGGGCTCGAGGGGGCATATGACACGCGTTTGGGTGAACGGGGCGTTAACCTTTCGGGTGGACAAAAGCAGAGAATCACCATTGCGCGAGCTCTGATCATGCAGCCCGCCGTTCTGGTGCTCGATGATGCTCTCTCCGCCGTCGATGTTCATACTGAAGAAAATATTCTAAGCGGTCTTCGTTCCCGAGCCAACCGCAATACCGAGGTGATTTCAGCACATCGGATTTCGACCGTACGCGACGCGGATAAAATAGTGGTTCTCGAGCACGGTCAAGTCCGACAGATGGGTAGCCACGACGAGCTGATCCAGAACCAACGGGGGGCTTACCGGAAGTTTTATCAAGAACAGCGGTGCAAGGAAGAGCTTGAAGGATATGCTGAGCACATTGGAGTGCCACAATGAGCACCACGCCAGGGCTGGAACACTATTTGGATGTTGAGGAGAAGGACTCGCGACGGGCAGACCCCAGAACATTGAGAAAGCTTATTCCCTATATCGCGCGTCACCGCCTGATTCTGATGCTCGGACTTCTGGTGATGGGCCTCGGGGTCTTCGCTACTTTGATGGAGCCACGGATTTTCGGCTGGGCAGTGGATCTCGCCATCATTCCCAAAGATGAAGAAATGCTGAAAAAGCTGGGGTTGGGCTATTTACTGGTGGTGATCATCAGAATTCTCAGCGCGATTTCCCAGGCCTATTGCTTTGAGCTGCTGGGGCAACGGATCGCACAGGATTTGCGCTGCGAAATTTACGAACATCTTCTTCGAGCCCCGGTTGCGACTTTCGACAAGAATCCGGTGGGCCGGCTGATGACCCGGGTGACTAACGATATTACTTCCCTGGGAGAGATGTTTTCTGCCGGTTTTGTCTCCATGGTGGGAAATGCGATCCTCGTAGTGGGAATTCTCATTTGGCTGATTGTCCTCGACCTCAAGCTGGGCTTGCTCTCCCTTGCTGTATTCCCTGTATTGGCGGCCATCACCGCGCATTTCAGCGGGAAATTAAAAATCGCCTACCGCGAAGCGCGCAGCCGGCTTTCCGCCCTGAACGCCTTCATCGCCGAAAACATTCTTGGCATCAGGGTGGTCCACCTTTTCAATCGTCAGAAACTCCATCAGGAGCGTTTTGAGCGGATCAACCAGTGGTATTCTGATGCGCAGATTTCCACAGTACGGGTTTTTGCACTTTTTCAACCTGCAATTACCCTTGCCTCAGGAACTGCCATCGCTTTGATCATCTGGTACGGAGGGGGACGCTCTCATGAGGGTGTCCTGCCGATTGGCCTATTGATCGCATATTTTACTTACGTCCTTACCTTATTCCAGCCGCTCCGGGAGATGGCCGATAAGTGGAACATATTTCTCTCTGGCATGGCTTCCGCCGAGCGGATATTCTCGATTTTATCTTGGCTTCTGGAGCCCGGAGCGAGGATGCAAAACCCCGTGGGAAATTCGCAAAAAAGCGGAGCTCCGTTCAGGGGGGATATTGAATTTGAACATGTCTGGTTTGCTTATTCAGGTGAACATTGGGTCTTGCGCGATCTTTCCTTGAAAGTACAGGCGGGCGAGCGGCTCGGAATTGTTGGTCATACCGGTGGCGGAAAGACCACGCTGATCAGCCTGCTTCTGCGTTTCTATGAACCGCAGCGAGGCCGGATCCTGCTCGATGGAATCGATATCCAGGAATATCCGCTGACTGACTTGCGCTCCAAATTTGGCGTGATCCAGCAGGATGGTTACCTTTTCAGCGGCAACCTCAAAGAGAACATCGGAAACGATCTCCAGGACCTGCTCAAAACCATGGGTATGTCGATCGAAGCCCTGGGTTTGCCGGAAGAACTCCGTGAACGGGCTTCGAATATTTCCACCGGACAGAAACAGGTTCTTGCCTTTGCCCGCGCACTGGCGGCCAAACCCCAGATCTGGATTCTGGACGAAGCCACTGCCAACATGGATTCCGCCACTGAGCGGCTTTTGCAGCAAGGACTATCGACCGCAACCGTAAATCGCACGGTTTTACTGGTAGCTCATCGTCTATCAACAATTCGCTCTGCGGACCGTATAGCGGTTCTCAACAAGGGAATACTCTGTGAGCAGGGAAACCATGCAGAATTACTGCGAATGAACGGATTATACGCGCGCCTCTATCGTTATCAGGCAGCGAAAGAGGCTCAAGAAAGCCACATCGTATAATGAATATCCGGTTCGTCGGCCAGGAGCATGACGAGCCGATCAACGCCGAGAGCATTTCCGCCGGAGGGAGGCATGCCTTCCGTGAGCGCCGATAGAAAGTCTTCGTCCAGCGGGTTTTTTGGGAAGGCCGGTCCATAAATCTGCTCGCGTAAATTCATGTCCTTTACAAAACGTGCGCGCTGCTCAACGGGATCAGTAAGCTCTTCAAAAGCATTGCAGAGTTCGATCCCGCCCACGTAAACTTCAAAGCGACGTGCCCAGGAAGTCCCGTCGGCGTGTTTGGCCAAGACAGCAAGCGCCGCCTGGCTGACCGGATAGTCGACCACAAAAACAGCCTGGTCCGCAGGTAATCTGGGTTCAATCAAATTGAGCCAGATCTTGAAGTAAACATCGTCCCAGTTTTCGCCGGGATTCACTTTGATATTCAGGCGCTGCGCCTCGTCTATAAGCAAAGCAAGGTTATGTGCCCGCGTCAGATCGATGCCGGTATGCTGAAGGAATAGGTCCCGGACGCGGAGGCGAGGCCAGGGCGGCTTCACAGAAATGGTTTTACCTTCAAATTGAATTTCACCAGACGCGCTGCCGAGTACCTCTTTGGCGGTGAACGCCAGCAGCTCTTCGGTGTCACGCATGATTTCCTCATAGCCCGCGTAAGCCCGGTACCATTCGAGCATCGTGAACTCGGGATGGTGCGTTCTGGAGGGGGGTTCATCCCGAAATGCGGGGCTGAGCTGAAAAATCCGCTCCAAGCCACCAACGAGCAGGCGCTTCATGGCAAATTCGGGAGAGGTGGGTAGAAAAAGCAGAGGCTCTTCCCGGTGGATTTTAAATGGCCGAATATGGGTCTCCATCCCGGGACAGGGTACAAGGAGGGGGGTCCGGACTTCACGGAAATCGTTCCCTGCAAAAAAATTCCGAATTGCTCTCTCGGTTTTGTTTCGTACGGCAGTTCCATGCAGTCGCCGCGGGTCCAGGACAGCGCTAGTCCACTTGATCGAACGATCGGGGCACCGGTTGGGCGTGAGCGGGCGCGCGAAACCACCCTGAATTTCTACGAGATCCCCTACCCGAAGGACTTCAGGATTTGAAATGGTAACCCGGGTCGCTCCCCGTTCCGAAAGGATTGTGGCATGAGTCTCTCCATGTTCGATGCAGCGACCGTGGATATTCATTTGTCCGCTTATACGCAATTGCCATGACAGGGACAATTCAAACCTTTGGCATTCAAAAGAAAAAAACGAGTACCATTGCTAAGACATAAAGAGACTCATTGGAGTTTCCCCGCCATTTTTGTATACATAGGTGATGAAGAAGTCGCGTCGCCACCTAGATTTACGCACAAAAATCAGCCTGGTGCTCGCTGCGGTCATTCTTCCCACTTTTTTGATTGTGACTTTTGCTGAAAACCAGGTGACCAAGCCCATTCTGGAAGATGAGATCCGGCAGGTGGGTATCACCTCGGCAAAGACGCTGGCCGCTGAGATCGTCAGCTCCCGGCTGCTTGCGTTGTCGGATCCGACGCCGGCAATCGAGCGGCGCATTCAGGAATTGATCTACTCGCAGCCGAACATTTTGCGTCTGGAGGTCATTGCACGTGATCCTCTCACCGGTCTTCCAAAAATTTTTGGCTCGAATATTGAGGATGAACCGGATTCGGTTCAGATCGTTCCGTTGCTGGTGGATTCTGTTTCAAGCAAGTACATGACCAATGATGATTCGGGCAACTTTTGGGATATTTTTGTACCGATTGAACAGAAGGCGCGAGTGGCGCATGGCTCCCATAAAATTATCGGAGCAGTTCACATTGAAATATCCACCAAGCTTGTCAGCCAAATCGTAAACACATTGTGGAAAACAACTGCGAGCGCGGCAGCTTTCAGCGTGGTCACCCTGATAGTGGTATTGGGCTACTTCCTTAAGAAAACCGTCGCCAATGACCGAAAGCTACGGGAAGCGGAAACGCAGAATCTGCAACTCACCGAGCAGTTGCATGAAGTCGAGCGAAAACTGATGAATACTGAGAAGCTCGCAGTCATGGGTCAGTTGACCGCGAGCTTCGCTCACGAAATCGGAACGCCGCTCAATGCAGTTGGCGGGCACATGCAATTGCTGGAAGACGAGCTCAGGATCGGTGGCACCACAATCTATAACGAGCGTTTTTCAGTGATCAATGGGCAGCTCTTAAAAATTGAAACCATCGTGAAAGGCTTTCTGCAGAGCACGGCCAAACCGGAATCACAGCGACAGCTCGTCGATTTAAACCGCCTGCTCGATCGTACGCTGGCAATACTGAGACCCAGGATTGATCTTTTGAGAGTGGATCTGAAGAGTGCCCTGGAAAAGAAAATGGGACCTGTACGGGCAGTTCCACTGGAAATTGAACAGATTCTGCTTAATCTGCTGAATAACTCTCTCGATAGCATGGCATCCAAGCGCCTGGAAAAAGAGAAAGCGCGACTGGCGATCGAAATCAGTACCGAAGCATCCGAAGAAGATGGAAGGAGTTGGGCGAAAATCATGATTTTTGATACGGGCGAGGGAATTCCAAAGGAGGATCTCGGAAACGTGCTTAAGCCATTTTTTACCACCAAAAAACCGGAAGAAGGAACTGGTCTGGGTTTGACCATTTGCCAGCAGCTTGTGCACAAGCACGGAGGTGCGCTCAATATTGATTCCAAGGAAGGGGCATGGACGAAAGTGACTTTAAAGCTTCCGTACACACGTTGATATGAACCAGACGAATGCAAAAATCCGAATCTTGGTTGTCGATGACGATGACGTCACCCGCCGCCTGCTCCTCGAGGTCCTCGAGAAGGAAGGCTATTCCGTTCAGCTGGCCGAAAGTGGCGAGGAAGCTATCCAGGTAATTCAACGCGAGGTGTTCTCGATCGTGCTCTCGGATATACGGATGATCGAGCTGGATGGAATGGCTGTACTCCGGGAGATCAAAAAGACCGGAACAGGCACGCTCGTGATCCTGATGACGGGATTTGGCAGCATGGAGGGCGCAATTGAGGCGATTCAGGAGGGCGCCTTTGATTACGTCAGTAAACCATTCAGAATAGACAGCCTCAGGACGGTGCTCAGCCGTGCGGCAAAATACTGGGAATCTCTGCACCAGCAAAAATCCCAGGTTTTTGCAGTCAAAACCCGGATAGAAACAGACGAGCGGGCAATCATCGGGAAGTCGCCGAAAATCGTCGAAGTCTACAAAATGCTCGCCCGGGCTGCCATGTCAGCCAGTAATGTTCTCGTGGCCGGAGAGGCCGGAACCGGAAAGGAGCTCGTGGCGCGCGCCATTCACGAAAACAGCGCGCGGAAGAATCGTGATCTGGTGCTTGTGAATTGCGGGTCCATCGGAGAGCCGTTCCTGGAAACCGAGTTTTTCGGCAATGGTAAAGAGAAGAAAGGATTTCTTGAGGAAGCGAATGGCAGCAGTATCTTCCTGGATGAGGTGGGAGAGCTGCCTTTGACTTTTCAGACGAAACTGGTGAGGGTTTTACAGGAGCGCGAAGTCAAGCCGGTCGGTGGCAGGGAAATGCGGAAAATCGATGTCCGGGTGATAGCAGCGACCCACCGGGAACTGGATCAGCTCGTGAAAGCAGGAAAATTTCGCGAGGATCTCTGTTATCGTCTTAAGGTGATTTCCATCGAAATGCCTCCGCTGCGAGAACGAATGGAGGATTTGCCCGAGTTGGTCAGTTTTTTTCTCGCACGATATGCCGAGAAGGACAAGAAAAGCGTATCGCACGTTTCTGATGAAGGAATGGATCTGCTGATGAAATATCGTTGGCCGGGCAATATTCACGAACTGGAGCATGCAATCGAGCATGCGGTTGCGATGACCCGTTCTTCCGTTTTGTTTCCCGATGATTTCCCGCAAGAGATATTGGGTGAAATGCCGCCATTGTTCGCCGATAGCAATTTATATTTCCAGAGTTCTCTTGAAGATCTTGAGAAATCCCACATTTTGAAAGTTCTTAAAGAGGTTCATTACAATAAATCCAGGGCTTCTGAGATTCTGGGAATTGATCGGGCGACCCTTTACCGCAAAGCGCAGAGATATGGGATTGAGTTGAGGGAAAAATGACGGAATTATCTGAGGCGCAGGAGAGTTTTGAGCGAAAAATTCAGCTGGCACTGAAGCTCTCGGTACCCTACTCACCCAGAACTCTGGGTCAGGCTGTTCCGGAAGTTGATACTCCAGCGGCGGTACTCATCCTTTTCGCATGGGAAAAAGGCAAGCCTCGCCTCCTCTTGACCAAGAGAACTGAGTTTGTGGAAACCCACAAGGGCCAGTACGCGTTTCCGGGAGGAAGAATTGAGGATAACGATCGCAGTTCCATTCTGGCCGCACTGAGGGAGACCGAAGAAGAGGTTGGGGTTCCGCTGATCGCAGTCCGTGTTTTGGGTGAGCTGCCGGGCTTGAGGACTCCCACGGGATATTGGATTACGCCCGTCATTGGGTTTTTGAACCGGGTGCTTGAGCAAACTCCGCTAAAAATGAGTGCAGAGGAAACGGCTGAAGCCTTCTGGGTGGATTTTGGGGAGTTCAGTCAAGAGGGTGTTTATAGCTGTGAGCGGTTTGAGTTGGGGTCGGGTTCTTTCCCTGTTCATGTTTACCAGCTCGGTGATCGCAGAATTTGGGGTGTTACCGGCGCCATGTTGAAAAACTTGCTCGATCGTCTGGCCGAGGTCGGGTAAGATCGGGCTATGAAACGAATCCTCATCCTTTTGTTGGCTTTGACTTACTCCTTGAACGGTTTTTGCGCGCTCGAGTCTTACGAGGACTGGAAGTCGCCTGCTGATCCCGCTGAAGCACATTTTGGTGTTTTGATGGGAATGGGAGTATTGGACTCTTCTGCAGGACTCACCCTCTTGGGGACGGCGAGCAAAAAAATTGTTCATCAGGGATTCATTCCAGATATCAATAATTCGGTTTCGATTGAATTTCAGGGCGGACCTTTGTTTGTTGAGGGCAGTCGGGCTTTTTCCTACAGCACACATCTGCGCTGGGACTTCCGGCGCGATGCTCTGTGGACCTTCTACGCTCTCGGTGGTTTTGCCGGACACGTCACCAGTGAGGCCATGGGAAGTCGCTTTCTGATGTTCCCGAGATTTGGGGTTGGAGCAATGAGAGAGTCTTCTCTGGGTTTTGCGTTTCGGGGTGAGCTAAGCCACGAGTTCATCACCTTTGGATTGGTCTGGCCCATCTAGCTCAGCGACCGTGCCTCGCGGCTCGTTGAGCTCTTAAGCTTAGGGACCTAGGCTGGCTAAAACCTGTTCTTCCGGATTGACGTCCCAGCCTCCGGGTAATCCGTAGGCCTTGGATGCTTTCGATGAATGGCTGAATGCGAGTGCGGCGATCACGATGATGGCCGCGATCAGGCTCTTGAGTGTCTGCATAATTTTGTTTGCGATCCATTAACAGGCTGCTCGGTTCCAAACAACCGCAAAAATAAATCCAGTCAATTCAATATCATACCAATAAAGTCAACTATGTTTGACTAACCCCGCAAAAGAGTGTTTAATATAATTAGTACTGTTAAGGAAGATTAACAAATGGAGTTTAAAATGAAACGGATTCTGACTCTGGTTTCGATGGCAATGATAGCCGCATCCAGTCCTCAAAATGGTTTCACGATGGGTAAAAAGTCTTCCACAGCGCAGGCCTCGTCCACATGCAGCGCTCCAAGCGCGAGTATAGCGACTCCAATCCGAAATGTCGTAGTTGCCCCAGTAAAAAGTCAAAGGTTTCCATTACCTAACGGTACAATGGCGGATCTCACCCCGAGCTTGGGTGACATCATGATCGCCGCTGTGAATGGCACGGGTGCTTTTCACCCCATCCTTGATCCCCAAGCCGCCCCAGATGCTTGCAACAGTTACTTACGGGTCAGCTCGTATGTTACGGCAATCGAAATGGATCTTTACGATTTCAAGCTCAGCGTCGGTTATTCGCCGGACGGGGTATTTGGCCTGACTCCCAACCAAATTCAGGGTGAGGCCAACGTCAGAATTGGGCGCTTGGACATGGTATTTGCGGTCGAAAAATGCCAAGCCGGCCTTTGTTCGACGATTCTGACCTCTAAGGTAGGCAAGAACTCAATTGATTCGGACTATCACCTGCGGGCAAATTTCAACACGATTACGGGTGGGGCAGATTTGGTTCAGCACCCTTCATTTAATAAAATTCTCACCCAGATCATGGACGCCGGGATGAAGCTGATCGCCCAATCCCCTGATTTGAATAAGCTTCCTTGGACGGCAATCGTACGCGAAAGCAATTCTGCTTCGGGAACCCTCATTTTTGACGCGGGGCACGGTTCCGGCATTGCCAACAACCAGGCTTTCGTGATTTATGCTGCAGAGCAAGCAACCGGGAACTGCAATTTATATAAAGCCGTCGCCTACGTTCATACAACTCGCGTTGACCCGATTTCGTCCGTAGCAATTGTGGATCAATCCCTTGATCAACGGGGCATTAAAGACGGCGACGTGGTCATGGTGAAGAGCCGTTAACGCATAAACGCAGTAACCTACAACAAGTTTACAGAGGATCGGATGTTTCGATTCATAACCCTTTCACTTTCCGCACTGATCTTGCTGGGAATCTCTGTTCCCGCTTTCAGTGCAGGAAAAAAAGCCGCAAACGCTGCCACTCCTCAAACCCAGAGTGTCAGCCTGGGTCGGCGCGTCCTTCTGGTCAACCCGGTCAGAAATGTGCGCATTCAGTTGCCGGACGACAAGCTTAGGGACTTCGGCGTCGATTTTGATGGAGCTGTTGGCCACTATCTTGCGAATCACCCGTCGTTTATTCTCGCGCGTTCCGAACACTCCAAATCGACTGCAGAAGGTGGTTCTAAAAGTACACCGAAGCTGACCAGGGGTGGTGATGATTACGAATGGTCGGGCTCTGTTCTACCCGCAGCGAGTATCACTTTTCATGTCGATGCTTTTAGTCTGATCACCGGGTTCAAGGGTGGACGGATGTTTTACGGCTTTGATGAGCGCTTCCGGACCGAGTTCAACGATGGCACAGAGTCGGTCGTCAACGAGTTCCCGCTGATCATCCCCTTCAATTATCCAAATTGGTTTGATCGCACTTTTGATGAAAAAGGATCCTGGCCCACCAGCTCGACTTCCGGTCTGGATCTTGGAGAAGGCTTCCGTCTGGATTCGCTTTTCGCCTACTTGAATGTAAAATACGCGACTTATCATTCAAGCCTGCAGCTCAGGATTGAGGTGGATTCTCCCCTTTCCGGTCGTCACGATTTCCGCACCGTACATGTCAAGGGCAGCGGTTTTTTTTATGATGTAGTGGGTGGGTATGTAAATTGGCAGGGAGGAATAGGAGTCGCGCGAAATGCTGCAATGTTTGATGCTTTCAACAGGGCGGTCGCAGCAGCGGTTCAGGCAATTGATCGGGCCGCTTCAAATCTTCCTTTGACGGCTCTGGTGGATTTCATCAAGCAGGACGGTCTGATTTTTCTCGGCACTGGAATCAGCGCCAATGTTCCGGCTGGAACTTTGTATCAAGCGGTTGAAAATGAAAACCTTGTGATTCGGGTGGAGACCTCTTATTTGAGCGGTTCGGTGGCAAGACTTGTAAAGGGTGCCTTCAACGAGGTGAAGCCCGGAATGGCACTTAGGCAGATCCAGAGTGTCGGGGGTGGTGGCGGGGTTCCGAAGGGATCGGGCAAAATCGCTGATTCAGGCGCTCCATCCCAGAGTACCTTTGAGGTTATCGAACTTCCTGTTCGCAACCTTTCCGAACCCAATCTTAATGGCGTGGTTACAAAAATTTCGCGTTGGAAAGCTTTTCTCAAGAGTTTGGTCGAAAACGTTTTCCTCCCCTACCGGATCTGGCGCTATGACCAATACGATCAGGCCTATTTGCGAAACGCCCGGCTTGCAGACGAGACCGACAGCCCGGACCGCCAGATGAATCCAATTCAGAATACGCAGGATTGGGCCCGTGAGGTGCTGAATCAGCCCTGGGCGATGGAGTACGATCTTTTCAGAAAGCAGATGTCTTCTGAAGACGTGACAGTGGCGATCATTGATACCGGAATCGATTACAATCATCCGGTGGTGCACGATCAGCTTTGGTTCAATCCGGCTCCGACGGAGGACGTAGCAGGGCAGAAGGATCGCTATGGCTGGGATTTCATTTCGGGTGACTCCCGCCCTTATGACGACGCCTACCACGGTACGCAAATGGCGGGAGCCGTGCTTGCGGTCGCGCCGAAAGCGCGCTTGATGCCGCTTAAAATTTTCAATCCCTGGGGTGTTACGAATTCCGCAGCCGTTCTCAGTGCGTTCTCCTATGCCGTGGATCATGGCGCAAAATACATTCTCTGCGGCTGGGCGACGAGAAAGTATTCCAAAGCCATGGAAATGGGGATCGCCTACGCAAGGGACCATGGGGTTCCCGTGATCGTCGCCGCAGGTGATCTCGGTCTTGATCTGGCCAAGGTCCCGGCATACCCGGCGTCTTTTGCCAAAAAATATGCAAACGTAATCATTGTTACGGCCCGCGCAACCTCCGGAGCTCAGTGGAAAAACTCGAACTACTATTCAGGACCCGGTCTCGTTGGCAAAATCGTTTCCGCACCTGGCGAAAACATTCTGGTTCCGGAGCCCCGCGGGCATTATTCTCGGGTATCTTCTTCCGGTGTGAGTGCGGCAATTTATACGGGTATCCTCGCGGCAGAGTCGGTAGAGCCCGCCACCACAAAATAGCCAATTAAAACAAATAACTAGGAACCGGTCTTATTAAGATAACTAAGTTGACTAATTTGGTCAATTTATGTATGTTTCATACGTGTTTCGGACGGCCCTCACTCAGTTGAAGTGGTGAAAAATGCAGATGCGGAAGAAGGGTAGCTCAATTTCAATAGTTTTCGGCTTGCTGACGGGCGTGATTTCATTCATTGCCTTCAGTGCTAACTTGCGAGCTGATGATTCCCTTGATCCAAAATTCCAGTGGGTCGGCACTTCATTTCATTCCCAACGCGTTCAGACGCCCATGGGCGAAAGGGAATACGATTACCGGGTCACCCGATATCTCAATGAACATGGGGACCGCGAAGTAGCCTATGAGTTTGACCGCAACTGGCTGATGCGGTTCCTGGTGGGTCAACGCCGGAGTGTCTTGATTGTGGGCCGTGATCTGGATGGCAACGATCAATACGATGCCTGGTTTGTAATGGGTCGCTCAGGTGTGAGTGAGGTTGTTGATCGGGTCGCAACTGAAAGTGACGGCTGGGATGTGGTATCCGGTCTGCTCCAGAAGAACCATGCTGCGCTCGCCAACCGTCTCCTTTTGGATGTGCTCTTCAGTAATTTAAGTTTTACGGGAAATACTGTTGATCACTTTTTTGAAACAATCGATCGCAACCATATTGATCTTCACGATTTCGAACTTCGAACGGACCGCCTCGTGAAGCTGGACAAAGGATCTCCTGCTGCAATGTCCAATTATCGTATGATCTCTGAGGAATGGGAGTTCCTTGGTGAAGAGATCCAAAAAAAGCAGAATAGCTTGTGGAAGTGGATTGCATTGGATGTGACCGTCGTTCGCCTCAGCTCTTACCTTGTGCAGTGGCTCGACAGGTTGAACATCTGGACCGGTGGAAAGCTGGCAATGCTTCAGACCTCGAGCGGTGTGGTCCGGGTCATCACGGAACACATGGTCGGTCTGTCGAAAAAAGCGCAATCCGCCATGAAGAGAGTCAATGCCAAACTCGGAAAGGGCAACTCCCGGGTCCACGAAATTGGTGCTCGCGCCGCTCTCCTGAAAATGACCTCGGCACAAAGACTGGATATCGCGATTCGTGGAATGAAGGAGCGCGGGAAAGTTGGTCGACTTTTGGGGTTGGCTACTGAAAAATCCCTGGCGTTCGGCGCGTCCGGTCTTTCGAATTGGAAATACATTACGGTCACTCAGGCGGCACAACTCGCAATTGAGATGAATGACAAAAAGGAATCAATTTTCACCAGTTCGAATCCGCTTATTATCACCAAGAACGTAGTCTCGAACAAAGATCTCGTACAGAACGTCTGGTACATGACGAACGAAACCTTCCTGATGTCAGCTGCGTGGAAAACCGTGAAAAACCCCTTTAAGAGATTTGGCTTTTGCGCGGTTCTCTCCCTGGTTGATTCAGTTGCCATGAATTATCTCGTGAAAGGTGTCACGGACCAAAAGCGCCTTGCTCTGGATACGGCCTGGGAACTCACGATCGGGAACATGCAAACCGCAATTGTTGATCAGAAAATCTTGAGCTATTTCGAAACCAGAGCTGCAAATTTGCACAATCCGAAACTTAAGTTGGTCGGATACGCAGGAACACTTCTCGAGCAATCCATCGGCTACGCCGGTTATGCGGCACTGACTGGTAGCGGGAAGAAAGAAGCGGCTCCGACTGTACGCTGGATTCCAATTTTTGCTGAGCAGACGACCCCGGCTCTGCCTTAGTTTTTCGCGGAACCCATCCAACATGCCATGATCGCATCTGCTGTCGCCCTGTTGCAGGCCATGGGGACGTTGTAAACGACAGCAATTCGCAGCAAGGCCTTCACATCGACATCATGGGAATGCGGAGAAAGCGGATCCCAAAAGAAAATGACCGCATCCACGCCACCTGTCGCGATCTTCGCTCCGATTTGCTGATCTCCTCCCAGGGGGCCGCTCTTGAATTTTTTGACTTTCAACCCGGTTTCTTTTTGGAGAAGCGCGCCTGTGGTGCCGGTTGCACAAAGGGTGTGTTGCGAAAGGTACTTCATATTGTCGCGAGCCCACTCGACCAGAAGGGGCTTTAAATTATCGTGAGCGATCAGTGCAATGCCTTTTTTCTTTGCCATAGACAATTATTAGCGCAGGTACCCGGTGATCACAAGCCGACTTCTGAGAGCAGGTTGCAGAGTTCTTCCCATCGCGCTAGTTTGTTTCCGAGATTCAACTCAAGCTGTCGTTGTTCCTCAGCGAGGGCCATTGACCTGACCTTGTCATCATAAGTTGCGGTATTGGCAAGCAGCTCGTGCAGCTCGGCCTGCCTTGCTTCGAGTTTTCCGATCTCGCCTTCCACGTTGTCCCGTTCTCTCGCCCACGCGATCCTCTGGTTATTCGAGGGTCCGCTTCGTTTCTGAGCTTCAGGTGTGGTGCTTTTCTGCTGGGTCTCGGAAGGCGCCGTGGCTTTTTGCGCCATCTCCTTCATTTTTCGTTCAAGATAATCGTCATAGGTGCCAATGAGCTGGTGGACTTCGGAACCGGAGTCGGACGGCACGATCTCGAGAACGAGATCAACCAGAGGTGAAACAAAATTACGATCGTGCGAAACCAGGCAAAGAGTTCCGGTATAGTTTTGCAGAGCCTCAAGCAGGACTGCTCGCGATTCCGGGTCAAGATGGTTGGTTGGTTCGTCCAGCAGCAGAAAGTTTGAGGGGGAAAGCAGAAGCTTCGCCAAGGCAACACGGGCCTTCTCGCCCCCCGAGAGCACGGAGCATTTTTTCTCAACCGCGTCTCCGGAAAACAGGAACGCTCCCGCAATACCGCGGACCTGGCTCACTGGCATTTCCGGGGCGGTCATTTCCAGTTCCTGCAGGACGGTTTTGCTGAAATCAAGACTCTCGGCCTGATGCTGGGCGTAATAGCCGGTCTTCACCAAGTGTCCCATTTTAACTTGACCCTCGGTTGCCGAAAAAGTGCCTGAGAGCAGCTTCAAAAGCGTCGTCTTGCCTGCGCCGTTCACCCCTACTATGGCAACCCGGGAGCCGCGCTGAATGACCCAGTTCAGATTTCTGAAAACAACGTTTTCGCCATAGCGAACCGAAACGTTTTTCATCGTCACGACTTCTTTACCGCTGTGGGAAGCCGGTGGGAACCGGAAGCGAACGGTTTCGCGCCCTTCATCCAGCTCAATTCTCTCCATGCGATCCAACTGCTTCAGGCGACTCTGCGCCTGCCGGGCTTTCGTGGCCTTCGCGCCGAAGCGTGCGACAAAGGATTCGATTTCAGCGATTTTGGTCTGCTGCGATTCGTACTGGGAGCGAAGAATCTGAAGGCGCTCTTCCTTCTGCAGAACATAAGAATCGAGATTGCCGCGATAAGTCCAGAGCCGCTTCTGATCAATTTCGAGGACCTCGTGAACGATCCGGTTAAGGAAGGCCGTATCATGACTCACCAGAAGCATGGCTCCCCGGAACGCGCGAAGGAAGTCTTCAAGCCAGAGAAGTGTTTCCAGATCCAGGTGATTGGTGGGTTCATCGAGAATCAAAAGATCCGGGTCCATCAGCAGAACGCGGGAAAGCGCTACCCGCATGAGCCAGCCACCGCTGAATTGAGTCAGTGGGCGATCAAAATCGGAGGGCTTAAAACCCATTCCGGATAAAATTTCTTTTGCCCTCGACTCGAGCCGGTATTCGTCGAGGTGCTCGAGCTCTTCCATGACTCGGCCATAGTGTTCGAGAGTGGATGCTGAAGCTTCGCTTGCATCCTTGCTCAGGGTTTGTTCGAGCTCGCGTTTCGCTACAAGCAGGTCTTCGCGCCGCCCGTCCATTCGCATGGCTTCGGCGAGAGCAGTCCTTCCGGAAAACTTTGGAACTTCCTGCGGCAAATGACCAATGGCGAGATGGCTTCCCCGCGAAATGACGCCAATGTCAGCTGACTCCTGCCCCATGATGAGGCGAATGAGCGTGCTTTTACCCGAGCCGTTCGGACCAATCAGCGCGGCGCGCGAGCGGTAACCCAGATGGGCTTCCGCACTTTCAAACAAAGTCTTTGAGCCAAACTGCTTGGACACGCTTTGAATGTGCAGCACGACTAAAATGCCCTGGTTGCCGCTTCGGCGAAGCGCCGCACGATCGCGTGTGCGGATTCAATCTGATTCACGCCAGCAACACTTTTGCCGGCCTGCCAGTAATCTTTTGAGGAAAGCCCACGGAGCGAAGAGCGCTTCAATTTCCAGCCGGACTGAAGCGTGTAAAACAATCTCATCAGGTGCTTGGTCCGCTCATTCCGGAGCAGAAATCTCGCGAAGGGTCCGGCACGAGTTCCGATTTCCTGGACATAGGGTGTCCGGATGACAGAAAGCGGTATTCCGGTCACACGATCGGTGAGCACAATGTCCTCTTCCTTGGCGTGTACGATGGCTTCTTTGTAGGTAACGTGTGAACCGCATTCAGTGGTGGCTATGAAACGAGTGCCCATTTGGACGCCATCATAGCCGAGCTGCAAGGCGCGCACAAATGCAGTCTCATCACCCACCCCACCGGCACAGATCAGTGGGGTCTGGGGATACTTGTTTTTCAAGGAACTCAGGAGTTCTTCTGCGCTGCGCACCCCCGCATGTCCTCCGGCCCGGTCATTCACGCAATTCAGGCCGTGGACGCCGTAATCCAGAGCCCGAATCGCCCACTTCTCTTCAGTAATATTATGAAAAACCGTACCGCCGCACTGCTCGGTACGAGCCACGACCCAGCTCGGATTGCCGAGGGCTGTCACAAAAAAACGCACTCCTTCTTCAAGAGCGATATCTACCCAGCCGCGCATCCGATTTTCGTAAACCTTCGAGCTCTTTTCAACAAGCACGTTCATCCCGATCGGTTTGGTGGTGAGCGAGCGTATTCTTCGCAGGCCGGCGCGGAAGTCCTCTCCATAAACGTAAACCAGGCTGATCGGCTGAACGATTCCGATACCCCCTGCCTCTGAAACCGCGGCGACAAGCTCAACGTTTGAGCACGGGAACATGGCACCGCAGATGACGGGGACTTCGATTCCGAGAAGTTTTGTAAAAGCTGTTTCGACGGGTTTCATGGCGCGAGCTTGGGTCCTATGAGCCACAGGGCCTGGGCCCGGGTGACAACTGCGCCTGAGGAATCCCGGGTTTCAACGATGACGGTGAGTTCCTGTTTAAGATTTGAGGAGGGGAGCGGGGTTTCGCTCGTGGCCGTCAGGGGGCCGCGTGCTTTTTTAAGATAATCGATCGAAAAAGCTTTCAGAATACCGCGCGCATTTTCAGGCAGCCCACAGTTCAGGGCGAGTCCCGAAGTCAACTCGGCGAGATTGGCGAGAGCCACGGCGTGGATGGATCCCAGGTGGTTGTGTACGCTACGACGATCTTTCATGCCGATTTTGGCAAAGCCCGGACGAAGCTCCCTTACGTCGGGGTGGATGGTGGCGCTATAGGGAACGGCCTGGGCCAGCGCGCGACGATAAAGGAACTTTCCCCCTGGAACTGGCCGGAGCATGTTCCAGAGCTTTAGCAGGAATAGGGGGGATTGAACCGGGGTCTTCATGCTGGCCAGAATAACACAAACGCCGATTCAGCCCTCGGCCGAATCGGCGTTTTAGTATTGAATTGTCGCTGAGAGACGACAAAGATTTTTTAAGGTTTAGCGGTGGTCCTTTCAAACTGCGCCTGAGGATCCTTCTTCACTTCCTCTTTGGGTGACTGAGCAGGAGTGCGCTGAGCTTGCGCATTCCTTTCGGCGGCCGTTGCGGCGCGCTTTTCAATCAGCTCGAAGAATACATCCTGTCGTGCATAGCTAGTGCTCACGACCCCGGTTACCAATGCAGCTAGAATTAAAATCTTGGTCTTCATAGCAAGGCCTCCCGACCTCTAATTAGATTGTAACCTGATTTCCGCGGTGCGTTACAAGTTTTGCCAACTGTAGTTGACTTTTTTGATTTGAGTCAAAAATATGACAGTTCAAGCACTTAGCTTATGTCAGCAGGTACAAGAGCTTGTATGTGTCCGATCAGACCTGTCCAAGACGGCGGCAATATTTTGACGAAAGTATTTTGAAACAATCCTCGCGACCCTGAGTCCGGCGAGCAAAACACCGACCAGGCTAGCGCCGGACAGCAAAAAGAAAAAGTGTTCCCAGAATTCAGGAGGTGTTCACAAGACGAAGCCGGTTTTTCTTTTCATCCAGCTGCGCCTTCGACTCATCATAAAGTTCCTGGATCACTTCTGTCAGAATGGCGTCGAGATGTACACTAGGCTTGTCGTACTTCGCTGCCAGCTGAAGAAGCAAGAGCTTGAGCGCTTTCCTGAGTAACGGGTCGACGTGGTCTGTCATTAAAGGTCCGATTTTTGGGTTCGCACCGCCAACTTAGACGAAATCATGCCCGAAGACTATGCCCGGCGCATTGAGCGGTCTGCGCCATGAATGATTTACTGAGTCAGGAATACTTCGCGAGTCACAATCGTTTTGCCCTCCAGCCAGCTGACGATTTCATCCGCCACAGGATGCTTGTAGCGGGAGTAACTTAAAATCAGATTTTGTTTCTCTGTTTCGCTCAATTGCTCAAACCCCTTCTGGGTGAAAAGGTGAAGATCCTTCTGAATTTCTGCAGCGAACTTCGGATTTACCAAGGTGGTTGCCGCGCGGAGAAAGGCGGTCTCCGGGTTGTATGCAGAGCGGTCACGATAGGACTCTTTCAACGTGAGCATCGGGATTTGTGATAAAAGCGCCTGGTTCATCGGGTTCACTGCATGAGCTTGAAGAAGATCTGAAAGAATCGCCGGGCGATTGCGGAACGAGTCTACATGAAGGAATTTGCACATTTTCGGACCGTCGTTGACCGGATAGTTGTCCCAGAGCCAGACTTTACGATGAAGCTTTTCATTGATTTCAGAAAGATGCTTTTCAGTATATTGCTTTGAGCAGACTTCCTCACCCGTCCAGATCACGCCGATGGAGGTGTCGAGTTCACTTCCAAGGACTTCCAGATAATCGGCCGGTCGCTCGCCGAAGATTTTGTCCAGAATTGGGTCCAAAGAGTAATAAGTCGGGCACATGATGAGCTGTTTGGCGTGACTGCGGTCACGAACCCAATGAAGGATTCCGGCTTGGGTCCGGGCCAGCCCGGGAGCGCACTTCATATCATCAAAAAGAATCGCTAGCCGGTCGACCCCCAGCCGATTAAACACTTCGATTCGAGCTTGCAGGTGTTTCTTGGCATCGTCATCAAACGCGAGATAAATTTCATAGGGACTGAAGCCGACACCGAACTCCACGCCGGCCGCATGGTACGCATCGATCAGTATGGCCAGCTGTTCATAAAGCTCCTGCGGAAAGGCCTCCCGCCATTTTCGCCGGAAAAACGGGTCTGACTTGGGTGCATAGTAATAAAAAGAATACCCAACGCGCTTGAGAAACTCGGCATATTCCTTCCGTATGTCCCAGGACCACGGTGCTCCGTAAAATCCTTCAATGACTCCAAGCTCAAAAGATTTCGAATTCATACCTCAAGTCCTTCTTTTCTGGTGCCAACATCAAGCGGGATGAATTTTAAAAGAATCATTCCGGGAATTGTAGCAATACACACAATGACAAAAAACCAGAAATACCCCACCGACTTCTGGATATAACCGCTGGAGATTCCGGCGAGCATGGCTCCAAGCGCCATCAGCCCCGTGACAATAGCGTAATGGGAGGTGGCAAACTTCGAGCCCTGCGAGCAGTACATTGCGAAGACCATGTACGACGCCATCCCGAAGCCGTAACCGAACTGTTCCAGCGCGGTCAGAACATAAATCGCTCCCGCGCCGGGCTGGGCGTAAGCAACCCAGATATAAAACAGATTTGGAATCGTCATCACCAGGACCATCGGCCAGGCGCAGCGCCGGAGCCCATAGCGCGAAATCGCGATACCTCCAATCAGGCCTCCTGCTACCAGACAAATGACGCCCACATTGCCCAGAATCATTCCAACCTGGAGGGTGTCTAGCCCGATGCCACCCGCTGCCTGGGGATCGAGTAAAAACGGTCCGGCCATTTTCGTCAGCATGGATTCACCAAAACGATAAAAAAGTATGAACAGCAGAATGGGAACGATTTTGGGTTGTTTGAAAAAACTTCGAACGGCCTCAATGAAGGACGGGCCCCCTTCGGTGCTCACCGGTCCATCGTTTTCGAGATTGGGCATGACAACAAACGCGTAAACCATCAGAATTCCGTAAACGAGTGCGCCGGTCAAAAGCGCGATACGCCAGCTTTCAGAGATGCTGATTCCGCTTTTCTCATAGTAGCCCGCGATCATGACGAGCACTCCGTTGCTGAAGACCATCGCAAGCCTGAAAAACGTGGAGCGGATTCCCATGAAAAACGCTTGATGTTCTTGACGGAGTGCCAGCATGTAATAGCCGTCGAGAGCAATGTCATGGGTGGCCGAGAAGAACGCAGTCACCAGAAAGATACACAGGCTGATGGCCAGAAACGACTCGGTGGTGATCGCGAAAGCACAGGCGATGAGGGCCAGCGTGATCAGAATCTGCATCCCCAGCACCCAGCTCCGCTTCCTGCCGTTCATATCGACGAGGGGTCCCCAGAACATCTTGAGAATCCAGGGCCAGATGATCAGGCTTGTCCAAAGGCCGATCTGATCATTCGGGATCCCCATCTTCTTGTAAAGCAGAACAGAAACCTGCTGGACGATAATGACTGGCAGTCCCTGTTGAAAATAGAGGAAAGGAACGAAGTACCAGGGACTGGCTTTGGGATAGGTGAGTGCGGCAGCCTTCATTGGTTGTTGAGCCTTTTGTAATTATGGTTGGCAAACTCGAGATATCTCGGGTCATCAAAGTCGGCGAGAAATATCCGGGCGATGTGAACCAGGAACGGATAACGCTTCGTGATCAGTTTCATTTTTTCGTCGACATAAAGCGTATCTCTCGAAAGGTCATCTTCGAGCAGGAGAATTTTCGCATAAAAGCACCAGTGATATTTGTCGGGATCACTTTTAACATGTTCCGGCAAGGCCATGAAAAGCTCTTCACGGTTGCGCGCAATTGTTGATTCCGCGTAATAGTCAAAGTCACAATTGAGCTGCGTATCGAGCTGTGGGGCTCCTGGAGAGGTGAAGAGTGCGCGTACATCGCTGATGTTAAAACCGTCAGGATGACGTGTGCGGCTGGTGAACTTTGTTTTCTCATCCATGGGAGCAGGGGTGTTTGCCGCCGGCGTTATTACTTGCGCAGAGCTGCAGCCTGACAAAATAAGGATCAGTGCCGCAAATATCCGGCGTGATGGATGAGGTGGCAAGGTTCGCGTCATGATCCAAGTGTACACGTGGAGAGTAATTTGGTCCAAAGTCAAGACCGTTGAATGTAAAAAATTTTCAACGCATGAATTTGATTGCCTTGTCAGAAACTCAGAGGACAATAACCGTACGCTTCTTAAGAAGTGACAGTAGTGAGCTGAGGTGTCTGAGATAACCGATTTCCAGATATTTCTTACGCCTCTATTAATATAAGGAGAACATCAAATGAATAAAGTACTAGCTCTGGCTTTTGTGACCATGATGATTGCGCCGGGTTTTGCCCAGGCGGAAACGTCCAATGTCAATGTATACGGAACAATCAATACTACGTTTGAATCTGTAAAGGCCGCTGACCCAGCGGTCGGTGAGTCGTACACCGGCCGACTTCGTATGAACAGTAACTCCAGTAACGTGGGCGTCAAGGGCTCCGAAGAACTCGGAAATGATTTGAAAGGTGTTTTTCAGGTTGAGCTGGATGTCCGGATTCCGGAAGCGTCACTGAGTCCAACACTAAGAAATTCCATGATCGGCCTCCAGGGCAACTGGGGAACGGCCTTCATCGGCAAATGGGATACACCCTTTAAATCTGCTAACAGCTTCATGGAGCCTTTCTATGCTACCGGTGTGGGTTATCTTGCGAACATCGCTGATACCATCAACGGCGTAACGGGCACGAGCTCCTTCAACGTGCGCAAAGAAAACACGATTAACTACTGGTCTCCGAAATTCGCGGGCGCCTCTTTCAACTTGATGTATTCCCCCAAAGGAAGCGCGGCGGCGGCGAGTGACAATCTGCTCAGCGGCTCCGTGAATTATGCAGAAGGACCCATAAATGCGGCTTTTGCGTACGAAACGCACAAGGACTTTGTCACCGTAGGTCAGCGAGATACCGGCATAAAAGCAGCAGCCGGCTATAAGCTCTTTGACAGCACGAGCCTCAATGTAGCCTGGGACCAGATCAGCCAAAAAAATTCGGCCGATGTTGTGACCAAGAGAACAGCCTTGCTCTTCTCAGTCGTTCACAAAATCGATGATTTTGCCCTGCGCGCCGGTTATGGGATCGCCGGCAAACTGAACCGGGACAATGCCGAAGTGGCCAATACCGGTGCAAGGCAACTGAGCCTCGGTGGCTCATATAGTCTGAGCAAGAGAACCGATCTTTATACGGTCTATTCCAAGATCAGCAATGAGGATGCGGCTGGTTACAATTTCCTGATCAGCGCTGTAGGTCCAAGTGCTGCGGGAGCCGATCCCCAGTCCATCGCACTGGGCGTCAGACACGCGTTCTAAGCGGCGCGATATTTGAATCGCTGGGGGCACCTGATGAGGGGTGCCCCACTTTTTCTAAGCCACCGCAGGAGGCGGAATGAAATCAAGGATGGTTTTATTTTGCGCATTGGGTCTTCTCGTAAGTTCACCACTGTTCGGGGCGGAAACGGACCAGTACACGGGGCGGAAAGTCCGACTGGAAGACGCACGCGAAACGATCAATAGAAGAGTGAACGCCCTGATCCGGCGAACTGCCCAGGGATGGCGCGGACCGAGAGACGATTATCGCTTTGCTAAAGAGGTCCGCAAGGCAGTGGACGGATTCGTCGTTTTCAATAAATTCAATAAATGGATTGGCAATAACCCGGAAATTGATCATCTCAATACCCGGCCGACTTCAATTTACCGGAATATTCCATTCTATAAGACCATCGTACCTGTGTCACTGATCGTCGCAGAGACGGTCTTCGTGAATGGAAACCGGGTGGGGCTCGACAAATTCTCTCATATGTTCACTGTTGGGTGGAACTCTTACAAAAAGTACCGGATTGCTGGCGAAAGCGCGGCGAATGAATACGATGCCGGTACCGAGCGAGGTCTCCTTGGATTACGGGTCTCAGGCGTTTACAGTAATGCTGATCTGGTTGCCGACTTCGAGGGCCGACATTTCTATCAAAGCCTGAGCGAGGACGAAGTCATCCCGGGGAAGGATGCCATCATTGCTTGGGAGGGTGACTATCCACACATGCAGCGAGCTTTCGATATAGCCGATCATGTTAACGCTTTCTGGGATGAGTCGATCAATACCAATCAGTATCGAAAGGGGCTGGCCCAACGCGTATTGCGCAATCTGCGGGCTCTCTGTACCGCTTACGTCCAAAGCCCGGAGTACTGGGATATCACGCCCGATCTGGATTCACATTTGCTGGCACGCTACTCCTCAATTGGACTTTGGAAAAACTCGGAATACCGGCTTGCCGCGATCTGCCGCTGACCCGTCATTATTATGACAGGCCGGAGAATAGTACTTTGCATTCGCGGGTCTGCCGAATTGTAGAGCCGCTCTTTGTCTGGTACCATTCCTCTGATGAAATATTTAAAACAGCTCGATGCCTTTATCGAGAAATGTGAGGGCTGGGCGCTCATTGCCATTCTCTCGGTGATGATGACCGTTGCCTTTCTTCAGGTTGTGCTCCGGAACTTCTTTTCCACCGCCCTTTCCTGGGGAGATGGCCTGACGCGTGCGCTGGTCCTGTGGGCCGGATTTGTGGGCGCCTCGATGGCAGTGAAGCAGGGCCGTTATATCAATATCGATGCGTTCTCCAGATTGCTGGGTGAGAGGTCAAAAAGAGTCAGTCGCTTTGTGGTTTATGTATTTTCCGCGCTGGTCTGCGGAGTCATGGGCTGGGCCTCCATCACCTTTATCCAGATGGAGCTCGAGGCAGCACAAAAATATTCGATCGGTGTTGATGCCTGGATCATTGAACTGGTGATCCCAATTGTGTTTTTCTTTCTCACCTTCAGGTTTTTGTTGAAAGCCGCCTGTCTTGCCGCAGGAGAACCTCTTGAGAAGCAAGAATGGGAACGGTAATCGCGATTGTCATTATAGCCCTGGCACTTCTTGGGGCACCGCTGTTCGTGGTTTTCAGTGCGGCAGCGCTCTCGCTCTTCTATTTCGCAGGCACCGATATGTCCGCAGTGATCGTGGAGCTTTACCGAATATCCACGATTCCCCTGCTCATCACGATCCCTCTTTTCACCTTTGCCGGATATCTCCTGGCGGAAAGCAAATCCCCACAGCGAATCGTTCGCTTCAGCCGTGCCCTGGTGGGTTGGATGCCCGGTGGACTTGCAATCGTCGCTCTCGTGGTTTGTGCGTTCTTCACCGCGTTTACTGGTGCATCCGGCGTGACCATCATAGCAATCGGCGGTCTCATGCTGCCGGTGCTCGCGGCAGAAGGTTATCAGGAGAAGTTCAGTATCGGCCTTTTGACCACTTCTGGAAGTCTTGGTCTGCTGTTTCCTCCGAGTCTGCCCATCATCATCTATGGTCTGGTATCGGGCACGAGCATTGATCAGCTTTTCATAGCAGGACTGCTGCCCGGCACCTTTATCGTGGTGCTGCTGAGTGTCTACTCGATGGTCATTGCCCAGCGAAGCGGGGTGAGGCGCAGCGAATTTTCCTGGAGAGAGCTGGCAAGTGCCACCCGTGAGTTCAGCTGGGAACTTCCGCTGCCGGTCGTCGTCATCGGGGGGATTTACAGCGGACTTTTCACCGCAACCGAGGCCGCCGCAATTACAGCATTTTATGCCTTTATCATTGAAGTCTGGGTTTACAAGGATCTCAGCCTGACCCGGGACATCCCGCGTGTGATGCGGGAGAGTATGCTGCTGGTAGGTGCAATACTCATTATTCTGGGATCCGTGCTGGGTTTCACCAATTACATCGTGGATGCACAGATTCCGATTGTAGCGCTCGAATGGATCAAACAATACATGTCGAGCAAGATTGTGTTTCTAATTCTGCTGAATGTCGTGCTGCTGATTGGTGGCGCCCTACTGGACATGCTTTCGGCACTGATGCTCGTACCGCTCGTCTTGCCTATCGCGAAGGAATTCGGAATTGACCCAATTCATCTCGGAATCATCTATCTGGCGAATCTGGAAATTGGTTACAGTTCTCCGCCGGCCGGTTTGAATCTGTTCATAGGAAGTTTCCGGTTTAAAAAGCCGGTGGTGCAGCTCTACTGGGCCTCGTTGCCCTTTCTTTCCTTTTACGTCATAGCTCTAGGAGTAATTACCTACTGGCCCGATCTGAGTCTCGTTCTCCTGAAATACTTCGGTGGAAAATAATATGAAAACCGCAGCCAACCTTCTGCTTATATTATGCATCGGATTGAACTTGGGATGTTCGATGAAGCGCTTTGCAGTCAAGACCACGATTCAAGTCATGGAACCCGCCGCGCAGGCTTTTTATGAAGAAGGTGATCTGGAATTCGCTCGAGAGGCCATGCCCGCCAATCTGAAAATGATGGAAGGGCTGCTCAAATCAGTTCCTGACGATGAAGCTTTGCTGAGCTTGCTCGCCCAGGGTTATTGTTCCTATTCGTTTGCGTTCCTGGAAGATTCCGAGAAATCGGGCGACCTTGACCGCGCCAAAATGATGTATAAAAAGGGCTTTCAGTTCGGATTGCGCGCATTGCCCGAGTCGGTGCGCGCTCACGCGGGCGGTAATCTGGAAAAATTCGAAAATGCCCTGAATGACATCAAAGATGTCGCGCCCCTGTTTTGGTCCGCTTACTGCCTGGGGAGCTGGGTGAACATCAATAAGCAGGATGTCGATGCGGTTGGAGAGCTCATTCGCGTGGAGCTGATGATGAAACGTGCGCTGGCTCTTGATGAAGAATTCTATCATGGAAGCATTCACCTGTTTTATGGAGCCTATTTCGGTGGCCGTCCCAAGATGCTGGGCGGCAGTGCAGAAAAGGCAAAGGAGCATCTGGATAAAGCGATCACCCTGAGGCAGGGTCGCTTCCTGATGCCCAAGTTGTATTATGCTCAGTTTTATGCAGTTCCCACCCAGAACGAGGAACTATTTGAGAGGACCTTGCGCGAGGTACTTGAAGCCTCCCCAGAGCTGATGCCCGAGGAGCGCCTGGCAAACCAGGTTGCTAAAAGGCGGGCCGCAAAACTTCTTAAACAGAAGAAAGATCTATTCTAAGGAGATAACATGAAGACGCTTGCTCTATTTTTGCTGCTCTGTGGGTTTGCAGGGGTGAATGCCGCTTCCGCCGCGAGCGTGGCATTCAAGTTCGCCACAGTCGCTCCAGAAGGATCGATGTGGATGGTTGTCATGCACGAGGTCGCGGACGAGATCAAGGCAAAGACCAAGGGTAATGTAGAGATCAAGCTATATCCAGGTGGCATTGCGGGCGATGAGCCCGACGTGCTTCGAAAGATGCGGGTAGGCCAATATCATGGTGCTGGTTTCACCGGCGTGGGGCTTGGCGAGGTGGCGCCAGAAATTCGTATTCTGGAGCTGCCATTTTTCTACGACAGTCTGGATGAACTCCATTATGTACGCGACAAACTGACTCCGTATTTTGAAGAAAAGCTGAAGGCTAAGAACTATATATTTCTGGATTGGGCGGAGCCCGGTCTGGTTTACCTCCTTTCGCAAAAACCCATTCGCGGCGTTGATGACATGAATGGCGTGAAAATGTGGGCGTGGGAAGGTGATCCGCTGGCGGATGCCATGCTGAAAATGTTCAAAATTTCTCCGGTGCGTGTTGCGCTTCAGGATGTTCTCATGGGTTTGCAAACCGGCATGATCAATGCCGCCTATGCGCCACCGCTTGCCGCTCTGGCCCTACAGTGGCAGACCAAGGTGAAGTACATGACCAGTGAGCCGATGACCAATAGTGTCGGCGCAATTCTGTTTTCAAAAACCCAGTGGGAAAAGCTCACCCCGGCGGATCAACAGCTGGTTCGCAAGATCATGGCCAACGGTGCGGCGAAGCTCGCCCAGTCAACGGCAAAACAGAATTCAGAAGTCATTGAAAAGTTCAAACAGCAGGGTATCCAGATTGTCACTCCCGCAAAAGAGGGACGCGACGAGATGTTCAATGCCGGGGCCAAAGTCCGGCAAGAGCTGGTTGGAAAGCTTTATTCGGCTGACCTGTTGAAGCGGGTCGAGGATTTGGTACAGGAATTTCGAACCAAAAAGCCCGCAAAGAAAAAATAGAAGCTACTCGGGAAAAAGAAGTTTCTCGGCCTCTTCCGGGGAAATGCTGCCTTCCTGAACAGCCCGAAGAACTGTGAGTCGGGCTTGATGAAGATCGATTTCTGCATCGGGCGCGCTTTGGGCTGTGGAGGTAATCGGCTGGGCGCCAGGACTCATTGAGCCGCCCGCCAGTTTCAGCAGCTTCTCCCGGAAATCGGGTGGAAGGCTGTTTTCGAATTCCTCCATTTCCTTTTTCACGTCGAAACCAGCCATCATATTATGCATCAATCTTTGCATTCGATTGAGCTGCTCGGGCGGGAGCTGCTGGATCAGCTGGGAAATTTCCATCAGGGCTTTGGGGTCCATTTTACTGGGATCGAATGGGATCATAGCGGCCCAACATAGCCGAAACACAAGGATTCGTCAGCTACTTCCAGCACCGGGCTTGCGTTCCAACTGGCTTCCGCCCAGAATAGGCAGGTATGGATGAAACATCGCATTGGAAACGATGCAGTAGCTGCAAAAAACCAATTGGATTCGGGATCAAATACTGGGTGTGCAATGTCTCCACTTGTAACCGTAAGCGTACGGGCCTGCTCTTCTGCAGTGTATCCTGTTGGGATGCACACGTGCCCCAGATGAATCATAGGGAAAGCTGGGCTGAGGAGCGGAGTTCGCCATCGCAGAGCGACTGGGCGCGGACATTGTCGGGGGAGGACAAAATTCCACGAACGCGAAAGACCGTTGAGCACGCGCAGAAAGAGGCTCGGCAACAAAAGGCGCCATTACAGCCGCAAGTAATTTTGCGACGATCTCGATCCGAGTAGTGGAGCCGTAAACTCCGCCAACTAAAATTTTTTAGCCTATTCAGCGGACAGCTGATAGTTTTGAAGAATGAATATCAGAATCCTCGCAATGGCTTTTGTCGCCCTGTCCTTTCCGCTCTTCTCTGCGGCAACTGATTCCAGAACGGTTGACTTGAAACAGATCCAGGGCGCGTTAAATAGATCAAAAGCAAATTGGAGTGCGAAAGCAACCTGGCTTTCAGAATTGCCCGCGAGTGAACTTGAAAAAGTGATGGGGCTTCAGCATGCTCCTGAAGGCGATCTGGATTTTGAAGCAGTTCCCGGGTTCAGAAATAATGAGCTGCCCGTTTCGATTGATTGGCGGAACAAGGATGGGGTGAACTGGATCGGGCCTATCATGAACCAGGGCAATTGTGGAAGCTGCGTCGCGTTCGCGGCAGTTGCCACGCTGGAAGCCCAGGCCTCGATTAGTGCAGGCCTCCCCTGGTTGCGCTCAAGTTTTTCACCCCAAGCCCTTTTTTCCTGCGGTGGCGGCGGCTGTGGTATCGGATGGCTCTCCGGAGAAGCAGCGGCTTTCCTTTCTTCCAGGGGTGTTCCGGACGAAGCGTGCATGCCTTACACCTCCGGGTCGACTTCCGAGGATGTTGCCTGCAGTAATCTTTGCGCAGATGCAAGCGCACGCACTTATAAAATAGCAAGCTACACGATGCCGAGTCATTTCGGCACAGGCCGTGAGGTTGTGAAGGAAGCGCTCAAAAATGGTCCTCTCGTGACCTCAATGAGAGTGTACGCCGACTTCGTTACTTATGCGGGCGGAATATACAAACACGTCTCTGGGCCCTCGCTCGGTGGACATGCAATCAGCCTTATCGGTTACGATGAAAACAAGCGTGCCTGGCTCATCCGCAACAGCTGGGGCATGGAGTGGGGCGAGGCAGGTTTCGGTTGGATCAGCTGGGACGATCGTTCGGGCGTTGGTGTGGATACCTACAAGTACAACCCGATGCCGGAGAAGACCCATATTTCAGTCAATGCTCCGCTGGATCGTGAATACATCTCTGGAGAGTATTTACTTTTGGCACGTGCACAGGGGCTGGCAACGGATCTGCTCCAGTTTCGGATCAAAAGCCCACAAGGGAAGGATTTTGGAGCATATTCCTGCACCCTTCAAAAAGACACCTGTTCGACTCAGCTGGATACGCGACAGCTGCCGGAAGGAAGGTATGAGGTTTTTGCTGAAACCGCCACGTCAGGCATAAAATCGCAGCCCCGGAGTTTTTACGTGATCAACAGTAAGCCTCGTTTGAGTCTCAGCTTTCAGGCCGCATCTGGAGTTGATCTGAGCAAACCGCTGAAAGGTCGGCCTGAGTTCTTGATTCAGGCGGTTTCATCACCCGTTCCAATTCAACACCTGGAATTCGTGGTGCTTGATCTGAACGAAAAACCGGTCGTTATTAAAACCAATGAATACGTCCTGGAATCCATTAAGATGGGTTGGCGTACATTGGGTGTTCCGAACGGCGCGTATAAAATATATTTCCGTGGTGAAACCAATTATAACGGGAAAACTTATTCCGTTGAGACACCCCGCGCGTCGGTAACGGTTCAGAACTAAACGGCCATAGCGGTACAAGTATTGCTGATTTCAGGCCTGCGTGCCGGAAGATAAACCCAGGGTTTCTATACATCGCGCTTTAATTATCGTATTTCTCAGTACGCTGATTCTGGCCATTGAGTTTGCGCTCTATTCTGTTCGGTGGATTGCGCTAGCCGCCGTCATTGGAATTGCGCTGAGTGTGATACTTTACCCAGCCATGCGGTTTATGAAACAGAAACTCAAAATTCCGCAGGGCGTAAGCGCTTTCTTGTTTTTCGTCGGATCCCTGGGTTTGATCGTCGGGTCTGCTATTATCTTGTACTCCGTCGTGGCTGAGCAGTTATTTCCACTTGTTGATAAACTGCCGGATTTAATACAGCAAGCTAGGCAAAGAATGAGTGAGCTCCTTGCATACGCGCCCGGTTTGTCCAGACAAATGGGATCAATCGATCTCGGCGAGTTGCTCGGCGCAGCTCCCGCAGAGCTTGCTCATGGCTTTCGTCTCGGCGCTTCGGCCATTGGGGGGCTTGTATTTGTCGTGATTCTGGCCGTTTATCTGGCGATCGACGCACAAAGCTATATGAGCGGTCTGCTTTCGCTATGGCCAAAGCAGGCCCGACCCAAGGTCAGTAAAGCCTTAGGGGAATCGGCGTACACGATCCGGCAATGGTTTGTCTCTCAACTGATTGCAATGACGGCAGTGGGTGTATTGACAGGTTTGGGCTTGTGGTTAGCAGGTTTCGATTATTGGCTTTTATTTGGGGTTTTAACGGGAGCTTTGGATATCATCCCGTACCTGGGACCACTCGCATCGGCAAGCGCCGCAATCCTTATAGCGATAGCCTCAGATCCTGACAAAATTATTTGGATTATTTTTGTATACGTTGTGATGCAGCAGATTGAGGGCCATCTGATCATTCCGCTGGTGATGAAAGAGCGCATTGATTTGCCGCCCGCCCATTTAATGACGCTCATGCTTGTGCTGGGCTCGTGGTTTGGAATAATTGGTCTACTGATCGCCCCCGGATTATTGGCGGTGAGTCGAACCATTTATCAAAAATTTTACGCAAGGAACGATTTTTGAGTTTATTGAAGTAGCTTTTGCTCCCGCGCCTAAGCAAAATCAGTAATCATGCGATGCGCCGACCTCCGTCTTCTTATTACTATTTGTCTGTATTGGGGTGTTTGCACTTCGGCATATTCAGCTGAGGCTTCGCTGAATCCAGGGCCCGTGGATTTTGCAGTAAATAAGCTCAAAAAAGCGGAAGTGTCGGAAGGCTTTATATTGCAGCTCCAGCAGCTCCACATTCCCGAGGATCGCGACCGGATTATAGAGCTGAACGTCCTGGGCGGTCTGGCCACAGCAGATTACTCAGGACATTACAGCAAACGGGCACTCAAGCGTTGTGCAGATTTCATTAAAAAATATCGCAAGGATCTGAAAAAAGCCGAGAAGACCTTCGGAATTTCAAAGGAAGTGATCGCAGCTCTGCTTTGGGTTGAAACGAAGCACGGAAAGATCACCGGAAGATACAATGTCGCCAATGTATTCTTCAGTCTTCTGCAGGCAGATCACCCGGAGGTGATCAAGTCCAGCCTTGTCGCAGGAGCGGCCAAATTTCCTGGTCGAGGAGAGGAGTACCGGCAGAAAATCATCGAGCGTTCCCTGACGAAGGCAAACTGGGCCAAGAATGAGCTTCTGTCTCTTGATGTGGTATTTCGCGGCAAGCCCGGCCGTCTGATGATGCTGTCGGGCTCCCACTCGGGTGCATTTGGGATACCGCAGTTTATTCCTTCCAGTTATGTTCAATGGGCCCGGACCCCGTCGAAGACACGGAAGCCGGACCTTTTCAAAATCAACGACGTGATCCAGAGTGTGGCCTTTTATCTGAAGGCAAATGGCTGGATTCATGGAGATGAAGCAGCACAGAGAACTGCGCTTTTTCATTATAATCGAGCTCAGGGTTATGTGGATGTCATATTGAAGATAGCAGCTGCTCTGCAGTCTCAGGGAAAGGCCGGTAAATCCCGCTGACTGAGTCCCGCTTGGATCATTTGCCAGGCAAACGCTGGCGCAACAGCCTCCAGCTTGTTCAATCCCAGTTCCTGGAGAATTTCTCTCGTAATCGCCGGGTGGAATCCAGAAAGTAATACGAAGCCGCGACCCGCACGAAGCTGGGTGATTGCGGGCTTGCCGTCCGGGTACCGGGCGATCACACCACCCGGAATGGCAGGCGTGACAGGACCGCCGAACCAGAGAAGTTCCCTTGATCTACCATCTGGAAATTGCGCAAGGCTTAACGCGTATTCCCGGCCTTGTCGCTGTAAGTAACTTTGCTCCTGGATCGGGCCTGTGACAATGCCAAACCCGTAACTTTGGTCATCCACCACTGGATCGGGAGTGATCGCGGCCCAGGCTCCCGCGCAGAATCCAAGATAGCTCAGTCCGTGCTCTCGCACGGCAATGCGAAGTCTGTTTCGCGTTGAACCACGTAAGTTCCTTGTGAGCGTCCAGGCATCTCCACCAGGAAAAATCAGCAGCCGAAACTTTGTGATTTGCTCAAGCGAGAATGAGTCGAGTTCCTGACCGGAGACTTGCTGGTAGGTGGCTCCGTGTTCATAGAGAATGCTCGACAGGGTTTCCACTTCCAATCCCCAGCTGCCCGGCCCGGAATAGATCAGCGCGTCGGTACGCTCCCGGCCCGGATTGGATGCCGGAGCGGGTGGAGTGCCGCCGGGTGAATCTCCTTTTGGATAAGAACAACCCGCAATGGCAAAAAAAATGACAATCGCGAAAGCCCGAAAAACCCCGCCCCCTGCTTGCATTATATTTTGGTGGTCAACGAGAGAGAGGACCATAATTCATTTCCGGCATTCAAATCTGATCGATAGGACCACTGCCTGTCCAGGCTTAAGCTGATGGTGAACCTGGAAATATATATGCTGGTTCCTATCTGGAGCGTGGAATGAGTCAGTCCGGGTCGAATATTGAATACACCATCGTGGTAATTCAGTGATCCGCTGATTCCAAGGTACTGAGCCAATGTGCCGGGTAGAAGAGTCGGAACTTCATGCGCATAACGAAGATGCGCCTGGTGAAGTGCTCCACCCTGGTATTGATCTTTTCTATTCCGTTCCCAGTAAATCGAGTAGTAGACATTATAGGCGGGAATGACGTGAGAGCCGGCAATCGGCAAGAGCGCCGGCAAGGACAGGCCAAGATGCAATTTATTTCCCTGTTTTATTTCGAGTGGTTTTTCGATGCCAAACTCGTCCACCTGTAATTCCGGTTTAGGATAAATCCAATAATCGGCAAAGCCTTGAACCTGAATCGCCAGCGGCGAGCCCCTGAAAATGATCCGGCTGTATCTCGCCATTACATCCAGCTCATCATTAAAATGATTTGCCCGATCCAGCTGCAGAGCGGACCAGAACATAAGAGAGAAACCGGGGGTAAGGATGTCGATACTGAGTGAAGGCTGCACTACCGGGTGGTCTCCCCCGACTTTAAATCCATCCATCATGTATTTTGAGGAAAAGGTCAGATCTGTCGTTACACCAAGGTGGCCAGCTTCACTGCTGAGAACATTGGAAGCTGTAAACAAAAACCCGAATATGACTAATAAACGTATTTTCATGCTGCATTCTCTGATTCGTGCACATCATGAACAGCAGGTTTCAGTTGGGCGCGAGCCGGAACGAGCAAGCGCTGGTCGGGAGCCCAGCTGAGGCTGATACGCGGAACGCGACTTAGAATAGCAAGCCACAGGGTGAGAACGTAGGGAAGACTCAATGCGGGAAGCCCGATACGTTTCAAAAATTGATCAGCAGCGATGGTGATGAAACACGAAAAGGTGCAGAAGATGAAAATCGTCCGCCAAGAATATTTTTGGGGAAAGGACGCCAGACCCAGTCCGACCAGCCCGGCACTATAACTGAAATATCCGTACTCCCAGACTCCTGCACCGGTCGAGAGCAGGTAGGAACCGAGCAGGGCACAGCCCGTACCCGCAATAAAGTAAATCGCCCTTCGCGGGCTGAAAACGAAGAGAAGGGCCGTAGCCGCCAAACCGAAGGAGGCATTGGGAATAAAAAGCAGGCGCCCAGCACTCAGGAACAGGGCATCTGCAAGTCTTAACGGTAAACCCCACGCGGTGTGCAGGCCAGGAAGGGCGGCAATCTCAGGAGGCCATGCCTGAGGATTCAGGGTGAGTGAAAAACCGGGTGCGCTCAGCCAGAATATCCAGACTACGGCGATGTAGGGGAAGATGAAGGGACTCAGCTTCCAGTGCTGCAGAACCTCGTGACTGGCTTTTACAAAATACGGCAACGCCAGTGAGCCGAGCAGTACGCATAGGTATAAGGTAACCGAGCTTTCAAAAAAATGGGCCATAGCCAGACCAAAGAAAAATCCGTTAAGGGATATTAAACCATAGTGTTTGAGCACCTTTGGAGTGCTGTAATTTCTGGAAAACGCATATCCCAGGAGGGATGAGTAAAGCGCAATCAAAAATGCGCGAAAGTCAAAAGCCGAAACGAGCAAAAGCAGGCCTGCTCCGAACAGGGGATGATCAAGAAAAAATGCGTTTGCAATCCCTGACAAATATTCCTGAATACCAGCGCTTATCTTTTTCATAATTCCACCCATTCTCCGCAAGCAACAGTCCGGCTTCCCCAGCGCAGCAGTCGCGGACATTCGGAGCGGACCGCGAGCACAGCTCCAAATCCGAAACGAGGCTGCGATAAATACCAGTTTCCCCAAGTGGAGTCGTAAAATTTCGCCGTCCCATCGGGCAGCTCAAGGACGCAAAGCTCGTGATAGACAAGTCGATCACCGATCCAGGGAAAAACAGTGTCATCTTTGCCCTTTTTCCAAAGCGCTTTCCAATGATTGGTACAGGTTTCGTTGTAGCTGAGCAGGGCCTGTGCGGGATGGACCTCGTGCCCCTGGGCTTTGAAAACCTCTCGGGCCAGCGCCGCAAACACGCCGCAGTCCAGGACCTTCTTGTTTACCAGTTCGCACCAGGCAATAGGCCAGGACGACGGACCCCACGAGTAGAGCTGCTGAAGCCAGATTGGGGCCTTGATTTCAAATTGCGAAATATTCCCGATCTCCATGGATCTCGCGTAAGCGAGAAACCAGAGACGGGCGCGCTCACAGCATTCGGCATCATGATGGACCAGCGATGAGGATGGGTGCTCTGTCCATTCCTGAAAATGCTTTTCACGGGCGACAAGCTCAGCGATGGGATCCTGCAGGTTAGCCGCGACCAAACCCATAGCTCATGCTCCTTTCGTATCCACCGGCATCACCAAAGATCACATAATCCCCGATTTGTGCCGATTCTGGCAGGGAAACGCCATCACTGAGAATGTCGTCTTCCATGCAAATTCGTCCCAGAATGCGGGTTTCTCCCTTGCTGAGTCGAACCGGCGGGGAATTGGCTTCCAAAGAGCCGATTTGTTTGAAAAACAGCCGATGCGAGTACGCCTGAGCCAGGGGCAGTTCGGCGATGCAGGCATCGACCACGATTTCATGAAGGCTGGCATCCGGTGTTTTTCTCAGATCGAGAATTCTGGAAACCAGTATTTCACCGTCCTGGGTAAGTGAGCGGCCCGGTTCAAGGTACAGCGTGCCGACATTCGGAAGGGCCTTCCGCACGCTTTCCTGAATTCCGCTGATATCCAGCCGTTCCAAATCCGCCGGAAAGAAGCCACCCCCGAGATCCAGATGCTTTACGGGTCTTCCGCTGAGCCTTTCGGCAATCTGGCACCAAATCAGAAGCGAATCGAGCGCCTGCATCCAGGTCTGAAGTCCGATCGCCCAGCTTGGCATGTGAAAGTGAAATCCCAGCTCCGCCCTGCCCTGAAGCTTCTTCATCTTGTGGATCAAGTCGGAAAATCTGCGGGGGTCATCGAGCGGATTTCCAAAACGTGAGTGTACTTTCGGCACTCGCATTCTAAATCCAATCACCTTTGCGATCCCCGGCAGCGCTATGACACGATCGAATTCTTCCGGTGAATCACAGTACAGTGCGTGGAGTCCCGTTACCGGTTTGTCAGTCAGGGGCCAGAATTTCCCTGGCCCATTCAAAATGATCTGGGAAGGCAAAAAGCCAAAGGACAGAGCGCGTTGAACCTCCATTTGGCTGATGCATTCCGCAAAAAAGCCGGATTCCTTTGCCTTCCTGAGGTAATCATCCGTAGGGCAGGTTTTGACACTGAACCCGATCTGAATACGGCTGGTGTTTAAAGACGCTTGTTTAACCCGTTTCGCCAGGCGATCGAAACGGCCGCGCGCCCACTGCTCCAGATGAATCCGAGCAGGCGTGGGTCCGACATACTGCTCTGTTAGACTTGAAATTTCAGTGAAATACGAAGGATCGATGTGTTCCGGGACATCACCGGATTTGTCCGGTGTTTTCGAGTGCTGTTCCTGGGCGGAGGCGAGGGTCGGAATCAGTGCTGAAAAATCCGGACCTGATTTGCCTTTTTTGCCTTCACTCGCCCAAGCCATGGTTGCGGGATCTGGCGGCAAGGGAATGCCCACGGATTCTTTTGCTGGGATATCCTGAACAACACGCGTGAAGAACGGGTAGGGATTGACCGTTTCGAGAAATGGCATATTCCAGACATGCGCGATGAGCTTGGCAACGACGTTCTGGCCGGCGAGAGCCCCTCCATAAACCCAGGCTGGAAATCGAGGATTGCATTCTATCAACCACTTGTGGCCATCGGGATCGCGCGCGAACTCGACTTCGCCGCCGCCCGTGTAATTCAGTTTACGAATGGCTTCCTTAAAACCCTCGAGAAAGTCCGGCTCAACCGCAGTGACGCGTGCCGCCCAGGTTTTCCCTTCTGGCGTGATCTGTCTCTTCTGCATGTGAGCCGCGGCTATGAGTTCACCTTGATAGGCCGCGAAAGCGATCGTTTCTTCTGAGCCAATGATATGTCTTTGCAGAAATAGCTTTGAGGTTCGCCAGCTCTTCGCCATGGCATCGCGAGCTTTCACAAAACCGATCCAGGAAGAAATTCGTTTGGCATCATGATAGGGACTCTTCAGCCAGCATTGCCAGGCGTGCTGTCGCAGGAAATAGTGGATATCGGAATCCGGCAGAGATGCGGAAATGAAATCGGGAACACGAAAGCCCAAGCCGTCCAGCCCCGAGACAGCCGGTTTCGCAGTTAGCTCCAGGGCCTTCGCACCGGGGGCAAGTAGATTGGAATGAGCGCCAAGGTGCTCGGCGAGCCAGTGAACCTCCATATCCATGGCCGCAATCCAAAGATGATCATCATTTAGAATGGATAGAATGTGGTCACCGTGTTGAGCATCATTGATCTGCTTCCACTGGGGTAGCAGCAGGGTTTCATCGATTGACTTGTCGTGTAATCCTGAGCTTCCCTGCCAGTGGTCAACACCGACAAGCGTCAAATTTGGAAACGCGGCCCTGAGGCATCGTGCTATCCCCACGCCTGAACAGGGATTCTGACCTGAGTGCATTCCGCTGATGAATATTTTTGGTGGCGCCATAAATTTACCTGCCGCGCATTTGCGGCAGCGCTGCGAATGCAATTCTGGTGCTACCCGCTTCTGATAATTTGGGATTATGATATTTTGATAAAAGTGCTAAATCCATTTGCGAACTATGGCCTTGTTGAAGCGTAACCCAAGCCTGCAAAGTATTCCCGTTCCCCAGGAACATACAATGGGTTGTGCGGTGGCTTGCGTCGCTGCCAGATGTGGGCTGAATTATCAGAAAGGATTAAGGTTGTTTTCACGGGCGCAAAACGCCTGGACACGTGGGTATTATTGCGGGGAAGTCGTGCAGGCATTGAGAAATGCGGGATTTCGGTATCGATATGATCCTTATGATCACGACGCGCACCATCGTTTTTTGAGCCGGGTAGGAACGATCATATTCATCGATCCCGATCGCTCCTACCCTGTCGGACACTATTTGTTGCGTGTTCCAGAAGGTTGGATGAATTCCTGGGTCAACTGCCCGAGAATCCTGCCGGTTCAAGCGGCGGTTCAAAGAAAAAGGATTGGCAAAACTTCCTTCATTATTTACGAGGCTGAATGAAATGGCTGGTGCCTATTCGTTCGGACCAAGCTCACTGAGTAATTTAAGGAGCCCGAGAAGATGGCCCTTCTCTTCGTTCGCAAGCTCAACCATGTATTTCTTATGTGAAGCTTTGACGTGGTTTTTCAGGCCGGAATAAAACGCGACAGCCGCTTCTTCAATGCTGATTGCATAACGAACCAACTGGATGGGAGTCAGATTTGATAGAGATGCCGGGTCCAGCACAAGGCCGAGCTTTTTGAACACTTCTGTTTCGAAATCCAGGCTTATTTTCATCACAAATTCATCGGTAGTGGCTCCCCTGATCAGCCAGTTGAAAATATCGTCTTCGCTGTTGGTCCGCACATTCTTCTCGAACTCCCGGAAAAAGTCGCCATGTTTCCGTTCCTGCTCAGCCAGTTCCGAGCAAAGTTTTGCGACGGCCGGCTGTTTGGCATTTTTGCTGCCGAAATCATAAAGGCTCAGCGATGCGGCTTCGATTTTTAAAGCAAGCGAGCAAACGGCGGTTGGATCGAGCTTCTTGAACGTTTTCATAATGAAATATATAGTACCACGGGGTGGAGTGCGGGGCTATGGGTGATTTATAGCAGCGAGTTATTGAAAAAATATGTAATATTGTCGCCCCGTTCAACCAGCTCGGCACAAAGTTTAAGCAACAGCTGGCTGTTTTGTTTTCGTATTTAAGCCGCCTGATTATGCCGTTGCTTCTGCGAACGCAGGGCTTTAGCTCCTTTGACTGCAGCCAGCAGCAGGACACTTCCGAGCCAGCCAAAGCGCCTGAAAACCAATAAATAAATTGTTGCCCATGCTTTCCGTCGGACGCTGTACGGCAGTTTCATATTCACCTCGGGTGGATCAATGTGCTGCAAGTCAAATTCCATCTGGGCACGTCCGTTGTAAGTGCGACCGTATGGTTTCACGACAAATCAAAAATGTTCTGGTAACGGGCGGCGCAGGATACATCGGCAGTCACGCAGTCAGAAGGCTCCTCAGGGCGGGCTATGCCGTGACGGTACTGGACGATCTTTCCAGCGGTTACCGCATTGCCGTAGAGAGATCATCCGCAGGACTTTTCCAGCATGCGAGATTCGTGGAGGGAAGTATTTCGGACCGCGCAGTTACGGTGAGACTTCTTCGCGAATCGGGTATTGATGCGGTCATGCACTTTGCTGCATTTATAGAGGTGGGGGAAAGCGTCACGGATCCTGCAAAGTACTACGAGAACAATTTCGCCGGAGCTTTGCAGCTTATGCAGGCAATGAATGAGGCAGAGGTGAAGAAACTGGTCTTCTCGTCGACGGCAGCCGTTTACGGAAATCCGCTTTCGACCCCAATTTCAGAAGAGCAACCTCGAATGCCGATTAATCCCTATGGACGATCAAAATTGATGGTGGAGTTGGCGATCGAGGATTTTGCCGCGGCCTACGGTCTGGGCTACGCTATTCTAAGATACTTCAACGTGGCTGGTGCAAACCCTGAGGGCCTCATTGGTGAAGCTCACGAACCCGAGAGCCACCTGATCCCGCGAATATTGGATGTCGCTTGCGGCAAGGTCGACACCATTGGGATCTTTGGAACGGATTATCCAACCCCAGACGGTACCTGTATTCGGGACTATATCCATGTCGAGGATCTCGTGGATGCGCACCTTCTGGCCATGGAGGCGATCCATGGCGGAGCGGGTAAGGTCTTCAATATCGGAAGCGAAAGTGGCTTTTCTGTACGAGAGGTAATTGAGGCTTGTGCAAAAGTGACCGGTAAATCCATACCAGTCCTTGAGAAGCCCCGCAGACTGGGTGACCCAGCGATCCTTGTCGCGTCCAGCGCGAAAATAAGAAACGAGCTGGGTTGGCAGCGCCAACGCCCCGATTTGGAAACAATAGCGGCTGATGCCTGGGCCTGGTATCAGCGGCGATCTGATCTATTCACAAAAAGAGTCGCTTGAAGGAAGATTCCAGGCTCTCGCGACGCTTCAAAGTGGATACGGCAGAGTCATTCCGAGCAGGGTGACCATGATTAGGACGGCCGGAAGCAGGACAATAAAAACGACAGCCGTGTAGCCCATCACGTCCCGCGCTTTAAGTCCTAGAATCGTGAGAATGGGCACCATCCAGAAGGGTTGGATCAGGTTGGCCAGCGCCTCACCGAGATTGTAAACAGAAACCACCCACCCTAAATGCACCTTGAGATCGTGCGCTGCAGTCAGCACATAGGGTGCTTCGATGATCCATTTGGAACCACCCGATGGGACAAAAACACCCAAGATCGTCGAGTAAATCGAAATAATCGGGGCAAATGTGATTGGATTCGAAATTGAGACGAAAAATCCGGCGATTTTTTCGTTCAGTCCCGTGCTCGTGATCATACCGGCAATGCCCGCGTAAAATGGGAACTGAAGAATCGCGCCCCAAACCGCGGGTGTGGCCTCTCTGAAGGCGTTCATCAGGCGGTGAGGGGTTCCGTGCGCGAGAACTCCGACCATCAGGAAAAAGAAATTGATATTGTTCAGTGTGATTGCAGAAATCGTGCTCGGTGCGCGAAGAAGTGTGGTCAAAAGATAGGTGATCCCCATTGTGCCGATGAGAGTATTCAAAAGTGGAGAGTACTCCAACCATTCGCCGGGTGTCCGCGCTTGAGTTGGAAGCTCAGGTGGATCTGATCCGAGGTTGACGTTCAAGGCTTTCGCCGTCTTGGCTTTCGCTCCCAGCGGCGTATAAAACCAGACGATCGCCCCAACTAGAATGATTTCGATGACTACTGTGAGAAGTGTCTGCCAGAGAAAGGCGGTGTGCTGCAGTCCAATGAGTCCGCCTGGAACCACGCCTCCATTTTCGACAACCCTGCGAATCGCCGGTTGCAGAGATTCTGCGGTACACATCTGGAGATTCGCTGAACCGGAAATCCCCTGCGCCCACATGCTGCCCTGTCCGAGGAAGCTTGCGGCAGCGAGTGCTCTGTAGTCCACAAGCTTGTTTCGCTTGGCGACCTCTCTCGCCAGAATCGCACTGATGATCAGACTGAAGCCCCAGTTGAACCAGGAGGTGATCATCGAAAAGAGCGCTACCATCAGAACCGCCCCGCGTGGAGTCTGTGGCGCGGCGGCCAGCCGAGAAATGAGCCGGTAAACAGGACGTGCAGTAGCCAGCACATAGCCGGTGATAATGATCAGGGCCATTTGCATCGTGAAAGGAATGAGCTCCCAAAAGCCCTTGCCCCAGCCATTCAGAACCGCAAGTGCCGGAGCTTGGGCCACGGTCATGCTCAGGACAAAGATGATCAAAGTTGCGATCAAAGCAAAGATGAACGCATCCGGAATGAAGCGCTCACTCCATTCGGTGAATTTTATAGCAACCCGGGACAGGCGTCCTTCGGATGAGGACGGATAAGCATTATCGGCGGACATTGTAGCCTCAGCGTGAGTTCGGGATGAGTTATTCTGTCAATAATCGGGGAAACTTCAACTTGATAATCCAACTTAGAAATTTTAATGATGAGAGAGGGGGCATTGTGAGGCAGGAAACACATATTATTTCCGTGGGCGATCGCGTCACTGCTGGCCTTTACTCGCTCCACTCCCGCTTTGAACGTGTAGTTAATTTCAAAAGCAATACTTCAATCGTCTCATTTGTGACGGAAGAGGTGGGAGCAGGACCCAATAACATTGTATACCGGGGGGCAGCTTCTGGGTTGAAGAGGGCGCCCACAGCGGTTCTGACGGAAGACAAGTTCATTTTGATCGGTGGCGATTGTTTCTCAACTGCCGGAATACCGCGTTTCAATTCCACGCTGGAGTTAAACTCGGGTACTTGTGGCTCAGCAGGGGACTTGGCAATACTGGAATCGTTTCTGGTCGCCCATGCGCAGGAAAAGAGCCTCTGTTTCCTTTTGGATCCAAGGCGGGAAGTCCAATTCAGATCCGGGTTTGAGCTTGGCGTCGTTCGGGCGTTCAAAAATGCCAAGCTTCAGATCGGCTCTGGTGAGCTGTGTTCTGCAATCAGAGGTGTCCAGGGGCTGGGATGGGGTCTGACCCCCAGTGGTGATGATTTCGTCACGGGACTTTTGATCGGAGCGCGGATCTATCATTTGCCGGTTCTTTCTGAGATCATCGGAGCCATTGACTTTGAGAGGCTCGCTCCACTGTCGGCTTTGTTTTTAAGGAATGCCGCCGAAGGACGTGTCTGCGGCCGCTGGAAGAACCTGCTGCAGGAATTGGCGGGTGGAAACAGCTGCAAAATCATGCGGGCTGCCGAGCGAGTATTGCAGGTGGGAGCAAGTTCGGGGGCAGATACCCTGGTAGGATTCATCATTGCCGCCCGTTTGTTACGGGGAAGAGAGGGTTAAATGGTTGTTAAAGGCTTTGTAAGAAAAGGTGAGTACCACGATTCCGTCACGCTGATGAGAGTTGCGAAATTTCTTTCAGAGCAAGCTGGGGTTTCTGATTCTGCCATTGTCATGGCAACCGAAGAGAACAAGCATGTTCTCAGTGCTGCGGGGCTGGCGTTTCCGGAGATCAGGAACGCTGTCGAAACGGATCTGATCATGGTTGTCAAGGTGGAATCAGCTGATAAAGCGGAAGATCTGCTTGCCGAAGCGTCAAGAGAATTGAAAGCTCGTAACAAGAACAGTGAAATATCGTATCAGCCCAAGAGCCTGGACTCTGCTCTTAAAATCCTGCCGACCGCCAATTTTGCCTTGATCTCGGTGGCGGGACGGTATGCGGGAGACGAGGCGATGAAAGCTCTGCAAAGAGGTCTCCATGTAATGCTATTTTCTGACAACGTTTCGATCGAAAAAGAAATCGAGCTCAAGACTTACGCGGCTTCGAAGGATCTGCTGGTCATGGGACCCGACGCAGGTACCGCCATTATCAATGGAGTTCCGCTTGCGTTTGCAAATAATGTGAGGCGCGGAAATGTGGGCATAGTCGCAGCATCCGGCACGGGGTTGCAGGAAGCCTCCACTTTGATTTCAAACTATGGAGCCGGAATTTCGCAGGCAATTGGAACAGGCGGGAGAGATGTAAAAGAAAAAGTGGGAGGGTTGATGTTTTTACAGGCAGTCAAACTCCTCCTGGATGACCCAGACACCAAGGTCATTCTCCTGATTTCCAAGCCCCCGCATGAAAGCGTGCTAAAGAAAATTATCGCTGCAGTCAAGAACACGGGCAAACCAGTCATCACCACTTTTCTGGGATCGGATCCCACACCGATTCTGAAGGCAGGACTGATTCCTACAATAACGTTGGACGAGGGTGCATGGAAGGCCGCCAGGATGGTTATGGGAAGATCAGCAGCGGAATCCGTTTTGGAGGTCAACCAGGATATTTCCAGAACGCGCGCCCAGCTGGACACGACTGCAGCACAACTGACATCAACGCTTGCGAAAACGCAGCAGTACCTTCGCGCCCTGTACACAGGCGGGACTTACGTCGGTGAGACACAGGTCCTATTAAATGGAAAGATAAAGAACATATTCTCAAATGCCCCATGGGGAGAGTCGAAGATTGCTCTTGATTCCATGAAGAGCCAGTTCAACACAATCATTGATTTTGGAGAGGACGAATTCACCGTGGGACGACCACATCCCATGATTGATTTTTCATTGAGAAACAGGCGAATTCTCGAAGAAGCGCGTGATCCGGAAACCGCTGTTCTGCTGCTGGATCTTGTTTTGGGCTGGGGGGCCCACAAGGATCCGCTTGCGGAGCTGATCCCCGTGTTGCGGGAAGCGCAGACCATCGCAAAAACCGCCGGCCGTCAACTGCCGATAGTCATGTGTATCACGGGCACGGATACCGACCCCCAATGTCGCTCAAGGGTGGTCACAGCTATCAAGGAATGCGGAGTAATTGTGGTGGAATCTAACGCGGGAGCCGCTTATCTCGTCGGGAAAATTGTCCAAAGTGTGAGGCAGTCATGACGGGTTCCCAGAAACTTTTCGAAAGTAAGCTCGAAATCATCAATATCGGATTGCCGGATTTTACTCTGCCCTTTCAACAACACGAGACCAAGTTCGTCCAGGTGGATTTCAGGCCAGGACTTCAGGCCAACGCGGGCGCATGCGCCAAAGCTCTTTTGCAAACCTCTCTGACTGAAAATGCAAATCAGGAGGTGATGGAAAAGATTCTGGCCGCCAGACCCGCCTGGACCGGGATGGGGATTGCACGTGACCTTATTCCAGGAATGAGGGAAAACACAATTTTGCATGCAGGACCGCCAATCTCCTGGGACAGGATGTGCGGACCGATGAGGGGTGGAATCATCGGTGCCATTATTTACGAGGGAAAAGCAAATACCCCGGACGAGGCGGAAGAGCTCGCGGCGGGTGGTGTTTTCGAATTCCGGCCGTGTCATGAACATAATGCGGTTGGTCCAATGGCCGGAATTGTATCGCCCTCAATGCCGGTCTTCGTTGTAAAAAACGAAACCCATGGCAACGTCGCTTATGCCACGCAGAACGAAGGACTCGGGAAGGTTCTCCGCTACGGCGCTTACAGCGATGAAGTGATTGCACGCCTGAAGTGGATGGAACAGACTCTTTACCCCACATTAAAAGGTGCAATCGAAAAAGCGGGGCGTATTGATCTCAAGAATATCATCGCGCAAGCCCTGCACATGGGAGACGAGGTCCATAACCGGAATCGAGCTGCAACCTCTCTCTTTTATCGGGCACTCGCACCTTGGGTTGTCGAGACCGCCAAGAGCAGGGAAGTGGCGGTCGAAGTTTTAAATTTCATCAACGGGAATGATCATTTTTTTCTGAACCTTTCGATGGCGGCCTCGAAGGCCACATTACAGGCGGCGCAAGGCATTGAGAACTCGAGCATTGTCGTGACGATGGCTCGCAATGGAACTGATTTCGGGGTTCAGCTTGCCGGAACGGGAGGTCGCTGGTTCACGGGGCCCGCGCCCGTACCTGACGCTTTATTTTTCAAGGGCTATACCAAAGACGACGCTAACCCTGATATCGGCGATAGTGCGATCACCGAGACAGCCGGGCTGGGAGGTTTTGCGATTGCGGCCTCTCCAGCTATTGTGCAGTTCGTGGGCGGACAGGCAGCGGATGCGGTGAACTATACACTGCAGATGTACGAGATCACCGCGGCAGAGAATAACGTGTATCAGATTCCCGGTCTGGATTTTCGCGGAACGCCGACCGGCATTGATGTGCGCAAAGTAATCGAAAAGAATATTCTGCCTTTCATCGATACGGGCGTCGCTCACAAGAATCCCGGAATCGGTCAGGTGGGTGCAGGAGTGCTGAGTGCCCCCGCCGAGCCCTTTGTCAGGGCTTTTGAGGGACTTTTCGGTTGATAATCCTCGCCAGCTTCACGGATTTTGGATAGATTCAGGGCATATTCCCAAGGCATTCCAAGGAGGCCACCATGGCACGCAAGAATTCGGAAGATTTTCTCAAGTACATGAGCAGTTTGAAAATGTATGATCTCACGCAGCGGCTGAGCATTCATACTCCACCTTGGCCAAGTTATGTGCCGCTGAGTATTCAATATTTCAAACGCATTGCCGGCGCCCACATGGGACAGGGTGCCAATGGTCAGGTGATCACCACCAGCAATCACGTCGGCACTCACATTGATGGTGAAATCCATTTTCACGCTTCGGGTCGTTCCATTGGACAGGTTCCGATGAAGGAATGGGTAGGGCCGGGTGTCATTGCCGATATTTCGGATGAAGTATCGGATTACAGTCTGTACACACCGGAGATGATCACCAAGCGGGTCGAGATCAAGAAGGGTGACATTCTCATCATCAATACGGGCTACCACCGTTACGGCTGGGACCAGAAGAAAAGCGATGAATTGCGGTATTTTGTGCGCCATCCCGGTCCCTCTCCCGAATTCCACAAATGGGCTCTCAAGATGAAAATCAAATGGATCGGTGTGGATTGCGGTAGCGCCGATCATCCGATGAATACGATCATTCGCAAGTGGCATCCTGATGCTTTCATTGCCGCCGAGAACAAGCTCAAGCAGCAGTACAACGGGAAGTCCTGGGACGAGGTGTTTCCTCAGGATGAATATTATCAGGTCATGCACCTAAAGCTTTTTCCGAAGAAGCTGGTGCATGCCGAGAACGTTGGCGGCGAAATCGATCAACTGTCGAATAAGCGCGTTTACGTCGGGCTGTTTCCCACAAAGGGAATCGAGTTGGAATCAGCTTTCTGCCGGATTGTGGCCTGGGACATGCCTGGCGCCGGAAAGTAGAAGCCGAGCACATGTCGATCACGAATGACTTCGAATATGTGAAACCGAAATCGCTGGCCGAAACGCTCAAGATCCTTGTTAAAAATAAAAATGCCATGGTCCTGGCGGGCGGAACGGATCTCGTCGGCAGCCTCAAGGAACGCACCGTGGCTCCGGATCTCGTCATTGACATCAAGGGTCTCAAGGAGTTGAAAAAAATTGAAAAAAAGGGCGGCGCGATTCATATTGGCGCCCTCGTAACCTTCTCGGAGCTGATCGAATCAAAACTTGTCGGTAAAAGAATGCCGGTGCTGGTTGAAATTTCTAAGAAGGTCGCCTCGGTCGGAATACGGAATCGGGCGACGTTCATTGGCAACATCTGTTCTGCGGTGCCGTGCCTGGATTCCGGGCCGGTGCTGGTTGCAATGGGTGGATTCGTCCACGTGAAGAGCCGGTTGAGAACGCGAAAAATTCCGGCTGAGAAGTGGTTCATTCATGCGCGCAAGACTGCCCGCAAACCAGGAGAGCTCGTCATTGGCGCTTCGATCCCGCTTCCGCGCGAAAAGAACGGCGCCTGCTATATCAAATTGGGAAGATACCAGGGTGAAGATCTCGCTCAGGCCAGCGTCTTTGTTCATCTTTCGCTGAAGAATAAAATTCCACTTTATCAAATTGCCTTTGGGTCGGTGGCACCGGTTCCGAGGCGGGCGCATCGGATTGAAAAAGCCTTGAACGGACGAAAGCTCAATCATGAGCTGGTCACCGAGGCGCGGAATTTGGTGGCTTCGGTCGTGACCCCAATCACCGATATCCGTGCGACCAGGGAATACCGGCTGCTCATGTGTGAAGTAATGTTGGAACGTGCACTTCTGGCCGCCCAAGAGCGCCTGAATGGACGCGGTCCGGCTTACGGCGTGAACCTGATCTGAAATGGACGGAGTGACGATGGAAAAAAGTATCAGCTTCCTGCTAAATGGTGAAAAACGCACAGTCGAGGTTTCCCCTTCTGAGGGCCTGCTTGGAATGCTCCGGGACAAGATTGGCGTGAAAAGTCCTAAGTGCGGTTGCGATCGTGGCGACTGCGGAACCTGTTCCGTTATGATAGACGGGCGCGTAGTGCGCAGCTGTCTGGTGCTGGCGATCGAAGTGGACGGAGCCGCGCTCACCACCCTTGAGGGTTTGTTGGAAAACGGGGATTTGAATCCGCTGCAGAAAGCTTTTCTCAACAAGAATGCCTTTCAGTGCGGCTTCTGTGCACCCGGAATGATCATGTCCGCAACCGAGCTTTTGAAGAGAAACAGCCAGCCCACGCGCGACGAGATTAAAGAGGGTTTGGCTGGAAATCTTTGTCGTTGCACGGGTTATACACCCATAATTGACGCCGTTCTCGATCTGGTGAGCGAACAGAAAAAGGACCGAAAGCAATGAGCGGTTACAAATACATTGGCAAATCCACTGTGCGTGTTGACGGAAAAGTAAAAATTTCTGGAGCTGCACAGTACATTGACGATCTTGAGTTCGGCCCCGGGCTTCTTTTTGCCGAAATTGTCGAAAGTCCGCATGCCTACGCCCGGATCAAGAAAATCGACTGTTCAAAAGCGCTCAAGGTCGAGGGCGTTGTGAAGATTGTTACCGGCAAAGAGTTCCCTTATCGGTTTGGACTTTACATGCACGACCGGTACATCTTCGCCCAGGATCATGTTCGTTTCGTGGGTGAGCAGGTGGGCGCAGTCATCGCCCGTACGCCTGAGATTGCAAAGCGAGCCTCGAAGCTCGTAAGAGTGGATTACGAAGTCCTCGAACCCGTACTTGATGTGGTAACGGCACTTCTCGACAACGCCCCCCTGATCCATCCGGAGCTGGGAAAATACCAGCACGTACCCTGGTTTTTCCCGGAAAAGAATACAAACATCGCCCATTTCCGGAAAGTACGGAAAGGCAACATGAACGAAGGCTTCAAGGAAGCCGATTACATCTTCGAGGATACCTACACCGTTCCTCGCTACGCTCACTGCTCAATTGAGACTCATGGGGCCGTTGGACTTTTCGATCATTCCAGAAGATTGACTGTGTGGGCCGCCTCACAGTCGCCGCATACGCAGCGCCATCTATTTGCAGAAGCGCTCGCACCTCTTGGGATCAAACATAAGGATGTCCGGGTGATTGCTCCGCACGTAGGTGGAGGTTTTGGGGGCAAGGCAGGCGTTTCGATGGAAATTCTTGCCGCTTCGCTTGCCACCGCAGTGCAGGGCAGCCCGGTCAAAGTGCTGTGGTCGCGGGCCCAGGAATTCTACAATACATATCAACGGCAGGGCGTTGTTGCCAAAATGCGTTTCGGCGTAAAAAACGATGGCACTATTACGGCACTCGAGCAGAAACTTTACTGGGACGCGGGCGCCTACGTGGAATACGGAGCGAACGTAGTCAACGCCGCCGGGCTTTCGGCCACGGGTCCGTACCGAATTCCCAACGTTTATATTGACTCGGTTTGCGTTTACACCAACCTGCCGCCGGGCGGACCTTATCGCGGCTTCGGCTACTCGGAATTTCTTTTCGGGCTGGAATCGCACATGAACGAAATTGCGAAAAAGCTCAAACTTGATCCAGTTGATTTCAGACGCAAAAACGCGATTTGTGAAGGCGACACGCTGAATTACGGGGGGAAAATGAATCCCTCGGGGCTTTTGGAATGCATCGACAAGGTTGCAAAGGAAATTGAGTGGGGCAAAAAGAGGGTTTCCAAGGATCCCAGGAAAGCAATCGGTAAAGGCTTTGCACTGTTCTGGAAAGCCCCCGCTATGCCGCCGAATGCCGCCTCGAGCGCATTTTTGAAATTTAACGAAGACGCCAGCCTCAATATCCTCGTCTCGGCGATGGAAATCGGACAGGGGTTTCTTACGGTAATGGCCCAGATTGCGGGAGAAGTGCTCGGTATTCCACCCGAGAAAATCCGGGTTGAGACTCCGGATACTGATCGTAATCCCTATGAATGGCAGACAGTGGCCTCACACATTACCTGGAGCACCGGCAATGCTGTAAAGAAAGCGGCGATGGATGCGCGGGAGCAGATCTTCGATATTGCCTCAAGGGCGCTCGGCAAGGACCGGAATTCGTTCTATCTGGAAGACGAAACTCTGAAATCCAGAACCGAACCCGAATTTGCACTTTCACTCAAGAACTTCGTCATCAATGGAATCATGATGAAGGACGGCACCTTCCGTGGTGGTCCGATCATCGGCCGTGGAATGTTCATGCCTGAGTTTGCCTCGGCCATCAGCGACCCTCAAACCAGCCAGGGTGGGAAGCCCAATGTCCACTACACGGTCGGAGCGAGTGCGATCGAAATTGAAATCGACAGGGAAACCGGAAAGATCACGATCCCGAAGGTAGTTCTGGGTGTGGACTGCGGAAAAGTTCTCAATCCGGATTTGCTCAGAGGGCAGGTGACCGGTGGCATGCTCCAGGGTTTGGCGACGGTTCTTTACGAAGAAATGCGATTTGACAGTAAAGGAAAATTGCTCAACGCCAACTTTACAGATTATAAAATTCCTACCGCGATGGATGTACCCGACGAGATCGTCTCAATCTTTGTAGAACATGAGCAGCCGGATGGACCGTTTGGAGCCAGAGGAGTTGGGGAGCACACGATGATTCCGGCGGCACCGATTATCGCAAACGCGATTGAAGATGCTCTGGGTATTCGTATCAAGTCAATGCCGATCACTGCGGAGAAGATCGCCCTCGCTCTCAAGGGGCTCGATTTGCCGCAGGCTTCAAGGGCTGAGCCGCCAGTTTGTTTCCAGAAAACAAGTACTTAGGGTTAGTAGATTCTCCTTGAAGTGCTTTAAATGTTTAGCGATAAGTCGGTAATGAAAATAGCTCTATGTCAGATGGACATCGCCTGGCTGGATGTGCGCGCTAACCTCGAGAAGATCGAGGATTACATTGACGATGCGGAAGATCAGGGCGCAAAAATTCTGGTTTTTCCAGAAATGGCCCTGACGGGATTCTGTATGGACCCGCATGCAGCAGCGCTCGAGTTGGGCAGTGCCGAACTTAAGAGGCTCGCTGCCATGACTCGTGGGAAGCAGGTCATGGTTTTCATCGGAGCCGCAATCAAGCAGGGCTCAAGGTATACGAATGAATGCCTGATTATCAGGAATGGTGAAGTCGTTGCCTCTTACGCCAAGATGAATCTTTTTACCGTGACTGACGAGCACAAGTACTACGAACCGGGAGATCAGATGATCACGGTCAGTTACGAAGGTTATCAGATCACCCCGCTTATTTGCTTTGATACCCGGTTCACAAAGCCTTTTGTCAAAGGGGCTGAAGCCGGTACTGACGCCTTTATTGTCATGGCAAGCTGGCCCGATACCCAGTCCGCCCAATGGAAAACTTTGTTGAGTGCGCGAGCCATGGACACCCAGGCCTTTGTCATCGGCGTGAACCGGATCGGTTCCGGCGGCGGGTTGAGTTTCGCCGGTGAGTGTATGGTCGTAGCGCCTTCTGGCAAGGCGATGCTGGAGTATTCTTCTGACGAAAAGCTCATTTTTCTGGATGTTGACTTCGGGTATTCAAAAAAACTGAAGGACAAGTTTCCGGTTCTTGCTGAACAGCACTTGAATGCAAAACAGCTGCACACACCAAGGCAGATTGTGATGCGAAGCGGGAACTCTTAGCCGCCTTCTTCCTGGCATGTTTAGAGCCATTCAACCGCGGATTTGCCGTCGGTCATGCTTTCTCTGTACTGAGCTTCGATTACGCGGCGAGAGAACCGGGAGGGCTTTGGGATCGGCGGCCTCGGCTACTCCGAGCTTGATAAATTGCTGTCTGTTGAGTTCTACGAACTGCGCTCCAAAGTAGTATTCGGAGAGCAAGCTCAAATCCCAATTTCCAAGAATCGCGGCTGCTGTAAAAATAGCTTCGATAGTGGCGAGACCGCCTGCGGGATCAGAGTTATTTGCGCTTTGTCGGGGATAGGCCGACCGGAAACCTTCTGGAATCCTTGCGAAGGTCGGTCGTGGGCCTGTCACCTTCTCTATTAAAATATTGAGTTTGCGCCAAACGCAGTCGATGCAGGCAATACCCTGAACTGGCAGTTCGAGATTCCGGTAGCGGGTAATGCATTCTCCTTCGTGGTGCAGAAGAATTGGCGCTAAAAGCGGCCCAAGCGGCTTCCTGTCAGCCACCCAGAACAAACGAAAGTCCTTTCGATACAATAGCGGTGCGACGGTGCACTTATTGGGAGTTTCTCCTTCGTCGATAATGACCTCATAATGCATTGAAAGATTATATGTACTTTGGTTGAAAATGCATCCCCGGACTTACGTGTGCTGCTTGATCATCGATCTGGGTTGGCCGCATGGCGTCTGAATGGATTACGTTTTGCAGAATTCTTTTCGTACACCACAAAAAGGAGCTGCTATGCGCGCAATGGTTTACCGCGGTCCGTATCGCATTCGAATGGAAAACAAGCCTGATCCCATTATAGAGCATCCAAGAGACGCGATTGTGCGGGTCACGCGCTCAGCAATCTGCGGCTCTGATCTGCATCTCTATCATGGACTTGTGCCTGACACCCGGGTTGGACAGACTTTTGGTCACGAATTTACGGGCGTCGTTGAGCAAGTTGGACCCGAGGTAAAAAATCTGAAACCCGGCGACAACGTACTGGTGCCATTCAACATATCGTGCGGCGCCTGCTTTTTTTGTCGCAAGGAACTTTATGGCAACTGCCATAACGTGAATCCGATGGCTAGCGCCGTCGGAGCAATTTACGGGTACTCGCATACGGCGGGTGGGTACGACGGCGGACAGGCGGAGTATGTCCGGGTGCCCATGGCCGATGTAGGGCCCAGGAAAATCCCGGATTGGATGAACATCGAGGACGCGGTACTCCTGACTGATGCATGCCCGACGGGATATCAGGCTGCAGAAATGGGCGACATTAAGGAGAACGACACAGTTGTGGTTTTTGGCGCAGGTCCGGTAGGCATCTTTGCGGCGCGCTCCGCGTGGCTCATGGGAGCTGGACGCGTGATCGTGATTGATCACCTCGATTACCGCCTTGAGTTTATCCGTAACTGGGGGCCGGCCGAAGTATACAATTTCAGTGAACTGCGTGATGTCGTTCAACACATCAAGGAAATCACGGATAATCTCGGGGCCGACGTCTGTATCGATGCCGTTGGTGCCGAAGCCGATGGTAATTTTATGCAACACCTGACTGGCGTAAAGATACCCATTCAGGCAGGCGCGCCCACGGCGCTCAACTGGGCAATTGATTCTGTTCGCAAGGGTGGAACTATTTCCATAGTCGGAGTTTATGGTCCGACGTTTAATCTTGTTTCAATCGGCGATGTTCTGAACAAAGGTCTGCGAATCAATGCGAATCAAGCAAGCGTTAAGAGGCATTTACCACGACTGATAGAACATATTCAGGCGGGCCGTCTCAGTCCCCGGGAAATCATCACCCACCGCCTTCCGCTCGAAGAGGTGGCCGAAGGCTACCATATCTTCGGAAGCAAGCTGGAGAACTGTATCAAGACGGTCCTTATTCCAGGGACACGCAAGGCTGCGTAAGTAAAAAAGGAGTCGTATATGCCATCAGCAAACAGACTTAGGGCGAGCATACCGGGATGGGGTGCGGATCTGGACCCGAGCAAAAGACCGGCAGCACACCGGGAGGCGAATCGTGAGAATATTTTGGACGTTGTCGGACAGAACGAATACGAGCTGATTCCAAGTCAGACCCCGTGTGTCGAAATTCTGGTTTCAACCGAACATAAGAGGCTGCCACCGATCTTCGGGACGGCCTGTCCTCCGAAGGGGCTCAGCGGAGTGATTCGTAGATTTGCCTTCCGGTTTAGCGAGGGACAAAAATTACACTGGAATATTTTACTTTTTGCGGATCGTGTGGACGTTATCGAGAGCTCTATCGGAGCGCTTCTGCGCGGCCATCCAGACAACCCTTTCAAGGAAAGAGGGCTTCGAGCGGAATTTAGACGCAGTGGATTTCCAGCGCGGTTCGGCCATAACCGTGCGGATACAAAACGCTGGGGCCAGCAAGCTTTGCTGGGGCTGGCTGTGATTGGGGCCGGAGCGTTCATTTATCAATCTCGCCGCCGGTTGCATCAAGACTGATAGGCTGATTTATGATTCAAATACGGAAATCAAGTGAGCGCGGCCACGCCAACCAGGGTTGGCTGGATACTTATCACACATTTTCTTTTGCCGACTATTATGACCCGAAGTTCATCGGTTTCAGGGATCTACTCGTGATCAATGAGGATCGTGTGGCACCCGGCAGGGGCTTTGGACGACATCCCCACGACAATATGGAAATCGTAACGGTCGTGTTGGAAGGTGAGCTCGCGCATAAAGACAGCATGGGTTCTGGCTCTGTCATTCGTCCAGGCGACGTCCAAAGAATGAGTGCGGGTACCGGAGTGATTCACAGCGAGTTCAACAATTCCCTGGAACATCCAGTGCACCTTTTTCAAATCTGGATTACCCCGGAGAATTCAGGGATCGAGCCGGAGTACGAAGAGAAACGATTTCAGTCCGAAGAAAAGTTGAACCTACTTAAGCTCATTGTTTCCCCGACGGGAGAAGAGGGTTCGGTGAGAATCCACCAGGATGCGAAAATCTATTCGAGTGTTATGGAAGCAGGTAGAGAACTGAAACACGTTTTTGGCCCTCGACGCTACGGCTGGGTGCAGGTCGCAAAAGGATCCATTGTTGTGAATGAAACTCTACTGAACGAGGGTGACGGTGCTTCCATCAGTGAAGAGCAGGTTGTGCACATTTCTGCCAGGTCGGCATCAGAGTTTCTTCTCTTTGATTTGATGTAAGGTGTCAATATGATGACCTCAAAACGAATGCCCGTTTTGTTTATTGGACACGGTTCTCCGGTGAACGCAATTTCTGATAATCCTTATACGCAAAGATTACGTGAACTGGGCAGGGAAATCCCCAAGCCCCAGGCGATTCTCTGTATTTCCGCCCATTGGATGAGCGAGGGAAGTTGGATTACGGGGATGCATAATCCGAAGACAATCCATGATTTCTATGGATTTCCAAAAGCGCTGTTCGATATTCAGTACCCGGCACCCGGAAGTCCCGTCACTGCCGCCTTCATTCAGAAATCCGTCGATGACCCGAAAATCCGGATTGACCAGGAAATGTGGGGCATCGATCACGGCACCTGGTCAGTACTGAGGCATATGTATCCGAAGGCAGACATCCCCGTGCTCCAGCTCAGTCTCTATATGGAGCAGCCCGGAGACTATCACGTAAAATTGGGGCAGCAGCTCAGATTACTCCGTGAGCAGGGAGTCTTGATTATCGGAAGCGGAAACATCGTCCACAATCTTCGCCAGATCCGCTGGGAGGAGGATGCCCAACCTTACGATTGGGCAGTCGAGTTCGACGAATGGTCCAGGGATAAGATCCTCAATCGAGATATTCATTCACTTGCCCGCAACTACAATCAGGATTTTGCGGGCCGGATAAGCGTGCCGACGCCCGATCATTACTATCCACTGCTCTATGTACTTGGAGCGAGCGAGGAGAGAGACGTGATTCGTTTTGAGTATGAAGGAATACAGAACGCCTCAATATCGATGAGATGCTTGAGCTTTGGGTTGGTTCGGTAAAATTCGCGCTTGTTAACTGAAGGCTTTCTCAAGTTTCTGAATCATCGCTTTCTCTGGTCCAGAAGATTTTCCTAGCCCCAAGAAGCCCCCCGAGGACTCTGCTACAGCACGAACATCATGCAAAATTGTTTCCTTGAATTCATTGCGCTCTTCGGGAGTCAGAGCCTGGCAAAGTCCTTCAACATAGTGAACCCAAGCGTCCAAGAGTTTGGGACTGGGCTTGTGCCCAAGCCAGTCTTCTAATAGTCCGTGTTCGATGCTCCCCTTTTTCACTCCGTGCCCTTCAACCATGCTCAGGATCGCCTGGCGCTCTTTCTGGTCGACATGCCCGTCCGCCCAAGCGGTTTCGACAAGAGGGATGACTGCGAGCGCTGCGACTGTCTGGGGCTGAATATCAAGTTTGACGAGCTTTTCTAAAACATGATCATTATGAATTCCAGAAACGGCTCTCAATGCTTCTTTCGTTTCCTGCATCTTTTGCATCTGTTGGAGTTTCTCAATGAGCTTTTTGTCCTCTTGGAGGAAAAATGCATTTTCGAGTGCCATTGCCTGTAAGGTGAGATTGGTTGCCATGGTGGGCGATCTTAGAGGATATTCACGGTAATTTCAAGGACCTGATTTGACGCTGCCTCTTTACAAACACGTACTCCGAGACTATTTCTGGCTTATGACATCCAACCGTGTTCTCGAAAAATATGCGGATCTTGTTCTGGATTTCGGCATCAACCTAAAACCAGGACAGAAAATCCGGATCAATGGTGAAATCGTACATAAGGATTTTGTCGCACTTTTGGCCAAAAAAGCCTACCAACGCGGTGCTCAGTACGTGCATACCGACTTGAGTATTCCGATGCTGGGAATTAACCGGAGCCATCATCAGAAGGATGAATACCTTGATTACGTTCCGGCTTTTGCCAAGGCGCAAGTCGAGCAATATATCCAGGAGCGCTGGAGTCTGGTTTCTGTCGGTGGGATGGAAGATCCAGAAATCAACAAGCGGATGAACCAGGATCGAAACTCCGTAATCACCAAAGCCGGTATGCAGATCTCAAAACCGCTTTCTCATGCTGCGATCACCGGCGTCTGCCCGTGGACCATCGTAGCGCTTCCCACCCAAAAATGGGCAGAGAAGGTAACTGGCAAAAAAGGAAAACGCGCGGTTGATCTGATGTGGAAGGATTTGATTTCAATTCTGAGACTCAATAAGAAATCTCCGATCGAAAGCTGGCGCAAGCACTCGGAGCTTTTGAAGGCTCGTGGCGAGAAGCTGAATGGAATGCATTTACAGAGCCTTCACTTTACAGGTCCCGGAACCGATCTCTGGGTCGGCCTGTCTTCAAGGGCGCTCTGGCACGGGGGCGCCATGAAGAGCGAGGGGAACGGAGACTTCTTCCCGAATATCCCTTCTGAAGAAATATTCACCTCTCCCGATTTTCGTCTCACCGAAGGTCGCGTGAGCGTGACGCGCCCGGTGAACGTGCTCGGGGATCAGGTTATCGGCGCCTGGTTTGAGTTCAAGGGCGGCGAGGTTGTAAAGTATGGCGCAAAATACGGCAAAAACTTGATTGAGAATTATTTCAAAATCGATCCCAAAGCCAAGCGCCTGGGAGAGGTTGCTTTAGTGGATGGTAGCTCGCCCATTTTCAAATCCAAACGCGTGTTCCACAATATTCTCTTCGATGAAAATGCCGCCTGTCACATCGCTTTAGGACGAGGCTTTCCCATTGGACTCACCGGCGGGGCAAATTTATCCGAAGCTGAACTCGAAAACGAGGGCTGCAATCAGAGCCTGTTGCATACGGACTTTATGATCGGCTCAGAGAAGGTTTCAGTTGAGGGACTGCGTGCGGACGGCAGTGTAGTGCCGATCATAAAGAATGGGAAATTCGTAATTTAGGCTGCGTTTGACACTCAGCCGGCCGTATAAGTACCTTCCAATAAACTGCAGGCAGCTGGAGCAGATGCAGGGTCCGTAGTAAACGGCGAATAATAGCGCCACGTAATTTCTGTGACTTGACCTGCTAAAACTGTACAGCTTGCGACACGTCCGGTGGCCGTGCAGCGACTGGTCGAATAAGTCGCGTCGGTTTGCTGGCTGCAGTGGTCTTGTGCCGTAACGCCCGTATACCCGGACCCCGTGTAGTCAATGCAGTTAGTGACACCGGTAGTAATAGTGCAGCTACCGGCAACGACCGCGCCGGTAACAGAGTCGGCCACACCGCATCCGAATAAACCAAAAGTGCTGCTGATCACCAAAGCAATACTGATTCCGCGTAAGTGACTCATAATTTTGTTCCTCTTATGAGTTTAATTTTATGTTTGATTTCCAAGAAATGAAACGCGGAAATGAAAAGTACTCATCAGTGCAGCAGCCTTTTAGGGGATGGTAATCGCGTCGTAGCCCAGCCGGTTGAACTCGATGAGGCAGAATCCATTGCCGAATGGGTCCGAGAAGTAAGCAAGCCTCCCGTAGGGAAAGACATCGATCTTGCCCTCTTGCGTTGCTCCAGCTTCGAGAACCCGTTGAATCGAAGGCTCCAGCGCTTCGACCACGAAGTCGAGGTGCAAAGGGGTCCAGTGCCGCGCAAAAGTCCGTCGGATCGTAGGCTGAGCCTCGGTCGCCTCCGACCCCTCTGCATTGGGTAACAGGTAAATCTCGGAATTTTCGGCGAGAAGCTCGACCCATCCATCGAAACGTCGGCCCTGTTTGAGATCGAACGCTGCCATATAAAAGCGCTCCGCTTGAACGAGGTCGGGGACGTCGATGTTGATAAGAACTTTTGGCATATTAGGTCGAGCGTGGCTGCAACTAGCCTGCCGCGGAACCCATCTAAAACTTGGAATGGGGTGAAGCTAAAAAAACCGAGTAGGCGGCGCCGTAGCGCCGCCCCTCACCGAACTGGACGTGCCGATTTCCGGCATCCAGCTCTTC
>MEPO01000020.1 GCA_001769805.1 Bdellovibrionales bacterium GWA1_52_35
AAGCGCAACCTGCGCTTCTTTAAACTGGAAGAGCTGGATGCCGGAAATCGGCACGTCCAGTTCGGTGAGGGGCGGCGCTACGGCGCCGCCTACTCGGTCTTTTTTTGTAGGCAAGAGCGGTTTTTAAAAAATTCAGAGCCGCATCAAGTAGTTGAAATCAAATAACCCGCCAGACACAGCTCCCGCCAATATTTCCAGGCATTTCTCCGTATTTCATCGGAGTGCTACCAAATGCTACCGGAATTGCTACCAACGATTTTCAAAATGAACACGACCGCGAACCCTAATCCCGTGTGGACACACACGTGGCACACGCGCGAGGGCAAACCCAAGGGAGGCTCTATGGGCAACGTGGTAAGGTTTTACGGTTTTGTTTTGAAAGTTGGGATCTTGCTTGCGCTGAGTGGGCAGCTCAAGTCCTGCACTCTAACGATGCTGGGACTAGCAGCGCGACAACCGGAAATTATGAGTTACTCAAAATTTTCTCGGATGCTCATTGCTGAGGAAACTCACCACGAATGAAGAGATGAAGAATGTCCCCGCTTGAAACCGGCGGGGACATTTTCAAAATATAATTCGTGAGCCGTCGAGAAGGCGCTATTTCAAGTTGTGCCCGGCCACAGACAAATAAGTGTTAAACGGCCAGGCCACATGACCCATCAAATATTTCCAAAAGAATTTGAAATTTCTAAAATTGTGCAACAAAAACAAGATGCCCACAATGGGCTGTAATGTTTGTCGCTTTCCAAGAAAATTGCAATTTTGCCAAAGAATATGCGTGTTGTCGGAATTTTGGTTGGATTTAAAAGAGAGGGAATTGGTCTAAACATATAGTGAATGCGAAGCTTCGGCCCTGTGTCTTTGTGAGCACCAGGAATGTCTGTGAATATGGGCAATATCCGCTCTATTCCCGATTCGGTTTCAGGTGAAAGAAATCCAGGCAATATGCAAAACCGGCTTCGTCTTTAGAAGGTTTGACGATCGCTCGAACTTCCTCGATTGCACGTATGAGAGCCGTCTTGATCTTTAACGAATCTTCCTGCGAGCAGGTAATCACAGACGAGTAATGGAGATCGTTTAGCGCGCTTTCATCGAACGACTGGACGGCCTTCATTCGCCAATTGGTGTGGTGTTTGGTAATCATAGGAGAGTCGTGCTCAAGGTGGGTGTGACTCGTTCCAACAGTATACCTCCCTTCATTTTTTGTAACCATACCGACACTTTGTAGGAAGTCTAAGATCTCAGTGACCTTCGGAATCGGGAGATTAAGATATTTTGCGATCCCACGCTCCGTATTGCACCCAGGAACGGAGACCAGGACGTGGACGGCACTGTAATGCCAGGAGCTGTAAAAAGTGGCCTGGTCTTCTCGACCCAATGTCTTTTTGAATTCAAGGCGGTTCTTCAGCACAAGCTGTTTTTCAGCGAGCGATTTAAGTTGTTCGTCGAAGTGGACCTTAAGAGTGGCGGTACCTGCGCGATTGTGCTGAACAAGCAGAAGTAAGAAGGCAGCCTCGTCCTTGCTATGGCCGAGGAATCGCGAAACAAGTTCGGCCTGTTCCAGACTGAAATGGGCGCGACCGTTTAGAACCTGTGATACGTAGGCGGTGTGGCACTTCGCAGCTTCAGCTAAACGGGATCGCACTCCGCGTTCCTCGTGTTCCTCGGCCCGCGCATTCAAAGCATCTATCAAATAGCTCTTGTAATCCTTGTAATCGAAAATTGAATTTTTCATCTCTTTCCACAGCTTATCGGATGTTCAGAGTAAAACTTAAAAAAGATGATAATTTTTAATTATATTAATCTATATTTGACCATTTATAACGTGTATTTGGTTGCCAGAAACGGCGCACTGCGTTAAATATTGCTCGGTTGGCGTCGTCTCCGAGCAGTAACAGGAGAATATATTTATGAAAAACAGAACTTTAACCATACTTGCCCTTGTGGGAATGTCCGTTTCACTCCTCAGCTCTCTCTGCTTTGCCGGAAACGAGAACAGCGGTGGTGGATTTTACGGACTCGTGAACGGCCAATGGATACTGCTTGATGACCTGGAACAGGGAATGGTCATTCATCCCGAATCTGAATCGTACTTCGAACCAGTCGCATTGGCCCTTAAGCATCTCGATCGAACAGTGCCTGGTTTTGGAAAAGACCTTCGTACGCCGCTGGAGAAAACTTGGCATCTGGTTCCATTCCCGATTCGGTGCGAGGATCCTGCGAGCCCGGTTCAAGTTGTTCAAGCGGCCGGCGCGTGCCAGGACGATAATGATATCTTTATTGAAGAGTCGAAGTTCAATGCTGCGGCCAAAGACCAATTGATTCTCCACGAACTCATTCAAGGTCGGCGCCTCGCTTTGAATAAGACTCGTTCATCTGACCAACAGGTAAGCCCCGCTAACGTTCGTGGCCTAAAGCGATTTCTTTCCTCAAATCCATCCGCAACCGAAGCAGCCATCCAGGATAAGATCGAAAAATATGGCTTCGGGACTTACCAAACCTATTCTGAGATTACCCGGGCTAATGAGAAGGCCGGACCTGTTGAAGAGCAGTATAATGAAGCAATGGACTTGTTTCACAAACACTGCAACGCGCCTATTGCAGATTTAGCAGGTTTAGATGGTGCCCAAGGTGCATATTTTGCCCTGAGTACAGCTTATCGCGAAGCCGATTGGATTGCTCACGGCGGCGAAGCCGGAGTGAGCACTGCATTTAGGGATTTATGTAACTTACGCCGCTCTCAAATAGACTCTGCTCGTCGGTTTTGTTCGGCGCAAATCACGGTATTTGTTACTCCTAAAGAATAAGATTGTAATAGGACCTTAAAGACACCGGGCCTGAATGCATTTGCGTTCAGGCCTCAGTCTGTATAAGAAAGCTCGCAGAATTGGATGACCATCAATTACAAAAAATGCCTCTGAATCGGGCAGAATCAATTTCGCAAAAACACGGACTTCTCCGAGCGTTTTAGAGTTCATTGAAGTAGTGAATAATGCCCCTCATTTCGGAAGGGCATTATTGCACTCAATCATTGTCGAAAATTGAAACCAGGCCTTCTGATTCCAACTGAACACTAATCCAACGCAAGTATATCCGCGGCGTCCTTCAGTTGTGAATCAGTCTACGCAGGCAGCAGCGGTGGAGTTGTCACCGCCATCGTGCGCAGTGGAAATGATTCGACCGTCTTTTGTCATCAGAATTCGAAATACAAGCTGATCAAAAATTGGTCTTTCGGACGGGCATACATCAACCTCAGCTTGAATCAGAACCGAACATCCAATGCGACTTCCGTTTGTTCCGGGAAAGTCGTTACATTTTGCACTATTCGGAACGTAAGAAGCCCAGCGGTAGAGATTATTGGGGCGGAACGTCCAGGAGAATCGATCAACACTACGGAGCGCACTTTCAAGCGCGCCGGGTGCTGCATATACATTGTTAATCGCAAGTACGAAGACAGCGGCGAATAGAGCTGATAAACGGGTCATATTTCTCTCTCTTTGTTCTATATATGTTTGAGCAACAACGAGAGAATGGCGACTCTGCACATTTTCACCTTGCAGCTCGCCCCTCTTCAGAAACACCATCAATGCAAGGGCGAGAGAGGTAAGGAACCCGAGCTGAGTGCTTCTTCGTTTGAATTTTGGTTTTATAGTGTTGGACGCGAGTCTTGTAAAGACCAAATCCTGGTAAACGAGATGGTCATAAATCTGGAATGCGCCCCGTTCATTAGACAGCCCGACCCCATAGTTTCTGAACAGGCCTATCGGCGGGGTTGAGATATAAAACTTCAAACTCATACTCTTCCGGGGTCATATACCCCAGAGCTGAGTGAAGTCTCTTCCGATTGTAAACGTCATCGATGAACTTTGGCAAGTTCGCCATGACATCCCTCATCGTAGTGTAATCCTTAAAATATATTTCCTCCTTTTTCAAAGTTTTAAAGAATGACTCGATGTAGGCGTTATCCTCCGGAGTGCCGGCGGCAGACATCGAGATCTGGAAGCCATTGAGATTCAGAAAATCTACGTAAGCCTCTGAACAGTACTGCACGCCCCGATCAGAGTGATGAATAATTCCTTTTGGTGGTTTTTCTTTGCGCAGAGCCACCCTCAGCGCCTCCAGGCAGAACTTGTGGCTCAAGTCCCGCGAGATGGCCCATCCAACAATCTTGCGCGTGTACACGTCCATGATGGCGCTCAGATAAACGTACTCCCTGGCAAGCCGGATATAGGTGATATCCGTAACCCAGAGTTGATTGGGTCCACTCAGAAGCTTTCCCTGAATCAGTTTCGAAAACGTCAGTCGCTTGCCCAACGCTTCGCCACGCCGTTTAAATAGTTTTTGGATGCAAGAGAACAGACAGTACTGCTTCATAACACGCCTAATTCGCTTGGAATTTACGCAGATTCCACGCTTTCTCAGGTGGGCGTAGACTCTGCGGTACCCATATCCGGGCAATTCCAAGTGAATGGCCTCAATCACTTCTTTGAGCTCCAGGTCATTTTTTAGACGGGCCAGGGCCTTCTCATTTGTGTTGTAATAGGTCGCCCTTGAAATGCCCATTATTTGGCATCCTCTTCTGACTGATCCAAACTCTCCGAGGTGATAATGGATGAATTCTCTCTTTTCACTTGTTGAGAGAATTTGAGGGTTTTTTTTAGCATCAGATTTTCAAGGTACAACTCTCCGATCTCCTGTTTCAGTTCCTTCAGGTGAGACTCAAGTCGGTAGATCTTTACGTCTGGCTTTTCAGCAGGCAGACGGTCGCTGCTTCGGACCTCTCCTTGCTTGTACATTTTCTTCCAAAGGCTCACGGATCCATGGGAGACACCAAAGGTCTGGGCCGCCTCTCTGAGGGTCATTCCTTTCTCCACGACCGACTTTGCCACCATCATCATGTACTCCTGCGTGTAGGTGGGCTCACGACCTTGAGGCTTCTTTTCCTTCATTTTCTTCGTTCTATAGACTTCCATTTTCAGTTCCTTGCCTAGCAACCAGACTTTCCTGGCCGGGTCACATCAATGCCAGAAGCTTGTATAATAAACCTGGGGGAAGTGTCTAACGGATGGGGCGCACTCTAAATCAAATGGTTGCTACGATTTGGAGCGTCGCGAACGACGTGTGATTTTGACGGGGAAAATCGCGGAAATTCATCATTATCACGAGGTCTGATGGCCGTGTTCAACAGAGGGGAGCCGATGAACACCATGGACGGAGCTCAGAACTCGACAAAAAATACCTACGAACGCCTGCGGCACCGCTCATCAAAGTTGAGGATTGTCTCCTCAACGCCCTTGATTTTCGCGGAGCAGCGATTTTTCTATATGCCCTGAACTATCATTGCTGAAAACATTCTGGGAATCGCGCTGATAATGTTTCGATAAAATTACTGATCTTTGTCAGCTCTTGATTGAACAAAACAGTAGTTGTTTCCTTATAATCCGTTGAGTTTTTGTTCTCAGACCAAAATGTGTGGAACGTTTCCCGAAGCAGCTTATCATCCTCCAGCGCGCTGTAGAACTGCAGGCCAACAAACCGGCAGAATCCGGCTTTGTAAAATTCACGGTAATATCTGTTGAACAAATATTGAGTCATCAACCCAGGCGCTTCGCGATCAAGGAAGTCTCCGTCGTCATTAAAAAATGGCTCCAAAAAGAAATGAGTTTGGATCTGTGTTTTTTTTTGAAATGCTTCAGGACCCACGGATTTCTGTACGAATGAATTTCCTTACTTATTAGACATAAAAGACGAAAATGACTACGCAAACCGCCAGTTTTCCATCTCCGGCGGTGAAATGGATGCATACACTGCGCATGTTCGTGCGGTTAAGCGTTACCCTGTTTAGCAGCCCTCGGGGACGATGCTTAAGTGACATGTGCCCGTATCCAAATTAGCGCGCGATGCACACGGTTGACTTTCGATGTCTCATGGGAAAAACTCATGCACATGAGATTCCACCTATTGTTTGTGGCTTGCTTAAATTCTTTGTTGTTCAACCTGGCAAATGCAGAAACAGTCCAGTTCGCGGCATTTACCGGGTATGAGTATTGTCGACAAGTTCCTCAAGCCCCCACCGGAGAAATGTGCTCGTATTCCTTAGACTTCAAACTCAGTCCGAATAATGAAATTGATCTCAAACCAGATGAAGACGGCGTTCTCACAGGCATTCTCAAGCGCGACGACTCCCAAAACGGGCTAATCATTACCACATTGATTCAAGTGAAGAAATTCGGCTTCAATTACGAAGTCACCCTAATGAGCGTGAAAGATAACAAGGTTGAACTTGTGCCAAGCTTCACAATAAGTGTTGATCGATTTGATAATATGGAAAGAACTGCTAAATACGGGGCAACATTTCGTGATCCGAATGTGAGCGCCCCTGATATTTATTTTAAGCCCTTTGTTTATGTCAGCAAACCTTGGGAGTCAGAGCCAATTCCGGCCAGCGTCCCATAAATACAGCCTTGATGAACCCGAGGTTCGTGGTCATCACAGACTTCGTAAAGGACATTCATTCGTACAGTTCTTTGCTCGCACAGGACTGTGCCTTTCCGTAAAATTACAGCAACTTAAGATTGAATTGGACCCACTTCTTCCTACTCTATCTACCAAGGATTTAATACAGACACGGCCAAGCTGGATCGTGAATAATGCGGCTGCAAGCCTAGCAGTGAGAGTCGACGAACACCGGGGCCAACGCTTTGTAAGTATACCAACGGTCACTTGGGGCAAGAAGGCCAGAATTCCCCAAGCGAAACGCCAGCGAGAATGAGTTGGGCTTCATTCCCACACGAAGTATGCGAAAGTTGAAACCCGCTTGCGAGTAACCCTCGGCGGGCAAGTAGCCAATGCTTCAGGACCCACGGATTTCTGTACGAATGAATTTCCTTACAGCGCGCTGTTTTTACAGGCAAAACGTATTGACTCATTTGATTAGTGCACCGAGACGCAGGGCCCCATAATCATGCTGCTTTCTTCCCTGCTTTGCCCTGTCTGAGCAGGCAGTAAAAGACTTCCAGCTTCTTTTCGAGTCCTTGCTTTAACTCAAAGGGATTCAGAGTTTTGAACCGTGCCTTGAGTTGTTCTTTCCTCTCCTCGGATACGTTCGGCGCCAGCATGAATCTTTCGTACGGAGTGGTCGGCAGATCGTAGCGCTTCTTGATTCTGGATCCATAGCGTTCCTTTTCAATCAATCGCATCGAGGGCAGAAAAAAGTTGTGAAGGGGGTTCCAGTAATCGCGGTAGATTTCGTTCATCAGCGCGACCAAAGCTTCCTGTTCAATGCGGTCATAGCCGAAGACTTGCCGGACGTGCGTGAAGTTTTTCTGCTCAACATGGGCATTATCATTCTTATGGTAAGGCCTTGACCGAGTCATAATAATTGATTGTGGGCGATTCTGGAGATACCTCATTATCCGATAATTTAAAAATTCTGTGCCGCAGTCACTTTGGAGCGACAAAATTCTAAAAGGCAGTGTTGTTTCGATTGATTCAAGTGCCTTTTTTATTTCACGCGAATCCTTCGAGAAAGTGGCCCTGTTTTCTGTCCACGCAGTTAACCGATCAGTCAGAGTGAGACTCCAAGCAAAATCTCCCTGCAATGAATCGCCGCAATGGGCAACGGTGTCAGTATTCGTATGGCCCGCGTTCACAATCTTCTGTTCAAATACGTTGAGCGGAATTTTGTATTTGAAGAATTTCGCGCGCTTCGTGCCGGAGAGGCCCTTGAGTGTTTTTCTGCCGCGCTTCAGGAACCGCTCAAGCGTCGAGGCGCTCATGTCGAGAACCTGTGCTTTGAGTTTGGGATCAAAATCCGGTGCGCGGTAAAACGGTAGCCAGATTCGCAGCGCGGCTTTCATGCGTTTGGGGCATATACGCTCCATCGAGGCCCACAAAACGGTTATGTGCTCAACGAGCCGGCCATCGTATTTCGAGGGACGCCCAGCACCCTTGCCCGATGGCAGTCGTTTCCCGCCGAGCAGGCGGATGGCGTACATCCGTCCGACACCCCAGGTGTGGCAGAACTCGGTCAGGATCGTCTTTTTGCGATCCTTTGGAGCATCCCTGTACCGATCCTGGATTCTTTTGATATGGTCCTTGATGAGCTCGTGGCGTTTCATGGTCATGTCCTCTCTCTGCCCCTGGCAGGGCGGTTAGATTTTTTGGTGACATGATTATGAGGCCACGAGCCGTTTCTTCACAATTGCGGCTCCGCGTCTAAGTGCACTTAATTACGAATCAATGCGCAAAAAATTTGCATCCTGCGAGGATGGCTTGACAAATGACGTGGTGCAGCATAAAACCCGTCTACTTTTGGAGGTCGTATGCAATCGAGTTTTATTTCTTTGGCACTTTTAATGGCGATTTTTGGTTCGCACCACGCCATGGCAAATGAAGACGTGTGCGAAAGCGTCCAAGCTAAGGCAATCGAATGCGAGCTGAAGCAGATTGATAAAGCGGGACAGACTGCGGGATCTCTGGTTAAGCAGATTCCGATCGCGGCTGGCGAATCGATGGAACTGAAGGATTTCGGCGTGAGGGCACGGATTTCATTGAGTCCGGGAGTCGTCGAAGATGCTCTCGCACTCAACATTGAGCTGAAGCAAAGGCCGATCGCCTTCCGACAGGTCAAGAGTATGAGCAATTTCCAGCCGAAAACTGCATACACCTGCATGCAGTTGATCAATGCGACCGTGAAGAACGCTCAGCTCACTTGCGAGTTCAAATAAACAAAGGGCTGGCGGATAGGGTTTTCTAACGCTATTTCCCCAGAGAGGCTGCTTGGCGGGATGGACTGTTTCGCGCTGAAACCCAGGTTTCCCACATGGTTCCAGACGCTTGGAATCTGGACGGGTGATTTGAAGTCCGGACTCAATTTATGATTTTTGCGCGAAGGTGGAACATTCATTCGTACAGTTCTTTGCTCGCACAGGACTGTGCCTTTCCTTAGAATTACAGCAACTTAAGATTGAATTGGACCCACTTCTTCCTACTCTATTTACCAAGGATTTAATACAGACACGGCCAAGCTGGATCGTGAATAATGCGGCTGCAAGCCTAGCAGTGAGAGTCGACGAACACCGGGGCCAACGCTTTGTAGGTATACCAACGGTCACTTGGGGCAAGAAGGCCAGAATTCCCCAAGCGAAACGCCAGCGAGAATGAGTTGGGCTTCATTCCCACACGAAGTATGCGAAAGTTGAAACCCGCTTGCGAGTAACCCTCGGCGGGCAAGTAGCCAATGGCTGAAGCATAGGTGCTGGATTTCATTGAAGGTCCATTTTAGAAACGGGAATTGTGGGTCTTTTGTCGAAATTGCGACCCTTGCCGCTCTGTCGTTTCCGTGGGTAATCATCCGGCCTGTAGCATTCGGGTCGCAGAACGTTCTGAAATAGATGCAGGCCGCAGCGCTTGCGGCCATCTTTGCGGCGTTTGCGTGGCAGACGGGTCATTCCGCAGCGTAATGCTGAACTGATATCGGCAAATCTCGTTCGCAGAAGTCTAGCGCATTGTGCTGAAGGTCAGATAGCTTAGTAATTGAAGTCCAAATAATTTTCGCACACGACATGAGACGCCCAGGAATCGAGCCGTGCCCTCCGTCCGGTATCCTTATCCACCAGCGCGGAGCCATGGAATGATGCAATAGATGATATTCGGCCTGCCACAGTGGGGTTGCTACATCCATCTCACCAGAAAAATAGTAAACAGGAGAGGTAAATGCCCACCGGGCGCTATCGAATGGTTGAGTTAACTTACATTGTTTTGAGATATTAAAATCTAGAGCTCCATCGCTCAGGATCGGATCAGCATGAAAGGCTGAAAAAATCTCGCTGCATCCTATCTGCTCATAAAATCGCTTATTAACTCCAAGTGATCCACTTAAATCATTGGAAGCGCCCAAAACCGCCAAGCGCAGGCTTTCCTGGTCTTCAGCAGAGGCCTGATCGGATAAGCCGGCCACCAGTACGTCGTAAATTGACGTGCTTACTAGCGCATTTATTCCCTGAGAAAGAAGTGAGTTGGCAAGCCAAGTTCCCCACTGCTCTTTAGAGAAACCAAAAGGCAGGTCGCCATTGTTGTCCAACTTGTTTTGTATACCAGCGGGAAGGACTTTTCTTACTGAATCCCAGCGTCTAGAGTACTCCATGAATGTTTCTTCGTTTTCAAACGCCCGCCCAAGCACTCCATCAAAAACTAGAGCTGAAGGTTTTGGAAGACCAACGGATTCGACCTTCGAAGCTACTATTGTGCCAACGGCCGTTCCGTAAGAAATGCCATAAATGATATAGTTACTTAACTGCAGACTTCGAATCACTTCAACAATGTCGTCGGCCACGAATTCGCTGGAAATCGAAGAGTCATTTTGAAAATCGCGACTTTCATTACAGCCCACCCCGCGAGGATCAATGAGCACGGAACCAAATTCATCAGGTGCAGAATAAAAACCAACCCCACTTGAAATGGCTGATTGTCCGGGGCCACCTAATATGTAAATCACTGTCGGAAAAGTCGAACTTGTCGGCGGGTGATAGTCGAACAGATATGATGCGTGTTTTGTCTGGGTACGATCTGGAAAAAGTGGAACCTTAATCTCTTGAATAGTCGGAACTTTACAGTGCGAAGGCCTTTTTCTGCCAAAGGCGAAGCCTTCATTTTCCGCAAAAAGCCCCATGATTAATGCTAGAGAGCAGATAAATCCAAACATACTGCGGAACGACATAAGTCACGATTTATCGCAATGCGTCATCCATGTCAATGTACGCAATAACGTCCGGTATTTTTGCGGAATCAGCGTTCACGTCCCCGCTCGCCGCCGACCGGAAGCGGATCAGAAGAAATGGCGCGCTAGTGCGGTGACCGGGATCGCGAGGGTTCAAAGGATTTCGGCGGAGACAGGTTTCGTCCCTGGATCTCTGTGCCCTTTTGGAACACGAATTTCAAAAACACGCATAATTCCGGCCAAAATCAGCGTTTTTTTATCCGAGCGAGGTCACCAATAGTCGCCGTAAGCGTTTTAAACGCAAGGGAAATTACCCTAAAATTCAGTCAACAATGGATGACAAACTAATGTCCAGCGATGGGCCACCGGCCGACCTGGCCTAAGCCTTTGTAACCCTTGTTTACACTGATTCATCGGGGACCGCCGATTGGGCGATGTGGAATGTCCCCTCTGCGACTCTCGCAGGACGGGTATCATCGGGGGCTGGATTATGGGTCTGTCAGACAAAGGAGTTCCCCCTCTCCCGATAATGAGGGGGTCTGTCTTCCAAAACTCGTCGGATCTGTGGGATCCAGACGGGGACATGATTATTGAGTCAGCGCATTTTGTAAATTTCTCGTGCTCTTTCCGGTCGGGTGATTCGGATCGAAATCTTGAAAATTGAAAAATTGCGGAGCTGATTTCGTTGATGAATTCTCGATCTGCCGGGGACTTTACGGGGACATATTATCACACCTCCCTATAGTGAGGGGAATGCGCTTTTTGGCTTCTTTGCCCTCTTCTACGGTCAACCGGGGACAGCGCGGGGGATCGTTTTGTACTCCTCCCAATTATGAGAGGGCAAGGTTTCCTAAGTTGACCCTCTCCCGATAATAGGAGGGCTCGTTTTCCCACTGGACACGGGGCCCCTCCTAAACCTATCCGGCAATCCATGCCGGTTTAATTCAAACAAGGAGAACTAACTCATGAGCGATCAAGACCAGCCGGTCTTGCACCGGCCTTTTCTAAATCCATATGGGCGATCCGGAATGTTCACCGACACGGACGTCAAAATTCTTCATTTCTTGTGGCGCTGGAAGCTTGCCAGAGCCACGGATTTGCAGTTTTTTGAAGGTGAGCACGCCCCGCTCTCAACGATCTACCAGCGGACGCGCAGGCTCAGTGAACGAAAATTCATCGAACCCATCCACGAACAGAATAGGCAGCCGACCTGGTGGCAGCTATCCAAGAAGGGATTCCAAGCAATCCGCGAATCCTTGGGGGATCTCAAGGAAGAAGGGTGTCTCACTGCGAGCTGCCTGCATGACCAGTTGGTACTGGCCTTTCATTTAGGAGAACTGGCAAGACTTCGATTTCCCGGAGTCACATTCGTCACGGAGCAGGAACTCAAGAGGAAAGATCAGGATTTATATCCGGAGTGGGTGCCAAAGTTAAAGGATCGCAGACCTGATGGATTTACAAGAATCCTGACACCCGAGCGTTCCTGGATTGTTGCAATTGAAGTGGAGACCTCAGACAAAGCGCAGAGTCGACTCTATTCGCAAATGCGATCGTACGCCTATTGCAAAGAGGTTGATTACGTACTGTGGCTCACGGGAACGCCGTTGATTCGGGATCGGCTGAGGCAGGCCATGAAGTTCTATCAGGATCGAAATCCTGATCCCCACCGGTTTGTTGATTTGATGGATTTCATAAGAGCGGGTTGGAAGGCTCCGCTTCTGCAAGACGATGGCTCACGGTTCCTACTTCCGGAGAAAAATGTGGGGTGTTTAGTAGGGTTTTTCGAGGGGCTTTCACAGGGTTTACAAAGGGACAATCCTAGATAGATTCGTTTTTCGAAATTCTTCGAAAATGGAAAATCCCTTTCGAATCAAAACACTTGAGGCAGGGTATAGGTCAGCGGGGTTTCTGACTTTATACCCCCCTCTGTGTCTCTCTGACTCAATCACAGCAGCATATTGCCAAGCCTAAAAGCCAGCAGTAGGATCGGGCCTTATTCGGTTTTGTTCTTTGACAATCGAAGGCAAGGATTCCGTAACGGAGGTATTGGCGTGCTGCTGTGTCTGGCTCATGAAAAGGAGCAAGCACAATGGCAATTCAATCGAAGATAAAAGACGGCATTCGGATCTATGAAGTCTACGTCAACGGACGTGACCGCGCGGGCAAGAGAGTGCAGATGCGCCGGCGCGGACTTCTCTCCATCCACAAAGCGAAAGATGCCGAATTTGAGTTAAAGCGTGAACTCGCACTGCTCAAAGAAAGCGGCATTGATCCCCGCTGGGGAGAATGGGTCATCGAGTGCCAAAGTATCATGAAGGTGCAGTATCAACCTTCAACCCTGTACACGTACGAGAAGACCTTGGCGAAATGGATTCCAGAGGATTGGGCAAAGAAGGAATTAAAATCCTTCACCAAACTCGACGTGCATGAACTGCTGAACGAAAGAATGCCGCCAGAAACCACGCAGCACACACGAAAGTGGGTATTGAAAGTGATCAAGCGGGTCTTTCAGATGGCTGTGGATCACGGGAAGCTTGAGAAGAACCCCTGCAATGGGCTTACGATCAAAGTTCCCGAGCCTGAGAAGAAGGTTCTCACCAATGAAGAGGTGAAAACCTTTCTCATAGAGGCCAAAACCACGAACCATCGATTTTATCCCATCTGGGTATTGGCATTGTTCACCGGGATGAGATCAGGCGAGCTATATGCACTTAAGTGGACTGACATTGATCTCGAAGAAAAAACGATCAGCGTCACCCGTTCTTGGAATTCCAAGAACGGCTTTAAGAGCACAAAAAACCAGAAGTCACGCGTTGTGCCCATAAGCGACGATCTCAGTCATTTCCTCAAGGAGCTGAAGCTCAAGCGAGGAGATACCGAGTTTGTCCTTCCCCATCACCAGGAATGGACGCGGGGAGAGGGCGCAAAGGTGACTAGGGCTTTTTGTGAAGCCATCGGAGTCTCCGATATCAGGTTCCATGACTTACGGGCCACATTCATCACGAATCTTCTCGCACGAGGAGAGCCGCTGGTGCGAGTGATGGCGACCGTCGGGCATTCGGACATGGAGACAACCAATGTCTATCTTAGAAAGGCCGGAATAGAGCTTCAGGGCACAACCGAGCGATTGGGATACACGATCCCGACCGAAACGGGAGCCCAGATTCTCACATTCACCAAGGGCATATCATAATCAAACGTATGGGGCAGCCGGTGGGCTGAGAAATGTATTTCATTTTGATGCTACCGGTTGCTACCAACACAATACTTGCCTACGAAAGAATCACGCAATATCGCGGGGTTCAAAAAAGCGGGAAGGGCTCAAACCCTCTCCGCCATTTGATTTCAGAAGATAGACCTCGCACGACGCAAGATAGCGAAAATTCAAACAAATGGTTTCAACGGCTTAGGAATTTGAGATCCAGTGATCATCACTGGGTATCACCCGGCATCATCGGGCGTGGCTATTTTCTGGCTACATTTTGGCTTACTCGATGATCCGAGCCATCGCCGTCATTCCTTCCACTCTCAAATGCGACAAGCTGAAGGAGGAATACATGGCGAAGTTGATAGGAACGGTAATTCAGTGGGCGCTCTTGCTCGGGCTGACTGGTGGGCTTGTGGACGCAACAATTTCAATGAGGAAGGAAGCCTTGCGGGCGCATCAGATCGGACTCGTGAGCTTGAGCAAATTGAATCGGAGCTTGCTTGCGAGGCCGTCGAAAATAGACGCGCCCCGGGGTTCTCGGACGTCCCGTTCAAATGAATGAGAGATTATGGCCATGACGCTGGAGCCCCGTCGAAAAATCGACGTGATCCTTTACGATTTCTTCCGGATCATCGAAGTGTTTACATCACGTCCCTTGGGGACGATTTTCAAAGCTCATTCGAATGGCAATTTCCAGCAAGCGATTCATTGATGAAATCATGGTCGGTTGAAAGCAATGCCGCAATCGGAACTGCTTAGGAATTGAAGACCGTGAAAGACGCTATCTCGTATAAACGTGTACTTGGTTGCGCTCTTTTGGAGCAAGATTTCTGGATCATATCTGTAAGCCATCACGCTCTCGGCAAAATCTTCGCTTGGATTAGATTGCGCGTATAAGGAAACGGTCTCGTTTGGAGCTCGTGTGATCCAATTCCCTTTAAATATATCCTCAATTGGAACTGGATTTGGATTCGGCGTACCGGGAGGCAGTTCTTCCCAACGCCCTATTGATTTCCAGTCTGTCGATCCATCTAGTGATAATCCGTTTTGATAGGCAAGGTTATGCGCAAGCTCGTGTGCGATTGCATACTCCTGAAACCAAGGCTCAATTCGGAGCCAAGGATCGTAAATGTTAATTACAGCATTTCCGATGATCCCCTCCTTAAAGCTGGAATCTCTTGTAAATCGCTTGTCGCTGAATGAAAAAGACCCAGGAGGAAAATCGTCGATCACCCTATATAATTTCAGCAAATCATGAAAATCCCAGGGAACGGGGTTACCCACGTGAGGTTCGAGGTTATAAGCGAGGTGGGAGGCATTTAGACCATTCCTTGCAGCGATATAAAGCAACGCAACTCCGAGTTCGTTCCCAAAGATGTCTTGCATTGCTTCGATGACAGATGTCGATCGTGAAAAGTATCTTGGAATTTTTTTGAATTGCCTCCAGCTCCAATGTAACGGATTAGAGTCGACATTTGCGTCCATTTTGCCAAATGGGTCATGATAGCTGGTCAATATTGTGAATAAATGGAGAAGGGACTCGGGTTGATCAATAAACTCGATGCGATTGATGATTCGCGAATCATGTCGATCGTCTTTTGATGAGACTATCAGCCAGTCAATCATCTCATTCAAAGTCGGCGTGTTTGAGTTTCGGCATGGCGCACCGACGAACGACTCCATTCTAGCTGCATACTTGGTTTCAGTGCCAGCAGCGGAATTCGCAACCAATGAAACAAACAGCGGCACTAACACCACCAAATTGGAAACTCGCATAAATGCTTCTCCGTCGTTGGAGTGATGTATATAATCTACCAATCCATTGCGCAAGGCGTTATTTGAGGGAAATTAGCTCCACTAAACCAAATGTTTCGACTATTCGCCTCGATCGATATCGATGGACGTTGTCGACGCCGAAACCTGAGGGGATTTTCACCACAATCGTGAACCTTGCTGGAGAGTCCTAAATTTTCAGAAAACGCGGAGGGAGGCAGAGCCGGCTTCCGCTAATCGGCAGCTTACTTTTAATGGTAAGCCGGACTGGTCACATTCGCTGTGTTTTATGAATCCGCTTCGCGCGCAAATCCCATCAAAACGTGAAGTCTCGGCATTGATGGGATTTCCTCAACGGGCTACGGGCTTCGTCAAAATAGAGATAAGCCCTGATCTGCAATAGGTTCCGCTGTATCGTCTCTTTGGCTTTATAGAATTCCGGCTGCAGCGCATACGCTTCGTTCTTAAGGGCCCTCAACTTTTTGTATTCCCTTGTTTGAAATTCCTTTTCCCCCTCCGTCATGGCTGCTCTTTTATCGTCAAAATACTTATCAAGAACGGGCTGCCACTTGGCCGACGTCTCGTTTTTGCAGGCTTTATTTTCGCCACACACCAGAAATTGAATGCTCCCGAGCAATTCCGATGCCCAGCTGTAGCGGGCCATTTCTCCAAACGGGAGTGGGATTACCAAGTTCCCGTCTTGCAGGTGCCACTTGGCGGCGGGAGACTTCAATAAATTGAAACTGTCATCAAGATAAAATGCGAGGTTCGAGCCCAGCTTCTCAGGCAAGGTTTTGATGGGAATGGATATCCTTGGCGCGTGAGTGTAGAGGCTTTCCCTGATCGCGTCCCCCCGCTCAAGAAGGCTTTGGTGACGTCGAGTCAAACTGGTGATTTCTGATATCGCCTTTTTGAGAGTCCGAAGGGCGTCGTCCCGGGAATCGACCACACAGTCCTTGCCATACGCATCCCTACACAGGCCCTCCAATCGATCGCGGGCCGCAATTTGTTCGACGTGGCCCGCAAGGGCCCCGCTTAAATCTGAAGAAGCTGCTGAGGCGCAGGCCTGAATGTCATCATGTCCTGCTTTGTAATCCGGTAACTCCAATTTACTGTCGCTCAGAGTGAGCGCGTGATCCGTAAGCTTGCCACTGAATTCAAAATCTGATGACTGGGCATGAGTATGGTTGTCATAGATTCCGTAGGTTCCGCCGCCACTTAGGCGCTTAGCACTCTGGGCTTCTGGTAGAGTTCCGTCCGCGTTTCGCGGGCCAAGCCACAACGCGGCCAAAAATACATCATCCATTGAAGTCGCGCCTAAATCGCTCATCTTATTCTGCGCTGCACGCGACAGCAAAATCTTCAACGCATTGTGCGCTGCCATGGACCCGTATCCAGGGGATGCCTGTATCGTGTGAGACTCAAGGAGGGCAGACTGTGCTGAAATTACGCAACCATAACTTTTCAAAACGGGTATCGATCCGCCGCCGTAGCAACTGTCATCTAAAAAAGCGAGCTTCATGTGCTTCACGTTCTTTGCACGCTTAAGCCGTTCTTGCAGCCCCGAGTCACTCAAATCCAGAATGGTCCCGTCATTCAAACAAATTCCGTGACTGTTCCAATGGTCAGCCTGGGACCCGTGGGTTGCGAAAGTTATCAGCAGCTGTGAGTTGTCATTGGCTTTTCCCGCTCTCTTATCTGTACCTATAATTTCATCAAGTGCATCATATAAAGCCTGCCTGCTGGCTGGTCGAATTTGGGTCTTTGATATCTTCCCAGCGGCCTTTTGAACAAATCGTTCGTGTTGTTTGTCGTAAAGAGGCGTAACGTCCCAACCTGCGGTCTTTAGGGCAATGCTGCTATCGACCTGTGCGTTAGCAAAGGCTTCGTCAAGAGCGGCCTCACTCGGCTTACCTTCGTTGCAGTTGCCACCAAATGTTATCGCAAATTTTTGAGATGCGAAGACGTTTGGGATGAGCGCAAGTAGGAGGGCGGCTAAGGTCAAGTGGTAGAATCTCATAATTTGCTACCTGGAGACCTTTTCGATCGCATGTTCGCCGGGAATTAACAAATGGGGCGAGATCTTGGAATGACGTACAATAATTGCGGACCCCGGCGGCGTTTGTATTTCAACAAGTGCACGAAGTTTTATGGAGGCTCGATTGGGGACTTCTGCTTCCAATGGGCAGGTCTTAAATTGGAAGCGCTTCTCGTCTAAGGAATTGGCATGAGTTATGACAACACAAGTGTTTCCGTCGCGAATAAAAAATCCGGCGAGGTCAAACAGCTCTCCCTCACTTGAAAATGAGGTTCTACAAGCAACGAGTGCCAAGTAAATTGCGATGATTCTCATACCCCTCCTTCCTAAGGGTACCACAACCGTGTCTGTAGAACGACCGATACGCCTTGTCCTACTATTTCTAGCAATAATATCCGGCGGTTCACCAAAGGGCATGCTCCTATGGCCGCTCATCACTCGATCACAGAGGGTTCAATGAGGGGCAAGAGAGCCCGGGCGCGCGAAAAAGTCTGTCTTCGTGGAAGTTTTTTCTAAAGACGATTTTCTCCAGTAAGTCGGCGCTCACGCGCTCACGTGTTGTATCGAAAGACGAACAATGATTTTCGAAAATTTCGGATTCTCATTTGTTGAGGCAGTTTTGTCGTAAAAAACCGGATAAAATTTCCTTCAGATCACGCACGTTTGAGCTTACGCCGGTTAAGAAATCCTGAAGCTTTGGTCATTAAAGAAATCCCCGAGAGTGGGGCTCGCCGTCAGGAATGCGCTGATTTCCTATACAGGTCTGCAACTTGGCCGAATAGACACGGGTTTTCGAACACCCTGCTCTGCACTCTGGCTTTTCGCGGGTGACGAAAGCCAAAGAGCGCGGCACCGGGTGAGATCGGTGCGGGGGCCCGGGTTTTTGGTGTAACGCCGCTGGCGCGGCCTCTTCAGGAATGGAATATCGCACTCAGCGTCTGGCTTTCGGGATCGAC
>MEPO01000021.1 GCA_001769805.1 Bdellovibrionales bacterium GWA1_52_35
ACTCGAAAACCTAACTTATCAAAAAACGGAGACACTTATAAAAACGTATCAACCTAATTGACAAGCCGGTCATCCATATGAGTATTTCAGGTCGGTGAAGCTACGAACATGGGCTCCAGCTCTATTGTTGAAACGATGGACGGTCACGGACACTCTTTAGGCACATTCTTGGGTGGTTTTCTGGTCAGTCGCTGTCAATAGTTAGGGCCACAAACACGATTGTCTGCTCACTTGGCAATACCAATATCGCCATATACAATGGATCGGGGTGTAAAGATGGGATGTTTTTGGCGTTCTTTGACATTAGCGAGGCCTATTTTCAAGGCGATGTCTTTTTTCACTCTTTTAGCGTCCGTCGCTGCGTTTGCAGCAAGCGACAAAGGAGGAGACACAAGCGGAGGAGGAACCCTTCTGATAAAAAGCCAAGGGGCGAAACCGATATTGCTGGATTTGGCCCTCCTGAAGCCAGATTTTGTCGATTCCTTTACTTTTGGTCGCCCGCTGTCGATGCCAGATACCGAATTTCTCAAGGTGGTTGGCTTTGAGCGCGCTCGCATTAAAGAGGATCCAGCCTATTCTGAAGCGATGCGGAAGCTGGATGAATGGCGTGACGCCTCGCCTGTCGTCGTTGGGCTTATTCGCGAAGCTTTGGTTCGAATGCCGCTATTATACACAGAACATCGACTTAAGATTTTGCCTGAGTATGAAATGACGGCGGAACAAAAGGAATCATTGTCGTCTAAACAGCTGGTGGCTGGCGCAATTTACGATGTTGTTTTTGGCGCACGCATTTCGCGCCCAATATGGAATGATCTTGGCGACTCCTCGCGAGTAGGCCTCCTTATTCACGAGGCCTTGCGATATGTTCAGCTGTCGTCGACAGGTGTCGGACGAAAATTGTCAAATGGCGCAATTCAGGAAATTACGGGCCGTTTGGTCCTGACCCGCCCAAAGGTTGGGGAAACTTTTGATAACGAGAAATATTTGGATGCAAATTTTTTGCGCCGATCCAAGGAACTCGGAGAACAGGAAAAAAGGAATGCCCGACTGAAAAAGGACGCGTGTGGCACTCTTGGAGACGCAAATGAAACACTTAAACGCTATCGAGGAAAAGGCCTGAGTGAGGACATGACATGTGCCTGTACACAGCCGTCCTCTACGGTGTTAACTTCGTCAATCAGCACGTGGATGGGCCAGCTGCAAGCGGTTTCCCGAGAGCTTTCAAACTACCTCTTTGCGAATTGGGATAAATTGAATGGAGGAGAGCGTGAGCAGCTCGAACGCTTGTCTTGGACGGCTTTCAACCTGGCTAGTGAAGCTAATGCCCTCTCTGTTTCTTCTTCCCTGACTGAAGTTAAGAATGCACTTGGGAGTATTTCTGAAGTCATTCAGAAAGCGGCAACCAAAGAGGAACTTTCATTGCGGCGACAGGTTGAGCTCGGGCAAAGTCGAATACGAAGCTATCTCCTGAATGATACAAAAGGAATGACTTCAGCTGAAAAACGGCAAATGAAACAGATTATCGAAAGCCTTCGTCAGTACAACAAAAAGTTAATGAATTTGGGCGTATTGATCGGCCCAGAAGACTAGAAATCGGATTCCCATCCTGTACGCGATGGGCCCAGTCGATTGGACTAATTCCTAAGCCGCCTCATCCTGACTGCCCTTGTGCTGCTTCTTCTTAGCCGCAAAAAGCTTCTCAGCCGCATGACGAACGCGCTCGGCTTCCTTTTCATACTGACTTTTCCCATTGGGAAAGAGCAAAGACTCAGGGGAGATCCCCAGCGCCGCCCCGATCAGCGTGGCCCGTTTAACGCCTATCTCAAGCTTATCGTTCTCGATGGCACTCAGATTTGACTCGGGGATTCCCGTGAGCTTGGAAAGCTCCTTCAGGGTAATCTTGAAATTCTTGCGGAATGCCCGTGTAATGCTTCCGGCAGTACTATCTTTGGGTAAATAATCTAAAAGGTCTTTTGTAGCCATCGGGCACCTCTACTTTCGTTTTTTGTAATCATGTTCGGGGGTAATCCTGACCACGACGACGGTAATAATCTCATTCTCAATGCGGTAAATGATCCGACCGCGATAGCCAAAACTCGATGAGCGATAGCCTTGCCACTCTCCATGAAGCGCATGATCGGCCCAGCGTCCAGGCTGTGAAAGCAATGCCTCTGGACCGCCGCCTTCGATGATCGTCCTCCGCCATTCTTTGATCACTTCAAGATCATCTCGGGTGAGCACGCCAGCCTGGAATATCTTAGCAGCCTCATCCTCAATCTTGACTTGCCATTGTTTAGGCTTTGTTCCCATCTTACTATTATTAGTAACTTATCCATTTTAGTAAGTCAAGAGCGGGGAACATCCGGGGAACAAGTCATCTAAAAATGACCTAAAATAGCCTTGAATAACCAAGGATGCGACCCACGTGATCTTTGATTTTATTGGTTTTTATTGATTGTGGTTGAGTTCAGAAAAGTGAACGGCAGATTTCCAAGCGTGCTCCTTCAGCCAGATCGGCTTGGTCATGGTTTACGGACGATAGGCGCCCTTCCGGTCCAATTCCTCTGTTACCAGAGAAATGGTTCGGCTCTTTTTGAGCAAGTGAATTTTTGGGAGGGCGGCGCATCGACAGTAACCGGGTTGACGACTGTATCATCCTTGGACAGTGGACTCCCCCACCACCCCCGAATTTTCAGGGTTTTCAGTCGAATTCATGATGGGCTTCAATTTTGCAGAAACTAGAAGCATCGCACAATCGGGGGTTTTTATGGGGTATCAAGCAAAATCATCTATGTCCTTGCTCGGCCTTTTATCGCTCATTCTTTTGGGAATGAATTCCCATGCAGCTGATTTACAGCATTGCCAGGAGGGGGACTCCTCCATGAGCAGCCTCATCCAGGCGACCCAGTCCGCACTGGCCGTTACCGGGTCCTCCTGCGGGCGCGAGTTGACGAAAGCAGATCGGGCTGAAATCAAAAAAATGCACCAAGAGCTTCTCGGTGCGTCCAAAAAGAACAAAGCCGAACCACAACGTTCTCGTGCAATCTCTAAGATCGTGGCGAGACATGAGAAAAAGCTCAGTTCAACTGCAGTGGCAGTCATATTGGCAGAGGCCGCACAGATCCGAGTCGGCATCATTAACGAGGGACTCAAAGCCAATCCGGCACTCGCCCGCTCCATTCAGCAGTTTAATAATACTGCCGCCGATTACACAAAGAACCGCAATAAAATGTTCGGAGGATCGGTGGGCCTCCGGGATGACGACCGGAAACTCGATCAAGCAACCCTTGATCTCAAAAAAGCGGTCGATAGTTGCGGACTTGATCCTGATTCCAAAAAAATTCTGGTCAAAAACATGTATGCCGTTCTGTCGCAAGTTTATCAAAATGCGAGCAAGCGCGCCGAGGAAGGCGCAAAGCGCGCCTCGGTTGGCCTGTTCTACGCGAGTTCCATACTTTCCGCAGATCTCGTGGCCCTCTCTTATCTCGGCCTTTTCACTCCAGTGGGTGCGGTAGCGGGAGTCGCAGCAAGAGTAGCAGTGGCCTCTGCCTCCTCAGCTGCCGGCGGTATGGGCTTGGGCGGTCTGGATGCGCTGGGCAGGATGGCTGGATACGCGGCAGTTCGGAAGGACGGGCGAGATTTTCATTGCAAACTTGCGGACGAAATCAACTTACATGGCCGAGAGGCCCTCAATCAGGCATTAACCGGCGCAATCATCGGCGGCGGTCTCGGAGGAGGATTGGCCGGAACAGCGGCCGTCAATCTCACTGCTGCAAAAACTCTGGCAACCGGTGCCTCGGGGCTGTTCGCTTATAAATCTGGAAAAGACTCCCTGGAGTCCCATAAAGAAGCAAGAGCTCTCCGCAAAGAGGCAAAAATAGCTCGACTGAAAGGCGATTTCGCAGGCGCCCTTGCCCTCGAAAACCGCGCCAAAAATGCGCAAGTGAACACCGCCGCAAGCAGTCTCGGCACCTTGCTGGCCTTAAGCGGCACCGCCGGTTCAGGCAAACTCAGTCGGGGACTGCGAACAAGCATAGTTAATCGCCCCAAGGTGATCGCAAGACCTCTACCACTCGCGAAGAGAACGAATACTGCCCAGGTCTGTCCTTTAAAACCTGCGCCAAAATATTCACTGAAACCCCAAAAAAATAAATTGCCGAGTCTCGGCCTTGATACGGGGCTTGGCAAGCTCTCCAGTTATGCCTCTGTGGGGCTGATTTCCTTCGGTGCCCTGTCGACCCTCTCGGGTTGCGGAAATACCAAAGGTGGCTCGAGCGACGAGCCAGCAGATCCAACCAGTTCCTCTTGCACGGAAACAAATTCCTGCGTCGTCAAACTTGCCTGGGATGCTCCAGTGGATCCCAGTGGCGCACCCGTTTCACTGAGCGGATACAAAATCTACTGGGGCACGACGCCTGGGATGTATTCAAATTGGATCGATGTCGGCAACAAGACAGAAGCGGAGGTGACCGGTCTAGGCGCCGGAACCTATTATTTCTCGGCGACCGCTTATCGGCCCGGTGAGGAAAGCGGATTTTCCAACGTCGTCTCCACGGATACCAAGACCAGCGGTAAAGAGGTCTTTCCTGAGACAAGCGTCACGATTGCGAATGACGGAACCAAGCAGATGGGCGCGGTCCGGTGAATTATATTCAAAACCGGCTTAGCGCAGCCGAATGACTGTTGTCAGCAAATCGCTCAAGACGGTCAGGGTTTTGAGATTGGGTTGGCGGCCGGTGAAGCAAACCAGTGACTTGAGATTTTTGCCGCCGATACCCGTGCTCGAAATCGAAAGAAATTCCCGGGGACAATCCGACTTTTTGTCCGAGCCACCGTCCAGTGCTGCTGCCTTTTCCAGAATGTATTTCAAATCCTCAGGTTTTATCAGCACCTTGCGATGTTCATTGTAATTTGAATGAAATTCAACAAGCGCTCCGCCGTTGATCTCCTGAACTGAAAATTTGGATTGCTTGTCTCCATAGGTGACACTCAACTGCAGTTCGCGTAGGTTCTTATCCTTTGCATACACTCCCGTACCCATGCTGCAGAAGACCAGAAAGACCATCCAGTTGGTTGCGATTTTCATTTTGTCTTACCTCCTGGCAGAGCAGGGCAGTAACGTCTCTTGCTCGGGGCCTTGCACCCCATTTGTGCTCGAATCTTCGGACTCGCAAGCAACATGCTGTTGATGCGATCTTCCATTGCTGGATGGACATCGAAAGCAACTTCCTGTCCGCGGACCTGGGGAATGCCTTGCTCCATCGTATTGCAAAAACCCCTGAACGCATTAGCATAACCCGTCTGAAACTGCTCCTCTGTCAGAGAAGGATGCTTGCTCGCCATGTAATCGGGAATCACTTCGTAAGCCAACCAGTCTGAAAACGCTTCCCCGATCTGGTCTCCGTCACAGAAAAGCGGGTTTTCCGTCTTGACAAGTGAAGTACCAAATCCAACGCCTCCACTTAACTTGTCCAGCTCACTTTTCTTTTCCATCAACTCTTCTTTCAAAGTGAGATTTTTTTCTCTCAAGACGACCCGCTCCTTCGGATCGAGTGAGGACTTTTTCAGTTTCTTCTCTATTTTAGCGATGGCTCTCTTTATTTCCTCGATTGCTGCTTTCAAATCAGCAATTTTCTTCTGCTCCACCGCGATCTGGGGATTGACTGGCATTTTGCTCGCGCGCACAGAATCTTCTTTCCTCAGGCATTCCAAGAGACCCTGAAAAGGATATTCCTTTTCAGCGTTGACCTCCTCCTTCGATGAATAATTGAACCGAAATGCCGAGGGACCTTTCGCTATATTGCAGGGATCAATACTGTGGGCGAGCTCGTGAGCAATCACCATCGCAATCTGGAATTCACTCTGATTACCAAGCAGAAATCCGTTGCAATACCGAAATTCATTTTTGTTATGCTGATAATAGGCATTGGGAATAATCAGGGAATTGATCGAAACGCTTAGGGCCCCCATGTAGCCGCCCATCAGGGTACAATCGACACCCCCAAACTGGATCCCGTTAACTTTATCAATCAGCTGCCGCTGCGTATTCGGATCTGCCACATTTTCTTTGATTTTTGCAGCTATGAGCATGCGGATATCCGGGAAAATTTTCTTTGCAATTTTTTTTTGCATTGTTTGATCGGTGATGGCGCGCTGCACCCCTTTGCTTAAATCCGCTTCGATGTTTTCATAAAGTGAATTCTGAGTGAGCAGGTCAATGTCACGAAGCGAGTACCCAAATATAAACGATGATGCGCCCGTCATTTGTAACTCTGCAGAAGGGAATACTCTTTTGAGCGAAATGTCCGCCAGACCGCTGCTCAGCAGCTTCACGCACGCAGGATCGCGCAGTTGATTCTTGCATTGGGGCGCGTCGACCAGACCTAGCGTGGATTGGGCGAGCTTCCTGAGATATTCATAAGACTCGTCTGCACTGCCCAGCCTTTTGGAAAACCCCTCGATAAAGGTATTCCTGGACTTGCTACGGAGGTCCGCAACTTTCTGCTGGATAATATTTCCCGTGACGCCAATGCCAGTACCGTCGTCAAAGTCACCGGGAGCACAGGAAAATTTCCGAAGATCCTGACACAAGTTGCTGTCAGGTTTTTCAGCGCAACTCGAACAGGCAGGTTCGGTCGCGCCCTTCAGATTGCCGAGTTGATTTTCTAGAATTTTCAAATCCAGACTTCCGGGGGTTTCCGCCCATGCGGGGCTGGCCAGAAATCCGAGATATAACAAAGCGATAGATCGTCGAGCGTTCATAGAGACCTATCGACAATCTGCGTGTTTTACTAAAGGGCTGTGGTTAGCTGAGTTTATTAGTAATATCGGCCCCTTAAAATCCTAAACTGCCTGGGATCTCTCAAAATGGGAACAAAGGTCCGCACCTGCCCGCAGGTCCTGTCCGCAAGTATGGCATTTAGGGCTCGCGACCAGATCGGTCTTTGGAATTTCCCTGAGCTCGCCTTTGCAGTGAGTTCTACAACCGCAATGACACCAACTGCTGAGCTGGGCACAAGGAGCGCAGTTCTCAGTTGTCATCCAGTACTCATTACAATCAGAACAGAACCAATCAATTTTATTCCATTTCGCCATAAGGAATTCAGCATACATAAGTTTGATACCGTTGAAAATGGATATCAGGCACGTGAACTGCACCATCATATCCAGAACAAGACGGGCGGGTTATGCGTCGAATTCGGATACTGTGCATCATTTTTTTAATAATCAGTATTCAACCGCATCCTCGGGCCTATGCGGCAGAATACGATGAAGGCTTCTCCAACGAGACTTCCGCTGGAATTCTTGCTCTCACCGGCAATTCGCCTCATAGCACTCTAGACCTCCGGCAAACCAATTATTATCGCTGGCTTGCAAACTCCGCCCGTTTCCAGGCGTTCTATCTTCGTGGTTCGGCAAAGGATGAGCTTACTGCAAAGTATTGGAGCGCCGCCGTTCGCTTTGACTCGTCTTTAAGCGAGACGTTCGGGGTTTATGCGGAGGAGGAATTTCGGGGAAATCCGTTTGCCGGCTTCGCGCAGCAATTTGACTCGACAGGTGGCCTGCGGCAGATCCTTTACCGCTCCGAGTGGATGACCTGGGCGACAGAAGCCGGATATCGCTATACGATCCAAAACAGAAATTCAGACGATCAGCGCAAATTTCATTATCTACGAGGTTACACGGAGGCCATTTTCCCGTGGAGCTGGCGGACAAATGCACTGCTCTGGCTGGAGGGGCTGCCCAACCTCACGGAAGCTTCTTACTGGCAGGCCAATGCCGGTACGGCGATCACTGCGCTTTTAACCGAAATTCTTTCGCTGCGACTCACCTATGTCTTGCGCTACAGTAATGAGGTTCTGCCCCCTGCCCGTCAGAAGCTCGATACGATATTCGTGACTTCACTTGTCGTGAAATGGTGACCCGAGGTCAGCCTTCATCGGCGAACTGCATGTCCCAGAGTTGCGAGAAGCGCTTTTTCCCTTCCTTTTGCCCCAGGATGAGCGCGGTTTTTACAAATGAGCACTCGGTAGTCAAGTCGCCGGCCCACGTACAACCCTCGGCCATCAGAGCCCGACCGGCTTCGTAAGCTGCCGGATTCACCCTGACTCCCGCCTCTGTTACCACCACTACGGGAATACTTCGTTTCCTTGCCGTACGAAGCATTTCCAAGAATTTCTCGTCATGAGTTGGAGCCGTTCCCGAAGGGAAAACATTCAAGACGATTCCTTCAAGCTGGGGCAGCAGGTGCTTTGAGAATATTTCGGCCGGAAATCCTGGGGTCACATGAATCAAGGCGACTTTGGAATTGAAACACGGCGCGAGATGAACCGGCTTCCGGACTTTTTTACGACTGGGACGTTCTGGATGATGATATCTGATCTCGGTTCCGACAACAGCGAGCGGCTCCGCATGGGGGCTTTCAAAAGCGTGATATTCCGTCGCACTCTGCTTGTGCACCCGGTTCCCCTGGAATAATTTGTCATCGAAAAAAACTGATACGCGGTTTGCAATGAATCCGGGACCACTGGACGCGATCTCCACGGCAGAAACAAGATTTCTCCGGGCATCACTTCTCAAGGCAGTGAGTGGCCTTTGCGCCCCTGTCAGAATGACCGGCTTGAGACAGGGTTTCAGCAGAAAGGACAAGGCGCTGGCCGTGTACGCCAGCGTATCGGTTCCGTGAAGCACGACGATGCCGTCATATTTCTTCCACGAAGTCCGGATTTTCTGGGCAATTTTGCACCAGTCCTGGGGTCCTATATGCGCACTGTCGCAATTCATCAGCACGTCGACATCACAGTGAGCGATTTGCTCAAGTTCCGGCACTCGCCTGGAAAAATTCTTTTTAAGAATTTGCGGGGAAAGATCCGGCACGCTCAGACGATCCCCCCTGCGGGAATGATCGAGGCTCATTCCGAAAGTTCCGCCGGTGTAGATGATCAGAATTTTTGCTTTAGACATTCAATTCCGCCCCGGCCAACGTGTCGAACGCCGCTTTGAAGCAGGTCTCCATGGAAGCAGCGAGGCGTTCGGGCCTCGGATCATAGATTCCCTGCTTCCACTTCAATGGATTTCCATCCAGAACGAGAAGAGCCCCCGCCTTGACCCGTCTCAATTGTGAAATGATATAGAGGACCGAGATTTCCATTTCAACTGCTACCGCGCCCGCTCTGGAGTAGAGTTCGAGCTGATTGTCGATCAAACCGGGATAGAAAAGATCGCTCGTTACGACGGTTCCGGCTTTCCCCGCCCAACCCTGCGACCGCAGGCCCTCAATCAACGAACGCGAAATTTCCAGATCGCCCACTGCGGGAAATTCCGGTGGAAGCATCTGAAGTGAAACACCGTCTTTCCGAACCGCGGATGTTGCGACGACAATGTCACCGATCTGGGTCTCGTCATAAAGGCCGCCCGCGGTTCCCACGCGAATCATCACTTTGGCACCCACATCAATCAATTCCTGAAAGCAGATCGCCGCTCCACTCGCACCCACTCCATGAGACATGATGAGAATATCCTTGCCGCGATGACCACCAAGATAGGAATGGTACTCCCGGTTTTTCGCGACCGGTTTCGCATTCTCAAGGAGCTTCGACATTTTCTCGGCACGCTCGGGCGAGCCGCAGACCAATACGCGTTGATACTTCTCACTTTTTTCAAGCTGAATATGCGCCATATGTCTGCCATCATAACGTCGAGCGGTCCGCTCGTCAAAAACCCCTTTCGCTTTCTGCAGTACCCCGTTAAGACAGGTTTATGAGCTCTCCCAAAGGCGCCGGGCAATTAGGCGTGATTTTCGACATGGACGGCGTGCTGGTGGATTCGACCGAAGCACATTTCAAGGCCTTCAAAACTTTTGGCGCCCGTCGGGGCATCCCTTTTACAATGGAATTCTTCAGGACAATTTTCGGTCTGCACAACAGGGCGATATTCCCTCTCTGGTTGGGTGACTCCCTCACGCCGCAGCAGATCGATGATTATGCTTTCGAAAAAGAATCTCTTTACCGCGAACTTGCGCCTGAACTCGTCAAACCACTCCCTGGTGTGGTTCACCTGATGAAAACACTGCATGCAGCCGGTTTCCGCCTGGCAATAGGCTCTTCAGGGCCACGCGCGAATGTCGAGGTTGCTCAGGACATACTGGGCTGCCGCGAACTCTTTAGCAGCACTGTTTCCGGAGATGATGTCGTCCACGGCAAGCCCAATCCGGAAATTTTCATCAAAGCCGCCTCCCAGCTCGGGCTGGAGGCTTCCGCCTGTGTTGTATTTGAAGACGCGCTCGCAGGGGTTGCCGCCGCGCATGCCGCCAAAATGAAGGTGATTGCGATCAGCTCCTCTCATCCAGCTGAGAAGCTCCGCTCCGCGCACCGGGTGATTCAGAGCTTTTCGGAAGTAAATCCGGATCAGATCCGCAGCATGCTTTCATAAAGCTCCTCCTACCCGAGAAAGTCACGAACTTGTTTGGTCGGATATTAATTTGCACACAAGAAAGTCTTCCTTTTCATTAGACATTTCGGTCAAAATTTCGGACTTTTAAACCACATGACAGTAAAACGTCCAGTCATCCGCAAAGACGGCAAAGACAAGGTCACCGGCCGCGCTCAATACGTGGATGATCTTTGTTTTCCGAACATGATTTACGGAGTCAGTGTTCGAAGTTCCGTGGCTCGCGGTAAAATTCAAAAAATCACGTACGAGGGCGACCTGCCGTGGAAAGACATCACGGTTGCCACCTCGCATGATCTCCCCGGTCCCAACGTCGTGGCGCATATTCTTCAGGACCAGCAATGCCTGGCGACCGAAAACGTTCAACACCCCGATGAGGCGATTCTCTTACTTGCACACCCTGACCGCCAACTGCTCGAAGAGGCCCGGCGCAAGGTCCGAGTCGAAATCGATCCACTCCCCTCGATTCACTCAATTGAGGATTCGCTGAATCAAAAAACCGTGATCTGGGGCAAAGACAATATATTGAAATCTTTTGTGATCGAAAAAGGCAATATCGCTCCACTGTGGAATGAGGCCGCTCTGGTCGTCCAAGGAGAGTACCGGACCGGAGCACAAGAACAGCTCTACATCGAGCCGAACGGGATGATTGCTTCTGTGTCGCCGGCAGGAATCACTGTCTGGGGCTCCATGCAATGTCCCTACTATGTCCACCACGCCTTGATGGTGGCTTTCAATTTACCCAAGGAAAAAGTCCGCGTGATTCAGACCGAAACCGGTGGCGGCTTTGGCGGCAAGGAAGACTATCCTTCCATGATCGCGTGTCATGCCGCGCTTTTGTCGCTGAAATCAGGCAAGCCCGTCAAAATCATATATGATCGCGCGGAAGACATGGCCTGTACGACAAAGCGCCACCCCTCCATCACCCGTCACAAAACCGCGCTCTCCAAAGACGGCAAGTTACTTGCGATGGATATAGAATTTCTGCTCGATGGCGGCGCTTACGCCACCATGTCACCGGTCGTCCTGTCCCGCGGTGCAATTCACGCGGCCGGCGCCTACAATTGTCCGAATATCCGGATCACAGCCAAGGCTTTGGCGACAAATACGGCTCCTTATGGTGCCTTCCGCGGCTTTGGGGCACCCCAGAGTCTCTTTGCCCTGGAGATGCACATGGATCGGATTGCGCTTCAAGCGGGCCTGACCCCCGAAGAATTCCGAGCCAGAAATTTTCTGCAGGAGGGTCATGTGACCGCGACCGGGCAGACGCTGCGCGAGAACCCGGATCTTCCGGGCCTGATGGGCACGGCTTTGAACGCTCTCGGATACCACGCGAAAAGAGCGAACTATGCGGATCACAATCGCAATCCGAACAGCAGGATTAAGAAAGGCGTCGGCTTTTCCGTCTTCCTTCATGGCGCAGGCTTCACTGGCTCCGGCGAAAAAAATCTCGCCTCCGTTGTTGCAGTGGAAGCGACTCCTTTTGGCCGCGTCCGCGTCCTCGCCTCCAGTACCGAAATCGGGCAGGGCGCGCGCACGGTTTTCGCCCAGCTCGCGGCAGATGCCCTTGGTATTGATTACGACCAGGTCGACGTTGCCCAACCCGATACACATATCGTTCCGAACAGTGGCCCGACCGTTGCCTCACGCACAACGATGATCGTTGGCAAACTCGTTGAAACTGCCGCGATCGGTTTGAAAGAAATACTGATTCAGAGCGGCCACTTGAAATCCGAGTGCAGCACCGAGGATTTTTCCGATCAATTTAGGAACGCCTGCGCGTCTTATATCAAAGCCGCCGGTCCCCTTAAGTCGTTCGCGCAATATCAGCAGCCCGGGCACATCCAGTGGGATGACACGAAATATCAGGGCGATGCTTACGGAACGTTCACCTGGGCCGTTTATGCTGCCGAGGTTTCCGTTGACCTCACCACTTACGAGGCTCGCGTGGATAATTTCGTCGCCGCACAGGAAGTCGGCAAAGTCATTCACCCGGTCCTGGCAGCCGGGCAGATCGAGGGCGGCGTCACTCAGGGAATCGGCTACGCTCTTTATGAAGAAGTCCGGCTCGAAAACGGCCGCATGATAAACAACCGCATGACCAATTACATTGTGCCCACTGCCCAGGACGTTCCCCCGATTCAGGTCATTTTTGCCGAAAATCCTTATGCTCATGGTCCTCATGGAGCAAAAGGGATTGGAGAATTACCGCTAGATGGCGTGGCTCCGGCAATCCTGAATGCAGTTGCCTTTGCAACGGGCACGACTCTGACAGAAATCCCCCTGCTTCCGGAAACGCTCATGAGGGCGATGTCAAATGAGTAACTCCGCCAAAATAACGATCAGTTGCCGCATCAATCAGCGTCCCTGTTCTTTTGAGACTTACCCAATGACCCGTCTCATTGACTTGATCCGCGATGACGAACACTTCACCGGAACCAAAGAAGGTTGCGGCGAAGGAGAATGCGGGGCCTGCTCGGTATTGATGAATGGAGAACTCGTCAACAGCTGCCTTGTTCCCGCCGTTCAGGTCAACGGCGCGGACATTATCACCATCGAAGGAATCATCCGGGAAAACAAATTTTCTGCCCTGCAGGAAGCTTTTGTGGATTTCGGCGGCGTGCAGTGCGGGATCTGCACCCCGGGCATGGTCATGGCCACCGTCTATCTTTTAGGCAAGAACCCGAACCCGACCGAGGCCGAGATCCGTGAAGCCATTGCCGGCAACATCTGTCGCTGCACGGGCTACACCAAAATATTTGAGGCCATTCAGCACGCTTGCGGGAAATTGGGGGCACTCCAATGAGAGGCTATGTCCCGGCCTATGAAGTAAAAAGTCCTGAAACACTGACAGAAGCCCTCAGCATTCTTCAAGCGCAGCCCGGAAAATGGAAACCCCTGGCCGGCGGCACGGATCTGATGGTGCTCCTCGAGAGCGGGGTTCTCGAAAACAGGAACCTGCTGAATCTGCAAGGTTTGAAAGAACTCACCGGTATTTCCGTCAGCCCAGCTGAAATAACCATTGGCGCGCTCAGCACGTTCCGCCAGATTCTGGAACACGACCTGCTCAAGACTGAATTCCCCCTGCTTGCCGCAGCCGCAAGAAGTATCGGCGCCATAGCGATCCAGAATCGAGCCACGATTGGGGGGAATATTGCCAACGCCTCTCCCGCCGCGGATTCCCCGCCGGCATTGATTGCACACGATGCGGTCATCGAACTGGTTTCCTCCACCGGCTCTCGACGGCTTTCCTACGCAGAATTTCATCAGGGCTACAAAAAGACTCAGCTCGCAACCGATGAACTGATCCGGGCAATCATACTGCCCCGTACCCAGGCAGACACCGGGTCCAATGATTTCTTTTTTTACCGGAAAGTCGGAACCCGTAAAGCCCAGGCTATTTCCAAGATCTGTTTTGCAGGACGCTTTCATCCCTGCTCCCCCGGAAACCTTCGCCTGGTCTTCGGTAGTGTGGCGCCCACGGTGCTCCGCTGCATTCAAACTGAAGCGATTATCCAAGGCGGCGGTTTGGATCTGAAGACCATCCAAAAAGCCAAGGACTCTTTGACTCGCGAACTCAGCCCGATTGATGACATTCGCTCGACAGCCGAGTATCGACTCCGGGTTTCCCTCAACTTGCTGGAAGATTTTCTTATTCTGGCGCGCCAAAAGCAAAGCCATGTGGAACTGGGTAGCTAAGCTTCAGGAACTCATTAACCAGGGTAAGGCTGTCGCCGTCGTGACGGTCACCCGCTGCAGCGGTTCGACTCCGCGAGAGACCGGCGCCAAAATGCTGGTGCTTGCGAACGGAACCTTCTTGGGGACGATCGGCGGCGGACAACTCGAAAAGCAGGTAGTGGAAGATTCTATTCGCTGCCTGAATGAAGGCAAATCGCGCACTTTACATTTCCCTTTGCATGCGAGTGTCGGACAATGTTGTGGAGGCGTTGTGGAACTATTGGTCGAAGTGATAAATCAAGGGCCGGAACTCTATCTTTTTGGCGGAGGCCATGTTGGACAGGCCCTCGCCAAAACTCTGCAAGACACCCCTTTTCGAGTCACGCTGATTGACGAACGTCCCGAATGGGCAACCCCCGCGATTGTACCCGCCGGAGTGAAGTGCTTCTGTGAAAAACCGTCTGCCTTTCTCGAACAGGCGGATTTTCAGGCAGAAAAAACCTATGTTGTGATCATGACCCATGATCACGAGCTTGATCTACAGATTCTTTCGGCAATACTCCGGGACCCCTCAAAGTTCAAGAGACGATACCTCGGTCTGATTGGCAGCGGAAACAAATGGAAATCTTTTCAGGCAAAACTGAAATCCCAGCGAATTGATGAAGAGCAAATACAGACCGTTCGGTGCCCGGTCGGGATTGATATCGGCGGGAAATCACCCCAGGAAGTCTCCATCAGCATCGCCGCCGAACTTCTGAAAATCCACTATGGAAAATAGGCAATCTCCCTTGATTCTGCTCTGTGGTGGTAAATCCTCCCGGATGGGTGAGCCCAAAGGCCTGCTCTCTTTTGCGGGAGAAACCTGGCTGGAACGCCAGCTGATTCAATTCGCAACTTACGGAAAACAAGCCGTAGTGGTTTTGGGTCATGATTTCGGTAGTTATTTCCAGGCGCTTCATTTTCTCAAGAAGGCTGAAGAGCACTCTTATAATTGGAATGGGATGAAACTGTCAGTCGCCGTGAATACCAATCCCGAGCTGGGCCCGTTTTCATCCTTGCAGACCGGTCTCGGAAAGTTGCGGACCAACGTTGGCGTCTTCATTCTTCCCATTGATGTACCCGCCCCGGAACCTGAAGTCTGGAAACGCCTGCAACTTGAAGGTGACACACGACATCTGGACGCCTGTATTCCGCTATTTGCGAAGCAACACGGACATCCGGCATGGCTCTCTCATAATTTCGTGCTTTCGTTGCGAAAGCTTTCCCCTGAATCGAGCCAGGCGCGACTGGATTACCAGATCCATGCCCTTCCCTCTTCAAGAAAAGACTACATTCCAGTTCGAGATTCTCGGGTGGCCATGAACATGAATACGTTGGCGGATTTCGATCAACTCAAAAAATCAGAGGGGTTTTTGTGAAAGACGCGCAGGCTTTTCGGATACTGATCAGGAATGGAACAGTCATCACCCTTGAACAAAACAGCGGCCGTGTTGCAAACCGGGTTCTTGAACGACATTCCGTTCTGATTGAGGGTGATCGGATCAAAAAAATCAGCCCGGATGTGGACCTCGCCCAGACTCAAGTCGATCAGACAATTGATGCCGCCGGAAAAGTCGTTATGCCGGGCTTGATCAATGCTCACATGCATTTTTACAGCACCCTGGTCCGGGGCCTGACGAAAGCGGAGAGTGCCTCTGATTTTCAGGGTGTCCTCGATAATCTCTGGTGGCGGCTCGACCGCAAACTGACTCTCGACGATTGCCGTGTCAGCGCAATGATTCCGCTGGTGGATGCGATTCGAAAGGGAACGACGACACTGATTGACCATCATGCGAGCCCTTTCGCCGCGCGCGGATCACTTCAGGCAATTGCGGGTGCCGTGAAGCAGACGGGCTTGCGCGCCAGTCTCTGTTACGAAGTTTCAGACCGCGACGGGAACCAGGTGGCAAACGATGGCCTGAACGAAAATATTGAATTCATCAAGAGCACCCAGTCGGGTGCCGACTCGCACCTGCGGGCTCTTTTCGGACTGCATGCGTCTTTCACCGTAGGTGAAAAGACACTTGCCCGCGCCGTTGAAGCAGCCAGGGCACTGAACACCGGATTTCACGTGCACACAGCAGAAGCCGCCAGCGATCAGGAACATGCGCTGAAGACATTTGGAGTGCGTGTTGTCGAAAGATTCCACGAGCACGGGGTACTTGGGCCCACTACTATTTGCGCTCACTGCGTTCACGTCGATGACCGCGAACTGGCGTTGCTCGCCCAGACCGGGACTGCAGTCGTTCACAATCCGCAGTCCAATATGAATAATGCTGTTGGAACCGCCGATATCCTCAAAATGAAGAACATGGGCGTACTTGTCGGGCTTGGAACCGATGCCATGACGGTCAATATGTTTGAAGAAGCCCGCTCAGGCGTTTGGGCGCAAAAACTTCGTCAGCAGGACCCGGGCAGGGGCTTCAGTGAACCGCTGGAAGCCGTTTTATTCAATAATGCCATCATAGCAGACCGCTATTGGAATATGGGGCTCGGACAACTCAGGGAAGGAGGCGCTGCTGATTTGATCCTGCTCGATTATGAAGCTCCGACCCCTTTGGATTCTTCCAATTTCCTTGGACACTTCTGCTTTGGTCTGGCCCAGACCCAGGTCGACACCACCATCTGTGCCGGACGAGTCCTGATGCTCAGAAAGAAGCTCATGATCGATCTGGATGAGGCAAAGCTGGCATCCGATTCCCGGCAGCTTGCGGCCTCCCTTTGGGCCCGCTTCTGATTGCGGTTTGGCGCAACCCTCGATATAGTTCTTCACAATTCTTATGAAAACTTACGAGCACTTTTCCGAAGCCCAACTCAAAGCGGAGCTTGAGAAATGCGTTTCTTGTGCAGCCAAACCCTGCCTGGAGGCCTGCCCTTCTCATTGTTCACCAGCTGACTTCATCATGGCGGCAAAACTCCAATCGCCCTCCGACTATGCCCGGGCCGCTGAAGAAATTCTGAGCAAGAACCCGCTGGGGCACGTCTGTGGAATTGTCTGCCCGGATACTTTCTGCATGGACGCCTGCTCGCGCAAAGAATTTGATTACGCCGTCAACATTCCCAAAATTCAAGCTTCAATCCTAGAGCAGGCACGCAAGCTCAAGGTTCTAGCCAACCCTGCAGCGGTTCAGCCTAATGGTAAAAAGATTGCCGTCATTGGCGCCGGTCCTGCCGGGCTCGCAGGCGCCGCATCCCTGGCCCGAAAAGGTTATGCAGTGGATCTTTTCGACGAAGAAACGAAAGCCGGCGGAGCCTGTCTGATGATCCCGGAAGCCCGCCTCCCCCGGGAAGCCCTTGAAGGGGATATTGAATACATTCTCAGTCACGGCAAGATCACTCCTTTCTTCGGAACGCGGATTGAGAATCCGAAGGCCCTTTTGGAAAAAGGCTACGATGCTGTTCTCCTGGCGGTCGGAGAACCCGAAGCCACTCTGCTTGGGATTACCGGTGAAGAGCTGGCGGTTTCCTCCCTGAATTTTCTGAGGCATCCGGAATCCTATGTCACGTTTCTCAAAGCCGGCCAACGCGTCGCTGTGATCGGGGGCGGAGCCGTTGCAGCGGACTGTGCGACACGGGCGCAATCCCTCGGAGCTGACGTCGAAATGTTTGTGCGACGCACGCTCGGTGAAATGCCCCTGACCGCGGTTGAGCGTGAAATGCTGGTCACCGCGCGCATTGACATCACGACTCGCACACGACTTCAGGAAATTGAAATCGGCGCGAATAATACTTTAACCCTCAAGACGACGAAAGTGGCACCCGGTAAGCCCGGAAAAGATGGCCGCGCGAAACTCGAAGACCTGTCGGGCACCTCGGTGCCGCGCTCAGGGTTCAGTCTTGTGGTCATGGCCGTGGGAAGCGAGTTTACGGGTGATTATTCCGGGCAAAAAGGATTTTTCGTCGCTGGCGATTGCCGGGAGGGGGCCTCAACCGTCGTTCAGGCTGCTGCTTCCGGTAAAAACGCCGCCCTGGAAATAGATCATTTTCTTTTTGGGCAAGTTCAAACCGGCGCTACGGCGCTAAAGAAAACATCCGCACCCGGAACACGAAGCAGAATCAAGAGCCGCGAGACTGTTCAGGGCATCCGGACGATGCCCGTCAGTCTGGGCACGGATTTCTTTGGGATTCCAATTCACAGTCCCTTCCTTCTTTCCGCCGCACCGGCGACCGACGGAATTGAGCAAATGAAACACGCTTATGAAGCCGGCTGGGCTGGCGGAGTCATGAAGACCGCTTTCGACAATACCCCGATTCATATCCCTGGCCAGTACATGGTGACCTTCGGTGAGGGCGCCAAAACGCACGGAAACTGCGATAATGTTTCCGGTCACCCTCTCGATCGCGTCTGCCGGGAGCTGGAACAACTCCGCAAAGCATTTCCTGATCGGCTGACGATGGCCTCCACCGGCGGCCCAGTCACTGGACACGATGAACAGGATGCCAAGGTCTGGCAATCCAATACCCGCAAACTTGAGCACGCCGGGGCCCTGGGCGTGGAGTACAGTCTCTCGTGCCCCCAAGGCGGGGATGGAACCGAAGGCGCGATCGTTTCTCAAAGTGCCGCGGCGACCGCCAAAGTGATTGATTGGGTCATGCAGAAAAGCGATCCCTCGATTCCGAAGCTCTTTAAGCTCACCTCTGCCGTTACCTCTCTTCGACCCATTCTGAGCGCGGTCAAAGAAGTATTTGATAGATACCCGGGCAAAAAAGCCGGCATCACGCTCGCCAATTCCTTTCCGGTTATGGCATTCAGAAAAGACCCCTCTGTGACCCGCTGGGATCAGGGTGTGGTTGTCGGCATGAGCGGCGAAGGCGTCGTCCCAATCAGTTATCTGGCGCTCTCGGAAGCCGCACCGTTTGGGCTGACAGTTTCAGGAAATGGTGGTGTCATGGATTACCGGGCTGCTGCGAACTTCCTGGCACTTGGAGCAAAAAGCGTACAGGTCTGCACGGTTGCAACCCGGTACGGAATTGAAGTGGTGCGAGAACTTGAATCCGGACTCAGTCATTATCTGCACTCACTCGGAATCCAGTCCATCGCTGAACTGGTCGGACGGGCACTCCCCGATCCTGTGACCGGCTTTGGCGAACTCAGCGCGACCAAAATGATTTCAGACGTGAACCCAAAACTCTGTGAGAGCTGTGGGAACTGCACTTTCTGTCCTTATATGGCAGTCACTTTGGACAAAAACAATCACCCCGTAACCGATCCCTCGCGCTGTATCGGTTGCACCATTTGCGTGAAACAGTGTTTTGCCGGTGCCCTGGTCATGCGTGCCCGCACCCACGAAGAAGCCGCACTCTTGAAGGAATAAGCTCATGGATTTCAATCTCAATGGCAAAGCCCTCCAGTTCAACGGGGATCCCGAAACAACGCTTCTAAAGTACCTGCGCGAAGAGGCGGGGATCATCAGCGTGAAAGATGGTTGCTCGGGTCAGGGCTCCTGTGGCTGTTGCACGGTGAATGTTGATGATAAAGCCACGATTTCCTGCACCACCCCGATGCGGAACGTTAAAGGGAAATCTGTTTTGACTCCTGACGGCCTGCCCAAAAACGTCCAGGACGCTTTCGCGGAAGCCTTCGTACAAAAAGGCGGCATCCAATGCGGGTTCTGTACTCCCGGAATCATCATGCGCGCCAATGCCCTGGTAAAAACCAATCCCTCGCCTTCGCGGGAGGAAACAGCAAAAGCTTTGCAACCCCATCTCTGCCGGTGCACGGGTTACACGAAAATCATCGACTCAATCATCACGGCAGCGGATTCGCTCAAACTCAACAAGCCTCTCAGCTCTCCGGCAGTGAGCGGGAAAACGGGGACTCGCCTTCCGAAATATCAGGCTCATGAAACAGTTCTGGGATTTCGTCCTTTTGTTGCGGATCTGAAGGAGCCCGGAATGAAGTATTCCGCCCTCCGCTTCAGCGATCACCCCAGAGCAAAGGTTCTCAAGCTCAAAGTTGAAAAAGCCCAAGCTGCTCCGGGTGTACAACGCATTTTTACCTCCAGGGATATTCCAGGTGAACGGGTAATCGGGCTGATTATCAACGACTGGCCGCTCATGGTTGCCGAGGGCGAGGTCACCCGCTATGTCGGCGATGTTCTAGCCGGCGTTGTCGCGGATAGCGAAGACCATGCACGCGACGCCGTAAAACTCATCGAAGTCGAATACGAAATACTCCCGCCCGTAACCGACCCCCACCAGGCCATGCAAACCACTGCACCGAAAATTCATGCCGGCGGAAACATTCTCGCTTTCACGGAAATTAAAACCGGAAACGCCGAAACCGCCATTCGTGATTCGGCTTATGTAGTACGCGGTAAATACACCACTCAGCGCATTGAACACGCCTACATGGAAGTGGAAGCGTGCCTTGCAAAGCCCTGGAAATCCCCCGACGGGCAAGCCGGTCTTGAAGTCTATTCGCAGAGCCAGGGTGCCTATGAAGACCGGAAGCAGATTGCACGAATTCTTGGGCTTGCGCAGGAACGCATCAATGTCATTCAAGTTCAAAACGGCGGTGGATTCGGCGGCAAAGAGGATTTAAGCGTTCAGGGACATGCGGCACTCTTCGCCTGGCACCTCCAAGAGCCTGTCATGCTCTGCTTGAGCCGTGAAGAATCCCTCCTCATGCACCCCAAACGGCACCCGTTCGAAATGAACTACACGGTGGGTTGCGATTCAACGGGACTTCTGACGGTTGTGCAAGCGGATATGATTTCGGATACTGGAGCCTACGCTTCTGTGGGAATGAAAGTGAATGAGCGCGCAGTGGCGCATGCCACCGGCGGTTACACAGTTCCGGTCGTACACGTCAAAGGGCATTCAGTTTACACGAATAATGTACCATGCGGAGCCATGCGCGGTTTTGGGGTCAATCAGGCAGCTTTCGCGCTTGAATCCTGTATCGACGAACTCTGTGCCCAAGGGGGCTTTGATCGTTGGCAATTCCGGTGGGATAACGCTCTCCGGGAAGGAACCAAAACTGCAACCGGCCAGCTCATGAAATCCGGGGTGGGTATTCGCGCCTGTCTCGAAGCCCTGAAAGACAAATTTTATCAGGCGAAATTTGCCGGGATCGCCACCGGTATCAAGAACACCGGAATTGGCTGTGGAATGCCCGACATCGGCCGCTGCAAAATTGTGATTGAGAGCCTGGATCGCGTCGTCATTCATCACGGCTGGTCTGAAATGGGTCAAGGTGTGCACACGATGGCCATTCAAAGCCTTGTTGAAGAAACCGGCATCAACCCCGCCCATATTGAAGTCTGCGTGGAAACCAGGAACAATACCGTCTGTGGGATGACCACCTCTTCGCGCGGCACCTCACTTGTCGGACATTCGATCATTCAAGCCAGCAAAGAACTCAAGAAGGATCTGGCCACCCATAAGCTGGATGAGCTCGTAGGTAGAGAATATCTGGGCGAGTGGATTTGTGACTGGACCACCAAAGTTGGAGTTGAAAAACCGGGAATTGAAACCGTCACTCACTATTCCTATGGTTATGCAGCACAGGTTGTGGAACTCGGCGAAACCGGTAAAATCAAGATGATCTGGGCCGCTCATGACGCTGGCAAGATAATGAACCCCACTCTTTTTGAGGGGCAGATCGAAGGCGCCATTCACATGGGCTTGGGCTACGCCCTCACTGAAGATTTTCCGTATGAAAACGGAAGACCCGTTCATACCTCACTGATGAAGTGCGGGATCATTCGCGCCAAAGACACCCCTCCAGTTGCCGTGATTGGAATTGAGGTGAATGATCCGAATGGGCCGTTTGGTGTTAAAGGCGTAGGTGAAATCGGCCTGGTGCCCACGGCTGCGGCTGTCGCCAACGCCCTAACCCAGTTTGACAAAATCAGACGCTATTCCCTGCCCATGAAGGAAACGAAACTCCTCAGGGGCTAGCTGTCGGATCAGTATTCAAACTTCTGGCGAGGGAGATACTTGCCATAGCCGGCCGGGGCAAGAAGCTTTCCGCGCCGGACAACGACCTTTCCACGCAAAATCGTCATTCGGCAGGCCCCGGTCACCGGGACGCCTTCATACACGGAATAGTCGCAGTTCATGTGGTGAGTTTTCGAGGAAATCACATGTTCTTCGTTCGGATCGAAAACGACCAGATCGGCATCCGCCCCCGCGTGGATTGCACCTTTTTGAGGATGCAACCCGAAGATCCGGGCTGGGTTCGTTGAGGTGATATTCACGAATTGCTGAAGCGACAGGCGCCCCTTATGCACACCTTCTGAGTAAAGCAGCTCCATCCGATGTTCAACTCCGGGCACACCGTTTGGAATCTTGCTGAAATCCTTCACTCCGAGTCTTCGCTGCGCCGACGTGAACGCGCAATGATCTGTCGCGACGACTTTGATCATCCCGCTTCCAAGTCCCGCCCAAAGATGCTTCTGGTCGGAAGCTTTCCGGAGAGGAGGGCTCAAGACGTACTTTGCACCTTCAAAACCCCGCTGGGAATAAACGGAGTCATCCAAAAGCAGATACTGAGGGCAGGTCTCGGCAATGATCGGTGCTCGCGGTTTTTCTGACTTTCCACTACGCCGCTGTTCTGTACCGGTTTCGAGAGCAGGCGCCAGACGTTGAAGGCCAGACTGACTGCTGAGATGAACAATATAGAGAGGGCAATCCGCAAAGCGCGCCAGATCAATAATCCGGGAGCAGGCTTCTGCTTCAGCAATGACAGGTCGGGAAAGAGGATGAAATTTGGGAGACAGACTTCCGGCTTTGCGGAACTTTTCAACCAGGTGATCGATGAGGTCGCCGTTTTCAGCGTGGGTGAGAACGAGACCCTTCTGTATTTTCACCTCCTCCATGATTTCAAGCATCTGACGATCATCGATCATCAGGGCTCCTTTATATGCCATGAAGGTTTTGAAGGAAGTAATTCCCTCGTCGACGCACTCAGCGATTTCCCTCCGGGTGCGCTCGTTGAAATCGGTCACCGAGACGTGAAAGCCGTAATCACAAAGCGCCTTGCCATTTGCTTTGGCGTGCCAGTCTTTTACTGCTGATTTGAGAGTTTTCCCAGGAATCTGGTTCGCAAAATCAAGAATCGTCGTTGTGCCGCCAATCAGGGCCGCGCCGGTTCCACTCGCAAAAGTATCACTGGACGTGGTTGTTTTGAGTGGAAGCTCCATATGCGTATGTGCATCAATTCCACCCGGAAAAACGTAGCAACCCGTCGCATCCACGAGCTCATCCGGAGGCACCGCGAATCGTCGGCCTAGCTCAGGACCGATTGCGTGGATCTTTTCTCCTATAACGAAAACATCCGCAGCAAACTGGTCGTCTCCCGTAACAATCGTTCCGTTCTGAATGAGGAGCCGGCTCATAGCAAATTCCTATTTTGTGGGTTTGCGCGCTTCCAAAATCGCGGCGGGAAGGGCGGCGTAGAAAGCGATCGAGCTCACCAGGTCATCCATTTTTACCCGATCATTAACGGAATGCGCGTCTTCTTCGCGGGCCGGCCCGAAACCGATGGTCGGAATACCCAGCTGACCCCGGCTCGCAATGCCATTCGTGCTGAAGACCCATCGTGAAATTTTCGGTTTCCGGCCCAGCGCTCTTTCGGCGGCTTTCGCGCCCGCCTGAACCAGCGGATGTTCCTCGGCAAGAACCCAGGTAGGGAAGTATTTTTCCGTGACGAGAACCTTGTTTTTATATGACGGCGTATCATACGTCAGAATCTCCACTTTCATTGACTCTTTATCGAAGCTCGGGAGTTCCTCAATCTGTCGGACAGCAAGGGCCTTGTCTTCACCATGAGTCAGGCGCCGATCAATGTGAATGCGACAGCCATCGGGCACTGCACAGAGACTTGGAGTTTCGCATGAAATATGCGTGACCGCGCAGGTTCCCTTTCCGAGAAACGGGTCGTCCTTGAGACGCGTGTTCAGCTGCTCAATTTCGGTGATCAGTTTTGTCATCTTATAAACGGCGTTCTCGCCCCGATCCGGAGCTGAGCCGTGGCAGGATTTTCCTTTTGCAGTGACATTGATTTCCATGCGACCACGATGCCCACGGTAAATATCTAGATCCGTGCTCTCACCCATGCAGACGTAATCAACTTTCTCGAGAGTTTTCTCCAAAGCGTGGCGCAAGCCCAGACCATCGCAATCCTCTTCCTGCACGGAACCGACTACAAAAATCGTGAACTGCTCAAGATCCTTGCCAAGCTCCTTGAATAGCTTCGCACCGTATACCTGTGTCGCGCTCGCAGCCTTATTGTCGCAAGCACCACGCCCATAGATATAACCATCTTCGACTTTTCCTTCGTAGGGATCATGCGCCCAGTTGGCGCGGTTTCCAATTCCCACCGTGTCGATGTGACCATCGTAAACAATCCGGATCGGTCCGTTGCCAATCTGGCCGATGACATTGCCGTAATCATCGGTCCAAGCCTTGTCAAACCCGATTTTTTCCATTTCTTCAACGATGCGTTCAGCCACTTTTCCTTCCTGAGCACTCTCACTGGGAAGCTTGATCATCTCACGGAGAAACTTCACACAATCGTTGCGGTACTTTTCTGCCAATTGCTGAACAGCCATACGGATCTCCAAGTCTGTTTAAGAATGAGGTTGTTCTTATTGAATAACGCCATTCCTTGCCGGGCGCTACCAAATCTCTCAAGGTCCTTCGTTTCGCATAGAGTCATTACACAAACCCGAGTCGATCACTTTTGATATTTACCTCAACAATATATAGCTCCACTGGTGTTCACTTTTCGGCGTTCTCCGGTTATGTTCTTCCAACAAGGAAATTCCAATGAATACTCATGATATTATCCAGCAGACAGAAACGTTCAGCGCCAACAATTATCACCCCCTCCCGATCGTGCTTGCACGCGGCGAAGGCATTTGGGTCTGGGATGTCGACGGCAAGAAATACATGGATTGTCTGAGTGCATACTCCGCCCTCAACCAGGGCCACCGGCATCCAGCTATTATTAAAACTCTCATCGACCAGGCAGGAAAAGTCACCCTCACCTCCCGCGCTTTTCATAACGACCAGATGGGGCCAATGCTCAAAAGGCTTTGCGAAGTCTCCAATATGGAAATGGCTCTTCCAATGAACACGGGAGCAGAAGCTGTCGAAACTGCGATCAAGACCGCCCGCAAATGGGGTTACAAGGTCAAGAAAGTCGCCGAAGACAAAGCCGAGATCATCATTTGTCGCGACAATTTCCATGGCCGGACGGTTACTATCGTCAGCTGCTCCACGGAACACCAATACCGTGACGGTTTCGGACCTTTCACTCCGGGATTCAAAGTCGTGGATTTCGGTGATGCCGCACAGCTTGAAAAGGCGATCACCCCCAACACCGTCGCATTCCTTGTGGAACCCATTCAGGGTGAAGCCGGTATTTTAATGCCCAGCGACGGCTATTTGACCCACGCTCGCGAATTATGCACGAAGAATAACGTACTTCTGATTGTGGACGAAATTCAAACCGGACTCGGTCGTACCGGAAAAATGTTCGCTTATGAGCACGAGAAGAACGCCAAACCCGATATGATTGTGATCGGAAAAGCCCTGGGCGGAGGTGTATATCCCGTCTCTGCGGTCGTTTCTTCGAAAGCCGTTCTTGGCGTTTTCAATCCGGGCGACCATGGCAGCACCTTTGGTGGCAATCCCCTGGGTGCAGCCGTTGCGCGCACCGCGCTTGATGTAATTGTGAACGAAAAGCTCGTCGAAAACTCCCGGGAACTTGGAACCTACCTACTGAATGAGCTGAAAAAAATTCCCTCTCCGCACGTCCAGGAAATCCGCGGGCGCGGCCTTTTCATCGGCGTAGAAATCAAAAAATCCTCCGGTCGCGCACGCCCCTTCTGCGAAAAGCTCATGAATGAAGGCATGCTGGCAAAAGAGACCCATGATCAGGTCATTCGTCTCGCGCCGCCGCTCATCATCAAAAAAGATGAGATTGACTGGATCGTCAGCAAAATGAATAAAGTCCTGTCGTAAGCCGCGACGGCGCGACGGATTTTACTTGAAGTGAAAGATCAGCTCGTCAAGTGACTTGATGGTGGTGTAGCCCTGTCCGCGCCGCACCTCCGCGCTGCCGCGATTGAGCCAGAAACTCTGAATTCCAAGTGACGGCACAACATCGTTAATGAAACTATCCCCGACCATACAGAGAGCATCCTCTCTCAACTTCAGATCTTTCTGAATATAGCCGAAGAACTCGGGCTGCGGCTTACGGAACCCGACTTCGCCTGATGAATAGATCGGTCCGAAATACTTCCCAATTCCGCCGCGATCAAGCGCCTTGCGAACCGCATCCGCTCCAGACTCGTTAGCATTCGTTGCAACTCCCAATTGGTATCTTTCGGCGAGCTACTTCAAAGTACCGACGACATCTTCGTACACGAACACCTTTGGCCAAGAATACATCGGTCCATAGGAACCGAAGTCCTTCATCAGGGTGTCACCCCAGTCAAAAAGGATAATGCGGATATTTTTAAGATTCACCGATTTTCACGTCAGCGTCGCAATCATTACCGCTTTAATTGTGTGCAAACGGTTTTCGGCTTCATCAAAAACCTTCGAAGCCGGCGACTCAATCACGTCCTCTGTCACTTCCATATCATGCACCCCATTGGTGTGGTGCGCGGGTAGACAATGAAGGAAAATGGTATCGCTTCGCCCAGTGGACGCCATGAGCGCGCTGTTGACCTGATACGGCCTGAGCGACTCAATTCGCTCTTTGATTCCGGGTTTGTCCTCTTCACCCATCGACACCCAGACGTCCGTGTAAATGGCATGGGCATTTTTCACGGCTTTGTGCGGATCCGTTTCAAGCTCGAGCACCGCTCCGGTTTCTTTCGCCACTTTTGCAGCCCAGTCCCGCAGTTCGCGGGTCGGAAGGAGTACCTCAGGCGCGGCGACTGTATAATGCATTCCCATTTTCATAGCCCCGATCAGCAGGGCATTGGAAACATTATTGCGTCCATCACCAATGTAAACTAGCTTTTTGCCTTTGATATTGCCGAGATTTTCTTCAATCGTCAGAAAATCAGCCAGAACCTGCGTTGGATGGTCCTCGTCCGTCAAGCCGTTCCAGACGGGCACCCCCGACCACTTCGCCAGCTCTTCCACAACCCTCTGGTCAAAACCGCGAAATTCAATTCCATCAAACATTCGGCCCAAAACCCTGGCCGTATCCGGAATGGATTCTTTCTTGCCCATTTGAATGTCATTCTTGCCCAGGAACTCAGGATGCGCTCCTTCGTCATGGCAGGCCACCGTAAAAGCACAACGCGTGCGGGTGGAAGCTTTTTCGAAGATCAAAGCGATGTTTTTATTGGCCAGCCGTTTGGGATAAACGCCGGCACGCTTGAGATTTTTCAAATCGCGGGAGAGGTCCAGCAGATACCGGATCTCAAAAGGAGAATAGTCCTTCAAGGTAAGAAAGCTGCGACCCTTCAGATTTGTCGGCATGATTCGTCCCCCTTGTTATTTCAACTTAGCTTCAATGATCTGCTTGAGGTTCGGCCTGGAGATCTCCTGCAATGAGTATTTTACGCGAACAGTGGGCTTTTTGATGTTCACGATTCTTCTGAGATCAATCGGAGTGGCGCTGATCACGACGTCGCAGACGACCTTGTTAATGGTCGTCTCAAGATCTTTGATCTGCTTGCTGCTGTAACCCATCGCTGGAAGCAGGGTGCCGATATTCGGATATTTCTTGAACGTCTGCTTAATCGTCCCAACAACCCAAGGGCGCGGATCGACCAGCTTCTTCGCTTTGAACTTCTTTGCGGCAACCACGCCCGCTCCGAACTTCATCTCACCATGAGTCAGGGTTGGACCGTCTTCAACAACCAGGACTTTTTTGCCCTTGATGAGCTTCGGTTCATCGATATCCAGTTTGGAGTTGGCCTTCACGATTTTGGCATTCGGATTGAATTTTTTTGCGTTCGCAACGATCATCGCGACATTTTTCTTGTCGGCGCTATCCATCTTGTTGATCACGAGCACATCCGCGCGAACAAAATTGGTCATTCCAGGATGATAGAGAAGCTCGTGATTCGGGCGATGAGGATCGACCACGACGATCTCCAGATCCGACTTGTAAAAGGGCGTGTCGTTATTGCCCCCATCCCAGAGAATGACGTCCGCTTCTTTTTCCGCGGCACGGAGAATTTCCTCGTAATCCACACCGGCATAAATGATGCGCCCGGACTCGACATGGGGCTCATACTCTTCCATCTCTTCAATAGTGCATTTGTAACGGGCCAGATCGGCTTTGGTAGCGAAGCGCTGGCAGCGCATTTCAACGAGATTTCCGTAAGGCATCGGGTGTCGGATGGATACGACTTTCTTGCCCATTTTTTCAAGGATCTGTGCGACCGCAAGCGTGGTTTGCGATTTGCCACAACCCGTGCGTACCGCACAGATGGAAATCACCGGCTTGGTGGACTGAATCATCGTCTGCACTGGCGAAAGCAACGTGTAGGTGGCACCAGCCGCCATAGCAAGAGAGCCGAGCTGCATGACATGAGTATGCGTGACATCAGAATAGGCGAATACCACTTCCTGAACCTGGTGCTTTTTGATCAGAGCTACGAGTTCAGATTCATCCACGATGGGGATCCCGTTCGGATAAAGCGAGCCCGCGAGTTCTGGGGGATACATCCGGCCTTCAATATCAGGGATCTGGGTTGCCGTGAACGCGACCACTTCATATTCGTTGTTATTTCTATAAACGACGTTGAAATTGTGAAAGTCTCTGCCGGCGGCTCCACAAATGATGATTTTCTTTTTTGCCATAACACGTCTCCAGGTTCGGGTTTACCAGATCCGAACGAGCATACCTTGAGATCCAAACATGTCAAAGTTTTAGCCTGTTTTGGCCCAAATTCGCGCACATTGCGGCGCATCAGATCGCCAAGAAATTATTATGATTGATTCATGAACAAGGAACATGGCTATTGCCCCGCCGCGGAATCAGTGAATATAATGATTCCTTTTCTAGATTCTAGAAATGAATCAGCGCACAACGCCCTAAATAGCAGGTATTTTATGAAGAAGAAGCTCCGTATTTTCTCCCTCGGCGGCAACGAAGTGTCACCGATGGGATTAAAGGATCCCAAAACCGGCAAGTCCATCAATCCGGATATTGACCTGCAATGGCAGCGAACGATCGATACGTGCCGGATGATCGCCAACATCATCGAACAGTACCCCGATGACCTTTATGTACTTACCCATGGCAATGGCCCACAGGTCGGAAACATTCTGCTGCGGGCTGAGTATTCACGGGCCATCCTCCATCCGCTTCCCCTCGATATCTGCGGTGCCGACACTCAAGGTGCCATGGGCTACATGCTGGCCCAGCTCTCAAATGAACTGACCACCCGAGGTATCCACAAACTGGTCGCTGAGACGGTAACCCAGACAGTCGTCAAGCACGACGATCCTGATTTTAAGAATCCCTCCAAATACATCGGGCTCACATATTCCAAGGAAGAGGCCCAGGAACGGTCGGCAAAAGATGGCTGGGATGTGAAGCTCTATGGAACCGATAAAGACGGAGCCGAAGTCTGGCGTCGGGTCGTACCCTCCCCGGAACCTTTCGACATTGTTGAGGCTCGAATCGTCGATCAACAGGTGCACTCCGGCATGATCCCCATTAGCGTGGGAGGAGGAGGGATTCCCGTCGTTGAAATCCAACCTCGAATCGTGGACAACGAGGAAATTTACGAATGCGCCCATCATGTCGTGTTTAGGCGTCCTTTTAAAACCGGGCAGGCCCCAGCAAGGATTTTCTCCGGAGTCGAGGCGGTCATCGACAAGGATCTGGCGTCCGCCCTCCTTGGGGCCATGCTGATCAAGTTTGCCAAGGCCCGGGGCGAAGAGCTCGAAGTCAGCCTGACCATCTTCACCAATGAAGACGGGGCCAAGTTTCATTATAAGAAGCCTGATCAACGGGACCTGCGCAAACTGACACTTGCCGAGGCGAAGCATTACCTTGAAACCAGCCCCGAGGATTTCCCGGCCGGAAGCATGGGCCCAAAGATGAAGGCCATCATCCGCTTTCTTGAAAGTGGTGGCTCCACGGCTTACATCACCAAAACCGCTTTATTCGAAAAAACAATTAAAGGCGAAGCAGGCACCACCGTCACCGCCAGATAAGGAATATATTTATGAGCAACTTTAACAAAGACAAATTCAACCAACTCCTTCGCGAACTCGAATCGCTGAAATTCAATCTATACAACAAGGACTTTCTCCTGACTTGGGACAAGTCGCAGGACGAAATTCTGGCCACCTTGAAGGTGGTCGAGGCCCTCAAGACGCTTTTTGAGGGCAACATCTCAACGAGAGTTTTCGACACCGGTCTGGCAGTTTCGCAATTCCGTGATAATTCCACCCGTACGCGCTTCTCGTTTGGCTCGGCCTGCAGCATGCTCGGGCTCACGGTCCAGGACCTGGACGAAGGCAAGTCGCAGATCGCCCATGGTGAGACGGTTCGTGAGACTTCCAATATGATTTCCTTCCTTACGGAAGTCGTTGGTATCCGTGACGACATGTATCTCGGCGCAGGTCACGCCTATATGAAGGAAGTCGCTCAATCACTCGAAAATGGCTACAAGGAAGGCGTCCTCAACCAGCGCCCAGCCGTTGTGAATCTTCAGTGTGATGTCGATCACCCGACCCAATCCATGGCGGACCTGGCGCATTTACAGAATTATTTTGGTTCGCTCGAAAACCTCAAAGGCAAGAAAATTGCGATGACTTGGGCCTATTCTCCCAGCTATGGCAAACCTCTTTCGGTACCCCAGGGGATCATCGGGTTAATGACACGTTTTGGAATGGATGTAACGCTGGCGTATCCCGAAGGCTATTCATTGATCCAGGACTGCGCCGATATCGCCGGCAAGAATGCGGCAAACAGCGGTGGCAAATTCCAGATTGTGAATTCAATGGAAGATGCTTTTAAGAACGCAGATATCGTTTATCCCAAGAGCTGGGCACCTTATCACGTTATGGAACAGCGGACCAAACTCCTGCGCACCAACGACAGCGCAGGACTCAAGGATCTCGAAAAATCCTGCCTCGCGAACAACGCCAAATACAAAAGCTGGGAATGCACAGAAGAAAAGATGAAGTTGACCAAGAACGGCAAAGCACTTTACATGCATTGCCTGCCAGCCGATATTTCTGGCGTGTCCTGCAAGGAAGGCGAAGTGCAGGCTTCGGTTTTTGATCGCTATCGCGTGGAAACCTACAAAGAGGCGGGCTATAAACCCTTTGTCATTGCCGCAATGATTTTCCTCGCACGCTTCGGGAATCCTGTGAAATTGCTGAACAGCCTTCAGCAGGCCAACAAGCCTCGCGCGGCCCTTTAAATCACAAAACTGATCGTGGTCGCTCAGAGATTTTTCAGCACTCCGGTTCGCTCATTGAATTTTTCAATGAGCGAATCCCACTCGTTCATTTGCGAGAATTTCTCATCCCAGAAAGAGGGACTCCAAAGCTGCCGGAGTTCTTCCGCTGTCTTGCCCTGCTGCTCCACCCAGGTGAAGTACTTGAGATTATGCAGGGCCTTCTGATCCTGATAGCCCAGCTCCTTCATGTTGTCGGTACCAACACCGCGAAGGTATCGTTCGAGATCAATTGCCGCCTGTATTTCGCCGTAAGGACCGTGTGAATATGCCAACTCCAGCAGACGGGACTGATACATCTCTGCTGAATCCGTGAACATCGTGATGATCACATCGTCCTGATCAAATTCAAAGTACTTGGCCATTTTAATGGAAGCCAGGAGATTGCAAATGCCTGATATCCCAAGCAGGGGAAGAAGTTCAATCACGCGTGGAGAAATTCCATTCTGTGCAAGAACTTTGCGTCCCGCCTCTTCGTTGAAAAGACGCAATATCCGCATCGTGCTCTCATCATCAATTGCGATGACCGCATTGGTATTGCGCACGTTGTGCACCCAGGGAATATGTTTATCGCCAATTCCCTCGATCCGGTGGTCACCGAACCCGTTGCTCAATAGCGTGGGACATTGCAGAGCCTCGGTGGCAGCCACTCTCACGGAAGGATAAATCTTCCGCAGATAATCACCGGCAGATATTGTTCCGGCCGAGCCTGTCGCGGAAACATATCCGGCAAGACGACCGTTGGTGCCTTTCACTTTCTTGAAGGCCTCTTCTGCTGCATTCCCGGTGACATGATAATGCCAGGCAGAGTTTCCGAATTCTTCAAACTGATTGAAAATCACGCAATCTTTGCGGTTTTTCTTGATATCCCAGCACTTGTCATAAATTTCCTTGACGTTGCTTTCGCAGCCGGGAGTCGCAATTACTTCAGCTCCGATTTCTTTGAGCCACTCAAATCTTTCCTTGCTCATTCCCTCGGGAAGGATCGCCACTGCAGTCGTATCCAGCAAGGCACAATCAAAAGCGCCGCCGCGACAATAATTCCCGGTCGAAGGCCAGACTGCTTTTTGCGTGGACGGATCAAACTCACCGGTCACGAGACGGGGCACCAAACAGCCGAAAGCGGCTCCCACCTTGTGGGCACCGGTGGGAAAATATTTTCCGACCATTCCGACGATCCGGGCATTCACGCCTGTGAGTTCCCGCGGAATTTCAACCACATTCACGTCGCCGTACAAACCGGTCTTCACGTCGTTTTTCCAGCTGATGCGGAAGAGATTCAACGGGTTCAGATCCCAAAGACCAATGCCGGGCAGCTTGCTTTTCACTTTTTGCGGGACCAGCTCGGGATGCATCTGCTGTGAAAAGGTCGGAATCAAAACACCGCGCTCGCGGCAACGTTTTGCAGTATTCTCCACTACGGCTTCATTGATTTTGGTCATTATGCAAAGCTATAGAGGAGCTGCCGTCAGGTCAAGATCGGACTATTTGGTCGCGGAATCTAATCCCAAACGCAGCATTAATTGACGCAAATCGTCCATCGTTGGTGAAATTGAAAAAGGTTGACCCACTGCTTTCATTGCGCTTGCCACGTCTTTAAGGCCATTGCCGGTGATCAGGGTAACGATCTTGTCTTCCGTCCGGAACACCCCTCGTGCCTGTGCCTGAAGAAGGCCGGCAACGGCGGCGGCGGCGGCTGGTTCTGCAAAAACCCCCTCTTCCCTGGCCAAACGTCTCATTCCAGTGAGAATCTCGGCATCAGAAACCCCAATGGCCAGGCCACCGGACTCCCTGAGGGCTTGCACTGCAGCTTCGCCATCTCGAGGAATACTGACCGAAATACTGTCTGCAATCGTGGCACCGCTCACGGCTTCAATTTTACCGTTGCCTTCGAAGGCGCGCTTTACAGAGTCACTTTCTCCGCCCTGAACCCCGAGCAATTTTGGTAGCCGATCAATCAGCCCGAGCGCATGCAAGTCTTTGAAACCTTTCCACACCCCGCTGATAATATTTCCATCACCTACCGGAACAATGACGAAGTCGGGCACTGCCCAATCCAGCTGCTCGGCTATTTCAAACGAGCAGGTTTTCTTTCCCTCTCGCGTAAACGGGTTGTACCCGGTATTCCGGTTGTACCATCCATAAGCTTGCGTGGCCTCAAGACAGAGATCGAAAGCCTGGTCATAAGTACCCTTGACCGCAACAACCGTTGCGCCGAAAACAAGCAGCTGTGCGATCTTGGCCTGAGGTGCTGTTTGCGGGACGAAAATGATCGTCTTCATTCCCAGCGGAACCGAAACACAAGCAAGCGAAGACGCCGCATTTCCGGTTGATGCACCCGTGATCAGATTTTCACCCACGTCAAATGCCCGGGCTACGGCTATGGCACCCGCCCGGTCCTTGAATGAGGCACTCGGATTGCGGCCATCGTCTTTGAAGAACAAACGCTTGAGTCCGAGCTTATCGCCCAAGCCACCCTGCACGGAGGGATAGAGCGGTGTCCAGCCGATCTGTAAAGGCGAGAGTCCCGAACTCCCGCTGACCGGAAGAATATCGAGATACCGCCAGATTGATGTGATTGGATTTTTTGCGAGAGCCTGCTTTGTCAGCACCCTACGAATTTTTTTATAGTCATAGGTTATCTGGAGATTTCCACCGCAACTCGAGCAAACATAACGGACGCGAGCCGGCTCAAATTCCTGTGAGCAATGGATACACTGAAATCCGAGATATTTTTGGTCCACGACACCGTTCTCCTCACGCAAGCTGCTCAACCCTTTAATGCCAAAAACCGCCTGCCTCAGATATCGAATTTCAGTGCAGCCCTGAAGGCCAGACCCTGGGTTTGGATCACTTCCGACCTGCCGATGACCCGACTGAGTGAAAGGTCCAGACCGGACTGTCTTCCAAAGAAAACACCGGTGGAAATTTCCGCAGGAAAGGCCATCGCGCTCGTGCTTTCAGAAACTGACGAACGTGATGCCAGAGCAAGCATCGGGAGTACTCCGAGACCGAAATGGGCTCGCCCATACGACCAAGCCATGTTTGCTGGTGCCAGCTCAACACCGAGGATTCCGGTCATGAGCGCGATGCTCTGCTCAGCGTTGTTCGATTGGGCCCTCTTCAAAGAAAGAAAGCCCATTCCAACAACACCCGTAAGGTCTGCTTTTTTATAAGCTCCAAGCGAGAAGCAGTTCTGCACAAAGCTCATCGGAAGTCCATCGCGTGCAAGTGTCACCGCTTCTTCCCGGTAAGTTGGCAGCAGGATCGCTTCCGGTTTCCACGACGAAACACCAATCGACAACTGCGACCGAGCTGTTCCTATACCACCCAGGGCATCAGCCCTGGAGATGCGGGTCTGCGGGACTTCGGCATTCACCGTGGTGACCTCCGCCGGCACAATTGCGTGTGCCGGAGTTGAGGAAAGCACCAGGAGTCCGAACAACCATGCTCTTTTCAGGCACATCATAGAATTACCGCGCTCCCGCTGGGCTCTCTGCTTTTGGCTTTAGGATCAGACGAAGCGTTTCACTCTGGGCAGAGGCAAGCAGGCAATCCCAGCCCTGAATTCCACTTGCGACCTCTTTGGTGCGGCACTGCAATGCGTTGGCACGCGCCCCGAAGCCACTCGCTCCAGTAATGGTTCCACTGGTTGTATCCACCCTGGATCCGGGAAATTCGTATTTGATATTTCCGAGTTCCATGTCGATTTCTGCAGCACGGATCGGATAAACGCCGTCTAGGAACGCCTCTTCAGCACTACTGGATGTGATCTCGTATTTGAATTTCACCGAAGTCGGCGTCTTTGAGCCAGCAAGGGTTACCTCGCCGACGAACTCTTTTGCGCCGGCTGAAAACTCCGGTTTGCCCAGGGGTGGCTCCACCACCGGGAAGGCTGCGTCCATTTCCAGTTCAAAATGACCCAAAGTTTCCGTGATCCGGCTCCCGTTCGAACCCACAGCAGTCATGACTCCGGTCATTTTTTTGTCAGAAAGTCTTGTGTCCATCGTTATTTCCAGGCGATCACCGGTGGAAAGCTTGACGGTCTTATACATGAAAAGAAGTCCATCGCTGGGACTGTAGATCACGTCAGAAAAATTCCAGACCTTTTCCTTTCGGTCTTTCAAGGTGACTTGGACCTGAAGGTTTTCCAAATTTTTATGCTGCAGGACCACCTCCATTGCAGCGACAGTTTCTCCGTCTCGCTTCACCAGTGAACCACGGAAAACCTCCTGATCAGCAGCAGAAGCCGGTACAAATTTGACCAGACTGTAATTCAGGACTCCGTTTACGAGCAGAGTACAGGTCCATTCCTGAGTTCCGGTTTTCCGGCAAGCCAGATTCGCTGCTGCATTCGCAGCATAAGTTCCCTGGGCCGAAAACGTTCCAGAGCGAAGATCCATGACGACACTAGGAAAATAGCCTCTGCCAGCGCTGCCCTGATCAATCGAGATATCAACAACGCGCTTCGGGTAGAACCGGTAAACGAGTTCTTCCTCCACACTCGGTGGAAGGTTGAGGATGCTCATTTTGACGATATTCGCATTACCTGAACTGATCGAACCCAGGTATTCTTCGATCCCCGCGGGAACACCCGGACTCGCTTCTCCCGGCTTGCCACCGATCAATGAATCACTTGCTGGAAGGGGGCCGTTCTTCTCGAGTTCAAAGCTCGCGCCCATTTCGATGTAACCTGCGACACTGAGGCTACCCTTCAGCACGCTTCCAGTGATATTCGCATCGATATCGAAATCGACTTTTTCTTTGTTCTTCATGGTCACTGAGGATGAGGCTGTCACCTTGCCATTGCTCGGACTTTTTGGGTTCGGCCCGAAGTACCCACCATTAAAATGAAGCGGCTGGGTCGCAGTCCCGTAGAAAACCGTGACTCGCCCCTGAAGTGTCGTCTTCTGTTCAGAACCGAGCTGATCCTGGGAATTTCCAACTGTTGTTTCGGGGAGGAGTTCGATCTCGACTGGCGAAATAACCGCTCCATCTATCTTGGAAACTAAGTTTCCACGGTAAATTCCGGATATAGCCCGGATCTCTGCGGCTTTGCGTTCTGCTTCTTCGGCACGCCACTGATCGCTCGTTTTGTCTGCACAGGCAGCAAGACCAAGACAGGCAATAATGGACAAATGGAACAACGACTTAGCGTAACCAAAACTCATAAAAGCCTCCCGTACAGTATGACTTCATAATCAAATCCGCGCAGTTATGTCAACTACTCTGCTTTCCCTTTTCTAACCAAGCAATTACCTCATCCAACGGCAGCCCAGTTGCGGCGAAATACCTGGCAACAGCTACAATGAAGTTATACCTCGCGTGATCAAAAGAGGCCTGGGCATCCAGGTGATTTTGTTGGGCCTGCAGAAGCTTCAGATAATCTGCAGTCTGCAAACGATAATTTTTTTCAGCTTCCCGCAAAGATTCAATTGAATACTCGGTAGCCTTCTTCGTGGCCATGACCAGCTCGCGACGCAGCGTTAGTTCCTTTTCCGCACGAATCTGATTCAAGGCACTGGCATCTACCGTGCGGTATTCCGAAATAGAAAGCTGGGCTTCCTGCGAAGCAAGTTGCTCCCGCTCCCAGAAAGAGGAAAGACCACTGAACAGGGGCACCGAAAGCTGCAAACCGACTGACCAGGCGCTGGAATAACCATTCAGCAGGTCCTGCTTCGCGAAAGCGGAACGAGCCCAACTGCCGGTGGCGCTCAGCTGTGGGTAGTGCTTGGCGAGACTGATTTTGCGGATATCCGGAAACTGGAGCTGCTGAAGATGAATCCGCTCGATCTCAGGAAGCGTGACAGCTTGAGGAGCCCTTTTCTGGAACTGATCCAAGGGCAAGTCCAACCCACCAGTCAGAGAAACACTGCCCCCTCCTTGAACACCGGTCAGATTGGCAAATGTTGCAACGGAGGTCTCAAGATTCTTCTGCGCCTCAGCGATTTTCGGATCAAGTAGGGCCATTTGGGTTTTGATCTGCAAGACATCAAGCAATTGTCCGCGTCCGATCCGGTAGCGATCCTGGGCGGTCACAAGGACCTTTTTCTCAATCTCATAGTTTTTCCGGAGATTGAACAGGGTTCGCTCATTCAAGATCACCGTATAAAAAGCCTGAACAACGGTCAAAGTCAGTTCACGCTCGGCAATCTGAAGATCATAGTTTCGGATGCCCTGCTCTTTCCTTACCTGGGAAAGCGCAGCGAAGCTTGCTCCACCATCAAAAAGTGGCTGAGCCAGATCCACGCCCAACCGATAGACGTTATAAGGTTCTCCGCCGAAAGCCGCAGCACCGTTGGCTGCATCTTTCCGGTGGCTGGCATTCCCGCTTGCACTGATGCTGGGAAACAAGTGAGAGATCGCCTGGGATTTGACTGCCCTCAACTCAACAAGGCGTTCCCGTGTGCTTCGCAGATCCGGATTGTAGGCAAAAGCCGCATCTCGTGCCAACTTGATCGTCATAACAGCAGTGGGAACGGCGGCTGAGACATAAGCACTGACGAACAAGAATCCGGCTGCTCCGAAATAAAAATGTTTTCTACTCACAGCTTGTCTTTTCATACGTGCTCCACTGCAACCGGAGATTCCTCTTCTTCGGGGTTCACACCGCGTGAACGCCGGTCAAATTTTGCAAAAAGACTGTAAACACAGGGAATCACAAAAAGCGTCAGAAATGTTGATACCAAAACACCCCCGATTACCGCAACAGACATCGGAATACGGGTTTCGGCCCCCGGCCCGATAGCCATCGCTGGGGGAATTGCCGCTGCAATTGTGGCAAATGAGGTCATCATGATTGGCCGAAGTCGGATGGGGCAGGCCACCAGCAACGCCTCACGAACATCCCGAATACCCCCATCTCTCTTCTGATTGGTGAACTCCACAAGAAGGATCGAGTTCTTTTTCACAATTCCCATCAGGAGGATCAAGCCGATGAAGCTATAGATATTCAGCGACTGCCCGGTCAGCAACAGGGCGACGAAAGCGCCAGAAATACTGAAAGGCAAAGCCATCAGCACCGTAAAAGGATCGATGAAGCTGTTGAACTGTGAAGCCAAAACCATGTAGGCGACCAGAATACCAAGAACCAGCGCGGTTGTCAGATCAGTAAAGGATTGCTTCATTGTTTCTGCGCTGCCGCTCATGACGACCCGGTAGCCCTCCGGAAGAATCTTTTTACCAATCGTTTGCACTGCTTCGAGAGCCTTGGCCTGCGACTGCCCATTCTTGACGTTGGCGAAGACCGTGATAGCCCTTTCGCGGTCATAGCGGATGATCTGCTGAAGGCTTGCACGTTCTTCTATCTTCACCACTTCCGAAAGCTGTACCAGCTCGTTGCGATTGTTCCGGACGTAGAGACTCTTGATCGCTTCGGCGCGATCACGCTCCTCGGGCAGCAGGCGCACCCGGATATCGTAACGATGACCGCCGGACTGATATTTACCGCGAACTGTGCCTCCCACCAGCGCATTGACCGTCTCTGAAATGGCCCGGATACTCACGCCTCGCAGGGCTGCATTCATGCGATTGGGTGTAATGCGAAATTCCGGCTTACCAAGCTTGTAATCCGAGTCGAGATCCGTAAGCATCCCGGTCTTCTCAAGTTCTGCTATGATATTTTTTGAACTTTCAGCCAGCTTGTCCCAATCCGGCCCCCGAATCGTGAACTCAACGGGGAAGCCGCGGGAGGAGGAAAATCCGGCTTTCGAAAGATCCTGCATGAAGATCTTCACATCTTTCACCCCGGCGAGGTCTTTGCGCGCGATCTCCATAAATTGCTGCTGTGTGACCTTTCTTTTGTTTTTCGGAATCAGGGTCACAAAGGCCATGCCGGAACTCACATCACCGGCTCCGCCCATTCCTCCGATTGCGCCAAAATATTTTTCCACTTCGGGGCGGGTTGCAAGATAAGCCTCGATTTCCTTGAACTTCGAATCGGTATAAGCCAAGGAGGAGTCCACCGGGGCCTGAAACCGAATCATGAAAAGACTCTGGTCCTGTGCCGGAACGAATTCCTTATTCAGTTTGGTCACAGTCCAAAACGACACCGCGAAAAAAACCAGCGAGGCTAAAATCACTTTCCAGCGGTGATCAAGGGCTACTGCCAGCAGAGACTTGTAAAGAGCCGTGACTGTTTTGAGTACACGGCTCGTCTTTTTGCCGATCCAGGTCGTGTGCTCACCACTATCCACAAACTGAGAACAGCGCATCGGAGTGAGAGTCAGCGCCTCAAGCAACGAGAGCATGACCGTCACGGTCATGGTAACGCCGAACTGAAAAAAGAACTTTCCAATAACCCCTCGCATAAAGGCGACGGGAAGAAAAATGGCAACAATGGCGATAGTGGCGGCGACTGCCGCAAACGTGATTTCCCTGGAGCCGGTCAGCGCCGCTTTAAAACGCGATTGCCCGAGCTCCCGGTGGCGAACAATATTCTCAAGAACCATGATTGCGTCGTCAACGACAACGCCGATCGCAAGGCTCAGGCCCAATAGAGTAAACGTGTTCAGCGTAAAGCCGGCAAAATAAAGAAAGATGAATGCACCGATGATGGACGTCGGAATCGCAAGAAGAACGTTGAACGTTGACGACCAGGAACCGAGAAAGAGCCAGCAAACAAAGCCAGTCAGGATGGCTGACAGGATCAGGGTAAAATTCAATTCACCGACGGCTTCCTCAATAAACTTCGTCGTATCGAAATTAACGTTGAGGGTCATGCCTTCAGGTAAATTCTTCTGGACCTCTCCCAATCTGATTTTTACAGCTTTGGCAACTTCAACGGCGTTGGATCCCCGCTGCTTCCGGATTCCCAGACCCACAGCCGGTGTTCCCTTGAAACGCGACAGCCGCCTGACCTCAGCGGTTCCTTCCTCCACTCTGGCGATTTGCTTGAGGTAAATCGGGCGATAATTCGGCGCACCACCCCGTTGATTGATTACGATATCCGAAAATTCCTGAATGGAGCGCGCCTCGCCCATGGTGCGAACATCCACTTCGCGCCGTCCGGTCTCGATTTGTCCGGCCGGGAGCTCGGAATGTTCGTTTTGTATGGTCGTCAGCACATCGCCTACCGCAAGATCAAATTTGTTCAGGTCTTTGTTCGAAATCCAAATTCTGAGGTTTGGCTCTACATAACCACCCAGGAATACCTCTCCGGCCCCCGGCACTGTTGTAAACTTATCTTTGATCTGGTCACGGGTGTACTTCATCAGCTCTACCGTGGAGTGACGGGTGCTGCTCAGACTCATCCAAAGGATCGGTTGGTCTTCGGGATTGCTCTTTGTGATGATCGGGGTGTCGATTTCCTTCGGCAACATTCGTTGCGCCTGGGCAATTTTCGTTTGAACTTCCTGCAGGGCCGAGTCGATGTTGCGACCGAGTTCAAACTCAACCGTGAGAGAAGCGCTTCCGTACCGCGAATAAGACGAGATGGATTTGACTCCCTGAACGCTTGTTACCGCGTCTTCAAGTATGTCAACAACACTCGACTCCACCACCTCGGGCGCGGCGCCCTCGTAGCCAACAGAAACTGACACCACGGCGAAGTCGACATCCGGCATCATGCTGATTCCCATTCTCGTGAAGGAAATCCAGCCAAAGATAATTAGACCCGCCATCAACATCCAGGCGAAGACAGGTCTACGGATCGAAAGTTCGGATAAAGTCATAGAATCCTCAGTATCGCGGAACACTCCCGCAATGGCTTAGGGCCGTAAAACGCTTCGGTTTGGGTTTTCCGTATCCCGACAGCGCTTCTGGGAAATATCGGCGTCTTACAAAGTTTTGGCGAATTCAAATCCGGCATTCACTGCCTTGATGTTGATTTCGAGAGCATCTTTCTTCTTAAGCGAAGTTTTCAATACTTCGTAAATACCCTCGCGGCTGAAGATATTCTCAAGTCCGAGAAACACACCCAAAGCCACGGAATTGGCCGCTGCCTTGAGCCCTACTTTCGCCGCAATATCAGTCAAAGGAACATAGACCGCCTTGACATCACTGCGACTCAATTTACGTTCAATCAGAGAGCTGTTCACGACAATCGTCCCACCCTGAACCACATCGTTCTCGAAAGCATCCAGAGACGGACCGTTCATGGCAATCAGAATGTTCGGATTTCTGACCAGAGGATTGCCAATGCGCTTGGAGGAAACAATTACGGAACAATTTGCCGTTCCGCCGCGCATTTCAGGACCATAAGAGGGAATCCAGGAAACATTCAAACCCTCGTTCATGCCGGCGGTCGCCATCATCACGCCTGCAGTCAGCGCCCCCTGGCCGCCGAAGCCGGCAATCTTGATCCGCTTCTCTTCCACTGCCGCCGCCGAAGAACTCGGAGTTTTTCCTTTTTTCAGACCCAGTGATTTGAATATTTCTTCGCTGTCCATGATCATCTCCGGCCGATGCAGGGGCTCGGCTTTGTCGGAAACGTCTTTGTAAACCCCTGGCTTGAAGTATGGCTCAAGTTCATTCTGAATCCATTTGATGGAATCAGAGGGTGTTTTCTTCCAGCCCGTCGGGCAGGCGGTCAGAATTTCAACGAAAGTGAAACCTTTTTTCTCAGACTGCAGTTTGATGGCTTTACGAATCGCTTTGCGCGTTTTCATAATGCCTTTGGTATCGGTACAGGATGTGCGCTCGACATAAATCGGCGCTTCAAGTGTGGCTATGATCTCAGCCATGCGGATCGGATGCCCCTCGTTCATGGCCGAACGTCCGCGCGGCGTGGTCTGGGTCTTCTGGCCGAGCAAGGTCGTCGGAGCCATCTGGCCACCGGTCATGCCATAGATGGCGTTATTGATGAAAAATACGCTCAAATGCTCACCGCGATTCGCCGCATGAAGAATCTCTGCGGTGCCGATCGCAGCCAGGTCGCCGTCACCTTGATAGCTGATCACAATACTGTTGGGATTAGCACGTGAAACACCCGTAGCCACGGCCGGAGCGCGACCATGCGGCGCCTGAACGTTTCCGGTATTCATGTAATAGTAAGCGAAAACAGAACAACCGACCGGGGAAATGAAAACCGTTTTGTCACCCAAACCCATGTCTGAGAGCGCCTCGGCGATGAGTTTGTGCACGCGACCGTGGCCGCAGCCCGGGCAATAATGAGTAGTCTGTTTATCACTTCCCTCTTTGCGATCGAAGGTGGCACAGAGAGCTTCGGGTTTACCTTTAACGACTGTTTCCATTTTTTCCATGATTTTCCCTACCTAACCATCTTTTTATAGGCGAGCTCGATCGCCTCCTTGAGTTCTTCAACTGCCGGGGTCCGGCCGCCGTAACAGCCATAAAACTCAACCGGTCTCCTGTGCTCAATTGCAAGCTTCACGTCATCAATCATCTGACCGGCACACATTTCTGTGACAAAAAAAGTCTTGGCCGTTTTCGCAAGTTCCTGAAGCCGTTTTTTGGGAAAAGGAAAGAGGGTCTTCGGCCTCATCATTCCGACCTTAAGTCCTTTGGCGCGAAGCTCTTCAATCGCATTCTGTGAGATACGGCTCATGATACCGTAAGCCACAACGACCATCTCAGCTCCATCAATGAGAAAGTCTTCCCACATCTGCTCTTTGGCTTCGATCTCGGCATATTTTTTCTGCAGTCGGATATTCAACTTAGAAAGAGCATCCGTACTCATATAAATTGAAGTGATCAGATTTTTACGAGTTTTCGCATCACCCTGAACCGACCATTCCTTGAAAGGCGCTTTTTTTACTTCTTCCGGAAATTCGACGGGCTCCATCGTCTGACCGATATTGCCATCCGTCAGCACCACGACCGTCACACGGTACTGATCCGCGAGCTCAAAAGCCTGCATAGTCATATCGCACATTTCCTGTGCGCAGTTCGGCGCAAGCACGACATTTTTGTAGTCGCCGTGACCGCCACCCTTGACCATCTGATTGTAGTCGCTCTGTTCCGGAAAAATATTTCCAAGCCCGGGTCCTGCTCGCATCACATCCACGATTACAGCGGGAAGCTCCGCACCTGCCAGATAACTGATCCCTTCCTGCTTCAAACTCAAACCCGGACCGCTGGAAGCAGTCATGGTGCGGACACCCGCTGAAGCGGCGCCGTAAACCATGTTGATCGCGGCAATTTCACTTTCAGCCTGGATGAAGGTCCTGCCAGTCAGCGGCAGATAATGCGCAGCAGCCTGGGCGATCTCGCTCGCGGGTGTGATCGGATAGCCGAAGAAATGAGTGCAGCCGGAAAGAATGGCGCCCTTGATAACGGCTTCATTGCCTTTGATGAGTTCTTTTTTCATCTTACATCTTCACTTTCTTTTGCTTGATGATCGTGATCGCACCCGGCTCTGGACAAGCGTAATAGCAGGCATCGCAGCCCGTACACCCGGAGCCCGCGTATATCGCGTATTGATAACCGAGCTTATTGAAGGGAGCAGAAAGCGAAAGGACTGTCTGCGGACAGCTCTCGATGCAGAGTGCACAACCCTTGCATTCATTGAGCGAAATTTCCACAGCGGGAAGTTTGTTTTCCATAATGGATTTCCTTTGTTGGATGTTCTTTGTGGGTAGCACTAATATGGTTGAATATCAATATCTGTGGCGCCCCCGAATCACCATTCAAGTACTTGAATAATCAGGTTTTTATGGTCAACCGGTGACTTGGCGTTGATCCACCACTCTCAAAAGGGTAATAATTTCCAAATGAACACGATTCTCGCGATTGACCAGGGCACGACCGGAACAACAGCAGTCTTGATGGATACCTCGCTGAACCCACTGGCCGAAGCCAGCTCGGATTTTGACCAGCACTTCCCACAACCGGGATGGGTTGAACACGATCTCGAGGATATCTGGACGACCGTCGTTCAAACGGTACGCGAAGTGACCAAGCACGCAGATGTGCGCAAGATCCAGGCGATCGGGATCACCAACCAACGCGAGACTGTCTGCTTCTGGGATAAAAAATCCGGGGAGGCCCTGGCCCATGCCATTGTATGGCAGGACCGCAGAACCGCTGAGTTTTGCCAGCAACTCCGGGATAAGCATGGAGAGTCTTTCTTCCAGGAGAGGACGGGATTGCTCGTTGACCCCTACTTTTCGGGAACGAAAGTTTCGTGGGCTCTGAAAAACTGGCCGGCCGTTGCCAAGGCGCAAAAAGACGGTCGGCTCGCGATCGGTACGATCGACAGCTTTCTTCTCTCCCGGATTTCCGGTGGAGCAGTTCATTCCACTGAACCCAGCAATGCCTCCCGCACGCTCGCGTTTCACCTAACCAAACACAAATGGGACCCGGAACTCTGTGAAGCCCTCGAAGTCCCGCTTGATATCTGGCCTGAGCTTTGTCCTTCCACTGGCCTTTTTGCAGTGACTGAAAAATTCGCCGGTCTCCCCAATGGCATCCCGATTACCGGAATTCTTGGAGACCAGCAGGCCGCACTGCTCGGACAGGCTTGCGTGAAAGAGGGAATGGCCAAATGCACTTATGGGACAGGCGCTTTTCTTTTGATGAACACAGGTCACAAGCCCGCCAAAAGCACGCATCGCCTGCTTTCAACCGTCGCGTGGGCCCGCAGCCCCGATAAGTACACTTACGCCCTGGAGGGAAGTACATTCATCGCCGGCGCAGCGGTTCAGTGGCTTCGGGATGGTTTGAAATTCATCAACTCCGCAGCTGAAATTGAAGCTCTGGCTGGTTCTGTACCCTCAGCCGATGGTGTGGTCTTTGTTCCGGCACTCGTCGGTCTTGGCGCCCCCCACTGGGACCCCAACGCAACCGGCATGTTTACCGGGCTGACCCGGGGAACTACCCGTGCCCACATGGCACGCGCCGTACTGGAAGGAATCGCGTTTCAGAATGTCGACATACTTGAGGCAATGCAGAAAGATCTCGGAAAGCCGCTGGCCGGGCTCAATGTAGACGGCGGAGCTGCCGCCAATAATCTGCTGATGCAGTTTCAGGCAGATGTCCTCGGAATTGAGCTGAAGCGTCCGGAATACCTGGAAACCACCAGCCTTGGAGCGATTTTTGCGGCGGGTCTGGGTGCGGGAATTTGGACCGACTTCGCAGACATCGAAAAAACCTGGAGACAGGACCGGATGTTCAGACCGGGAATCACAGATTCTCAACGTGTTGAAGCAATCAAACGCTGGCGGAGCGCGGTCGCGCGCTGTACAGCAAAAGTATGAAAGTAAAAATCCGTTATAGCTGCCAGTCGTGCGGCCATATGTCGCCACAATGGCTGGGGCGCTGTCCGAGCTGTGAGGCCTGGAGCAGCTTTGTCGAAGAAAAACCCGAAGCCGAACCGGACTCGCGGCGCTCGACCGCCCTCGAAATGGCTGGGATACACGGCGCTCTGGTCACCGGTTCCGGAAAAGACTGGGTTCCTCTCGAACAGGAAGAGGGTGAAGCCGAGGACGCGGCATCCGTACAACACCTTCAGCGCTTCGACACCGGAGTGGACGAGCTGAACCGGGTTCTGGGCGGAGGAATGGTTCCTGATGGATTCGTCCTGCTCGGAGGTGATCCCGGAATCGGGAAAAGCACTCTGCTTCTGCAAATGGCCAAGGGTGTCCGCGAGAAGAATCCTGACACTCGTATTCTTTATGTGAGCGGCGAAGAATCCATCGATCAGATACGAGGGCGCGCTCATCGTCTGGGTGTGGCGGGCAATGGTCAGATCTTCCTGGCTGCCGAAACCCTTTTGGAACGCGTTTTCACGACCATCAAAGAATTGAAACCGCACATCATCGTGATGGACTCGCTCCAGACTTTTTCCAGCGGCTCTCTGGAATCCGCCCCCGGCAGCGTCAGTCAGGTCCGGGAAATTGCGATGCGGTTGATGAGCCTTGCGAAGTCCGCAAGAATCGCGGTCTGGCTGGTTGGTCACGTGACAAAAGATGGAAACATCGCTGGCCCCAAAGCAGTGGAACACATGGTTGATACCGTGCTGTATTTCGAAGCCGAAGCGGGACAGACGTATCGCCTTCTTCGCACCGTTAAAAATCGCTTCGGCAGTACCCGTGAGCTCGGGGTTTTCGAAATGGATGGGGATGGATTGAGAGAGGTTTCCAATCCTTCTTCTTTATTTCTAAGTGAGCGGAAAGACCCTGTCAGCGGAACAGCCGTTTGTGCTTCTCTCGAGGGTTCCCGCACGATTCTGGTGGAACTCCAGGGACTAGTGACTCACTCCGGCTTATCCATGCCCCGTCGTACTGCAGTAGGAATGGATTCGGCGCGCCTTTCGCTGCTGGCGGCAATCCTGGAAAAGCACATGCGCTTGCAACTGGCCGAACGAGATCTTTTCTTCAATGTCGCAGGAGGGCTGAAATTAACAGAGCCGGCCTGCGATCTTGGGGCAGCCGCGGCAATCTGGTCCAGCTATGCAGAGCGTCCGATCCCAGCGGATTGGGTCTTTCTGGGCGAACTGGGCCTGACCGGCGAAGTGCGTCGAATCTCCTCGCCTGAAGTCCGGGTGCAGGAAGCCGCCAAGCTTGGCTTTAAAGTCGCCATACTCCCGCGGGCTTCCATCGAAAGAGTCAAAAACAAATCGCAGATCCGATTGATTCCACTCGAAAGAATTGGCGAGCTCCCGCGAATTTTTCCATAATCTCTGTTACACTTGTACTATGGCTGAAGACGACGAGGACAAGATCCGCAGACGCAGGGAACGAGAAGACGAGATCGAACAGGAAGATCTCGCAAAAAAAAAGAAGATGGGCGTTGAATCCGTGCGGCCTCCGGCGGAACAGACGGAAGATTATCTCAACAGGATCGATCCGCTCATTGATCAGGTGGACTCGCTTTACGGTCAGTACATCCACGGCCTGGAGAAGCACCCGCCGCTCGAAAGGCGTAAGATGCTGGACCAGCTGATCAATACGGTTTCCATGATGCCGAAGGTCGGCTCGAACCTCCAGTTTCGGTACAATACGATTCATGCCCGCTATATTTCCCAGCGTGACAAGTGGGAAAAGTGGATGAGGGATCTCGAGTCCGGCAAACTCAAGCGCGCCATTCCCACCCGCCGCTAAGTCCGCGCGAGAGTCACAACCTGAATTCGATCATTTGCCGAGCATCTTTAAAAGTGCAGCCTCATCGAACACCGGCACGCCCAAGTCGCGCGCGCGGTCCAGTTTGCTGCCCGCCTCCTCACCGGCAACAACGTAATCCGTCTTTTTTGAAACACTCGAGGAAACCTTGCCACCCTCGGCTTCGATCAGCTGCGTCGCCTCGCTGCGGGCGAGCGTTGGAAAAGTTCCTGTGAGAACAAATGTTTTACCCGCAAGCCTCCCTCCTGCCGCGCGAACCGGTGCCTTGATCTGAAGATGGTTCAAAAGAGCTTTTGTTTCTTTGCGGTGCTCCGGGTCGCGAAAAAATTCGATAAGGCTTTTGGCCACCTCGGGCCCGACTTCCTCGACCTGCAGAAGATCCTGCTCTGTCGCCGTGAATAATGGCTCCACTTCCGCAAAATGCCGGGCCAGCAGCTTTGCCGTACTTTCGCCGACATGACGGATTCCCAGGCCAAAAATTACACGATAAAGGTCCGGCTGCCGGGCGTCTTGGATTGCTTTCAGCAGGTTCTCACTCGATTTTTCGGCGAAACCCTCGAGCTCAAGAAGCTGCTCCTTCTTGAGATCAAAAATATCCGCATACGTTTTCACAAAGCCGGCGTCGACCAGTTGCTCAACAATCCGCTCCCCCAGACCGTCGACATTCAAGGCGTCGATCATAACGAGATGTCGGATCCGTTCTTTCAACTGGGCAACACAGTTGCGACTGACACACCTGGAAACCGCTTCACCCGGTTTTTTTTCGACAGCGGAACCACAGACCGGACAATGCACCGGCAGACGGAATTTTATTTCTTTTCCGGTCCGGACATCGGTGACAACACTCACCACCTCCGGAATCACGTCGCCCGCACGCTGAATCACCACACGATCGCCGATGCGAATGTCCTTGCGATCAATTTCGTCTTGATTATGCAGGGTCGCACGCCGGACCGAAGCACCACCGAGCTGTACCGGACTCACGATCGCCACGGGCGTCAAAGCACCGGTCCTACCCACCTGGACAATGATATCTTCGATGATCGTGGTTTCCTGTCGGGGCGGATATTTAAACGCCACCATCCCCCGGGGACTCCTGGAAATAAAGCCGGCACGATCCAGCTCCGCAATTCGATTCAATTTTACGACCACCCCATCAATTTCGAACGGAAGCACCTCTCGTTGGGCTTCAATTTTGCGATAAAACCTGATCACCTCCTCCGCACCATGGCAAACCGTCCTCCACTTTCCGACGGGAAACCCCCACGAGGCGAGAAGATCCTCATAAGCTGCCATGGTGGGGGCACTCAAACCTTCCGAGTATCCAAAGCCGTAGGTGTAAAGAGTCAACGGGCGCGAAGCGGTAATCGCGGGATCCAACTGCCGTAAAGAACCTGCAGCCGCGTTTCGCGGGTTGGCAAACAGTTTTTGGCGTTTTTTTCCCTGCTCCTGATTCAGCTTTTCAAAATCCTTCACGGGCAAAATCACTTCGCCGCGAATCTCGATCAATTTCGGCAAATGGGCGCCCCCTTGAATACGGAGCGGAACCGCGCGGATTGTCCGGACGTTCTGGGTGACGTCTTCACCGGTTTCACCATCTCCGCGGGTAGCCGCAGAAACCAGGGTTCCATCTTCGTACGTCAAATTGATCGAAAGGCCGTCGAATTTCAGCTCAACAAAGTATTCAAGATTTTTCGCGGGGTCCACCTCAAGGAAACGGTGAGCCCGCACATCAAAGGCGCGAAACTCCTCTTCGCTCAGGGCATTCGCCAGCGAAAGCATCGGAACCCGGTGCCTGGATTTTTGAAAAGCTTCCGCGACTTTGCCACCGACCCGGAAGGTTGGCGAATCACTGAGCCGAAAGTCGGGGTGCTGTTTCTCAAGATTTTCCAACTCACGGAACAATTTATCGTACTCGGCGTCTGAAATTTCCGGATCATCCAGAACGTAATAACGAAAATCATGATGATGGATTTGTGCCGTCAAATCTCGAATACGCTGTGCCACCGCTGTGAGTGAGGCATTGCTCAATTTTGAAGAAACCATAATTGGTTAAAAGTAATAAAGAACCGCGGGCGTAATCGCAATAACCTTCTGAGAGAGAACTGCACCCTCCGGAAAGTCCGCTCCATGGGCTGCTACGTCCAGATTGGCCCGGAAGCTGAGGCGCTGTGAAGAACGATAGGAAGCCCCCACGGAGAAATTCATGAATGACGCGCTGGCTGCAGCAATATTACTCGTCGAAGTTTGTGATGCACTTGGAAACAAACTGAAATTCAGATTGAGTAATGCTGCCCATTTTCCGCGAAGAGGAAGCTCCCCCCCGAGTCCCAGAAACAAGCCTTTGAAGGAAACCGGTGCCAATAATGCTGTGCTATCCAAAGGGAAAGAAAATGAGGTCGCCTCATATCCCAGGCGAACGGAACCCTTCGGTCCAAAGAAGTCGTTCGTAAGGAAATACGAATAACCCAGGTTGAACCTGAACGAGGAAAGAGTAGCCGAAGCAGCTCCCGAAGCAGCAGAAACATCTTCTCCGGTGGACTTCTGGCTGTAATTCCAGATTCCATACGCCAGGCCCAGTTCCGTAAACCACTCCCGGTTAATCCAAAGCTGCGCTTCTGCCTTGGGACCAAAGTAAATTCCGCTGCCTGTGAATCCAGCCGCTGCCGCACGGAAGTCTCTTGAAGCCGTGCCTATTCCAAGGCCACCGACGACGTAGCCCAATTTCGGCGGAACCTGCTCCAGAGGCGTGACCCCTTCCTGCTCCTGTTTTGTGATAACTACGGGTTTAGGAATGACTTGCATGACCTTCTGGAAACGGGCAACTTTGCGGGTCTCTTCCTCTTCAATCACATGGCCGAACGCCATCCGGTCTTCAACCGTGTCCACGACCACTTTGCCTACCTGGGTCAGTCTCCAAGCCATCACTGTCTTCAGCAACGGGTGCTTTTTGACTTCATCCAGCGTACCAATGACCAGCGTGTCGCCTTGAAAGAGATTCGCATTATCGCCGATATTGACCGTAACGGATTCTGAATCACGACCGGTCACATTTCCGATAAATGGTATTTTTGAAATCAACCGGGCAAGAGCCTTTTGCAGGGCCCCTTGGACATCCGCCAGATCCGTCAGCATGAAAGTATCTTCTGCCATTTTGATCATCTGGGGTGAATGCAGCCATTCCAGCGTGAACCGGTACTGCGAACCTTCCTTGAGTATAATTGTGCGAATCAAGCTTTCTGACCGGGTTGCCCTCGCCACCTGTCCCAGGACCTGTGGATCCTGAATGAGCTTTTGATAAGGGAGTGTCGTGCGGCTGAGGGCGGTATCCGCCTTGGAAATATCCTGAAGAACGAACCGACTCTCATGTGAAAAAAATTCTTTGTACGCGCCATTCACGTAATCAACAAAAAGACCATCCACATTGTCCCAGGAGCGCAGGATACCCACTGTTTCCAAAGCATAGCTTCGATCAAGCTCCGCATTCGCGAATGCGAGAGACGATCCGGCCATGGAAGCCAGTAACGCAAAATATATTTTATTGATCAAGGCTGTGCCTGGGCAGCTGTTCTTCATAGAATGCGATTAGGGTCTTCAGCTCTGCGATTTCTTTTTGCGCCTTCATCAAGTCGGTTTGCAGTTGGTAGAAAGGAAGGACGCCGTCCGTTTTGGAAACAGGCGCCATATCTTCGGTTCCGGAATATACAAGGTAGCGCCCGTTTTCGATTTTATACTCAATCTTGTTCGCCTTGATGTATCTACGCAGAGTCGAAAGGCTGACACCGTTCTGACTGGCGTAGTCCATCAAAGAAACCCAACCACCTGATGCCGCACGGTTAGACATTTTCCCCTTTCGTGGCGAGCATCCGCTCTCCACTTCAGACAGGCTTGATTGTATTTGCTAGAGCTTTAAATTCAAGTAATCTGATAAAAATGACTACTCATTTTGCGCCGCAGGGCGCCAAAATCCAGATCAGACCCAAACGAAAGATCGCATTTGTCTGCAGCGGCGGGGCGACCAAGGCCGGGGCCTTTCATTTGGGAGTCGCGCTCGCTCTTCAGGAGCATGGTTTCAGCTTTTATGGCGGCTCGATGCCCAAGAGTGGACCTGTCCGGACCCCCAAGCCGATGGAAATTTCGACTTATGTCGGGTCCAGCGCGGGCGCGATCATCGCGACGTATCTGGCGGCCGGATATTCTCTGCCGAATATCTTCAATTCATTCCTGGCTGAAGCCCCGACCAATCCCGATCCGCAGGACCTGCTTCCGCGCAAGCTTCCGAGCCTGACCTACCCCCAAATGCTCAGAATCCGGCCTGGACTGGCGCGTGAAGTTTTCCAGCAGGTTGCCCGACTCCGTCGAGTCATGGGCAGCATGCTCGAAGGGAACTGGGAAGAAGTGGTTCATCTGAATTGGATGAAAACGACCGGCATTTTCTCAACCGCCGGGCTCGAGCAATTTCTCCGCGAGGAAGTCCTCATTTCGAACCATTTCCAGGATTATATTGCCGATCTTTTTGTGGTTGGAACCCAGCTGAATCATTCACGTAAGGTGGTGTTTGGGAAATACAATTCAAAGCCCCCGGCCCACGATTTGACTTCCCAGTATGAAAGTGAAATCGGAATATCCCACGCCTGTGCTGGCAGTGCCGCACTTCCCCCGATTTACGCGCCCTACCCAATCAAATACAAAAACGGCAAGACTCTGTATTACGTGGACGGGGAGATTCGCGACACACTTTCCACTCACGTGGCAGGAGACGCCGGCGCTGATCTGGTGATCGCAAGCTATACTCATCAGCCTTATCACTTCATCAATGAAATTGGCTCTTTGACCGAATACGGTTTGCCGGCAATCGCTGTTCAATCGATTTATCTGCTGGTGGAACAGAAGATCAATAACCATATTTTCAATCGAAAAATTCAACGAAGCGCGATCCATGCTGTCCATGATTACTGCAAAGACCAGGGATTCGCCGAAGAGCATCGCAAGCGGATCTGTGAAATTCTCGAAACAGAACTCCACCACCGGCTGGATGTGGATACCATTTACATCCACCCCAACCCTAAAGATACCGCATTGTTTTTTGGTGAAGCCTTCACCCTCGCGCCGAAGAAATTATCTGAATACGTCAGGAGCGGGTTTCATGCCGCGATCGAGACGCTGGCAAAATATGAATTTGCGGACCGGCAAACGGGTCCTGCCATTGGAATCACCGATAGTGGGGCCGGTTAAGGGGAGCAGAAAGGCAGCTCGGCGCTTCTGTCCAGCAAAGGTGGCGCCGCGCCGATACCCTCAATCAAAATGCGGGTTTTGCTCTTTCCTTCGCGCTTGAGCTGCTGAGGACTGAAACTCATCAACCCCGGATAACGTTGGTCGGAAATCTGCACCCTATGAATGGCTTGCTGCCGACCATTATAGCCGACCTGAAGCTCCCAGCCTGGAACTTCCATCTGCAGGTAAACTTCCTTCTTATAACCACCCAAGCCACCGCGGTATCTGTTCAACCAGCCGCCATGGCTCTTAGGATCTTGAAAACATCCAGGAGCAATGTTCAGCTGCTGGGCGCCGGAACTCAGAACCTCTCCGTCCCTAATGATCCACTCGATGAAAAATTTCTGATTTTCAGACCACTTTCTGGTTTCCGCCTGCACAGCGGCACGCCCGCTCGTCCGGGCCGCGGGAATCAGCTTTTCCCTGAGTGCGGCAGTGGTCGCCTGGGAAAGGTCAGCGGAGCAAGCGCGGGGTAGGTTCGAACCATCCGTATCTACAGTCTTCATGCAGGAAAGATTGGTAGAAATGCTGAGAGCTTCGGGTTTTTCCAGCAGATCAGAGGCAGGTGCCGCCTCCGGAGTCCTCGGCAAACGAGCTTGGACAATGGCCCGCGCCCTGCCGTCTGAATCGAGCATGGGGGAACCCGCATGCGCACCCACCATTTCACAGCCCGCAAAAACCAGCAAAGGGCTGAACGGATTATCGGCTTGGGGAAGAAACCAGGGTTTGTAAACAGGCTCACAACTGACCATCTGCAAGTCACCTTGGGAATAAGACCCTGTAGCGACAGGATTCATGCGCGCAACCCGCAGGGCCTCGCCTTCTGAAACTCCCTCGTTCGAAATCTGCAGCGGCTTGCGAAAAACGGTCCGCGCGAGCCGAAGCAAAGCATAGTCAGGAGTTGCCGAATTTTCGAACCGTTCCAAATCAGAGGAATAGTGGATTTGAGCACATCCCGCCCGTTCAGCTGGTTTTTTTGCAGTCTCTGGGAATATGATCTCCACAAGTCCAGAGCAACTCTTGCGTTCGGTTATAAATTCTCTTATGCAATGGTTATTGGTCATGATCTGGTCGGAGCCGACCAGAAAAGCCGTACACATTCCCAAAGCACGGGGAGTTGCAACAATCAGCATTCCAACGGCTTCGGGACAATCGTTCAAATCCACACAGTTGGCACGGCTCAGCGGCATCAGCTTCTGAGCTTCCTCTTCGTTTTGAGTGGGAACTTCATACCGGTAATTTTCATCAGGTCCGGGAAGTTGAGTGGCGTTGCCTTTTCCGCAACCCCAAAAGGAAACAGACAAGACCCCCAGGAGGAGCCACGCCAAACACTGAGTTGACTGTAAGCTAGGTAGCGTCATTCAATTCACCAAAAGCCGTTTATATGAGATTGACTTTGACGCGTCAAACTAATTTACAGAATTCTCTTGCGGGTTGTTTTTGTAAATATATGAATTTATTAATTAAAATTATAAATTGTCTAATTGACTTTGTGTGTTATGCGCCCTGTATTCCCAAATAAGGAGGGCCAGACCAAGAATTTCGGATCCAATCAAAAAGGGGTTCACGAAGGCCAGAAAGTATTCACTCAGTTCTGATCGGTGCATGACCGGAAACTCCCAACCCAACGCGGGCCAGAGAAAAATTGTAAGCATCTCCGTATCGGCTCCCTTCAGTACCAGCTCACTCAAACCATCCAAAACCAGGTGGGTGGCGATTCCGAGACAGAGAGCCACGAAATCTTTCGATTTCCCGATCCACGCGATGGACGAAAGCACGACCAGCAGAACCGCGGTATGCCCCAAGGTTCTGGTTCCATCAGCAATACGCAGAATAAGGTGGAAGGATTTGTCCAGCAGATCCGGGAAAAGTGCGCCAACAAGTATCCAGCTCAGTGGCAATCGCCGCGACCAGGGTCGAACCATCGCTCTTCCTATACCGAGATGCCCGAAAAATACCATTTTACCCCGAAGTGACAATGACTCTGCCGAAAGCGCTTCGCGATTCCAACCGTTCGAAAGCTTCGGGAAGCCGGCTCATCGGCCAAGAGGAGTCCACAACGGCCTTCACTTTTCCTTCATTCACCAACTGAACAACACGGATCATATCCGCCTTGCTGCCCATCGTGGAACCGAGAATTGAGATGTTTTTGAAAAAGACAGCCTTCAAGTCGACGGCAATCTCCGCCCCCGAGGTCGCACCACAAGTGACCAAACGTCCACCCCAGCCCAGACACTTCAGACTTTCACTGAAGGTATCCGCACCCACATGGTCGAGGACGACTTCGCAACCCTTCCTCCCCATTCCGGACAAAATGGCTTTCACTTCATCTCGAAAGGGTGTTTTGCGGTAATTGATGACGAAATCCGCACCGAGCTTTATTGCTTTTTCTATTTTTTCCTCGGAACCGACTGTCGTTATGACCGTTGCGCCTAGCAGCTTGGCCATTTGGATGGCGGCAACCGATACTCCGCTTCCACCCGCCTGAATCAAAACGACCTCACCTGCCTTCAGTTGCGCCTTTCGGGTGAGCATCGTCCAAGCCGTCAGGTAGGAAATGGGCAATGCTGCTGCCTCGGTAACAGAAATCCGGGATGGGCGAAGAATGATGTTTGCGACGGGCACGGAGATGTAATCCGCACAGCCCCCATCCGTCGTTTCACCAAAAATTCCGTAATACCGGCAGAGAGGATCAAAACCGCCAAGGCAGGCTTCGCAACGCCCGCAGGAATGACCGGGATTGACAATCACAGGCGACCCTACTTTGATCCCATCCCTGGACAGTTTCTCTTCGGTTCCCGGGCCGAGCTGCTCGATTGTCCCGACGATATCGCAACCGGGTGTAATCGGAAGCGGGAATTTGTGGCCTGGAACACCCTTGCGGACCCAAAGGTCCAGGTGGTTCAGTCCCACGGCCTGAATACGCACGCGGGCTTCCATCGGTTTCACTTCGGGCCGGGGAATATCCAGGCACTGCAAAACTTCCGGACCGCCGTGTTTTTCAATCCGCCAGGCTTTCATTCGTGCTCTTTCAGTCTGCCCAGAACTGTCTGTGCAATCGATTTCGCTGAGATCCCGTGGATATCATACAATTCAGTCGGATCACCGCTTTCCCCAAATACATCCTGAATCCCGAGTCGAACCAGGGGTGGATGCCGGGTCAACTCAGAGAGGACCTCGCTTACGCAACTCCCCAAGCCTCCAATGACCGAATGATCCTCTACGCTCACGATCAATTTTGCCTTGCCCAGATTTGCCTGCAGAGTTTCTCTGTCAAACGGCTTCAGACAATGGGCATTCCAGACAGACACGTCAACACCCCTGGCTTGCAGAAGCTGTGATGCTCCGACTGCTTCGGCCACGGTCGCTCCAGAGGCGATGCAGATCACATCGGCCACGGTGACTTCCGGATTCAGGTTCATCAATTTCCCTGGTTCAAAATCGCTTCCTGCCGGAAAAAGATTCGGAAGATTCTGACGGGTGAGCCGCAGATAAGCCGGTCCGGTCCAGTCGTTGACAAGATAGTTCATCAGCAACTCGGTCTCCCGTGCGTCCATCGGCTGAAATACTCCCATGGTCGGCAGAGCCCGCATGAGCGCTACGTCTTCAATTCCCATCTGGCTATGCCCATCATCGCCGATCCCAACCCCTGCGTGTGTGCCGACCAGACGAACATTGGCCTGCGAGTAAACCACACTCATCCGGATCGGGTCATACCGTCCAGTCAAAAAACAACCGAAGCTGCAGGCAAAAGGCAGCTTACCGGCAAACGCCAGACCGGCTGCGGTCCCAATCATGTTTGCCTCGGCAATTCCCATTTCAAAGAAGCGCTCCGGAAATTTTCTGGCGAAAATATCGGTCTTCGTTGATTTCGAAAGATCCGCATCCAGTACAACAATTTCTGGGTGAGCTTCTGCGAGGGTGGCCAGCGCCTCGCCAAAGGCCTGCCGGGTGGACTTCGGTTTAAGTTCAGGCATGGGAGCCTCGTTTTTCCTTCAGACGATTCAGAATTTCCTGTCTGGCGGTCTTTGCTTCTTCTGCTTTGGGTGCGGCCCCGTGCCAGTCAATCTTGTGTTCCATATAGGAAACGCCCTTACCTTTTATCGTTTGTGCAAGAATGAAAACCGGCTGCGCCCCCCCGGATTCATCCAAGCACCGCGCTTCGGCGAAAGCAGCTGAAATTTGCCGAATATCATGGCCATCGATTTCGATGACATGCCATCCGAAAGCCCGCCATTTATCGCCAATCGGTTCCAAAGGCATGACCTGCGCGACGGGGCCGTCGATCTGCCCCTTGTTGTTGTCTTGAATGACACAAAGATTGGATAATTTGAATTTCGGTGCCGACATCGCGGCTTCCCAGATCTGCCCCTCTTCGGTTTCACCATCCCCGACCATGCAGTAAACGCGGGATTTCTTTTTCGCACTTCGAAGACCGAGAGCCAAGCCTTGCGCAACCGAAAGACCCTGACCCAGGGAACCCGTTGAAGTCTCCACAAGTGGCAGACGGACCCGGTCCGGATGACCTTGCAACCGGCTCCCGATTTTCCGGAGAGTCTTCAGCTCTTCTTCGGGAATAAAACCCTTTTGGGCCAAAATCGCATATAGAGCGGGAACCGCATGGCCCTTTGAGAGAATGAACCGGTCACGATCAGGAGAAAGGCGGCCGGCTTCCAAGCCCTTCATTTCGTCAAACCAAAGTACTGTCAAAATATCAGTTGCAGAAAGACTTCCACCCGGATGCCCCGACCCAGCTTCCACGATCATGTCGATGATTTTGATTCGGAGTTCCTCGGCAAGCACTTCGAGTTCGGTGGATAACATCTCATGACTTTAGCAAATCCGCCGGGCGCGCGAGAAGAGGAATCCAACCAGATGCCGCTCGTCAAATATTGTAGTACTTCAATCAGACATGATTGCTCGCGCTATTAAAACTTGCTAGATTGATTTCTTCAGCTTTGAAGAAAGGTTCCAATGGCCAAAAAATGGTGGGTCTTGGCGGCCGTAGGTTGCGGTACGTTCATGGCCACGCTGGACTCTAGCATTGTCAATATCGCACTGCCGACTCTCAGCAAGGAGTTTGGCGTCGATTTGTACCAGGTCAAGTGGGTCGTCGTTGTTTACCTACTGGTAATCACCTGTCTTTTGCTGCCCTTCGGACGTCTGGCCGATTATTTTGGGCGCAAAACCATTTTTCAATTCGGGTTCATCATTTTTACCCTGGGCTCTGCGCTTTGCGGATTGGCTCCGGGTCTCGGGGAACTTGTCGCAGCACGCGTGGTCCAGGGACTGGGTGTTTCAATGCTGATGGCCAATGGTCCGGCAATCATCACCGCCGCATTTCCGTTCCGGGAAAGAGGTGCAGCCCTCGGAACCATGGCCATGGTTGTCAGTACAGGACTGCTCTCCGGGCCAGGAGTTGGCGGATTTCTGATTTCTCATTTCGGCTGGCGCAGCATCTTCCTCGTCAATTTGCCCATCGGACTCCTGGGCATTCTGCTGGCCCAGAAATATCTTGAACGCGAAAAGCGCCGTCCCGGCCGACTGAGTTTTGACTTTGCCGGAGCTTTTCTCCAGACGGTGTTTCTCCTTTCGGTTATTGTACTTTTTGATCCACCGAACATTTCCATTTCCGGAACCCTGCCGATTTCTATTCCGCGCTGGATCATGGCTGCCGCCGCCCTCATTATTGGCGCGATTTTCGTGCGGGTTGAGGCGGAGGCGAAAGCACCCGTTCTCGACCTCTCTTTGATGAAATCCAGGACTTTCTGGAGCGCCAACGTTGCAAGTCTGTTGATGTTCATTTCCTTTTCTTCAATTTTTGTTTTGATGCCGTTTTATCTTGAAGAAATGCTGCATTTGGCACCTCATCAAGCCGGCCTTTACATGACCGTGATTCCTCTTACGATTTTCTTCGTCGCTCCGATCAGTGGTCGTCTCTCCGACAGGATTGGAAGTCGCTGGCTTTCGTTCGGTGGTGCGCTGGTGGGCGCAGTGGGTTTGCTCACGATGTCGGGCACAATTGGCCCGGGACTGACCGCGACTTCGGGACCCATGAGCATTTCACTGTTCCTGATGGCTGCCGGGCTGGCCAACGGGCTTTTTCAGTCGCCTAACAACAGTGCGATCATGGGGGCCGTCTCAACGGAAAAGCTGGGTGTTGCCTCGGCTTTTTCTGCCACCATCCGCAACCTGGGGCTCGTTACCGGAACCGGGCTGGCGACGGGACTTTTCGCCTGGAATTTCAAATCAAGTCAGGATTTTATTTCCTCGCTCCATGTCGCTCATCGCGCTTGCGCGGTCATCGCCGTCGGAGCAATGATCTTCTCTCTCTGGAAAGAGAACCCTAGGAAAGAATCGAGAAGGGGATGAAAAATGGCCTGGAAGCCTAAAGAGAAAAAATTATCCGCGGAAGAAGCCATCGATCTGGCCAAAAAAGAACTTGCACCTTACTGGTTTGGCTCCGCGCCCCTGCTGGCTGGGATTCACTCTGCAGGGAAAGTCTCAGCCCATCCCCTGGATCCGAAGTTCGTTGATAAAACGTGGGTCATACTTTTCATCGACGCCACCACTTTTGCAGGGGAGGCGGCACTCGGTTTTTTCCAGGAGTGGTTTCACCGGTATGGTTCGCATGATCTGAATTTTCTCCTGTTTTTGCGATTTCCCTACCAGAATGTCTATACTCGAACTGCGATTGAGGAGGTTCTGATCCAAGCCCAGGGATTGACGTTTCCCGTCGCGATCGATGTGGACGGAAGCCTCGGCGCAGCATTCGGAGCCATCCAAACCCCGAAGGTGGTCTGCCTTAAAGGCGGGCGCCTGCTTTTTGAATATTCGGGCCCGACTTGCGCGCATGACGGTGAAGTCACCCTGCAAAAGCTCCTGAGAACTGTTGACCCGGGACTCCCGCTTCTTCCGGTCATGTTTTCAGATCCGCAAATCATTCAGGACCGGAGGATCGACGTCGGCTCGATTGAATTCGGTACCAACAGCAAGACGATTATAGAATCTGCCACTGAGGTTCCCGACGCCGTACCCGCAGGCCGTCTGGTTTATACCGGCGAGTGGAAAAGGGAAGCCGAGTTGATGTTGACCAGTGATCCAAAAGCCACGATTTCCTTCCGGAGTCCGGCTCAACGCATTTCGGTGATTGCCCGATCCAAGCAAAAAACCATCGAAACCGGAATTATCCAGGTCCAAATCAATGGGCTTTCTGCCTACGAGGCGTTTCGTGGCCGACAGCTATCATCGGATGACGAAGGAAACACTGTTCTGAAGATTTCCTCGGGCTGGCTTTACGAAGCACTGATTGATCTTCCTGAAACCGATCGCAATATCACTTTGCGGTTTCCCACGGCAAACAGTCTTGCGGTTTCAATTTACGGGTTAAGATTCGGAAACTGATTCCAGACATTTTTTCCACAGCTCCGGGTGAGAAGAACATGTGAGGCGCTCTTGAATTTGTTTTCTCAGGTGCACCCCTGAGCCGGGAGACAGGGCAGGCAGTGCATTCTTTAAAGCCACAGCCAGATTACGATCAAAGTCCGACGGTTTGATACGGTTCAGCGCCGAAACCTCCACTCGCCTTTGAAACTGTTCGGGTGATTCCGCCAGGAGTTCTGCCCAGGACGCAGGGGAAATGGGACTTTTATGACCGCGCGCAGACTTTTGATTATAAGGGCAGACTTCCTGGCAGAGATCACAACCGGCAACCCAGGTTCCAGCCTTCGCCAGATTTGCGTGCTCTTCGTCGGAGAAAGATCCACGTTTCTCAAGCGTCAGATAGCTGATGCAGCGCCGGGCATCGAGCCCCTTCTCACTAAGGGCTCCGGTCGGGCAGGCGTCGATACAGCGAGTACAGTGGCCACAAAAACCGCGAAGTAAAGACGGCGCCTGACCTAACTCTTGGTTCAGAAATACAACTGCGAGAAAAAAGTAGCTGCCCAGTGATGGATGAATCAGCAGTGTGTTTTTGCCAATCCACCCGAGACCCGCCGCCGCAGACCAGGAACGCTCCAGAACCGCGGAAGTATCCACGCATACTTTCCAATGCAAATCCGCGTTTTTCGACGAATGCACAAACGCATTCATCAATGCATTCAGGCGATCTTTGATCTTGTTGTGGTAGTCGGGCCCCTCGAGATACCGGGCTGAACGGGGGCCCTGCGTCGGATCGAGCGCGCCACGAGGATTCTTATTGTAGGGCAGACCGAAACACACCGCCGCTTTTGCTCCGGGCAGGAGCAATTCGGGATTCCGGCGGACAGCCCGTGCCCGCTCACGTACGAGGTAGCCCATCTCCCCCGCTTTCCCATCCTTCACCCATTCCTCATAGCGGCAAAAGTGCTCGCTTAAAACTTCCTCGGCAAGCGACAGGTCCACAGCCCCAAAAAGGGGGAAGCCGGCCTGAGCGGCGGCTGCGGATAATTCAGTATATAAAGGAGGGAGCATGGTCAACCGCTCGACCAATGAGGTCGTGGGGGAGAACCTCAGTAATTTCAACGCTCAAAATCATTCCTGGCGCCAGTCCCTCAGGGTTCAAATCGCCCAGATCATTCACGAGGACATGCCCATCTATTTCCTGGGCTTGGGAAGGCATACGTCCTTGCAGGAGCAGATCACTTTCCTCACTTGGGCCCTCAATCAGAACCGAAACAGTCTTGCCGATATAGCGCTGATTGCGGTGCAGGGATTTTCGTTCCAGCAATTCCGAAAGCTGCTTGAAGCGACGGCGCTTGGTGCCGGGATGTACCTGCTCACTCATTTCAGCAGCGGGCGTGCCCTCTTCTTTGGAATATTTGAACAAGCCCACGTAATCCAGGTCGAGGGTGGCCAAGTCCGTGCAGAGTTCCTGGAATTCCTCTTCGGTCTCGCCCGGAAATCCAACAATGATGGAGGTACGAATTGCCAATTCTGGAATTTTTGCCCGCAGCTTCTCGATAACTGAGAAAAGCTTCCTCTTAGTCAATCTCCGGTTCATCTGCTTCAAAACCTTGTCATTCGTATGCTGGATCGGCATGTCCAGATATTTTACGATCTTGGGCTGGGCGGCGATTATATCAATCAACTCATCCGAAAATTCATCGGGATAGACATAATGCAAACGGATCCAGTCAATCCCCTCCACGGCGCATAATTCCGGCAAGAGCATTTCGAGCCGTTCGCGGTACTTGGATTCCATTCCGTATTCGGTGAGATCCTGCGCGACGAGATTCAATTCCCGTACCCCTTCGGAGGCCAGTCTCTTGGTTTCCTCGACCAGAGAGGAAATTGAACGGGAGCGGACGTTGCCCCGGATTTTGGGGATAATGCAGAACGAGCAACGGCGGTTGCAGCCTTCGGATAATTTCAGGTACGCGGTGTATTTCGGACCGGTGAGGACTCGGGGATCTTTTTCGGTGTGAATGAACGCCGGCTGGTCAATATAGGAACGTTTCGACAGTTCCGCTCCGGATTCCAGGGCTTTGCCATGATTTTCGAGGAGCTCGGTAATCCGGTGGTACTGCCCGGTTCCGACGAAGAGATCGACTTCGGGCATCTCCTTTTCCAGCTGTACGGAGTAACGCTGTGAAAGACAACCCGAAGCTACCAGGACCTTGCAGCGGCCGGAGTTCTTCATCTGGGCGAGATCCAGAATGGTGGAAATGGATTCCTCTTTGGAGGCCTCTATGAAGGAGCAGGTGTTCACGATGATGACGTCAGCCTTTGCTGCATCCTCGGTGACCTCGTACTGCTCTTTTTTGAGAAGCCCCAGCATGACTTGGGAATCCACCAGATTTTTGGGACAGCCCAGGCTGACGAAGTAAACCTGGTTCTTGTTTTGGGTACTGCTCATTTGAGCTATTCCCTGAAATTACCGAACTGCATCGGTACCTTCAGGCCATCCTGCTTCTCTTTCAAAACGGCAATCGCGGACTGCAGGTCATCGCGGTTTTTCCCGGTGACCCGGACCTGCTCGTCTTGAATTTGTGCCTGAACTTTGAGGCGGCTCTCTTTGAGAGCGGCAATAATTTCTTTGGCTTTTTCTTTCGAAATACCCGCTTGAAGTGTCACAACCTGACGAACACTGCCGCCAAACGCGGACTCGAGAGTTCCATAATCGAGCGAGAGCAGGGAAATCCCGCGCTTCACCAATTTGTTCTGTAAAATATCATTGAGGGAATCGAGTTTGCCTTCTTCACTGCACCAAAGGGTGATGGTCTTGGCTTTCTGATCCAGCTTGATCTCCGACTTCACACCTTTGAAATCAAAACGTTGGGACAATTCCTTGCCCGCCTGGTTGATGGCGTTATCCACTTCCTGCCAGTCCATTTCAGAGGAGATATCAAAAGAGGGCATAGATCGTTTCCTTTTGGCTGAATCTATATAGAGAAACGAATTCAAAAGCAACGGGGCACGCCCGCGCGAAAACCGCAAAGCGATCAACATATTACTACTCGGGTGACCAATTCTTAGACAATCCTACGTGTCCACCTTCTCCCAAATATTTTTGCATGGTGCTGAAATTATGAGGTTATTCTGAATATCTCCCCCGAACTGCGTTTGGCATGGAGCATGAAATACCCCCGGCGAGAGTTGAGGAGTAATTTATGCGTAATTCATATTTTCGCTATTCTGGTCTGGCTGCGCTCGCGGGGGCATTAGTTCTTGCTGCAGGTTGCGGCCGCGCCAGTGACAATACGTTATACCCTAACAGTGGCGTTCCGATCGTGAATCCGCTGATCTCCTCATGCGGTGTCACTAGCCAACTCAATACGTGTCTGAGCGGTTATGTAAGAACTGCCGGTGGCAGCTGCATGGCTCAATACGGATACGGATCCAATGCTGACTTCGCCAGCCGCTGCTCGATATCCTACTCGGTATCGGGATCCCATGGTGTTCCGGTGAATGCCAGCGTCTGCCGATTCCAATCCGGGATCAATTTTCAAAGCTTTGGAATGACCGTGCTCACACCGGGCCTGCCTTGCGGCGGATTCAACACGGGCCTGGTCATGAAACCCGGCGACCGGCTCAAAATTACGAGTGCCTCTGGGAAATGGGGGGTTAGATCCTTTTCTTCTGATAGGCATTGGATATTTGACATCGTGACTCTTGATTCAAATTCATGTGAGCAGGTTTCTGAGACGGGCTACAGTTCCAGTAATCAGCAGGCTACAAACGGTGGCCTCCCTGCGGGTATTGTAGGTTCAGATGGCGTGAACGTCTTCGCAGTGGGAACCGGCATATCGAATTTTCCGGTCGCAGCGGATGGAATGTTACGCATCGGTTTCAATATTCCAGCAGACGTTCAGCTCGATGCCTGCAGTTCAACGGGTATCCAACTCGGCTCGGTTTCCGTCGCCCACTGCGAAGATACGGCCGGGAATACTGTGAGCTGCCCTTAATTTTTCGAATAGTGTAGACTCTGGGAGATGGCTCCCAGAAAAAAGCAAAATTTTAAAGCTCGCCGCGGCCGCCCGGAAGGTGGCCGTGCCCGTTTTGATTCTCCCAAGCACGCTCAAAACAAGAGCGGGCGCAAGCGCGGCGGCGACAACCATGTCCGCAGGTCCCACGGAATTCGCAAACTGAAGGCGACCGTGGAAAAAAATCCGAAGGGCTTCGGTTTTTTGCTTTTTGACGGCAAAGACCAGGAAGACGTCTTCATTCCGCCGAGACAGGCTCAGGCACTTTTCCAGGGCGATCGCGTTGCAGTGACCCTGAGTGGTCAGGATGAAATTCTCGAACTGAAAGTTCTTGAGCACCGTTTTCGCGAACTGGTCGGGCGCTACTCGCCCAATCCCGCTGGCAACGGCGGCTGGGTTCTTTACGAGAGGAAGAAAACCCGCGCAGAAGTTTATTTACCCACTTTCGGCGGCAAACGTCCGCCGCAGAACGGAGACTGGCTGCGGGTCGCCCTTACTTTCCATACTTCCGGCCCGTTTCCTGTAACCGGAGCAATCGTCGAAAACTATGGCACCACCCTTCCGTTTACAGCAGATCTGGGGATGATCGCTGCCGAGTACAATCTGGTGGAACATCATACCGCCGCTTCCGAGCAACAGGCGATGAAACTACCAGCCCTGCCCGCCCCCGAAGACATGGCCAGTCCAAAACGTGTCGATTTGAGGCAGGTTCCGTTCATCACGATTGACGGAGAAACCGCGCGCGATTTCGATGATGCCGTTTATGTTGAACGCGACCGCTCGGGATTCATTCTCTGGGTGGCCATTGCCGATGTCAGTCACTATGTCCAACCGGGATGTGCAATTGATAAAGACGCTCGGGAACGCGGCACCAGTGTCTACTTTCCGGAACGCGCCTTTCACATGCTCCCGCGCGCACTTTCCGAGAACCTCTGCAGCCTCAAGCCAAACGAGCCCAGACTCGCATTTGCCGTGAAAATCAAATATGACCGAAATGGCGTTCCTGGTGCGACCGAGCTGTTTGAGGCGGTGATCCAAAGTCGCCGTCGCGCGACATATACCGAGATTTTTGCGGAATGGGAACTGAATCGCAAAAACTCCGATTGGGAATTCGCCCAGCATTTCGGCCTATTCCTGGCTCTTCGCAAGGCTCGTCTTGAACGCGGTTCCATTGATTTTGACCTTCCCGAACCCGAACTCCGGGTAACACCCGAGGGCGAGGTCCTGTCAATCAACCAGAGGCCGCGTAACGATGCTCATCGTCTGATCGAAGAGTTCATGATCGGCGCAAATGAGGCTGTCACCCGCTGGATCATGGAGCGAAGCTGGCCCTTTGTTTATCGCGTTCATGATGATCCGTCGCCCGAATCACTCGAAGGCTTCCGCGCAATCGCGGCGACCGTCGGCGTCCGGTTCTCCAGCAAAGAGGCCGGTTCACAGAAATTCATGGCCGATATTATTCGAAGGCTGGAGGGACATCCTGCACAGGCACTTTTGAACATGTCCTTTCTGCGGTCCCTCAAGCAGGCAGTTTACAGCGCCGAGCACGGAACCCACTATGGTCTGGCCTCCGAAGCCTACACTCACTTCACGAGTCCTATTCGACGCTATCCGGATCTTGTGGTGCACCGGATGCTTCGAATGGCCCTGCAGACCGAGCGCGACAGACAGAAGAAGCCTAAAACTTTGGTTCTGGAAAATATCGAGAAAGACCTCGCCGAAGTCGCCGAGCATTGCAGCTACCGGGAGAGACTTGCGACTGAAGCTGAGCGGGAATCGATCCGCTTGAAGCAGGTCCGCGCGATCCTGGCTCATCTGGGTTCGGATTTTGAAGCAAAAGTGGTCGGTTTCTCTCAAAACGGCATCTTTATGCAGATTGATGAGCCCTACTGTGAAGGCATGATCCCAAAAGATTCCCTCACGGATGACATGTACGAGTTCGATGAAGAGCACATGACGTTCCGGGGAAGACGCAAAAAGGTGCTGTACCGGGTCGGCGATCGCCTCACGATCCAGGTGGTCAAAGCGGATCTTGAACGGCGCCAGATTGAACTCAAACTTCTGCCCACAACTAGGCAAATTTCGCCGCGTTGACGATCTGGACGGCAACTGACATCCTAATAGTAAATGCAGTGGATTAAAACCGGACGGCAGCTCGGCCAGGCAGTTAAGAACGTTTCCCGCCTGCGCCAGATCACCGCCGTCCTTGGCAAATACGGATTTGTGGATATCGTGGAGCGAATGCACCTGGGTAGATTTCTACCTACGCGAGTTGCCCAATTCGCCCAGGACCAGGCCGAGAAAACCGTCGCTGAACGCCTGCGTCTGGCTTTCGAGGAACTCGGACCCACTTTCGTCAAACTCGGACAGCTGCTGTCCACCCGCTCTGATATTTTACCCGACGCCTATATTGAGGAATTCACGAAACTGCAGGACAATGTGCAGCCACTGCCCTTCGATACGGTCAAAGGCATCATCGAAAAGCAACTGGCCCGCCCGCTCGCGGATGCTTATGTATCCTTTACTGAAACCCCCTTGGCTGCGGCCAGCATTGGACAGGTTCACGAGGCGACGCTGAAAACCGGCGAAACCGTGGTCGTGAAAGTCCAGCGTCCCGACATTCAGAAGATTATTGAAAACGATATTTCACTCCTCGCTTTTCTGGCTGGACTGCTCGAAAAATACATTCCGGAGACCCGCGTACTCAATCCGGGCGTGATCGTGGATGAGTTCTTCCGAACATTGACTTCGGAACTCGATTTCAAAATTGAAGCGAACAACATGGTTCGAGTCGCGGAAAATCTGAAAGGTTTTCCCGAAATAGTGATTCCCAAGGTTTACCGGCAATTCAGCACGGTAAAAATTCTGACTTTGGAAAAACTCGACGGAATCCCGGCCAATGATCTTGCAGCAATTGAGAGAGCCAACGTAGACAAGAAGCTGCTGGTCGAAGTCGGGGCTCGTGCTTTCGTTAAATCGGTCATGATTGACGGCCTCTTCCATGGAGACATGCATGGCGGCAATCTGCTGATCATTCCGGGAACCGATCCCGAGACGGGCGCACCGAAGGGGAAGCTCGGAATCATAGACTTCGGAATTGTGGGCCGGCTTTCGCAGCGCTCGCGCGATCAACTTGCCAACATGGTCATGGCCCTAATCAGCGAGGACTTCGAGAACCTCTGCTATATTTACGCGGAGCTCGGAGCGGCCGATCCCTCGATCAACTTCGAAGGCTTCCAGCGCGAAGTTCGCAATAACATCGCACCACTCATGGGTCTTACGCTCGGCGAGATCAACGTCGGACAGGTCCTCTCGGAATCGACCCGCATTGCCGCAAAGTACAACATCCAGATTCCCGGAGAGTGGATGATTGTCTTTAAGGCTATTCTCACTATGGAAAGCCTGGGTCGCACGCTGGATCCTGAGTTCGATCTCCTGCGGCTTGGACAGGATATCGCGAAAGAACTGGTAGCCAATCAATACTCGATGCAACGGCTCTCAAAGGATCTCTTGTGGGTTGCAAAAGACATGGCATCCCTCCTTCAGGTTGTGCCCCGGCAGATCCGCTGGATGTTCCGGAAGTTCAACAGCAACGACTTTGCTTTCGAAATCAAATCTCCCGACCTGGAGGCGATTCGCGGCGAGATCGATCAGCACGGCAGGCGCACCAGTCTCAGCGTCATCACGGCGGGACTTTTCATGGCCGGAGCGATCGGCCTGCAATATTCCGGATCACACACGCTGTTCAGCTATCCGTTTTTCTCGATCATCTTTTTCGCCGCCGGCTTTCTCTTCCTCATCACCTTGCTTCTGAAATCATTTCGATAATCGCCGCCCGATTTTTTCTACTCGTCCGATTTAAAAAAAGCTCTTTCTTGAAATTTGCACTTGTTTGCATGTTGCAAAATGCTTTAGGGTGCACCGTATCAAACCCATTCGCAGGAGGCGGGTGATCAACAAAGCAAGAGAGAGGAATATTAATGACCCCATTTCAAAAAAAATCCGCACACGCAGCCCTGGCTGTAATGGCAGTACTGGCATTCGGAGCCTGCAACACGACCCAAGGACAGGTGCTCGGCGCAGGACAAGTGGCTGGACCTTCCGCTCAGACTCCCGCCGGGAGCAGCAGTGGTGGTGGCAACGGTACGGAAACCAAAGCAGCTTTGGGAAATGGCTGCCATAGTGGTGACAGCAGCAAATACTGCGTCGCCCTCAAATACGTAGTTATGAAAGACGCCAATGATGCTCCGGCGATCAGCCAGGCTGAGACGCTGGCCAACCTCGAGAGCATGAACAAAATCTGGTCTCAATGTGGAATCACTTTCCAGATTGACCAGTATGAAGAAGTGACCCCGAGTGGCGGCGTATCGGCCAGCCCGAGCGCAATGGGCGAGCTCGATACGATCCGCAATGCCTACGGTGACGACACCACCCTGCTGGTGGCAACGACTGCCGGCTCCTGGTCACTGTCTGCGAACGCCTGGACCTCCATGCCCGGAAGCGCACCTTACGGCGCCGTGATCGAGGGGGCGGTCGGAGCGTATGCACCGATCATCGCCCATGAAATCGGACATTACCTGAGTCTTGATCACGTATCGAATCAAGCCGAGCTGATGAATCCGGTGATTTACAGCACTTCGACCCAACTCTCCGAAGGCGAATGTACCGCAGCCCGTGCCTCGATCGATCAGTCCTGGGCTAAAATGGTCAGATAGTCGATTAACACTGCGCACAATAGCCGATAATCAAAGCGTTAAGACAAGAGCGGGGATTCTCTCCGCTCTTGTCCTCGTTTAGGGAATGTGCGAATTTCCCTTACATGGACGCAATCAATAAAATTCCAACCCCAGTCAATGAACCCATCCGTGCTTACGAGCCCGGATCTTCCCATCGCGAAAGCCTGAAGCGGCAACTGAATGCGATGGTTGCAGAGCGAACCGAAGTACCGATTTTCATCGGCGGCAAAGAGATTCGCACGGGAAAGAAAAAACCCATCATCATGCCCCACTCTCACCAAGAGCTGTTGGGTGAGTATCACGTGGCGGGTGCCGCAGAAATGAAGCTCGCCGTTGAAGCATCCCTCAAAGCCAAGCCCGCATGGGAAAACATGCACTGGAAAGACCGCGCTGCGATTTTTCTGAAAGCCGGCGAACTTCTAGCAGGCCCCTATCGCGACATCCTCAATGCCGCAACGATGCTCGGCCAATCGAAGAACCCGTTCCAGGCAGAAATCGATTCGGCCTGTGAGTTGATCGACTTCTTCCGTTTCAATACATATTTTTATCAACGTATTCTTGAAGAGCAGCCTATCTCCCCCACTGGAACTTGGAACCAGATGGACTATCGCCCGCTCGAAGGTTTCGTCCTTGCGGTGACGCCTTTCAACTTCACTTCGATCGCTGGGAATTTGCCCTCCGCTCCGGCCATCTGCGGAAATACCGTGATCTGGAAGCCCGCGAGTTCCTCAATGCTCTCTGCGCATTTCATAATGAAGCTTTTCCGTGAAGCCGGGCTCCCCGACGGCGTCATCAACCTCGTCCCGAGCGACGGCGCGACGGTCAGCTCAACCCTGCTTCCAGACCGGCACCTGGCCGGTGTGCACTTCACGGGTTCCACCAGCACTTTCAACTCCATCTGGAGAACTGTTGGAAACAATCTGGAGCAATACGGATCCTACCCGCGCCTGGTGGGCGAGACCGGTGGAAAGGATTTTGTTTTTGTTCATCCATCCGCTGATACCGATGCGGTTGCGGTCGCACTTCTCCGGGGAGCTTTTGAATATCAGGGGCAGAAGTGTTCTGCCGCCTCGCGATCCTATATTCCAAAAAGCCTGTGGAAGAAAATCCAAACCCGCCTGATTGATGATCTCAAAACCCTCAAAATGGGTGATGTCCGCGACTTCAGGAACTTTGTGAATGCCGTCATTGACGAGAAAGCATTCAAAAGCATCAGCGGCTATATTGATCTCGCCCGCGACACCCCGGAAGCAAAAATCATCTCCGGTGGCAAATGCGATTCCAGCAAAGGCTACTTCATTGAGCCCACGGTCATCCAGGCGAATAACCCGAAGTTCAAGACCATGGTCGAGGAAATCTTCGGCCCGGTGCTGAGCATCTTTGTTTATGAAGACAATCGCATGGAGGAAGCTCTGAAATCCTGCGACGAAGATTCACCCTACGGATTGACCGGTGCAGTATTCGCCCAAGACCGGCAAGCGATTGCGGCAATTAATCAGCGCCTGAGACATGCGGCGGGTAATTTCTATATCAACGACAAGCCCACTGGCGCAGTTGTCGGTCAACAGCCCTTTGGTGGCGCCCGTGGATCAGGGACTGATGACAAGGCTGGAAGCCAGCTGAATATTTACCGCTGGATCGCCGCCCGGTCAATCAAAGAGACCTTTGTTCCGCCCAAGGATTATCGTTATCCCTTCCTGAACGCGGAATAGTGATTTTATACCTGAAGGTTCGCAAATCCACGACTGGCAAGCGTCAATAATGACAGCTTGTATAGCAATCGTGCGCCAACGTTTGCGTCCCATTCGTCTGCCCGGTTTTTAAGATTCGGAGCGACTTCATTCAAGTCAAAACCAATGATTTTCTTCCCTGCATGAACGAGCATCCAAAGAATGTGGCTCGCTTCGCTATACGAAAGCCCACCCGGAACCGGGGTACCGGTATGCGGACAAAACTGAGGATCGAGTCCATCGATATCAAAAGAAATCCAGACCTCTTCCGGCAAAGCATAAAGAACATCACGCCCGATATCCCACCACGCTGTTCCTTCGAATTTGCGCCTTGAGAGATCCCGATCCAGAAAGATTTTTACCCGATCCTTCTGTTTACGGGTGTACTCGAATTCTTCTTCGCAATAATCACGAATGCCGATCTGTACCAGCTTTGTCACTTCTGGAATCTTCTCGAGCACGTTGTACATGATTGAAGCATGCGACCAGGTGAAGCCCTCAAAAGCCCGGCGGGTATCCGAGTGGGCGTCAAAATGAAGAATTCCAAAGGACTGATGCTGCTCGGCGACGGCCCGAAGCGCTCCAAAAGGAACAGAATGATCTCCTCCGACTATCCCGACGATCTTGTCCTGAGAAAGAAGCTGCTTGGTTTCCCTGTATACGAATTCATTTAGTCGGACGCCCGCCTCGTTCACCAGCTTCTGTGCCGCCAAGAGCTTCTTGTTTCCTCGAGGAATGTCACCCCCGACTGCGATGATCTTCTCCGCCGCTTGCCGGGCGCGCCGGTTCAAGGTTCGGAGTTCCCGGGATTCCGGACGCATGAATATTCCAGCTTCGTAAGCCCGTGGCAGGTCGAGATCGAAGAGATCCACCTGACGACTGGCCTCCAGGATAGCGGCAGGCCCCTGAGATGTCCCCCCCCCATATGAAGTGGTTGCCTCCCAAGAAACTGGGATCAGAACCAGCTGAGATTCCGTCTCGGTAAACGGCAAACCGAAGATTCCGGAATCAGAGGCGGAGGCGGCGTTAGGATCAAATTTTTTCGTCATAAAGGTTTGTCGCTATTTTCTGGTCTATCTGTCAAGCGCCTGAAGTGATATTCAATTTTCAAGGATCCATTCATGATAACGCGTGGCGACGCCCAAAGACCCTCAACCTACATTCAATACCGCAAAGGTCTTTGCGATGATTGCTGGGGCGGATGCTGCACCTTACCCGTTGAGGTCAGCGCCAACGACCTGATCCGGCTCGAACTGATCACGGAAGAAGAGGCCGCCATTTCCCTGAAAAAAGTCGCCCAGAAGCTGATGAAGGTCAAAATAATCCAGGCCTATCATCAGAAATCGCAGCTTTTCGTTCTGGAGCAACGCTATGGACGCGACTGCATTTACCTGAACAAGGACCGTCGCTGCACTGTTTACCTGAAGCGCCCGGAAGTCTGCCGGGCCTTCCCCAAAATCGGACCGAAGCCCGGCTTCTGCCCTTACAGGAGAAAATAATGAAATCCCATCTTACTCGAAATATCTTCGCAGGATTTTTGGGTCTAGCTTACGTCACTTCGCTGCATGCTGCAGACCGGGCAGTTTTGGCGTCGAACACTTTTGGAGAGCGACTTTTCAATGAACTCTCTCAAGGCTCGCCCGCAGGCAATATCATTTTTTCGCCGTTCAGTATTTCAACTGCGCTGGCCATGCTGGCTGGAGGGGCCTCGGGCAAGACCGCTGCTCAATTTTATCAAACTTTTGGCGTGAGATCTTCACCTGTGGAATTTCAAACAGGTTTCGGGAAACTCTCAAAGCAGCTCTCGGTACCCGGTTTTGAATCCGCCAACCGCATCTGGGTCGATCAACGTTTTTCCATTCTGCCCGGCTATGGCCAGTTTACCCGGAAGCATTACGGCGCCGAAGCTGAGAAGCTGAATTTTCAGAAAGAGGCCGAAGCCTCCCGATTGGCGATCAACAATTGGGTTGAAGACAGAACCAGGAACCGCATCAAAGACCTCTTCAAACCTGGCGACATTACCCCGACGACTCGCCTCGTTCTGGCTAATGCGGTCTATTTCAAGGCGCTCTGGGAGAAGGCGTTTAAACAACAGAAAACTGAAAAGGCCGATTTCAAAATGATGAACGCAAAGAAATCAAAAACCGTTTTGGTTCCAATGATGCAGCAGCAGTCCGTTTTTGAATACCTTGAAACTCCGAAATTCCAGGCGATCGCGTTGCCCTACAAGGACGGTGGGCTGACCGCCCTGGTTCTGCTTCCCAGAGAGGCTTCACAAAAAGCTATGTTAGCGCTCCAAAAAGAGCTGCGCCCGGCAAAGCTTGAAGAACTACTGAACTCGAGACTCTCCCCTACAGAGGTAAAAGTGTTTTTGCCCAGATTCACCTTCAGCCTGACCTCCGATTTGAATCCCCTGCTCGCAAAAATGGGGATCGTGGATGCTTTCCGACCCGGAAAGGCTGACTTCTCCAAAATCAGCGGGAACAAGGATCTGTCAGTATCCAAAGCGGTCCATAAGGCCTTCATTGAGGTGAATGAGGAGGGGACGGAGGCGGCGGCGGCAACCGGAATGTCCATGGGGATCACCTCTATGCCGACCGAAGAAGCGGTGGTTTTCCGCGCCGATCACCCTTTCTTGTTTCTGGTGATTGACCGGAATTCGGGCACTGTTCTGTTTGCTGCCCGAGTCATGAACCCCGCTGAACATTAGATCGGCAGAATTCCGAAGTAAACCAATGCTGCAGTGGCCCATCCCTTTGATTTTTGGGCTCGATTTGGGTACTGTGACACGCTATGGCCAACTTTCAGGAAGTCAAATCGGATATCAATATCCCCAAGCAGGAAGAAGAAATTCTAGCATTCTGGGACGAGCGCAAGATTTTCGAAAAATCCCTCACTGAACATAAAGGGAAAACTTACAGTTTTTATGACGGCCCTCCGTTTGCGACGGGACTTCCACATTATGGTCACCTGCTTGCCGGCACCTTGAAAGACATTGTTCCGCGTTACTGGACTATGAACGGCTACCAAATCCCGCGCAGATTCGGCTGGGATTGCCATGGACTTCCAGTTGAATACGAAATCAACAAAACTCACAAAATCGACAGCCGGAAGCAGATTCTGGAGATGGGCGTAGGCAAGTACAACACGCTTTGCCGCGGAATCGTGAGTCGCTACTCCCAGGAATGGAAGAAGACGGTACGCCGCACAGGCCGTTGGGTTGACATGGATAACTCCTACTTCACCATGCAACCGGAGTTCATGCAAAGTGTATGGTGGGTCTTCAAGCAGATGTGGGACAAGGGGCTCATTTATGAAGGCTATAAAGTCGTTCCCTATTCCACCGGAATTTCCACTGCCCTCTCCAATTTCGAAGCGGGCCAAAATTATAAAGACGTACAGGACCCCGCAATCACCATCGCTTTGAAGGCCGAGGGCGAACCCAACACGTTTTTCCTCGCTTGGACGACCACTCCCTGGACACTGACCAGCAATCTTGCGCTCGCAGTCCATAAAGATATTGAATATGTCCGTATTCGCTCCCGCGCAGACGGGACCCGGTACTACCTGGCCCAGGCGCTTATAAAAACCGTATTTAAGAATGCAGATATCGACTTTGAAATCGAGGCCTCCTTTAAAGGCTCCGAGTTGCTCGGAAAGCGTTACGAACCCCTCTTTGACTATTTTGCGGATCTCAAAAAAGAGGGCGCATTCAAGATCATTTCTGCCGTGCACGTTACGATCGAAACCGGCACAGGAATCGTCCACATGGCGCCGGCATTCGGTGAAGAAGATTTCTTTGCCTGTAAAGAAGCGGGAATGCCGATGGCCAACCCCGTGGATGACGACGGCCAGTTTACTTCCGAAGTTCCGGAGTATCAGGGTAAAAATGTCAAAGCAGCCGATTCGGATATCATTAGAAGAATCAAAGACAAGAAACAACTGATCAAGCACGACACGATCGTACACAGTTACCCTTTCTGCCCGCGATCCGACACCCCGCTGATTTATCGGGCGGTCTCGTCCTGGTTTGTCGCGGTCGAAAAAATCAAAGAACAAATCGTCGCCAGCAACAAGACGACCGCGTGGGTACCCGAAGCCCTTCGCGATGGCCGCTTCGGAAACTGGCTGGAAAACGCCCGCGACTGGGCGATCTCGCGCAACCGGTTCTGGGGAACCCCGATTCCGGTCTGGAAAAATGCCGAGGGTGAAGCAATCTGTATCGGCTCGATTGCCGAGCTTGAGCAACTGACCGGAAAAAAAATCACCGATCTGCACATGGAACATGTGGATCAGCTGGAAATTCCTTCGCCTACCGGAAAGTCTCCTCTGAAACGCGTTGGACCGGTACTCGACTGCTGGTTTGAGAGCGGCTCGATGCCCTATGCCCAGTGGGGCTATCCCTTCCATAATCAGCAGGAATTTGAAAAAGGTTTCCCAGCCGACTTCATTGCTGAAGGTCTCGATCAGACTCGAGGCTGGTTTTACACGCTGATGGTGATCGGCACGGCACTTTTCGGCAAGGCCCCTTTCAAAAACGTACTGGTGAACGGCCTCATTCTCGCCGAAGACGGCAAGAAAATGAGCAAAAGCCTTCGGAATTATCCGGATCCAATGGAGGTTCTCGGCAAGCACGGGGCGGATGCCCTTCGGCTTTACCTGATTGACTCTCCCGTGGTGAAAGCCCAGGAACTTCGATTCCAGGAAAAAGGCGTTCACGATGTCGTTCGCAAGATCCTGCTGCGCTGGTGGAATTCCTATTCCTTTTTCGTGAACTACGCGAACATCGACGCTTTCACACCAAAAGGAGACTACTCCAAGTCCCCGAACATTCTGGACCAGTGGGTGATTTCCAGATTGAACACGTTGATCGACAATACACGAACGGAAATGAACGCGTACCGGCTGTACAATGTCGTGCCCTCGCTCCTGCAGTTCATTGAAGAGCTGACCAATACCTACATTCGCTTCAATCGCAGTCACTTCTGGCAGGAGGGAATGCCCGAGGACAAGCGCCTGGCTTATGAAACCCTTTATTACGTGCTCATCACCCTGAGCAAAGTCATGGCTCCGTTTGCGCCGTTCATGTCAGAAGTGATGTACCAGAACCTGACCCGCTCGCAGCCACCTGGCGCCGGCCATAAAGAGAGCGTGCATCTCGAGTTGTTCCCGGAGGTTCAGAACGAACTCCGGAAGCCGGCACTTGAGGAAAGCGTTCATCGCATGGAAGTGCTCGTGACACTGGGACGCAATCTGCGCGAGAAAATCGGGGTGAAAGCCAAAATTCCTTTGAAGTCCCTCAGACTGATCCACCGCGACCAGGTTGCACTGGATGGCTTGAATCCGTTGAAGCCTTACTTTCAAGACGAACTGAATATTGAAGCCATTCTTCTGGACGCGAACGAAGACAAATTCGTTCAGGTGAGTTGCAAGGCGAACTTCCCGGTCTTGGGTAAAAAGCTTGGACCAAAGATGAAGACCGTCGCAGCTGAGATTCAGAAACTTCCGATCGCAGACATTCTGAAGCTGGAGCAGGGTCAGACCCTGACCTTGGCAGGAGAATCAATTAGCCTGAGTGACGTCGAGATCCGCCGCGCAGCCCGTGGCGACAACCCGAATCTCTTGACGCACCAGCTGATCTCAATTGAAATCGATCCGACGATCACACCCGCTCAGGTTCAAGTGGGACTGGCCCGGGAAATCATTCGGAAGGTCCAGGCTGCCCGAAAAGCAGCGGATTTCAAATTGGATAACCGGATTCATCTCGAACTCAAATTGTCCGGAGAGCTGAAGGCTGCTGCCGAAGCACACCAGGCGATGATCAAAGAAAACACCCTGACTCTGGAACTGGTTTTCACCGACAATCCTCAAGGTCAGCATGTTGAAACTGCGGAGACGGATGAAGGACCGGTAACGATTGGATTACGAGTCCTGAAGTGAGCGCTCCCGCACCCGACGCAAGCTGGACTTTTGAGCCCATTGCAGTCGTACGCTCGTGTTTCAAAGAGAAGTTCGGGATTCCAAGGCAGCCGGGTCTTGCACCCCACGCCATGGGGACACTCAAATTCAAGAAAAGCACGGGTTATTCCCAGGCTCTGAAGTCGCTTGAGGGTTTCAGTCATCTCTGGGTTATTTTCGTTTTCCACGAGCACGGGGCCAAAAACTGGAAACCCACCATTCGTCCGCCTCGACTTGGCGGCGCCAAGCGTGTGGGAGTTTTTGCCTCTCGCACACCGCATCGCCCCAACCCGATTGGAATCAGTGTAGTGAAAATCCTGGACATTCGACCGAACGCCAAAGGCGGCGCTGAAATCGATGTCGAAGGAGTCGATTTGCTGGACGGAACTCCGGTTCTGGATATCAAACCCTACGTTGCTTACTGTGACTCGGTTCCTGAAGCCAAATCGAGCTGGGCCACCGATCCGCTGGTCGACCGGGTGGAATTGAAGTACTCGGCTTTAGCTCTTAAAAAAATCAAGACCGTGGCCGTGAAGATTCCAAACTTCGCGAAACTCGTTGACGAGCTGATGAGCCTCGATCCGCGTCCCGCTTTTCAGCGAAAAGATCCCCCGGGCGGGCACTATGGCTTCAGGATCATGGATTGGGATGTGAAGTTCACTGCTCAAAAAGGTTATTTAGCTATTGAGGACCTTCTGCCTTTTGAGAAGCTGAATGCGGTCAAGAAGCAGAATAGTAAATAGCTCAGCTTTCTTTCTCACTGCGAACATCAGACGGCCGGACTCCCCAGGAACGGAGAATCGCCGCTTCGTCTTCTTCAGACATGGCTTTTTTGAATTTTGCACCCGAACGACCTTTGACCCGGGCTTCGCAACTTGCCCAGGTTTTATGCCTCACAGCGATTCCGCCGATGAGGCTCAGGTAACCATAGGCCGCAGGCTTGGGGCCCTTGGCGCGATCCTGCATTTCAGGAAGCGGCACATCTTCTGGAAGATCAAAGATCGGTAAGTCATATTTCAGAAGAGGTCCAAGATAGAGTCTGGGCCGGTTGCCTTTTGAAAAGGCCACGGCAATTTCATCCACCCGCTCGTTTCCGGGAACTCCGGAATGACCTCTAACGTATTTCCATTTCACTTTTTTGCCAGCGACCGCGCTCATCAGCTTCTTCCAGAGATCCTGGTTCGAAACTTCAAGTCCTCCGGCTGTTTTCCAATCCCGCTTGCGCCAGCCGAAAACCCATTGCGTGATCCCGCGAATGACATAAGTCGAATCGGTATAGAGATGAATCGGCGTTTTCACTCCGTGCAAACGCTCCAGCGCCCGAATAGCAGCCATCAATTCCATACGGTTGTTCGTCGTTTCAGGATCGCCGCCACCCAGTTCTTCAACTATGCCCTCGGGTGTGGCAATGATCGAGCCCCAGCCGCCCGGTCCGGGATTTCCGGAACTGGCGCCATCGGCAAAAACAACGATCGGCATTCTGTCGGGAAGCTCGGCACGTTCAGGCATGGATGAATTCTGAATAGGAAACTTCAGCAACTCTGTCCATGATTATTTCAAAACTGCGCCGTGGCCATTGACTTGCACAGCTGTATGGCAAGGAACCAGATTATGGCGCTTGAACCCGAACGGAGGGAAGGCCCTCCACCTATTCGCTTTGGTCTGCTATACGCGATTCTGGCAGCTTGGCTGGTCCTGCTTGTCGTTGATTTCGCTCGGATGCAGCGCAACTTCGAAGCAATCCCCTACAGCCAATTCATCACCTACCTGAATCAAAATAAATTAGCCGAGGTGACCGTCGGAAGCGAGCGGATCGAGGGAACCCTCAAGGACCCGGCTCCCGGGCAAAAGAAAGACTTCCTCACCAATAAAGTTGAGGATCCGACTCTCACGCAAGCCTTAAAGGATGCGAAAGTGAAATTTACCGGCATCAAAGATACCTCTCCGTTGGGTGGCATCTTCGCCTGGTTGCTGCCACTTATCGTGTTTTTCGCGCTTTTTCAGTATTTGTCAAAACGTATGGGCGCAGGTGGTGGCGCTCGTGGTGGGGGAATTCTCTCATTGGGTAAATCGCGCGCCAAAATTTTTGTCGAGACTGATTTGAGAACCCGCTTCGATGACGTGGCAGGCGTGGACGAAGCCAAAGCCGAGCTGAAGGAAATCGTCGAATTTCTAAAAGACCCCACGTTGTACTCTCGTCTGGGCGGAAGAATGCCCAAAGGCGTTTTGCTGGTCGGCCCCCCCGGCACGGGCAAGACCATGATCGCGCGCGCGGTGGCCGGCGAGGCGGGCGTCCCGTTCTTCTCCATCAACGGATCCGAGTTCGTCGAACTTTTTGTGGGGTTGGGTGCGGCCCGTGTTCGCGACCTATTTGAACAGGCACGAGGGAAAGCTCCTTGTATCATTTTCATCGATGAGCTCGACGCCTTGGGCAAGGCACGCGGAGCCAATATCCTCTCGGGCTCCGGTGGCGACGAAAAAGAACAGACTCTAAATCAACTCTTAGCCGAAATGGACGGCTTTGACCCCTCCAAGGGTGTCGTGCTTCTGGCCGCAACCAATCGTCCGGAAGTTCTCGATCCGGCCCTCTTGCGGGCAGGGCGCTTTGATCGGCAGGTAGTCTTCGACAAACCCGATAAGGGCGGCAGGAAATTAATTTTGGAGATTCACCTGAAGCACATCAAATTTGCGAAGGACGTGGATACAGAGATACTCGCATCCATGACCACCGGCTTCTCCGGCGCGGACCTCGCGAATCTAGTGAATGAAGCGGCCTTGATTGCCACCCGAAGAAAAGGTGATTCCGTGACACTCAAGGATTGCACCGAGGCTATCGAGCGGATTGTTGCGGGTCTTGAACGAAAAAACCGCGTATTAAGTGCTGACGAAAAACGACGTGTTGCGTACCACGAGATGGGCCATGCAGTGGTGGCCCTGGCTCGGGGTGCTCACGAATCGGTGCATAAAGTCAGTGTTATTCCGCGAGGCATTGCTGCTTTGGGCTATACCCTCCGAAGACCGACAGAAGACCGTTACATGATGAGCAGTCAAGAGCTTAAGGACAAGCTTGCAATCCTGCTCGGTGGCCGGGCTTCCGAGACAATTTTCCTGCAGGATATTTCAACCGGAGCCGCCGATGATCTGGATAAAGCAACCGAGGTGGCGCGCGCTATGGCTATGCGCTACGGGATGAGCCGCAAACTCGGACTTGCAACCTTCGAGCGAGAACAAGCTCCCTTGCTCGGAGGACAGCCGCCAATGAAGCTGCACGAATACAGCGAGGAGACGGCCCAGCTTATTGATAAGGAAGTCACACGATTTCTGGCGGATTCTGCTCAGACTGCACACGAGCTGATCACAGAATACCGCGAACTGGTAGAGGAGGGCGTGATGATCCTTCTCACCCGGGAAACGCTCAACGAGGAAGAATTAAAAACTCTCTGGAACCGCTATCAACTCAGACCCAAATCTGCTGAAGGGCTTGCTTCCTGATTTTCTGTTTTTATTCGCATTGCTGGAGCTGGGTGCTGGCAAAAAAATAGCAACTTTGCGGAACTCCACATTTTGGTCCAGACGGGGCCCCCGCGGAAGGTGCCATCAGGAACATTTCGATCGGCCTTGTTGGCCTTGGATTCGGTACGACCACCGTGGGACGCGTTGTCGGCACCACCGTTGGAACGGAGGTGGGAACTGCGGTAGGTAGATAAGTCGGTGCCGAACTCGGAATCGCGCTCGGATTCGCTGTGGGTTTGGGAGCGAGGCGGTCGAGCCACCAAACGCTTTCAACTGAAATTTTGACTTTATCGCGATCCGCACAATCCAGACTTCCAGAAAGTTCAGCCGTCAATGGAACAGAGCAGTTCGCATTTCCCCTGCCGTCATTTCTGAGGGTCGCATAACCCCCATCGATTGAGAAAGAGAACGTACCGTTGGGCAGGACCTCCCACGAGGTATCCAAGGCGCCATCCAACGTACGGGCAACAATGATTTTCTTTTTGCAGTCCGCCTGCAATACGATCGGCCTGAGGGGCTGCACCAAATCAACCGTGTCGAGCCCCAGCGGACAGTCCCAAAGATACAATTTTGATGCAAAGGGCTTTGATAATGACCCATAAGGACACTGGCTGCCAAATACTGCGTTTCCATTCACATCTGTCAAGCCTTCCACATCATCGGGCGATCCGCAGCCCGCCCAAAACAGGATGATCCCAGCCAAACCCAGAGTTGTTATCAGAATTGTCGCAGCGTTGACGTCGGTTTTCATGGCCAGCTTTGGTGCAAACGGGAAGCCAGCAGCGATTGGCCTTGACCTTTCTTTGACGCAGCACTAGTTCAAGCGGTCAAATGCTTAAGTTTGCACTTATCCTGTTCTTTGCGACCACATCCGTTCTGGCTCAAGAAGCTGATCCTCTCTTCGGCCATATGGCCGGGCACTGGCGGGGAGAGGGGAGGCGGGTTTTTCTGATTTCGGGACGCGAAGTTTTGCTGCAAGCAGAGGTATTCTCCTCTGTGGAAGGAAGCAGTCTGGTTTCTGAGAACCTCTGGACCGAGACAACCACTGGAAGCAAACCCTTTACCTACAAGCGGGCTTACTGGATCCGAGCAACTCATCAAGACGGTCTTTACGCGATGGGATATAACAATCAAACTCATAATCCCGCCGCTTATGGACACTACAGTCACGACGAGGGTCAGTTTTCTGTAAAACAGACGGTCGGAGACATTTCCGTCGAATCAACCACCCTGTTTTCGACAGGCCAGAGCCTGTATCTGGAAACCACTTGGAAGGGCGGGATAAAAATTTCCGAAGCGTCTGTCCAATATACCCAAATCGGGCATCCAGCCGACTAAGGGCCGACCGCCGGTCATTCCCAAACAATAATAAGCATGATTCGATGCGTTAATGCTGTGGAGGGGGTGCATCTAACTTCATTTTACGGTATGAATAGAGGGCTACTCAAGGAGCTAAAAGCTTGGCTCAGAATGTCCACGGATTAGGAGAGTTATGGCCCGTTTGAGAAAACCTCAACCCACACTGGATTCCATTTTTTTTGCGACTCCCGAACAGAAGGTAATGCGTCTCCTTCTTTCGGAGCCCACGACATCATTTACGCCCCGAGTAATCTCTTCAAAGCTGAAGGGTGTGCGCGGTCTCGGTGGCAGTGATGGAATTATGAAGATCCTGACTGAACTCCAGGAACTCGGTCTTGTCGATTTCGTTGACAATCACCGTGCAGTTCGACTTCACGATGACGCGACTCCCGTTCAAGTTCAAAAAATATTTCTGGCAATTTGCGATCTGGAGGGCCTGACCAGCCTGCTTCAACCTATTTCAACCAAAGGCATTTTATTTGGCAGCCGCGCAAAAGGCAGGGCGAGATCCGATAGTGATTACGATCTATTCATCGTTTCCGACAATCCCGAAGAGGCCAAAAAAATTGCTGCCCGCCATCCGCTTGGAAAGCTGGTCGAAGTTCTTGCCATGACTGCAGATAAATTTTCTGAGATGGAAAAAGACGATCCGAGCCTTTTTGAAAAGCTGGATGCCGGAATTGTTTTGTGGGGTTCCACCTGGTGAAGCGTAAATACTGGGTTCTCATCCTCCTGACCGCAGTAATCATCCTCCTGGATCAATGGACGAAAGCGCTTGTTCTGAATCGTTTTCATCTGGGTGAGTCGATTGCGGTGATTCCCGGATTTTTCAATTTCACTTTTGTGAAAAATCCCGGTGCTGCTTTTGGTTTGCTGGCCACCGCCGACCCGGCTTTCCGAATTCCGTTCTTTCTGCTGGTCCCCCTGATCGCCCTGGGTGCGATCGGCTATGTTTTCCATAAGCTCGACGGCGATGACATCCGGATGTCCACCGCCCTGTCGTTGGTCATTGGTGGCGCCATCGGAAACCTGATCGACCGGGCCATGCTCAGTTACGTTGTCGATTTTCTCGATTTTCACTGGAAGAACATCTATCATTTCCCTGCTTTCAATATTGCAGATTCCACAATCTGCGTCGGCGTGGCCATGCTGATGTTCGATATGCTCCTTCAGGAGAAGGCTGTAAGAAAAAACCAAGGATCGGAACGCAATGCATCCCCTGCTCGCTAATGTCGGCCCCATCCCGATTCACACTTATGGATTTCTGATCGCGATTGGCTTTCTTTTGGGCATGTACACGATCAAACGTCTTGCCATCGCCGCGAAAATGGATGCGGAGCGTATCCTCGACTTCAGCTTCTGGTCAATCCTGGTGGGATTCCTGGGGGCACGCCTCCTTTTTATTCTCACCCGTTTTGGCGATTTTTCGGCTGATCCCCTGGCAATGTTCAAAGTGTGGGAGGGTGGGCTGGTTTTTTTCGGAGGCCCCATGGCGGTGCTTCCTTTCTCAATCTGGTATTTCAAAAAACATAGTATTCCCTGGTGGAAGGGTGCCGATGTCACGATGCCGGGACTTGTTATTGCCCACGTTCTCGGCCGCTTTGGATGCCTGGCTGCCGGTTGCTGTTATGGCAAGCCGACCGGGACTGATTTCGGGGTGAGACTCACCTCCAGTCTGGTTGACTTCAATTTGAGGGGAATTCCACTTCATCCTACGCAGCTCTATGAAGCCTCCGCTCTTTTCATTCTTTTTCTGGGATTGCTTTGGGTGTTCAAGAGGCGCTCTTTCGATGGCCAGGTTGCTTTGACTTATTATGTCGCATACCCGATCATCCGCAGCATTGTTGAAATTTTCCGTGGCGACCTCGTACGGGGTTTTGTCATTGAGGACTGGCTCTCCACAAGCCAATTTATTTCGCTCATCGCTTTTATCGCAGCAGCCACGGCCTTGGTTTTGCGTTTAAAGGCCGTTCCCGCGGCGCCTTTACTGGCGGAACAGGGGCCCAGACGGCGGAATGGAAAGCGCGGCCGTGTCTAGATTCGGCCTCGCCGGAATTCTTCTGCTCCTCCCGCTTTGCTCCTTCGCCCGCGACATCACTGATTCCATAGGTGAACAGGTCAGGATCAACGACCAGCCCCAACGCGTCGTGGCCTTGATTCCGTCTTTAGCCGAGCTGACAGCGGACCTTCTCGATCACTCGCTCGAAAAAATTGTTGGCGTGAGTGAATTCAGCGATTATCCACCTGCTTTGAAAAAATTCGCTTCAGTCGGACCTTATAACCGGGTCAGCATCGAGAAAATTGTCTCGCTCCGCCCCGACCTGGTTCTGGCCAGCTTCAACGGGAACGCCAAAGAACAGGTCGCACACCTTCGTGAACTGAAGATCCCCGTCGTGGTAGTCAAGACTGACACTTTTGATGAGGTGGAAGAATCAATGCGCCTAATCGGTGCCGCGTTGGGGCGAAAAGAACAGGGCGCGGCGATGGCACAGGCATTTCGCACGGGGATCTCGAAAATTAAAGCACGCGGAAAAACCCGGACCAGTGTTCCGAAAGTCATGCTTCAGGTGGGTGATTCCCCTTTGGTTGTTGCCGGCGGCGAAAATATCCTGAATGAGTGTCTGGGTGCGGTTGGCGCAGAGAACATCTATTCCGATTCGCGCTTGTCCTATCCCAGACCCTCGGTTGAAGACGTACTTCACCGCCGCCCCGATGCAATTTTGGTCCTCCAGCTTTCGGATTCGGCCAGCTCCCGCGCAAGCGCAGCCCGTTGGGATGAGTTCAAAAAAATTCCAGCCGTTGCCAACAGCAAGGTGGCTATCATCGCTGATCAGGGACTCCTTCGCCCGACCTTGAGAATGATTGAAGGGCTACTCCTTCTTGAGAAACGGATCTGGGGGGAACAATGAACGCGCGGCTCTGGCGACTCTACTTCCTAGGGCTGTGCACCTGGATTATCGCTTTCGTGTTTGCCTTGAATTTCGGAATACCGGCGGATTCTCCACGAGACCTGATCTCGCAGCTCAGATTTCCCCGCGCTTTGTTAGCTTCTGCCGTCGGGATTGGGCTCTCGGTGGCAGGTGCTGTTCTGCAAGCCCTGTTCTCCAACCCTCTTTGCGAGCCTTATACCCTGGGAATCTCTTCGGGCGCTGCCCTCGGCGCCGTCCTTGCTGCCGCACTTGGAATCAATTTTATATTTTTTGGAATTACGGGCAGTGCTTTTGTGGGAGCACTTTTGTTCGGAGTTATTCTTTATTTCATCTCCCGGCACCGGGACACGAATAACCTCGGTCTGCTGATGGCTGGCGTCATGCTCGGATTTCTCGGATCCAGTCTGGTCGCGCTCTGGATGGCTCTGGCCGATCCTAATGGAATCCAAAGTGCACTTTTCTGGCTGCTGGGCGATCTTTCCCGCGCACGCCCGAGGGGCGCGTTTTTTTCATTATTTGCAGTACTGAGTCTGACCCTCGCAGCCTGGGGAAGCTGGCGGAAGCTCGACGGGCTTCTCATGGGCGAGCAGGATGCACTGACTCTGGGGATTCCCGTCCCCCGCGTTCGGACCAAGATGTTGATTCTGGTTTCGCTGCTGATTGCCGTTTGCGTCAGTGCCGCCGGCATGATCGGCTTCATTGGTCTCGTGATTCCCCATTTTGCACGGCGAGCCGTGGGCTCTCTTCATCAGAAACTGATCCCGCTTTGCGCAATCTGGGGAGCAGCATTTCTGACTTTCAGCGATGCACTCAGTCGGTCTCTTTTCCGGCCCTATGAGTTACCGGTCGGCGTTTTGACTGCTTTGCTTGGAGCGCCCCTGTTTCTGTTGGTGATGTTTAAAAGACAGGGGGTAAAATGACCGAGAAATCCCTTTTTGGCGTCTACGGCATGTCCTACAGCTACGGCTCCGAGCTGGTACTGAATGAAGTCTCGTTCGAAATTGAAGCCGGCGAGATTCTTTCTCTATTGGGTCCCAACGGATCAGGAAAATCCACCCTGCTCAAAGCCGCCGCAGGCGTGCTCCGGCTGGACAGAAAGCAATGCTCCGGCATTATCCGGTATCGTGGGCATGATTTTTTGAAAATGGACCACAAACTCCGTGCAAGGAGCGTGGCCTACGTTCCCCCAGCCATTCGCGCCGAGTTTCCGCTGACTGCCTTCGAAACTGTTTTGATGGGACGCAGCTGCCAGGCTACCACGATGCGCTCTCCTCATTATGAAAAAGACCGGGACGCGGTTCGTGAAGCGATGGAACTCTGTCTGTGCTGGAGCTGGCGCGATCAGGACCTCCACACTCTCAGCGGAGGAGAGCGTCAGCTGGTGGCACTCGCCCGCGGAATCGCCCAGCAAGCGAAAGTATTTTTACTGGACGAGGCCCTGTCCAATATGGATTTGAATCACCAGGCCGCCATGGGTCGGGTCTTGAAAACGCTTGCAGGCAAGGGCTGCGCGATTATGCTTGTTTCCCATGACGTGAATCTCGCAACGGAATGGGCGCAAACTTGCCTGCTTCTGAATAAAGGGAAGCGCCTCGCTTATGGAAAAATTCGCGAAGTTTTCACGGAAGAAAACATCCGAAAGCTCTATCCAGAGTCGAGTCTGGTTGTGGCTCCCAGTCCGACTACCGGGGTTCCGAAAATATTTTTTGGAAACCAGGGCTGATTCTCGAGACGGCTAAAAGTACATCGTCATTCCGAAGACCTGCGACGTTGCAGGAATCGGGGCAATTACCCTCGAAATTGCAAAATCCATCGAAAGCCTGGGGGCGATCCATCCAAACCCAGCTCCGTAACCGCGTCCCAGTATCTGCTGGAAGGGGGCCTTGGAATTTCTGAAAGCCCCAAGCCTCAGGAACAAATCGGACATGATCGTAAACTCCAGGCCCGCTTCCTGCCCGTAGATCCCGGTTCCGGAAGCGTCACCCGTGAAATGAGGATCAAAGTAAATCATCGCGATGCTCTGAAGATTGAGCTTTGTACCCAAAATATATTCTCGGTATAAACCGCGTTCCTTGCCCGCGGCCGATTGGAGCAGATTATCAATAATGAAAACCGCCTGAAAAGCCCCACTGATGATTCCGGTCGTTGAAAACGTGAGATCCTGAATTCGATCGTTGGAGTTGTTGGGGAGGATGAATTTTGCGCCCAACCCGAACCCCAATTGCTTAATCGCTGTTTTAGAAGCGCCCACATGAACCATCCGGGAGTCTTCCTGCCTGGTGAATCCCATTCCGGCCTGAAACACCTCGGTTCGACCATCTTGGATCGAAACATTCTGATAATGGCCGTGATAAAAACTGGATCCATCCGGCTCGGTCGCGGGTCCCTTGAATCGCAAATAATTCAGAGAGATGCTGTAAGTCTGCAAAAATGAGGCGTAGGACGGATTCAGATAAATTGAATCATTCAACATCGGACCGGCATGCCCCGCCCCCCCCAAAGCTGCCGTTCGCGGCGATTGAAAGTCAGAGGCACTCGCAAATGAACCGGTCAAAAGAGCCAATAAAGCAGCACCTGTGATCGAGCTATTATTCACCTTCACTCACATTCTTGATTCGTGGCGCACCGGCCGCAGTTGCATAGCGTCATTTTTTTCTTTACTAAAATATTAGAAGTAGCTTAGTCTTGCTCTGACCATGACTATAAGCAAGGAAAAGCTGGAAATCTTCAGAAAACAACTGCTTGCCCGCCGTGATGCTCTCCGCAAGGAATTGAGCATCAAGACTGCACAGCTCCTGGACGACGAAGATACATTTGCCGACGCTGTGGACCAGGCCTCGGCAGAAACGGACAAAGCAATCTCCGTAAGCATGAAAAATCGTGACGAGGGGCTCCTCACTCAGCTCGACGAGGCCTTGCGCCGGATTGATGCGGGCGCTTTTGGAAGCTGCCGGGAATGTGGTGAGTCAATTTCCGAGGGACGGCTGCAAGCATTTCCCATGACCACTCTTTGCATCGATTGCAAGGCTGAGTTAGAGTCCGAAAAGCAACGCTTTCCGGGCCGAAGCTGATTCAAACCCCCGGAAAGTTTCCAAGGGGGAATCATGAGCAAACAAATTGTCAGAAAAGCCGTCATCCCGGCCGCCGGACTCGGTACCCGTTTTCTTCCTGCAACCAAAGCAATCCCAAAAGAAATGATTCCCATCGTTGATGTTCCGATGATCCAGCACATCGTCGAAGAGGCTGTCCGCTCGGGCATCACGGATATTGTTCTCATCACCGCGCGCAACAAGGAAGCCATCGAGAATCATTTTGATTTCAGTTACGAGCTTGAAGACACGCTTGAAAAAAAAGAAAAAAAGGATCTGCTCGAGATCTCCCGCTCAATCGGAAAAATGTGCAATTTGATCTCCGTGCGCCAGAAGATGCCACTGGGCTTGGGCCACGCGGTTCTCTGTGCCGCACCTGTGATCGGGAATGAACCTTTTGCAGTTTTGTTGGGCGATGATCTGATTGATTCCAAAGTGCCTTGCACGCAGCAGCTCTGCGAGATTTACGCACGCGAAAACGCCTCCGTCGTAGGCGTTATGGAAGTGCCCGCTGCGGAGGTCTCCAAATATGGCATTGTCGGCGGAGACATGCTCCGTGCAGGACTCATGCACGTCAAAAGACTGGTTGAAAAACCGGCCATGGCCGACGCCCCCTCTCGTTATGCAATTCCAGGGCGCTACGTGCTTTCCCCCTCTATCTTTGAATGTCTGCGCAACACCAAGCCGGGAAAAGGCGGGGAAATCCAGCTCACCGATGCGCTTCAGCTGCTGGCTGAACGCGAGAAGCTGCTGGCTTTTCAGTTTGAAGGCACCCGTTATGATACGGGAGATCGCCTGGGCTTCATAGATGCCACACTGGCCTTCGCACTTCGGAGGCCGGATCTGGCGGCCGGCGTCCGCGAAATCATGAAAAGGCATTTGGAGATCCGCGGATGAAGCTACTGGTATCGGGCTTTTTGACGCTCCTCCTTCCCGTTTCCGCTCAAGCCTATATTCCGCCTTCCGCCTATATTGTTAAAAATATTGCGGCAAAACATTCCATCCTGAAGTCCGGGACACGGGTCAAGATGGACGTGATATCGCTGAACCCGGATCAGGCGGAACTGCGCTTCAAAGCCGTTCTGGCTTTCGATGCAGGCTCTCGCACCTTGCGTGCCTGGGCAATGGACGCGGCAGACCGCAAGCTTTATCAGCTTGAGAGAAAAGCCCCGGATTTCACCCTGGCAGATGTACTTGCTTTCGAATCCCGCGCCGCCGAAATCGAACGTGTTCTTAAAAATTCAGGTGTTCCTGTCAAAACGGAAGAGGAACTTCTCGCTTTGCCTGACGAACCGCAGAGACTTCTTGCCGAATCACTTTCGCTGAAACGCTACCGGGGCACGCAGTGCTGGGTGATTGGCAAAGAAGCCCAAGGCCATTCGACGCTTTGGATTGAGAAAGACAGTTTTTACCCTCTGAAGTTCGTTTTCGCCAAGGCTTCTGAGAACAAAATCGCCGAGCTGTTGTTTGATTCCTATCGGTTCCAGTATGGCTTCGGCTTTCCTTCGAGCACTACCGTGATAGACAATGAAGCCGCACCCCTTTTTCGGGAAGAAACCCGGGGCCTTTATGTCGGGTCCGTTGCCGCTGATTTCAAGGGCACGATTCTTACCGGCTTCACCGAAGAGGGTGCTAAGGCCGGAGACTCCCTCAAGGGACTGATTGAGCAGTATTTCAAATATCTACGATGAGCCAAAGCAACTCCTCAAGTGGTCACATTCTGTCTGTCGCGGTACCGAGACCTCTGGAGGGGCTTTTCACCTACCGAGTTCCGGACGAGCTGCTCTCTTCGATTCAGGTTGGCGGCTGGGTTCGTGTTCCATTTGGCAGATCCGAAATACACGCCTTCATTGTGGAGCCACCCAAAAATATTTCCGAGCTGCAGGAGGGTCTTGATCCGAAGACACTCAAGAGCGTGATTGAAGTTGGCCATCAGGGGATGATTTTGACGCCGGATGTCCTGGAACTCTGCCGCTGGGCTCACGATTATTATGCAGCCCCATTGGGAGAGGTTCTTCATTGTGCCGTTCCCCCAGCTGCTCTTGGCCTGAAGAATGCCAAAAAAGAAGTTCGGGAGCTCAAGTTCGTCCCGATTGAAATGAAGTCACATCCCTTGACGGACGATCAGAAAGCCGCAGTCCGGGAGCTTGAGACAATCAAGACGAAGACGGGTTCCCGTATCGGAGTTCTTCACGGGGTCACCGGGAGTGGAAAAACGGAGGTTTATCTCGAAATCGCCCGAAACACGTTAGCGGAAGGAAAAGGCGTACTTCTCCTTGTCCCGGAAATCGCGTTGACTTCCCAGTTACACCAGAGATTGGAAGAGGGCCTCGGAGTTGCGGTGGGGCTCTGGCATTCGGCAGTTGCCGATGGCAAGAGAAGGGATTTGAGCGCTGCTTTGCGCAAACGATCTTTGAGGGTCGTCGTGGGAGCTCGCTCTGCTGTATTTGCGCCGATTCCGGACCTGGGTCTGATCGTCATTGATGAAGAACACGACCCTACCTACAAACAGGAGGATCGCTTCAGGTATCACGCCCGGGATCTGGCAATTGTCCGGTCCAAGATCAGCGGAGCCCTTGTTGTCCTCGGCTCTGCAACTCCGAGTCTCGAAACGAGAGAGAGAGTTCGCGATGGGCGCTACCAGGAATCTCGCCTCGAAAAACGGATTGGGGCCGGCGGCCTCCCCACGATTGAAACCGTAAATCTCGCAGAAGAGGAACGCGTTGAAGGAATGCAAGCCGTGCTGGCCAAAAAAACCCTGACTGCCATTCAAGAGACCATTGCTGCCGGCGAGCAAGTCATGGTCTTTTTGAATCGCCGCGGTTTTGCCGCTTTCCTGATTTGTCAGGACTGCGGCGATGTTCCCGGATGCCCGAATTGCTCCATTTCCCTGACCGTTCACAAAAAGCGGGTACAGCTCCGATGCCACGTCTGCGGCTATCACGCGACCATTCCTGATTTCTGTCCCAAGTGCCAAGGGCTGAATCTCGAAGCTCTCGGAGCCGGCACGGAAAGTCTCGAAGCCGAGCTCCCGAAGCTTGTACCCGGAATGATTGCCCAGCGGTTGGACCGCGACCAGATCACCAGCACGAGCCGTCTTGAGGCCGTGCTGGAGGAGTTCCGCTCCGGCAAAACAAACGCACTTTTGGGTACCCAAATGCTCGTCAAAGGTCATGATTTCCCGGGCGTTACACTCGTAGTTGTCATACTCGCGGACGGTCTTTTCCGCTGGCCGGATTTTCGCGGCCCCGAGCGGGCTTATCAGATATTGAGGCAGGTGGCCGGTAGGGCCGGTCGGCGTGAGCGCCCCGGAAGAGTCTTGATTCAGACGTTCGCCCCGGATCACCCCGTTTTGGGAGCAATCATGGGTACAATCTCCGAAGCGGACTTCTTGGGGTCTGAACGCCAGTTGCGGCTCGATCTGGGCTACCCTCCCTTTGGAAGACTCGCCCGCCTGCGATTTGAGACCGCAACCCAGGATGAATCCACATTTCGCGCGACCTCGATCCATCAGGCGCTGATGAAATTTTGCGATGCCAATACCCAGCTCCTCGGACCCAGTGAGGCCTTTTTGGAGCGGGCGAAAGGAATTTACCGTTGGGATATCTTAGTCAAAGCAAAGGACATTCAAGGTCTGCGCAAAGCCGTCTTTGGAGCGCGGCAGGTCTGTTTTTCTAAAAAATGGAATTTTCTGATCGACGTTGACCCCTATGGAGTAGGATAATCAACTCACTCCAAATGGCGACCAAACCGACCCCCACCAAGACTCCGGCCGCTGGCCCGGGCTCTCCACAAAAAGAGCGCCGCGAAGATGACGTCATTACTCGCGCGCGTCGCAAGGTCCAAAGGGCTATCGAGGATGCCGAACGGGAACACCGGAACAAGCTGCTGCGTCGCAGGATTGAGCTCGCCACTGCCGGCGTTCATGCTTATGAGAACGGGAAATGGGCAGAAGCGGCCCGCGATTACCTCGGTTACTTGAATATCCTTGAAGACTGGAAGGGGGTGGCCCACGGCGGCCTTTCCCCGTCTCTTTTTGACGCTAAAAAAGACATTTACGAAATGTTGCTGATTGCTGCTGTTTACTGGGATTTGTGCAAGCTTTTCGACAAGACCCAGACCAACGACAAGCAACGTGACTTCCGTATGTTTTTGGAGAAATTTGTTATTTTCTCGAAAGGCAGCCCCTTTCAGCCTTTGTCCGCTGAAACCCTTCGAAAATATATCGCGAAAAACAAATGCTCCCACAAAACGGAATTCAAAAATGCCTATAAGCTGCTGGGTGGAGCAAAGTGCTTCATCGCGAGTTCGCTCATAGATGTGACAGAACCCGACACCCTGAACCGGCTCCGACGTTTCCGCGATAAAACGCTTGCACAGCATGGAGCAGGCCGGGCGTTCATTTCCTGGTATTATCGCTATGGACCGGGATTAGCCGACCGGGTTGACAGACTTCCCGATCCTATTCGCAGGACTCTTGGCAACGCCCTCGATAAAGTCGCTCTGCTCAGTGAAGGATGGTCCCTATCCGCTCCGGTCGAAAAACAAATTGGCTGTCGGAGAAACTGACCCAAAGAGACAGCCAGATCACCATAGCCTTGCCCTTGACGTTATTGAACGGAACAAACCCCCAGAACCGGCTATCGTTTGAAAAATCCCGGTTATCGCCCATTACAAAAAGGCTCTCGGGTGGAACCGTTATCGGACCGAAACTCTCGTTCAAGAAGCTGTTTTTATCCAACATGATGAAGTGGTCATCCGAATCGATATTTTCTTTAAAGAGGTCCAGATTGGTTGAGCTGTATTTTGGATCATCCAGAGATTTGAAAATTTTTGCTGCCGGCCCAGCCGCAGCCGGCTCCCGCGCCACGATTTTTTGATTGATGTACAGCTCTTTGTCCCTGATTTCCACGGAATCACCCGGGATGCCTATGACCCGTTTAATGTAATAGAGAGTCTGGGTATCGTCTTTGGGGAACCGGAAGACAATGACATCGCCACGTTTCGGGGGCTCGCGCTTGACTACATAGACGGGGGTATCAGCCAATAAATCTGAAAACGGAATTTTGAAACCGTAGGCAAACTTATTGACGAAAATATGGTCACCGATCAGCAGGGTCGGGATCATCGAACCCGAGGGGATTTTGAACGCCTCAACGACGCTCGAGCGCACCATAAACACAATGAGAAGTGCGAGGCCGAGCGATAAAACGTTCTCAATAATCCATTTTCTGGTCGATTTAGGATTTTTATTGCTGGGTGTAATCTCTTGGGGTGTGTCGACCATAAAAATTGCTGCTCCTGAGTTGATCCTACGATACCCCTGAACCAGGATAAATGCTAGACTGGCTTGGAGATGAAAACCTTGGACCGATACATCGCCGGCGTGTTCATCAGGAACTTCCTGGTTGCACTCGGGTCGCTCGCGACGATTTTCCTGTTTCAGGCGATCATCGGTGAGACTCTGGACCAGCCGTATCCAGCTGAGCAGATCATTTATCATAATTTCCTCGACCTCCCGAGAATTCTTGTCCAAATGGCGCCTCCCGCCGTACTGCTCGCGACCGTTCTGTCCCTTGCTGGTCTGGCTCGGACAAATGAGTTGACGGCCATTTTTTCAATCGGCGTCAGTCTTCGACGTCTGGTTTTGCTTTTGATCACACTCGTCTTCATGATCTCGTGCATGATTTTGGTCCTAGAGGACCGCATTCTCCCTCTCATGTATAAGAAAAGGACCAACTATCATTGGCACGTGATGCGGAACCGGCCGGATTTCTTTCTCGACATCAAGCAGGACAAGATCTGGTACCGCTCCAAAAATCTGATTTATAACCTGCGGCTCTTCGATCAAAACACAAAAACTATCCATGGAATGGCTGTTTACTCGTTCGATGAAGATTTCAATCTTGTGGAAGTTGTGGAAGCCGAGCGAGCGGAATTCACCAAAACCGGCTGGAAACTCCGGACGGGTACTGTAACCGTATTTTCGCAGGAAGATCCTTTTCCTCTGACTCAGAAATTCAAAGAGAAGGAACTGGTCATCACCGAGACACCGAAGGACTTCCAGGAGATTGAAAAAGAGGTGGAAGGCCTGCGACTCAAGGAACTCTACCGGTATATCGAGAGGACGGGCCAAGCCGGCGCCGATACCAAAAGCTATCTTGTGAAATTTCACTCCAAGATCAGTCTGGCTTTCATTCCCATCGTGATGTGCTTTCTGGGAATTCCGTTTTCAATCAAAAGCAGACGTGAAGGAGGGATGGCAAAGGATCTCGGACTATGCCTGGCCGTCACATTTTTCTATTGGCTTTTCTATTCAATCGGTTTATCTCTGGGGACCAATGGTGCGCTGCCGCCGTGGCTCGCTGCATGGCTTCCGAGTTTAATCTTCGCAGCTGCAGCGGCAGCGCTCATTGCTCGCCGAACATAAATTCGCATGGCAAAGCTTAAAATTTACACATTTCCTGATCTGGTCCTCACGAAGAAAGCCGCTCCCATTGTCCACGTGGACAAATCCAAATGGAAGCTGGCTGATGATATGCTTGAGACGATGTATTACGCGCCTGGTGTCGGCCTCGCCGCCAATCAAGTCGGGATTCTTGAGAGAATCCTCGTCATCGATACGGAATATGATGTCGAAGAGATCCCCGAGGGCGAAACCGCTCCCGAGGGCGCGGAAGTGGTCGATGGCGGTATTCTGAAAAACAAGAAACCCCTGGTCGTAATCAACCCGAAAATTATTCACCACGAAGGCAGCACACTTTTCAAAGAGGGCTGTCTCTCCGTCCCCGAGTACAATGCTGAAGTTAAACGCTTCGAGAAGGTCCAGGTCGAGTTCCTGGATCTTGACGGTCGGTCCCGAACGATTTCCGCTGAGGGGTTGCTGGCGGTTGCGCTTCAGCATGAGATGGATCACCTCGACGGCAAACTTTTCATTGATCGTTTGAATCCCCTTAAAAAAGAAATGATCCGGAAAAAACTGCGCCAGGAACGCGCTGAACGTGAAGCCGAAGAGGCAGAGTTCGGCGAGGCGGCTCTGGTTGAAAGCGAAAAACGAAAGAAAGGGCTCTAGCTCATGCTTCGGGTTGTTTTCATGGGAACGCCCGATTTTGCGGTTCCGAGCCTGGAACGACTTCATCCACTGCATCAGATCGTTGGTGTTTACACGCAACCCGATCGCCCGGTTGGACGAGGGCTCGACCTGCGGGCATCCCCGGTCAAAACAACCGCTGAACGCCTGGGTATTCCGGTTTTCCAACCCGAAAGGCTTTCGGCTCCCGGCGAGTTTGAGCGCCTTCAGGAGTTACGCCCCGACCTCATTGTAGTGGTCGCCTTCGGCCAGATCTTGAAGCAGAACGTTTTGGATATTCCCCGCCTGGGCTGCGTGAATATTCACTCTTCACTCCTCCCTCGTTGGCGCGGTGCCGCACCGATTCAGCGTGCAATCATTGCCGGAGATGCCTTTACGGGTGTCACAACGATGAAGCTCGTCCTGAAGCTCGATGCCGGTGATATTCTCCTCCAGGAGAAAACCCCGATATCCCCCGACGACACGGCAGGCACGCTTCATGACCGCTTGGCCCGGCTCGGCTCTGACCTCATTGTCAAAACTTTGGAGAGGCTGGATATAGGCACTCTTCTGGGCGAAAAACAGGACGAGACAAAGGTCACTTATGCTGAGAAATTGGCCAAAAGCGAAGAATGGATTGATCCCTCCTTGACGGCCGAGGTTTTGGACCGGCGCATCAGAGCGCTCAATCCCTGGCCTGGTACCAGTATCCGAGTGGAAGACCCGGCAAAGCCGGGTACCTTTCAGCGCTTGAAGATAAAACAGACCCGGCTCTGGCCGAGTCTTGTGGGTCCCACAAGCAGTTTGTTTGAACGGAACGGAATGATCCTTCTGGGGACCCCGTCGGGATGCCTGGAGCTGCTTCGGGTTCAGTGGGAAGGTAAAAAGGAAGTCGATGCCGCCGGTTTTCTGAACGGCTTGCACGGACGTGGCCATAAGCTCCCACTTAAGGTATCAGTATAAGTCAGGAGATCCCTGATGAGTTCACCTTTGATCGCCCCCTCTCTCTTATCTGCCGACTTCGCCCATCTGGCTGATGAAGTTCGCGAGGTTGAAAAAGCGGGTGCCGACTGGCTGCACTTGGACATCATGGACGGCCACTTCGTCCCAAATATAACGATCGGTCCTATACTCGTTCAGGCACTCCGTCCCCTGACCCGCCTCCCCCTCGACTGCCATCTGATGGTTTCTGAACCTGGAAAGTGGATCGAGCCGTTTGCAAAAGCGGGCGCAGATTTCATCACCGTTCATGCCGAAGCGGCCCGGAATCTTCCAGCATTATTCACCAGGATTCGCAAACTCGGCTGCAAGGTAGGCGTTTCAATCAATCCGGGAACCCCCCCGGCCACAATTTGGCGAATTCTGCCGAAGGTGGATCTGGTGCTGGTCATGAGCGTCCACCCGGGTTTCGGTGGGCAGAAGTTCATCGAAAGCTCCCTGAAGAAAATCCAGCAATTGGCCGCGCTGCGGGCCTCCGCAAAACTAAATTTCCTGATCGAAGTCGATGGCGGCGTCAATGCTTCTAATATCGGTTCGTTAAAGAGGGCTGGCGTTGATGTTTTTGTTGCCGGAAACGCAGTTTTTGGAGAGAAAAACAGAGCGAAAGCGATGAAACAACTCCGCAAGGAACTCACCCAGAGGAAAGCCAGATGAAATCCAACGTGCTCTTGTTAGGCGCCCGTCCGTTGACCCTAGAAGATATTCGCGAAGTTGCCATCAACAAGCGCAAAGTGGGCCTGTCCCCGAAGGCGATTCAGAGGATTCAGAAGGCACATAAGTTCCTCATCTCTGAAATCAAAAAAGGAAAAAACCTGTACGGCGTGAATACCGGCTTCGGTCTTCTTTCTGACGTCAGAATTCCCGAGGGAGAAATCGAATCGCTTCAATATAATTTGCTGCGCTCTCATGCGTGCGGCATGGGGGCTCATCTTCCTGATGAAATTTCGCGCGCCATGGTTCTGCTTCGGGCAAGCGCGCTTTCGATCGGACATTCGGGTGTCAGCCTCGGGCTGGTCAATCAGATCCTGGCAATCCTGAACAAGGACGTTTGCCCCTTGATTCCAGAGCAAGGCTCCGTCGGCGCTAGCGGAGATCTTGCGCCGCTTTCCCACCTCGCTCTTGTTCTGATCGGAGAAGGTTACGCCCGTTATCGTGGACGTGAAATGACCGGTGCCAAAGCGCTGAAAGCGGCGGGAATCAAGCCCATCCGGCTCGGGCCCAAAGAAGGATTGGCCCTGATCAACGGCACGCAATTCATGACGGCGATCGGGAGCCTGGCCGTTCTCAATGCCGAACACCTCGCCGATGTCGCGGACTTCTTTGGAGCTATGACTGTTGAAGCACTCAAAGGAACTGAAACCGCATTCGAACCCGAAATCCACGCCGTCCGCCCGCATCCGGGACAGATCCTGGTAGCCGAGCACGTGCGGCGGGTCCTGGTTCCAAACGGCAAGAAGAGTGAAATCGCCCTGAGTCACGAAAACTGTGGAAAGGTCCAGGATCCTTACAGTCTGCGTTGCATTCCCCAGGTTCATGGCGCAACTCGTGATGCCATTCGCTTTGTGCGCGAGACGCTGGAACGCGAAATCAATTCGGTAACCGATAACCCGCTCGTCTTCCCGGATTCGGGTCGCATCATGAGCGGCGGCAATTTCCACGGACAGTATGTTGCAATCGGAATGGACCTTCTTTCAATTGCTGTCGCCGAACTGGGCAGCATTTCGGAACAGCGTCTGGAGAAAATGATCAACCCCGCTATTTCAGGATTACCAGCCTTCCTGACCCGGGAGGGTGGCCTTAACAGCGGCTTTATGATCGTCCAGGTTGCCGCAGCGAGTATCGTTTCCGAAAACAAAACGCTTTGCCATCCAGCCAGTGTCGACACGATTCCAACCTCGGCGGACAAGGAAGATCACGTTAGTATGGGGGCCTGGGCTGCACGCAAAGCCGCGCTCGTTATCCAGAATACCCGCCGTGTTCTGGCGATGGAAATGCTGGCCTCCGCGCAGGGAATTGACCTGCTGAGGCCTTTAAAGAGTTCCGCACCGATTGAAAAAATTCACCAGATTATCCGGAAAAAAGTTCGCCGGCTGGATGCCGATCGGACCTTCCACGAAGACATGAAAACCCTCGAGCAACTCATTGAATCCCGGGTACTCGAGCCCATTTTAAAAGAGACCTTCAAAAGCTAAAACAGGAGAAGCCCATGCCCCTGAATCATGATCCACTCAGGCCCCCGTTCAAAGCACCGACCGGAACCCAACTGAATTGCCGCGGATGGCAGCAGGAAGCCGCGCTTCGAATGCTCATGAACAACCTCGATCCGGATGTCGCCGAACGCCCAGGAGATCTCGTTGTCTATGGCGGGAGCGGGAAGGCAGCCCGGAACTGGGAGTGCTTCGACTCCATTGTCGCGGAACTGAAGGACCTCAAAGACGACCAGACGCTCCTCATTCAAAGCGGCAAACCGGTCGCAGTCATTCCCACTCACCCACTGGCCCCGCGTGTTCTGATTTCCAACAGCATGCTGGTACCGAAATGGGCTACCTGGGACTATTTCCGCGAACTCGAAGACAAAGGCCTCATGATGTACGGCCAGATGACGGCGGGCTCCTGGATCTACATCGGAACCCAAGGCATTGTTCAGGGCACTTACGAAACCTTCGCCGAAGCAGGTCGACAGCATTATGGAGCCGATCTGGGCGGCAAAGTAGTCCTCACTGCCGGACTCGGCGGAATGGGCGGCGCGCAGCCCCTTGCCGCTTCGATGGCCGGGGCCGTTTCGCTGAATATCGAAATCGATCCGACGAGAGTCCAGAGAAGACTCGAGACCCGCTACCTGGATGAAGTTGCCACCTCTCTGGATGACGCTCTCGTGCGGGTCCAAAGGGCAAAGAATGCCAGAAAAGGCGTCAGTATCGGCCTTGTCGGAAATGCGGCGGAAGTGCACTGGGAATTATTGAAACGCGGCTTCGCACCCGATCTTGTCACCGACCAGACGAGCGCTCATGATGAGTTGAACGGCTACATCCCCGCGGGCCTGACGCTGGAAGAGGCCGCAGAACTTCGCAAGATCAACCCCCAAAATTATATCGCCCGCTCGATCGCAAGCATGGGCCGTCACGTGGAAGCCATGCTTGAATTCCAGAAACGCGGTTCTCACGTATTTGACTATGGCAATAATATCCGCGCTCAGGCCGTAAAAGCGGGAGTGGTGAATGCCTTCGCGTTCCCCGGCTTTGTTCCTGCTTACATTCGTCCGCAATTCTGCGAAGGTCGAGGACCCTTCCGCTGGGCTGCGCTCTCGGGCGATCCTGCCGATATCAAAGTCACGGACCAGGCATTGCTACAGCTCTTCCCCGAAGACAAGGGTCTTGCCCGCTGGCTGGCAATGGCCGAAGAGAGAATCCAGTTTCAAGGACTCCCCGCCCGCATTTGCTGGTTGGGATACGGACAAAGGGAGAAGGCCGGTCTTCTTTTCAACGAACTCGTCCGCACGGGTCGCGTCAAGGCGCCGATTGTCATTGGGCGCGATCACCTCGACTGTGGTTCCGTAGCCTCCCCCAATCGCGAAACTGAAGGCATGAAAGACGGCTCTGATGCCGTGGCAGACTGGCCGATTCTGAACGCGCTGATCAATTCCGTGAACGGCGCCTCCTGGGTCAGCGTTCATCATGGCGGCGGAGTGGGAATCGGTTATTCGATCCACGCCGGAATGGTCGTTGTCGCAGACGGGACCGAAGATGCGGACTGGCGTATCACCCGGGTTTTGAACTCCGATCCTGGAATGGGAATCATTCGGCACGCGGATGCAGGCTACGAACGCTCCCGCGAAATCGGCCGCGGTCAGTTCGCTGCACGTGGCGGTAAAATTCCCATGCTGAAATAGTCATGAAAACTTATCGCGCGATCACTCATGCGAGCGAAGTTCTCACTGGAGAGGGCATTTCCGCCAAGGACGGGCGCCACCCCGAGGAAGCGGATCTAGGGAGAATCCGCGACGGAGCCCTTGTTTATTCACTAAAACGCGTGGGATCCAGAAGCATTCCTGCCAAGGTTGAGTGGGTCGGGCCGAGCGCAGACCTACCCAAACGTTTCCACAAAATTCCGAAACAGAGCCTGAAAGGACAATACGCGATTATTCCCGGAATGGTCGACTGCCACACGCATTTGATTTTTGCCGGTGACCGCTCGACCGAATTCGCCGCACGCTGCGGCGGAGCAACTTACCAGGAAATCGCAGCTCAGGGCGGCGGCATTGCTTCAACCGTTCGGGCCACCCGCGAGGCCTCGGCAGCGGAGCTGGAGAAGCTTGCGATATTGAGACTCAAGGAAATTCAAAGTTACGGGGTGAAAACCGTCGAAATCAAAAGCGGTTATGGTCTTTCGACGGAAGCCGAATTGAAGGTTCTCAGAATCATTCCAAGGCTTCGGAAGCGCTTTCCGGAACTTACGCTGACGGCGACTTTTCTGGGCGCTCACGCATTCCCCACCGGTTGCTCGCGAGAGGTTTACGTGCGGGAACTTGTTGAAGTGATGTTGCCGCAGGTTGTGAAACAGAAACTTGCTGACAGCTGCGATATTTTCATCGACGAAGGTTACTTCACCGTTCAAGAGGGCCGGGCTCTGCTCGAAAAAGCAAAGGCTCTTGGCCTGAAGGTCAAAGTCCATGCCGATGAGCTGGTGAACACCGAAAGCGCGGCCTTCGCGGCAGAAGTCGGCGCGCTCTCTGCTGATCACCTTCTGAAAATATCGGATGCCGGAATTCAGGCGCTGGCCCGCTCCAACACTGTTGCCGTTCTGCTGCCGGGCACTGCTTTTTATCTGAAAGCACGGCATGCTCCTGCGCGCAAGCTGGTCGATGCCGGGGCGCGAGTCGCCATTTCCACCGACTTTAATCCTGGAACCTGCATGTGTCTGTCTTTGCCCGCGGTCATGACAGCGGCAGCCCTGTATCTAGGCCTGACCCGAGCAGAATTGTTTGCTGCCGTGACTTACAACGCCGCCAGGGCACTCGGTCTTCAAAAACGGAAGGGCTCCCTTGAAAAGGGGAAAGATGCTGATTTTTCCATTCTTCCCTTTGAGCGCTTTGAGGAACTCTATTACCGGTTCGCCTGGGCGCCACGATAGGAAATATACCGGTGGAAAATCTGATAAAAGATGACCGCCATCCCGAAGCCCGTTACGACGTCGATCAAATAGTGCTGTTTGGTCGTCAGGGTCGAAAGGGCAATCAATGTGGCCCAGGCAAAAAAGATTGGAAATTTCTTTTTCTGATCATCCAGATAGACGAAGGCGGATAAATAAACGCTGCTGACATGCAAACTCGGGCAGCAATTGATGGGAGTATCCGTACTCCTGAGATAATTAAAAACGTAATAGGTCCAGGAATCGAGGGTGGCCGGGTCCAGCGGAAACAATTCGCGCGGATAGGTCGTGGGCCATAGAACAAAAATCAGCACACTGGTGGTTTGAAGCGCCAGGAACGAATAGATGTATTTATTCGCATTGACCATGTCCTTGCAGACAACAAATATCGTCGCGAAAAAGAAATATTCGCTCAAATAAATCCAGACCGTCTCAGGAACAAAAGGCGTGACCCGGTCAATCCAACCCATCGGGAGCTGTTGCGGGGTAAAGACTGGGAAGTGATTGGACATCAGATAGAGAAAAGACGAAGTCGCAAACATCAGACCGGCATAGAGATATTTATTCTGCCGGTTCAAAAACAGGGGCAGTGCCCATTTCCTCAAGTAAAGTTGTGCGTCCAGCATTCGTGCGCGAATCATTTGGACCCACTTAACCAATGTTCAAGGCGATTCCGCATTTCTTCAGTGTTCCAGTCTCGTTCCCCACCCTGGACCATCAGAATCTTTCGACTCTCTACGGCTACAAGCAAAGTGAGGGGGATTCCGTGGACATCAAAAGTCTGGCTGAGGCTCCCGTCTGAATCGAGATACACCGGAAAATCAATTTTCAGCCGTTTAAGGAAGCCGGGCAAAACAGCTTCCGGTTCTTCATCAACATTAATGGCTAAAACCTCAAAGCCTCTGGTCGCATAGTTTCTTCTCAATTCAATAATCGAGGGGAGCTCCGAAACGCAGCCATCACACCAGGTTGCCCAGAAGTTCACCATGACGACCTTGGCTGGAATCGCCGAAAGTTGGGTTTCGCCGCCGCCAAACCGTTTCAAAAGGACGTCCGGCACCATGGCGCCTTCCTGCAGCTCCACAGAGTCATGTCCGTTTGACGCGCCATTTGGACCATGCCCCGCTTTTCCCACAAAATGCTTCACGACGGAAAGACCGATCACCGCGCCCGCTACAATCAGCAGGGCAGGAATGAGGACTTTCCATAGGTTATGCCGGGGAGTTGTCATTGCTCCCCATCATACATTACAATATTGGGTATGAGTCAAATCTTACGTCGATTATCCAGGGAGCAAAATGGGCAGGCCGTTGTTGAATACGTCCTGATGATCTCCTTCGCTTTAATGGTCGTAACGGCGCTCGGAATCGGATTTCGAAAGATACTTTTCAGGGTTTGGGAGGATATCACACAGAAAACGGTAGGTGGCAGCCCCTTGCAGCCGAGTCAGCCCAAATATAATATTCGTTAAATCACGCGGCGGGTCAGGCCTTCTTCCCGCTTGCCAGGTAGACCAGATAGAGTTCGTCACCGAGTTTTTTAAAGCTGCTCAGCTTGAAATTTCTGACCTCTCCGGGCGAAAACCCTTTGCCGTCCACCAGAGTGGGCGCACTGCTCCCCCCTAAAATCCTAGGAGTGATCGTCAGGTTGATTTCCTCGATCAGGTCCTGGCTGATGAAATCCCACATCACGCTCCCTCCCCCTTCGACCAGAAGATTCCTAATCCCCCTTCGACCCAGCTCGGCGACAATTTGCGTCGCTATAGGCCGGCCCTTTTTCAGAAGAACAATCTCGGAAGATTTTTCAAATTTATTCCGGCGTGCTTCCGGCAGGGGCTTCGTTATGAAGAGCAGCCGGGTTGTGCGCTGTTCTTTGAAAAATGGCCAGCTGGGACTGATCCCTTCAAGACCGGAACTGATAATCACATTCAAAATCTGCCGGGGTCCCGGCTTTCCGTTTTTACGGATCAACAAAGGTCGACGAAAACTTCTCAGGCTGGATGCCCCCATCAGAACTGCATCCGCGCGCCGCCGGAGACGCCGCATCTGCTCACGATCGGCCGGAGTGCCCAGAGGGAAGTGCGCCCGGCTCGCGGTCGCAATTTTTCCATCAATACTGGTCGCCAGATTTGAAAAGATGTACACGACTCAGCACCCCTCGGACTTCTTCGGTGTCAGGGGATTGTATTGAAGAGCTATGAAAAATATTTCTTTGCTCTCTTTTCGCGTGCTTTTTGGCCGCAGTACCTCGACCCGCCCAAACCTTTTGCGCAGATCATCCCGGAAGCTTCCGAAATCATCGCCATGAAAAAATTTCGCAATGAAGCTGCCCCGGGGGCGCAGATATTTTTCGGCGGTTTCCAAGGCGAGGACACAGAGTTCAAGCGAGCGCGTTTGGTCGGTGATGCGAATTCCTGTCGTATTCGGCGCCATATCCGAAAGCACCACATCAAAGGGCGGCACGATTCCGTGCGTCGCCATGACTTCCTCAAAATTCACGTCGCGAAAGTCACTGGTGATGAACACCGCATTCGGAAGAGACAGCTTCACAGGTTGCAGATCAACGCCTAAAATCCGACCCTGCGGCCCCACTTTCTTGGAAACATATTGGGACCAGGATCCGGGAGCAGCACCGAGGTCGAGGACCTTGTATCCGGGCCTGATGATTTTATAGCGTTCATCAATTTCCTGGAGCTTGAAAATGGACCGGGCTGCGTAGTTCTCGGTCTTGGCTTTTTGAAAATAATAATCTTTTAAATTATAGGCCACTGCTTTGCTCCTGCTATAGAAAACGGAGGAAATATCGCCGGCTCTCTTCGAAGACATGAGCAGCTATCACCTGGGAGTCGGCACCGCGGAGATTTCTGAAAATCAACCCCACCTTGAGCATCTTCTTTCCGGCACCGAGCACGATGATTTTGCAGTGCTTGACTTCGGCATCGACGACGATTTTCCGCGATCGGATCACAAAAGCCAGGTTTTTCAAAAGCAGTCCCTTCACATAGACGCTTTCGTCCGCACTATCGGTTAAAACCGAAAGCCCGCCTGCACTTAAATCAAAGACCTTCCGGCTGATGACCCCTTCGGGGTTGAGTGGATCATTGAACTCCGCCTTGAGCACGTAACCGTCCGGAATTTTCAGCCGGAGATCTTTGCGCCGCTGAACCTTAAAAACCTGGTCCGGAAAATGAAAGAGCAAGCCGGCTTTGTCGAGACCATAAAATTTTGTTTTGAAAAACACGTTCGCGTAGGCAAGCGACGCACTGAAGAAACATTCGCGACTGGTACTCTCCACTTCAAAAATGAATTTCTTCACATCCAGTTCGGGTGGAACCTGAAAATACAGAAGATCATCCTGTTCCATGAACAACTTGAGATGGGTATTGACGATCGTGGCCTGGTTTCTGGTCCAGATCATGACTGAGGCAAACGTCTTGGCTCCTTCCTTGAGAAGCCGGACCGCCTCCGCGCGGTCCTTGATCGGCTCGAATTCCTTGGGCGGTGTTTTTACCTCAGACAATCGTCACCTTTCGCAGCAGATCCATATCCTGGAGCGTCTTGCCTGAGCCGCGAACCACGCAGGTGAGCGGGTCTTCAGCAAGTGCCACCGGAAGACCGGTTTTTTCCTTGATCAGGATATCCAGATTGGCGAGCAGGGCCCCGCCACCAGCGAGAATGATTCCGTTGTCCACGATGTCCGCCGCAAGCTCGGGAGGAGTGCGTTCCAGGGCGGTTTTGATCGCGTCCACCACGGCCGAAACGGGTTCGGCCAGGGCATCCCGGATTTCCTCGGAATTCACTTCAATCGTTTTGGGTGCACCACTGATCAGATCGCGGCCCTTCACTTCGTAAGATTTTTCCTCTTCAAAAGGATAGGCGCAACCGATGGACAGCTTGATCTGTTCCGCAGTACGCTCGCCGATGAGAAGTGAATACTTGCGCTTGATATATTGCACAATGGCTTCGTCAAATTTATCCCCGGCAACGCGCACGGAACGGGAATACACAATACCACCGAGAGAAATCACGGCCACTTCGGTTGTACCGCCGCCGATATCGACAATCATGTTGCCGCTTGGCTCACGAATGGGAAGTCCTGCGCCGAGTGCCGCAGCCATGGGTTCTTCAATCAGGTAAACTTCGCGTGCACCGGCGGATTGAGCCGATTCCTTCACGGCACGCTTTTCGACCTGGGTGATACCGAACGGAATACAAATAATAATCCGGGGACGAATAAAAGTGCGGCGGACGCTGGCTTTCTGAATAAAATATTTCAACATCGCCTGCGTAACTTCGAAATCGGCAATGACACCATCCTTCAGTGGGCGAATGGCCTGAATGGAGCCGGGTGTCCGACCCAACATATCTTTCGCTTCTTTTCCCACCGCCAGAACACGAGTCTGTCCTCGTGCATTGCGATGAATCGCAACAACCGAGGGTTCGTTAATAATGATCCCCCTGTCTTTTGCATAGACCAGCGTATTCGCGGTCCCAAGATCGATAGCGAGGTCGTTCGAAAAGAAATCCAGAATCTTCTTCAGCATGGATTTGGCTGGGGCTCCCCATTTTTCTGTGCAGTTTTATATTGTTGCACACTCGAGCTTACATTTTGGACGGGCATGAAACAAGCCCGTAAAACATCACCCTCAACTTTTCCGCGCGCTGTGTTATAGGATGGGTCATGTTGCGTATTTCGGCACTCTTAATTACAGGGCTCTTGCTCCTGTCCGGCTGCTCCGGGACTGATGTTTCAAAGCTCAAGAACTCGTACCCGGTTGTTCATTACCGGGGCAAAACGGTTCCGGCCAGAATTACGCTCCAGAAGTCGGCTCCGCCCGATTGGACGAGTGTTGGCCAGGTCTCCAGGGTCGCCATTGGTGCTATCGTGGTCAGTGAAGACTGGGCGTTTTATCAGCACGGCGGCTTTGATGCCAACCAGATGAAGCTTGCCTTGGAACAGGACATCGAGGAACGGCGATTTGCCCGGGGAGCGAGCACAATCACGCAGCAGGTGGCCAAGAACATCTTCCTGGAGTCGGACAAAAACATCGTGAGAAAAATCAAGGAGCTGATCATCGCCGTCCAGCTGGAGAAGATGTTCAAGAAGAACAAGATTCTCGAAATCTATCTGAATATCGCCGAGTGGGGTGAAGGGATTTACGGAATCAGGGCAGCGGCCCGACACTACTTCGGGAAACCCCCCTCAGAGCTTTCTCCAAAAGAAGGGGCTTTCCTGGCGATGCTCCTCCCCAGCCCCAAGCGGTACAGTCAATCGTTCAGGGATAAAAGGCTGACCCGCTTCGCCGCCCGCACGGTCGACTCCATTCTGGAGAAGATGGTCCAGGCGAAATATCTTGCAGAAGAGGACGAGATGACCGAAAAGCTCAAGCCTCTCTCGTTTGAGGTCCTTTCGAACGAACCGCAGCCCCAAACTAACCCGGATCCGGAAGAAGATTCGATATAAACAAATTTTGCGCAATGCTTGACCAGAGACGACGGTTTAGACAAACTTGCAGAATGATACGTCCTCGTGCCCTAAGGAAGGGGTTCTGGTTCATCGGTTTGGCTCTGATAGGCGCTTTTGGCCTGGGTTCTTACCACTGGTACATGGGCACTGGCCCGTTTTCCCCACCAAAACAACTTCTTACCAAAGACCAATTGGCAATGGTTCTAAGTGATTCGGCGTCTTTCTACCGGTTTCCGGGAGAACTTGAGCTACCGCTCCTGAACCAGGAGCCTATTCAAGCCGTGGTGCAGTACGCTTTCGACCCTCGGCTTCAGGACGAAATGGAAAACCTTTTTCGCTCCTATCGGCCCGATTTCGGTGCTTTCGTTGCCATTGATGCGACGACGGGGCGGGTTCTCTCGATGGTCAGTTTTTCCGAAAAAAACAAACTGCAGGACAACCTGGCCCTGCGTGCGACCTTCCCGTCGGCTTCGATCTTTAAAGTCGTTACGGCGGCAGCGGCGATCGAAAAGGCAAAGTACTCCGCTGATACTATTATTTCGTTCAATGGCTCGAATCACACTCTTTATAAAAGCAATGTCCTGAAAACAAGCCACACGCGCTGGACCCGATCGATGACGCTGCGGGAAGCGTTTGGGAAATCAGTGAATACTGTCTTCGGAAAGATCGGGGCAACACTCGGACCAACGGAGCTGAAGCTTTATGCCGATCGCTTTGGTTTCAACCGCCGGATCGGGGCTGACTTCCCGCTTCAGGAAGGTCGCGCGGCAATTCCAAACGATCCCTTGGACCATTTCGAGCTGGCGGAAAGTGCTTCGGGTTTCACCCGGGATAATACAATGAGCCCTTTGCAGGGGGCACTCATTGCGGCGGCAATCGCGAATGACGGCCGCATGATGGAGCCGTATGTGGTTCAGTCGGTATTCACGCAGGACGGCGCGAAAATCTATTCTGCAGAACCTGCAATTGCGATGCAGGCGGTGGACGAGGAAACTGCTCTGGAGATCCGGGAGCTGATGAAACAGACGATCACGCGCGGCACCTCGCGCAAAGCATTTCATAATTTTTTTAAGAAAAAATACGCCGCTCTGGATGTCGGTGGCAAGACAGGCACCCTGAGCGGAAATGATCCCAAAGGCAAGTACGACTGGTTTGTCGGATATGCGAATGGCGGAACCCACAAAGTCGCTTTTGCGGCTCTGGCGATCAACGAGAAATTCTGGCGAGTGAAAGCGTCCTATCTCGCACGTAAGGGCATGGAAATCTATTTTGCAGATAAATTGGGTGAACAGCAGATCGCGAAGCTGGAGCCTTAATTTAATCAAGTTCGTTTATTCCTATTTGAATAATTCTCTTGCCGGGACGGGTCGGTTTCGGTAGCTTTTTATTACACGAAAAGTTCGTTTGGAAAAAAATGACACTGCTGCATAAACTTCTTGCCATGCGGTTGAATCAATCGAAGTTCGCCATTTTTGTTAAGGCGCTGGCCTTCGGGCTCAGCTTTGGTGGGCTTTATTATTTTGTCCATCTTCTGGCACATTCGGGTGAGTTGCCCACAACCGCTGCCGACCATTGGATCATCATTTTCGTTACGGCCAGTGCCGCGCTTTTCGCAAAATTTCTTCTGCAAGCCCGATCTGCAAAATATCGACTCAGATTACTTGAAAAAGCAATCGAAGCGGCACCTGACGGCATCCAGGTCATGGACCTGCGGGGAAACACTCTTTACTCGAACAAAGCGATTCAAAAGATCTTTGGCTATTTACCCCAAGACTTTAATGGAAAGCATCTTAATGAAATGGAACCGGGTTGGTCGGGTGAATTGCTGGTGCGGCACGCGGATGGAACGACTTTCCCTATCTGGTTGACGACCTCGGTTCTCAGGGGATTATCTGATACACCGATCGCGACAGTGGGGATCGTTCGCGATATTACGAAAAGAAAGAACACATCGGAAGCGCTCAGACGAAGCGAGGAACACCTTCTGCTGGCCCATGATGTCGCGCAAATCGGGACTTGGGATTGGGATTTGTTAACAGGTGAAACCGTAATGTCTGATCGCGCCCGGGACTTTCTTGCTTTACCCCGCGATACCCCTGTTTCATATGAACTCGCTTTAGGCGCAATACATCCAGACGACAGGGGGACGGTGGACCGCGCAGTGAAGGCTGCTTTAAGGCGCAAGGTCGATTTCAGCGTTGAAATGCGCATACCCTTAAGCGACAACACCTTGCGCTGGATTTTGGCAAAGGGGCGCGGGTATTACAACGACGAAGGGAAGCCCAATCGCCTGATTGGCATAGTCCGGAATCTGACGGACCGCAAGCAACTGGAACTTGACTTGCGTTCTGCAGTTGATGCCCGCGACGAATTCCTGTCTATTGCTTCTCATGAGCTGAAAACACCGCTCACTGCCCTTACGCTCCAATTGGAATTGATGAAGCACGAGATGGACAAGCACGCTCTTTCTGAGCACGAGGTCGCCGGGGCCTGCCTTTTGAAACAAGCGCTGATTCAAGTCTCCAGACTATCAAAACTCCTGAATGACCTCATGAATGTGACGAGGATCCGAGCCGGTAAATTCTTTTTGGAGAAAAGTAGAATGGATCTGGTTGCTTCGGCGCAGGAGGCGGCTGCGGCGCTAAGAGAGCAAGCCACCTCCGCGGGAAGCAATATTTTGCTGCTTGCACCGGGCCCGATCATGGGCCACTGGGATCAGGAGCGGATCTGTCAGGTGTTTACAAATTTGCTTTCAAACGCGATAAAGTACGGCAACGGCAGCCGGATCGAAGTTGAATTGGAAGAAGCGACAGGGGTTGCGCGGTTCAGGGTCCGGGATTATGGTCTGGGAATTCCGGCCGGGATGCAGAAGAAAATTTTCAAGAGGTTTGAACGCGCGATCACCGGTGGAAAAATCACGGGACTTGGACTGGGTCTCTATATCGTTCGGCAAATAGTCGATGCCCACGGCGGATCGATTCAGGTTGAAAGTGAGTTTGGAAAAGGGTCGACTTTCATTTGTGAGTTGCCGATTCAGTCCGGAGAATGACTCTTTACTCCGTCGTCGCCGCCGTTACGGTGATTTGATCGGAGTATGAGCCCGCCACCCGTCCAGAGCCGACAAAAGCGCCAATTCTGACGTTAATCGGATAAGCGCTTCCAGTCTGCAAAGTCGTTCCATTGGACGATAACCCAAGCACGGGAACAGCCAGGCTATTACTCATATTGAGCTGTACGCCGTTGACGTAGAAGAGATACGGCACAAGCGCCGCGCCGGCAGTATGTTTCATACTTCCATTATTTGCTGAAGAGAACCTGACCTCATAGCCCGCGTTGCTCCGCATGCGAATATCCATCGAGGAATTCTGTCCTGGAGCAAGCGTTCCGAAATTGATGTTCTTCGTGGTTTTTGATTCGTCAAATGCCCCACCCCCGTCCAGTAGCGACAATGCAATGATCTTCGGTATGTTTATCGTCAGCGTTACTGTTGTCGTGGCAACCGGTGTGACCCAGGTCAGTGGATCGGCACCTTCGTATACATTCAGGGTAAAAGAATCCGTGAATGAGCCCGAGTGATACAAGGTAGCAGAATAGGGTACTTCGATAAAAAACTGAAGCTGATGCTGAGTCGTGTCGCCCTCCAGGTATGTGTCCAATATAACGTCAGTTGGTGCGGCGATATCCGGTACATCCTTCAAGGCAAATGTTTTAGTGGTGTCACCATAGATCTGGTAACGCGCCGAATTCGCGCCAACTGTTGCACGCCGAGTGGCATAACTTGCTGCGCCACCTTTGGTAAACGCGATTCCATAACTGCATGCGGTCGAATTGCCCTTGGTGATCGTTAAGGTGAAGCTCTTGTAATCGAACGCCATCGTCCAATCAATGCTTGGATTCCCGGCGGCGATACCAAGTCCACAGGCGGCGTTTGCGGTCGAAGTTCCGATCAAAGCAATTACAAACCACCCCACCGAAAACAGCAGATTCCGATAAATCATTGCTTGATCCTCTTGAGTCTGATTTTTCCCAAATCGATATATTCCGGACCATCCTCAGGAATGGTAAATGTGTACTTGTCCGCCGAGCCGTCCGACAGGTGAATTTCATACTGGCCCGGCTTGAAGCCTTCGATTCGCGTGCGTCCGCTGCGGGTTGTAAAAAACTGGACGTCCTTGAACTCCGCATCAGAGGCCGACGTGATTTTGCCAGGTTTGGTTACAACGGGAGAAGAATCGTCATCATACAGCAGATTGGCTCCAATGCTCATATACAAATCGGTGCCCATTTTGACGAGGTATCCGCTCTTGTAGGGAGGCAGAAACCTGAAGGTATCTTTATCAAATCCCGCCTTGACCGCACTTTTGGCATTATCCGGCGTCACCTGGAGTACAAATGGCGAATAAGATGAAATTTCTGACATGACCGCGCCTCCTAAGTAGGAGGATTTGGCAAAGTACGCGGTGCTATCCGGCTTCCGGTTTAAGTATAATGTTTCGTCTTTCAGGTTTTTTTCCGCCGAGGCGAGGGCAAAGGTGTCCAATACCGGCCGCCCAATACCAAGGCGCCCCCCCGCGTAAACTAGCGCCGTTTGCGCCTGAATGCTGAAGTGATTCTGGGGTCCTGCAACCTGGCGAACCAACTGTCGCTGTCCCGTTGAATCTGAGACAGGCAGCTCCTGCGGTGGAAGCCATTTGGCGGAGTGATTCAGACCCACTACTCCTCTATTTCCGGTGTAGTTTCCACTTGCAGTGAATTCGCGATCATCTCGCGCCTTCTTGAGTCCGAGACGAACGTCATGCTTTCCAACTCCCGGTTCAGGTGAGGAATACGTCCAACCCAAAGCGGTTCCATCGTCTTTGGCATTATAACTTCCGCTGATGGATTGATGCTCTTCAGAGAAGTTCCAATTAAGGAAAATCGCGGCCGAGGTTTCCATCTGACCCGCGCTATTGCGATCCTCTCGCAAGGACAACGAGGCACTGGGGCCCTTTCGCCAGTTGCGCGAAACGCCGACACTTACACCAAAAGCATCATACGGAGTATTCACGGAGGGGCGCATCAGCGCATAATTGATTCCAAGACTCAACGTGCCGAAATCTCCGAGCGCCTGCCCGTACGATCCCGTCAAGGAATGAGCGACCGGTTGAAAATCCGAGAGCGTCCCAAATTGCGAGAAGCCCGGACTCGCTGATATCAAACCGAAAGCGTAACTTCGCTGTGATTTTTTGTGCCCTTCGTAGTCAATGGTGGAAAAACGACTGCGCAACGCAACGCCCGTACGCTTGCCGACGCCCGTATTGATCACGGGCTCAAAACCGAGCGAACCGAAGGGAGCAGTCAAAGCGGCCGCTCCCCCAACCAGCAGATCGCCTGATCTGACCTGGATATTTGCACCCAAGGTGAGCACGTCGGAGTAGCCGTAACGATGGAAGAACGATCCGGTTATCTTGGTCTTGTCGTAATTCCGACTGAACCCGTTTTGCAGATAGGGTGCCCCGATAAAGTACCCCATGTCATGGACTCCGAGCCCCAATAGCTCCGAAGACGAGAAGAACGAATAACTCAGCTCCTCCTTCCGGCCCAAATCATCGATGATTTCAAATTTCAGGTCATTGGGACCAGCCATGAATGAGAAATCGGTCAAATCGTGGCGGCCGGCCGGAAGATCAATGGTTCTTATCGGAATGCCGTTGAGAATTGCTGTTACTTTTGAGGGCCGTTCCAAAAACATTTGGTACCGACCCACCTGCGTCGTCCGTCGAGAAGGGTTGAGCCCCGGCTTGTTCACCATACCGATCCCGCCCATTGGAATCGCAGACTGAAAACCTTGTAGCGCCAACGGCAGGTCTCCAGCATAGGCTCTGATTTGCTGCTTGGGAAAGTCCTTGATCAGCCGGAAATCCTGCCGGGCAAAGGTATTCCAATTTTCGAGTTTATATTTATTTTCGTATACTGAGACTGATCCTTCAAAGACAAGATCCGCAATACGGGTTCCGTTCTCAATCATTCCACGCATGGGCTGCCGGCCGCTTGTTGACGGATCAGCACCGAACTCATAATCCTGCGATGAACTTATATTGAAAAAGGAACTGAACCAGGCAGGATCAGTGTCGGGTTGCTCAAGGCCAAAATCACCACTCCCCCCAAAAGACACCGAACCCTTGCGCCTGATCTGCGGAGGAATAGCCAGATGCAGTTCCAATTTCTTTTCGTTGTAGGTGAGCTGGTATGGCTTCCCGCTAAAATACGAGAGAGGAACCCAGCGCCCTCCCTGTTTCACTTCTTTCAGCTCGCTGCCGCTGATTTCAAGCGGGTCAAACTGAGCAGAGGGATCGAGCAAGCGGTCTAAAACTTTCTTCAGTTCGTCGCCGTCAACCGAAATATCTTCCGGGTAGCTGCCGACCATGACAGGGATTTGTCCCTGCGGCTGCGGGTTACTCTCATAGAGCACTGGCATGACGATCGGAGCTTTCAGTTCGTCTTTCTTCTTTGTTCCAAATACCTTCTGAAATATTTCTTCATCCGAAGGCTCCGGTGGTGCTGCCAGTGCCTGCTGGGCACAGAACCCGCCAAGATAAAAAAGCAATGCCAAGAGAGCATTGCCATTACTTCTCTTCGGGCAACTCAAAAGTCACCTTGTAGGGCCCCGGTGGCAGTTGTGCAGGAGCAGTCAGGAAATGCCTTCTCATTTTCCCGGCCAAGACATTATCCCCCGCGAGTTTCTTGAACTCGTCCGCTCGCAATTCGATCGGAGCACCACTGGCGCCTGCTATTTTCAATACCAATTTTCTGGGTATGACATGTTTGGTGCCGGTATTTGTGATCTCCAGCTGAATTTTTCCTTGTTGATCCTTGAACTCCGGATCCGCCATTTTGGCGATGATTTGCAATTCGGGCTTTGCTTCGGGTGGTGTTATGTAAACAGATCCGACGTACTTGGTGGCAATAAGGATTTTGGCGCGAGTACGCATATCGCTTGACTCAGGTTCCATTGAAAAGGGTAGTTCTTCCGCAATCAAACGGAAGCTCAATTCGGAAGTCACCTTCGGTTGCCCAATCCACGAAACGCGAACCGTGCGAAGGTCATTGGCGTTCAAAATTAATTGCGAGGGGTAGATTTGGAAAAGATCATCGATTTCAGGGGTTTCTTTATATTCCTCTGATCCGTCAGGTTTGGGTTCACGATGCACGATATAGAGCATCACGGGAACCTTTTGATCTGTCGGATTGCGAACGGTAATTGCGACGCTTGATCTTGGTCCAGATGGCGCAAGCTCGTTGATCACGGGTCCAAAAGTAAAGCCGGCGAAGGCGGCGGTTCCAGTGATGCTGCCCATAACAGACACTGCTGCCAAAATGATAAAGTGCCTCATGAAACCTCCTTTTTTCGGTGAGCACGTAGAATTTATCATCCTTTTCAGTTTTACAAAAGAAAAAGGGCGCTGCAACTCCGAAGAGTTGCAGCGCCCGCATCACAAGAACCGTTTCTAAACGTTGAGTAACTTATTCAGACGTCATGGTGAAGGTCAGGACGTCCTTATAGACACCGGCCAGAGGAAGGGCCACATCCGGAGCATCCCAGGTGCCGGTGAAAGAGCAATCTTCTTCAAGACCGCTGCTGACCGTACCAGCCAGATCCGCCGCAGTTACTGAATGAAGGTCTTTACCAGCACCACCCGAAACGATGTCAGCGGCAGCTATTGATACTACCGTTCCAGCGCCGCCGGCCGTTGTCGTTCCGATGGTTTTACAGGTTGCCGCATCACCCATCGCTTCATAAGTCATTACACCCGTCCAGTCGACACCTGCATTCTGAAGTTTACCGGATGCCGTGGATGATTTTACAATCAAGGACGCGATGTCTTGATTATATTTCACGTGCAAGATGCCGAGCAAACGGTCATTGACGTCATTGAATCCGCTCAAGTCCAAATCACCGGGCACGCCACGCACCCAGAGTTCGAAGAACACCGGAACGTTGCCGCTTAGGTTGATCTGTCCTTGTACCACGTCAGTTGGCGCAGCAAATACGTTGGAAGTAACTCCCACAATCATAAAAGTCGCTAAAGCCACCAGTTTCTTGAAACTCATATATTTTAATCTCCTCTGTTTAGGACCGCGGTTCTTGTAAGCAGTCTCAGTTTTCATATCGGTGTAATTCCAAAATGGTTGAGGGGTTCCGGATAGTTTCATTCGCTGCAAATGAGCTGAATTGGAAAATGCGTTGTCACACATAGACATGATGCGTTGCGCATTTTTCAAATTATTTTTATTTCTTTGTTAACTAAGCTCGTTTTATCCATGCGCACCGCACTGCGTCGCGCAGGTTTTTACCCAGAACCGTCAAAAAATCCCCTCATTTCAAACGAATTTCTGCATGAGACACTATTGACTGGTGCACGGATGAAACCAAACCAGACCCCGGGGAATAATAGCCACTTGGACGATCCTTCACGAGTCGCAGAGATTCGTGAAAAAATTCGGAAGAAGGAATTCCTTCGCGCCCTCTACCTCGAGACGTATTCCAAGTACTCCGCCTGTCTTAAGCGTTGCCCTGCCTCCGGCCAAATTCTCGAACTCGGCTCAGGCGGCGGATTTTCCAAAGAAGTGATTCCCCAGCTCATCACCTCCGACATCATTCCGTACGAAGGTGTTGACCGTATTGTGGACGCCACTCAGATCCCTTTCCCGGACCGCTCCCTCCGTGCCATCTTTTTATTCAACGTCTTTCATCACATTCCCGACGTCAGAGCATTTTTCCGCGAAGCCATGCGCTGCCTCGTTCCCGGAGGGCGAATATTGATTATTGATCCGTACTTTGGGTGGATCAGCAGCCCCATTTACAACTATCTCCATCATGAGCCGAGCTCCAAATCCGTTGAGAAATGGGAATTTGAATCCAGCGGTCCTCTTTCAGATGCGAACATCGCGCTGGCCTGGATAGTCTTTCAAAGAGACCGCGCTATTTTCGAGAGCGAATTCGCCAAGCTCAACCTTGTGAGCTATAAGCCCCACTCGCCGCTTCGCTATTGGATTTCTGGTGGGCTCAAAAACTGGTCGCTTGCCTCGGGATCACAATTTGAAACCTGGTCCAAAATTGACAACGCCCTGATCTCGCTCTCGGAGAAATTTGCGAGCTTCGTCGATATTGAACTCGTCAAACAAACAGACCAATAGCTATCTCGAGTCTGGCTGCGCCTTCTTCTGCGCCATCCTGACGACTTCGAGATTGGCGCGGCTCCGTGAATCCTCAGGGTTCAACCTCAAGGCTTCCGTAAACTGTTCTATGGATTCTTCAAATCGTCCTGCAGAAAACAGTGCGATACCGAAATTGGCGCGTGCCTTGGCCAATTCAGGACTGATCTCAATCGCACGCTGAAAGTGACTGATCGCTTTATTGAGTTCTTTTTGCATCGCCAGTGCAATCCCCAGGTTGACATAAGCTTCAGCCCACTTGGGCTTCAGTCGCAAAGCCTCTTCATAGTGTCCTTGCGCCTCCCTGGGCTGCTGCATTGCCGCGAGAACAATCCCAAGATTATTGTGAGCCTCCGGGTAATAAGGGTCAAGCTGCAAGGCCTTCTGGAGGTATTCCTTCGCTTGCTCATGCTTGTTCTGGCTCATTAATACGTGTCCTAAATTATTATAGGCTGGGGCATATTCCGCGTTCAGTCTCATGGCTTTTTGATGATTTGTGATCGCCTCATCGACCAAGCCCTTCGCCGCGAGAGCAACTCCGAGATTACTTAGAGTTTCAGGGAAATCCGGCTTCAACTCCAAGGCCGCCCGATAACTCACGATCGCCTCGTCAATACGCCCTTCTTGAGCCAGTGCGATTCCTTGATTGCTGTAAGCCTCGTAGTACACCGGCCTGATCTTCACCGCCTCACGATAGTGTTCGATTGCTGCTGTTGTATTTCCCTCCGAAGCCAGCGCAACACCCAGGTTATTATGAGCTACGTAATTCCGACTGGTCGAGGCAAGCGCATGAGCAAAAAGACTGCGACTATCTTTCCAGTAATGCACTTCCGTATATGCCACCGTGCCAAGTGCAAGCAGCACAACTGAACCTGCTATGCCCAGCACCCTTTGATTTTTGACCCAGTCCGCAACGCCCCAGGTCACCATTATGAAAAGTCCAACAAGCGGAATATAGGTATAGCGATCGGCCATTGCTTGATTGCCTGCTTGAATAATTCCGATCACGGGCAAAAGAGTTCCGAGAAACCAAAACCACCCGGTGAGGAGAGCGGAAGACTTCTGAGATCGAAAACTTGCGCGAAGAACAGCGCTTGTCACCAGCAAAAGACTAAGACTCGCGACAATGACGGATGCTGGCGATATCGTCTCCGGATACGGGTAAAATACAGACAAATTGCTTGGCCAAAACATCTTGGCGATATATTGCCCATAAGAAATAATCGCATTTGCCAGCCGCGAACCAAAAGAGATGTACCCGAGAGACGCCACCGACCCGCCCTCGTGTACGACCACGAACGTGATGACACTCAGAACGAGCGCCAAAGCAAACAATGGCATCTTTTCCATGATGCGCGTTTTAAAACTTTCGCGAGTGAAGCTCAGCCGGTTCAACGGCCAGTAATCCATCAAGAGCAGTACTGCGGGCAGGGTGACCGCCATGGGCTTGGACATCAGCGCCCCGGCGACAGCGAGCATCACTGCCCAGTACCTTTGCTTGCCTGAATTTTCGGCGTATCGGGCATACAGCCATAAGGTCAGCATCCAGAAGAACCCACTCATGACATCCTTGCGCTCGGCAATCCAGGCTACAGATTCTACATGGAGCGGGTGTATGGCAAAAAGCGCGGCCACAAAGCCACTGCGCCAGGGCGCCGCGGTCATTCGCTGAAGCGCCGCAAAGAGCAATACAGTGGCTAAAAGATGCAGAAGCAGATTGGTCATGTGGTGGCCCGCAGGATTGAGCCCAAAGAGCTGGACATCGACCATGTGGGAGATCATGGACAGTGGCCGCCAATAGTCGACATCCTTTGTGGTCAATGCCCAAATGACTCCGCCCACCGTCAAGCCGGCCCTCACCTGTGGATTTTCAGTTACAAAAATGTTGTCGTCGTAATTGATAAAGTCATGGTTCTTGACCTGAAAGAACACAGCGCTCGTAATCAATACCAGGAAAAGAACAATCCAGCGGGTCGTATAATGCTTCACTTTGTTTCGTGCTCCTTGCCTGAACCGGTGATCGCTTGATTAAGTGTCTCGGCCAGCTTCCAGTTCATCGTTTTCAACTTTTCATATTCGAGGATAGCTGCCTTCCGGTCGCCCTTCATCAAATAAACCAAGCCAAGTGAAAAATGAGCCTTGTGGAAGGAAGGATCAAGTTGCAGTGCCCGGCTGAAGTGTTCAATCGCCTCATCCAGTCGACCTTGGGAGACCAGCGCGGTACCCAGCAGGCCTTCTGATCTTGCCGATAGCAGTCCAGACTTCGCCTGTTCCAGAAGTGCACTTTCGAGGTTCTTGTGGGCTTTCAAAAAACCAGGCCGGATTTTGAGGGCCTCAACAAAATGATTGATCGCCTCCTCTATTTGCCCCTTGCCCTTCAACGCGACACCAAGATTGTTGTGAGCCGCAGGATTTGCGGGTCTGATGCGCAAAGACTCCCGATAATGCACCATCGCTTCATCCACCTTGCCATCTTCGGCCAAGGCCACACCCAAATTGTCATGGGCCAGCCAATTATCTGTGGTGATTTCAAGCGCACGACTAAATAATGAAATACTGTCCTTCCAGTAACGTGCCTGGACATGACTTGTGACCCCCAATGAAACCAGAATCACGGCAGCTGAAGCGGCCAGCGCTTTCGCAGAAATCCGGGAGGGGATACTCCAGGCAAGCATGATGAAGAGCCCGATGAACGGAAGATAGGTATAGCGGTCTGCCAAAGCTTGCGGTCCCGTTTGCACAAATCCAATTACGGGAACCAACATGATGAGGAACAACGACCAACCCACAACAAAATATGGCCGCGACTTCCGCGCTCGAGCTGCGAGAAATGAAATCGCAACCAGCAAAATAGTGCTGATAATGATCTTCAGAAGGGGAATGTCTCTCAAATATGGGTAGATGACCGAAAGATTGGCGGGCCAGAACACCTTTTCAACATAAACCGCGTAGGCCACAAGCGCGTTCGCAAGTTTTTCTTGGGCAGAAATCGGCCCCATTGCCTCTTCGATCCCAAGCTTCGACACCACTAAATACGTAACCGCGCTGACAATCAGCGCTGCCGCGATAAACGGCAGCTTTTCGACTATTAACCGCTTGATGGAATGGTCAAAACGGAGCCGTTTTAACGGCCAGTAATCAAAGAGCAGGAGAGCCAGAGGCAGGGTGACCACCATCGGTTTGGACATCAAGGCACAGACATAAAGCAGAAAGGTGACCAAATATGTTTTTAGGCCCGGTTTGACGGTGTACTGAACATAGGCTCCGATTGTCAGAATCCAGAACAGTCCCGCTAAGAGATCTTTTCTCTCTGCAACCCAGGTGACCGATTCCACATGAGCCGGATGGAGCGCAAACAATGCGGCGACAAAGGCACTTCTCCAGATTGTATCGTTTTGTATGCCGTTCTGTATCCCGTTCTGCATGCCTTCCCTCACACCGGTGAGGCGCATCAGGACCAGAAAGAGCAAAAGGGAGTTCATGATATGGAGAATGACATTCGTAAGGTGATGCCCGCCCGGGTCAAGACCGAACAGTTCACAATCAAGCATGTGAGAAATCATCGTAAGGGGGTGCCAGTAATCCACATTCGTCGAAACGAACGCCCAGCGAATTCCCTCCCATGTCAGACCCGCCTGGACCCGCTCGTTATGAGTTACAAATACAGTATCGTCGTAATTGATGAAATCGTGGCCGCCCAGCTGCCAATAGATCGCGCCGGTCGCGACGCACAGGCAAATCCCGATCAGTACCGCTATTTTGTTTTTCACCATAGGAGTTATTGAGAAACCATCGTTGCGGTAATTTTCATTGAGTAAGTGCCTGCCAACGGTAGATCCTTGGCAACACCTGTCCAGCTGGCTGTAACCGGACAATCCTCCTCAAGACCCGAGCTGAAGTTGGCTGCCAGATCCTCAACATGCGCATGATGAACATCCATTCCGCCGCCCATGGTTGTGCCCGCTGCATTGCCCGAGGGAATGGTTACACTCGCAACAGCACCCGCTGAACCTCCGACGGTTTTACAAGCCGCTCCGCCCCAAACTTTGTAACTGATTGCTCCACCCCAGTCTTCGGCACCGTTCATCGGTTTCCCATTTGCTTCAGTCGACTGCAGCGTGAGGCTTGCCATATCTATGTTGTATTTGAGGTGCAAAAGTCCCAGTGTCCGGTCATTCACGATCGCGCGCGGGCTCAAGTCCAAGTCTCCGGGCACTCCGCGCACCCATAATTCAAAATATGCGGGCACGGTACCCGTTAGATTGATGTATCCAGTGACCGTGTCGGCGCGCGCAGACACAAGCCACGCAGCAGCCAGCACAAAAGTCAGGATCGCTAATTTTTGGAAACCCATTAAATACACCTCATGTGTAAACATGATTCCCTACAGTTCCATCTTGACTGATTATTCGGCCAAAGTGGCAGTGAAATTTAAAAAATGTGCAAATTCTTCGAGAAATTCGCGATTTTATCGGAATTTTTATCCCGTCGGAATTTTTGATCCGGCAAGATTTGCCGGATGCGGCAAAATGATTATAGCGAAACCATCGTAATCGTAATCTTCATCATGAAGACGCCGGCAAGCGGTAAATCCTGATTCACGCCCGACCACGAAGCCATCACCGGACAATCTTCCTCGAGCCCGTATCCGAAGTTTGTGGCCAGATCCTGTACATCGGGATGATGAACGTCAGCACCGCCGCCCAGCTGGCCAACTGCTGGCCCCGAAGGAATCAGTTGACTGGCAACGCCGCCTGCAGCACCGCCCACAGTCATGCAAGTTGCTCCGCCACCTACTTTGAAAGTCATGGTTCCACCCCAAACGCTCGCGCCATTGTGGAGTTTTCCGTCCAGCGTATCGGATTTGAATGTCAAACTCTGCAAATTGAGGTTGTACTTCAAATGCATGATTCCGAGTAACCTGTCATTCACGATAATTCTCGGTCCAAGGTCCAGATCACCCGGCACACCTCTGACCCAGATTTCAAAAAATGCGGGCACATTTCCGCTCAGGTTGATATAGGCTTCGGCCTGATCCGCGCCACTGGGTGTGGGCGGGCTTGAGAGAAACAGAACCAAAACAGCTACAGCAATCAGCCGCCTGATTTTCATAAAGGTCTGCCTTTCGCGGACGGACCCATGGCGTCCTCAGTGGGACTGGTGGCCACGGTTACGTCTCATCCTCTTATCGGCGTATTTTTTTCAGGAATTGATCACTTTATGCGCGCTGCATTATACGCAGTGCGACACGAATATATGCTTGATACTTAAGCAACTATTTAGTTTAGAATTGTTAACATTTCTAAATAATTATTGCCGCGCGACCTATCGTTTTGGTGAAGACCCCACCCGAATTCTGAACAGTCCCACCAGAGTCATTCTAAGCAAGGTCAGACCGTCCCGGAATCTCCGGATATTGGTTGTACCGTAGGTCCTCGCGCGGTAGCGCACTGGAACGTCTACCACCCCCAAGCCCAAAATCGCTGCGGGGAAAAGAAGTTCAAAATCCCCGAATGGATCGAAATCACCAAAATCTTTGCGCCATTCGACAATGCGCGCGTAATCGCGCCGGGAAAGCAATTTGGTTCCGCAGAGTGAGTCGCCCAATCGCTGCTCAAGCACACTGCTAAGCGCTTTGGCGAAAAAGACGTTTCCAAGCTTGTTCAAAAAGCGCATCGCCTCACCCTCCATTGGATAAACGAGGCGGCTACCGTTGACGAAGTCCGCATGCCCCTGGACATAAGCTTCATAAAACCTGCCCAGCAGTTCCGGTGGCATCGTCAGATCGGCGTCCAAAATGGTAAGTACCTCTCCGCTCGCCTGTGAAAAGCCGAGCCGGACAGCATCTGCCTTTCCTTTTCCGGTTTGCTGAAAAGCTTTGATGCGTACCCTGCCTATATGCGCTTTTACAACACGTTCGATTTCCTCCCAGGTACCATCCGAAGAGTGCCCTTCGACAAATATCATTTCTATTTCACACCCCAGGTCAGGTAGGCGCTCAATAGCAGAGGCAATATTTCCTTTTTCATTCCGTGCGGGAATCACAATCGAAAGACTGGGGCGCTCTTTGGAGTGAATGACTGGTCTCAAAACGACGACCTCAGCAAGTGAGAACCAACGAATAATCGGCGTCGCCGCAAGCACGCGGTTGATCCAAGTCCCCACCCCGAGCAGTTCCCATGGAAGGAAGATGCAGGATCGCTCACGGACAACTTCATAGCCCGAAATGCGAGCGAGATTAGTAATATCAACTCGCGTGAAAAAAGAGGTCGGAGCTCTCGCCTTGCGAATGCGAAAGCGCGAAGCCAAATTGTAAAACCACTGCATGTAAGAGCTATATAAAACGGCAATGACCCTGCTATGTCTCGAAAGCCTGGGAAGCGCCGTCATAAGTTCAGCCTGGATATCAAAACAGTAATTGAAATTCCCATTGATCAGCAGAGCACCGCGGTGCTCTGCTTTTTTTGACCAGTCTGGAAAATCTTGGAGCGACGTAACAAACGCCTTCTGACGGGCGTCAATCAAATTGACCAAAATTGACTCGCTTGGGTCCTTGCCCTCAGACGGCGTCTCACTCACGGCAATCGCCCGAACACATACCAAATCATCGCAGTAGCGGGTAATTCTCGATATTTCCGCTGCCAGCAATCCATATACAGATTTTCGCCAGGACATCTGGTATTTCCTCAGAAATTGTGGGTCAAAACCATATTACGGGAGGATCCGACAGGAATCCCGAGCCTGAGCAACGCCGCATCGCGAGGCCATTCCCTTGTCTTTCCGACTTCCCTGAAACGGTAACCCGCCTTGCTTAAAAAATTCACGAAATCTTCAAAGCTCTCGCCCTTTTTGTCGAACTGATACGGCGAAAACTCTAGAACGAGAACAGGGTGATATTTTTCGATGACGCCCCGGGCGCCCGAGATCACCTCTCCCTCGAACCCATCAACGTCGATTTTCATCAAGTCAATCTTCACTCCCGGATGATTCTTTTCAAGAAATTCATCCAGAGCATAAACGGCAGCATCGCCGACTGGCATGGGTTTCCCGCAAACCTCGGCATCGGTTCCTGATTGATCATCCAGCGGCCAGCTGGACCAAAGCTCCCCGGGCGCCTTCTGCTGCGAGGATGACAGGAGAAGAGCACGGTGCGGCTCGATGCGCGACTTCAATTCCGGATTCAGTCCAATGTTCACGGAAAGCTTTTCAAAAGCGTATGCAGTGGGCTCAAAAGCGAGAACACGCCCAGTGGAACCAACACACCTGGCCAGCGGTAGCGTGTGTGCCCCGATATTCGCTCCTACATCGACCACCGTGCTGCCTGGACTGATATATTTTTTGTATGCTCGGATCGTTGACCACTCAAACCGGCCAAAGACATAGATCGTCAGGTCAATCGCCTCGTCAAGATCCAGGCTCCAGCAAATTCCAAACCGTTGAGTTACAGCCTTCCTCGGTAATCGCGCGATCTTTCGAACGGCGCTCAAGCCCAAATACCCCATGCGGGCCAGGAATATCTTTTGGCGAGTGGCTAACATAATTAAAAAATAGTACCACCCCCGCGAACAGGCAGTCCAATGCTTTCCCTGACGCAACGCACGACTTTCAAAGGTTCATTAACACCCGAACCCGGTGATTTTTTCCGAGAAACTGTTAAGCTGTAAAATGTAAATGTCTTTTAAAACGGGTGTTCTTAATATTGCCTTGGTCCTGCTGCTGACTTGCTTCGGCTGTGGCAAAGCCGTTTCCACTTCGCCGAACGATGCGGCGCCGGTGGGAGGAACCATTGTCGCCACAGGCGCGTTCAGCGGCGCTGTTACAGGAACCGTAAGCGTCTACAGCATGGGATCGAATTCTTATATAATCCGGCTTGTTGGCCTGTCGGCTCCCGCCGAAGCCGGAATCCAGATGATCCCCTGGGTGAACAGTGCCGCGGCGACCACGTTCACGTTGCGTGCCGCTACCGGAAACCAAAACTATAATCTCACAGCCTCCGGAACTCTCGTCTGGAACAAGATCGTCATCCGCTCGTCAAGTCAGGCCCGCGATCTGGATGAAGCCCCTCTGCGGTGATCAGGGCAGTGACATCTCCATGCCTTCGGAATACTCGACCAATTCTTTGATATTCCGCACGTCTTTGATGAACCAGGCGCCTTGCTCTTGGACAAGAGTGCAAAGCTTTTTATTCGTGATTTTCGCCCCCGAACCCTTCGATTTGTCTATGTAGGTCAGCTCGTACGTAATGTTGGTTTCAGTGGCAGAAGACTTCTTGGTTTCATTGAAGACCAGCTTCACAAATTCTCTTTTGGTCTCGAGGAAAGCCTGCCGGAACTGATCATCACTCCAAACTGCCAGACGCGACTTGGCGCTTCCAGTGAGATAGGTCATCAGGACCGCGCGATCCTCGATGCCCTTGAGATTGAAGGTACGCGAAATGTAGTCATTCAGCCGCCGCTTGGGATCTCCCTCCGTCGAGGGGCGGTTTGTACATGCCGACAGCATCGATACAAGAAGCAGCATTGCAAGCAGGCTTGAATTTTTAATCGACATATCCTTTTCCTCGTAATCTCTCGACCCAGTCGCCGAGTTCCTTGCTGATATCGGGTGTCAGTCCAGTGAAACGGATTCCGACGCCCTGATTCTGGTGCAACAATCGAATAGGCTTTCCCTGGCATCGGAGTTGACGCTCCTTATGGGAGAAGATCATTTCCACTTTGGCTGATTTTCGGAGCACAGGCAATGAATCCCGCCCGAAAACCGCCTGCTCGCAAAAAACAAACGCGCCCTCATCGTCCATCCGGGCGACACGGCATTGCTTCCAAAACTGTTCGGTTTCAGAACCGCCTGCAATCCCTCCAAAGCCGATTTTACAGGAAATCTCCGGAATCGACTCAGGAAGTCCCTGGAACCACTCTGCTCCGGGGTTGAAATAGGAGCGATTCATTTCCTTTGAAATCCAAAACAGGACCGTCGTGGCGAAGGAAATCAGGAAAACAGTGAAGAAACCCAAAGCCGGATTACGGGCTTCTATGGCCAGCACACCAGAAAGCGCGATCCATATGCCACTCAGAATGACCGTGGTGTGCAATGCCCATTGCCGACCCCTGCTCATCAGGAACGTGATCGGCAAAAGCAGCAGAAATACCACCCCGCCCGCAATCCCCATATCCTCAAGAGGAAGGCGCCACCAGGGCGCGCGCTGCACCAGGGCGACATGGAAAGCCACGAGAGGAACCGCAAGCAAGAGCAGACCAGCTCCAATTTGCAGTCGTAAAGGAACGCTCACCACTTTCATCCATATAAAATCTCACGCGGATCGAGCGCTTGTCAACGAACCATCATTGAACGTAAACTATACCCATGTCACATATGATCAGCAAAGCCTGTACGAAGTGTGGTGCCTGTATTACCGAGTGCCCAACAGGATCGATTGTTGAGGGTAAAAATCAATATTACATTGATGCCGACACTTGCGCAGATCATGCCGCATGCCTGAACGTCTGCCCCGTTGAAGCAATCTCACCCCGCCCCATTCCGTCTTTCATTGCCGCGAAAGAACGCCTGAACAAGCGAGACGAAGAGGAAGAAGAAGAGGAATAGATATGGCTTCGCAGACACTCCACATACTGGGAGTGATGACCGGGACCTCCTGTGATGGACTGGATGCCGCCTGCATTTCGATTTCCAAGGATGGCTGGACTCCCCTTTGGTCGGCCGCCCGCCCCTACCCCTCGCACCTGCGCAAGGAAGTCCTTGATTTTCAACGCCCGAAAAGCCGGGTAAGCGCCCAGGAGTGGCTCGATCTGCACCGGCGGCTGGGAGAATGGTATGGCCGGGAACTGAAAAGGATCATTTCGAAAAATGGAGTTCCCGATGCGATTGCCAATCACGGGCAAACCATCGCGCATTATCCTGCCAAAGGTCATCGCGGCATCACGCTCCAGATGGGTGAACCCACACGCATTGCCCACGCAACAGGAATTACCGTCGTTTCCAATTTCCGCGATGGCGATATGGCCGCCGGCGGACAAGGGGCGCCGCTGACCCCCTTATTCCACCGTTTACTGGCCCAAGGGATTGACAAGAGTTCGCGCGGAATTTCAATCCATAACCTGGGAGGGATCAGCAATCTCACCTACATCGGACCGGAAGATTTTCTGCTCGCGTTTGATACCGGCCCTGCGAATATCTGGATTGACGCCGCAACTGAACGTGCCACGAAAGGCAAACGCAAATTCGATAAAGGTGGCAAGCTCGCCCTTACCGGCGAGATTGACTGGCCCGCAATGGATCGCCTTTTGAAGCATCCTTACTTTTCAAAGTCCGCTCCCAAGTCCACGGGACGCGATGATTTCCCGGTTGAGTACTTTTTCAAAAACACCAAAGCCAAAGGCGCCAATCTGGTCGCGACAGCCACAGCCCTGACCGTGGAGTCAATCGCCCAAGCTTATGAAAAAGTGATTTTGGCCCGCAAACTTCCACTATCGACGATTTACTTCTGCGGCGGAGGAGCGCAAAATCCTGCAATTCTTGCGGCCCTCAGTGAACGCCTACCCGCCGTTAAAATTACCACTCTCGCGCAAGTCGGCCTGGACGGTCAGCTCATCGAAGCCCAGGCTTTTGCGTTTTACGGATTCCTTTCACTGCTCGGCCAGCCTCTGGGTGGAAGCTGGACGGGTGCCGCCAGCTTCGGGCCGCCGGGCCACATTGTTCCCGGAAAAAACTGGCTGGCACTCGCACGCAAAATCCAGGAAGTTTCTTAAACGCCGCTCATCGGCAGCCAGTGTCCAAAAGCTCCGATGCCGGGGCCATGGGCTTGCGCATTGCAACCATAAAGAAAAGCTCTCGGGCCAAATTCACGGGGAAGTTCCTGCACTCCTGCCGCCGCGCCAAAATAGCAAGGACCTGCCCAGCCCGACCGGTCAAATACCAGGGGAAGTGAGCGATCAACCCAGATTCTCTCTCCGATTCGATGATTCAGGGTCTCCAGCCGAATCCGAAGTGGCTCAGCCAAAGAGCCAGTCTCGATTCCATCGAGTAATGCCATATGTGCATCAAACCAGAGCTCGGGTGTACCCACATCCTTCCAAAGGCAGTTAGCGGAATACGCACACGCTCTGCCCGCGCGAACTGCGGGAGCAAGAATTTGCGGTACAAATTCTGATGGACCCGGAGCCAAATGCGTTAACGCTTCGGGCTCGAGAACGGCAGCACCCATGAAATACGGCTTACCAGTAACGACCTGGCCGAGACGTGTGATCAATCCAGTGATCGGATCGGAAACGATCTCCCGATACGCACCCGCTCGTCCCGGAAGTATCGCCAATGTCACGAGTACGCCAAACTTCCGGTGCATCATCTGATGATATTCACCGAGATCTTTGAGACTGAGATCACTAAGGACGTCTGCATTGACAAGGAAAAACGCTTCGCCCTCAAAGAGAGGCAAGGCCTGGCGAATCCCCCCGCCACTCCCGAGAAGCTGAGAACTTTCATCGCTGATGATCAGACGTGTTTGAGGCGGGCCGGCCAGATCCAACGAACGCAGGCCGGCTTCTGCCTGCTTTGGATGATGATGGATGTTTGCGACAATTTCGGTCACGCCCGCGCGAATCAGCGCGTCGACCGCGAACTGAGCCATGGGAACGCCCAGGAGCGGCACGAGCGCCTTTGGAAAATCAAGAGTAATGGGCTGCAGTCGCGTCCCAAGCCCTGCCGCCATCAACATGGCTCGATGGATTCTCATGATCAGAAATAGTAATAATGAAACAACGCTTCGCGAAGTCGCGAGTACTTCGGGTATTTCAGAAGTGTGCGCCGGATGTTCTCAAAAGTATTTCCAATGTATTTCAGATAAGTCGCATCCCCACGCCGGTTCAAGAACGACGCGAAGCTCCCGATTGCCTTGAAATTACGCTGCACGGACATCATGTCAAATTCGTACTGGAACTGAGCCCGGCTCAAGCGCTCTCCTGTGAGAGCTTCCCAGCGCGCGACGTAATAATCGAGCAAATGTGACACCTGGTCTTCTTCCAGTTGATAGTAGCTATCCTTCAGGATTGAGGCTAAGTCGTAGGTCACGGGCCCCAATCGGGCGTCCTGGAAATCAATCATGACCAGACGGTTGGCTGTCACTGAGGGGTGTCCCACGGCGGGCGAAACCACCATGATGTTACGACTATGAAAATCGCGATGGGCCAGAACCGTCGGAAGCCCCGCCAGGAAACCACAGATTTCACTAAATCCATCCAGCATGATCTTGCGATCAGCATCCCGGATCTGGCGTTTAAGGTGTTTTTCGTAAAAATGTTCGATCGTATTAGTCATTTCCCAGAAGAGCTTCTCCTGGTCAAATTTGAGACGGAAGGCCTCGAGATCCGCACCGGCGTTTGCTGGATTTCGTGGTGAGGAATTCAGCTGCAGATCGATCAAATCGCTCAGCACACGCTCATAAAGATGTCTCTCGACGTCAGCATTCGAAACATCCTGAAGACAGCGCAAAAGAGTGTCATCTCCGAGGTCTTCGAGAAGAATCAGGCCATTCTTCGGATCGACATCATAGATTTCCGGAACCTTGACTCCGTTTTGCTTCAGGTGCTGCTGCATGATCAGGAAAGGCAGCGACTGGCCCTGTTGTTCAAATGATTCCATGCGCATGACAATGAATGTCTGCTCGCCACAAACAACACGATAATATTTCCGGGCACTCGCATCACCTGGCAGCTTGGTGATCGAATCAACGACTTTGGAGGATTTAACCCAACTTGTAATGTCCTCTTCCCCTTGCATGAGCGGTTCAAACATCCTCTTCACCTCCGTTATCGTCGTCTTGGAGACGCCCCGGCTTGCAGTCACAGCTTCTTGATCCTCTTCTGGATTTCCAAAAACTCTGGAGACCTTACTACAGGATTACGCAAAGGAGCACTCTCTGCAATGACCCGTCGCGTTTTTTGAATTAATTTTCCTAGAACGGCCTGTTCATAAGGTGAGTGTTCCGGTCGGGCCCGATATAAATCCAGGAGAGCCGAAACACCCCGGGGGTCATATCCCGCACGGTAAAGAATCCCGACGGCATCCGATGCCGCCGCAAGTAGTGTCTCTTGATTGAAATTGAAAACTCCACGCGGCCCAAAGTACTCAACTGCCTTCAGTTGGCCGGGTTCAGGTAAAAGCAGGTGGTCAAATGAGTTGGCATCCTGGGCAAGAGTTGGTCCAAGGGCCCCAAGAGCCCTGGATTCGGCATCCATGTGTTGACGCACCCGCCAGAGAACACTTTTTCGCATCAAATGGCCCAACTCAATCGCAATTACAGCCGCCAGTTGGTTTTCATATTCTACTTTTTTCAAAAGACCTGCCGCAATGTAAATCCTGTTCCCGGGAAGGGAATAATTCCGCCAAACGGACCTTGAATCCTCTTTGTGATCCCGAATGACAAAAAGCCCGATTGCTGCCCCGACGAACTCCGGGGTCGCAGCCGTGAGTCTTTCTGCAACTTTTCGAAGATAAACAGAAAGCTCCATGTCTTCTCTAAAAACCAGTTTCGTTTCAAAATCTCGCGAAAGCTCGGCACCAAGGGCTGTCTCTACGCGCACCCTTTCTTCAATACTCAGGGGTTTTTTGGGTTCTGTTGCACATCCCGCCACAAAAACAAATATAAGAATAGATATAAGAACGCCCTTCGTTCTCAACCATCTCAAAATGTGCTGCCCAGCGTAATGATCTACTGCACTCGTCTGTTGCATTTATGGCGTCCTTGGATACTGTGTCGTCCAGCCTTTAACCTAGTCTGCCAAAAAAGGCGCCGTTAACCAAGAAGGAGATTATATGAAAAAATTATTAGTAGTTCTTGCTCTTGCTGTGCTGACCGCTGGCCCGGCGAACGCCTCAGTCGAAAGCCTAATTTATCAAGAAGCCCTGAATACGATCGTCCCAATGGATCTGATCAACTGGAAAGTAGGCGATACCGCTTCTTACGATGTAAAGATCTCTTCCTTCGGGAAGATGGGCACGAATGTTAAAACCGTGACTAAAGATGAAGGCACCAGCATCTGGCTCACGCAGGACCTGAACCTGTCCGGCCAGAAGCAGCTCGCCGAAGCCCAGATCAGCAAAGCCGATGGCAAAATTCTGAAACTGATTGTTAACGGTAAAGAGCAGGAAATCCCGAATGATCCGCTCGAGATCATTTCCCAGGATTACGCGGACGTGACCGTACCGGCCGGCACCTTTCAATGCATTCACGTCATCGCCAAGAGCAAGCAAATTTCCAAATTGGAAGTTTGGATGAACCCACGCGACACCGTCATGGATGGAATGATCAAGCAGATTGCGCAGACTCAGCTTTTCCCGCTGACGATGGAGCTGACGAGCTTCAAGAGAATGCCCTAGTTTTCCATAGTAAATAATTTAAAAAGCGCGCTCGGATCGCTCCGGGCGCGCTTTTTTTTGATCTGAGTTCCTGCTAATCAAGTTCCGGTTGAAGCCTCGCCAGACGCAGGGAGCCGTTGATCTTTCGGAGCAAGTTGTTCATTTTCGGGGACGTAGTAGAGATAAAATCCCGCGAAAATCAAATTCGGATCCCGAATCAGCTTGCGATTATTTTCCCAGAGCTTCCGCCATTTGGCCTGTGTTCCATAAACATCACCCGAAATGGTGCCCAAGGTATCGCCGCGCTTGATCAGGTATTTTTCACCATTCTGATCTGCAGCAAAGAAGCCGGATTGATCAAGTTTGAGAACCGTTCCAGCCGGAATCGCATTCGGGTCCGTAATTGCTGCACGGTTGGCCTCGTAAATATCTCGCCATTTGTAAATGTCGCCGTATTTATCAAAGGCGATTCTCATAAGGGTTTCACCACCTGTAACGGTGTAGGTTTCTCCCTCTCCCGATGCTGCTACAGCTGGAGCAGCGGGTGCCGGATCTACCGGCGCAGGATCCTCTGGCGCGGGATCCACTGGGGGAGGAGTATCAATCGGGGCCGCCGCAACTTCCAGCGCAGGATCCGCCGGAGGTGTGTCCATGGGGGGTTGAGCTTCTGCAAATTCGTCGGCGGGGGGAGGCGGTGCTTCAGCGCTATCCAGCGGAATGGCATCCGTGGATGCGTCAGCAATTGGAGTTTCATCTTCACCTTCGGCCGAGCCCTTGTTAAATAACGAGCAGCCGCTCATGTTCATCAAGCTCCAAATCAGTAATAGAGCCCATGCTAATTTTTTTTGCCTCATTTTCGATTCCTCTCAGGAGGCTTCTCGGTAAGGCTCAGAAGAAACTTAATGATTATTGAAAAAGCGTCGCGTCATTACGTGATTCAAGAAACAAGTCACGTTGATCCAACGCGTTCAAGATTTGTTTCGCTATGTAATCAAAATCGTTCGAATTATGCAGAAAATCCAGATCATTACTATCAATGATCAGCTTCTTGCCAAGATCGTAGCCGTCCATCCAATCATTATAATATCGATTGAGATTACTGAGATACTCGTCCGGAATATTCTTTTCGAAATCCCGTCCCCGTATGGAAATCCGCTCTTTGAGTTTAGGGAGAGATTTGCTCAGGTAAACCATCAAGTCCGGCGGAGTCAGCTGTGCACACATGACCTTATATAGGTCGAGATAGTTATGGTAGTCTCGGCCTTCCATATTTCCCGCCTCAAAGAGGTTGCGGGCAAATATATTGGCATCTTCGTAAATGCTACGGTCCTGGACGGCGCTATCTGTCCCAGCGGTAATCTCCTGGTGCGCACGATAACGATGGTTCAGAAAAAACACCTGTAAAGGAAAGGACCACCTGCTCATATCGGCGTAAAAATCAGCCAGATAAGGATTGTCCTTCACCGCTTCGTAATGGGCAGCCCATCCGAAACGCTTGGAAAGCATATTCGTGAGCGTTGTTTTGCCCGTACCAATGTTTCCAGCAACAGCTATAAAAATCTTTTGGCCAGCCAAGCAAAAACCCCCGCCCATGTACTTGTTTCTTGAGTCATAGGTTGATCGCGTCAGTGAAGTCAATACAACGGTGCAAATAATTGTTTTCTACGCGGCGCGTTTATAAAATCAGCTCTACTGGTGGGCGGGGCTGCCCCGTCTTTGCATCTAACTCCTCATGATAGTGGGTTGCTAAACCGGATAAAGTTGGCTCTAATGTCAAGACAGTTTGAAGTTTTTGCCCGAACCGATCAAATCGTTTAAATCGAAAGGAATTTCGCTCATGTCCAGTCTTAAAGCTAAATTGTCAGAAAAAATCAAAGCTCATAAGCCTCGCATTCAGAAACTCATGAAAGAACAAGGAAACACCGTCATCGATCAGGTAACAATTGAGCAATGCATCGGTGGTGCCCGCGATATCCGCTGCCTGGTAACCGACATCTCTTACCTGGACCCACAGGAAGGAATCCGCTTTCGTGGAAAAACAATCCCGGAAACTTTCGCGGCCCTTCCCAAAGTCCCTGGGTGTGAATACCCGTACGTCGAGGGCTTCTGGTCCTTCCTTCTGACCGGCGAAATTCCCACCATGGAGGAGACCATGGAAATCGTAAAAGACTGGAAGACCCGCGCAAAAGTGCCTTCCTACGTTTTTGATGTTCTCAGGGCAATGCCGAAAGATTCCCATCCCATGGCGATGCTCTCCACCGCCGTGCTCGCAATGCAGAAGGAATCCGTTTTCGCAAAAAAATATGCAGAAGGAATGAAGAAGGATGAGTACTGGGAACCCATGTTCGAGGATGCCTCCAACATGATCTCCCGTCTGCCGGAAATTGCGGCCTTTATCTACCGCTTCAAATACAAAAACGGGCAGACCATCAGCCCGGATACAAACCTCGATTTCGGCGGCAATTTTGCTCACATGATGGGGATCAAAAAGCCTTATGACGACGTCGCGCGCATGTATTTCATCCTCCACTCAGATCACGAATCCGGCAATGTCTCCGCACACACCACGCATCTTGTGGCCTCTGCGCTTTCGGATGCCTACCTTTCGTTTTCTGCTGGTTTGAACGGTCTTGCCGGGCCCCTGCACGGCCTAGCCAACCAGGAAGTGCTCCGCTGGGCCCAGAAGGCTCTCGAAAAGACTGGTGGCAAGGCTCCGGACAAGGAAGGCATGAAGAAATTCTGCTGGGATACCCTCAACGCCGGCCAGGTCATTCCGGGATACGGCCACGCGGTTCTTCGCAAAACGGATCCCCGCTTTGCTTCACAGAATGAATTCTGCCGCAAATATCTGCCGAATGATGAACTCTTCAAATTCGTCAACACGCTTTATGAAGTTGCGCCGGGAGTGCTCACTGAGCACGGCAAGACCAAGAATCCCTGGCCGAATGTTGATGCCGCAAGTGGTGTGATCCAATGGCACTATGGCTTGACCGAATATGACTTCTACACCGTGCTGTTTGGAATTGGTCGCTGCCTGGGTGTGATGGCCAATATCGTCTGGGACCGTGGGTTGGGTTATGCTTTGGAGCGTCCAAAGTCGGTTACGACAGAAATGCTTGAGAAGTGGGCGGTTGAAGGCGGCCGTCAACTGAACAAGTAAGAATCAGCAAAGTACAATCAAGAGACCCGGGATCGAAAGGTCCCGGGTTTTTTTATGCCTTGGCCGGTTGACCCAGTCGGCTTTCGATTTGCTGGAGCAACTTGTTGGCCTCGGCCTTCAGCTCGGCTGCGCTCTGGCGCAGATTCAGTCCAAGTTCGCCCTCTGCCAGCCAGATGGCGGATGAGGCGCCGGATTTTTCGTATTGGTCCAGACGACTCAAAATCAACTGCATGTCTTTGCGGGCCGCCCAAAGAGCTTGATTGTCACGCGAAACCGCCTGGGTACGGGTCCAGGCCAGGTGAAGCAGTGAAGCCAGATGATAGGGTTGCGCCTTGATATCCTCTTCCAGCACCTGCGTGGCCTGCACCTTCTGACCATAAGAAAACAGGGCGGCCGAAAGCCAGACGGGCGCCAATTCGGAATTCTGCAACTGGGCTTTAGCCAGCCGAAGTTCCTCGATTGCTTCTTTGATCTCCCCACGCTGATGCATGGTTCTTCCCAACCAAAGACGAATTTCCGGTTCATGCGGATTCAACCGTTTGGCAAACCGGAGATACTCCGTGGCGCTATCGTAATCCTGATCCAGGGCCAGGCATTGTCCCAGTCTGACGAGTACTTCTACATTATCAGGTTCCTGGGCGAGTGCCTTTTCGAATCTCTCTCTCGCCTGTCGATATTTGCGCGCTTGAAGAAAGCTCAAGCCGTCCTGGTAAACCTGAAAGCTGCCTGAGCTCAGGAATTGCCGGGAGATCACGCGCCCACGACGTATTAAGACGCTTCGATTGGGCGCTTTCTCGCGATCTGCCGCCCGCCAGAGTACTGCTAGCGCTTCCTCCCGGCGATTTGAAAAGACCAGCGCCCGGGCCAGTCCCATGGCAGCAGGAGAATAGTCCGGCAGCTTCCGAACTACAGAGCGGAACACCACTGCTGCTTCCGCCCATTTTTTGTTTTTCAGTAGAACCTGCGCTTCCTCGAGATCTGCCGCACTCGAAACCATCGGCATCGGAAATTTCTGCACTGAGTCCTGAACACCCCAGGCTGGCACCGCAAATAGAAGCATTATCGTCGCAAACACGAATGATATAGGAGACAGCCGCTCGACAGAGCCACGGTAGCGCGCTAAGCTGGGGATACTGGAATATGAAGGATAATCGCGTTTCAAATACATCACCGCTTTGCATTAAATCGAACGCTTGGCGGATTGTCAAACACGCCCTGAACGGCGCCTGCCTTGTCGGCCTTCTGCTGCAGGCCGGATGCAGTGAATTCATGATCAGAAAATTGCCGGGCGACAACGAAGTCTCCAAACGAGAGGAGCAGAGAAAACCTCTGGATCCCGACGAAATCGAGAAACTTCCCGCGATTGAAGTTCGGTCCTTTGAACTCAATGTGATCCGGCATACCCGTTCTGCGTCAGTTTACCTTTTTGAGGTGACCCAAGGGGAAATTCCCGCTCCGGGCCGGATCGTACTTTTGAAAAAGGACAAGACACCTGTCATGGCATTCCGGGCTTTGAAAGCTTACCCGGAGAAGAGGCAGTTTGCCGGCAGGAAACTGCGCGTTTACGAAGGTTATTCCGAGCTAAATAGTGGCGAAGCCTATCTGGCCATCGAAAAACTTTCAGATGTCAGCTCGTTTGGTACCACTCAGGATGACCGGGCAGAACTGAATGAGCTCGAAGGCATTGACAAACCCACGGGCACAAGTCCGGACACGGGAGCTGCGACAGGCCAGGATGCCGGCGATACCAACGGCACCGGCGCACCTCTGGACGAATCAACCCAGGCTCCTACTCAGGAAGAAATCGACAGGGAGCTCGGACCTCTTCTGGACTATGATCCCGAACTCGATTCAGAATCGTCTCCACCTCCGAATGGCGCAGTGGATTCCACGAATGAAAAAGGAATCTCTGCCGAATTCACTCCTGAGGGCCCCCTTGAGCCCGAGCTGGACGAAACCGGAATGAGTGTTGAAGAGGTCACTCCGCTTCAACCCAACCCCCATTCGATGACCGGATCGTTTGGCTTTTTTAGAAATGGCGAAGGCTCCTCGTTCCCTGCGGGTGGAGCCCGGGTTTCATTTAGGCTGAATAAGCTGCTTTTCTTCAGCAAACCCCTTCTACAGGATGAACTCAGCGCGGAAGTCGGCCTTTTTCTTTATAAAGCGATCTTCACGCAGAACGATGTTTTCACGGTTTTCCCTCTCATCTTCACGGGCCGATACACTGTTCATACAAGCGAGGACCTGTCCTTGTTTCTTTATGGGGGCGTGATGAAAAATATCGCAATTCCGGCAGGGACCGTCTACACCATCGAAACCTATAATTCCCTGGTGGCACTCATACCTGCCGTTGGAGCCGGACTGCTTTTCCGGATTGGCCCCAGCTGGGAAGCCAGAGTGGACATCGGCTACGATATGCTCGGCCTCGGCCTTGTGATAGGATTCTAGAATGAAACTGAAGCTCGGTTTTCTGGTTTTCACATCAACGCTATTGTTGGCAGGCACAATCGCTTGCGGCGTGAAGGCCCCGCCACTTCCTCCGGATCGTACAGTCCCCCAGTTCCTGAACGAGACGCCAACGCCCAGCCCCTCTCCCACGATTCCGAAAAGACGATGAGGCAAAAGTCCTTGTCCGCCGGAACACCAGGCTTTTCTTCGCAAGTCTTGAAGCAGATAGCCCAGGACCTTGGGACGCCCACATACGTTTACTCAGCGACCCTGCTCAAGAAGAATTATCGCGAGCTTGTCCGCGGGCTCAAAGATGTTGATCACCGGATTTTCTTTGCGATGAAAGCCAATTCGAATCTCTCAATCTTGAAATTATTTCTAAAGCTGGGCGCGGGAATGGATATCGTTTCGGGTGGCGAACTTTTCCGGGCACAGCAAGCGGGCGCGCTGCCCCGGGATGTGGTTTTTTCCGGGGTTGGAAAGACGCCGGAAGAACTAGCAGATGCCTTGCAGTTTGGGAAAGAAGGTATTTACGCCTTCAACGTGGAATCCGAAGAGGAACTCCGCCTGCTGAATTCAATCGCGTGCAGACTCGGGCAAATCGCCCCCGTTTCCTTCCGGTTCAATCCGGATGTGGACGCCAAGACACATCCCTATATTTCGACAGGACTGAAGTTCAACAAATTCGGAATGCATCGTGCGAAAGTTCTGGAGCTCGCCCGCGGAATCCATAAATTTCCAGGCATCCGGGTGCAGGGGGTCAGTATCCATATCGGCAGCCAACTTCTCTCTTTGGCGCCTCTTGAGAACGCCTTCCAGCGCGTAAAGGACCTGATCGGAGAACTCGACGAGCTTCTCCCGGAACCCCTGACTCACGTCGACTTGGGCGGCGGCCTCGGAATTTGCTATTCTGATGAGGTAGCCCCCTCGGTCGCGAGTTACTGCGGACTGATCCGACAGTTCTTCGGTCCCAACCGAGTCAACGAAAAAGGACGAGCGCTGAAAGTCATGCTCGAGCCGGGAAGGCTCCTGGCCGGCAACGCCGGCCTGCTCCTGTCTCAGGTGCTTTACTGGAAAAAATCCGAAAGAAAACATTTTTTGATTATTGACGCAGCAATGAATGACCTCATCCGCCCCGCGTTATATCATAGTATTCACGCTGTCGTACCGATCAAGCGACTCAGTGCCCTGGCGAACCAGACGGTTCGTTGTGACATCGTCGGACCTGTTTGCGAAACCGGCGATTTCATTGCTCGAAATCGAATGATGTCGACTCGACTTAAAGGCGGGGACATCCTGGCCATTCTATCCACCGGCGCTTACGGGTTTACAATGGCCAGTAATTACAACAGCCGCCCGCGGGCTGCCGAGGTCCTGGTTTCCGGAGGTCAGTATTCAGTCATTCGCAACCGCGAAAGCTTAGCCGACCTGATCCGCAACGAACTTATCTGAATTTTCTCAAGTCGCCCGGAGACGCTTCAGCAAAAACCATTTGCGAAGCCTCACTCTCGCCCTGTATAACCTTTATATTATGAATATTTACGTCTGCATCAAGCAGGTACCCGATACTGAAACCAAGATCAAATTGAACTCCGACAGCACCGGAATTGATCCCGCAGGGATCAAGTGGGTGATGTCACCCTTTGATGAAATCGCAGTCGAAGAATCGCTTCGCGTGAAAGAGAAGAACGCGGGGAGTACCTTGACCGTCATTTCGGCCGGGCCTGCTCGCGCAACAGAATCAATCCGCACTGCACTCGCGATGGGCGCCGACAACGGAATCCATATTGAGCTTCCGGAAAATGTGGATAACAACACGATCGCCAAGGCTCTTGCGGGAGCCCTGAAGAAGGAAGCTCATTTCGACCTCATCTTCACCGGCAAAGAAGCAATTGACGACGGTTCTGCGCAAGTTTCACAAATTCTCGGCGAGTTCCTCGACATTCCTTCGATCACTGTTGCCGTCGCAATCGAATACGGCGCCGGAACCGTGAAGTGCAAACGCGAAATCGAAGGTGGCTCCTTTGAAATCATCGAAGCCGCCCTGCCCGTCATCATTGCCGGACAAAAGGGTTTGAATGATCCGCGGTATGCAAGCTTGCCCAACATCATGAAGGCCAAGAAAAAGGAAATCAAAGCACTGAAAGCTGCGGATGTGGGCGTTTCGGATGCGGATCAGAAGATCCGGTTTAAAAATTACCAGCTCCCGCCGCCCAAGCAGGCCGGCAAAAAACTCACGGGTGATCCTGCGGCCCAAGCCAAAGAACTCGTACGCATGCTTCACGAAGAGGCGAAGGTGATTTGATATGGCTAAAATATTTATTGTTGCTGAACATCGCGATGGACGTTTGAAGAAGGCCACTTTTGAGCTCTTGGGCGCTTCTGCCGCCGCAGGGAACGAAACACATGCCCTGATCCTCGGTGAAGGAATTGCCGAACTCGCAAAAGAACTTGCGCATTACGGCGCCAACAAAATTCATGTCGTCGAAAACTCCGCGTTGAAAAACTATTCCGCAGAAGCCTACTCCAAAGCAGTTGCACAGGTACTTAAAGCCGCATCTCCAGACATCGTGCTCGCAAGTCATACACCCACGGGTCGTGATTTTCTGCCGCGCGTGGCTGCAAAACTCGGGGTCGGACTCGCCAGTGACTGCACACAGCTTTCATTTGACGGAAGCAAGATCAAGGTACGTCGTCCGATTTATGCCGGCAAAGTTCTGGTTGATGTCGAATTCCTGGGCAGTGGCCCTGTTATGGCCACCGTTCGGCCCAATGCCCTCGGTGTACCCAAGCCTGACACTTCCAAAACGGCAGAATTGATACAGGAAACTGTCGAACTCGGAGCACTGAAAACAAAAGTACTCGAGATCGTCAAAGGTTCCAGTGCTCGTCCTGATGTGACTGAAGCTCCGGTTGTCATTTCTGGCGGACGATCTCTGAAAAGTGCCGAGAACTTTAAAATTCTAGAAGATCTTGCAGACGTGCTCGGTGCAGCCGTCGGCGCTTCACGCGCGGCCGTTGATGCCGGCTTCCGTCCCCATCGTGATCAGGTGGGGCAAACCGGCAAAGTGGTTTCACCCACCCTGTACATCGCCTGTGGGATCAGCGGCGCAATTCAGCACCTTGCCGGAATGCGCTCATCCAAAGTGATTGTTGCTATTAATACGGATCCGGAATGCCCGATCTTCCAGGCCGCTGACTACGGAATAGTCGGCGATCTGTTCGCTGTTGTTCCGCTGCTCACGCAGGAGTTCAAGAAGATCAAAGAACATTGAGCCGTTTGTTCGTTGATCACTGTTTCTGCGCCAAATTTCTTTTTGAGGGGTAAATAGAGATGACTTGGCAGACCTTTGTGTTTCTTCCAATTGCGCTCGGAGCTTTTGGCTATTCATTTTATCGGTTCCAGCTGCTCTTCCAAATGATGAAGGCGCACCGGGGGAACTCGAACCGTTTGGATAATATTCCCGCCCGCATCATGACCACAATCGTGAATGTGCTTGGCCAGCGCGCGGTACTGGAGAATAAGGGCCCCGGGATCATGCATACGGCGATCTTCTGGGGCTTCATCATCATAACCACTGGTACGCTTGAGCAATTTGTCTCAACGATTTACCAAGGCGCCACCTTCGAATTCATGGGCCAATCGCTTTACAGTGGCTGGCTCTTTCTGCAGGATCTTGCCACTTTGGCTGTCCTGTTGGGAGTATTTTACGCCTCTTACCGGCGTTATGTTGTCCGGCCGGTCGCTCTTGGTAAGTCGAAGGACGCCAACATCGTCCTTCTTTTTACCGGTTCGTTGATGGTGGCGATCTTTCTGATGAACTCATTCCATATCGCTGGTACACACCCTTGGTACGCGAATTCTCTTTTCGTTTCGCAGTGGTTGGCAACCCGTTTGGGCGGCCTCGCTTCCGAGCCCACAAATGCCGCCCTTGGAACCTTCTTCAAATGGGTTCACATGCTGATCGTATTGGGCTTCGCGGTATACATCCCCAGGTCAAAACACCTTCACCTGGTCGCCGCCGGACCGAACACCTTCCTGAAGACGCTTCCCCGGGAAAAAGGAATGACCCCGATCAATTTTGAGGATGAATCCGTCCAGCAGTACGGTGCTGCCAAAGTCACTGACCTTTCCTGGAAAGACGCTCTGGATTATTACTCGTGCACTGAGTGCGGCCGCTGTCAGGACCTGTGTCCGGCTTTCAATACTCAGAAGCCGCTCACCCCGAAAATGCTGATTACGGATCTAAAGCACAATCTTTATGCCAATAAAGACAAGATTCTCGCCGGTAAACTGGATGAGGTCTCCCACATCATTGATCAGAACGTGAACGAGGACGTCATCTGGGCCTGCACGTCATGCCGGGCTTGCGAGATTGCCTGTCCGGTATTCATCGAACACACGGACAAGATTTATGACATCAGACGGAACCTCGTCATGATGGAATCCCGCTTCCCACCGGAAGTGCAGCCGGTTTTCAAGAACATGGAAACCAATGGCTCACCCTGGGCCTTCAGCTCGGCCGATCGCGCCAAATGGGCCGAGGGACTCTCAGTCAAAACTATGGCCGAGGATTCGAATGTCGAAGTTCTCCTTTGGGTCGGTTGCGCCGGCTCCTACGATGAGAGAAACAAAAAAGTGCTCCGGGCTTTCGCCAGTATTCTGAAAAAAGCCGAAGTCAAATTCTCGATTCTTGGAAGCGAGGAACAGTGCACGGGCGATCCTGCCCGCCGTATCGGCAATGAATATCTTTTCCAAACCCTGGCGAAGGCAAACATCGAGACGATGAATCGTTATTCAGTCAAACGCGTCGTCACCGCATGCCCGCACTGCTATAATACGATCAAAAATGAATACAAAAATTTCGGCGGAAATTATGAGGTTTACCACCATTCTGAATTCATGGCCAAACTCATCGCCGAAGGCAAACTGAAACCCACGAAGTCTCTGGATGCCACGATCACTTTTCACGACAGCTGCTATTTGGGGCGCTGGAACAATATTTACGCAGATCCCCGCAAGGTCATCACCTCAATCCCCTCGGCACGCCTCGTGGAAATGACTCAGCACCATGATCAAAGCCTGTGTTGCGGCGCGGGCGGCGGTCGCATGTGGATGGAAGAGAAGATCGGCAAACGCATTAATGTCGCGAGAACCGAGCAGGCTCTGGAGACCAACGCCGAGATCGTTGCCTCTTCCTGCCCGTTTTGCATCACTATGATGACCGACGGGATCACTACGAAAGAGATGAAGGACAAAGTCAAAGTCATGGACATCGCGGAACTACTGGATCAGACCACGACCTGAGCCAAGACCCGGGCTGCAACCCGGCTTATGCGAGAGAGCGACCGCGAAGGAGATCTTTCAAAACGCCGTACATGATTCCGGGCAGTGACTCAAGTTCTCCCACTTCCCTCAGGGCTCCCTGCCCTCCACGTGCGAGTTCGCGGCAGAGCTCCATGCTGGCGGGCTCCTTGCCCATCTTGAGTACAACCAGATGGGGAAATTTCGGGCCGAGATATCCAGGGTCTCTTCCCGCAGTATATTTTCCGTCGGTCAACAGAACAGTCGAGGCGGACCTTCCTTGTCCATGCCCGGCCCCCTCCCTTACCAGCTTGAGAGAGGCAAGTAACCCCTCCTCAAGGTGCGTATAGCCCTGAGCGGGGACATCCAGGAAACGCTCCACCATTTCCTGTACGGATACGCGTTCGTTCGGTTGTTTGATGATCTTTGCCTCATTCTCGAATGCAATAATCCCAATTGGATCCTCAGGGAACTGCAACAGAACAACTGCCAATGCCACAGCAGTCAATGCAAGCTTCTCTCCTGTCATTGATAAACTCGTATCCACGCTGAGCACGACGGGCTGACTTCGGCGTATAGCGTAGGACATCCAAATGTCCTGTGCCGTAAGCGGGAGCTTGCTGTTCTTCAGAAGGCCCGGAAAATTTTCGATTGTTTCTTCGATATCGAGATCTATTTGCTGAGCATCGGCTGGCAATTCCGTCGAGGGGGCAGAACGCTGCTCCAAGGGATGAACTACTGAACCCAAAACCGCCTGGGCCCGCTCCAGAATCGCCTGGGCAGAGAGCCGTCTGAGCTGTTTGGCAAGCGCCCTGAAAGAACGCTTCGCCTTGAATTCGTGATAGCGGACTGCAACGTCCCAGGCACTCGCAGAAACCAGCTGCTCCTGAAGGTCATCCTGTTCGATCGAGCCCGGTTCTCCCAAGAGTTCTGGAGCGATGAACTTCAATGCTGAGTCGGAGATCTGGGCCCGAACCATCCTCTGGGGCTCAGGCGGCTTCGACAGGTCCTTACCGAAGTAGTTCAGGTCTTTTTTTTTAAGACGACAGCCACCCACTCGTGAACGAGTTCTTCGAGCTCCTCGTGCATCGTGTTTTCAGCATCGGCTTCACGTTCGATTTCAATTCGCGTCGGGAGTGCCATCAGCGCCGCGCTCAAGAATGCGGATTCAAATACAAGTCCATCCTGCATCAAAACTGCGGCAATATCCGCTACACTCAATGCAGCACGAATGGAAGCCCCCCTCCGAACTCTGGGATGACTTCTTGTCAGACGGATCAGACTGACCGCGGCTTCCACCAGCTTTTGCTGGATGCCGGGTTTGAACGACATTTTGGAGCGGACCACTGCTCCGGTTACAATTCCCTGCTCGTCCTTTTCAGACTGATAATTCAATACAATCAGCTCAAATCGATCCAGAATGGCCTCGCTCAGGTGAGAGGTCGCCACGAATTCTTTCGGGTTCTGTGTCGCTATAACCAGGAACCCCGGCTTGGCTGTGATTTCGCCCAGGCGCGGAACCGAGACGATGCGTTCGTCGATCGCCGGGAGCAGCACGTTTTGCACGCCCTCAGGCAAGCGGTTCAGCTCATTGATGAACAGAACCCCGCCCGCTTTCATTGCTTCGACCAGTGGTCCGGGAATGAAAGCGTCCTTGTGAAATCCTTTTTTGATCGCGAGCGGTGGATCAAACCAGCCAGTAAGCTTCTGTTCAGAGTAACGATTATCTCCGTCGACACGAAACGAGGGCCGGCCCAGCTCCCGGATGCTTTCGATGGCAAGGAACGTCTTTCCAACTCCAACAGGACCTTCAAGAAGAACATTCTTGCCGGCGCGCAGGCAGGAACGGATCTTCGCGATCTCCTGCTCTCTCCCGATCAATGCGTTTACGCGCGCAGACGCTTTGCTCTTCATTTTTTAACTTTCTTTTTGGTCGCCTTCTTCTTGGCGTTCTTGCTGACCCTGGATTTCAGCTTGGGTACGAGTTTCCTTTTAACAGATGACCTCGGAATCTGCCGTCTTAAAAATTCATCCAGAACATAGCTTGCCACTTCTGAGGGCTTTGTTCCCACGCCGAAACCCGCGTCAAATCCACACTCGAGTGCCATCGGATGTGTTATCCGTGGGCCACCCGCAGCGAAAATGAATTTGTCACGCAAGCCCAGTTTTTCAGCTCGAGCGATCAGATCTTTCATGTCCTTGAGATGGATATTATGCTGAGTCACTACTTTGGACACCAGGACCGCGTCAGCCTTGAACTCTTGGGCCTTTCTCAGCAGATCCTCGTTGGAAACTTGGGCGCCTAGATTATGAGCATCTAACCATTGATAACGTTCCAGCCCGTAATCTCCAGCAAAGCCTTTCATGTTGATGATGGCGTCAATACCGACTGTATGCGCATCAAAGCCTGTGCAGGCGCCAATCACAACAAGCTTCCGCCCGATCTGAGTTTTAATGAGTTCGTCGATTTCGTCGCGCGCGCGCTTTTCTGAGTCAACCTTGATCACCTTGATCCGCGTCATATCGACGGAGAATCTGGTGTTGGCGTAAATCACGAAAAACGAGAAGCCCGTTCCCGCCTGCTCCATCGCTGCCAACTTGATCTGCTCAAACCCCATCTTCTGGACCAGCTGCTGCGCGGCTTCGCGCGCCTCGGCTGAGGGCTCGACCGGAAGGGTGAACGCAAGCTGGATGGTTCCGTCATCCATAATGTCGCCGTAGGGTCTGAGTTTCTTGAGATTGACTTGTGCTACCTTGCTCATCATTTGTCCTGTCCTGTATTAAAGGGGCAACTGATCAAAAAATGGATTGAGATAAGCCGGGTCACGCATGAATACGCCGTCCCTGCCCTTGCCACCCGTTTCAGTACGAGAGACTTCCGCGAACGCTCTCTCTTCAATGGCCCGGAAAAGACCCTTTCCAGCAATCAGCTCGAGATGTGACAATGTTTCGTCCAAGACCTTTTCGGCCCATCTTTCAATCTGGCCGCCATCTCTGTAGGTGATCTCAGCACCAAGATCTTTCGCTCCGCTGAAAATATACCGTGCGTTCTTGATACTCATCCAACGATCCTGCAGCAGCGGCGTATGCATTGCCTCGGTTGGCATTCCGAGAAGCTGAATGGTCTGGCCGGTCAAAACACCGACAAAATTGAACATGGCATCCATTAAATGACTGTAGAAAATGTCGCCGCATTTGTAGCGCGTCGGCGGCATGAACTTGATCGGGGATTTTGGAAAAATATCCCGGGTCATCTGGGCGCGAGCAATCTCCAGCAGAAAAACATTGGGGTGCTCGGGGTTCATTTCGAGCGCGTGTCCCAGGCCCAGCAGATTCTGAGACATTCCCGCGTTCAAGGCGAAGCGTTCGTTGATGAACTGTGAGGCGAGCACCTGGTGTCCGTTCTCAATTGCGTCCGCCGTCGTAAGGTAATTGTCTTCGCCGGTATGAATCACGATCTTCGAAAGCGCAATGATGCGCCTTGAGAAGTGCTGGTCAATCAAGGTCCGCTTCATATTGATGTCCCGGAAAAGAATTCCGTACATAGCGTCATTTAAAAGAAAGTCGAGCCGTTCGCGCGCGCCCAGCGCCGCAATTTCCGGCATACAGAGACCCGAACAGTAATTCGTGAGTCGAATGTACCGGCCAAGTTTTTTGCTTTCTTCATCCAGTGCTTCACGCATGATTCTGAAGTTTTCCTGCGTGGCATAGGTGCCACCGAAGCCCTCGGTCGTTGCGCCATGCGGAATATAATCGAGCAGGGATTGTGCCGTACTGCGGATCACGGCGATGGCGTCCGCGCCAGCCTGAGCTGCGGCTTTTGCCTGAATGACGTCTTCGAAAATATTTCCGGTGGCAACAATCACGTAAATTATTGGGCCGCTTTTGCCCTCGGGATCGAATTTATCTCCAAGTTCCCTGCGCAAACTATCCCGTCTGTCCCGGCTTGCGACCAGATCTGAAATCGCTTTTCTGCAAAGCTCCTCGGCCTTTTTCCTGATCTCCGCTTCCGGCGCAACCGGGAGTTTTAGCAGGTTGATCTTGCCCCCTGCCGCTGCCCGTCCAGCTTCCGCTGCTGTCATCTTCTTCTGGATCATCGCATTCACAAACCAGTAAAGAACGCCGCGCGAAATCGGAGACTGGTCTGCGCCGCTGAGCTGGTCAATGATCGCGTTGACCTCAGGGAAGCCCTGTCCACCCTTCTGTACGACAGCTCCGTCAACGCCAAGCAAGCGCAGGACAGCGCGCTCGATGGCAAGTGTGGAATGGGTTGCGATGATGGATTCCACCGGTTGAGAGATATTCTCGGCGAGTTCCCGGCAACGCTCGACTTTTTTACTGTTCAACGCAAGATGTGCCATGAGCCGAGCTCCCTTTTTACGTGCTGCTAAACGTACTGCTCCGTGAAAATCTGCCGAAGTTCTTCGCTTTCGCGGATAAGGTCCAGAGCCAAATCAGCATGTCCCTCGGTGTAACCATTTCCGATCCTGAGATCAACGTCTGCGCCTACACCCTCAGCACCCAGGGCCGCGCGCGTGAAGCTGGTTGCCATGCTGAAAAAGTAAACAATGCCCTTGGGCGCGCAGCTCAAGACGCAGGACATTTCCGTTTCCGGAATATTTGCGACGTTGATCACGACGTCACCCATATGGCCCTTGGTTGCAGCCCAAACTTTTTCCATCACCTCTACGGCATTCCGGGCGTCAGCCTGAATCACTTCGTCCACAAACGGAAGCTGCGCCAGGCGGTCAATTGCGGACTGTGAATAATCGATCGCGACAGTGCGAACACCCGCCTTTTTCTTGGCTTCATAAAGACAGAGTATGCCCGACTTTCCGCCGCCCCCAACGACCACAACCGTCTGCCCGGGTTGAACCAACTGGCGGGTTTGAGCAGGAGCTCCGGCGACATCCAGAACTGCAAGTGCAACGGTTTCTGGCATGTCTTCCGGAAGTTTGGCGAAAATTCCTGAAGCAAAAAGAATTGCATGTCCTTCAATGTCCACCCGATCAATGTTCGGATTGATTTTTTTTATTTTCCGAATCTGAAGCGGTGTCAGAGAAAGAGAAACGAGTGTGGCAATGCGGTCGCCTTCGCGAACCGGCTTTTCCTTCACGGGGAAATGCGGGCCAACTTGGACAACTTTACCGATCAGCATTCCACCCGACCCCGTGACGGGGTTATGGTGCTTCCCGCGATTTGCGACGAGATCGAGAATGTGTTTTTCCATTCGCGCGACATCTTTGCCGCACGCTTCTGAAATCTGGTGGAAACTGGCAGAATCAATGTTGAGGCTTTCGACCTCAATCAGCAATTCGTCTTCAGCGATGGGGAGACTAGCGTCGATGGTTTCAGCCTGCTGGGGGAGAACTCCCTTCGGTTTGACAACTCGTTGAATTCCAAGTGGATCTGCCGTCCTGAAGTTCTTATTTTGCGTCATATTTTAGGTCTATCGGTAATCTGCCTCAGAGGCAAGCCCGTGCGAAATGCTTATTAAAAAACTGTAAATACTTTGATCAGCCCTGCCACGGGGGTGACAGTCTTCCCGTTAAAAGTCGCGGGATTAGCCAAGCAGCCGTCAATCCTACGCATCTGTAATTACTGTCTATTTTTAATCTTATGCGCATTTTCAACGCACTGGGTCATTTTGGCCCGCCCCTTGCTCTGGTTACCAGCAGAGAGAGCTACTCGTTAGGGCATCTGCCCTGCGGTCAGAGGACCCCCGGATGGGGTCAATCAGCTGCAGAGAGAAACAAGTAGTAGAGGAAGAGCATATGAAACGTAAAATATTTTTCTATCTGGTAATTGCGGCATTCTCACCTTTGAGCACGGCTTTCGGCGCGACTGAAACCGCCACCCAGCCCTCGGAAAAAATTCGAGACATGACCATCCAGGACCTGAAGGCCATGCACATCTCGGTGGTCATGAAGGACGCTACCCCAGAAAACGACAATCACGCCACGACAGTGATGCTGACCGGGGCCATCTCGGAAGACTGTCTCAGACATTTTGAGATTACCAACAGTCAGACTGATCCCGAACTCAAGGTAAAGGGAATCGCGTTCCGGATGCGCGATATCGATGGTGAGGGTCTGGATTGCAAGAAAAAGGAAAGAACCTGCCGCGGAGCAGGGTGTCTGCACCTTTCGACCGATGTGCCCGCCGCCAAGATGGATCTTTCGAATGAAGGCGACAGCGAGATCAAGCTCGTCACAATCAAGGACGGCGACCCCAATCAGCCCGGACATATCGATGCCGTGCCGCTCAGCCTGCTTTCAGAAGATCTTCCAGCTCACCGGAGCAAAAAGACTATCGCCCGTCTTGCCAAAGAGAAGGCCGCAAAAGAGCAAGAAGAACATGTAAGTTTACTCCAAGACACAATCACGACCTGCCGCAAAACCCCCGCCGAGCTCCCCATTGCCAGGAGAGCTGCACGTAGTCTCTTTAATCTCGATAATGATTCCTCGTCTTTCAAAAAAGTTCTCCAGGAACTCGATATGATCGAGCTGCAGCTTATGGTGGCCAAGGCCAAAAAAATTCCTCTGTCCGAGTTGGAAGGGCTTCGCCAGGAGCTCCTCAACTGGCGCATGACTCATGCTGATAGCGCTGAGTACGTGGCTGATGCCCTGAGAATGCTCGCGGCTCGGCTTGTAAACCAGAAAGATAAAGCTGAAAAGAAAACTGTCACTCTCGATGACTTCCGTGTGGCTCGCGAACTGCTTCTCGAAGCGCAAGATGATGAGACTCTCAGCGCCAAAACCATCAGCAGTCTTCAAAAGGACATTGATGCAAACGATACCGGCTACCTTGCTGCCTTCGGCATGTCAGCGGCAAACACACAGGATCCCTTCGCACTTGATGCTTTCAACGGCGAATTCCGCGGCACCGTCGAACGCCTCACAGAGCGCCTGCGCGACGCCTGCTACGGAGAGAACCGCAGCATGGAAGGCTGCTCCATCGCCACGAATGCCTACCGCAACGTCATGGCAATTCCCGCTACGGTCCAGAAAATTCAGCAGGAAAGATGGCAGAACGAACAGAGAATCAATCAACAGCTTGCGCAGATGCCCGGACAAGGCCAGCCTCAAGGCCCTCAGAACATGCCCGGAATGTCTCAGATGCCTCAAATGCCGATGACCCAAGGTGGCGCCTGGGTTCCCTATCAACAAACCCAAATGAGCAGTATGCCCGGAATGCCGATGAACAGCGGAATGCAAATGAACAACGGTGGTTTCTGGAGCGGCGGAAATTACGGAAGAGCGAACACGTTCTAAAAATTAATTATTTTCAGAACACGAAGTGACTCGCCTGGTCAGATGAATTTCTTGTACGCGTAGAAGCAAATTGAATCAGATGTCAGGAAAGAAAGGACCTTGCGCAACTCTCTCTCGCGCAGGGTCTTTTCATTTTTTGTTTGACGATTTCAGTAAACCGAGTTTACTTGTGATTTAAGTTGCTTCTCTATTTACAGGGGGTGTTCTAATGGCAACAGGTTTAGTGAAATGGTTCAATGACAGTAAAGGGTTTGGTTTCATTCAGGCTGACGGCACGGAGCGCGACGTCTTCGTGCATTACACGGCAATTCAGGGAGATGGTTTTAAAACTCTCACTGAAGGCCAGAAAGTCGATTTTGAATTAATCGACGGCCCGAAGGGCCCTCAAGCCTCAAACGTAAATAAAGCCATTCAACAGTAAGGTTTTTGTGCGCCCGTAATCACGGCGCTCGGAAATGTTTAAGGCGAGGCGTGCGGCGTCTCGCCTTTTTTATTTCCAATTCAATCCCGGAAAGCTCTCCGAAGACGCGGAGCGCTCCGCGTCTTCCAGAGAAGCAACTGGATAAGTTGAATTTAAAGTCGAGAACACCGCCGTAGCAAAATGATTCCCGCTTTTTTTCAGGCCACCGTAAGGAAGGCGAGCGGAGGCAGTAATCGTCGGACGATTCCAGTTGATCAGGCCCGCCTGCAGTTCTTCCCAGCATTTTTCGTATATCGTCCGACTCTTCGTATAAACCGCAGCTGCCAATCCATACTGGGTCGCGTTGGCTTGAGCAATGGCTTCCTCAAGCGTTCGGACCGGGATGATGGCGATATTCGGACCAAAAATCTCGGTCTGCTGGTAAACACTTTTCTTTGTGGCTTCGAGCGAGGTTGCTTTCACCAGACAAATGGAGGGGGCAACATAGTTTCCCTGCTTACCCAATTCCAGCGTCTTGCCACGCATAACCGGCTCACACCCTTCACGGACAGCGATGCCCTGAAATTTCATGTAACGATCCACGGATCCTGCGTCAATCAAAGGCCCCATGAACGGATTGTCCAAAGGATGACCTATGACAAAGGCCTTGGCGCGTTCGTGAAGGCGCTCAACAAAAGCCTCAGCATGTGAATGATGAATAATGATCCTGGACATCGAAGTACAGCGCTGCCCGGCAGAAATGAACCCGCCCACCAGCGCATCTTTCAACGCCAGTTCCAGATCGGCATCTTCCCATATGATCGCCGGATTCTTTCCGCCCATTTGCAGAAGTACAAGCTTCCAGTGCTGCTGAAGAGTATCCTGTTTGATCCTCGTCCCCACCTCGTACGAGCCGGTAAACAGGATTGCGTCGATTCCCTCGTGGGCGCAAAGCCTGCGGCCCGTTTCTTTTTCTCCTTGAAGCAGATTGAATACTCCCGGCGGGAGTTCCGCTTCGTTAAAACAATCAGCAATGAGTTGCCCGATCAAAGGGGCTTTTTCAGAGGGTTTGAAAATTACTGTGTTTCCAGCCAGCAACGCCGGCACAATATGTCCGCACGGTTGTGCGGCCGGGAAATCATAGGGACCGATAACGGCCGTCACCCCGATCGGCTTGCGTCGCGAAGCGCCCAGCACCCCCTCGATCACCTGCGGAATCTCAAGCTTCTCGACGAGCCTCATTCCCTCCTCCAGAGTTACATCAATTTTAACCTCGAGGGCCAGGAGCTCTTCTTTCGCTTCCCAGGCGGGCCGTCCCACCTCGCGTGCAATAATCTCCGTAAATTCATCCGCACGCTTTTGAATCGCTACTTTGAACTTCCGCAGGAATTCAGCCCTTTCAGAAATCTTCTTGCGGCGCCAGGGCATGAAGGCCTTGCGCGCAGCCATGACCGATTCGTCTATGGCGCAATAAGAATACTGGAACTTCCCGAGTTCATCGGCGAAATCCGCAGGACTTCTACTGGTCCATTCCCCATTCGGATCGGCACAGGTCTTATACTGCCCGTCGATGTAGTTTCCTTTAACCGGATAATTGTAACGATAAGCCATTCTTCACCCACTTTGCGCAATCAGGAGGTAATGCAAAGCCGTTCTATGAGTTTTTCATAAAAGACTGTCGCTCTCTCGATCTGATCAAGAAGATTATATTCATTAGGACAATGACTGCTGTTCAGCGCCGGACCGGGTCCGAAGACCATGACATCATATCCCGCACGGCTGAACTGGGCGGCTTCGGTTGCGGTCGATCTTTTTGAAAACCCTTGCGGAATATCTGCCGCTTTCTGGGTCTCAGCACAGATTGTTGCAAGCGCCGAATCTATATTCAGGTTCAAGCCGGGATTCGTTCGCTCCTGCTGCGCTGATAAGTTCAGGCTTGGATACCCCTTTGCGATCTTCTGAACTCCTTGGCCAATATGTGCCTCGATGTCCTCAAGCGACAGATCTGGAAGAAGTCTCACATCAAAAGAAAGGTCTATTGCTCCAAGGCGTTGAGTCAGCTTTCCGAAATTCACTGTCGAATGGGGTGGTGAATAGCTTTCATCCGTCACCTTGCCCAGGTCTGCAGCGATTTTTTCGAACAATCCGACGATCTCAGATATACACCCGAACACACTGTCGGGCAGGAATCGAACGCCCGTTTCACCCACTCCACCCAGCTCGACGCGAAACGCCTTCTCGTTTCCTTCAACCCGCACCATTTCCCGAAAGAACCGCTTGAAATCCTCGAGCTGATGCGAAGTCAGAAAAAATTTCGCTGCGGCCGAGTCCGGAACCTTGTTAACGGTGTCGCCCCCCTGGAAGTCGGTGAAACGAAGTTCGAAGCCGCTATCCACGGCCCGCTGCAGAAAGTCCAACAAACCAAATATTGCGTTCTTTCCGCCCTCTGGATGTGCTGCGTGTGCGGATACACCAAAGGACTGCAGTTGTATCTTTCGATTGAACCCTCGCGCGTCCTTCTCCACCTGCTGATAGCCAATCGACACCTTGAAGATGGAATCACATTTATGTGCATGGACGAGATTAAGGTCCGTAGGCTCGCCAATCAAAACATATCGGGGGTTGAGGGACAAAGCTTTGATTAGATATTTAGCCCCAAACATCCCGAGTTCCTGGCCACAGGTGCCGACAAGATAGAGTGGATTCTGCAGTTTCTTTTCCCGAAGGCGACCTGCCGCGTGAATTTTACAGAGAAAATCCAATTTCGCGTCCGCCGCTCCCAATCCGAATATTTTTCGCTCCCTGGTGACCGCAGTAAAAGGATCCCCGGCAGTTTCCGTCCAGTTTTCTTTTAATCCGGGGCTGACCGTATCGAGATGACTGCTGAACAGCAGCCCCTTGCGGATTTTCCGGTCGACCAACGGATCGCCGATGATTCCAATGACATTGAATTGCCGTTTGGAGATCCCCTCCATCGAGTGGGTCACCTGTTGAAGCTGCGAGCGTATGCCGCGTTCACGAAGGAGCCCCACCACATAATTGGCCAATTCTTCGTTTCCATTGGATGTCACTGAGTTAAGTGAGATCATCCTCTTTGCTTCATCGATGAGTCGCTTCATTTTGTCCAAAAATATCATGAGCTTATTTTTGTTGCAAGGTAAGGCGTGAAATGGATATTTTTAGTTTATGCGAATCACCTGGTTAATAGTTGGGATGCTTCTCGTTTGCCTTTCTGGCTTCGGTGCGCGCGCCGAACTGAGCGCAGCCACAGATGACTGGAGCTATTGGAAGGAGGCCCGCGCTTTTTACGACGCTGGCCGCTACGACGATGCTTTGCAGGCATTACTGACCCAACCCACTCCTCAAAATTCGAGCTACTTTTACAACATTGGAACCATCTACTACCGCCTCGGCCGGGCCGGCACTGCTTTGGCATATTTCGAAAAAGCAAACCGCCTGGCTCCGCATGATGCTGAGATACGACATAATCTGGCGCTCGCCAGAAAGCTGGTTGAAGCTTCCGCTGGCGCGGACCGCCTGGATCCAGCTTCAAATGGCCTGGAAAAGCTTTCGGACCGCATTGATCTAGATGAAGTTCGGGGCACCGTCGGCTTGCTCGGGCTGATTCTTTTTTTGTTTTGGATCAGGACATACGTCAAAACCCGAAGCCTCAGCCAGACATTCCTCAAACCGGGTTCTATCCTGGTCTTTTTGGCTTTTGCAATCACGGGCGCTCTCTATCTGGCTCAACAGGTTTCTGAACTTCGACCGCCAGCAGTCCTGATCGAGAGGCAGGCCATACGCAGTGGACCTGGCGATCGCTTTGTCGAGCTGGGCCAAGCCGAAGCCGGCACAAAAGTCCGACTGCTTGGGCCCGCTATTGCGGCTTCTGACACCCAGAATAATTCTGCCGAGAGCGCCGCTCGCCCGGGAGAGCTTTGGCGTCAGATCCGCTTCTCCCGGGAGGGAATTGGTTGGATTCCCTCATCGAGCTTGTTGCTCTTATAGGTGCATTGGAATACACCCAGTTTATGCGTATCAAACATTTTGTAATGACTCTCCTGACCCTCGCTTTCATTGGATTGACCGCCTGCTCCGGCAACAGGGTCGATGAGAATGATCCTGCCGCCCTTTTCAAGGAAGCGGAAGAGGAGGTTGCCAGCGACCATTATCAAATCGCAATTGATCATTTCCGCGCGATCAAGAACAAATTTCCTTACTCAAAGTATGCAATCGAAGCGCAGATCCGGGTTGCAGATGTGTATTTTCTTCAGGAATCCTTTACTGAGGCGGCCGCAGCTTACGAAACCTTCCGGGACCTTCACCCCAAGCACGAGAAAACTGCCTATGCCATGTTCCGGATAGCCAAGTCCTACTATAACGATATCCCGAGTGTGCATGCCCGCGACTTGACGCCGGCAGAAAGAAGTGTCGATTCCTACAAGGACTTTCTACGGCGCTTCCCTCAGGCACCTCAAGCATCCGAAGCGCAAACTGATCTCAAAGATGCTCTCCGGATTCTTGCCGAAAAAGAGCTGTACATTGCCGACTTTTATTTTAAACGCGGCCAAAAAGATCCAGCAGCAGCTCGATACAAGAAGCTCATAGAGCTCTATCCTGAATCGGCTTCGGCTGAAGAGGCAAAAAAGAAGCTTGCACGTTGGTCTGCGGAGAAGCCTGCAGCGGAATTGAAAAATGAAAAATCCGGCCAGTAATGCACCGAAGGATCGGGATATTCAGGAACTGCTCTCCAAGCGAGATTTTCCAAAAGCCGAAGCCCTGATTCGCGGAAAACTCCAGACCGATCCCCATTCGGCTGACGGTTATTACTTTCTGGGAATCCTTTTCTATTTTCAGGGAAAACTCGGCCCAACCGTGGAAAATCTCAAGAAGGCCCTGGAATTGGATCCCCATCACACCGATGCTGCGGTTTGCTTGTCAGTGCTTTACAACGATGTTGGAAAATACGACGACGCCAAAAATGTTTTTGATCGGGCAAATCAATCCGTGGCCCATCGGCGGGCAAATAATGAGCTTGAGATCGACCGCAAATTTGCCGTGAAGCACTTGGAGCTTGCCGATCTTTATTTCAGGTACCGGCGCTTTGACGAAGCAATTGAAGAATACGGAAAGGCTGCAAGCCTTGACCCCACCACGCAGGACATCCGGATTCGACTCGCAAAAGCATATGCAAAAAAGGGATTTATCACCCGAGCCCTTCAAGAGCTACAGCAGCTGAAAGCGGATCACCCGCGGCACACCCCCGCTCTCCTGCAGCTCGGATTGCTGCATTTCAGTCAGGGCAATGTATTGGACGCGGAGCTCGAATGGGAAGCCGTGCGGCAGGTTGATCCAGAGAATCGTGAAGCCCTGGCTTATTTGGAAATGGCAAAAGAGGCGCGCGCCAAACTCTGACGACTGCCCGACCGAGACAGTTGATTCGGCAATGAGCTACGCGGTCAAACTTTTTACTGTGAGCGAAGGTGGAATGCTTTTAATCGAGACCGTGGAAACGACACCCTGGGCCTCGCGTTGCGGCAATCTGTTTTGAGCCTGAATCGTGATCAAGTGGGCTTTCAATTCCTTGAACATCAGATGCTTTACGCTGTATTCATTTTCCTGAAGAACAACTTGCTTTGCAATCTGCTCTTTCAGGTTGATGACGAGCGGAGCCTTGAGATTGGCTGTCATTTGCGTGATGTCATTAGTAATCGTAAGAATGCTGAAAACTGCAGAATGATTGATATTATCGAGTTTCAACTCGCGAAGCTCTGCAGCAGATAGTCGTGCAGCATAATTGGGACGAAACACTTTTGGTTCCAAAAGCGGAAATGCAATTTCAGGGTTGTCCACGCTTTGAAGCCAGACAATCAGGGTGTCATCACCTGGATCCACCAGACAAAATTTCGTGTATTCTGGAAATCCGAGAATCCCTTGCGGAATCCGAATAATTTCGTCGTCGCCGACGGTGAGCTGTCCAAAACGTCCTGTTTTAACGATCACGCTCGACCCCTTCCGGTTAAGTTGATCCAACTTAACCTTTCAACACTTTCGAGACTTGTGCCATCGCTACGGGAGTATTCACGGCTTCTTTATTCTGATCCTGAATCGCTGCGTAAACTTCCTCACGATGAATCTTCGTCTCTTTGGGCGCTTGAATTCCCAACCGCACTTGCTTGCCTTTGATCTGAACCACTACGATCTTGATGTGGTCATCGATGGCAATGCTTTCCCCTAACTTCCGGGTTAATACTAACATAAGATCTCCATCTCTTTGTAAAGCGTGTAATCCTTTACGATGGCAAGATCTAGTCTAACGCCCCACCACTTGCAACAAATTTGTCCTATGTTCTTGAGAAATGCAGCAAATTTCATTTTAGAAAATCCAACAAAGTTGGTTGTATAAGCTTCTGCGAGCTCGCCAAAGCACTCTTGTAAACCGTTTCTTCTTTGGCCAGATCACTCACTACCTGGGACATATCGGCATCCTCAAGAGCAGAGCTAAGCTGCGCATTTGTAAGGTTATGGCGTTCGATCGCCTGGCTAGTGCTCTCAACGCCCTGCAGACGCGACCCGACCTTCGCACGCGCCGCTATTAATTTGCCCTGTGCCTGATCAAAACGATCAAGTGTGTTTCTTATGCCGTCCAAATCTCCCGTGAGGAGCGAAATTCGAAGGTTCTGAATTTCATCGAAAACATTCACATTATCCCGACCAGATTGATCAAGAGTCATGCCCAGTCCAGTGCTGCTGGCCAGCGTTCTCCCGCTTGAGTTATAAACTCCCGGCGCGTCACTCGAACTCTTTGGATTCGTATTGAAAGCCTCAATCCCAGGAAGATTGGAAGAGATGAATACATCTTTTGCGATTTCGACCATCTGCTGACCATCATCACCCATATAGCGGCCTTCTGGGTCAACGGCAGGTTTATCTGTTTTGAATCCGGCGAAAATGTATTTTTCACCAATTCGACGATTTGCGGTAGCCACCGCTTGCTGAAATAGCTGGGTGACCTCCTCTGCAACTCCCAAGCGGGTGTTTTCATTCGAGCTGGCCTTGCTCGATTGCCCCAGCGCGATCTCTTTAGCTCTCACGACGATATCGGAAAGCTCTGATAGGGCGTGGTCCGTATTCTGAAGAACCATCTGCGCCATCTTTGCATTACCCTGAAACTGATCGTTATTCACTTTCTCTGTCCTCATCTCCAGAACTTTTGCTGAACTGACCGGATCATCCGAAGGCGTATTGATCTTTTTTAGCGTTGAACTCTGCATTTGAAGATTCTCCATGCGCTGCTTGCTGCGCTGGATACTGTCGCGAACGGTGTCGAAATTGGTACGTTCAGTGACTCTCATTTTTCATCTCACCGTTTCAGCTCCAGAACCGTCTTGAGCATCTCATCGGCCACCTGGATCACTTTGGCCGACGCATCGAACATATGTTGAAATTGCATCAAATTAGCCGTTTCTTCATCGATCGAAACTCCAGAAATTTGATCCCGAATCTTGTTCAGCTGCGTGTTGACATCACGCTGTTGATTCATCCCGGAGCGATTTCTAGCGGTCGCGACACCAATGTCGCTAACGATGGAATTATAAAAATCATCCATCGTTGATTTGCCCTGGCTCAGGATCTTGGCGCTCTGAATCCCGGAAATTGCGATCGCGACCCGATTATCTCCTGGGGCATCCTGCTCTGCCGCGGCTGCGATGTTATTTACGCTTGCCTTGATCTCATCGGAAAGATCCATGAATTCTGCCGCTCTCTCCTTCGCGTTCAGATTGCGGAAAAACGAGACGCCCTGCGAGCCAAAACGGGTGAACCCCTGCTCGTGGATCCCATTCACCGAGTTCGTTACAGCATAGGCAAGGTCATCCAAGCGGTCGAGAATCGTGGAAAGAGTATTGTCCCGCACATCCAGCAGAGCGCCAAATTTGCCGGTTTTTATCCGGTGAGTGATGTTGGAAGAGGCACTGGCAGAAGTTCTCAGTTCCATCGCCCCCTCAGGTTTGCCGTCTTCGTCCGCGGGTGAACGGAATACCGAGAATTTTTCTGTCTGGCCGCCGACAACCAAAGGCCCCACACCTTTGATATCCACGACATAGCCACCCTGTCCGTCCTTGTGGGTCGTGAGTTCCATGTACGTACCGAGCTTTTTCAAGGCCAGGTCGCGTTTGTCCAAAAGGTCATTGGGAGGTGCTCCCCCAACTTCCATCGCTTTGATTTTGATGTTCAGATCCCGTACTTCATCTACCAGCGAATTGACTTCCTTCGCATAGCCCTCAAGACGTGAATCGATGTTCCGGCGGACCTCGTCTACCTCGCGCCGAAGCCGTTTGAAGTCATTCACCATGGCGCTTGAAGATTCACGTACAGACTGTCGTACCGCTTCGTTGTCCGGTTCGTTCGAAAGTTTTCTGAATTCGTTGAAAAACCGGGAAATCAGCCGATTCAGACCGTCACCATTCATTTCATTGAATATATCTTCGGATTGCCGAAGAGCCATGTCCCGTTCTTCCATGGTTGCCATCTCGCGTGCGCCCGACCGAATCTGTTTCTCGACATATTCATCATTCACGCGATCGACTCGCGAAATCTGGGTTCCGGAACCCACAAGCGCATGAGAGCCGGAGGAGCCTTGTGGTGTCAAATTGGAAGTTTCGACCCGCTGCCTGGAGAATCCCTCTGTATTGGCGTTGGAAATGTTATGGCCCGTCGTGGCGATCGCCGCCTTTGACGCCATCATTCCCGAACGGCCGGTATGCATTACATTGGGGACACCCATTTTTTGGCTTCAAGCCTCCTTGGAAATCAGCCGCGCGCCTGCGACTGGATTGGATTTCTGTCCATTCTGCAAATAGGTATTCGACTTGGGTACCGATTCACCGAGGATATTTCTTTTCATGACGTGAACATGTTCAAGTGACCGCTCGACCAGCGCGCGGTTAGAATCATTCTGCTCTTTGATTCGCTGAACCAGAATAGTCAGAACGTTGTTTGCGGTACGGAACTGCTCAGCCCCTCTGGGGTCGTCCGACTGGATCGCAATGATCACCTGAGAGATCGACAAATCCCGAAGTGGTTTGCGCCACAACAAAGAGAGAGTCACCATGTGCTTGAGGCGACCGGACTCCGTCTGTTGAATCGCCTCAATCAACACACGCTTTGCGGAGGTGGCCTCCTGGATATCTTTGAGGCTCGCCTGGACCAGCGCCTCATGCTCCATTCTTACGTTTTCCCAAAGCTGCCGGTGAAGCCCGATCAGCTTCTGGAGAGCTTGAAATATTTCGAGCAGGGGTTTTTCCATCGTCGCAATCCTCCTGATTGCTCCGCCAGGTTATGCCCCTTGGTTCTGAAGAACTCCGCCATCCTGGCGGTTTTCTTCTGGGGGCACGAACTAAACTATTCTAATCCGGACATCTTCAGATGCTCAGAAACCATGCGCTCTGCTAGAGCATCGGCATTGACGTTGTATTTTCCTGCCGCTATTTTGCTCTTCAATTCGGCAATTTTCGCCTCGCGAATATCGGGCGCACTGTCGGCCACTTCTTTCACGCGTGCGAACTCTTTGCCCTTCGCCGACAGCTGTGCATTCACACTGCCCTCGATGGTGGTCTTCGGTTCTGAATCTTTTATTTTTTTATCTTTGGCGGCGGTCTTCGCGGCTTTGTTTGCCCCGGTGACTTCCGCATTTTGAACTGCATTACTGTTTGTCGAGCTGACCCTCATGGGTACCTCCTGTAAGACGGGCATTGCCCGTCGGGTCACTTGGCTTCACCATTCCCTGGCGGGCCGCGGGGTCTACATACCCTCTGTTCGAATTATATCTGTGCGACTCCAGATACGCAATGATCTGATCAGAAAGCCCGATACCGCCTGCGCGAGCAGCTTTTTCCACATACTCCGAATCCAGCATTCCTTGGTATACCCGAGTACCCACGTTCTCCAGATCCATTCCGTTCTCTGGAACGGTTTGACGCATGGCTTTCATCATTATATCCAAGAACATAGCCTCCATGCCCTGCGCCACTTTGAGGGTCTGCGGATCCACTTTCGAGCGATCGACCGGAATCACCCGATGACTGGGTGTTCGCGGCACCGTCAAGGCATTGCCACTCCACCCCTCGTTATTTTTTGGGGGTGAGGGGGGAAGAAGAGAACGAGCCGATGTAATCGGCACCGTCATTTAGCCTTCCCCCCTCTGCAGCGAGTTTACAGTTCGGTTGCTCCGACTGGCTTCCTTGCCAGCTTGGGCGAATTCAAGATCAGTAAGACCCACCATCCTAGCAGGCCGTTGTTCCCGTCTTGTCTCCTGGATTAGGACACCGTTATTGGCCAGCGTCCCGTTTGTGCCGATCGCATCTTCCTTGACGCTCGGGCTTCCGAACCGCTTCTCGCGGCAAATATGATTGCGTGAAACCATCATGGGCGCTGTCGTCTCTTGTGAGACAAGCAGCGGGCCGGCTTCATCGTCCAAAACAAAATCTTTCCAAAGAATCACATGATCTCCAAATCTGCTTGCAAGGCACCTACTTGTTTCAACGTTTGGAATATTGCAGTCAGGTCTTTCGGCTGCACACCCAGAGTATTGAGGGCTTTAACAAGTTCTGAGACGCTTGTTCCCCTGATCTCTGCCAGCCGTTCCGATTTTTCGGCTTTACCCGCTGCCTTCCCTTCCCCGCCTTTGACTTCGATAGACAGCTCCCCGTGGGAAATCGCAACCGGACTGATCATCACCCGCTCACCCATAACCACTGTTCCGGTGCGCTCGTTCAAGACAATTTTTGCGCGAGTATCGACATTCACGCCGATATTCTCAATTCGCGCCAACAGCTCCACTGAATTTCCTTCGTAATTGAATGGCACGACCACATCTATGGTTCCACTGTCACGGGAACTTGCAAATTTTCCACCCAGTTCTGAATTGATCAGCGCGGCCATTCGGGCCGAGGTGGTGAAATCCGGGTTATGAAGAGCCAACCGGAAATTCTTCTTTGCAGAGAAGTTACTGTCGATGTCCTTCTCTATGGTGGCTCCATTCACGATCCGTCCAACGGTCGGAAAATTTTTGGTCGAACCATCCGCAATCGCCCCGATACTGATCGGACCTTGAGCCACGGCATAAACATTCTGATCTCCGGCGCGAAGAGGAGTTACAATCAACATGCCGCCTTCAAGACTTGCGGAATCTCCAATCGAGCTGACGGTCACATCCAGAAGATTACCCACGCGTGCAAACGGCGGCAGCTTCGCAGTTACAATGACTGCAGCCGCATTCTTGGATTTAATATTGGTATTTCCCTGTACGTCCAGGCCGAGTTTCCCGAAAAGCCTGCCCAAAGATTGCCCCGTCATGTCCGCGCTGGAATCACCGGTGCCCTTCAAACCAATCACCACTCCATAACCAATCAGGATGTTTTCACGGACACCCTTTACGTTGGCAATGTCCTTCACCCGCGCGGCCATGCTGGTTTGAGGCAGCATCAGCCCGAGAGCCGTGACGGAGATCAGCAAAATATTCAGCACCGTACGCCTAGCGTACTGCTTCAAGTCGATATTCATATAATTTCCCCGAGTTCACGACATCTTCTTCACTGATATCCGAGCCCTTTGCGATCGCGACTACGGTCAAGAGGCGTGGTGCCCCGTTTTTGTACAAAACTTTCTTGGTCCCGCGTATTTTGTAGTTTCCGTTCGGATAGCGCTCGACCACCTCGGCCAGAACGGTATCATTGGCTTTGATTTCGAGCGCACCGCCCAAGTCGATATCCATGAAAGTTGCTTCCGGCAATTCGTCATTATCTTTGCTCTTGGCCACCACAGTGTCGTTTTGGGACTCTGCTCCGGCTCTTGCCTGCCCGCCTTGGGTTGTCTCAACTGCAGTGCCCGTACCCTGCCGCTGCGCGAGCAGTCTTTGTTGCGCGATACCTAGTTCAACCTGTGCTTCTTGTTTGATCAGCGTTCGTTTCACTTCGGTCGCCAGATCTTTGACTATCTGTTCATCCAGAGTGACGGTGATGATATCCCCGACCGACCGAATCTTGTTTTTGCTGAAATAATAATTGGTCTGACCCTCGGGTGCCCACAGCGAACCCTCATTTGTTGATTCATCTATGAAGTCGGCACGTCGGGCACGGCTGCCGTTTTTGAATTGCGGTTTACGATTTTCCAAAACTCTCTTTGCCGGTGCATTCGCGGTTTCGCTCCAGGTGTCCTGGGTTTCGGCTTGCGATGCGTCCTGTGCGAATGCCGGGGCGCGTTCTGCATGGCCGACTGCTGCATAATTCGGGTACTGCTGTTCGGCCTGGTCATCGTCCAGGAGCCCCTTTTCGGTCCAGCGTCCCCCGGTTGTGGGCCCCTGAGAGTAAATTGTTCCATCGTCGAAATCCCGACGCAAACCTCCACCCAGTTTGGCGCAGCCCGAGGCCAAAAGAAGCTGAATTACCAAGGTCAGCAGCAGTGCACTTTTCACAATCTTACCTCCACGAGGCCATTCACTCTCAAGCTTCCGGTGAGTTCGCGTTTGCTCTTGTTTGTCAGAACTCTAACCTGTCCGTTCAGATAGGCCGCTTCCTGGGCGATTCCGTTTGTAGACAGCTGGAGACCCCCGGATTCAATACGAATCGTGACGGAATCTCCCCGTCGGATGGCTGGTGATTTCTGGATGGCTGTCGACGCCAGGAACTGGCCTTCAAGTATGGTCTGGCGCGACTCGGTCATATTCATTTCTGTTGCTTTGAAATTTCCTGGAGAAAGAATCACGCCCCGATATTCACGACCCATCCCCGAAGCGACGTTGACCTCTTGGAGAGAAAACAGCTCACGAGACAGCTTTTCACCCGGTTGAATTCTTCTATTGGCAATCCAGGCAGGAATCGCCGCCGAAAAAGCGGTCGTTCCCTCGAATACCTTTTCATCCTTATCGATCACCCTGAAACGTAAATCAGCGCGTCCGCCCTCAGTGATTTCGATAATTTTATTGATTTCAGCCGGTTCTGCATTTTTCATCCAGCGAACCGGTGCGGTGAGTTCCACTTTTGCACCGTAATAGCGTTTGGCGATCTCCTGCTTGAGTGCCTGATGAAGATCAGATTGCGAAGCTCGTCCCGAATGCGCATTCAACAAGGCATCCAGCACGAACAGTGCGCTGATCAGAATGATTGAAAACCGCCATCCTATGAACACTTCTTCAGCCCTCCTGGCTTTTGAGAATCACTTACTTGATCACCCCTGTTGTTGCTCCCCACATCTGGTCCGCCACACCCATTACTTTGGTATTCATTTCATAAGCACGCTGAGTGGAAATCATATCGACCATGCTCTTCGCGACATCTACGTTCGATCCTTCCAGAGCGCCCTGCATGATAGCCCCGATTCCGTTTTCACCGGGGATCCCCTGGACTGGTGCCCCACTCGCCAGCGTTGGTTTGTAGGTGCTTTCGCCTTGGGAAAGCAGACCCTGCTCGTTCTGAAAAGTGATGAGCTGAATCTGTCCGATGACAGTTTCTCCCTGGTTCGGCATCAGCGCTTTGACTTCGCCGTTATTTCCGATCGAGATTGTTTGCGCGTCCCGCGGAATGGTAATTTGTGGAATCAGCAGAGAGCCGTTGGAAGTCTGCATTCTTCCTTGCGCGTCAATGTGAAACGAACCGTTGCGGGTGTAGCCAATTTCACCGTTCGGCAACTGAAGAGGAAGGAAGCCCCTTCCTTCGATCATCAGATCGTAAGGATGGTTTGTAATGCGTGCTGGTCCCTGTTCAAACATTTTATAGGTCGCTCCGACCCGGACACCCATTCCAGTCTGAACACCGACTGGCGATTGAGAATTTGCGCCCATCGCTCCGCCCGGCTCTCTTTTGGTTTCGTATAGCAGGTCCTGGAATTCCGTCCGCGCGCGTTTGTATCCGTCTGTGTTCACGTTTGCCAGATCGTTGGAAATGCGTTCGATATTGGCCTGCTGTGCTTCCAGCCCTGTTGCTGCGGTGGACAAAGTCCTAATCATTTGGAAATTCCTCGTTCATGGTCACTATAATTTCCCAATATCATTTGCTTCGCGGCCCATCAGGTCGCTATAGGTTTTCATCGCCTTGAGGTCTTGCTCGAACATGCGGTTGGCCTTGATCAGATTTGTCATCTCTTCAATCGGATTCACATTTGATGTTTCGAGCAGTCCCTGTCTCACCTGCGTCTGCTGGGGAGCCTGAGAAACCACGATATTATTGGGATCACGGTTTTCAAATACGCCATTACCCGCTTTCCTCAGGCCCTTCAGATCTCTGAATTCCACGACACTTAAACGGCCAAGCGGTTCATCGCCCGCGTAAATGTCACCAATTCCATTGATCGTGACATTTCCGCCACGGTCCCGAAGATTGATGAACCGGGCTGCGACCTCGGCGTTGGTCGCTCCCGCCGGAGTTCTTCCGGGTGCGGCGCCACCCTGAGCCCCGGGATCTTGAGGCACGGCCAGTCCTCCGGGCTGTGCGGACAGCACCGGATATCCATCAGACGTTACTAGACGGCCATCCATGGCCATTTTCAAGCTTCCCTGCCTTGTGTAACGAATACCCGAAGGTGTGCTGACCTCAATCATGCCCGGACCATCCAGAGCCACATCCAGGGGTGATTGGGTTGTCTTCATTGCTCCCTGCCTGAAGTTTGTGTAACTTCCGTCCACGACAACAAATGCCTGGTCTTTGCCGTCGAGAGGATAGAATTCCTTATCTTTGATCGGGCCGCGTGGAATATCTGCCGCACCCTTCTCGCGCTCAAGCGTCGCAAGATATTCCTTGAAGGTGGGCATGTCTTTTTTGAAGCCGAGCGTATCCGCATTCGCAAGATTATTAGCGATCGTCTCAACGTTCTGCATTTGCGCGGTGGCACCCGCGACTGATGTCCACATTCCGGTGGCCAATTTGTTATTCCCCCCGAGACCGCATCCGCCGTCTCAAGGACAGGTAGGAGCAATCGGTATGCCGTAATGAAAGCTTGAGTCATTTATTTATAAGAAAATCTAAGATTAAACATAAATCCAATATCCCGCTGTAAATGCAGGCAATTTTTCGCGGTGATTATTTGAAGTGCCCTTCCCCCGGAGTGCTTGTTTCGATTCCGTCACGAACTTGACTGAGCAAAGTCTTCCTCTCCGGCAAAATTTTCTCAGCGAAGCGAGCAAAACTTGCCGCTCACCGGTATTTCTCTGATAGAAATATTTCATATGCCCACTCTCATCGCCGCGAAGCCCGTTGTCGAAAAATTACGTCTCACCACTGAAGAACGCTCACGCGCGTTCAGGAAGAAGTACGGGAGAGCCCCCAAGCTTGCGGTGGTGCTCGTCGGAGAAAACCCGGCCAGTGTGATTTATACGCGCAAAAAGGGCGAAACTGCGATTGCTATGGGAATGGAACATGTCTCGGTGACCTTTCCGGACACAGCCACTCCTGATGAAGTGAAGGCCGCTATCGACAAGCTTAACACCGATCCGCACGTGGACGGAATTCTCATTCAGCGCCCTCTTCCCAAAAGCTTCAAAGAGGAAGAAGTTCTCTACTGGGTCGCGCCCGCGAAGGACGTGGACGCCTTCCACCCGGAGAACACAGGACGTCTTTCTCTTGGCCTTCCCTGTTTCAAGCCCTGCACTCCCGCCGGAGTCATGGAACTGTTAAAATTTTATGGAGTCAATCCCGCAGGCAAACTGGCTTGTGTCATTGGGCGTAGCTCGATCGTGGGTAAACCGATGGCGGCGCTTTTGCTGCAAGCCGATGCAACCGTTTTGCATTGCCACAGCAAAACCCCCAACCTCAAGCAGATCGCAAACCAGGCTGACATCGTTGTTGTTGCTGCAGGTAAACCAGGTTTAGTTGATTCATCCTATATTAAAACCGGTGCGATCGTAATCGATGTTGGCATTCACCGCACGGACGCCGGCAAAGTCGTTGGCGATGTCATTTTTGATGATGTCGCCGCGAAGGCCTCTGCAATCACCCCCGTCCCGGGAGGCGTAGGGCCCATGACTATTGCGGTGCTCCTCGAAAACACGATCTGGGCTGCTGAGCAGCGAGAGAGCAAATAGTTTTTTAGAGCCCTAGTGCTAGACACACGCGCTGCAGCGGGTGTACAAATTCTACATGCTAAAACGAACCGCAATGTATGAAGAGCACAAGCGTCTCGGGGGTCGTCTCATCGACTTCGGAGGCTGGGAATTACCGGTCCAATATACCGGGGTTATGGACGAGCACCTTGCCTGCCGGAATGCCGTCGGCCTTTTTGACGTCAGTCATATGGGCGAAGTGCATGTGGAAGGCACCGCATCCGAAGCTTTCGTCAATTACCTGGTCAGCAATGACTGTGTGAAACTGAATATCAAACAGGCGCTTTACACCGAAATGTGCAATCACCGGGGCGGCATCGTCGATGACCTGCTTGTTTATCGCCGCGCCAAAGATCGCTTCTTTTTGGTCGTGAATGCGAGCAACTCCGATAAAGATTTTGCTCACATGAAAAAGATTGAAACGGAGTTCACCCAGAAGAATCCCAATGCTGGATCCCTCAGTGTGACCAACGAGAGTTCCAAGTACACGCAGATCGCAGTTCAGGGCCGTCACGCGGAAGCCATCGTTCAAACGATGACCAAGACACCGCTGAGCCCAATCAAGTACTACTGGTTTGATGAAGGCACCGTACTGAACGGAATTCCTGCAATCATCGCCCGTACCGGATATACCGGTGAGGACGGCTTTGAATTATACGTTGCCTGGGACAAGGGTCCCGAAGTCTGGCGGGCCTGCCTCGAAGCAGGTGCCAAGTACGGTATCAAGCCCATTGGACTCGGCGCCCGTGATACTCTACGCCTCGAAATGAAGTTTCCGCTTTACGGCCATGAACTGAGCGATGAAACGAATCCCTACGCTGCAGGCGTCGGCTGGGTGGTTAAGCCCAACAAGGGAACGGATTTCGTCGGCAGAGAAGCCGTCTTGAAGGCAAAAGAAAAGGGGCTGCCCTATCATTCCGTCGGTTTGAAATTGCTTGAACGTGGAATTCCCCGGCAGGGCTATGGAATTTACACTGCTGATGGCAAAACCAAGGTGGGAGAAGTCACCAGTGGTACCCAGTCCCCTTCTCTCGGAATCGCCATCGCGATTGCAAACATCGCAATTCCGCAATCCAGTGTCGGAACTAAACTGACCGTTGATATTCGCGGCACAAAAGTTCCTGCTGAAGTAACCCCAACGCCTTTTTACAAAAGACCATACTAAGGAGAAATCAATGAGCTTTCCAAATAACTACAAATACACCAAAGATCACGAATGGGCCCTTGTTGAAGGCAACACAGTCACTGTTGGCGTTACTGCACACGCCGCCAGCGCACTGGGAGACATCGTTTATGTGGAACTTCCGGAAGTAGGCCGGACACTGAAGCACGGTGAAACCTTCGGAGTTGTCGAAAGCATCAAAGCCGTTTCTGACCTCTACTCTCCGATCAGCGGCAAGGTAACTGCTTCGAATGCTGCGCTTGTGAATGAACCCGCCATGATCAATCAAGACCCCCACGGCAAAGCTTGGATGGTCAAGATGGAACTGACGGATGCATCCACGCTGAACAATCTGATGGATGCCGCCGCCTACAATCAGTTCGTGGCCACGCTGAAGTAATTTAGTTTTCTGATTTGATAGAAAGCCGCAGCTCAATGAGCTGCGGCTTTTTTGTTTTCTATTTGAAATCTAGCTTTGATAGCTCTCGATCGGTGCACAGGTGCAAATCAACTGACGATCACCGAGCACGTTGTTGATACGCGAAACGGCTGGCCAGAACTTGCTTTCCCTTGTGTCACGCGTCGGAAAGGCAGCCTGTTCACGCGTGTATGGGCGAGTCCACTCAGTGCGTGCGATCTGCTCGGCAGTATGCGGGGCATTCTTCAGCAGATTATTCTGCCGATCCGCCTTGCCACTTTCAATTTCGGCAATTTCTTTCCGAATCGCAATCATCGCATCACAGAACCGATCCAGTTCACGTTTCGGCTCGCTCTCGGTTGGCTCTACCATCAATGTGCCAGGAACCGGGAAAGACATGGTCGGTGCGTGAAATCCGTAATCCATCAGGCGCTTGGTCACATCTTCGGCTTCAATCCCAGTCTTATCCTTAATTGGTCTCAGATCAAAGATGCACTCATGGGCAATCATTCCCTCTTTTCCGGTATAAAGAACCGGATAATGGGGTGCGAGTTTCTTTGCGATGTAATTCGCATTAAGGATCGCGACTTCAGTGGCTTGCTTCAGGCCCTCGGCTCCCATCATAGTGATGTACATCCAGGAAATCGGCAAAATGCTCGCGCTACCCCAAGGAGCTGCAGAAATAGGACCAATAGCCTGATTTCCAGAGGTTGCAACAACGGGATGACCGGGAAGAAACGGGGCCAGGTGTGCCTTTACTCCGATCGGACCCACTCCGGGCCCACCGCCGCCGTGAGGAATGGCAAACGTTTTGTGGAGATTCAGATGGCAGACATCTGCGCCAATGTCTGCCGGGCGACACAGTCCAACCTGGGCATTCATATTGGCGCCATCCATGTAAACCTGACCACCATGCTGATGAATAATCTGACAGATTTCGAGAATAGCCTCTTCAAAAACACCGTGAGTGGAAGGATAAGTCACCATAAAGGCCGCAAGATTTTTTGAATGCTCCATGGCTTTGGCCTTCAGGTCGTTAACATCGATGTTTCCGCTTGAGTCACAATCAACCACGACGACCTTCATTCCGGCCAAACTGGCGCTGGCTGGATTTGTTCCGTGTGCGGACTTTGGAATCAGGCAGATATCGCGATGCGCTTCATTGCGCGTCTCATGATATTTTTTGATAACCAGAAGTCCTGCATATTCGCCCTGAGCTCCAGCGTTAGGTTGCAAGGACACTGCAGAAAATCCTGTAATCTCAGCCAACATTCCCTCGAGCTGTTTGAAAAGCTTCAGATAGCCCCTTGTCTGTTCCGGTGAGGCAAATGGATGCATGCGGGAAAAATCGGCCCAGCTGATCGGATACATCTCGGCGGCAGCGTTCAGCTTCATCGTGCAAGAACCAAGAGGGATCATGGAAGCTACAAGCGATAAGTCCTTGGTTTGGAGCCGGTGCAGATACCGAAGCATATCGGTTTCCGAATGATATTGATTGAATACGGGGTGAGTGAGAAAAGCGCTCTTCCGGGTCAACGATGCCGGGATCACAGATCCCTTTTTAGAAACACTTGCCAGAAGGTCATTCACCTTGAGGTCTGATGTGCGTCCTTTTGCTTTGGCAAAGATCGCCAAAAGATCCGAGAGATCTTGCGCCGAAGTGGCCTCATCACAAGAAATGCCTACGTGCTCGGAATCAATTATTCTGACATTGATCTTCGCCTGCGTTGCTGCCTGAACAAGGGCCTGTTGTGCTTTTGTGTCTGCTTTAATGAAAAGCGTGTCAAAGAATGCAGTCTCGTCCATTTCATAACCGAGGGTTTTAAGTCCTTCCTTCAAAACTCGGGCGAGAAGGTGAACACGCTCTGCAATCTTACGAACACCTTCGGGTCCATGATAAACCGCATACATGCTGGCCATAATGGCTAACAAAACTTGAGCAGTGCAGATATTGCTTGTCGCCTTGTCGCGCCGGATATGTTGTTCACGAGTCTGCAGAGCGAGACGAATTGCCGGTTTTCCATCTGCATCTTTGGAAAGTCCAACGATGCGGCCCGGGGCCAGGCGTTTGTATTCATCTTTTACCGCAAGATAGGCGGCGTGTGGCCCGCCGAACCCGATAGGTACGCCAAATCGTTGGGTGCTCCCGACTGCGATGTCTGCTCCCAGTTCCGCTGGCGGGGTGAGAATTGCAAGACTCAGAATATCGGCTGCTATAACAACCAGGGCTTCTGCCGCGTGTACGCGATCAATGAAGGATTTTAGCTCTCGAACGGTACCGTCTGCCGCAGGATATTGCAGCAAGGCGCCAAAAATCGGCTTTGAGAAATCGAATGTTTCTGCATCACCAACTATGATCTTGATGTTAAAGGGCTTGGCACGAGTGCGAACGACTTCGATAGTTTGCGGGAAACAGTCTTTCGAAACAAAGAACGATTTCGATTCATCTCGTCCTTTTATCCCAAAACACATATTCATTGCTTCGGCGGCCGCCGTGCCCTCGTCAAGCAAGGAGGCGTTCGAGACCGGGAAGCCCGTCATATCAGAAACCATCGTCTGGAAGTTCAGTAGAGCTTCCAAGCGACCTTGAGAAATTTCTGCCTGATACGGGGTATACTGCGTATACCACCCTGGATTTTCAAAGATATTTCTCTGAATGACCGGAGGAGTAACTGTGTTGTAATAACCCATCCCGATAAAGCTTCTGAACACTTGATTTTCGTCTGCGATTTTGCGGACCGCCGCCAACGCCTCGTATTCACTCAATGCCTCTGGCAAGCGCAGTCCCTGCTTCAGTCGAATCTGTTTGGGAACCGTTGCCCCTGCAAGTTCGTCCAAAGACGAAAAGCCCAAAAACTGCAACATCTCGCTCCGCTCTTTAGCACTTGGGCCCAAATGACGGTTTACGAAACGATCCGAATACCTCAGAGACTCATTTGTGTTGTTCATATGTTTTATATTCATACCAAGCCTTATTTCGAATCACCTCAAAAAAAGTCTTGACTACTTTTATTGGGTACACCCTTGAGAACTTGGGTCCGATGGGGTTATGGTCCCCACTCACTCAAAATGACCGATAAGCAAGAGAGCCCAACAGACATGCCGAATTCAGCCACCCAGATTTCGAACCGCTCCAGAAGCCATGTCGGATCTCCCGTTGCTGTTGATTTTACCAAAATCTTCAACACTGCGTTGGTTACTAGCCGCCCCACTGAAGCACCAGACTTCTTTGCTGAGTTATTTACTTTGATGGAGTCACCCGAGTGCAAAGCGATGATCGCCTCTGCTCAGCGCCTTTCTGAGGAAGAGGGCATCTCGGCCCAAGAGGCTTCTGAAAGAATTATCCGGGTATTCAGGAAAATGGATAAGATCTGGACGAGCTATTTGACCCAGGAAGGCCGAGATCGCGTTTTGAATTCCTGAATCAGGTCTTTAGGATGAATTCCCAAGGAATTTGAATTTCTCCGTTGCGATCAACTATCCCCCTGGGTGGGTTTGGGAATGGTCCTGCCTTATTGAAAGCATTGATTGCCGCGTCATCCAGGTCATGCACACCCGATTCTCCCACAATACTGACCCGGGTAATCTCCCCTTTGGGATTGAGAGTGACCACCACTTTTGTTGTATGGTCCATGTCCGACGCCAATTGCCGCCCCGTTCTATAGAACTTCGTCAGCTTTGTTCTTAAAATCGGAACCCATGCACGATCCAGGCGCTCTCTGATTCTTTGAAAATACCCGTAGAATACATATTCCTTTGTATTGAGCGCCGTTCTTGAGGCCTCAGCAAAACCCTTAACATAATCTTGAGGATTCCCGCCGGTGTTCCACCGAGCCTCTGCTCCATCATCTCTCAGTAATTCTGTTCTCTGAGAGAGCGCGGCTGGAACCGCAACACCAAAGTTGGAAAGAGCTTTTTCAGGTTCTTCTGATTTTATTTTGGGTTTTGCCGTCTTTTCACGAGACGCCTTGCCCATCGCGATCATCTTTTCACGATTGACAGTCTGCTCATCCACGATCTGCGTTCTCTCACCAAGAAAAGCGTCTTTAGCTGCGGTTTTGACTTCTTTGCCGCGCTCTGTTTGGACAATTTGCTGCCGGACACGATTCTGATCCAAGGGCCGTGAAGCAGGGGTTGCCGGAGAGACACGGCGGTGCTCAAGCTCTACCCATATTTTTCGAGAACTCGGGTTTAAGGCTGGTCGCTGCAAGGTCAGAATACCACACGCAAATACCAGAAACGCGTGCAGTATCAGAGACAGCGAAAATGAACTGCGCAGAAAACGAACTCCCATTGGGATAATACCACTCCCATTTTCATTTTCGGCACTAATCTAAATCTTCTTTAAAATATTCAGAATTGCCTTCTGGATCGGGTTTAACTCGTCCGTAACTCATGGATTCTTTCGGTTCAGTGCCCTCAATAAATGCTTCATTGATTGCATTGGAAGAGTTGGGTGGCGCGAGTTTTCCGCTGTGAGGATCAATCGTTGCGAAAACCACCCCGGGTGGCACAACGAAATCGTCCGGAGCATACGGCTTTACCGCTTCTTTCATAAAGCTGACCCAAATCGGAAGTGCAGCTCGCGCTCCGGTTTCACCCTTGCCCATCGTTTTCTGTCCGTCGTACCCCACCCAAACTCCCGTCACAATTTGAGGAGTAAAACCCATAAACCATGCGTCGAGAAAATCATTCGTTGTACCTGTTTTTCCGGCGGCCGGGCGTGCCAGGCTTTTGGCTTCATGCCCGGTGCCGTATGCAACGACTTCTTTCATCAGATGAGACATCACATAGGCGACCCGTGGATCCAGGACCTGGTCCGGGTCATCCACTAGCGGATACGCATCTACGCCGAGCAGGGGGTTGAAAGAAGCAGCCGCAGCCGGCTGCTCAGCACCGCTGGTCAACTGGACTGGGTTTTCACTTTGCTGAGGGGAAACCTGCGCCATTTTATATATGGAGGGTTGAGGCTTCTGTTCTTCGAGCAACTGTCCGTCACGATCAAAGATTTTCATAAAAAAACCTGGGGCGACTTTGCGGCCCATTCGTGGAAACAAGGCATAGGCACGCGTCAAGTCCATCAGGGAAACCGTGGCGCTTCCAAGGGCAATCGACAGGTCCAAAGGGAATTGCGAGCTGATGCCTATTCGCTTCGCGTAATCAATCATTCGGGACACCTGAATACTCTGGACCAACTTGATGGTCGGAACATTCCTCGATTTTATCAAGGCTTGACGAAAAGTGGTGTCTCCGTGGAATTTTTCATCAAAGTTTGCCGGCTTCCACTTCCCGGAATCCGAGTCTTCATAAATGATCGGAGAATCCACAATCACTGAGGCAGGCGTGAAACCCCTTTCCAGCGCGGCAGAGTAAATGATGGGCTTGAAGGCCGAGCCGGGCTGCCGGAGCGCCTGAATTGCGCGATTAAATTCAGAATGCTCGAAATCATAGCCGCCCTCCATCGCGAGAACATAACCTGTCGTTGCATCGATCGATAAAATTGCACCCTGCAACTCTGGCCTCTGGTCCAGACTCACCACGACGGGCTTTTTTGTCTGGTCTTCGACTCGAACAAGGATCACATCCCCTTTTTGCAAAATTTTCGATGGTGCGGCATCGCGCATTCCGCCCAGGGCCCAACTCATCTTATCGGCTGAAAGCTCCGCCAGAGTTGCACCAACCATCACTCCCGCTGATTTCTTTCTGTCATTCAGGCTGGTGACGACTGCCCGGTATGTCTTGCCGGGTTTCAAAAGCTGGCTTTCCGTTTCAATTCCTGCAAACTTCATTGCGGCGTCTGAATCCATCCGCCCCTCGGGCATCAGCAGTTCGAAACCCACTTCCTTCTGAAGCAGTTCCGCGCGAATATCCCGGAGTTTCTTTTCTATGTCTTCCGCGCTCGCCAAGTGTTCCGTGGGGCCGCGGAAACCCATTCTCTTGTCAACAGCTTCCAGTCCATCGCGAAGGCTTTTGGAGGCCACGCGCATCAGCTCGGCAGAACCCGGCACAATCACCGTCAGCGCGTCTTCATAGACTGCTTTTTCGCCGTATTTTTCCGTCAGATATCGGCGGAGATGCTCGACCCAGTACGAGGCATATCGCTTGTTGATATCCTCATCTCGATACACTTTCAAGGGAAGGGTTGCCGCGTCACTCATTTCCGCTTGCGTAATGAACTTGTTTTCAAACATTCTCCGAAGCACATAGAGTTGCCGGTCTTTCGCTTTTTTGGGATTCAAGATCGGACTGTATTTGCTTGGCGCCTGAGGAAGACCAGCCAGCAACGCTGCCTCTGCAACTGTGATCTCCGAAACATCTTTCTTGAAATAGGTCTGTGTCGCTGCTTGAACCCCGTAAGCTCCGTGCCCTAGATATATCTGGTTCAGGTAGAGATAGAGGATCTGCTGCTTTGACAGGTTTCTCTCGATACGTGATGCAACAATCACTTCCTTGATCTTTCGAACGAAGCTGCGCTCGGAAGTCAATACCAGAGATTTTGCCACCTGCTGGGTAATGGTGCTCCCACCCTGAACCACGTGACCAGCCCTGAAGTTTGCAATGGATGCACGCAAGATGCTCGCAATGTTGATTCCGGAATGAGCAAAGAACTGATCATCCTCCGCTGAGATGAAGGCGCGAATCACGTTTTCCGGGATCTTTTCGAACGGAATCAGATACCGACGTTCTTTGTAAAACTCACCGATAACCTGTTCATTATGTTGCTGGGGCTGAACTTGTGCCTCAGGACTACTGACAATGATTTTAGTTACTCCAAGAGGTCGGTAATCCTCAACCGCGATGATCTTGGGAAGGTCCCTCGAAAAATGCCAGGCCACCCCAGCGGCAACCAATGTACCTGCCAGGGTTCCTCCTACAGCTATAATAAAGAAGGTCCTGAATATCCACGCTGGCGTTTTCTTCATTCCTGAAATTCCTTGAGTAGATTTCTGATTTCAGTGATTTTCGCGTTGACCGCGCCTTTTCCCCGGTAAGAAATTTCAGTGGCTTTCTCGAAATCGTTTTCACTGATTCCACTTAGATCCGGAGTTACGACAAGGTCCGCACTTTTATGGCCATTACCAGTCCGGCTGTTGGTACCGACATCAATCAAAAGCACCGGCCCCAGGTTAAGATCACGCGCTTCTTCAATCAGAAACGGTTTGCTGTTTTCAGCCGAAACAGCAAGAGCCCCCTCCCAGCTTGCCGCATCCAGAACGCCCGGAACAGCCAGCGCGGCCCGAACAGCTTCCGAAAGGCGGCCGCGATTAGGTACAACGGCAAGTCCAGAGTTCTTGAACTCGATTGCGACTCGAACGGGTATCGTTGTGTCTTGGAGCTGTTTGTTTCCAAAAGCCCGCTCCAACTCGCGATCAATCGGCAGGCGTCCGGATTTTTCAAATACTTTCGTGAAAACGTTTTCCCGGGTTGTGAGCACGTTGCGTTTGAATCTCATCAACATCCAGTCAAATTGATTGATATTGGGGTTGGACGCATAAAGCCCAGCCATCAAGCTGCCAATTTCCGTTCCGAGAATTGCGCTAATCGGAATTTTGGCTTCGTGCAGGGCGCGGAGGGCACCAGCGTGAGCAAAGCCACGTGCCATTCCTGGCCCCAGCACCACGACAACCGAACGCTGCCTTGGAACCTCGGGACCAAATTGCTCGGGAGCCGGCGGTGTCGGCGGACCGAGAGGCTCAGGAGGACCCATCATTTCCGTGTCCTGGGTTGGAGTACCCCTCTCGTCAGTCCTCGTCTGGTCCTGTCCACGATCATCCGAGCCACGTTTTGCGGTGGTCGAACACGCCGCTAGAAAAATAAGGGAAACCATTACCACGGCTACAAAGAAGTATCTCAACCTGCCACTGATGATCGATTTCCTGAACGTTTCCAATGTGCGAGAAACTCCTTGTTACCTTCTGTTCCTGTAATTGGAGATTCTACCAAGCCCTGCCGTAGGAGGCCAAGGGTTTCACCAAAAGAAGTGATTCTTGTGACAACCGCTTGTCGGTCGTCTTCAGAGCGCACCAAGCCTCCTTGACCGACCTTTTCTCTGCCCACTTCGAATTGCGGTTTAATCAGCGTAATCCAGTCAGTCTCTGGCGTCGCAAATTGAATAAGGCCGGGAAGCACCTTCTCCAGGGAAATAAATGAAACGTCGATCACTATGATATCAACCCGACAGCCAATGGTCTCGTAGGCCATATTCCTGGCATTCGTTTTTTCATAGACTGCCACGCGGGAATCCTGGCGTATTTTCCAAGCCAGCTGACTATGGCCCACATCCACTGCATGTATTTTTTGTGCTCCGCGAAGCAGGAGCACTTGGGTAAACCCGCCAGTAGAGGCCCCAATATCCAATCCGGTTTTCCCGGTAACGTCGATTTTGAATGCATCCAATGCGGCCGCCAATTTAATACCGCCCCTTGAAACATAAGGATGGTCTGCGCCCCGAATACGGATGCTGGCGGAGTGGTCAACAAGTTGACCAGCTTTTGTTACGGGTTCATCATTCACAAGAACGTTACCCGAAAGAAGAAGCGCCTGGGCTCGCGCTCTTGTGGGGGCATGGCCGGCTTCGGTTAATAATATATCAATCCGCTTTTTCATTACATTGATTCTGTTTCAGTAAAAATATGATACGAGAGGCGATTCCTTCCGGAGAAACGCCCTCCCTCGCTTCGAGTTCCATCGTTGTTCCGTGGGTGATGAAATGTTCTGAGTATCCGGCGAAATGAATCTGGCCCGCACGTGCTCCGCAGGCAACCGCAAGGCTTTGCCCAAAGCCTCCGTGAAGAATAGAATCTTCCACGCACAAGACCGGGGCACCAGGATACTCTTGCAGTGCCAGGATCAGCGCGGAAGGAAGTGGCTTGAGCTCCGGCGTCGAAAGAAAGAGAATTCCGGCCGCACTCGGCCCAAGAAGCTCAATCGCAGACTTAACGCGATGAGTGGCCGCCCCCGCAGCGATCAGAATCAGTTGAGGGGCAAAACCGGAATCAGGCTTCTGATGGCACCTGATCCCATTGATCAGCGGCACACAACAACAGGCAGCCGCGCCCCTGGGGTAGCGAATGGCAACTGGACCGTCTGCACTGACAGCCCGCTTGAGTAAAACGCTCATATCTGAATTGCATTCGGGAGCAAATATCCGAAGCCCTGGAATCATGGACAGAAAAGACAGATCAAATACTCCATGATGAGTTGCTCCGTCCGCCCCGACTAAGCCAGCGCGGTCAATTGCGAAGACCACCCCGAAATTTTGAAGGGCGACATCATGAATAAGCTGATCCAGTCCACGCTGAAGAAATGAACTGTAGATTGCAACCACTGGTTTGTACCCGTTTGCCGCCAGGCCTGCGGCAAAGGTGACGGCATGTGATTCCGCTATACCAACGTCAAAGAAGCGCTCCGGCCAGGTCCGGCCGAATTCCGCAAGCCCTGTACCCTCCGGCATCGCAGCAGTAATGGCAAGAATTCTGGGGTCCTCTTTCGCAAGGGCACAGAGAGCCGTACCAAATATCTCACTGTAGCTCTGGTTGCGCATAGGGGAATCGGCTTTATTGTAGACCTTTTCGGACAGCGGATTGATTCCATGAAAAGCTTCCGGGAGCTCTTCTGCGGGGGCATAGCCTTTGCCTTTTTGCGAAATAACATGAACCAGTACGGGGCGTGGACTGCCAGAAACTTCGCGCAGCTTGAGGCCATTGAATACTGCCGTCAAGGCACGAAGATCGTGGCCATCAAGCGGACCAATGTATTCAAGCCCTATTTGCTCGAAAAACATGGGGGCACCTCCTGAAGAGATCAGGGTTGAGAGTGCTCCTATACTTTGCGATATGGACATCTGGTTGTCGTTCAGCACGATCAGCGCTGGACCGATCTCTCTGGAGCTGAAGTTATTCAAAGCTTCGAATGCTAGCCCGGCGGTTAAACCTCCATCACCAATTACCGCAACGGTCCACTGGGGCGTTCCTCTGCGGGCCCAGGCGAAAGCCAGCGCTGCCGAAAGCGATGTGCTGCTATGCCCGACGCCAAATACATCGTGCTCGGATTCCGCCCTGGACGGAAATCCAGAGATTCCGTTCAGTGTTCGCAGTGACGAAAACCGGTCCCATCTTCCCGTAAGCAGCTTGTGAGCGTAAGCCTGATGCCCAACGTCCCAGATAATGGGTTCTTGGGGCGATTCAAAGCAGTAATGCAAGGCAATTGCAAGCTCCACCGCTCCGAGACTGGCGCCGAGATGTCCACCGTTTTTCATGCAAACTGAGAGTATGCGGTGACGAATCTCCGCGGCGAGTTCCTCGAGTCCGGGAAGGTTTTGCTTTTTCAGATCGTCGAGGCCACGTGTTCCCGCAAGAGACATATTACGGATTATTTCTGCCAGAGCGGAACGGCTGTGTTTCAACGGAGCCGTCCAAACCCGTCTTCATCAAAACATCCACACGCTGCTCTGCAACTGCGAGCTGCTGCTGACAAGTTCTGGTGAGGCGGACCCCATCCTCAAAATTTTTAAGCGCGTCCTCTAGCCCGAGATCGCCGCTTTCGAGACGCTTTACAGTTTGCTGCAGTTGCTCAAGGGCTTTTTCAAATGAAGGGCTTTCTGGGGTGTTCGCGGTCATGTGTATTTTTGCTCCCCTTTAATAACGGCATATCCTAGGCAACTGTCAAGAGTGTTTACACCGTCAAACCTAAAATCTGCTATAATTTCGCGACATTAGGTCATATTTAGTCGCGGCAGGGTAATTGCTAATGAGGTGCTTGATGAAAGTGTTCACACGTATTCCGTTTCACCGATATTCAGGCTTCGCCGCAGCAATAGCTGTCTTCTTGGTATCGAGCGCAAGCTCGGTTGCGACTGCCGCCTACAACCATCCTGTCATGTGGACTGATATGAGTGAGTTCAGCGTCGAAGCGGCGCTCACTCTTCCATACTCGTCTCCGGCGAATCTTTACAATCCATCTTTTTCGGATTCAGTTCTGAATGAAGTAGCCAGGGACAAAGAAAACAAGATCAATTCGAAATTCAAAATTCCCCATGAGATCAGACCCGCTGTCACATTCTGGCTTAAAATCTATACCCGCTTCACGACTCAACATATTGTGCTCTATGATTCCCGTCATCCGGATGTGATTTATGAAGCGCTCGACTTTCGCAGGACAGCCGAGACTGCCAAGAGCCGCCTGGTGTACGAAGTCATCGTAAAGAATAAACTCAAAAAAACCATCGCCGCTTATAAAACGGCTTTTGCATCACTTGCCAGAAATTCACGTCCCAAGAATCCATCGCGCGAACAAAAACTGATTCTGAAAGCGACAAGAAATCTGCCACATAAACACGATTTCGCGGATCTTAAAAAGCACATGCGGTCGCAAACCGGCCAACGCGACAACATCATCAAGGGGCTGATTGCCGCAGAAACGTTTTTCCCCAAGATGGAACTTATTTTTTCGAAAATGAATCTCCCGATTGAGCTGACCCGGCTTAGTCTGGTGGAAAGCTCATTCACATATTCGGCGATTTCTCGTGTCGGCGCTACGGGGGTCTGGCAATTTATGCCCGATTCGGGTCGCGAGTTTCTGATGATCGACGAGGATGCCAAGATCGATGAACGTCTCTCACCATTAAAGTCCACGGTTGCAGCCGGAAAACTCCTGAAAAGAAATTTTCGCGTCCTGAAAAACTGGGCCCTTGCAATTACTTCTTACAACCATGGCACTCGCAGTTTACGAAAAATTGCCGCGAGTGAGGACTTTAAAACGATTGCGCCCTATTTTTCTTTTTGTTCGAAAAGGAAGGGGACTATTGGCTGGGCCAGCCGCAATTATTATCCCGAGTTTCTGGCCGTTCTGTACGCCGAAACATACAGAGACCGGCTCTACGGCGAAGTGCCCAAGACCCTGATTCGGCCTATCGTCTATGAATCCCCCGGCAATTATCCAAATCCTTTGGCGTTCGCGCTTCACCGCGGAATTAATCTGCAGGAATTCAAACTACTGAATCCGGACATCCGAGACCTGAGCCGCCGCTTCCCACCGGACCTTCTCGTCGCTGTACCCGGAGAGCGGGACAATGTCAGTTTGCTGTTTGTGGAGGCTTCCCGCAGGCGAAAAGCACCGTCAGGCAAAGCTCGACCGCTACTTGCGTCAGGGCCACGAATCAGTACGGACCAACGACGCTGATCACTCTGGGCGAAGTTAAGAGCAGTTCAGACCAGACGCCAGCATTAGAATCATCTTTGGCACCAACAACCACCGGTCCACCCGGTATCTGTACTGCCATGAATCGCGTCGCAATACCCGAGATTGGCAGCTGCGTCTGTAACTTCAATTCACCCTCGGAGGAAAGAGAGTACGTCTCCGGTACGAGGACTTGAGTCTCCAAAAGACTGCGTACAGAGGCAAACAGCTGCTTTTGGGGTGCCGCTGACACGAGCTGTGGAACCGCTCCAATGATCAGTGCACTTTCTGAACTCACTCCGCCCTCGATCTGGCTGACCCAATCATCTACTGTATTTTCTGAAAAACGGTAAAGCGCCACTTCATTGAGCTGCCGCGCCGGAACGCGATAACGCTGCGGATATTCGTCTTTTATGCCGGTTTCGAGATACACCGGCATGTCATCGACTACGGCAATTCTCTCTATTTGAAAACTTCCATCATTGCCCGTTATTGCAGACTGCGGCTGATCAATTACAGTGACTGCGACTCCCCGCAGGCCCCTGGCTCGTCTTGCCTCCGCATTAAATACTTTGCCGGATACTTTTTTGAAAGAGATGCGACTTAAATCAACGAAGGTTGCTGATCCATTCAAAACCGGGATTGCCACACTTCCCGAGGTCCCTTTTGCTGAATTTTTAAAATAGACCAGCGCTGCGCCGGGCTCTGCGTTCAGGAATGCGAAGTAGGTTTCACTATCGGCATTCGCCGCATTGATCAGCTCATTTCTGCTGTTGAGTATAATTGGCTGATCTGCTCGACCGGAAATGGAAACATTCCATCCTGGGCTCAGTTTCCCGAAGACAATTCCCGCCTCGGCCTGAATATTTGTTTCGGCAATCTTGCTCAAGAGAATGGATGAATTGTTTGAGATCACCGGAGCGGCGAAGTTGCGCCCGGATTTCCAGTGCAATGTTGGCCAGTGATCTTTTGCCTGAGCCAGAACCCAGGAACCGGGCGATGCTGCAGCATCAACGAATTCTTGGGTAAGTGCACGATGATCGCAATAAGGAATTTCCTGCGCCCAGTTGAAGGCCTCAAGACAGCTCGAAGGATCGACGGTACTTACGGCAGTCAGAGATTTCTTGTTTTCGGCGGACGCCTTGAATCTATCAGCAGGTTCGGTCGGCTTTGGTGTGGGAACGACCTCCGGTCGGGGAGCTGGATTCGCGGGAGCACCGTCATCCTTTATATACCAGGCGCGTTTTCCGGGAAAAGATCCTGGATATCCAACTTTTGGTGAGTATTCATTTTTTGAAAAGATCCCGATAGGTGCCGATTGAGTAGTCACAACCCTGTCTTCAATTTTATCCGTCAAACGCGCCGGCGCAGCGGGGTGTAAAGCTGCTGCTTGCATTGACTCTGGTGATGATTCCGTTTTGTCAGGCTTCGGCGGCCCATCTGCTCTACCGGTTGTCAGACGCTCTTCACTGGTCCTCACAACCGGTGCCAATGCTTGTACCGCCTTTTGAATATTCAGGTGATCCGAAAGTTCTCGGTCGTTGGATTGATGGCTAACCAATTTTTCGTGGGCATTATTATTAACTTCTATAGATTTTTGTGAATCTGTAAGGCCCGATACCCGCTCTGCTATGGCCTGGATGGCTCGATTCAGATCCAGGTTTTCCTGACTCTGCAGCGCAGCCAGGAGCACCTGTGTTGAATCAACGGGTTGGGTCTCCGGCTCAAAAGCCCGCTTAGTGTTGATCTCGTCGTTAGTTTGCGCTGGGGAAGACACTGCTTTTACGGACAAAGTTGACTTTTTTCGAGGATGGATATTCAGTCGTCTCGGTTTTAACTTCTGGTTATTCAGATTTTGAACCTGAGTAACCATCTGAACAGGAGCGACGTCTATCGCCAGGGCTATAAACCGGGCCCTCAACATGAGATGAATGTTTTCCAGCTTTTGAGCTTCTGTCGGCTCCGTCAGGACCGGCTCAACGGCAATCGCTGGCGCTGCCCGTGAAATCTGTATGGCATCGCGATGAGGCTTTGCTTTTGCTCTGATGACTATTTTAGCTGCTAGCCTTCGCTGCGGAAGCGGGGCATAAGTCAGGTCCGAGGGAAGAGCAGCATTCAGCTTTTCCACCGACCCCGCGCTCAGCGCGCTCACTTTGGCTTTAGAAAGCCAGGTCAAGTTTCCAAAATCCACCGTCACGTCCGGCGCGGATCTGAATGAAGAAATTGCAAAATTGGCGGCAATGAGAATAGAAATGCCACTTACGAGCGATGCAACGCCCGAAGCATATACGGCATCCGAAGATAATGAACCTCTCACCATCCTAGTGAACACGAACGAATGAATCCTTTCACAAGCTCGAAAAAGCCCCAATTATACTATACAAATGATGCAAATTGCTCTCGACGGTGAAACCTCGACTGCATTCCTTGCAGGACGAGTGCACCACGCAACCTGATCATTAGTAAAAGAATAACGGTAATTCAAACCTTCTGCAAGTTATCCGAATAGCACTCCGACTATTCGAGGATAGGCAAAAGATTCCGGGATCAGTTCGGTTGACTACTCACCCAAGTGCTGCCGAATCAAGGATCTCTGCAACTTCAGCTGGTATTTTTTAAACTTCTTTTCGTCCAGGTCTGCTGCTTTGAGTGCGTCCTCGGCCAGTTTCTGCGCTTTCTTTGCCCGGTTTACGTCAATCTCGGCCTTGAGTTCCAGAGTCTCGGCCGTAACGACCACCTTGTCGTCTTTTACCTCAAAAAAGCCGTGGGAGATCGCTCCGACGATGTCCTGGCCTCCGGCGGGCCGATAGCTGAACGTCCCTGTTTCAAGAACTCCAATGAACGGAGCATGACCCGGCATGATCTGAATCTGGCCTTCACTGCCAAAGAGGGTCACCGACTCTGCTGAAACATTCTCTAGAAGCCTGCGCTCTGGAGAAAGAATTGTCAGTTTTAGACTCATATTACCTCTCCTGAATCAAACCCACTCAACGCTTCAGCGCAGAGTTTTGGCTTTCTCGACGGCCTCTTCAATCGTTCCGACCATCCAGAATGCCTGCTCAGGAATATCATCGTGTTGACCCGCGACGATTTCACGGAAGCCTTTGATGGTTTCCTCAATCTTGACGAACTTACCTTTGATTCCGGTAAATTGTTCGGCAACAAAGAACGGCTGGGAAAGGAAGCGCTGGATCTTACGTGCCCGGGTGACGACCAGCTTGTCGTCTTCCGAAAGTTCGTCCATTCCAAGAATGGCAATAATATCCTGCAACTCTTTATATCGCTGAAGCACCTGCTGAACAGAGCGCGCAACATTATAATGCTCTTCGCCGATGATCCGGGGATCCAAGACACGGGATGTCGAAGCCAGGGGGTCCACTGCTGGATAAATCCCGAGCTCGGCAATCTGACGCGACAAATTGGTCGTCGCATCAAGGTGTGCAAAGGTCGTTGCCGGAGCCGGATCGGTGTAATCGTCAGCAGGCACATAAATGGCCTGAATGGATGTAATCGATCCCTTATTCGTAGAGGTAATTCGCTCCTGGAGCTCACCCATCTCGGTTGCCAGATTTGGCTGGTAGCCGACAGCAGAGGGAATGCGTCCCAACAGAGCAGATACTTCTGAACCTGCCTGCGTGAAACGGAAGATGTTGTCAATGAACAGAAGAACGTCCTGATTTTCTTCGTCGCGGAAATACTCCGCCACTGTCAAGGCCGAGAGGGCGACGCGAGCACGCGCGCCTGGCGGCTCATTCATCTGGCCGTAAACTAACGCGGTCTTGTTGATAACTCCGGATTCTTTCATCTCCACCCAAAGATCGTTACCTTCACGGGTACGCTCACCTACGCCGCCGAAGACTGAAAAGCCACCATGCTGGGTGGCAATATTGTTGATGAGTTCCATGATTAGCACGGTCTTGCCTACACCGGCGCCACCAAAGAGACCAATCTTGCCGCCGCGAGCATAGGGAGCGAGAAGATCAACTACCTTGATTCCCGTGAAAAAGGGCTGAACCTGCACGGATTGATCGCGGAAGCTGGGAGCCGCACGATGAATCGGATAGGTCTTCTTCGTATTTACCGGGCCGAGTTCATCCACCGGCTCGCCGATGACGTTCAGGATTCGTCCAAGGGTCTCGCGACCTACTGGCATCTGAATTTGCGCGCCGGTATCTTTTGCCGGATGACCGCGCACCATTCCGTCCGTGCTGTCCATGGCGACACAACGAACCGTGTTCTCACCAAGGTGCTGAGCGACTTCCAGGACAAGGTTCCATTCCTTGTCGTTAATGCTCGGATTAGTAACACGAATAGCGTTGTAGATCGCGGGCAGATGACCCGACTCGAACTCTACGTCGATAATGGGTCCGATGATCTGCTTGATTCGACCTAAGTTTTCTTTTGTTGCAGTTGCTGACATAAACTCTCGTTTCTCCTTAAGACTACTGAATCAAGTTTTTTGAGATTCGCTGCCCGCGATGATCTCAAGCAATTCTTTGGTAATTCCCGCCTGCCGCTGTTTGTTGTACTGCAGCGTCAGTTTACGAATCATTTCTCCGGCGTTCTTGGTGGCACTTTCCATTGCCGACATGCGGGCACCGTGCTCTCCGGCCTGTGATTCAAGCATGATTCTGAATGTCTGAATGGCAAAATGCTTCGCCAGCAATTCATCGAGAATCTCTTTCAAACTCGGTCTTATGATGTAAACGCCGGTTTCAACGGCAATCGGTGTACCGGCTGCCGCAGCACTGGTTGCAGAACTCGTGGGCGCCTCGTCCTGAAGGGGCAGGAAATTTTCCACGACTACCTTCTGGCTCATGACATTTTTGAATTCGTTGTAGATGAACTTTACTTCATCAACCCGTCCGGACAGATAGGAGTCGATAACGGCGTCTGACAATGACTTGGCTTTGAAAAAGGTGACCTTACCACCCAGCTCCTGAAAGTAAGTACCCAGCGTGATTTTTTTAGTTTTGAAAAAATCGTAGCCTCGGCGGCCGACAAAAGAGAGCTCGATTTTGTTGTAAAAATCTGAATTTGCCGCCACCCAGCGTGCTGCCGCCTTAATTATGTTTCCGTTGAACGCGCCGCACAGTCCGCGATCAGAGGTAACGAGCACCAGCATGACATTTTTCTTATCGCCCGCCTCGATATTCCGCTGCTTCCGAAGCAGGGGTTGATCTTCAGGTGACTCCGCCATGGCCGAAACCTGCCTGATCAAAGCATCAATTCTTCTTGCGTATGGACGGTGGTTGGTGATCGCATCTTGCGCACGACGCAGTTTTGCGGCCGATACCATTTTCATGGCTTTCGTCGTCAGCTGCGTATTCTTTGTAGAACTAATACGCTTTCTAAGGTCCTTGATGCTTGCCATAATTTATCCGTGCCTGCTTAGGCCGAAAAGACCCCGTCAAACTCTTTCAAGCTCGCATTGATTGTCGCTTTGAGGGCATCGTCAATTTTACCCTTAGTGACGATTTCAGAAAAAATTTCCGGGTGTTTCTTTTCAACAAAATCAAATAGCTGCCGCTCGTATGCACCAAGCTTGTCGACCGGGTAACTATCCAGAAACCCGTTAGTGCCGGCGTAAATCATCAATACCTGCTTTTCAACGGACATCGGAACATATTGACCCTGTTTTAAAATTTCAACCAGACGTTGACCACGTTGGAGCTGTCTCTGGGTCGCAACGTCGAGATCGCTACCGAACTGCGCGAATGCTGCCTTCTCGCGGTACTGGGCCAAGTCCAGACGAAGTGAGCCCGCGACCTGCTTCATGGCTTTCGTCTGGGCACTGCCGCCGACGCGGGAAACCGAAAGTCCGACGTTCACCGCCGGCCGGACACCGGAATAGAACAGGTCGGTTTCGAGGTAAATCTGTCCATCAGTAATAGATATCACATTGGTCGGAATGTACGCAGAGACATCACCGGCCTGGGTTTCAATAATCGGGAGCGCGGTCAAAGAACCGCCACCAAGCGCATCTGAAAGCTTCGCTGCGCGTTCAAGCAGACGCGAGTGCAAATAAAAGACGTCGCCAGGATAAGCTTCGCGACCCGGAGGACGGCGCAGAAGCAACGAGAGCTGCCGATAGGCTTGCGCCTGCTTAGTCAGATCATCGTAAACAATCAAAGCATGCATTCCGTTATCACGGAACCATTCGCCCATGGTCACACCGGCATAAGCTGCCAGGAATTGCATCGGGGCCTGCTCGGAAGCAGAAGCCGCTACGATAATTGTATGCTCCAACGCACCTTGCTGACGGAGTTTATCTACAACCTGTGCAACCGTGGATTGCTTCTGGCCGATGGCAACGTAAATACAAAATACGTTGCGGCCCTTCTGGTTGATAATTGTGTCAATTGCGAGTGCGGTCTTTCCGGTCTGCCGATCGCCAATGATCAATTCGCGCTGTCCGCGTCCAATTGGAATCATGGAATCAACGGCTTTCAATCCGGTCTGCAGGGGTTCTTTTACCGACTGTCGAGCGACAATTCCGGGGGCTTTGATTTCCACTTTCCGGAATTCCTTGCCGCCCAGCTCACCTTTACCATCAATGGGTAAACCCAAGGCATTCACTACACGGCCCAAGAGCTCCTTGCCCACCGGTACCTGAACAATTCGTCCGGTACGCTTGACGGTCGAACCTTCTTTAATCAGCGTATCGTCACCGAGAACCGCGATTCCAACGCTTTCCTCTTCCAGGTTGAGAACCATTCCGGAAACATTATTACCGAAATCAACCAGCTCTCCTGCCATGGCCTTCTCAAGTCCATAAACCTTTGCGACGCTGTCGCCTACGGCGACCACGGTCCCGGTCTCGGAAATATCGAGTTTCTTATCGAAGTCCGAAAGCTGAGTTTTCAGGATCTGGGTAATTTCTTCTGGACGAATCTGCATGCTTTCCTCGAATCAAATAAATGCTAAATAGTTAATCTGTCACGAAGGCGTTCTAGCTCAGCACGGAGAGTGCCATCATATGTCACTCCACCCACATGAGCCTTAACTCCTGCCAAAAGAGAAGAATCGGTAGAAACCTCGAATGCTACCTTTTTTCCAAGCTTCTTGCTGAACACGTTGGTGAGCTCTTCGATATCCGCTGTAGCCAGCTGCTCTGCGGAAACGAGCGTCCCCGCCATGCCGCCGTTGGCGGCCAGGCGGATTTTATAAAACGCCTCTCGTACCGCGGGAAGCTCCGAGAAGCGACCCTTTCGCGCCAGCAGTTTTAGGAAATCCAGCACCAGCTTCGGTGCCTCCGACTTACTAAAAACCGCATCCAATACAGCGCCTTTTTCTTTGGCGCTTGCGAGTGGTCCGTTCAGCACAATTCGAAGTTCCTTATGCCCGGCCACAAGCGCCACGAGCTTATCAATCTCTGCGGCAATCTGGTCCAATTGCAGTTCGGTTTTTGTGGAGTCGATTGCTGCCTCGTAGAGCGCCTTTGCGTAGGAGTGTGCGACGCTCATTGGGAACCCCCCACTTGGCGGGCAAAATCGTTACGAATCTTAGAATGATCGGCAGACGAAAGTTTGGTTGAAATGATCTTGGCCGCACGACTCAGGACTGCTTCGCCCAGCTCCTTGGATAATTCGCTCTTAAGCTCATTCCTCAAGGTCATCGCAGCATTTTTGGCATCCGACTGGATGTTGACAGAGAGCTTCTGGGCTTGAGCCAGAATTCGCGCTTTCATCTCGAGTGCATCTTGTCTGGACGTCATTCGCAAACTTTCTATTTCTGAATCCACGGAAGAAAGTCGCGTTACAAATTCGTCGTATTTTATTTTTGATTCACGCAGCATACCCTGCGATTTCTGCAGCTCCGTGGCCACGGAATGGTGACGAGCTTTCACAAAATCCTTGATCGGCTGCCGCAGAAAATAAAACAGCACCGCAAGCAGGATAAGAAGGTTTATGGATGGTAAAATCAAGGTGTTCATGGTTTTTAATTTAAACCTTCCTTGAAAGAAGTTTTTCAGCAATTGCGGTGGCAAGCACATCAACATCGCCTTCCAACTGCTTCTTTAACTGATCCCGCTGGCCGGCGATGGCTTCGGCAGTCGATTGGGTGATCTTCTTCGCCTCATCCCTTGCCTGACCAAGAATAGCTGATTCATCCGCGCGCGCAGCCTGTATTACGGATTCAAAGTCCCTGCGTGCTGCCGCGCGTTCCTGGGCAATTTTGTTTTTGTAGTCTTCGAATTTTGAATCGGCTTCGGACATCAGTTTTTCGGCCGCCTGTCTGTCCGTAATGATGCGCTGATGACGTAAATCAAATAGCTTCATAAACGGGCGGAAATACACCCGCGTAAGAACAAAGAACAAGACCGCAAAAACTGCGACTTGAATGAAAAATGATCCATCCAAACCAAGCTGCTCGAGAATGGCGCTCAATTCAAACTCCTAAAATAGTTCAGAAACTTTAAAGTTGGCTAACATGCCCTGCCAACACGGGTCAACTAGGATTTCGAAACTGCGGCAAAAGCCTTGGTCATGCCAGGAGAGCTCTGAGCCATCTTGCTGACACCTTCGAAAATCACGCCCTCATCAACGCTCAAGCTGGGGGTAAGAATATCTCCCCGAAAAATTGCCGGCCGGTGAATTTCAACCCGATGCTTCGCCCGGATGCTGCCATTCACTTCACCGCTGATGATCACGGCGCCGGCTTCGATTTCAGCATTCACCCGAGCGCCTTCGCTGATAACGAGCACATCGGGGGTAAATATCTCCCCGCGAAATACTCCGCCAATCCTGACAGTGCCGGTGAAGCAAAGCTTCCCTTCAAATTCGCAGCCATGATCGATTACACCTGTAACCGCCGTGTCGGCCGCAGAAACCGTGAGTCGCTGATTTTTCATACCTTCTGATTCTGCATGGCTTCCAGCAACCGATCAAGCTCTTGGCGTGAACTATAATGAAAAGTAATTTTGCCGCGGCGCTCCGAACCTTTAAGCTCCACTCGTGTCGACCAGACTCGAGTCAGATTTTGTGCAAGATTCACCAGGCGCGCTCTAACCGGCGAAAGAACGACTGCAGCTGAAATCGGCGGAACGGCGGCTGCGGAATCAATTACGGCACCCGACTTCATTTTATCAACGAGCGCCTCGGTGTCTCGAACGCTCATCCGGTATTCAATGATCTGCGCCCGAGCGCGAAGGCGAAGCTCGCTGTCCTCAAGACTCAGAAGAGCCTTACCATGTCCAAAGGTAAGAATACCTTTTTTCAAATCATCGATAATCGCCTCGGGAAGCCTGAGCAATCGAATGTGATTGGCCACGCTCGCCCGGTCTTTACCGACCTTAAGTGCAACTTCCTCTTGGGTCAGAGAAAAATCCTGAATGAGCTGAAAGTAAGCGAGCGCCGTATCAATGCAGTTCAGATTCTCGCGTTGAATATTTTCAATCAACGCAAGCTCGAGTGCTTCCCGATCAGTCGACCGGCGAATCACTATGGGAATTTGCTTGAGTCCAGCTTTTTTTGCCGCCCGCAAACGCCGCTCGCCAGCGATCAGTTCGTACGAACCAATGGCAGTTTTCCGTACAACGAGCGGCTGGATGATTCCATTCTCACGAATGGACTGCGCGAGTTCCTCAATTGCGGCCGGATCAAACTCGCGGCGCGGCTGATATTGATTGACCTGAATGTCATCGACAAAAGCGAGCGCAATTCCCATGTGCCGATCTTTATTAGCCTCGCTCGTCACAACGGGCGCTTGAACCGCAATCGACGCCGGTCCTGCCGAAATTGCGCCGGCTGGCGGCAACCCAGCTCCGGTTTGTGGCATTGCTCCTACGCCAGGAAATAACGACCCCAAGCCTCTACCTAAAACCTGCTTTTGTGTCACAACCCCTCCGTTAGACATCACTCACTCAAATAGTCATTGAAACTGGCGCGGCCTCTTCGACACGCTCAGTTCGCATTGGAGCCACTGCCTTTGGCTGATTCCTTGCCAAAAGCTCCTTCGCTAAATTCAAATAAGCAAGACAGCCCTTTGAGTCGATGTCGTAGAGGACAATCGGCTTACCGAAGCTGGAGCATTCGCTCAGGCGCACATTGCGCGGAACGGTTGTCTCAAACACCTTGTCGCCAAAATGGGTGCGAACTTCCTTTACAACCTGATGGGCGAGATTGTTGCGGGTATCATACATCGTCAGCACGATGCCCTCATCGGCAAGGCCAGGATTGATACTTTGTCGTATCAGCGAAACCGTGTGCATCAGCTGAGACAATCCCTCGAGTGCAAAATATTCGCACTGTAAAGGAACCAGAAAGCTGTCGGCGGCATTCATGGCATTGATGGTCAGCAAGCCTAGGGAGGGAGGACAATCGAGCAGAATAAAATCGTATTGATCCTTGATTTCTGCGAGAGAGGCCTTCAATTTGCTTTCGCGTGCAAAGGCCGTCACTAATTCAATTTCAGCTCCTGAGAGATCCGTATTGGAAGGGGCAACAAACAAGCATTCCAATTCAGTTGGCCGAATCACTTCTGACATCTTCGCTTCGCCGATCAGCGCATGATAAACAGTTTTTGCGCTTGCGACGGCTGCCTTATCAACCCCCAGGGCCGACGATGCGTTGCCCTGTGGATCAAAATCAATTACAAGAACCCTTCTTTCGGCTACCGCGAGTGATGCGGCCAAGTTCACGGTCGTAGTTGTTTTGCCAACTCCGCCCTTTTGATTTGCGATCGCGATAATCTTACCCATCCGCTATTTCCTCTCCGCGAACAAACCACTTTTTCGGGGGCGCCTGCAATCAGCGCCCCCGTAATGTGTGGTTGTGGTTGGTGTGGATAATCGTTTTAAGGCTAAAAACTCTAAAAACATGAAATCTATTCCGGTAGGCTAACCGTGAATATCTAAACGAGCAAGATTATTTTTACGAAGTTTATTATTTTTTTGGATAGCCATATTATGGATAGAGTTGGCTATGCAGTGGCTTCGTTATTTCGTTTGGAAAAAATTAGCTCTATTCTATTTCTTTGTTCCACGTGGAACACGCAAAAGACGGATGATCACCCTTTGTTTGTTCTCCGGGCCAACGATATAATCAAAATGCCCATCGATTTTCAGTCTCCTGCTGTTTCGACCCGCAGAAAATTCAATCCACTCCTTTTCCCAACCCGGTCCTTTCAATAGAACGAGATTGTTCCACGTGGAACATGTCTCCAACCACGAATAAATTCGCCCAACCGGACCCACGGCCCGGGCAACGATCGAAGACACTGAATTGGACTTTAAAAAGAGCTCCGCACGCCCTGAAAACACTTTAACGTTAGAAAGTCCCAGCTCTTCCGTCGTTTTTGATAGGAATTCAGCCTTTCTACCCTCGGATTCGGTCAAAACCCAGCTCCCCGGCGAAATACAGGCAGCAAGCAGCCCCGGAACCCCACCCCCTGAACCCAGATCCAACGCTGGGAAATTCATTAATCCTGACTTCAAGAGTGCCAGGACGTCTTGCAAATGCCCTTCTATAAAAGCCCGGGGAGAAATCAGACGCGTGAGATTCTGGATTTCATTCTCTGTCACGAGCTTCCTGTAAAACTGGAGGATCAAATCATTCTGAGCTTCGCTCAAAAGCGGGCTCAGTTCTGTTAAATAGGCTCGTAACTGAGATTCCTGTGCTGACTCGCCTTGATTAATCACGACTCACCTCGACTACTCGGTTCAAAGAACCAGTATTCATTTTCAAAAAGATCAGCAAATTTGCTACTGCTGCAGGAGTAACCCCCCTCATCCGCGATACCTGGCCGATCGTTTCGGGTCGGCTCGCGCGAAAGCGGGATTTCACTTCGTTTGATAAGCCCGGAACCTTTTCCAAATCAAGCTCCGAAGGAATTCTCAGTAATTCATACTTTGCCATACCCGAAAGCAGCTCCATCTCCCGTCGAATATAGCCTTCGTACTTAATCTGGATCTCGACCTGCTCGGCAGCATCGCAAGGGATTACCTCACCGGTCATGCCGAACGTACAAAGCGTCTTCCAGCTGAATTCCGGTCTTCGAAGAAGTGCGTCCGCTCCTGCCCGGTCTTTCAATGCACCCAGACCGAGTTCCTTCGCCAGCCTTTGATTCGTCTCCTCTGTGGGGTAAAGAAAAAAACCTGAAAGCAGCGTTCGCGCGGCTGCGATAGCCTCTCCTTTGGCCAAAAACATCCGGTAAGAGTCTTCCGACAGCAACCCCAGAGCGTGACCCCTCTCACTCAAACGGAGATCCGCATTATCCTCTCTGAGCAAAAGCCGGTGCTCAGCGCGAGAGGTAAACATCCGGTAAGGCTCATCTGCCCCCTTTGTAACCAGATCATCGATCAGAACACCCATGTATCCTTGAGACCTCTCAATGACAAAAGGCTCTTTATTATAAATTTGTAACGCTGCGTTCAAGCCAGCAATCAGGCCTTGGGCAGCAGCTTCTTCATACCCAGAAGTGCCGTTCACCTGGCCAGCAAAGAATAACCCATTGATATCCTTGGACTCTAGCGTCGACTTCAGGACTCTGGCATCAATACAATCGTATTCGACAGCGTAGCCGTACCGGACAAACTCCGCATGCTCTAAACCAGTGATACTATGGACAAATTCATCTTGCACTTCCCGCGGCAGGCTGGTCGAGATGCCGTTAGCATACACGTCTTCTATGTCTAACCCTTCAGTTTCTAAGAAGATTTGATGCCGAGACCGGTGTGTAAATCGTTTGACTTTGTCCTCGATTGAAGGGCAGTACCGCGGACCCACTCCCTCTATTAGACCGGTGTACATCGGCGATTTCCCGAAGTTTGCCTCGATAATTCGGTGGGTTTTCTCATTCGTATACGTAATGTGGCAATCAATTTGCGGAAGAACGGGGAACCGCTCGGGCCTAAAATAAAAAGAAAACGGCACCGGCTGCTCGTCACCCGGCTGTGGGGTCAATTGAGAATAATCAATGCTCGATTTCTTCAAGCGCGGTGGCGTTCCTGTTTTTAAACGACCCAGCTGAAATCCCAACCTGCGCAGGTTTTCGCTTAAAACACCGGCAGCCCGATCCCCTGCGCGGCCACCTTCGGATTTTTCGAATCCGGTAAACATGACTCCTTTTAAAAAAGTGCCGGCGGTTACGAGGGCCGCCCTACATTCCAAATGAAGTCCGTCGGTCGTCTGCAGGCCACAGACTCGTCCATTCTCTACTTCGATTTCAGCGATTTCGCCGCATAAAATGCTCAAATTGGGAATATTCCGAAGAAACTTTTGGGCCGCTTGAGCATAGCGGTTTTTGTCACATTGCGCCCGCGATGACCGCACCGCAGGACCCTTGCTCGCATTCAGGCGGCGATACTGAATAGCGGTTTGATCAGTGATCACGCCCATAACTCCGCCAAGTGCATCGATCTCTTTCACCAACTGTCCTTTGGCCAGACCACCAATAGCGGGATTGCAAGACATAAAGCCGATTCGAGTCTCGTCGAGAGTGATCAGCGCAGTTTTGCAGCCAAGCTTTGCGCTTGCGTGCGCAGCCTCAACCCCCGCATGACCCCCTCCTATGATAACGACATCAAACTTCATATTATAGAAGGCGAATTATAACACTCTGCAAAAAGAAGAAAGAGCCAAGTTATTTAGGGGAAAATGGAGCGGGCGAAGGGGTTCGAACCCTCGACCTCAAGCTTGGGAAGCTCGCGCTCTAGCCAACTGAGCTACGCCCGCACCGTATTGATCTTCCGCACGTTAGCGCAAGTTTCAAAATTAAACAAGTGAGCGCTCTCTCCGGGCGCTCGCCTATAACAAGTTCTGAATTGCTTCCACCGCATCGCGGATCTGACTGTCGGATTCGAGTTTCTTTTCGATTTGCGCACAGCCATAAAGAATCGTGGAGTGGTCCTTGCCACCAAAATAGGCCCCGATTTCCTTATAACCCATGCTCGTGTATTTCCGCATGAGGTACATGGCGATCTGCCGCGGCATCGCGATATTCCGCGACCGATTCATTGATTTGAGGTCCTGCACCCGGATCCGGAAATGCTTCACGACTGCCGCTTGAATCGCCTCCGCCGTAAAGTGGGAGCCTTCTTCAGGAATTGCTGTTTTGAGCTCGTGTTTGGCCATCTCCAGCGAAATTTCCGCACCCGTCAAAGAAGCCTGGGCTTGCAAACGAATCAACACGCCCTCGAGTTCCCGAACATTCGACTTGATGTGGGTAGCCAAAAATGTTGCTACGTCGTCCGGAAGATAAATATCGTCCCGCTCTGCCTTAGCCTTGAGAATGGCGATACGAGTTTCAATTTCGGGTGGCGCTATATCCGCAATCAGACCCCATTCAAACCGGGTGCGAATACGCTCTTCCAGGCCCTCGATCTCCTTGGGTGGACGATCACTGCTCACCACGATCTGCCGCTTGGACCCGTGAAGAGCATTGAAGGTATGAAAAAATTCCTCTTCGCTCGACTTCTTGCCCGCGAGAAATTGGATATCGTCGATCAGAATCATATCGTAACTATCGCGATACTTGGTCCTGAACTGCGGCATTTTTTTATGTTGAAGTGAATCGATCAGGTCATTCACGAAACCTTCTGCGGAAAGGTACGCAACCCGGGCATTGGGGTTTCTCATCAAAAGATGGTTACCAATAGCATGAAGCAGGTGAGTTTTCCCCAAGCCGGGCGGGCCAAAAAGGAACAAGGGGTTATACTGCCTTGCTGGATTTTCTGCGACGGCGACGCATGAGGCGTGGGCAAACTGATTGCTCGCGCCTACAACAAAATTATTGAAAATATACCGATTATCCAGCTTGGAATCAGATTGCCTCCGGCCACGGTCATTAAACTGACCCGAACCTGAATCTGTATTGCTCGAGACTTCAATCGAGCGATCCAGGGGGTCCTCAATCGGCGGCTGATAAGATGAGTTCACCTGCCCCGCTTCGCCCGCTTCATTTGCAGAATCCTGTCCCGCCTCTTTGAACGAAATGGCAACTTCACACTTGGCGCCCGTCGCTCTCGTGAAAGCGGATTCCAATACCTGCCTGTAATTATCTCTGACCCAATCCGCCGTAAATTTATTGGCGGCAACGAGCTGAACGCGCATTCCCGAAGCAGATTCCTCTACTCCAGCCATTTCAAGGGGCTGAATCCAGGCCTGAAGCTTGGTCGGAACGACCTCTTGTTCAATTACCCGGTAGGCGGCTTGCCAAAGATCCGGCCATTTATTAACGTCGATGTTGAGGGATGTTCTCATAAAGAGGTCTCATCGCATAGCATGCGGGCTTCTCCTTGACAACGGATCGCGGGTCCGATACTTCTCTCATCTCAAAATTTCTAGTGGAGTTTAGTATTTATGCAGAGGACATACAAACCGAGTCGCACCAAGCGCCGCCGCAGACACGGCTTCCGCGCTCGCATGAAAACCCCGAATGGGAAAAAAATCCTGAAAAGACGTCGGGCAAAAGGCCGTAAGCGCCTGAGCGTCTCCGTCGCTTCGAAATAGTATTAAGACTAAATCTGATCGTACGCAGGCTTTAACACCCAAGAAGCGGCTCCTTCATTCGTGGGAGTACCGGCGGTTCTTTAACCAAAGTTCCGTCTTCCGGCTATCAGAATGCATTATATTTCGCATTCCAAATGATCTGGGTCATTTCCGGCTGGGAATTACGCTTAAAGCAAAGGGCTCTTCCGTTGACCGGAATAAGACCAAGCGTCAAATACGCGAGGCTTTCCGCAGACGTGCGCCTTTACTGGGAAGTTTTGACTACAATGTTGTTATCCCCGCCAGTAAAAAGCTGGCCCACCCCTATTCAAGGCAACTGGGGCTTTGCTTCAGAAATGAGCTGAACCGTGTGTTGGGTATTGGCTAAATTTTTCGATTTTATCTTACTGGTTTTCTCCCGAGCCTATCGTTGGCTGATTTCGCCCGTGATTCATACATTGGCAGGACCCGGTTATGGTTGCCGGTTTCAGCCAACCTGTGGTGAATACGGCCCCGAGGCGCTCCGGACTCACGGTCTTATGAAGGGCATTGCTCTCACTTTAATCCGAGTAGCCAAATGCCAGCCCTTCTCCGGGAAATCTGGTTTTGACCCCGTGCCCCCAGCCAAAAAAACGCCGAATCAAACGGCTAGGTGCTGCTCCCTTTATAGTGAAGCGTGCACTCCCAAAGAAGCTGTGCTATCCCCGGAGCTATATTCCGAAAAGAAAGGGCCTGATTTCCACCATGGATCGTAAAACATTTTTAGCTATTACCCTTTGTTTCTTAATTTTTGTCGCATGGCAGAAATATTACCTTGAACCGCAAACCGCCCAGCAGGCTGCTTATCAACAGGCCCAGCTGGAGGAACAGCAGCGCCAGCAAAAGGCTCTCATTCCCGCTGCTCCTTCGGCAATTGTTTCTCAGAACGAGAAAGCCTCTTCTGGGCTCTCCACCCCTCCTCAGGCCATAACTCAAAAGCCCGAAATCAGAACTCTTGTTTCAAAAACAGGCCCGCTGACCGTTTCCAATGGCGCCAAGTTCTTTTCGGACTGGAAACTATCTGGATACAAGGTCGACATTGCCAAGGATGCCGCAACAATTGATTTACGCTCAGTTCTCCATCAGGAAGGCGAAATGGAACTCGCCTTCGACGACTCATCCCTGGCGTACCTCAGTCAGGCAATGGGAACTTTCCGCGATATCCCTAATGGCGCGCTCTGGACCTATGAGGACTCCAATCTTAAAATCACCCGTGAAATTACCACCACCCCAGACACTCCTTATATAGATGTAAAACTGAACGCCGAGTTCAAGGGCGCTGCCCCAAAATTTGCCTTTATTTCGCTGGGTTCTCAGGGCGCCGAAAGCGATCCTGAAGAACAGGACCGCCAGCTTCTTTACTGGACCAATAACTCCATCGAGCGTAACAACCTGACCGATGTTTCGGCTGTCCTGCCGGTTTCAACCCCGGTCAAGTACATCGCGGCTTCCAACCGGTACTTCCTGTTCTCAGTTATAAACCAAAGCCCGACAGAACCGAATGCCTTGATTCAGCCACTGGGCCCACGCGCGGGCAAAATCAGCTTGGTTTATCCGGTTCAAGGAAACTCTGTCAGCATCCCGGTGCGCGTTTATTTCGGACCGAAAGACCTTGAACTCCTGAGATCGGTTGAGCCGCTCCTCGACCATGCGGTCGACTTTGGATGGTTTACAATTGTCGCCTACCCGTTGCTCAAATTACTCAAATGGTTTTACGGCTTCGCCCTCAATTATGGTGTAGCGATCATATTTCTGACAATCTTTGTCCGCCTGATCACTTATCCTCTTACTTACAAAAGCATGAAGAGTATGAAGGACATGGCGCGGATCCAGCCACAACTTCAGCGCATTCGTGAAAAGCACAAGGATGATAAAGAAGCCCTGAATCGCGAGATGCTCACTTTGATGAAAAGTCATGGGTACAATCCTATGGCAGGTTGTCTGCCTATTTTGGTTCAGATGCCGATCTTTTTTGCGCTCTACCGGGTGCTCTACGGCTCAGTAGAACTTTATCACGCTCCTTTCGCCCTCTGGATCCACGACCTGGCGGCAAAAGACCCGCTGTATGTCACTCCAGTACTGCTTTCTGTCACGATGTATATCCAACAGAAGCTGACACCCAATACGGCAACTGATCCTGTCCAGCAAAAGATGCTCCAATTCATGCCCCTGATTTTTGGCGGCTTCATGTTGGCGCTTCCCTCGGGATTGACGCTTTATATGCTGGTCAGTGCGGTTGCCGGAATAGTCCAGCAGCTCATTTTGAACAAGAAGCTCGGAATTACTCCGAATACGTCGATCGCAAGTGCAAAATAGGGTTTCGACCGGAGCATATTTTTCAGAAGACACAATCGCCGCGATCGTAACAGCTCTCGGTGGTGCGATCTGTGTTGTCCGCATCAGTGGTCCGAAATCTTTTGCGATACTCAAATCATTGAGCGACACCAAAGCGGCTGCTGGATCGGAAGCCCGCAAATTTCATCGGATTGCATTACACGATTTGAGCGGAACATCGATCGATGATGCCCTATTCGTCCGCTTCGTCTCACCCGAAAGCTATACGGGGGAGGATGTGGTTGAATTTCACCTTCACGGTGGTTCCTATATCGCGCTAAAGCTCATGGAAACCCTGGCTGAAGCGGGAGCACGCCAGGCTTTGCCGGGCGAGTTCAGCTTCAGGGCTGTCAAAAATGGCAAGTTGTCACTCAGCCAAGCCCAGGCCGTTGCCGATCTAATTGCTGCCTCTAGCGACGGAGCGATCACTCTGGCCCTGGAGAAACTCGAGGGTTCCCAAGTCCGTTTAATCGTGGGCCTGGCAGAAGACTTGCGCCAGATCGTCATGCTTTCTGAGGCCTCGATTGATTTTTCGGATCAGGATCTGGAAGAGTTTGGACTTCCATCGCTGAAGGCAAGGCTCTTACCTGTTCTAGAAGCTTTGCGCCTTCTGGAATCCAGTTATGATCGCGGCGTGCGGGTGCAAGACGGCGTAAAGGTGGCATTTGTTGGGCTGCCCAATGCGGGAAAATCCAGCTTCTTCAATGCACTTTTGGGTGAAGAACGCTCTATTGTCGCCTCTCAAGCAGGCACAACCCGCGACATCATACGCGAACACCTGAGCCTTCGCGGAAACCATGGAAAAGTCACGCTGCGCCTAGAAGATACGGCCGGACTCCGATACTCCACTGATGATGTGGAAAGTCAAGGAATCGAGAGATCGCGACGGGCCTCGCAGGATGCAGACCTCGTGATATTAATAGTGGACAGCTCAAGCTTTATTGCAGACCCAAAACACTCTTTCGCCGCGGTGCAAGAGCAATGGGCTGTGCTGGGAGCTCCAAAACAAAAAACTCTCGGAATTCTCAGCAAAACTGATCTCATCGATCCTGAAACGGTTTTGGTTTGCCAGAATCACCTCCAGACACTTGGGTTGGGGCCTTGGATTCTGACCTCGGCAAAAGATCACCGTGGAATTCATGAATCAGTACAAGCTATTACCGGATTTTGTGAAAACTGGCTGACTCGGGCAAAGGGCGAAGTGCTACTCACCCGGTTAGATCAGAAAGAAGCCGTGTCGCTGAGCCTTGATCATATAAAACGCGCCATGGCTGCCTCGGAAGTCGCTCTTTTTGCATCTGACCTGCGCCAGGCACTCCATGCTTTGGCTCTTTTGATCGGCGAAACCGTTCCCGACGATATTTTAAACCGTATTTTCTCTCAGTTCTGTATTGGAAAATAGAAATCTAAAAGTTATTCAAATTGATCAAGAATCACTATTTAACAGGAGCTTGTATGTCGACAATTCAGAAAATCGGAGTCTTGGGTGCGGGTCAAATGGGAATCGGAATCGCGCAAACAGCAGCACAAAATGGATTTGAGGTATTCCTGGCCGACGTGAATCTCGAAGCTGCCGAAAAAGGTAAAAACAAAATCACCTCATCCCTCAAGAGGCTCGTCGAAAAAGGCAAGATGACCGACGTTGACGCGACCAAGCTTTTGAATGCGATCCATACTGTCGGCAGTCTGCAGGATCTGAAAACTGTTGATCTCGCCATTGAAGCCGCCACAGAAAACGTCGAGTTAAAATACAAATTATTCCGCCAGCTCGATGAAATCTGTGCCCCTCAGGCGATCCTGGGAACCAATACCTCCTCGATCAGTATCACTGCGATCGCAGCGCAGACCAAGCGTCCGGAGAAAGTCATTGGAATGCACTTTATGAATCCGGTGCCCGTAATGAAGCTCGTTGAGGGTATCCGCGGGCTGGCCACCTCAAATGAAACTTTCCTGGTCACCAAGGCTGCCGCTGAAAAAATGGGCAAGACTTTTGTTGAAGCCAAAGACATCCCTGGATTTGTTGTGAATCGGATTCTCATGCCGATGATCAACGAAGCCGTGTACTCCCTTTATGAAGGACTGGCGTCGGTTGAAGATATCGACAATGCCATGAAATTGGGCACCAATCAACCGATGGGCCCTTTGACCTTGGCAGATTTCATCGGATTGGACACGTGCCTCGCCATTATGAACGTGCTCCACGAAGGCCTGGGTGATTCCAAGTATCGCCCCTGCCCGCTCCTTAAAAATTATGTCGCGGCTGGTTGGCTTGGCCGAAAGACTGGGCATGGTTTTTACAAATATGACTAATCTGATTATAGAAAAAAAAGAGCCCGGAATCGCGATCGTTAAAATATCTCGGCCGGCTGCTCTGAATGCCCTGAATATCGAAACTCTTCAGGAGCTCAAAATCTCGCTTGAAGAGCTTGCCAAAGATGAGGCTGTTCGCGTCGTCGTCCTCACCGGTGATGGCGAAAAAGCATTTATCGCAGGGGCTGATATCCTCCAGATGAAGGACCTCTCCCCTAATGATGGCGTCCGCTTTTCACAGCTTGGTCATGAGGTAGCACGCATTCTTGAACTCATGCCGAAGCCAACAATCGCAGCAGTGAATGGCTTTGCTCTCGGCGGCGGAACTGAGCTGGCAATCGCCTGTGATTTTATTCTGGCAAGCGAAAAAGCTGTCTTTGGTCAACCAGAAGTGGGCTTGGGAATTATTCCAGGATTTGGCGGAACTTTTCGTCTCGCACGGTATGTCGGGTTTCCGATGGCTAAAGAGCTTATTTTCACAGGCCGCAAAGTGAAGGCAGAAGAAGCCAAAGCAATCGGACTTGTGAACGCCGTTTATCCTCTGGACGGCTTCATGGCGCAAGTTCTGGAAGTGGCAAAATCCATCAGTTTGCAATCCCGCTCAGCCATAAAGGCCGCCAAGCGTCTCATGACTGAGTTCTCGGAATCCGTGGGGCTCAATTTCAAACTTGATTATGAAGCCCAGACCTTCGGCCAGCTGATGGGGTCCCCGGATCAGCGCGAAGGAATGAGCGCATTTTCTGAAAAAAGAAAGCCGACCTTTCAAGGTCTCTGATCAAAAAGGAAAGTACGATGATTAATAACTGGCCGGAAACAGATGAGTCCAAGAAAATGCTGATGGAGGCGGTCTGCGCCTTCGCCAAATCAGAAATCGCCCCGAAAGCCGCTGAGATTGACCGCAATCATCGCTTTCCATCAGAGATCGTCAAACAACTTGGTGAAATGGGACTCATGGGAATGATGGTTCCCGAAGAATTTGGTGGCGCCGGCATGGACGCAGTCTCCTATGCAATGGCCCTGGAAGAGGTCTCTGCCGCCTGTGCTTCGACCGGTGTGATCATGTCCGTCAATAATTCTCTCGTTTGCTATCCACTTCTGGCCTATGGAAACGATAAACAGAAACAGATTTTCCTGGCCCCGGTGGCTCGCGGTGAAAAACTCGGCTGTTTCGCCCTTTCTGAACCCGGTCACGGCTCGGATCCTGGTGGTTTGAAATGCACCGTGACGAAAGTTCCTGGTGGTTACAAGCTCAACGGGTCCAAGAATTTTATTACTAATGGTAAAGAAGCGGATTATGCAATCGTTTTTGCGACGCTGGATCGCTCCCTTGGAAGCAAGGGTATTTCGGCGTTTATTGTCGACACAAAGGCCCAGGGCTTTCAGGTGGCCAAACTGGAAGACAAACTGGGTATCACCGGATCCTCAACGGCAGCTCTGTTTTTTGACAATGTCTTTGTTCCGGAAGACTGCCTGCTCGGCAAAGAGGGACAGGGTTTCCGAATCGCGCTCTCCACTTTGGATGGCGGCCGCATCGGTATCGCCGCCCAGGCTCTGGGAATCGCAAAGTGCGCTTTGGGCGCATCCGTAAAATTCGCAAATGAGCGTGAGCAGTTTGGAGCACCGATTGCCAAACTGCAGGCCATTCAGTGGTTCATCGCTGATATGTCTACCCGGCTGCAAGGTGCCCGTCTTTTGACTTGGAACGCTGCGAAGAAGAAAGACCAGGGACTTCGCTACACCAAGGATGCCGCGATGGCCAAACTTTCTGCTTCAGAAGCCGCAATGTGGATTGCTACCAAAGCGATTCAAGTTCATGGCGGCTACGGCTTCACGAAGGATTACATGGTTGAACGTAACTTCCGGGATGCGAAGATAACCGAAATTTACGAAGGTACCTCCGAGATTCAGAGAATTGTGATTGCGGACAGCGAACTCAACAACCGGGAGTAACATGTCTAGTAAGGAACTCGATCAAGCAAAAGCGAAATGGGAGTCACAACTGTCCGCTCCGCGCGCCGGCTGCTTCACTACCTTGAGTGATATGGAAGTGCCGCTGTTGAGTACACCTGCGGATCTGGAAGAATCCGGTTTCGATTATATGCGGGATCTTGGCTTTCCAGGTGAATACCCCTACACCCGAGGCGTGCAACGCAATATGTACCGAGGCAAACTCTGGACGATGCGCCAGTTTGCTGGTTTTGCAAGCGCGGAAGAAACCAATACGCGATTCAAAATGCTGCTGGCGAATGGACAGACCGGGCTTTCCACCGCTTTCGACATGCCGACCCTCATGGGTTACGATGCCGATAGCCCGAGATCCATAGGCGAAGTCGGGCGCTGTGGTGTGGCCGTTTCTTCTTTGGAGGATATGGAGCGCCTTTACGACGAGATTCCCTTGGGTGAGGTTACGACCTCGATGACAGTGAACGGCCCCGCAATCGTTCTTCTTGCGATGTATTATGCGGTAGCCGAAAAGCAAGGTGTGCCGAAAGACAAAGTCCGGGGCACAATCCAGAATGATATTCTCAAAGAGTACATTGCTCAAAAAGAATGGCTGTTTCCGGTAAAACCCGCGGTTGAATTGGTCATTGATACAATCGAATGGGGAGCCAAGTACTATCCGGGCTGGAATACCGTAAGTATCAGCGGCTATCATATCCGGGAAGCCGGAGCGACCGCGGTCCAAGAACTTGCCTTCACGCTTGCAGACGGCCTTGCTTATGTGGATGCCTGTCTCGCTCGCGGGATGAAGGTCGATGACTTTGCGCCCAGGCTTTCGTTCTTTTTTGATGTTCACAATGATTTTTTCGAGGAAGTTGCCAAATTCCGCGCAGCCCGCCGACTTTGGTCCAAGCTTATGCGGGAACGCTATCAAGCCAGAGATCCGCGTTCCTGGATGCTGCGGACCCATGCTCAAACTGCTGGCGTTTCGCTCACAGCCCAGCAACCCTATAATAATATTGTCCGTGTCTCGCTCCAGGCGCTTGCCGCTATAATGGGCGGAACTCAATCGCTCCACACCAACAGCATGGACGAGACTCTTTCGCTGCCGACCGATGAGTCTGTCATGATTGCTTTAAGAACCCAGCAAATCATTGCTGAAGAAAGCGGTGTTGCAAATGTGGTGGATCCGTTTGGCGGATCATATTTCATGGAAACTCTCACCACCAAAATTGAAAAAGACGCGATGGCATATATCAAAAAAATTGATGAGCTGGGCGGCATGGTGAAAGCGATCGAACGCGGCTATCCGCAAGCCGAAATTGCTAACAGCGCTTACCATTTTCAGCGGCAGCTTGAAGCCAAAGAAAAGGTAATGGTGGGAGTGAATAAGTACTGGGCTCCGGAACCAAAACGAATCAATACCCTGACCATCGATCGCTCAGTTGAAAAGCGCCAGATCGAGCGACTGGTCGCACTGAAGAAGAATCGGAATCCTGAAGCCTGCGCCCGTGCCCTGAAAAATGTAGAAGAAGCCGCAACCAATGGAACCAATCTTGTCGGACCGATTACCGAGGCGGTGAAGTCTTACGCCACTCTTCAGGAAGTCTGCGATACTCTTCGCGGTGTTTTGGGGATTTACCGTGAAACCGGGAGTTTTTAATATGCAATCACACAAAGAACAGCACAGTAAGATCCGTGTTCTTGTCGCCAAACCGGGTTTGGACGGGCATGACCGGGGAGCTAAAGTCATCGCACGTGCGCTACGTGACGCTGGCTACGAGGTAATTTATACTGGCCTCCACCAGACACCCGAAATGATTGTAAACGCCGCCGTACAGGAAGACGTGCAGGTATTAGCGATCAGTATTTTGTCCGGCGCCCATAACGCTCTCGTCCCGGAGATCATCACTGGCTTGAAAAAAGCCGGACTGACGGATGCCTTAATGCTGGTCGGTGGAATTATTCCTGAAGATGATATCATCGCTTTGAAAGACGCCGGAATACACGAAATATTTACTCCCGGCGCCGGCCTTCAGGACATTGTCAATTACATCCGCGACCACGCTCCCAAAAGAGATTAAGTCCCAAGCTTTTTGGTCGGTTGTTCTAAAATCTGTGGAAAAGCTGTGTGGTGGACTGGGGTAACCCTGTGAATATCTCGAACAGACACAGATTTTCAGTAGTTTTGTTAATACTATTTTTAGTGTATTTGTCTTTGATCTTAGGCTATTGCCCTCATCACTCCACATACCAACAGTGCTGAATTCCAAACTTCCTGGAAAAAATTTCTGTTGATTGGGCCTCTGTGGATGAAAGCCATTTATTGAACTCTTTTTTGTTCAATAGGCTTTCTTTAGTTGAGCCTGGGGTTCTGTTATTCATAATTTTCCACAACTCTGTTTTCAAAACCCTGTGTAGACGCTGTGGAAAAAACGTAAATGGATCTTATCCCCAAAAGCACCCAGTTTGAGGAAAGTTGTCCCGCGAAGTTTTAGATTAGTATTTGTTTTATTTGTCGCGCACTTAGGATACTTTTCCACACATCCACAGGCCCTACTACTACTACTACTTTTTATATATATTATTATTGTTCTTTGCTGTGATAAGGACATTCGAAAGAGCGAGGATCAGGTATGAAATTCACCGTTGAGCGCGAACCTTTATTAAACGCGCTTCAAAAGGTTCAATCTGCCGTAGAGAAGAAAAACACTGTACAGATTTTGGGAAACATTCTCTGTACCGTAAAAGGCAAAGAGCTTTCTCTTTGTGCAACCGATCTGGAAGTAGGAATCAAGATCACTCTTCCAGTGGCTACACAAACTGATGGGAAAATCACCCTTTCAGCCAGGAGCTTCCTCGATATCGTTCGAGAGCTTCCAAACAAACCTCTTCAGATCACCCGGAATGAAAATAATTGGGTGGAAATTGTTTGTGGAAAATCTCGGTTCAAGATCGTTTCACTTTCTGCAGATGAATATCCCACTTTGCCGGTATTCGAAGAGAAGAACTATTCAGAAGCCCGAGCAGATGCGCTAATCGATATGATCGACCGGACGCAGTTTGCTGTTTCGACTGATGCCACCCGTTATCACCTGAACGGAGTTTTCTTCGAGCACCTCGAAAACAATATCGTCCGGATGACCGCAACGGACGGGCACAGACTTTCCTTCGTAGACCGCGAAGCCTTGATGAAAACTCCAGAAATGAAGAGGGGGATCATCATTCCGAAAAAAGGTCTGGCCGAATTGAGAAAACTCCTGGATGACGGTGAGTCCACGATCGGACTTTCTTTTGAGCGCGGATACGTTTTCGCCAAATTCCAGTCTTCATACCTTTTCATTCGCCTCATAGACGGCGAGTATCCTGATTACAGACTGGTTATCCCGAAAGGGACTGATCGCGTGGTTACCATGGATCGGGAAGTATTTACCTCGGCTTTAAAGCGGGTCAGTCTCTTGGCGCATGAGAAAAGCAAAGGGGTGAAGCTCACGCTTCAATCTGGCGGTCTGACCATTTCCTCGAGCAATCCGGACATGGGCGAAGCTCGCGAAGAAATAGATGTCGAATATTCGGGAGAGCCGATGGAAATCGGTTTTAATTCCAAATACATTCTCGAATATCTCTCGGTCATGAAAATTGAAAAGCTTCAGATGCATCTGAAGGATCGTTTGAGTCCAGGAATCCTCTCCGGTATGGGAGAACATAATCACACCTACGTGATCATGCCGATGAGAATTTAGTGAAAGTCGAAAGACTCCATTTAAAAAATTTCAGAAATGTCGCGGATTGTACGCTTGAGCCTGGTCCTCACCTGAATTTTATCACCGGGGCTAATGGACAGGGGAAAACAAGTTTTCTCGAAGCCTTGGGCTTCCTGGCGACTCTCAGGTCCTTTCGGGGATCGAAAGCAGCTGAAGTCATACAACATGGTTTGAGCGAGGCTGAAATTATATGCCAGATTACTTCTGAGGAAAAACAAGCCGCAGCTGAAGCGTGGCGAACAGAGCTGAAAATTAATTTCAGAATGGTTGATGCTTCCGCCAATAAGGCCACGAAAATCGCGGCAATCAATGGAAAGCCCTATCGAAGTTCTACTCAATATCTTTGCCAACGATTTGGCTCTTTTGAATTGGGATTTCATACGGTTATATTCAATCCCAGTGATCATGATCTTATTCGCGGCGAGCCTGCAATTCGAAGGACCTACCTGGATCGGGTTTTGTCGGCCAACGATGAAGAGTATTTGAAACTGTTTCAGAAATACCAACGAGTATTGGAACAACGCAATGCTCTGCTTAAAACCTCTGATAGACCGAACCACAACCTTCTGATGGGATTTACTGAACCCTTGGCCAAATACGCCGCCTGCTTGACGGCCAAGCGCTTGGGATGGATAGCAAACGTCGCAAAAACGATAGATAATACGGCGCATCAAATTTCACCGATGGGAGCGCAAGTAGAGTTAATTTATTTATCAAATTGGGTCGAAAAAATACCCGGATTATCAATAGGTTATACCGATTTTAGACCCTTACATTTCACTGGACACCCGGGGCTGCCTTCATTAGAACTTTTAGAACAAACATTTCGGAATAAAGCCTCGACTCTTGAATCGGCCGAATGGAAAGCCGGTCACACCTTGGTCGGGCCACACCGCGATGATTGGGCTTTCTTCCTGGGCGGCCAATTACTAAAAGGGCACGGATCACAAGGAGAAGTTCGATCAACGCTACTCGCTCTCAAAATTTCCGAGATCGAGCTTTTCCGGAGTGTAACAGGACACCGGCCTCTATTCCTGCTGGATGATTTTTCATCTGAGTTGGATCAGGAAAGAAGAAGGTTCCTTTTGCGGTTTCTTTCTGAAACGGATCTTCAGGTTTTTATTACGACAACTGAAGAGACGCTGGCTGAAGGAATAAGATTCAGAATTTCTAACGGTCAGGCAGAACTTTTGTCTGATCAAGTTAAGTAGCGAAAGACACGATCATGGTTACATCAGACGAAAGTTCAATGGCAGGAACGGTATCCGAGAGTACTTCCTATTCTGCGGATCAAATCAAGGTTCTGGAAGGTCTCGAGGCTGTACGTAAACGTCCGGGAATGTATATCGGCGATACTGGCGTGCGTGGCTTGCATCATCTTGTTTATGAAATTGTGGACAACTCAATCGACGAAGCCCTGGCCGGATATGCCAAGTCGATCAACGTGACAATTCACGTGGATAATAGCGTGACGGTTGAGGACGACGGCCGTGGCATTCCAGTCGGTATGCACAGCTCGGGAATTTCTGCCGTTGAAGTTGTCATGACCAAGCTTCATGCAGGCGGCAAATTCAACGAGGCCGGGAGTGCTTACAAAGTATCGGGCGGTCTTCACGGCGTCGGCGCTTCCGTAGTGAATGCTCTGTCGGAATTACTGCATGTTGAAGTCAGGCAAAATGGCAAAGTTTATCGGCAATCGTTCAAACGCGGTGGTCCAACCACCCCTCTGAAGGAAGTAGGAGTCACCCAAAAAAGAGGTACGCAAACCACCTTCAAACCAGATCCCGAAATTTTTGAGACCGTTGAGTTCAGCATCGACACGCTCGCCAATCGACTTCGTGAGCTCGCATTCCTGAATAGCGGAATCAATATCACTCTTACAGACGAGCGTATTGAGCCGGCCAAGTGTCTGGATTTCCATTATGAGGGTGGCATAGTCCAGTTCGTTGAGCACATGAACAAGTCTCGTGAAAAACTGCACGACAAGGTTATTTACATCGCAGCTCAAAAAGACATGATGGGCGTGGAAATCGCGATGCAGTGGAATGACTCCTATTCCGAGGTCATCACTTCTTACGTGAACAACATCAATACGGTCGAAGGCGGCACGCATGTTTCGGGCTTCCGGACGGCCTTGACCCGGGTAGTGAACAAGTACGCGCAGGATTCTGGAATGTTGAAAAACATGAAGGAGACGCTGACCGGTGACGACATTCGTGAAGGACTAGCTTGTGTCATCAGCGCAAAAATTCCAGAACCGCAATTCGAAGGCCAAACTAAGACCAAGCTTGGCAACAGTGAGGTTGAGGGTTTCGTAAACACGATTTCCTACGAGAGGCTTCAGGGTTATTTCGAACAAAACCCAGCCGTTGCCAAGAAGGTGATTCAAAAAGTTGTGGATGCCGCCCTGGCCCGTATCGCCGCTCGCAAAGCCCGCGATCTTACCCGCCGTAAAACAGCGCTCGATTTTGGCGGTCTCCCCGGCAAAATGGCGGACTGTCAGGAACGAGATCCGGCTCTTTGTGAATTATTCCTGGTCGAGGGAGATAGTGCCGGTGGTTCGGCCAAACAGGGAAGGCAACGACGCAATCAAGCCATTCTTCCCCTCAAGGGCAAGATCTTGAATGTTGAAAAGGCACGTTTTGACAAAATGCTTTCGTCTGACGAAATCAAGGTGCTGATCACCGCGCTGGGCGCCGGAATCGGCAAAGACGATTTTGATATCACGAAAATTCGTTATCATAAGATTATCATCATGACTGATGCCGATGTCGATGGTTCCCACATCCGGACCCTGCTCCTGACATTCTTTTATCGACAAATGCCCCAGGTTATTGAGAAGGGTTATCTTTACATTGCCCAGCCACCCCTTTTCAAAATTAAAAAAGGTCAGAAAGAGCGCTATCTCAAAAACGAACACGATCTTGCCGAACATCTCCTGTACAGCGGACTTGAAGGCTTGCAAATCAAAGCGGGAGACAAGATTGTCCCTACCAGTCAGGCGATTGCCGCGCTGAAATCCGCCTCCCGTTTCACTCGCGCAGTCGAAAAGGTTGCGCGGAAGATTCATCCCGAAGTTCTGCGTGGACTTATTGCAGCAGACGTCCGTCCGGCGACGCTCGAGTCCAAAGAGAAGTTTGAAGGGATATTGGCTGATATTGCCCAAAAAGTCCGGAAGCAGAACATTGTTTTCGAATATACCCTGGGCAAGGATCCGGAGCACAATACCTGGTTTGCAAATATTCAAAACATCATCAACGGTTCCAGAAGAATGGCTCCGATCAATGTTTCCACACTCGATTCTCCGGAATATGAAGAGCTCCTGAAGCATTATCAGATGATGTTGACTCTCGGCGCGGGTCCTTACACGGTTGTTGGTGACGATGGCAAAGTCCGCTTCATGGCTGAAACCGGGGAGGACCTTTCAGAACGCGTTGTCGAGAACGCCAAAGCAGGTATGGGGATTCAGCGATACAAAGGCTTGGGAGAAATGAATCCGGAGCAACTTTGGGAAACCACCATGGATCCGGCTCGCCGGACGCTGCTTAAAGTTGCCGTCGACGATGCTATCGAAGCTGATGGAATATTTTCTGTTCTGATGGGAGATCTGGTTGAGCCGCGCCGGCAATTCATCGAAGAAAACGCCCTGCGCGCCAGGAATCTGGATATATGATTTTTTCGAAAATCGTTGGTACGGGAGCCTATCTTCCACCGCAAATCGTAACAAATTCCGATTTGCAGAAAATAATGGAAACCACCGACGAGTGGATTCAGCAGCGTACCGGTATCAAAGAACGGCGTTGGGTCGAGCAGGACAAGGCGGTAGGTACCTCGGATTTGGCGCTGGAAGCGGCGAAAATAGCGCTGGCTGATGCCAAGATCGAAGCCAGCGAAATTGACATGATTATCATGGCAACTCTGAGCCCGGATCATGACTTCCCTGGAACCGGCTGTTTTCTCCAGCCGAAGCTCGGTCTAGCTGGAATTCCCGCGCTTGATATCCGGCAGCAATGCACTGGATTTATTTACGGCTTATCGATTGCTGATCAGTTTATTCGTAGCGGAACCTATAAAAAAATCCTGCTCGTAGGTGCGGAGATCCACTCTCGAGGTCTGAATAAGACAACCGCCGGTCGTGACATCGCGGTTCTTTTTGGCGATGGTGCGGGAGCTTGTGTGATTGCTGCGACAAATGATCCGACAGGATCTCGGGTTCTGTCCACGCATTTGCACGCCGATGGCCGATTTGCCAAAGAGTTATGGATACAAGCGCCGGGCAGCGCGTATGCCGGACCCTGGATGTCCAAAGAGAGGGTTGAAAAAGGCGAACACTTCGGAGCGATGAACGGCAAAACGGTTTTCGTGCACGCGTCAAGGAGAATGCCGGAAGTGGTATTGGAAGCGCTCGAGGCCAATCACTTGAAACTGTCCGACGTCGACTTGTTTGTATTTCATCAGGCGAATCTCCGGATCAACGAAATGGTTGCCAAGCAGCTGGGCATTCCCGAAGACAAGGTCTTCAATACAATTGAAAAATTTGGAAACACAACGGCCGCAACGATTCCGATCGGATTCAGCGAAGCCATCAAAGCCGGCAAACTCAAACCCGGCATGTTGGTGGCTACAGCAGCGTTTGGAAGCGGTTTTACCTGGGCATCAGCGCTCATTCGATGGTGATTTGATATGGAACAGACTCCGACTCCTCAGGACAAAAATACAATTGTAGTAACAATTGAAAACGAGATGCGAGGCGCTTACCTTGACTACGCGATGAGCGTGATCGTGGGCCGTGCGCTGCCAGATGTCCGCGACGGACTGAAGCCTGTTCACCGGCGTGTTCTTTATGCCATGCATGATTTGGGAAATACCCACAACAAAGCCTATAAGAAATCGGCTCGCGTGGTCGGTGACGTTATCGGTAAATATCATCCGCATGGAGACACCGCCGTTTATGACACGATGGTGCGAATGGCGCAGGATTTCTCGCTTCGATATCCATTGGTTGATGGACAGGGAAATTTCGGTTCTGTCGACGGTGATTCCGCAGCAGCCATGCGTTACACCGAAGTCCGGATGTCCAAGATGTCCGATGAACTCTTGGAGGATCTGGAGAAAGAGACCGTTGACCTTGGTCCCAATTACGACAACAGCTTGACCGAGCCGCTGGTTCTCCCGGCCAGAATTCCAAACCTGCTCGTAAATGGCTCCTCCGGTATCGCCGTAGGCATGGCCACAAATATTCCGCCCCACAATCTCACTGAAATTGTAGATGCGACGATTGCCTTGATTGATAAGCCCACATTGACTACCGAAGATTGCATTCAGTACGTCAGGGGCCCGGATTTTCCTACCGGCGCGTTCATCCTGAGCAGCCAGGGTATTCGGGACGCGTACCGCACAGGCCGGGGATCGATTACTATCCGTGCAAAGGCGGAAATCGAAACTTTTAAAAATGACCGGGAACGAATCATCGTCACCGAAATTCCCTATCAGGTGAACAAGGCAAAGCTCATCACCAAGATCGCGGAACTTGTCAAAGACAAACGAATCGAAGGGATATCTGATCTTCGCGACGAATCCGACCGCACAGGAATGCGGATCGTTATTGAAATACGCAAGGGTGAAAATTCAAACGTTATTCTGAATCAGCTCTACAAGATGACGCAACTTCAGGAAAACTTCGGTATTAATTTGCTCGCGATTCATCAGGGCCAGCCGAAAACATTCAACTTGCGCGACATGCTTTGGGCTTTTGTCGAACACCGCAAAGACGTGGTGACCCGCCGAACTGTCTTTGACCTGAAGAAAGCCGAAGCGCGTGCTCATATTTTGGAAGGACTCAAACGCGCTGTTGAGAATATCGACGAGATCATCTCGCATATAAAAGGTTCGAAAGGTCCCGAAGATGCAAAATCGGGCCTGATCAGCAAGTTCTCTTTCAGTGAAATTCAGGCACAGGCTATTTTGGACATGCGTCTCCAGCGCCTCACGGGACTTGAGCGTGAAAAAATCATTGAAGAGTTCAAACAGGTTCTCGCTTTGATTGCAGAACTCAATAAAATTCTCAATAGCGAAGCCCTTGTTTATGAAGTGATCAAAAAAGAGCTGATTGATATTCGCAAATCCTATGGTGATTCGCGCCGGACTGAAATCATTGCCGGGGAATCGACAGATTTCGAAATGAAAGACCTGATTGCAGACGAGGATACGCTCGTCTCAATCACCCACACGGGTTATATCAAAAGGGCTGATCCGAGTTTGTTCAGGAGCCAGCATCGTGGCGGCCGGGGTATCAGAGGCGTTACTACTGGTGATGAGGATTTTGTCACGGCAATTTACCGCACAAATACCCATGCACATCTTCTTTGCTTTACGGACCGCGGTCGTCTGCATTGGCTGAATGTTTACAAGGTTCCGGAAGCTTCGCGCGGAGCGAAGGGTAAAGCCGTTGTCAACCTCATCTCAATCGCACCGGGAGAGAAAATCAAGGCGATCCTGCCAGTCAGGGAATTCAGGGATACCGAATTCGTAATCATGGTGACCCGCAAAGGCATCATTAAAAAGACGGCACTCTCGGAATTCAGCAATGTGCGTAACGCTGGCATTATTGCCATCACCACGGACGAAGGCGATGAGTTGATCAGTGCCAAAATTACAGGAGGCAACAATGATGTCTTCCTCTGCTCCTCGGGTGGGATGAGCATTCGGTTTTCGGAAGAAGACGTCCGTTCCATGGGCCGCACCGCACGCGGCGTAATTGGCATGAGCCTCGATGAAGGTGATAACGTCGCAGCCATGGAAGTACTCGATACTTCGGAGACAACCCCCTTTGAGCTTTTGACCATTACAGAAAGCGGTTATGGAAAAAGAACGCCCGTAACCGAGTACCGGCAACAAAGTCGTGGCGGCAAGGGCATCATTACGATGAAGACAACCGACCGAAATGGCCTGATCATGGGGTCTCGCCAGGTTCTTCCTAAAGACGACGTCATGCTCGTTTCCAACAAAGGCCAGATGATCCGGATTCACGTAGGGGAAATTTCAGAACAGGGACGCAATACTCAAGGTGTGCGATTGATGACCATGTCTGCGGGTGAAAAGGTTGTTTCTTTCGAGTACATGGCCGAAAGCAATGAGGTGGCTGTCGCTGAAGTTGCTGCTGATTCAACTGCAACGCCCGCGACTGGTTCCGAAGGTGAGGGAAATGGCGGCAACGCGTAAACGGATCATCTGCTTGATGCTGGCAGGCCTCACCATTTGCGGAAGCGCCTGCAGCGTCAATAATGCCAAACGGAACTATGTTGTAGCCGAGAGACTATGGAATGAAGGCAAGTACTCGGCAGCTGTTGCGGAGTTTGACAAGGTTTACAATAAGGATTCTACCGGGCCGCTCGGACTTCAGGCGCTATATCGATCAGCACATACGCAAATTTTTTTTCTATCCCAGTACAGTGAGGCCGCCAGAAAATTGAAAATCTACGCGGATATCACCAAGCCCTCCCCCCAGAACTGGGAGGCCCAAAAGTTGATTGGTGACTTGCTGTTTTCGAAAATGGACCAGTACGATCTGGCCGTACAGCATTATAGAGCGCTTCTGCTCCAAAAGCCGGTCGCAACCGAGGCGCCGGAGTTTCATTTCAGAATAGGAAAAAGTCTCTTCTATGCTGCGGATTTCAGCGGAGCCATCCGGGAGTATCGGGCGTTGATCCACGGCCATCCGAAATCAAAATGGGCAGAAAAAGCAGCTTACGAAATAGGCGTCACCTTTTTCACACGAGGCGAGCAACGACCGGACGAAAAAGGGCCGGGCACCGAAGCCTATCAGGACGCCATTGATGCTTATGAGGACTTCCTGAAAAAATATCCCAAAAGCCAATGGGTACCGCTCGCCCGCTTTGGAATTGCTTCCTGTCTTGAAGAAATGGACCAGCTTGATGCGGCGTATCAAAGCTATGCTGCGATCAAGGGTATTTATCCGTCTCCGAACGTGATTGAAATCAAATTGGTTCGGATTCGGGAGCGTAAAGCCCAAAGAAGTCGCTGAACTACTTCGTTGAACTGTCCTGGGCTTCATGCTACTTCCCGACTCGTTCCATGCAAAATAAAGATGAATCCGACAGAAACCGGCAGAAGATGCTGAGAGACCTGGGTCTGCTTTCCGTGATTATTGCGGATTTGCTGGGTTATACCGGGGCCGGACTCGCTATTGGCTGGTATGCATGGAAAAACTGGGGCGCTCCGATGTGGCTGATGGCCGTTCTGAGCTTGATTGGATTGATTTTGGCGATGGTTAAAATTTTCAAAATTACGAAAATGGACTGGGATCAAAATGGAAAATAAAACTTCGCAGCTTTTTTTGCCCAGTCGAAAACTGATTTTAGGATTCTTGGGAGTTTCTCTGGCTTGGCTGGTTGTCGGAATCGGGATTTGCTGGTTTTTTGCACCCGCGGCAGACCAGTTGCGCGTAGCTCTTTACTGGATGCTCTTGTTCTGGTCTGTCTCTGTGATTGATCTTCTCGCGCTTGGGAAGACCATGGCTTTTGTTATGAACCTAGTCAATTTGACAGGCGAAAAACGAGCAGCAGCAGCAATTCGGGCTTTATCTTGGGGTACTGTTAAGTTAGCTTGCATAGGCATTTTTATTATGCTTTTGATTAAAGCTTCAGCCGGTTCAAGTTCGTCCGGGTTGAACCTCGGTTTGTTAACCGGGTTGGGTACGATGGTATCCGTGCCCTTGGTGGGCGGATTACTTTGGAGTCAGAGGGTTTTACGGCATGCATGGGAATAATTTCAACTGGTTGTCATTGATTCCGGGTTTGGAGCATTATCCGAATCACGTTGTGATGGCGATCATCGTCTCGGTGATGTTGGTGGTTGCGACCTTTGTGGCGCGACTGCAGCTTTCATCAGCGATAAAAAGCGTAGAAGGCGCCGTGATCCCTGAAAGTAAATTGTCTTTCAGGAATTTCTTCGAAATTATAGCGGATAGTCTTTATAGTTTAACGAAATCCGTAATCGGCGAACACAATGCACCGGTTTATTTCCCGATTGTCGGTACACTCTTTGTTTTCATTTTCACCTGCAACATCGTCGGCCTGATCCCCGGATTGCTGCCGCCGACAGACAATCTCAACACGACTCTGGCGCTCGGTGCTTTCGTGTTCATCTATTATAATTTTGCCGGATTCCGTGCACATGGTCCGGCGTATTTAAAGCACTTTCTGGGCCCGGTACTTTGGTTGGCCCCCCTGTTGCTGGTGATTGAGGTTGTTTCTCATCTTTTCCGTCCCCTTTCCCTGGCGTTGCGTTTGCGCGGGAATATCATGGGCGATCACGTTGTTCTATCAGCTTTTAGCAGTTTGGCTCCATACCTTGTGCCTGTTATTTTTTACGGGCTTGGAGTGTTTGTGGCCTTTATTCAGGCCTTCGTCTTCTGTTTGATGACGATGGTCTATATCTCTTTGTCGACATCACATGATCATTAAGAAAGGACGGTTCGTTCAAATGACTTTTCGTAGAGCCCTGTTTATTTTTGGATCCTTAATCCTCACGCTTGGTACTTCGGTTGCTTTTGCCCAGGAAGGTGCCGCCGCCGCTTCGACTAACCCCTACTCCGCTCTTGGTGCTGCATTGGCCATCGGCCTTGCCGCTTTCGGCGGATCTTTGGGTCAGGGAAAGACTGCCGCAGCAGCCCTTGAAGGCATTGCCCGCAATCCGGCAGCTCAACCTAAGATCTTCGTACCGATGATCATCGGCCTGGCGCTGATCGAATCATTGGTTTTGTACGCGTTCGTTATCGCGTTCATGATCAAGTAAAGTTTGTTTTTTCAGAGCCCCGGGTTCATTTGATGGATTCGGGGCTTTTCCATATCTTCAGCACTAAAGAACGGTTTTGAGATAACGACCAGTATCGCTTTCGGGAATCAGAGCAAGCTCCTCGGGCGTTCCTTTGGCTATAACGTAGCCGCCGGCAGCGCCCCCCTCAGGACCCATATCAATCACGTAATCGGCGACTTTTATTAAATCCAGGTTGTGTTCGATCACAATCACGGTGTTTCCTTGCGAAACTAGCGTCTGAAGAATCGCTACCAGTTTGTTTACGTCGTCAAAATGCAACCCGGTTGTGGGCTCGTCCAATATATAGACGGTCTTGCCGGTGCCTCTGCGGGATAATTCCTTGGAGAGCTTGATTCGCTGAGCTTCACCACCTGAAAGTGTTGTAGCGCTTTGACCCAGGTGAAGGTAGCCCAAGCCGACTTCGTTCAAAACTTTGAGTTTGGCCTTGATCGAAGGAATAGCATCGAAAAACGCATATGCATCCGAACCCGTCATGTCGAGGACATCAGCGATGTTCTTTCCTTTGTAGCGAATTTCGAGAGTGTCGCGGTTGTACCGCCGACCCTTGCAGATGTCACATTCGACGAAAACATCTGGTAAAAAGTGCATTTCGACCTTTGTGACGCCATCTCCTTCGCAGGCTTCGCAGCGGCCACCCTTTACATTGAACGAATAACGGCCCGGTCCGTAGCCCCGAACCTTGGAATCAGGCAGACTGGCAAATAGTTCGCGAATCAGGCTGAACAGGCCCGTGTAAGTTGCAGGATTGGAGCGCGGAGTCTTGCCAATCGGACGCTGGTCGATATCGATCACTTTATCCACCAGCTCGAGCCCGCGTGATCCCGCGATTTTGATTTCGCCGGTTTTCATACGATAAACATGTCCGGCAAGCAGGCGGTACAGAGTGTCGATGACCAGCGTGCTTTTGCCGCTGCCGGAGGTTCCGGTAACGCAGGTGAAAACACCCAGCGGAAAATCGATTGTGATATTTTTCAGGTTATTCTGGGTCGCCTTTTCGAGGCGAATGGCATTTGCTTTGGTCCAGGTTCGGCGGGTCTTTGGAGTCGCGATTTCAAGCTCACCGTTCAGATACTTCGCGGTTATGCTTTTCTTCGACCTCAAGAGTTGTTTCAAAGAGCCTTCTGCCACCAGCTCGCCACCCTGGCTTCCGGCACCGGGGCCGAGGTCAACAATCCAATCGGCTTCTTCGATCGTTTCGCGATCATGCTCGACGACCAGGACGGAGTTTCCCATATCCCGAAGACGCTTTAACGTATTCAAAAGTTTGCGATTATCTTTTTGATGAAGGCCAATGCTGGGTTCATCCAGCACGTAGATCACCCCCACAAGGGAACTTCCAATCTGGGTGGCCAGGCGAATCCGCTGCGATTCGCCGCCCGAGAGGCTTTGAGCGGAACGGGAAAGGCTCAAATATCCGACGCCGACCTCATTGAGGAACCCACAGCGGTCTTTGATTTCTTTTAGAATCCGGTTTGCGATGAGCTGTTCACGATCCGTTAGAACCAGGGCATTGAAAAACGCGGAAAGTTCGGAAATCGAAAGAAGCGTGAGGTTAGAAATGTTGCGTTCGGCAAGCCGGTAATGGAGACTCTCCTTCCGCAATCTTGCTCCATTACAGGAAGAGCAGGGAGCATTTTCGCCTGTAATCGCATCCAGGTTTAAATCAGAATCGACGGTATCCTCCTCAGCATCCAGGTCTTCTGGGGAGGGCTTTGTTCCCAAACCGTCACATTCCGGGCAGGCACCCATCGGGCTGTTAAACGAAAATGTCCGTGGCTCCGGCGAAGGATAGCTGATGTGGCAAGTGGGACAGGCGAACTTTTCAGATAGGAGGGTTTCAATCGGTTCAGATTCGGCGGTGGCGCCAGACGGCTGCGTCTCGAGAATCAGCATCCCTTCTCCGAGCTTCAGACCCAACTCCACCGAGTCGCTGATGCGAGCCGCGAGCGTGCCCAGATCTCCCTTGATGATCAGGCGATCAATGTAAACGGAGATGTCATGTTTCTTGTTCTTGTCGAGGGTAATGTCGTCGGATAAATCGTGAATATCACCATCCACGCGCACCCTGACGAACCCTCGCTGCCGAAGCTGTAATAATTCCTTCTGATATTCTCCCTTACGTCCACGAACAATGGGTGCAAGAATCGACAACCGGGTTCCCAGGGGTGACGAAAGAATTGAATCGACAACTTGCTGGGGGGATTGTGAGCGGATGGGTTGTTCACATTTCCAACAGTAGGGCTTGGAAACTCGAGCGAATAAAAGGCGGAGATAATCATAGATCTCCGTCACTGTTCCTACCGTGGATCGCGGGTTGTAAGACGTCGTGCGCTGCTCAATCGAAATGGTCGGGCTGAGGCCCGTGATCGACTCAATATCGGGCTTGCTCAACTGCTCAAGAAACTGGCGAGCATAGGCCGAGAGGCTTTCGACATATCGACGTTGGCCCTCGGCATAGATAGTATCAAATGCCAGAGATGATTTTCCGGAACCAGAAACGCCCGTCAGGACAACGAGCTTGTTTCGAGGTAACGTGACGCTGATATTCTTCAGATTGTGAACTTTGGCGCCACGGATGGCGATTTCTTCGTCACGCAAATCAGTTTTCTGAGTCATGGGTCGATAAATCAATTGGAGAATGTCCTATGGCCCGGGCCGAATCCCTCAAGGCATTCTCGATTATACCGCGAATCTCGATCATTCGCACCTCCGTTGGTGCCTCGAACCTCAAAACCAATGCTGCTTGGGTGTTGGACGCCCGAAGCAGGCCCCAGCTATCGCCGAATTCAACGCGCATTCCGTCAATTTCATTAATCGTGAATCTGCCGCGCAGGCGGCTCTTGGCTTCTTCCACCAGGCGGAATTTCTTCTCTTCCTCACAAGGTACGCGAATTTCAGGGGTTGCCAGTATTTCCGGAAGACCGGCGAGCAGCGAGGAAACCGGTCCATTTGTGGACGAGGCAATTTCATAAAGCCTCATGGCGGCGTAGATGGCATCATCGTAACCGAAATAGCGGTCGGCAAAAAATATGTGCCCGGACATTTCGCCAGCGAGTAGCGCGCCGGTTTCCTTCATTTTTGCTTTTATGACGGAGTGACCGGTTCTCCACATGATTCCTTTGCCGTCTCTCGCAGCGAGATCGTCGTATAGCCGATGGCTGGATTTCACTTCAGAGATGATGGTGGCTCCGGGATGCTCCGCGAGGAGGGCGCGGGACAGAATTACCATGAGCTCGTCGCCAAACATGATGCGGCCGTTTTCGTCCACCAGCCCAATGCGATCCGAGTCGCCGTCAAATGCAATGCCGAAGTCGGCCTGCTGGTTTACTACCGTTTCGACAAGAGCCCTCAGATTGGCAGCAACAGTCGGATCCGGGTGATGATTAGGAAAACTCCCGTTAACATCACAATAAAGTGGAATCACTTCCGCGCCGAGACGGATGAACAGCTCCGGAGCCACCAGGGATGCAGTTGCATTGCCGGCATCAATCACAATTTTCTTTTTTACAAGTGTTCGCGCATTAGAGACGAGGTAATCAATGTATTTATCGATGATCCGGTAGCTGGAAACTTCCCCTATCCGGCTGTTTGCCGGGAAGGGAGGCCTAGGTTCTTCCATAAGAATGCGCAAATCCTGGATCTGCTGGCCATGAAGAGTTTCTTTGCCGGCACAGAGCTTGAAGCCGTTGTATTCAGAATCATTATGGGATCCAGTGATCATGATTCCGCCGTCAAGATCCAGACTGAAGATGCTGAAGTAAGTGAGCGGCGTTGGGCACTCACCCAGCTGGATAACATCAATCCCGGAAGAAGTAAGTCCACGGACCAGCGCTTCCGCATAGCCGGGGCTTGAAGAGCGACAGTCGAATCCCACTGAAACCGTGAGGTGCCTGCGCCCTGCCGCAGGCGTGCCGCCTGAAATTAGTTTTGCATACGCCAGGCCCAGCTGTTCGGAAAATTCCAAGCCGAGGTCGGTCGCGACAAAACCTCGGATATCATACTCGCGAAATACAGCGGGTCTTATGCTCAATGCCACAAAGAACCTTGTAAGCGTATCGCGAGCGAGATAGCTGACTGCAAGCTGGAAGGATCGGCGACTCCTTTGCCAGCGATATCGAACCCGACTCCGTGATCAACAGAGGTCCGGATAATTGGAAGTCCCAGTGTAATATTCACAGTTCTTGGAAAATCCAGAAGCTTGACCGGAATAAGGCCCTGGTCATGGTACATGCAAACGACGGCATCGAAGCACGACTTCTTATCACTCATGTGTTTTGCAAATAACGTATCCGCCGGCAAGGGGCCGCGGAGTTCACAGCGTTTTCCAAAAGACTTCTGGAGACGGCGGACGGTGGGCCCGATAACGCGAATCTCTTCGGACCCGAATAGGCCGCCTTCACCGGCATGCGGGTTAAGAGCGGCAACAGCTATTTTGGGTTTCTTGATCCCCCACCAGTTTTGAAGATGCGAAAACGTGTGTTCAACGGTCCGGCGAATCCTGTCCGGGGTCAGGGCTTTGGACACGGCAGCATAGCCGATATGTGTGGTTACGAGTGAAACTCTGAGCTGCTCATTGGCAAGCATCATTGTGACTTCCGGAACCCCACAAAGCTCGGCGAGCATTTCAGTATGTCCCGGAAACAGGTATCCACCTTTTTGCAGGCGCTCTTTGTGAATTGGTCCAGTGACAAGGGCTGTGGCGATTCTGCTGCGAACCAGTTTGACGGCAGCATCAATGGACCAGCCAGACTGGATTCCCGGAAGAAGAAGGCCTGATCCGCGTGGAGAGTTTTTGGGGGCGGGGAGCAGCCAAACGCCTGATCTGTGCGGGCGCACGCCCGAAGACAGTTCTGCGAAAGATGTCTCACGGACAGGAGCGCCGAGGGCATCAAAGGGCTTCCGTGCTCCGATGCAAAGAAAATCAGCGCGATCAGACTCGAAGCGCTTCTTTAGAGTCTTCCAGACAATTTCAGGTCCGATACCGTCAGGATCACCCGGTGTGATAATGATGAGAGGGCGATTGGATTTCATTTACTCAGGGTTTTTTTGGAGCGACCGGCAAACCCGCAAAAGGCGCGGCGCCCCCATGGTGAATAAAGGCGAGTTGCCGCTGCCGATCGAGCCATAAGGAGATTTGATGCTGATACTCTGCCGCGGTCAGCTGGGCGCGGATTTCATTTTTGATCTTCTCGTAGCGAGCCGAATCGTCTGATTTCACGTCAACCAGCTTGAGCAAATTGAATGACCCAGTGGAGGATCCCCCAAAAATTTCACTGATTTCGCCGATTTTCAATTTCTTCGCCTGATCGCGAAATTGCGAGGACATGTTGTCCTCGGTAAGGGTACCCAGGTCGCCACCTGCTGAAGCGGAGGCATGATCACTCATTCTTCGCGCTACGTCCCCAAAAGCTTCACCACTTTTGAGAGCATTCAAAGCTCTTTGCACCACTTCGCGTGCCGCAGATAGTGTTTTGTAATTCGAAATGGAAACTGAAATCAGCTCAAGGTGGTAAGCGACCGGAACAGATGAACTCCGGGTGTAAGTGTTATAAAAATAATTTTTGATGTCATCCTCGGAAAGCGTGACTTTGGTCCGGATATCGCGATCAATCAAATTTCGTTTGCTTGCACTGGCACGTATCAGTTCAAAATACTCTTCAAACGCGAAGCCTTGCTCCTTCAGGGCATTCTTCAGGGACTGACGATCAATTTTGTTATTGGCCTGGATGGAGTTGATCTCCTGTTCCGTTTCGGCGTCGCTGACGGGAAATGCTTGTGAAATGAGGCGCTCGTCGATCAGGAAGTCGGTAATCTCCTTGTCGGCGGCTTGAGCCCCCTTGCTTGCAACGGCAGTTCCGGAAAACAAAGGGTCCAGCTGCGCGCGAAGTTTGATCGTACGTCTGAACTGGGCGATATCCGACTGCAGAATCAGTGAGGAGTTGACGGAAGCCACCAGCTTGTCGACGATTACGGTTTCGGCGGCAGCCAATTGCAAATCGGGGCTCGCCAGTGTGGTGAACCAGAGGACCAGAAAGCTAATCAGAAGGTGTCTGTGCATACAAGATAACCCAATCCTTTTGATCTTTTAGATCACAAGGTCAGGCTCTTGTGCAAGTCCGTTGGATAGTGGACGTTCCTTAATCCTTGATCAAATCTGAACGCACACTGACTTTGGCCTGTTGACGCAGTTGGTTCATGAATTTTTCAAAAATCAGAGCTCTTTTTTCGTCGAAAACAAGTCGTTTGATTTGAGCCTTGTCAACGTCCTCCCAGGATCGAACTGCGGTAAGTTTGATGATGTGGTAACCGAATTGGCTGCGGACGATGTTACTGATTTTGCCAGGGGTTTTGAGTTTAAGCGCCGTATCATAATATACCGGATCAAGCTTATCTTTGGTCTGATAATCGATGTCTCCGCCCATGGGAGCAGCCACACCCTCGGAGAAGCGCTGGGCAATCTCGGCAAAACTCGTTTTTCCGTCTTTTACGTACTGATCGTAGATTTTTTTTATTTTATCCAAAGCCTTCTTTTCATCCTCCGGTCGCGCACCTGCTGGAATAGCCGCGAAGATATGACTGGATCGGATTTCCGGGTATTTGTCGTAATAACTTTTTGCTTCAGGGTCTGAAACCTGAATCGCTTCAAACTCCTTAGCCAGTTTCTTTTCAATCAAGGCCTGATAAAGGACCGAGTTCACCCGCTCCATAATCTCGGGGTCTTTATCAAGATTCAACCGCCGTGCCTCCTGGATTCCGAGTTCGCGTTTGATAAGGTCTTCTAAAAAGACCTTTTTTCCACGTGCTTTGAACTGAAAAAAATTGACGCTTTCGCCGAATTTTTTATTGAAATCTTCGAGAGTGATGACCTTGTTGTTGACCCGCGCCAACTCCGACGCTCCATGGCTGATGGAACTACCTCCAAAAACAAGGGCGGCCATTGCTGTGGGAACAAAGCAGAAGATAGTTCTCTTTTTCATATACTTGTAAGGTTAGCATGGTTTTCTTGGATCGCAACTGCTGAGAGACGCCGGCTATGGGCGGACGAGGTTGTTCAGAAGTTTTTCCAGATTGAAGAAGAGGTCGCGCAAAGAATCCGTCGGAATTTTGGCGACAAATTTTGAATCGGGGAGGAGTTGGTATTGCTCCGGCCTGCTGGCGACCAGCGCAATGGCTTTGACCGGATCAAGACGGCTATGGGTTCCGGGCAGCAAGGATACGCGGGCTGGCCCTGCCGTCAGGCCATCCAAGCCCTGTCTCTTCAAAAGTTGTTTAATGCGAATCAACCATAAAAGGCTTTGGGCCTCCAGAGGTAGCGGTCCAAAGCGGTCGAGTAATTCTTCTTCCAGGCGTACAATATCCTCCTCTTTTTGCGATGCGGAGAAGCGGCGGTAAAACGAGAGGCGCTGATGTACGTCGGACACATATTTTTCGTCCAAGTAGGCGGCGAATGGAACTTTGATTTCCGGTTCGCGCCGGGATTCCTCCGGTTCAAGCGGCTTTCCTTGAAGCTCGTGAATCGCCTCCTCAAGCAGTTCGGTGTAGAGGTCGAAACCAACGGCGCCAATGTGACCGGACTGCTGGGGTCCGAGCAGGTCCCCGCCTCCCCTGATTTCCAGGTCGTGATTGGCGATGCTGAAACCACTGCCCAGCTCGACGAAGCGCTGAATGACTTCAAGTCTTCTTTTGGCGTCGTCACTGATGGCGCCTTCAGCCGGCAGCAGAAGGTAGGCATAGGCTCGTTGCTGACCACGCCCGACACGTCCGCGAATCTGATAAAGCTGGGCGAGGCCCATGGTATCCGCCCGATTGATCAGTATCGTATTTGCCAAAGGGAGATCCAGGCCAGACTCTATGATCGTAGTGCATACGAGTACATTGAACTGCTTTTTGTAAAAACCGATCATCGTTTTTTCAAGAACACCTTCGGACATCTGCCCATGCCCAACTGAGACCCGTGCATCCGGAACGAGCTGCCGGACTTTGTTCGCGACCTGTTCAATAGTTTGAACTCGATTATGCAGGAAAAAAACCTGCCCTCCCCGGCTCAGCTCAAACTCGACGGCACGTTTGATAAGATCCTCATCGTACTTGGAAACATAGGTGCGGATCGGCAGGCGGTCAACGGGGGGAGTATTGATCAGACTGATGTCGCGCAAACCTGCAAGCGCCATGTGCAGCGTACGGGGGATTGGGGTAGCGGTCAAAGTCAGGACGTGGGTGTTGATCCGCAAAGTCTTCAGTTTTTCTTTGTGTTCAACGCCGAACCGATGCTCTTCATCAATGACAACCAGTCCAAGATCTTTGAACCGGATGTCCTTCGATAAAAGGCGGTGGGTTCCAACGACGATATCCACCTTGCCTTCGCCAATTCGCGCGATGACGTCCTTCTGTTCTTTTACGGACTTAAACCGGGACAGCCCCTCAATAATGAAAGGGTAATCCTGTAATCGCGCCTTGAAGGACTGCTCGTGCTGATACGCCAGTACCGTGGTGGGAACAAGAATGGCGACCTGCTTGCCATCAGAAACGGCCCGGAAAGCCGCGCGAATCGCGACCTCGGTCTTGCCATAACCCACATCACCGCAAACAATCCGGTCCATGACACGCCCGGACTCCATGTCCGAAAGAATTGAGTCAACCGAGCGGGACTGGTCAGGGGTTTCCTCGAAGGGAAACTTGGCTTCGAACTCCTGAAAGCCGGCGTCACGCGGAGAAAAGCGAACTCCAGGCCGAATTTTTCTCTCCGCATAAAGTTGAACAAGATCCACAGCCAGCGTTTTGACTGCGGAGCGGACCTTCTCTTTGGTTTTCGCAAACTGCAGGGTTCCAAGGCGATCCAAGGGTGCCGATTCCCCGGCCCCCACGTATTTTTGAATTACATTCAACCGGTAAACCGGAAGATAGAGACGATCCTTGTTCGCATATTCGAGCAACAAAAAGTCGCTGGGAGCCCCGGAGAGATTCAATCGAACCAAGCCCTGATAACGGCCGATACCATGATCAACATGAACGATGGCATCTCCAGCGGAGAGATCCGAAAGCGCGCTCAGTCCAGACCAGTCTTTGGCTGCTGAGCCGCTTTTCGCAACCCAGGAGGTGCTTGCTTTCTTCACATGTTTAGTGCCAAGAATTTCATCTTCCGTGAGGACGACCAGTCCTTCAGCCGGCCAACGGAAACCCTGGGTGACTGTTCCGGTATTCAGCAGTATCGAGGAGGCGATTCCCCGCTCCTGGAGCAGGAAACGGATTCGTTCGAGCTGGCTTTGGGTGTTGGCGAGACCGACTACGCGAAAGCCCTGACGGAGCCAGAGTTTAAGATGAGCTTCAAGTTCTCCGAGCGATTGGCGGGAACCCCGGGCCAGGTCCGCATTCGTTTTGACCGCCACCAGATGTCGGCTCTGAATGGGCTCTTCTCTTTCACTTTTCTCCCTCAGCTCTCTCACCTCAATATCCCTGGTCAAAGCTTCGGCATCCACTATATCGACTTGATCAAGGTACAGACGAGTTTGGCTTTTCAGGCGATCTGCCTGTGCCGGTGTCATCTGGAAAAGGAGAGCAGGCGGAGGCACAATCACTTCAGTTTTCCGGGTCGGATCAGCCAGCGAGGCCTGGTCTTTAAGAAAGGTGTCCCAGGTCTGGTTGCAGGACAGCTCATCGTTCCAGGCGATCGGCCAATCTGTGCCCAAATAATCCCAGAGAGTACCGGGGTTTTCATAGGCAAATGGAGCCCAGGAATCACTGTGGTCGGCATACATTCCGTTTTGAACCGAGCCCAGGACAGGATCTCGGATGCTTCGGGGGATTCCCTGATCATCGGCGAACTGCTTGAGTTTCTCCCGGGTGCGGGCGGTCGTCTCGGAATTGATCAGAACTTCACGAGCAGGCGGGATATTTACTAGAGAAATGCCCGGACCCTCCGGCAGTGCGCGCTGGGTTGCAGGGTCAAATTCACGGATCCGCTCGATCGTTTCATCAAACAATTCCAGTCGCAGTGGATGGCTTCGATTTGGCGGAAATATATCAACGATTTCGCCCCGGACGGCAAAAGAGCCGGGGTCTTCGACGGAATCCAGGCGGGCATATCCAATTTCCAGCAATGAGGAAATCAGAGTGCCCCGGGATTGAACGCTGGAGCCAAGTGACAGGGCTATGGACGAACTTAAAAACCGGGAATAGGGAATGGTTGCCTGTGCCCCCGCTTGCAAGGAGGTAACCACGACAAAGGGGGAGCGGGTATCAGGAGATTTCCGGGCCAGATCCGAAAGTTCGCTGAGTGCCGCCAGTCGCGCCAGCCGGGTTTTCAACGAAAGCGCGATTGGACTATAGGGCGACTGCTCCCACCCAGGAAACAGAATTACCGGGAGGACGGTTCCATCAATTGCGGATGCCATATTTTCCAGATCAGAGCCAAATTCCGCGGCAGATTCGTCGTCAGCGCAAATAACGACCACAGGTTTTTCCAGAAATTTGACTAATCGCGCAATGATCAGTGCTCGCGCAGAGGTGGGGGCGCCGCGTACGCGAACCGGGTCGGATTGCCCCAACAAGGAACGCAGAATGACCGCAATAGAGCTAGAACGCATTTTCAAATGCTACTTACCTTGACACAAAATTTCAACTTCAGTAATCTTTTCGCGAGCTTCTATTAGCAAAAGAGGGACCCATGCCGAGCGGTTGGGATGTCTATTATATTGTTTTTCTTTCAGCATTTATGGCGTTGGGAATCCCGGCCTTCCTTTCGCTGCTTTCGCGTGGTTTTTCCAGCAAAAAGAAAGATTCAGGTAAACCGGAGTTGTTTCTGACTCCCGAGTTGCCAGAGGTTCTTACAAAAATAGAGGGTCCGGCGGTAAGCAGCTTCAATACCCGGTTCTTTGTCGTGGCAAACGCAGGAATAGTTTTGATCACGATGATCCTGATTCTAATTCCCTGTGTCGGCATGATTCACCAAAGTGCGACACAGGATGAAAAATTACTCGGACTTGCAGCAATTATTTCGGTTTCTGTTTTAGCGGCCACAGGTCTGCTTTACTCTGCAGCAAAAGGTGACCTGAGCTGGTTGAGGGCATTTCAGAGGAAGAAGGCGGACGAATGAAGGAAAATGCGCTTTACCTTTCCACCATTGGCCGCGTTCTGGATTGGTCTCGATCAAATTCGCTTTGGTACACCACCGCCAATATTGGCTGCTGCTCTGACGAAGTATTGAATACACTGGGTTGTCGATATGATCTTGAACGTTTCGGAAGTATCCCGCAGGTCGACCCACGACAGAGCGATTTATTGATTATAACAGGAGCGGTTTCGTACAAAATGGCACCCCATCTTCGGGCGCTCTATGATCTGATGCCCTCTCCCAAATATGTTCTGGCGGTAGGGTCCTGCGCGAATTGTGGCGGGCCTTTCGCGCCTGAAATCAGTTATTCGACAGCACCGGGCGTGGACCGGATATTACCAGTGGACATTTATGTGCCTGGCTGTCCCCCGCGACCGGAAGCAATTATGGACGGCCTGTTGGCCTTGCAGGAAAAGATTCGTGGATAAATCCAAGCTGATTTCCAAACTTGAAGCAGGTTTTCCCGGGGCGGTCCTCCAGGTGCAGCGATTTGGAAAAACGGAAACTCAGTGTCTCTGGATCGAAGGCAAGCGGATACGAGAGGTCGCCCGGGGCCTTAAAGAGGATTTCGGTTTCAATATTCTTGAGAACCTCTCGGTGATGCAGATTGATGATGCACTGGTGCTCACCTATTTTCTGCGTACCTCCGACCCGGAAACCGGTAATTACGGAGAGTGTCTGATTGTTCGGCTTTCGGCGCACCTTAAAAAACCGAATCATGCTCTGGAGGTTGCATCAATAGTGGATTTTTGGGCGACAGCGCTGCCCTTTGAAATGGAAGCCGGCGAACTCTTTGGAATACATTTTGTTCTTGAGGGTGGCACGAAACGGATAGTGACTGGTCTGCGATTGCCCGTGGGATGGCGAGGCTATCCGCTTCGCAAAAATTATGTTTTCCCGGAAAGCTTCAGTGGCGTTCGACATGAAAGAGCATGGATTGAAAAAGCGGGTGGCAAGAAATGAGTTCCCGGGAAATACTCAAAACGGAACTGGCCAAACTGGCATTGGGACCGTTTGACTCCGCATTGCCCGGACCCCTGAGGCTTCAGATGGAGCTCGACGGCGAAGTCATTGTTTCCGCGAAGGTGGAAACGGGTTTCATCCACCGAGGTCTTGAGAAAGCGTTCGAGCGTCAGCGTTGGATCGCTTCTATTTCTTACGCAGACCGTCTCGATCCGGACGGGCCCATTTTCGGTGAGCTAGCACTTTGTCTGGCAGTTGAAGAAATCGCGCAGCTGACAGTTCCGCCCAGAGCGGAACAGGTTCGGGTACTGCTGTCGGAGCTTGGCAGGATTTCCTGTCACATGGAATATCTCGTCCGGGTCGCGCGTGCGGTCGGATCAGATACAATGATCCACTATGTCTTGCGGGATCGGGAAAAGATTCTGGATCTGTTTGAGCTGACAACCGGGGCCCGCTATTCAATTAATTTCCTTCGTTTCGGCGGAATTCAGGCAGACATTACAGAAGGTTTCATTGAGCGGATTCTGGAGCTTAGCGAACTGTTCAGAATCAGGGTCAAAGAATACAATGATTTGTTCACCTATAATCATGCTTTCATACAGCGAACCCAGGGTGTGGGAACTCTTTCCTCAAAAAGGGTTCGGGAACTCGGCGTAACGGGCCCGAATGCACGAGCGGCAGGTTTCTCAGCGGATATCCGGAAAATTCATCCTTATTCGGGCTATGATAAAATAGATTTTGAGGTTCCAGTCGCGGATCTCAGGGGGCTGAGATCCGGCGACGCGAATGACCGGTTCCTGCTGCGCTTGCGGGAAATCGCGGTGAGCACTGAAATTCTGAGGCAAGTGGCGGAAAATATTTCGGACGGGGCATTCTGTTCAAGAAAACAGGGCCAGGAAATAAAAGTTCCTGCAGGTGAAGCTTATGTGCGCGTGGAAAGCGCGCGTGGCCTTCTGGGTTGTCATGTTGCTGCCGATGGTGGTCCGATGCCGGCAAGAATCCAATTTCGAACTCCAAGCCATGCTCACCTGGCTGCAATTCCGGAGCTGCTCTCGGGAACCCGTCTTGAGGACCTTCCTGTGGTTTTGAGCAGTCTTGGCCTCGGCGTCGCGGAGGCGGATCGATGAACGCTTTCCTGTGGGTATCCTCCTGGCTTGAGGGTTTTGGGCTTGAGCAGGTTGAGTCAATCTGGATTCTTGCTCCGCTTGGGCTCATTTTCATCTTTTTATTTATCATTGTCCCCTCCTCCATGATTGTTGCCTATCTCGACCGGAAGGTAACCGCCGATTTCCAGGCGCGAGTAGGACCCAACCGCGCAGGCCCAGCTGGAGTATTTCAGTCTTGGGCGGACTTTTTCAAATTACTCCAGAAAGACCGGAATTCAGAAGTGAGCTGGAGTGAGGAACTCTGGCTGGCTATTCACACAATGGCGCTATACTCAACCGTAGCCGTTCTGCCCCTCGGCTCATTGATGCTGCTGGTGGATACCGACATGAGTGTTTTTCTGCCCTTCTGGGCAGCCCTGGTTGTGGCGCTTGGGACCATGTTGCTTGGGTTGAGCCAAAAAACAGTTGCCGGTTGGTATGGTGGTATCCGGGTGGCGACACAAGCCATCTCGGGAGCATTCCCGGCCCTAGTGGCGATGATTTGTGTGGGGCTGCGCGCGGGTTCTTTCCGTTGGAGCGGACTGGTTGCGATTCAGGGCGCTGCGCCCCTGAGTTGGACGGCTTTTTCAAATCCCTTTCAATTCATTGCTCTCATCGTCTTCCTGGTGAGTGGACTCGTCTTGCTTGCAATTCCACCGATGGATGCGGCGCTCTCCTCACCTGATGTGAGCGGTGGTGTGGCGGCGCACCTTTCGGGCAGAAGGCTGGTGCTGTTCAAAATGGGACGGTTTTACAGCTTTTACCTTTGGGCGGTCATAGCATCAGTACTCTTCCTGGGTGGCTGGAAACTTCCGTTTGAAATTTCTGAAAATCTTCTGGAGCAGGGAAAAATCCAACTACTCCATTTCCTCGAACTCTGTTGCTTGATGACAAAATCCCTCATCCTGATTTTGCTGGTGATCTGGGGAGCCAGGGTGAATCCGCGCACGCGTGTTGATCAAATTACCGATTTTGCCTGGACCGTTTTGAGCCCTTTTGCCCTTTTCGCTTTGATCGGTGCAAGCCTGGTTGCTGGCTGGGGAGTTCTTTCATGAGAAGGTCAGTATTCTCGTCCGTGGTTTCATATGCCAAAGACGTCATTTGGGGAATGCGGTCGATTTTTAAATCCTGTCTGACGGCGATTCCGTATCTTTCTGGAAAACACGATCTGACCAAAGAAGTAACGGAACAGTATCCGGACCCGATCTCGTCAAAAACACCCGATGATCTTCCGCCCAGAAGTCGGGGCATGCTGAATAACGATATTGAGCGCTGTTCCGGTTGCCGGGACTGCGAAGCATATTGTCCCGTCACTTGCATTCGGGTTGAAGCGGAGCCGGCAACGGATGAAACCCAGATCTGGGTTTCCATATTCGATATTGATTTTTCCAAATGCATGTTCTGCGGAATTTGTACCGAGGTTTGTGCTCCCGGTTCCTTGCGGCATACCCGGATCTATGGTGGCGCTTCACCGAGACTCTCGGACATGGTTGCAAGCTTTGGACGGGGGCCCGTGACCGAAACTCAAAGAGCAAAATGGGCAGAACGGCGCAAGCAGATCGAAGACGAAAAGGTGCGCCTCATATGATCCATTGGATATTTGCCATTGTTCTGGTTTCGGCATCGGTATTTGCCACCTTCAGCAAAAGCATTCGTTCGTCAATTCTGGCTCTTTGGATTTGTGGATTGGGTGCCGGGGCGTTTTACCTGACAATTGGTACCGAGCTGCTGGCGATTATTCAGTGGATCGTCGCAACCGTAATTGCGATCTCCTTTGTATTCTTTGCCGTGACTTTCGGGGAATATTCCAAAACTGAGACTCGACCCGGGCATCGAAGCAAGCTTTTTACAGTCCTTGGCATATTGATTGGTGTTGGATTGCCAGTACTGCTCTGGCTTGGGGTCGGTCCTGTTCCGGAAGAGATGCTTATTCCAGCAACCGATTCGAACGACCTGAGTGCGTTAGGGCTTAAGCTGGTTTCCGAAAATTTTCTGGCACTTGAAGTGCTCGGGGTCAGTCTTCTGGTCGCAATCGTCGGGGGTGGAGTGATTGCACGACCGCTGGACAGCGAAGACGAAAGGGGCAACCCATGATGACACTGGTGGGAGCCATTGTCGGCGGAATGGGACTGGTTTCCATTCTTTTGCGCAGAACTCTTTTGGGATTGATGATTGGAATTCAGCTTCTGGTCCTTGGAGCAACTCTTACCTTTGTGGTGGTGGGTATATCCGCAAATGCCCGTCCATCCGGGCATCTCTTCGCGCTATTTGTGGTGCTCAGCGCAGTGGCGCAACTTGTTGGCGGATACGCTTTGGCGATCCGGAGATTTTATTTAAAAAACAATGTTCTGGTTGATGAGCTTCGGTCACTGAAAAAATGATATTAGATATACAAATAACTCAAATTTTTGCACTAGTGCTCACATTACTGACCGCGGGTGGATTGAGCGTTCTGCTCTTCGGAAAGCGAGTTCCACAATATTGTATCTGGGTTATAGGTCTGCTGCTCCTTTTATTGCTCATTATCATTGGCTGGAGCTGGTTCAACCTCGCACAATTCGGCTCCGAACCAGAGACCTGGATTCGCGGCTGGATTCTTCCACATGATGAGCCAAATGCCATCACAGTCGGAATCGTTCTTGATGCCAAGGCTCTGATCATATCGACGATTGCTACACTGGTCGCCGCCATGGTGCTCTTGAATAGACCGGTATTGAATCGCGAGGACAAAACAGGCAAAATTCTTGCAGCCCTGGCGCTCAGTACGGCTGGCGTAGTTCTGGCCTGGGTTTCGATCACGCCTTGGCTCGCGTTTTGTGGAATACTTCTGACGATTTCCGGAGGTTTCGTTGCCCAAGGCTCCTACTGGTATTTGAAGGAGGGTTCCGAGTCTGCAACGCGGTTTGCCTGGGAAAAGTTTTTTGGGTGGGGGTTGTCCTGGCTTGGAGCCTGTGTCCTTGCAGGAATCAATACACCCCTGATCTGGGTGGGCACTCCTAATGCATCTGGTGACTGGATCGGTTCCTCTTTGCTTGTTCTCGGGCTGTTCATGCAGCTGCAGGCATTTCCTTTCATGGGTTGGTTGCTCCGGAGTTGCGAGTCCCCTCCTCTTTTGAGGGTGCTCTTGAATCAGATTTTACCAGCATGGGCCGCATTGGCCATAGCAGTCCGAATGGAGCCGCAGTTGCGGACACTTGGTGTTTTTCCGCTGATCGGCTGGATTACTTTGGCTTCTGCATTGCTGACAACCACGGTCGGTCTATTTGCCTCCGCAGGGCGCCAATCTCTCGGATTATGGATCGCTGCCGGGTTTTCTTTCGGTCTGAGCGTGATTGCCATCGCCGGAGTTCAGCCCGGCACAGCGGTCTTTATGGCCGTGGGACTTGGAGCGCTCGCTATTGCGGGTGCGACATCAGCCTTTGACTTTCGGGGAAACCGAAATCAATCCAACCTGAGGAAAATGACCTGGTCCAAGGCCGCCGTGGTTGCCGGAGTCTTGCTCGGCACCGGATTTCTGGGATCTTTAGGCGCAGGCGGGATCATCGAATCCGTTGCCCATATCTGGGAAAACAGTGTGGCACTTGTATTTATTGGCGCCGCGTACCTTTTTCTCGTGCTCCACGCCTGGAAAATTTGCTGGATCGCACTAAAGATCAAAGGCCCCACAGATACCAATTGGTACGTGATTCTGGCACCTTTTCTTTTCGTCTTTCTAGGGCTCGGGGTGTTTTGGTCTGGCAGCATCACTGGCGGGGTGATCCCGGGAGATTCGGATCGAGTCATGGCGGGACTCTTCAGCGCAATGGCTGGAAATGGTACTCAATCATTTGGTCCAGATGCAACACAAGTTCTGGTTTACGGGGCTCTCTGGTTCTTCGGTTTCATTTTGGCTTTCTGGATGGGCGGCAGGGAAATTGATGTCTGGGCAAATTTACGTTTGGCATTTCCACGATTCTCCAAATTTCTTCTGAGCGGATACCGGCTCGAGTGGCTGGGGTTTCACCTGCTTTCCGGCACACAGTGGCTGGGGCGTTCCACTGAGCAGGCTTTGCATTATGTTGCCATTGACGGTCCGTTTTTTAAGAGAGCGGCAGCCCTCTTTCGTGCCGGGGCGAAATTCTTTGTGTCTCTGGACGAAAGGGGTGGGGAATATGTTCAGGTCACCCTGAGGAAAGCCGTGGACCTTCCCGCGCGTGGGCTGCAATACCTGCAGAACGGAGATGTTCAGTGGTATCTTTTGATGGCGCTTTTATCTACGCTGGCGATTGTCGGCTACTTTTTAAAAATGTGAGGAATGGCTGTGAATAATCATTTGATTTCATTAATGGTGCTGCTTCCTCTGATCGGGGTGATATTTCAGGCGTTTCTTCCGAAAAGGACGGGAGTTTCGTCCGAGTCTCTTTCCCGCTGGGCAGCTCTGGTTACCAGCCTTGCAGGCAGTATCTTCGGCTTTATTTTAATCGCTACCATGAGCCGGCAAACACCGGAGTTGCAGGCCGTTGAAAGTTTCTCCTGGGTCGGTGCTTATGCAATCAGCTATGAGGTGGGAATTGATGGCCTGAGTGCTTTGCTCGTTCTTCTGGTCGCAATTGTATTTCCAATTCTGATTGCAGCCGAATGGAACCAAAAAAACGGCTCAAGAGGAATGTATGCGCTCTTTTTGATATTGCAATCCACCCTGGCAGGCGCGCTCTGCGCACAGGACTTGTTTCTTCAGTTCTTCTTCTGGGCGGTTTCCGCGCTTCCGTTTTATTTTCTGGTGGGGATCTGGGGCGGCGAGCAGCGTGAAAATTCCGCCTCACGCCTGATATCGGTATCGTCTATTGGAAATGCATTCGTGTTAGCTGCCCTGATATTGATTTACTACGCGGCAGATCCTCACACCTTTTCGTTGCGTGAACTTGCGAACAGCCGATTGGCAGAAAAGAATTTTGAAATTTTTGAACACCGTCTGTCGGTTGCTCCGGTTGCGTTTGGATTGCTGGCCGCGGGCCTGGGATTGCGTACCGCCGTTTGGCCGTTCCACGGCTGGTTCACCGGGGTGGCAAAAGAAGCTCCGGCTTCGGTATTCGTTGCGCTTTGCGGGGCAACCATCCCGGTGGGCGTGTATATTTTCATACGTCTTGCTTATTCTCTTTTTCCAGAAACCCTTGTTGCTTCCGTTGGGTGGATTATTGCGGTCGGCGTTTTGAATGTCGCGGTCGGGATGGTCTCTGCGGTAGCACAGCGGGACCTTCGGCTCTTGCTCGCCTTTTTTTGCATCAGCGAAATGGGCTTTATTCTGATCGGCCTGGCTTCCCTGAATCCTGCTGGTATGGTCGGAGCAGTTTACCAGCAGCTTTCACTGGGACTGGGTCTGGCGGGCTTCGGTCTCTTCTCTGGTATTATTACAGAGCGCGCCGGGCATTCGGTCTTTCTACCGGAAGATGGCGAGACCAGTAAATTCGGCGGTGTGGCAATGAGGGCGCCGTTGATAGCGGTGATCGCCGGGGCGTTCACAGTGTCTTTGCTTGGATTTCCAGGATTCGGCGGTTTTGTTGGTAAGACTTTGGTTTATCTCGGAAGCTATCCCGGCTACCCTGTTCCACTGGTCATCGCAATTGTTACAATGTTGCTTGCCACTTACTGTCTTTTCACAATGTATCGCCAAATGTTCCTGGGCCATGCAGGAGCGGAATCGGAAAAGGTGCTCGATCTTGGGATTCGCGAGCGGTCGTACTTATTGCCGCTGGTGCTAGCGCTCCTAATCTGTGGGATTTATCCCAAGCCACTGCTGGAGCTTGTCCGTCCAACAGTGTTGACGCTGCTTTCACTGGTCAAGTAGAAAGGATCCGGGCGTGAGGGAATTCATATACATTTTACCCGAAGCTTTCCTGGCGCTCACTCTTGCCTTTGTCGTGGTGGGTGAAATCACCTATCACGGTGAGAAAACCCGGTTGATCACACTCACCGCTCTTCTGGGGCTCGGGAGCGCGCTCATTCAAGCCCTTATTTCCTTCGGCTACGGGTCGGCGCAGATTTTTGCAAAAACACTTTCCATGGACGGCCTGACATTCTTTTTCCGTTCATTTTTTATCTTGTTGGCCATGATTTCCGTTCTGGCACTCTCAAACTCCAAGGAACTCGCCCGCTCCAGGAGAACGGAATATATTGCCCTTCTGCTGGCTGCCACGATTGCCATGAGTTTCGCCGCTTCCTCGGCAGACTTGCTCCTGACTTTCCTTTCTCTTCAGCTTGTGAATATTGTTTCATTTTTTTTGGCGGGTTACGGCAAGAGGTCTGAACAGGCTAACGAAGCCGGAATCAAGCACATGATCTTTTCCGCTATTTCGGGCGGCCTTTTGATTTATGGAATGGTCATCATTTTTGGTTTCAGCAGATCCCTGAACATTTATGAAATTCACAATATTATTTTTGAAACGGCCCTGAACCAAAGAGCCGCTGCGGTTTCATTTACCCTCATCTTTGTAGCCCTGAGTTTTCAAATTGGGGCTTTCCCAATGTATTTCTGGGCGCCCGATGTCCTGAATGGAGCGCCTACCCCTGCGGCTTCATTCCTTGCTGTGGGTTCCCGGGTCTCAGGTTTTGCTGTACTGATCCGGATCATATTTACTCTTTTCGCCCAGCCGGCAGCCGAAGCCAGTGGGCGCTGGCAAGTGATGGGGGCGCTGAACTGGCCAAGTGTCTTGGCCTTGGTTTCGGGTTTATCCATGTTGATCGGAGTATTTCTTGCGCTGCGCCAAGTCAGCGCAAAACGCATGATCGCGTGTTTACTGATCAGCCAAACGGGAGCCTTATTGATGGGCTTGCTGGTGTTGGATTGGGTCGGTGTTGCGGCCCTCCTTTATAATCTGGTTGTGGAGCTATTCGCAGTAAGTGGGATCTTCTACATCCTTTCGTTTTTGATCAATGAAGTTGGCTCCGACAGAACAACGGATTTACGCGGCATGTTAAAATGGGCTGCCCCGGAGTGTATCTCTCTAATATTGTTTATACTTTGTCTGATCGGCGTGCCTCCGATGCCGGGCTTTATTGGAAAGTTCGCGCTGATTGGCGCTGCCGCAGGTCAGGGCTGGACAATTCTCTCGGCCATTGCGGTCGTCTCCATGGCCATTTCAACTTTCGCGATGTCTCGTCTGGCATTTCATTTGGTGGGTGACTTCAGGAGTGTTTCCAAAAACAAGATTGCCTTCAGCTTTGAGCGGCGGAGTTTTATGGCACTGCTACTCTTGCCGTTGCTGCTGACTGGAGTATTTGCGCAGCAAATTCTAAGCTGGGCCGCAAAGTCCATTGTGTTTATTTTGTGGTAGAAGTCGCGCCCTCAAGGCTATAAATATTCACCATGGCATACATTCCTGTTCTTCTGATGATGTTGATCGGTACATCTATTGGCATAGGCATCCTTGCGTTGTCACATTTTCTTGGGCCAAGACTTCCCAATCCGAGAAAGAACATGCCTTTTGAGTGCGGCGTGGATCCGATCATGAACGCCAAACACCGAATTTCAGTTCGCTTCTACCTCGTTGCAATTCTGTTTCTGCTCTTTGACGTTGAAGCTATTTTCTTTTATCCATGGGCGGTTGTGTTCAAAAAGTATTTGAGCATCAACTCCTTCATCTTGATCGAAATGGGAATTTTTGCAGCCATCGTTCTGATTGGATATTTTTATGTGCTCCGCAAAGGCGCATTGGAGTGGGAATAATTCAACGGGGATTTTTCAAATGAAAGACGGTTCTTCTTCATTTTTCACAACTAAACTGGAAGCGCTTATTGACTGGGGTCGAAAGAATGCGCTTTGGCCATTTCCTTACGGCACGAGCTGCTGTGGTATTGAAATGATGGCTACCCTCGCGTCCGATTACGATATGTCGCGCTTTGGGGCCGAGGTGGTCAGGTTTTCGCCAAGACAGGCGGACCTTCTGATTGTTGCCGGTATGGTCAATCTGAAGATGGCGCCAATCCTACGCAATATTTACGATCAGATGAGTGATCCAAAGTTTGTGATTTCAATGGGCTCCTGCGCCTGTTCAGGCAACGGACTGTTCAATTCATATTCCGTGCTCTCCGGAATCGACACAGTGATTCCGGTGGACATTTATGTGCCGGGCTGCCCGCCTACACCGGAAGGGTTGCTCAACGCTCTTCTTGCCATGAGGGAAAAGGTCGCCCACCAGGACACATTCGCGCACCGTCGGATGAAAGCCGCAAAAACACTGCGCCAAACAGTTTGAAAATCGCCGGTTGAAACCGGCAAAAGGGTAATGCGATGGACATCAGGAAGCCCGTACCGAACAACTATGGTGACTGGATTGCAAAATTCGGCGAAAGCTGGAAAGCACAGACTGCGCAGCTCAAAATCCGTTTTGCCGACAAAATTGAAGAAATCAGAATGCCTGGCGAACACGCCACGGACGTTCCGGTAATTTTTGTAAAGAAAGATTCGATTTTCGAAGTTCTTCGGTTTGTAAAAAGTGAGCCCGGCTTTGAGTACAACTTTCTGGCTGATCTGACCGCAATTGATGAGATGATCGAGCCGCGGTTTGAAGTCGTTTACAACCTATTTTCAACGATCAAACTGAATCGCTTTCGCTTGAAAGTCAGGGTCCGCGACGGAGAATCGGTGGCAACGGCGGTCTCTCTCTGGCCGGCGGCCAATTGGCTGGAGCGGGAAGTTTTCGATATGTTTGGAATTCGGTTTGCCGGTCATCCAGACCTGCGCCGCATTCTCATGGACGAACGTTATGTCGGTCATCCCCTGCGCAAGGACTTCCCCCTTCGTGGAGAAATGCAGATTTTTGAAACTGCGGAGCTGGCGGATCCCAAGCTGCTGGATGGCGGCTCTGCCCAGAGGCGGAGAGAATTCGATTCAGACGATATCTGGGATGATGCCAGGACCGTCGTGAATATTGGTCCGACTCACCCCGCCACCCACGGCGCATTCCGAGTGGTTGCCGGTCTGAATGGTGAAACCGTTGAAAAGTCTTATTGCGAATTTGGCTTCACTCATCGCGCGAAAGAGAAGATGGGTGAAAACCGGACTTATCACCAGTGGATTGTTTATACAGATCGCATGAATTACTGCTCTTCCGCTTTGAATAATGTTGCCTATGCCATGTCGGTCGAGCGCATGCTTGGAATCGAAATTACTGAACGCAATACGCTGATCCGGATGATCGTCGCTGAGATGTCCCGTGCCGTTGACCACTTGGTTTGTGTGGGGATCAATGCGGTGGATCTCGGGGCTTTTTCGTTCTTCCTGTATGGCTTCCATCAGCGGGAAGAAGCTTATACGCTACTCGAGAGGCTTTGTGGGGCCCGCCTGACCACCTCCTTTGTCCGCATTGGTGGCCTGATGTACGATGCGCCGGATGGTTGGGAAAAAGAAGTGAAAGCCTGGGTTAAGAAAACCCGTGGGGTCCTGAAAGAGATGGACAGCCTTCTCACCAACAACAAAATCTGGCGCTTGCGAACCGAAGGAGTTTCCGCCTTCACCAAGGAAGATTGCATCCAATACAGCTGTTCCGGTCCGATTGCCCGTGCGGCAGGCGTCGACATTGACTTGCGTCGCGATCAACCGTGCATGTTCTATAAAGATATGGAATTTGACGTTCCGATCGGCAAAAATGGCGATATTTTTGATCGCTACATCGTCCGTATGGAAGAGATTCGGCAGTCGCTCAACATCATTGAGCAATGCGCTGACCGCATGAAACCGGGTGCAATCTGGGTCGAAGACAAGCGTGTTCGCATTCCAGAAAAAGATCAGGTCCACAACACGATGGAAGGACTGATCTATCATTTCAAATTCTATATGCACGGGATTCAGGTGCCGCCGGGCGAAAGCTATACCCAGTTCGAGGCAGCGAACGGCGAATTTGGATTTCATATCAGCAGCAAAGGTGGAGCACGGGCTCACCGCATGCGGGTACGCGGGCCATCCGTTCTGCATTATCAGGCGCTTTCTCCAATGATTGAGGGCGAGAAGATTGCCGACCTGGTCGGGGCTCTCGGAAGCTTGAATATTATTGCCGGCGAGCTGGACCGCTGAGTGAGGAAATCATGAGCAAAAAGTTGCTATCTCCAAAATTCTACTCCGAAATGAAAAACCTCGAGCCACGCTATCCAACAAAGCTCGCCTTGCTGCTTCCGGCTCTTCATGCCGCCCAGGATGAAACAGGCTGGCTGCCCGATGAGATCCTAAATGAAGTTGCCGAATACATCGGGATCCATCCGGCGCAGGTCCGTGAAGTTGCCTCCTTCTATACGATGTACAATCTCCGGCCGGTGGGAAAATACCACCTGAAGATCTGCACTAACGTCGCGTGCTATTTACGCGGGGCAGACAGGCTGGTTGAGCATTGTGAAAAGAAATTTGGCATCAAAGAGCACGAAACAACTCCGGACAAGAAATTCACCTTGATGGAGGAAGAATGCCTTGGCGCCTGCGGTACGGCACCGGCAATGATGCTGAACAACGATTATCACGAGAACCTTGATCCTGAAAAACTGGACAAACTTCTCGAAAGTCTGGAGTAGCCATGGAGACACAGGACGAAACGCTGTTTATCCAGCATTTCCGCGAAGAATGTCGGACGCTCGATTATTATCTCAAGAGCATGAACGGTTATACTGGGATGAAAAAAGCCTTCGGTATGACTCCGGATGACATTATTTCGGAAGTAAAGAAGGCCGCAGTCCGGGGCCGCGGCGGCGCAGGTTTCCCTGCCGGAATGAAGTGGGGATTTATTCCCAAGCAATCAGCCAAACCGAAGTACATGGTTTGCAATGCTGACGAATCCGAACCTGGCACGTTCAAAGATCGCGATATCATGCGTTACACCCCGCATCTTTTGTTAGAGGGGATCGCAATCGGATCCTTCGCCATCGGGGCAAACGCTGCTTATATCTATATTCGTGGTGAATATGTCCGCGAAGCCAAATTACTGAACCAGGCGATAGAAGAAGCCTACAAGGCCGGATATCTCGGAAAGAATATCATGGGCTCCGGGTTTGATCTGGACATCACGGTCCATCGTGGAGCGGGGGCGTATATTTGCGGTGAAGAAACCGCTCTCCTGAACTCCATTGAAGGCAAACGCGGTGAGCCGCGGGTCAAGCCGCCATTTCCGGCTCTTGTCGGTCTTTTTGGGGGCCCTACGATCATCAATAACGTCGAGACGCTCGCGAATGTTCCGTTTATCGTGAACCGTGGCGGCGATTGGTTCGCAAAATTGGGGAAACTCGAAAAATCCGGCGGCACTCGCCTTTTCGGAATTTCCGGTCATGTGAAAAAACCGGGAATTTATGAACTTCCTTCCGGCAGCGTTACCGTGAGGGAGCTCATTTATGACTACGCGCACGGAATGCTCAATGACAAGAAGCTGAAGGCGGTGATTCCCGGCGGATCTTCGTGCCCGGTCATGACCCCAGACGAACTCGATGTAATTCACGATGTCGATTCGATGATGAAAGCCGGAACCATGATGGGTTCGGCCGGGTTGATCGTGATCAGCGAAGACATGTGTATGGTTCGGTTCCTTGCACGCATTACAAAATTCTATGCTCATGAATCTTGCGGGCAGTGCACTCCTTGTCGGGAGGGAATGGTCTGGATGGAAGAGATTATCGAAAGAATTGAACACGGCAAGGGAACCATGCAGGATCTCGATCTGTTGCTCGACATCACCGACAATATTCTCGGCAAGACCCTTTGCGCACTGGGTGACGCAGGGGCGATGCCGGTAGCAAGTTTCGTAAAAAAATTCCGAGCCGATTTTGAGGCTCATATCAGAGGTGGCAAATGCCCAAATGCGTAATTGACGGGCGTGAGGTAGAGTTCGCGCCAGGAGAAAACCTCGTCGAGGTGGCGAAAAGAGCCGGAGTCAATATTCCGGTATTCTGTTACCACCCAGGACTTTCCGTGGTCGCTCAATGCCGAATGTGCGCCGTGGAAATAGAAAAAATGCCCAAACTTCAGACAGCCTGCTCCACCGCGGCCACTGAAGGCATGGCGGTCAAAACCCAGTCCGAACGGGCGATCAAAAATCAAAAGTCCATCATGGAATTTCTCCTTCTGAATCACCCCCTGGACTGTCCTATCTGTGACAAATCGGGTGAATGTGATCTCCAGGATCAATCTTACGATTATGGCAGCCCGTATTCACGAATGACTGAAGAGAAGCGCACCTACATCGATTTGGATATGGGTCCCGTGATCGTCAAAAACATGAATCGTTGTATTCACTGCACCCGCTGTATCCGTTACGGCGAACAAATCGCTGGAATCCATGAGATGGTCGCGATTAGGCGTGGTAATGACACCGAAATCACAACAATAGACGGAAAGCCGCTGCAAACAGCGTATGCCGGCAACTACGCCGATATCTGCCCGACCGGCTCCCTGACGCTGAAGGATTTCAGATTTAAAAAGAGGGTGTGGCTTCTCAAGAGAACCGCAACAGTATGTGAAGGTTGCGCACGAGGGTGTGCAATGGAAGCACACGCCGAAAACAATATTGTGTACCGCTGCGTGGCTCGCGAGAACCTTGAGGTGAATCAGTACTGGCTCTGCGACGAAGGGCGCTTTAATTTCCATTACCTCCATGAAACCGACCGCGTCGTTGAACCGGCCATCAGCTCGGCAAGCGGCTTGGTCATCACAGAGTGGAAAGCAGCAGTAGATGCCGCAAAAGCAACATTGAAGGGCCGCAAAGCTCTGGCCCTGATCGGCTCCGACCTGACCCAGGAGGAAGCAAAAGATATTCAGGAATTTATCGGCAAATCCTTCCCGGGAGCGCCACTCCTGCATTTTGGAACACCAGGAATCCACTCTGCCAGGGAAGATGCGGATGAGGATAAAATTCTGAAACGGAAGAGTAAAACATCGAATCTTCATGGCTTTGAAAAACTCGGACTGAAGGGTTTCGAGTCAGTACCCTCCGGGACGGAAGCAGTGATTGTTTTCCGTGGTGGCCGTGCCATGCTTCCAAAGCTGCCGACTCTTCCGACAGTAGGTGTTGGCGTTTTCAAAAAACAGGAAGCAGACAAATTCGCGACAGTTCTTCCCGGCGCAGCTTTCGCGGAGAAGAGCGGTACGATTGTCAATTTCCAGGGACGCGAACAGAAGCTTGTCAGGGCAATTCTCCCGCCCGGCAAGAGTAAGGCGCTTTCAGAAATTCTCATGATCTGGAGTCATGCATGACCGCTTTAGAATGGTATGTTACAGCAGGAAAAATCGGCTTGGTCATCGGACTCCTGATGACTGTTGCCCCGATCATGAATTGGGTGGAGCGGCGAGGAGCTGCGATCATTCAGAATCGCGTCGGTCCGAACCGTATTGGGCCTTTCGGAATTTTCCAGGCAATTCCCGATGCGATAAAGTTCCTGTTCAAGGAAGATTCCATTCCGGGGCATGTCAACGGGTTCTATTATTTTATTGCGCCGATCATTGTTTTGATTCCGGCCTGCATGACTTTTGCTGTGATTCCGTTCGGCGATCCGATCACGATTATGGGCCAGACGTTCAAAATGCAGACAGCTGATTTGAATGTCGGGTTTCTTTATATCTTCGCGATGGCTTCGTTGGGAGTTTATGGTCTGATCATCGGTGGCTGGGCGTCCAACAATAAGTTTGCTTTGCTTGGTTCGATGAGAAGTTCCTCACAAATGATCAGCTATGAACTTTCACTGGGCTTGTCTGTGATCGGTCTGGTCATGGTTTTTTCGACTGTCGAGCTGGGTCCCATGGTTCAGAAGCAGGCGGACGTGATGTGGCAGCTGGGACCGATCGCGATTCCTCGCTGGGGTATTTTCATTCAGCCTCTGGGGTGCCTGATTTTCGTTATTGCAAGCTTTGCTGAGGCGAATCGCCTTCCGTTTGATCTGCCCGAAGGCGAACCCGAGATTGTCGGCTTTCACGTGGAATATGGCTCAATGAAGTTCGCGACGTTCATGATGGGTGAATACATGAACATGGCAGTCGCATCGGGCCTGATCGCAACCCTCTACTTTGGGGGTTATCAGATGTTGCCCGGAATGGGCACCCTGTTGGATTCGCTGCAGCTCTCGCCCGCGGCTTACATGTGGTCGAAGCTGGCGCTCCAGAACATTTCTCTCGCCTTCAAGGTCGGCCTGTTTATGTGGCTCTTTGTCTGGGTACGTTGGACGGTTCCTCGCTTCCGATATGATCAGTTGATGGACTTGGGTTGGAAGATGCTCTTTCCCCTTGCCCTGCTGAATGTGTTCATTACGGCTGTGATGATTTATTTAGGATGGGTGTAAGTCATGCTGGTTAAAGGAAAAAAAACGCTTTTTCAGGATTTTTATTTTTTTGAGACCCTGACGGGAATGATCATCACCCTCAAAGAGTTTTTCTTTGGAACCAAGGTGACCATTTCGTATCCCGAAGAACGTCGACAGTATTCCGAACGCCTTCGCGGTCAGCACTACATCAAAGCGACCAATGGCGTCGAAAACTGCACGGCCTGCATGCTTTGTCCCACCGTTTGTCCCTCTGAGTGCATTCATATTGAAGCGGGCGAGCGACAAGACAAGGAAAAATACCCCAAGACCTTCGAGATTGATATTCTCCGCTGTTGTTTTTGCGGAATGTGCGAAGAAGCGTGTCCGAAAGACGCGATCAAGTTGAGCACGATCATGGAAATGAGCACGTCGTATCGCCCGATTTACGACCGGGCTTTTCTATCTGAGCAGAGAGGAAACAAGTAAATGGAAATTAATCCAGCATTTTTTTATATATTTGCCGGGTTGGCAATTGCGTTTTCCTTGCTCGTTGTCATAAAAAAAAGCGCAATCGCCAGCGCATTCAACCTCGTATGTGTGTTTTTTTCCTTCGCTGGAATTTACGCGATGATGGACGCCCATCTGATCGCGGCTATCCAGATCATCGTATACGCCGGCGCAGTGATGGTGCTCTTTCTTTTTGTCATCATGCTTCTGAATGCGGATAATGCCGCGTTTGACATGCATCCGATTGGAAGGGGTAAACGTCTTGTGAGCGCGAGTTTTGTGGTCGTCATGGCTGGTATGTTCATCTGGGTTTTCAAAAACACAACGTACCTCGGGCCGATCTCCAATTTTTCAAACGCCAACGTGGAAGCCGCGGGTGGAAACACCCAGGTTCTTTCCGAGCTGATGTTTTCCGAATACATCCTGCCGTTCGAATTGACATCGGTCCTGCTTCTTGCGGCAATTATCGGCACGATTGCGATCGCGAAACGCAAGAAACCAGCGGCTCTCCTGAATGGTGGATCGGCGGCAAAAGGAGGAAATGCACAATGAACTATGTTCAACCGTGGGTCATCCTGGCTTTCTCGGCAATTATTTTTTTTATCGGCTTTGCGGGTATTCTGGTCCGCCGGAACATCCTGGTCGTCCTGATGTGCATTGAGCTTATGCTCAACGCAGCTAATCTCACCTTTGTCACCTTCTCCAAGCAGCTGCATCACATGGGTGGGCAGATGTCTGTTTTCTTCATAATTACCGTGGCTGCCGCTGAATCAGCCATCGGACTGGGTCTGGTTGTGGCTATGTTCCGAACTCTTCGGAGCGTCGACACGGATGACATCCAGTTACTAAGGGAGTAAGCGCATGTTAGCCCTGATTGCCCTCTTTCCTCTGATCGGTTTCGCCATCAATGGCTCGTGGTATGCTTTTTTTCAGGCACCGCAGGGTCGGACTAAATCCGGAGCAACGATTCCGGGCATTATCGCAACTACCGCGATTGGCCTTTCGTTTCTGGTTTCCCTGCTTCTTTTTTTCGAGCTGAAAGGTTTGCCTGCTGATAATCGGGTTCTCGAGCAGGTCGTCTTCAACTGGATGAATATTGGTGGATTCAGTCTGGACGTAGCGTTCCGGCTTGACCCGCTTTCGTCATTATTTACCTTGTTTGTCACTGGGGTCGCGACGCTGATTCATCTTTACTCGATCGGCTATATGAGCCACGACGCCACACCCGGCAAATTCTTTTCCTATCTGAACCTGTTTTCGTTCGCGATGCTGATGTTGATTCTTGGAGCCAACCTGCCGATTATGTTTCTTGGCTGGGAAGGCGTAGGCCTCTGCAGCTACCTGCTGATCGGCTATTGGTATGCTGACATGGAAAAAGCCAGCGCCGGCAAGAAGGCCTTCATCGTCAACCGCGTCGGGGATTTCGGCTTTCTTTTAGCGATGTTCATGATCTTCGAGAAATTTGGAACCTTGGACATGTCCCAACTGCGTGTGGGAGTTTTTGCTCTTGCGGAGCACGGACACCAGCTGGCGGCGGCAGACCTGGGAATCATTACGGCGATTTGTATTCTTCTTTTTGTGGGCGCGATGGGTAAATCTGCACAAATTCCTCTTTATGTCTGGTTACCAGATGCAATGGCCGGTCCCACGCCCGTATCGGCACTGATCCACGCGGCCACAATGGTCACGTCTGGCATTTACATGGTTGCACGACTGAACTTCATGTACAACCTGTCTCCGACAGCCTTGGAAGTCGTGGCGATCATTGGCGGAGCCACCGCTTTCTTCGCAGCGACGATCGCGATTGCACAGAAAGACATTAAGAAGGTACTCGCCTATTCTACCGTTTCACAACTGGGCTACATGTTTTTGGGTTGCGGCGTGGGTGCCTATGCAGCAGGTGTTTCGCACGTGATTACACACGCTTTCTTCAAGGCCCTGCTGTTCCTGGGCGCAGGTAGCGTGATCCACGGAATGCATGAAGAGCAGGATATCACAAAGATGGGCGGCCTTCGCTCAAAGATGCCCAAGACATTCCTGACGTTCGCCGCTGGATGGCTTGCGATCTGCGGAATTCCACCATTCTCGGGCTTTTTTTCCAAAGACGAAATCCTCTGGCAGGCCTATGCCTCACCTCATGGTTCCAAGATTCTTTGGGCGTTGGGTGCAATGACTGCAGTGATGACAGCGTTTTACATGACCCGGCTTTTTTACCTGACATTCCTGGGTACACCCAGATTCAAAGAGGCCAACGGAGATGATCACGGCAAAAGTCATGGTCACGATGTACACAGCGAGAATAAGCATGCGGGAATTGCGGTGCATGAGTCGCCAATGGTCATGGTGCTCCCACTTCAGATCCTCGGAGTTCTCAGCATAATCGGTGGATTCATCGCGATTCCTCATATGAGTTGGATCGAGCATTGGCTTGATACCGTGATACCGGCGCATGATCCTGCGAGCCTCATTGCCGCGCCATCCATGGAATGGGTTCTTATGTCTGTGAGTGTGGTCGGCGCCGCTCTTGGAATTTTTGTCGGCTTCAAACTTTATGCTGATCTCAAAAAAGCGGAAGAGCTCAAGCTTCGCTTTGCAGGACTCAACAAGCTTCTCGAGAACAAGTGGTACATCGACGAACTTTATGAGGCGACCATTGTTCGGCCAATTCATGCCTTGTCCGTCGGACTTTGGAAAGGGTTTGATATTGCCGTGATTGATCGAACGGTTCTGGGCTTTGGAAGAGTGTCCCAGTGGAGTGGACAGGCTCTCCGTGTCATCCAAACGGGCTCGCTTCAACATTACGCATTAGTGCTTTTAATGGGTTTAATCGCTTCAGTGGGGTATTTGCTCTATGGCTTGGCTTGAATCGCATTTATTGACGGCCACGGTTTTCTTTCCTTTTGCCTGGGGCTTGATTGGCTTGATGATTCCATCCGGCAATCAGGATCCTAAGAACGCCCAGAACGTCACGAAATACTGGACGCTGATCGGGACAATCATCACCTTCCTTCTGTCGATCATGATTTTCAATCGATACCAGGCAGGCGGTCCGGAGTTCCAGATGGCAGAAACGGTGCCGTGGCTTACGGTGGTCGGAATCTCGTATAATGTCGGTTTGGACGGCTTGAGTTTGTGGTTGGTCTTGCTGACCACATTCCTGATGCCGATTGCGGTACTCGGATCTTTTGCAGCGATTGAGATCCGCCGCAAGGAATATTACCTTTTCCTCCTGGCACTTGAAACTGGAATGCTTGGCGCATTTGTGGCGCTGGATATATTTCTGTTTTATGTGTTTTGGGAAGTCATGTTGATTCCAATGTATTTCCTGATTGGGATCTGGGGCGGCAAAGACCGGATCTACGCGACGATGAAGTTCTTTCTTTATACAATGGTCGGTTCACTTCTGATGCTGGTCGCAATTTTCTACATTTCGTATCAGCACAAGCTTCAGTTCGGGAACTATTCGATGGCGCTAGTGGATCTTTATCGCCTGCAGCTGACGGGCGGCGGCTTCTGGGCTCCGCAATCGCTTTTGTTCCTGGCCTTTGGTTTTGCATTTGCGATCAAAGTACCGCTTTTTCCTCTGCACACCTGGTTGCCTGACGCGCACGTTCAGGCTCCCACAGCGGGCAGCGTGATTCTCGCGGCCATCCTGTTGAAAATGGGCGGCTATGGGTTCATGCGCTTTGCTTTTCCCTTATTTCCCCAGGGTCTCGCTTACCACCAGAATCTGTTCATGATTCTCGGAGCCGTCGCCATCATTTATGGAGCCTGGGTGGCAATGGTTCAGCCGGATATTAAGAAGCTTGTCGCATATTCGTCCGTGAGCCACATGGGCTACGTCATTCTCGGTCTCTTTTCCCTGAATACGGTAGCGGCAACCGGGGCTTACTACCAGATGTTGAATCACGGTATTTCAACCGGAGCGCTTTTTCTTCTGGTCGGAATTATCTATGAGCGCAGACATACCCGGGAAATCAGTGCATTTGGTGGAATTTCGAAGGTAATGCCGCTTTTTGCAGTTGCTTTCATGATCATCACGTTGTCGGCAGTTGCGCTTCCTGGGACGAATGGCTTTGTGGGAGAATTTCTGATCCTGCTCGGCAGCTGGAAGACCAGCCCTCTTCTGACCGCAGTCGCGGCACTGGGAGTGATTTTCGGCGCGGTATACATGCTCTGGATGTTCCAACGGGTGATGTTCGGCCCTGTTACGCACAAGGAAAACGAAGATCTCAAGGATCTGAATTTCCGCGAGATCCTGGTACTCGTGCCGCTGATCATCGCGGTCTTCGGTATGGGGATTTTCCCGAATTTCGTTTTCGACAAGCTGAATCCGTCAATTGACAGGTTCATCGCCCGAAGCACGGTGGCCGTACAGGTTCAGACCGCTTCGACTCAAGGCTTACTCATGGCAAAAGGTAAATAAAATGGAAGCATTAAACACAATCCGGCCTGAACTACTCACCTTTTCGCGAGAACAGATCGTAGCCATTTCGCCCTATATCTGGTTATTCGGCGGATCAGTCCTGGCTATTGTGGCCGCAGCATTGCGGGTGATCAGCCCCAAATGGCCGGTTTTTCTGATTACGCTCGCAACGCTGATCGCAGGAACAATCTCATCCTTTTTGCTCATGTCGAATGAGCCGATGGTTTTGTTCAGCGGAAAAATGGTCGCGGACGTATATGCGAATTTTTTCAATCTCATTTTCATGATTTCAGCGATCGTGACCGCCATGGCTTCGCTGAGATATCTTGATGACGGAAAAATACAGCATCCGGAATACTACCTTCTTCTCTTGTTCTCAGTAATGGGCATGATGTTGATGGCATCTTCACTCGATCTGGTTGTTCTTTTTATCGCCCTTGAGTTGATGTCGCTTTCTGTTTATGTTCTGGTTGGCTTTAGAAGAACCGATCGTCGGTCGAATGAAGCGGCCATGAAGTATTTCATTCTGGGTGGTGCGGCTTCAGCGATTCTACTTTACGGTGCGGCCTTGCTCTACGGAGCCACAGGTTCCACTGGAATTCGCGACATGCTCGCTTTCATCCAGAAGAGCCCCGAGGGGGTGTCGCCCCTTTTTGTATTGGGATCCTGGTTGGTAGTAATTGGATTTCTGTTTAAAGTGGCCTCTGTTCCCTTTCACATGTGGATGCCCGACGTTTATGAGGGAGCCCCCGCGCCTATCACCGGTTTTATGACGACCGGCCTGAAGGCGGCGGCTTTTGCGGCTTTTATGAGAGTGTTTGTGAGTGCTGGATACGGAGCCGGACTCGCGGAGTCCCTGCGGACCCATTTACACGATATTTTGTGGATTTCAGCGGTTCTGACCATGGTGGTTGGAAACGTCATTGCTTTGACGCAAACGAATCTGAAACGCATGCTCGCTTACTCATCCATTTCCCATACGGGCTATCTTCTGGTTGGAATGATTGCAGGACCCCTGAGCGAACAGGGCTATGCTCCGGTCGCGCTCTATTTGGTCAGTTACGCCGCCATGAACTTGGGCGCTTTTGTGATTCTGACGATTTTAGCTGCGAAAGACGATTCCGGTCTGAATCTTCATGATATGTCGGGTCTCTCCAGACGGCATCCGTGGATCGCCTTCTCCATGGCTGTATTCATGCTGTCGATGGCTGGAATCCCCCCGACTGCCGGCTTTGCGGCCAAGTACTATCTGTTTTACTCAGCTATCCAGGCCAGGGAAGTACCTCTTGTTGTGATCAGCGTTCTCTGTAGCGCAATTTCAGTTTACTATTATCTCAGGGTGTTGGTTTATATGTATATGCGTGATCCGGTGGAAAGTCCGTCCGGGCAGCGTGTATCTATTTGGGCAGCTCTCGCCGTCGCAGCAATGGTGGCTCTTACTTTGCAGATTGGCGTCCTGCCCGAGCGCATGGTCACGGCGGCGCGAAAAGCCGTGATCAGCCTGTAAACGCAGCTTCCGGTAACACCTAAACTCCAAGGAGAGGAGTGGCAAGGTTGGCGGCAGACAAGCAGAATTATAAAATCAAGCTCGCCTCTGGGCGTATTCTCGGCCCGATGGCTCTCGAGCGTGTTCGGCTTTTGATGCTGAAGGGCCAGATTCTGGGCAATGAAAGCGCCCGCGAATATCCAAAGGGAGAATGGAAGGAATTCCATCTTGTCTCCGGGCTGGGCAATCTTCTCGTCAGCAGGGCCGAAGGCAAGCTTGAGAGCACCGACCCTAATCAAACAAATGATTTACTTGCAGGTGCCACACAAATTCTCACGCTGTCCTCACAAATTCTGGAACCGCTACCAGAGATCGCTACGGCAGCATTACCCGAAATCGCGCCCGAATTGCCTGAGCCTCCTGAACCTGAACCGAAAGTCGAGCTGCACCCGCACCCCGACGCTGATAAAACCATAGTGCGGCCCTCTCCGGAGCAGTTGCGGGAACTCGAAGACCGCACAGTGGTGGGCAGCCTGGAGGAAACCAAAGAAGAGTCCCAAGGGGCGTCGTTTCTTGACGCCGAGGCGGCACTGGGATCCCGGGTATTCAAGCCGGTCGACCGGAATATTTCCCAAGAAAAGACAGTCATGTTCAGCAAGTCTTCAAATCCGGCGTCAGATGTGATTCGCAGGGCACCGCCCAAGTGGCGTCGGTATTATCGACAGGTGCTTTTTGCTGTCGTGGTTTTAGTAGTGGGGCTCGAGACGCTGTTGGATGATCAACCGGAGAACACCGCGGCTACAATCAAAATCCAGTATGTAAGACCCAAGCTGCCGGCGGCCCTGCCTGGTGCCAGCCCAGACCCGGCGAAGAGCTCAGAGGCTTATTCAAGAGCAATGGGTAGCTACGTCTTGGATACGGTGGAAGGCTATAAAACCAGCGCCACACTTTTGCATCAGGCTCTCTCGTATAACATGGGTAATGTGAAGGCGCTGGCCATGCTGGCGTCGTGCTATTTGAACCTGATTGACTCGTCCAACAAGGATGAAAGCTATTTCGATGTTATTTCTGAATTGATCAAATTATCGCGGGCAAAATCGGTAGATCTTCCGGAAACCGTGATTGCGGATGTTGAATTCTATATAACAGTGAACAAACCCGAAGCCGCTCAGGATCGAATCGTCAAATATACGAGTGAGCATCAAAATTATGGAATCGAGATGTTCTATTACCTGGCGCTGGCCTTTTTTCAGCGGGGCGATACAGGTCAGGCGGCGCGATATCTCGCACTATTTCCTGACCAGAAGGCATTCAGCGCAAAAATATTTTATCTTCGGGGTGAAATCGCCCGGAAACTTTCGGATACTGATTCAGCTTATCGCGAATACATGAAGGCGGTGGCGTTCAACCCCGCTCATGCCAAATCCAGATTGCGCATTGCCGAGCTGCTTAACGGCAAATCAGAGTTGAAACACGCGGGCACCCACCTTGAGTACCTCGTGAATCACCCAAATCTCCTTGGTCCCAAAGATTTGGCTCAGGCGTTCTATCTTCATTCCCTCTTAAGTGAGGCTTACAACCGGATTGACGTAGCAATCGGAGACATTGAGAAAGCGGTAAAACTCGCGCCCAATAACCACGATTACTCCCTTCAGCTCTATGTCTTGAGGGCCGCGGCCGGTGGTTCCATCAAGGCCGTACAGAAAGAGGCCCGGATGTATTATTTTCTGGGCGAGGGAGAGCGGCTGTTGAAAGCAGGAAAAACCCAGGAAGCATTAAGCAAGTTTCTGGAGGCGCGGTCGGCGAATGAAAAATCTCCTGTCCCGCTAGTCAAAATCGGCGACATGTTCAAAACTCTTTATGATTACGGAAACGCGCGCATCAATTACAAAATGGCCGCAGATCGCTCGAAAGAGAATATTGAGATCTGGTCCAAATATATTGATATCCTGATACAGTGCTTTGAATGGGAAGAGGCGCTGAAAGCAATGGATCGCTTCAGAAAGAAACCTGGACATCAAAGCTCGATCGACAAAGCGGCCGCGGATATCTACGCGAAGCAGGGAAAATTTCCGGAATCCCTGATCTATTACAGAAAAGCGATGGCCCGCGACAGCATTGATCCCGATGTCTACATTGCCTATGCAAACACCCTTGTTGCAACGAAAAATGTCGATTTGATCAAACACGCGCCGTTTTTTTATGCCCTCGCCCTTCGATTTGATCCGCTGAATTTCAATGCAATCATCGGTACCGCCAAGGCAATCGCGGCATCGGAGTCTATTGATCGCGCGATAGTCATGCTGCAGGACGAGTTGCAAAAGGGCACGGCCAAAGCGGAACTTATTTCTGCAATTGCGGAACTCCAGATCCAAAAAGGTGATTGGGCCAAAGCCCAGGACAATGTTGATCAGGCAATGATGATCAATCCCGAGTACGCGATGCCCTGGAAGTTGCAGGCACAGATCTACTCCAGCCGCGAATATTCCGACAAGCACGCCATGGATAAAGCACTGGAAGCATACAAATCCTACTCGGATCGCAATCCGTCAGACCCCTCTGGGTACCTCGAGCGCTATCGCATTTACGCGAATCAGTTGAAGTTTGACAAAGCCAATGACGAGCTGATGAAGATCTATACGGTTTACCCGAAGTACCCGAATATTCACTATTTCAAGGGCCTGCTATTCTCGAGAATGGGTAATGCGGCGCGAGCCGCAGAGGAGTTCAGGGCGGAGCTGGCAAATAACCCCAATAGCGTGGCGGCGTTGATCGCTTATGGTAAAGAACTGATCGAAGGCGGCAAATACAACGAGGCTTTGCTGCAATTCAACAAGGCAATGCTACTGGCTCCCGCTGCAGCAGAACCGAAGCACCTGTCGGCTTATGCAAATTATTTACTCAAGAACTATCACGGCGCAGTGGCTCTGTATAATGCGGCCCTTTCGATCGATTCGGCCAATCCCCTGGTCTATAAACGGCTCGGACATGCACATAAGGATTTGGGGGACATGGCAGGAGCCGCCGCAGCATTCAAGAAGTATCTGGAGATGGAGCCCGATGCCCCGGACCGGGATCTTTATCAACGCTATCGCTAAATATTTTATCCTGCACGCAGTTGTGGTAACTTTTCTGAATGCTGGATCCAATCTACTTTCAAGACAAAATAGGTGACCTCGAACAGGCTCTCAAGCGGAGAAATGCTGACCCGGAATTCATAGCCGGGTTATCTGCCCTGGCCCAAAAACGACGCAATTTCATTCAAGAAACTGAAAAATTGAAGGCCCAGCGCAATGTTACCACGCAGGAAATCGCGCAGCTCAAATCGAAAGCCAAGGCAGATCCCGCAGCGTCTGCAGAAGCAGATAAGAAAGTCCTGGCCATGCGTGCCCTTGGAGACACAATCAAAAATCTGGATGAAGAGCTAAAGAAGACCGAAGAAGAGCTGAGCGATCTTGCACTGCGAATTCCCAATATGCCGGACAAGTCTGTCCCCGATGGGAAAGATGGCAACGATAATCAGGAGGTCCGGCGTTGGGGCGAGCCCGCGAAATTCGCATTTGAACCGAAGGATCATGTTGCTCTGGGCGAGCAGCTTGAAATTTTGGATTTTGAACGCGCGGGAAAAATTTCTGGTGCAAGGTTTGTGCTTTATCTTGGGGCTGGAGCGGCGCTGGAGCGTGCACTCATTCAGTTCATGCTGGATCTCCATACTCGCCAACACGGCTATCGGGAGGTCATTCCGCCGTTCATGGTGAATCGGGCCAGCATGACTGGAACCGGACAGCTCCCTAAATTCGAAGAAGACTTGTTTAAGACGCAGTTGGCTGATCGCGAATTGTTTTTGATCCCCACTTCTGAAGTCCCTCTTACCAATATCTATCGGGGTGAGATCCTGGAGCCCGGGCGTCTACCAATTTATCTGACGGCGTATTCGCCCTGTTTCAGAAGCGAGGCGGGTTCCTACGGAAAAGATACCCGCGGGCTGATCAGGCAGCACCAGTTCCAGAAGGTGGAAATGGTCAAGATCTGCGCGCCGGAGCAATCCTTCGAAGAACTCGAGTCGATGACCCAGAATGCGGAAAAGGTCCTGCAGCTTCTGGAAATTCCCTACCGCGTGGTGGCACTCTGCGCGGGGGATATGGGTTTTGGCGCAGTTAAAACCTACGATATTGAAGTCTGGCTCCCCGGCCAGAATGCGTATAGGGAAATTTCGTCCTGTTCCAATTGTGGTGACTTCCAGGCCCGTCGAGCAGGAATTCGGTTTAAAAAAGAAGCGCAAGGCAAAGCGCAGCTCGCTCATACCCTGAATGGATCCGGCTTGGCTGTGGGCCGGACGTTTGTTGCCGTTTTGGAAAATTACCAGGATCCCGAAGGAAACATCCGGATTCCCAAGGTTTTGCACCGGTATTTGGATGGAGCGCCTGGTTTCACGCGTGAAGGCGAAAGTCTGATATTAAAAGCTAAAAAATAGCTGCATTATGGCGTAAGCCCGCTTATAAAGGATTACCGCTGCGGAGAGATGGCTGAGTGGCCGATAGCACCGGTCTTGAAAACCGGAGTCCGGGTAACCGGACCGTGAGTTCGAATCTCACTCTCTCCGCCATTACGTTGCAGAAGGGACCACTCACCTTACGAGTGCAGAGCCGAAAGGCGAAAAATCCTAACATCACGGAAAGATGAAGGCCTATGGGGCTAGCCCC
>MEPO01000022.1:0-103590 GCA_001769805.1 Bdellovibrionales bacterium GWA1_52_35
TTCTGTGTAACGACTCTTTTTCATCTCCATGCCTCCTTCGGCAGTTATGACACGGAGTTTCCTAACTTCAAACTGGATCAAGAACTGGGGGGAAGGTCAAAGCTATGCCAGGCAAAATTTGCAGGAGTAATTCAAAAGAGGCGAACAACGTCCATCTTCTGTCTTGCGGTCTTTTATCGGCTTATAACGAGGCCACATTTCAAATCCATCTTCTCGTTCGAGATTTGTAATCAAGATAGCTTCCACCAAAAATATTTTCAAGGGCTCTCTCTTCGCTAGGGATGACTACGGTGTCCACAGTCAATAAAAAGACTATCGAGAATATCACGCCGAGTGGTGAATTCATGGCAAGTGCAAAGCCAATCAAACTTGTGAGCATTCCAAGATACATCGGATTTCTAGTGGCCCTGTAAAGACCTTTTGTTACCAACTTGGTCGGCATTTTATTGGGATTTAGTGTTGTTCCAGCACTTTTGAAGAAACCACCTGAAACAATTATCAGTAAACTTCCTAAGACAAAAAGGCCCCATCCAATAGAATTCCACGCTCTCCCAAAGGTAAACGATAACAGAGAGCGTGCTAGCCACGACATAATTAGTAGGATACTTGTCAAAACTAAAGGATATTTAATCACATATACCTTCACGGGATTCTTCAATAGATCGGCTCCGTAATAATAGTACATGAAATTTCCTAATTTCAGTATTCGATAGCGCGCTCGTCTCTCATGAGTGAGAGACTTTTAGTGCGAGAGTCTCTCACTCATGAGAGACGGGTGTTCCTGGACTCCTTTCACTTAAATTCCACTATTCTCAATCATTGCGCAAAATTAGACCGCTTTAGACTTGTCCTCTCGCTGAGCTGACTCGCCTGGCACGTCATTGCTCTTTAGTCCTCCCAAACGCGGCAGTCGCCGCCAAACGAAAGGGAGGATTTGTGAAATTAAAAGTCAGACGAATTGGCCGGTATTGGATCGGCACGGACCTGTTGGACGAGGGCTACCGCCCGGAAGACATCTTCGACATCGATACCCCGGTGACCGAGCTTCCGGAACTCATGGATCGCGACAAGCGAAATGGCGTGCGCTGGATCTGTTGCCCGCGCTGTAACGAGATCTCGCAGATCGGTATTGAGCGCCCAAGCTGCGAACTCTGCGGCTGGAATCAAAACAAGCGGAAGGGGGAATAGACATGCGGAAGCTTACTCAGTTTCTTGCGTTCCTTCGGGAGCTTCTCTTCGGTCGAAAAGGTCGAATGGAAATCAACCAACAATCAACTGAAAACAGAACTCGATGGATCACCAACGAAGACTGGCTCCAAGAGCAGGAAGAGCACCAGTTCAGAAACCATATTTGGAGGGATTACCTATGAGCAATATCAACAGCGAATTTGAGAACACGTCGGGACTTGCCAGTATTGGTCCGTTGCATCGGTTTCGGCTGATGCAGGGGCATGTCACCAGGGAGGGGCGCCTTGAGAAGAGCAACTCCGTAGGAATGGCCTTCTTGAAGGAGGGACGCAATCTGTACGTCCTACGATTGAATACTTTTATCGATGCGAGGTTCTATCTTGCGCCTTCGCGAGACAAACCATCGCGGTATCTCCTCATGACACGCGAGCGATCGAGCAATCCGAGATCGAGACGGAAGTATTTCTGGAACTTCATCGGAAATGGAACCGTCGATGCATCCATTGGAGTTATTCGAATCAAATTCGATCTCTTTGAGGAAACGATTTACATGAGCCTGTTTCCGGAGCCGGATGCGCCAGAGGTGAAGGACGCGAAAGCTGCAAAATACGAGGAAACAGCACCAGGCGAGGCTGACTTCGACGCTGCGGCCTGAATCGTATCTCGCCATCTTCAGAACAAAACCAAAGCAAACAAAGGAAAAATCCAATGAAACGCTATCAATCTTTAATCACATTCGGATTCATCGCCGCGCTTGCGCTGGCGACACCCGAGCTTGCTCATGCAGGTATCGAGTCGAGCCTGATGGATCTGAAGCTGAAACTCACGGGAGTGATTTTGCCACTCCTGTCGGTGATCGGTATAGCAATCGCGGCTATATCGTTTTTCACCGGAAATCCCCAAGCCAAACAGCACATCTTCTATGCCGTTCTGGGCTGCATATTTGGCTTCGGAGCCCAGGCCATCGTGGATTTCATCGCGCAAACGGTTCGATAGGTGGGGATCATGGACGAGCAGGGGCTGCTTACCAGTAAAGTGCCGCGTGCGTTGGAGATGAAAAGTAAACTCTTCGGGTTTGAACTTCCCGATCTGTTGTTCATTTTCATGAATCTCGCGATTACCAACCTCGTATTTGGCGCGACCCGGTTTCGCTATCCGCTGGTCTGGGGAACAACGCTAGGCATCGCGCTGTTTCTCTTCTTCGTGAAGCGCGGACGGCCCGACGCCTACCTTCAACATTTTGGGGAATTTGTCGCGCAGCCTGCCTACCGTGCGGCGGGAGCGGCCGACAGAAAATATAGAAAGTTCAGGAAAGGAGGAAAGATATGTTGAAAGAAACGTCGCAAGACGCCCCACTGGCAGAAGAATTACCTTACTGGGAGTTCGTCGAGACGCCAATGGTCCACGCAATTCTGATGGATGGCTCATTGGTGACGGGCGTCGAAGTGAGTTTGCGAGATATCGAGTGCTTGAGTGAGGCTGAGATCAACCAATTTACGGGCGGTTTGCGGGCTGCCCTCAATTCGGTCTCGGAGGGAACATCCCTCCAATTTGTCTTTGGGGTGAATTCGGATTTCTCCCGGAAGTTGGAAGAGCACCGGGCAGGGCGATCTCAGTTGATGCACCCGTTGGTTCAGGCGATCGCGGAGGACCGAGATCATCGACTGGACGAGGCTCGGAAGAGTGGCGTCCTATACCGACCACGGCTCTCGGTCTTTGTTCGAATCCCGATGATCGAGACAAAGAAGGCCGCATGGTTTAAGCGGAAAGAACTATTTTCGAAGGAAGCGGAACGAGCGTATTCCGAGACGTTGGAGGTACTGAGCCAGAACATTGTGGGCCTGATCTCGTCGCTTGAGGCGGCAGGACTTGAGTGTCGACCTTTGAAGAAAGATGAAGTAGTTGATCAGATCCACCGATTCCTGAATCCAAAACGTTCAAGGTCGGAACCAACGCCAAAATTACTGAATATTGAAGAGCCGGAACTCGAAAGCGATCTGCTCGAAGAGGCGCCATGGCTCGCGAGCCAGTCCCCAAGGGAGCAACTCGTTTTTGGTGATCTTGTTCTGGGATACGAGGGCTTTACGCTGGATTCGTGTGCTCATCGTGTCATCACGCTCAAGACCCTGCCTGAAGTGACGTTTGCGGGGCAGCTCTCGAACTTCCTCCGGATGCCATTTCATTACGATCTGGTTCTATCAATCGAGGTACCGGCCCAGGCCTCCGAAATGGGAAAGCTTCAGCAAAAGCGGAAGATGGCTCATTCACTCGCCGTCACTGAGGGCGGCCGGGCATCGGATCTTGAGAGTGAGTCAAAACTCTCGTCAGCAGAGGAGTTGATTCGGGAATTGTTGAATACCGGGCAGCGAATTTACGCCGCTCAGGTGACTGTGCTTTTGCGTGCTCCGGCGACACCCGAGGGAGCAAAGGCGCTGAATCGGCAGGTGCGTGAGGTCCTGGGGCGTTTTCGTGGTCTTCAGGGAGCCGAGGGTTTGGAGGAGACTGTCGGAGCGTGGAAGATTGTCAAAGGAGACCTTCCGGCAGCACCCGTTTCGCTTGTGCGTGCCCGGAAGATGAAGACCAATAATCTTGCCGATTTCATTCCTGTCTACGGGCCTAGTGAGGGGGATTCCAATCCAGTAGTGCTCTTTCGGAATAGATTGGGTGGACTCGTGGGTTACAACCCGTTTGACCCAGGGCTTCCGAACTACAACTGCCTTGTCACTGGTTCATCGGGGGCAGGGAAGAGCTTTCTCAATAACTGCATTTTGCTTCAGGAACTCGCCGGGAATCTGCGGGTATTCATCATTGATATTGGTGGCTCGTATAGAAAACTGACTGAAGCCTTTGGCGGTCAGTATCTGGAAATCAACCTTTCGGACGAATACCGGCTTAACCCGTTCGATATGGCTGATCCGTCGCAGGAGCCCAGTAGCCAGAAGATCAAGTCACTTCTTGCCATCGTCGAAAGCATGGTCTCAGAAGACGAAAGAGCGAAATTGCCGAAGCTCGATCGGACCTTACTGGAGAAAGCGATCATCGAGCTTTATAGGGCAAATCGGGTGGAAGGCAAGGTCCCGACCCTTTCAGATTTAGCAGCCGCGCTGGAAACTAGCGATGAGCCATCCATGATAGCTGTTTCCAAGATGCTTTACCCGTGGACGGGGGATCGTCCCTACGGGCGACTTCTGGACGGCGCGGGCAGCATTCGAACGAACGCTCCCATCTGCACCTTTGATCTGAAGGGGCTGTCGCACTACCCGGATCTTCAGAGTGTCATGATTCTGATTCTGACGGACTACATCCTAACTCGGGTTGAGCAGAACAAATCGAGTCGGAAACGAATCATTCTTGATGAAGCTTGGGAGCTTCTCAAGTCGACGGCAGCGGCGAATTTCATGGAGTATTGCGCCAGAACGCTTCGAAAGACGGGTTCTGGAATCACCTTCATTACTCAAGGCGTAGAGGAGATCGTCGCGAGTCCCATTGGGTCAGCCATTCTGAACAATACCGCAACGAAGTTTATTATGCTCCAGCGGGGTAGTTCGGAAATCATCCGTGAAACTCTGAAATTGAATGAACAGGAACTCGCTCTCATTCATTCGATCGAGCAGCGCAAAGGTGAATACTCCGAGGGCTTCATGATTGAAGGGGATACGCGGAAAGTCATCCGCGTTCATCCGGGGCCGTTCGAGTATTGGCTTTCAACGAGTGATGCTCAGGACAATCTCTACCTTGGAAGTTTGCGGGAGCAGGGCATGAGTCTTGTGGAAGCAATCAGGAGGGCTGCCCAGGAGTATCCGAACGGGATCGGGAAGGCTGGCAAGGGAGGGAAGAATGAAACGGCTTAAGAGATCTTTTCTCGTATTGATGCTCGGTATCACGCTTGCCCTTCCGAAGAATGGTCGCGCGGATTTGTTTGGTGGCGATATCGTCGTATTATCTCAGATTCTCATTCAAACGATCCAGCAGCTCTATCAGTTGAAACAGATCTTCTCGACGGGGTCGGATACGCTTGGGCTTCTACGTGATGTGAATCGCGGAATTCGCGATGGCCTGCGAGTCATCCAAATCATCAATCCCAAGTTTAATCCAGGCCTTTATGGAAATCTCGATTCGGCGGATCAGGTCATGCGTGCGATCCAGGACCTTTACGGCCGAATCCCCCAGAGCGGGGAGACGAAACTTCAAGAAGCGCAAGATCACTCAGCCGCTGAGGGGATCGCCATGAACGGAACACTTTTTCGGTTCGCTGACCAGGCGGATGAGGAAGGAAAACGGATCTTCGAGCATTCGCAGTCGGTAAGTCCGCAGGGCGCGACAAAGTTGACTGCCCAGTCAGTCGCTGTCTTGATTGGCATTACGACTCAGGTGCTTCGCACCAACTCGATGATGCTCAAAATGATGAGCGAAAACCTCGCGCTTCAGAATCGGCGAGACAAAATCCAATCGGCGCAGTTCAAAACTCAATATGACGGGATTTCCGGAGCACTCGGGAACTTGCCCGCCTCCACAGCTCTAAAGCCTCTGAGCGGAGGAGAATGATATGCCGCAGTTTGAACTATTGGGTTCACTTACTCAGAATCTCCATCAGGAATTCGTCAGAATCTACTATTTGATGCTCCCGGTGTTTTTCGCGCTAGCGGTGGCAGTGGCCTGGTTTCGATCTCCGCAGGGCAGTATCGAGTTTCTAGATGTACTGAAGCGAGCATTGATCTCAACACTACTCCTGGTCGCGTTCCCGGACATCAGTCGGGCAATTCTCTTTATTGCTGATGGAATCACTGAGCGGATTGATGCGCTAAATAGCTTGGACACGATGATCCGAATGGCGCAGGAAAAGGCCCAGGGCTACTCGCTATCTCCGACAAGTATCCTGCTTCAGTTCAACGATCTGATTATCGCAACGTTATCGTTTCTCAGTTACATCGTTTTGTATGTTGCTCGCTATCTGACGATCGCGATGTATCACTTCTTTTGGATCTTCTTCATGGTCTCGGCTCCGCTTCTGCTCCTATTCAACATGTTTAGGTCCACAAGTCAGATTACCGCGAACTTATTCAAGGGAATGATTGAAGTCGCGAGTTGGAAAATCGTCTGGGCGATATTAGGCGCGATGCTTTCGGCGTTGTCCTTTGGCAACGCCTATCGGGCGGAAGGAAACTACCTGACGCTCATGGTGATGAACTTCGTGATTGCGACGGCAATGCTGGCGACTCCGCTGATTGTTAGGTCAATCGTAGGATCAGGCCTGCAGGCTGCTTCGTCCACTCTTGGACCGGCAGCGGTGGCGGCGATGATAGCTGCGCCTGCACGGGTGGCGATGGTAGCGGCCACGAGCCGCGGTGCTTTGAACGCGGGGCAAACGTTCGCGCGAGACAAGATCGAAAAGTTCAAGCCAAGAAATCATTTACAGAAAGGAAAATAATGAAAAATGAAAATCATGCTCGGCTTCCTCACATGTTAGGAGCTTTGAGCCACGCAAATCAATATTTGAAAGCGTTTTCTATGGCTGCCATGGCCATTGCCGGACTTACCTTAGTTGTTCTCATTATTGGGGTGACGAGACCGCCCGTTGTTTTGACACTTTTGCCAAGCGGGGAGGTGCTCGAAAGAACGGCACTGCCCAAGGCCGAGGATCAGGTTCGGGTGGCCATCCGACATTACCTTGGGAAGCGGTATCAGTGGGAGCCCGCGACCGTGAAGCAGAAATTGCAGGAAGCGCAGGCCTTCATACTCCCCGCGAATACTAAGGCATACCAGGCCGCAGTTGCAAATGTGTCCCGTTTTGCGACCGAAAAGCAGGTATCGCAACGGGTCTACCCAGAAAAGACGGAGGTCAGCCTTGAAAAGAAGACGGTGGCCGTCACCGGAGATCGGATTACTACAATTCAAGGACTGAGAGCGGCAGGCAGTCTCAACTTGGAGCTGAGTTTCGAGTTTGGTGCGAGGTCGCAGACAAATCCGTGGGGCATTTACATCACCAAAGAAAGGGAGTTGCAATGAAGGTTTTGGCGTTGACGCTATTGTTCGCCCTTGTACCAATGGTTGGTGAGGCGGGTCTTCGTGTTCGGCATGTTGAAGTGAAACGGGATCAAATTGTCGTGGTCAGGACCGCGCTCGGTGTCGCAACCATTATTCAGGTTCCAGACAAGCCCAACAGTGTAGTTGTCGGGGATCAAGCTGGATTCAAAATCGAGTATCTTGACCAGGCGGTCACAATCAAACCGCTCCATAGCGGCGCAAAGAGCAATTTGTATATCTATACGGATTGGCGACGATTCAATGCGCAGCTCGTGACAGGTTCGGAGGCCGAAGCCGACTACGTGGTTTATTTGGAAAACGCCAGAATCGCACCGGAAGGGAGCCGTGAGGCAGAAAAGAATCTGACGAAAAAGGAAAGTCTCGGGATGAAATGGACCCCGTACCGCAGGCGGATGAGAAGTGACGAGCTATCATTTGAGGTGAGGAGGCTTGGTCAGTCGTCAGATGGTCTTCTTGTCATCGAGTTTGCAATCACGTCGTCAAAACCGGTGTCGGTTCAGCCAGAGTGGATCTGGCTCACCCAGGCGAAGGCCGCCCGACCGATTCAGGGATTATTTCTCTCGACGGCAGAATTAAAGATGGGCGCGTCCGCCCAAGCTCTTATTCAGGTCCTTCGTTCAGACATCAACGAAAACGAGACAATTTATGTCGAGGTCAGGAGAAAGAAGACATCGGTCCTCAGCATTCCAAAGGTGGCCTCATGGAAATAGGTAAGAGTGGAGGCGTAAAGAAATGGGTCTCGAAGCTCTTCTTGAAAGAGCCAAAGCCCTTTACCACCAAACGGGATTTGAATTGGGGGGCGATTAAGAAGTTTGGTGGAATCGGCGTTGCGGTAACGGTCTTAACGCTGCTCGCGCTGCCGACCGCGAAATCTGAGAAGGCGACGTTCCACGAGCAAGGGGTATCGGGATCGGGTGCGCAGGCTCGCCCAACGGAGGCAGACCCAAGTCACGACGCATTTATTCAAATCAGCCAGTCGCAGGGTGCGATGAGGCATGTGCCAGCTTCGCTCGATTACCTGTACCAGAGGCCTGCCACTGGCGGAGGCGCGGGAGGAGCACCCAATCGAGGCGCGGCCATGGTCTTCGCCCGAGAAGGGATGGACTCCAGGACTCAGCTTCCTCCAGGGAGTCGCATTGGCATTCGCCTTCTTGAACGGGCGATTATCGCGAACCAGGCAATTCCGGTGATCGGGCTGGTGGTCCGCGATTTCATTTACGAGGACTCTGTCGCGGTCCCACAAGGGTCTAAAGTGTACGGGGACGTCTCCTTTGATGACTCGACGGAGCGGGCCTCGGTATTTTGGCGAATGATTGAGCTGCCAGACGGAAGGCGTCGGCAACTTTCGGCAGTTGCGGTTGGTTTGGACGGTCAGGTCGGGGTCGAGGGGCGCATTCATTCGGACGCTATTAAGAACACGATCGGTGAGACGATCACGCGATTTATCGGCGCGTATGCTCAGGGATCAATACAGCAGGGGAGTCTTGGTGCAGCTCCTGGTGGGTCAGAGAACGGACTAAAGAATGCGGTCGCTGAAACCGCGAACGCCCGTGCTGATGCCTGGGGCGAGGATTTGAAAAAGGAAAAGAAGTGGATTGAACTGGAGGCGGGGACCGAGTCCTATGCCGTGTTGACGCAATCATTCGTGTTTCGTGATCCGGGAGCTACCTATGGCGGACACTGAGAGAATGGGCGGGAGCGATGATATGTACCTCGCCTGGATTACTGGAGTGTTCTTCTTCGTGGCGTTGCTGGACAAATTTCAGAAGTGGCTTTCGGCGTGGTTGATGATGCCTGGGCATCAGATGATCTTTGCGGCAGTCGTGGGTGCCGTTGCGACGGGGTTTTCCGCATGGGCTCTTCAAAAGCGGGCCTCTATTGTTGAAAAACGCAAGAAAGAGGAGGCCGTGATTGGGCCAGGGCCGGACGCCGTTTATTCCGGCAGGACGGATCAGCACGAAGAAGTTTTCATCAAACCGCATCAACGCGCCATGCACACTCAGGTCATCGGTACGACCAATGCGGGTAAGACGGAGAGCGTGATCTTGCCTTGGGCAATTCAGGACATCGAGCAGGGGCGGGGACTGATCTTGATCGACGGGAAGGCTGATCGGTCGCTGCTCAATAAGCTCTGGGCCTATTCGGTGAAGGCAGGACGACAAAAGGACTTCAGGCTTTTTTCGCTGAGTCAGACTGCAGAGTCTCATGCCTTCAATCCGCTGATCGGTGGAACTCCCGAGGAGATTTCGGAGCGGGTCTTCAATTCATTCGAGTTTGAAAATCCTCATTATCGAAGTCTGCAATTCGAGGTGTTCTCGCAAGTGATGAGGATATTTGAAGCGGCAAAGGAAGTACCCACGTTTCTTCGGATTCATCAGGCAATCTCAAAACCGAATGCCCTAGTGACATTGACCCGTGGATTGGAGGATGCGTCGCTTCGTCAATGGGCCGAGTATTACCGCGACCTGCCTGCCAACGACCGAGCCCAAAGAACGAGTGGGCTGGCTGCGGCGCTCAGTCACTTTGCCTTTGGAAGCACGGCTCCGCTCTTCAATACGGAGGAGCCTGGAATCACCTTGGAAGAAGCTTTGGGGAAAAATCTGATCGTGTATTTCCAGCTTCCGGTGTTGCTTTCGCCGTTTTTGGGGAAGGTGTCGGGAAAGATGATTCTTCAGTGCTTGCAAAGCGCCGTGGCGAACCGGCATCGAGGAGAAAACAGGACTCCGAAGTTCTACTCGGTCTTCTTGGATGATTTTTCGGAGTACCTCTATCCTGGCTTTGTCTCCATCTTGAATAAGTCGCGCTCTGCCAACGTGGGCGTCGTTTTTGCTCACCAGGCGCTGGGTGATATCAAGACGCTGGGTGATGCAATTGCCAATTCGATCCTGACGAATGCGAACGTCAAGGTGTTCATGCGCGGAAACGATCCCGATTCCGCCGAGTACTTCTCGAAGGTGATCGGAACTGTCAAAGGAATGAAATTCACCGAGCGGATGAAGCGAAGTTTCTGGAAGTCGGAGGCGACGGGTGACACTTCGGCTCGTGAAGTTGAAGAATTCATCGTTCATCCAAATCGGTTCAAACGAGAGCTTGGCGTAGGCGAGGCGATCATGATCCTGCCTCATCCAGGCGGAAGCAGGGCGATGCAGATCAAGTTTCAAAAGTATGACGATGTCGTTGCTCCCTCCTTGGAGGCAATACCCAAGGACTTCGCACGGGGGCTCAAGACATTAGAAAATACGACACAACTATCAAATAGAAAGGAGGCTGTGTGAACATGAAAAACGCATATACGATTATGCTCTGTGCTCTGGTCCTCATCAGTGGGTCAGGTTGCGCGACGCAAAGTAAGAGCCTGTCGCTTGGAGGGGCGCTCGGCGCAGGAGTAGGGGCCATCGCGGGTGGTCTGGCTGATCCAGGCAAAGACGGCCAATATCGAACGCGGAATGTTTTGATTGGTACCGCACTCGGCGGCGCGGCCGGAATGGGTTCGGGCGCTTTGATCCACGGCGGCATCGAGGATCAGAAGAAGCACGCTTTTCAACAAGGGCAGGCGGTGGGCGTTCAATCGGCGCCCCAGCCGGGGAGCATGCCGAATCTGAAAGATCCGCAGGTCGAGGCTCGGTGGGTCGAGCCCAAGGTAGCCGGAAACCGCTACATCGAAGGACATTATGAATACGTGATTATCTCTCCGGCCAGGTGGGACGGACGGTGATGCGAGATCAATATTTCCCGAAAGGGGTGATCGAGTTTGTAGCCAAGACCGGATTCGTTTCGAAGGAGATGTGGGAGCAATTCTTTTTCATGGGAGGAAAGAGTCGTTGGAAGCATCAGGCTTGGGCGGATCTCACTAAACGGGGTTATCTGGTTAGGCATTCGAACAAACGTCTGAAAAACATCTACGTACTGAATCGCCACAACCGGGTTGTGGCCGAAGTGCTTTCCCACCGTGCTGCGAAGCCTCCAATGGCTGCCCAAATTGAACATGATGAGGTCCTTGGCGAGGGCCTTCTGATGGCAGAGAGGGGACAGATCATTTCCAGTTGGAGGGCGGAACCTGAACTCAAGGCTTACTCAGGCATTGCCCATCGCATTGAGACCCAGGGCGAATTGATCAAATATCCGGATGCCCTAGTGCAATTCGTGAAATCGCCTGAAGGCAGCCCTGTGGCGGTAGAGCTGGAAATGACACTTAAGAATCGGACACGATACGACCAGACTATGGGGGCCTACGCGGGCATGCGTGACGTTGTGGGGGTTCTATTTATCTGCAAGGCGCCGGTCATTGAGCGAGCCCTCAGAGAGGCTGTGAAAAGGACCTACTTTCCAACAGAGGAAATAAAATTGGTCTTCGTTCCGCTGCAAGAATGGCAAGTCAATCCATGCGGGGTGCTTTCGGAAATTCATCGAGGGACCAGGAATAGGGGACTCAATCCGGGAAATCCAGGTCTGCACTCGGACTGCACAGTGTGCAGACCTGCGGCGTGAGCGATAAGACGCTAAGTTTTAGAATTTCGAAATGTAATCAATAAAGTGGCCGCCGCCGCCTCAAGCCCGGTCCCCTGATCGGCTTCTGATCCCTCCCCCCCAACGATGTTGTGGTGAAGGGATCAGAAGCCTGGGGACAGTGGCAGAGGCGGCGGTGGGGAGGAGTAAAAATGGTAGAACAGACAAGTACAAAATTAAGAGAGAGGGAGGAGGGGAAAAGACAGGAAGAGGAGAGAAAAGCAGAAGAGGTGGTAAAAATAACGATCAGTAAAGATGCGGAAGTAAATCTGGTGCGGATCTTGGAGAGGGTCAATGATGGATTTGAAGCAGGACGTATCAATCGTCAGGAGCTTGCAAGTTGGGCTTTAATGCGTTTCGCCGAAGACTGCGCGGACGATACGATCCGAAGTATTCGCATGGAGTATTTCGATGAGATGGCCTTCCTTGAGTCCATTCTGAAGAAAAGCAAAGAGAGTGGAAAACTCCCTCCCGAGATTAAGAACGCGCTCAAACAGCATATGGGAATCGAAAACCAAGCCAAGCGCCCCGTCAAGAAGACGTTGACAACGAGTTACACCAATGATGTAGTGATGGGTAATGAGCAGGGACAAGCGAAGACATGACAGGAGATGAGTTTCGAAAGATCCGGGAGCAGCTTGGACTGAGTCGAGAGGAGATGGCGGAGCTTATTGGTCTTTCGGGATACAACGCCGTTTCCAATATTGAGCTGGGTCTAAGGAATCCGAGCAAATTGGCAGGAATGCTTTTGCGAGTATTGGATTCACTTCCGCGTCAGAGGGCAAATGAATTGATTGGCCTGTTAAGGAGGCATCGAAAATGAAACTTTTTCCATTATCAGGATTTTACAATGTCCAGACCTCGCAAATCCCTGCATCTCAAAAAGGGTGCAGATCCTTTCGAAGTGCGGTTGATTCCGGTTCCGGTTGATACGATCGAGAACAAGGAAAAGCTTAAAGAGGCGTATGAACTGGTTGCGTATTTTATCGGATTGTCCCTGAGCAAAGGGAAGCGACGGAACGGGAAGGAAGAATTTCAAAATGCGGCATAAGGTCGGGGCATACATCAGAGTGTCCACAGAAGAGCAGGCGCAGGTTTTGGAAGGATCGCTGGATTCCCAGCGACATAGATTGGCTTCCTTTGTTGAGTTGAAAAACCTGCAGGAGCCGCATTGGGGAAATATTGTCGATGTCTATGCCGACGAAGGTTTTTCTGCAAAAGATACCCGGCGCCCGGCGCTTCAGAGGCTGCTGGGTGATCTACGGTCGGGAAAAGTGAACCTGATCTTAGTCACTGATCTTTCGCGGCTGTCTAGAAATATTCTCGATTTTTGTCTACTTCTCGAAGATCTGAAGAAATACAACGCCAAGTTCCTTTCGGTAAAAGAGCAGTTCGACACAACCACGGCTGCGGGTGAGATGATGGTCTTCAATATGATCAATCTGGCCCAGTTTGAGCGCAAGCAAACGGCAGAGCGGGTGTCGCAAAATTTCCATTCGCGTGCATTGCGTGGACTTTTGAATGGGGGTCCCGTGATCCTCGGGTATGACAAAGACCCGAACATGCCCGCCCAATACGTGGCTAATAAAGAAGAGGCTCCACTGGTCCGTGACGTGTTTCGGATCTTTCTTGAAGAAGGTTCCTTGTCCCGCGCATCAAGGCGGCTGAATAAATCGAAGATTCCACGAAAGCTCGGGACGGAGCGAAGTTTCCGGCTGGCCTCCATAGGAGTATGGACTCCTGACAGTCTGAGAAACCTGCTGGAAAACAAGGCCTATATTGGAATTCGCGAGGTGAACAAAAAGTACCGAGGGAAGGACCCGTTTTCACTTCGGCCCTGGCAGATGCACAAAGAGAGCAAGGCCGCATGGCCGGGCATCGTACCAGAACAGATCTTCGAGAACGTGCAAAGGGTGCTCAAAGCGTCCAAAGCCATAGAACGCCCGAAGAAGAACCATGAAAGTGGAAGTCCGTTCATATTAACCGGTCTCCTCAAGTGCGGTGAATGCGGAGCGCCCTTCATCGGGGAAACTGGGCATGGACGGATTTCTACCCACCGTTACTACGGGCATAAGCAGTACCAGGGGATTCCATTTAAATGTTCGATACGGCGATTTCCCGTGGAAACGATCGAAGAGGAAATTGAAAAGCACCTTACGGACATTGCGCTGAATCCCAAAGGACTTGAGTCGGTCGGTAACGCTATCGCGGAAAATATAGATATTGAGCTTTCCGATGTCCGTAAGGAAAAGGAACGTGTTCAAACGCGTTTGGCGGTAATTGACCAGGATGTGCAACGCGTGTTTCGAATGCTGGGCGAGATGACGGACGGTCCCGGGTTGAAGCTTGTTAAAGATCAGATTGAAGCGCTGGGGACTGAGAAGACTGCGCTGACGGCACGCAAGCAAGAGGTCGAGGCCAGAATTGAAAGGTCTTCTTCCCTAAAGGAAGCTTTGGATGGTCTGAAAGAGCGAATCGCGGAGTTCAAGGCCGGGTGGCGCAAAGGAACTCTGGCTCAGAAAAAGAGACTACTCCGGGCGATCTTTGACCGTCTGGAGGTGATGCCCGGTTCCCTTGGAGTCTATTACCTGGTTCCCTCGGAGCAAGTCTCCGAGGGGCCGGGGGGCTCCGGCGCTTGGCCATCAGCAACATTGTCGAAGGAAATCGCGGGAATTCAGACTGTAAAAACGCCGAAGGCCGCAGGAAACTTTGTGTCTCCTACGGCCTTAGGTTCATCTATTACTAAATTTGGGGTGACCAACGGGGCTTGAACCCGCGACACCCGGAATCACAATCCGGTGCTCTACCAACTGAGCTATGGCCACCACAGAACGAACGAGAAGCTGACTTTTAACGTAAGTTTAACCCAACTGTCAACTATCCAGTGAAAACAGGGTTCTCCTTGACTTACACCCTATTGCAATAGATTTTGCCCTTATGAACATCAACAGATTCCTTCCATTGCTTCTTTTGCCCCTCTTTGCAGTCGCACAGGCCCAAGCGGGGGTCTTTAATACCGTTCACTTCGTCAGTCCAGGCGAGTTTGCTCTCGGCGGGGAAGCCGAACTGACCTTCAGTGACAACTCCGGTGCCGGAATTAACTTCCGCTTCACCGAGGGGCTCAATGAGCTAATGAACGTCACCGGCCTCATCGGCACCGGCGGCGGGGATCGTAAATTCCGCTTCGGTGGAAACGTCGTTTTTGATTTTTTTCCGGACATCGAAGACCAGCCCGGAATCGGCATTGCTGCCCAGGGAATTTACTATCGTTTGCCCAATGTCGGCCAGTTTGAGGCAACCGCCATTCCTTACATTCATAAGAGCTTTGTTTCAGGCGCTAATGAAATCGAACCCTTTGTGGCTATTCCCTTCGGTATGGCCTTCTCTGAAGGTAAATACAAAGCCATCTCCTCCGTCGTGCTCGGCTCCATGTTCAAAGGCAGCGAGCAGATCCGGTATTCCATGGAGTTTGGAATTGCGGTGAATCATGCTGATAGCTATCTTTCCGGGGGCTTCACTTATTACCACTGAAACGAAAGCCGTCAGGCATCGGGCGGCTTCTGTAGCACTCCTCGTTACCACTGTATTGACCGCGATCAAATTTGTCGTCGCCTTCATCTCGGGATCTGTCGGCGTCCTGTCTGAGGCCATCCATTCTTTACTCGACCTGATTTCAGCAGGACTTTCTTTTTTTACCGTTCAGCATGCCATCAAACCCGCCGACGAGGATCATCCATTTGGACATGGAAAAATCGAAACCCTGTCCAGCCTTTTTGAAACCGTCCTGCTGCTGGTTGCTGCCGGCCTCATTATCAATGAAGGGATCGACCAGCTCCGGAACCCCAGAGAACTGACCTACGCCTGGGCCGCCATTGCCGTCATACTCATTTCCCTCATCGCCAGTTACTGGGCCTATCGGCATAACCTCCGGGCAGCGCAAAACACCGATAGCAGCGCCCTTCACGTCAATGCCCTGCACTTCCTCTCGGATGTGGTGGCCAGCATCGGCGTACTCGTCGGCCTGATCCTCATCAAATTCACTGGCTGGAACATCATTGACCCGGTCATGGCTTTCCTGGTTGCCGGTTACATCAGTTTTATTTCAATCAAACAGCTCATTCATGCCCTCCGGGAGCTTTCGGACGGACCGCTGCCTGAGGCTGAAATGGCTCAGATTCACGCCATCATTCATTCCTATGCCGATAAGAAATCCGTCGGAGGCTTTGCCATGGAAGCCCACGACCTGAGGACCCGTAAGAGCGGCGCCCACCGACACATCGATTATCACCTCGTCGTCTGCGGTCACATGTCTGTCGATGAGTCGCACGCCATTTGTGATGAAATGGAACTCAAAATTTCACAGCTCCTTCCCAATTCAACCATTCAAATCCATGTCGAACCTTGTGAATCGGACCGCCAGACCTGTGCTGCCAAGGACTGCTCGAAAATTTCGCATGTAGAATGGGGAACTCCCCGTGAAAGAGGGGATATTGCATGAAGCCGAGCGCGTGGACTTCCGCTGATTCCAGGGAACTCAAAGTTATTCGCGGCGTCTGCCTGGATATCGACGATACCCTGTCGACTTCCGGCAAACTCACGAGCGAAGCTTACGACGCGCTCTGGCGGCTGAAGCAGGCTGGCTTTGCCGTCATTCCGATCACCGGCCGACCGGCAGGCTGGTGTGATCACTTTGCGCGCTTCTGGCCTGTGGATGCCATCGTCGGTGAGAACGGCGCGTTTACGTTTTTCATGAAAGAGGGCGTCCGTCGGCGTCTCGATACTCCGGCAGGCGCGACTTTCGGGGAATTGAAGGCACGCCTGACCGCCCTTTCTGAAAAAATCCTCAAACGCTTCCCACAGGCCCGCTGGGCTTCGGATCAGCTCTACCGTGAATACGATCTGGCCATCGATATCTGCGAGGATGTTCCTCCCTGGAGGCGAGACCAAGTTGACGAACTCCTGGAACTTTGCTGGAAAGAGGGCGCTCACGCCAAATTATCGAGCATTCATGTGAATGCCTGGTTTGGAGAGTACGATAAGAAAAAAGGGCTCGAACATTGGCTTTCGCAAGGAGCGCCGGGCTTGGCCCTTGAACCCAGACCGCAATGGGAAGAGCTGCTCTTCATCGGCGACTCACCCAACGACGAACCCATGTTCGCAAGCTTCCGGTATTCCGTGGGTGTTGCCAACCTGATTCAATACCTGGACCGGCTGAAATCCCCACCTCGGTGGTTGACCCTTTCTGAGAGTGGCCAGGGCTTCATCGAGATGGCTGATAAGCTGATAGCCTCCCGAAACCAATAGTAAATTGTAATACCTTACTAAAATAATCACATATTGCAACACACAGCTAAATCGGGTAAGACTTCGGGCGAAAGAGGACCGACCGATGAAGCACCAGCACCGTCTTTTAACTCTGGGCCTCGTTTTTGCGCTTTTCTCGGTGGCTGCAAGTCAATGCGAGAAGCCCGGGAAAAAATATGTCGATTTGGGATCACGACGGCTGATCACTATTCTGCAGACCAATGACATGCATGGCGGCATTGCCGGAAGCACTAACCCTGTTGGTCAGTTCTCCGGTGGAATGGCGATGCTCGGTGGAGTTGTTCGGGCCATCCGCCAGGGGCTCCATGACCAGTATCATGGAAAGGCCGATATTCTCGTCGTTGATTCGGGAGACCAGTATCAGGGCTCGCTGCTCAGTAACATCAACGAAGGTGAGCTGGTATATTCCCTCATGAATGAGATCGGTTACGATGCAGCGGTTCCGGGGAATCACGGCTATGATTTCGGTCCCGTCGGCTGGCTTGAGGATACCGTCACCACTGCGGATCAAGATCCGCGAGGAGTGATCAAGAAGCTTTCGGAACACGCCCGCTTCTTTCTTCTTTCGGCCAACACTTATTTGAAAAGCTCCATTCAGGACACCGAGGGGAATTCATTGCCGGTCTCCAATGTCGGGTGCAAACCCGCAAAAGTTGGCACTGCGGGCAAAGTGATCGACTGGAATCAGGCGCGGCAACCCAAATTCGTTTCTCCTTATGTCATCAAAGATATCGCTGGAGTTCGCGTCGCCGTGATCGGCATTGACTCGACTCATACGAGCGAGACCACTTCGATTTCCAACGTGCAGGACCTCTGCTTTGCGGATGAGGTCGAAACGTATCTGCGGATTCGTGCGGAGATCGAAGGCAAAGCTGATGTTTTTGTGATGTTGCTGCATGACGGAAATTCCCCGCGTGAGCGTGAAGGGGGGGCAATCCAGATTGCCCAACAGCTCGGGATGCCCGGCCAGCCGCCACTGGTTGATGCCATTATAGCGGGGCATACTCATGCGATTCAGGAAGAAGTAGTCAATCAGATTCCGATCATTCAATCCGGCTCGGGTACACGATTCTTCGGTCGGTTGGATCTTTACTGGGATGTCGAGGCTAAAGCCCTGGACCGCACCCAGACGCGCGTTCGCGGTGGGCTGGAACTTCTCCATGACGGTTGCCCCAAGGGAGGTCTGGCTTTCTGCGAAGTGAGCACGAAAAATCAAATTCAATACGAAGGTCGTCTGGCGCGACCGGATCCAGTCATTGAGGCTATGATAAGAAAAGCCACAGACGCAGTAGATCCGGTTGCAGGTCGGGAGCTGGGCATTGCCCAGAATAAACTCTGGGTGGACCGGATTAAAGAGAGCCCGCTCGCCAATATGATGACCGACAGCTTGAGGGAGTATTCTCAAGCTGAAATAGCTTTCATGAACACCGGAGGCTTGCGGCAAGCGCTTGGGGAGGGCGTATTTAGTTATTGGCAGCTCTTCAACGTTCTGCCTTTCAATAACCGCGGAGTTGTTTTAGGCCCATTGACAGCTGAAAAGCTTTTTGCACTTCTTTTGCGTTCAGCCCGCACCTGTGGCCAGTACGGCGCACTCATGCAGAGCGGCTTGAAAGTTGAAATTGAAAAAAATTGTGAAAAGAACGTTGGTGTCGACCATGCCGCTAAACTCCTTCATGTCGAAACCCTTGCGGGCGAAGTCCTGCTGGATCTGAAGAGTGGTATTCGAGCGGATGCAGCGCGCACTTTTACGGTCGCCACTTTGGATTTTCTTGCAAGCGGTGGATCCGGTTATGTTGAGTTTCAGGGGACTTCGCTGATCACGGATCTGGGGATCGTCCGCGAACTGATGACCGAGCAGCTCCTCTCGTCTGTGGTTTCGACCGGAGCCCTCAAAAAATTCAGTGGTGCAACCGATGGTCGCTGGAAAGAGGTGCGTCCCACGGCGGACATCTTGAGAAGGTGAACTGAGCCGGCAATCAACTACTCCTGCAAATCCAAAAATTTCCGCAGGTCCGCCGGCAGCGGTGCCTTGAATTCCAGCTGCTGCAAAGTCAGAGGATGCTGAATCCGGATTCCCGCCGCATGCAGCGCGTGACGGGGCAGAATGAGGCGGGCCTGGGCTTCCGGCGTCAAATGCTTTCTTTCAAAATAGCGGAGTGCCTCTTCTTCCGGCATTCCGTAGAGTTTGTCACCGACAATCGGATGACCCGCGGCTTCGAGATGAACCCGGATTTGGTGCTGGCGTCCCGTCTTCGGGAAGCACTCCACCAGCGAATACTTGCCACGCGTCTCGATCCGCTTAAAGGACGTAAACGAAGGCGCTCCACCGTCTTCTTCCGAGGCCACCATCATCTTCAGTTCTATTTGGGAGTTTGTCGTACGCTTCAGCGCCGCCTTAATTTCGAATTCTTCAGGAGGCGTGCCGTGCACAATCGCCAGATAATGTTTGGATGTCGTGCGATCGGAGAACTGCTTCACCAGATGAGCGCAGACATCGCGATCCCGGGTCAGGACCAGAACCCCGCTCGTTTCTTTATCAATGCGGTGGGCGAGGTAGTACTCCCTTTCGGCTTTCAGGGGGTCTTTGTGCCCATGCGTCCGCAGATGAACCAGCAATGTATTGAAAAAATACCGACCCGCCGGATGAACCGGCAGATTCGCCGGCTTATCCAGCACGAGCAGCACTTCGTCCTCAAAAATTGTCGTGTAATCGAAAGAAACTTCCGGCTCCGGCCGGCGCTCTGAAAGCACCTGCACTTCATCGCCTTGAATCAGCTGCGTACTCGCTTTGAGACGCCCGATCTGGAGATGCGGACTCTGCTCGCGGCGCAGGAAAATATGGCCGTCGTCGATCGCGCGCTTCAAGACTTCGCGTGAGCGTTTGCGGTAACGGGTTTTCAGGAAGGCATCGAGCCGCAGACCCGTCTCCGCCACGTAATGGGTGACGAGGTACTGGTCTTCGGAAAGCGTACTGCTGGATTTCTGACTACCGGCCATAATTACAAAGGAGACAATGCGCCTTCAATACCTCCGGCGCATGAGAAACGTGATCACTTCTTTAGCACATTTCTCACAATATCCCATCTTGGTAACCAGATTATTGATCGTCTGCTGCGCAAGCTTGGCGCCTTCAGAGCGGTCTTCCTTCTTGCCCCCCTGGGCATTGTCGTACATCACGGCATCGTACATCTTGCTGAGCAGGGCTTTTTGCGACTCAAAGTAGTGTTTTTCGAGTTTTTGCCAGAATTCCGTAAGAATTTTCGAGTAAACGACCGCCTCACCCGGGTGGTCCAGCGACCAGGCCCCGATCTGCGAAATCACATTATGACGGAAAATATCGCGTTCCTGTTCCCCGGCGGGGGCACCGACAATCCCTTCCAGCTCCTCGATCAAGGAAAATTCCGGATCTTCCATCCGGCCGGTGATCGGGTTCTTGGCCTTTTCCTTTTTCAGAACGAGCGAAATCTGTTGCACGTAGCGTTTGAGGAATTCCTCCCACTGCTTCACGTTGTAAAGTCCCATCGCGTCCCGGACTTCGCGATCAATGCGGTTGAGATATTCATGGGTCACGCCGTTGATGAATTCCGCCGTGTCGTGGAACCCTTCTTTGATCTCCTGCTTCAGGAATTCGTATTCACTGACGTGTTTGACGAAGTTTTCCATTTCTCGCAGCACCGCGAGTGGAGAGAGACAGGGGAATTCCGGGTTCTGGGCGGCATCAAAGAGTATGGCTTTGATCTCACGGGCCGATGCCCCGATCCGTCCCTCGTAATAGGGGATATTCGTGTACTCGTCGCGAATTTTTTGCAGATTCGCCCGTAAGGTTTTACGATCTTCGGCCGAAAGGCCTGCCGGGATTTCGCCCGTGTCGTAGAGCTTCGCTTTTTCAAGCGGCGTGATGTTCGAAACAATTGAACTCAGGTTCGGGGCGTAATTCACGCTATTGGGCTTCTTCAGGCGGGTGAGTACCGCCCAAAGAGCGGCCGCCCAGGCGACGTTGGGTGCGACGTGCTTTTCGCCCGAGATCTGAGGGAGCTGCGAGGAATAGATCTCCTGCTCGCCAGTCGTCGTGAGCAGATAGGGGACGCGGACGAGCTCAATTCTGGCTTTAAAGCTCGTGAAATCCGGGAATTCCTTGAAGCTGTCGAGCTGCAGTTCATTGCTCGAGCCGATCATGACGGTGTCGAGATAGGCAATGCTGTTGCCGACATTGAAAGCGCCGGTTTCGCAAACGCCGAGCAGGTACTTGAAAGAATCAATGGGTCTCTTCAGAAGATCACTGAACTCGATCAATCCGCGGTTGCCTTCGATCAGATCACCCGTGAGTGCAAAAAGATTCAGACTTTGCAGAGAGGCGGGAAGAGAAGAGACACCTTTATTGTACGTCAGCTGATGGTACTGGGCATCCACGTGAAGCTGGGGCTCGATCGTGACCACACCCCGGCGATACCGGCGCGCGAAGTAAAACCGTTCGACTCGGATATGCATCAGGAGCTTGGCATAATCGCCGTGATTTGCCTCAAGCAGGGCATCGAAGACTTCCCGGCAGCGGTGGCATAGATCACCCTGGCGAAGATAGATCGGCATGTGCTCCCAGAGTGCTTTCGTCCGTTCGGCTCCGAGGAATTTTTCCAGGAAAGCATAGCGGTGTTCCGTGGGTACGAGCAAAAGCGGATGATCTTTCATGTCACAGGAAATCTGGGCCGAGACTTCTTCATCCGGAAGTTTGGCATAGGTGCTCAGAGTGCCTTGGGAATCTTCGAGGGCATTCAGGCCCATGCCGGATTTGGTGTAGCGCTCGAGCGGGAAAACCCAGTTGAACGTGTAAACGGCTCCATCGAGTTCGTGGGAATAACGTTCCATGCCGCCCATCAGTGAATGGGCGATGGAACTTTTGGCGCTTCCGTTCGGGCCATGCAGGAGAATGAGTTTATTGTTGATGCCTTGGCGGCCGAATGTGCGCAACGCGCGATAAATGTGGTTCTGGACTGATTCCTGTCCTGCAACCTTCGGGGAGGTGCCGTCGACTGCGTGATCGAATAATGTGAATCGTACGAGTTCCTTGTCGAGCTGCTCTTTGCCGAAATGGTCCATCATGTCGGCGAGATAATGAGCTGAGCCGCGGGTGTGACGCTCAGGATTTTCTGAAATCACGGCCAGGTATTCGTCAAACGAGAGGATTCGACGGTTGGCTTCGAATTCGCGTTTCACGGATTGGTGAGTACTTTTTAAAACATCCTGGGCGGAGAGCGTGGTTTGTCCATTGGCCATGTATCGAGTTTACCTGAAGACGGGCCATACTGGAATCGAAGGCTGCGCTTTGCAGGTGTCAAATTACCGGCGCTTTTTGGAGCTCCGGGCCCGGGAACGGGCTTTCCGCTTACTCGACTTCTTCTTGGGATTTTCAAATTTAAGCCGGGGGTTTGCCGGATCCACCAGAGGGCTTTCTGCTCCATTGAACGCGTATTGGCCTACCCCATTGGGGGTGCGGGCGGCCGAGGTCTCGCGGAGGTACTTTACAAAGGCCTCCCGGGTGATCAAGCCGGTCATCCTCATTCGGCTTTTCGGGATTTGGGTCATGAACCAGCCGTAATCGTCTCCGCCGAGAGCCAGAAAATCGAGGGTCGCCAGCGTGTACATTTCTAGATCATCGATGGTCCGTCCATCCGCGAACTTGATGTCGAGGATCCGATTCACTTCCCAGGGTTCGATTTTTTTATCCTGTTTGAGATCAGACGAAGGGGCATCATAGGCGGGCCCGATCAATCTGACTTGAATGCCGGAAACGGAGAAGTATCCACGCGAGCCGCTTTCGCTGATTCGGACCAGGGTTTTGAGTTCCTTGCCGCTCAAGGTGAGAACGACGATTGAATTATCAAACGGAACGGTGCGGAAGATGGAACCGTAGGTGATGGGTCCGGAATCAAAAGGAGCCCGGATTCCGCCGGAGTTCATGATCGCCACATCCGTCTGCACTGCTGCCCTCATCGAATCGGCAATCAGGTTTCCCAGGGGGGATTCCTGGAATCTTTCGTGATCAATCCGTCTTGCAGCATACGCCACGACTTCCTGTTTGGCTGCCTCCGCCTTGGCGAAAACCGGCTTCAGCAGTTCAGTGGTCTTTGCGTTCGGTTCGATCGTTTGACCGTGAAAACGGGGTTTCACCAGCGACCCGCGTCCTTTCTGCGGAGCCGGTCGATCACCGTTGCAGTCATTTTGATTTTGGAAAACCAGCGGGCAGACCGGAACGGGACCTTCAATGCGCGTGCGGTCCGGGAGGAGCTTGCCAGATTTTAAATCATAGGTGAGATAGATCAGGTTCAGGTAACGCGCTGAGGCGCCCCCCTGGATGACGGGGACTCCGTTGACCCAGTGATGCACCACCTGATGCGAATGTCCGGAGACCACCGCGTCGACGGTTCCGGGGGGAAGGGCTTTGAGGAGACGAACCAGCTCGTCGGATGGTCCGCACTCGCCTTGGGGGTCAGAGGGTCTACGGAACATGTGATAGCTCGGCATTTTACCCGGGGCGCACTTGAGTCCGACATGGGCGGTGATGATGACGCTCTGGGCGCCGACCTTGCGGAGCCGCGCGGCTTCCCGCAAAGTGACTTTGATCAGGTCATCAAAAACCAGGTCTTTGACGAAATCAGGAAGGGTCGTGACGGCGGTTTCGAGAGTGGTGAGGCCGATCACGCCCACCTTCAAACGACCTGCCTTCAGGAGGACACTGGGATAAGTATTAGGAAATTTCGGCATTTTTCCGCTGATTTTTTCAAGAGTATTTGCCGTGAGATAAGGGTATTCCGCTTCGCGCATCCGGGCTTTGAGGGCGCCTAGCACATCTTTAGGGTTATCGGTCGGTTGGATGTTGATCCGGTTCGGGCCGAAGTCGAATTCATGATTGCCGACAGCCGCTCCCTGCAAGCCTGTCGAATTGAAGAAACGAACTACCGGAGAACCTTGTTCCGTATTGCTTTCGATCGTGCCTTGGAATTCATCTCCTGCATCCAACCACAGAAGGCGTGAACCGAATTCATTTCTCAGGGTTTCAAGGTAACTGGCCAGGTAGGCAGCGCCGCCTGCTTCATAGGGGATCGCCTGTGCCTCATCCTCTTCGCGGGTCTTGAGTGATTGGGAGGAGAGACCGCCATGAATATCATTGGTACCCACGATGACCAGGGTTTCGAGGTCTCCTGATTCGGAGAAGGAAATATCCGATTCGGGCGTGGGGAGCGTGGAACAAGAGGCCAGCAATAAGGAGCCCAGGGCAAGAGTTTTGGCGAGTATCCGGTTCATGAGGGCGATACTGCCTGAATCCATTCTGATTTAAAACTGTTTTTCCTTTGGTTTGATTCAGGAATTCAGTAAAATCAAAGCTCTCAGAAAGCGAGGCTCCCTTCATGCGCCTTCGGTGCAAATAATGCGCGGCACGATCAAGTACTATCTCTTGGGCGCAATCGTGCTCTCGCTGGGTATTCTCGGCTATTTCGTGATCAATCGCTGGGAAGCGTCGCGGACCTTCGTCACAAGTATTTTCAAGACGGAAACGGTTGTTCAACCCAGCCCTTCGCCTGAACCGCTTCCGAGCCTTTCGTTTCCGACCGAAATCGGACCAAAATGGGTCGGTTCCACCGGAAAAAGTCCGGGCGGCCGCTGTATCCCCGCCGAGATAAGGGGCGAATCCTTGAGTCAGTCCTCCTTCAATTCAGACAGCTGGACGAAAGTGATGAATCATTTTCACGCTGGTAAAAACGTGTTGCTGACTTGGCTTGAGGCGAATCGAAAAAAATATTCTCCGCGAACCTACGAGGTCATGAAAGAGCGCGTGAGCGTGTTGAAGATCCAAAGGCCGCCCATTGTCGAGGACCCGGACCTCAGCTGGCGGGGCATTGGCGTCTTTGCTTTGGATTCCAAAAAAGGCGAGATGATCCGGATCGGATCGGGCTTTCTGGTACTGGCGGAGGAGGATTCCAAGCGCTCGAAATTCGAGCTGACGCGTTTGATCGCGCAAGTCTGGGCACCTTGCGAGCTGCAACGGCTGGGAGTGACCGAGAATGTCTGGTTATCTCTTTTGCAGTGCCTGAAAATGAATGAAGAGCAGATTTGCGCGGAGGGAAGTTTCTCTGAAGCCGGTTGGGCGGTTTCGACTCTTCTGGCGACTGTCTTGAGTCCGCCGGGCTGCCGGATGCCGATTCTTGAGAAAGAGGAACTGGGCTCCTGTCTTCGCCAAATCGGAGGTAAATCATGAGCGTCAGAAAAACTCGGGAGATTTTGCTCTTGATCTGCCTTTTACTCCAGAGCTCCTGCATGAGCGCGCGCAATCATCCTGCCCTGGAATCCGCGCAAAACGCGGTGAATGGAAGAGGCGAACCCGCAATGACCGGGGTACGGTCGAGCGAAATTTTTGCGGAAGCTTACATCGAGTATCCCGGACCGCATGCCCGCTGGGTGGGCCCGGCGAGTTTTGTTCTTCACGTTTCAACCAAAGATCCCCATTGGGCACTCATTCATGTGGCGCCCGCGTGGTTCAATACCTCGGATGAAGAGGGTTCCCCTGATTTTTCCAAAGTGAACAAAAAGGGGCTTTCGAGTGATTATGCCCGCGAGCGAATCCGGTACCTCGCAGGAGCCATGCAGCAGAATAACGAAGCGGCTTTCAAGGGGTGTCTGTATCCCGTGCGCGTGCGCCTGATTCGTGATGATGGAACATTCATCGAAAAAACGGGCTGTCGTACCGAGGCGGGCTGGCCCAAAATCGCGAGCGAGACCACCGAGTACTTCCTGACCGCCAAACTGAGGGGGATTTCGGAACCCGGCGCGGTTGCCGTCCCGCCAACGGATCAATGATCAGTTCCACATGACGGCAACTTGAGTAGTGTTGGCTTCGGAACGCTGAATGCGAACAAAATTATTCTGTCTTCCAAACTGGAAGACATCACGTGTGACCTTCACGTCCTGCATGCAATAATCGATGATCTTCTGGATCTGGCCGGTCTTCCACCATTCCACGGCCATCAAGCCATCTGCGGATTTACCCGTTCCGAGGGTGCCGCGCGCCACGGCTTCGAGCTTGAGAAAGCGCTGCCGGGTGAGAGCTTCAAGGTCGTACATCAGATCAAAAACATCTACTTTGGAAATTTCCAGTCCGTAGGGGACCATCACCGGAAGATCGAAACCACGAACGTTGTAACCGACCACCAGACGGTCATAGCAAAGCTCAATCAACGTCTTAAGATCCTTCTCCTGAAATGAAAGAAACTGATCTGTCTTGCTGTCGTAGGCACAGGCAACTGAAATCCCAAGCTTATCGACATGGTCCCAGCCACCCACTTCCTGAACGAGGCGTTGCGTCTCAATATCGAGTACCAGGAAATGCCGGTTCCTCAGGAAAAGACTCGAAGGCACGACGTCTTCAGAGAATGGAACGCAGCTCATGTGCTTCCAGAAAGAAGGGTTCAGTTTGATGCGGGTTGGCGCGGTTTGTGACATTGTGAAAAGCTAGACTGGCTTTTAGGTTTTTAGTTGTCAAGACGGGTGTTGATGGGTGACTCTAGGTTTTTCGAAAATCATATGTAAGTATTTGAGACCGTTCAGTTAAGGGGGAGTTATGGAACAGCCGGCAGAGCTACTGAAAAAAAATTTCAAATCACATCTGGAAGATCTGATGACACTGGTCCGGGTACCGTCAGTCAGCTTCCCCGGATTTCCGGAAAAGGAAATGATCCGAGGAGCCGAATCGGTAGCGGCACTCCTGAAAAAGCGCGGTCTCGAAAACGTGCAGATTCTCCGGATTGGCTCGGGTAATCCTTACGTTTACGGTGAGCGCCTGAAAGCGCCAGGCAAGCCGACGGTGCTTTTGTATGCCCATTACGATGTTCAACCTCCTGGGCGCGAAGAGCTTTGGAAATCGCCTGCTTTTGAACCGACTTTGACGGAGAGCCCGCAAGGCCAGCGCCTTTTCGGCCGCGGCACTGCGGATGATAAAGGGGGAGTGGTCATGCACACCGCCGCGATTTCGTCTTACCTCGAAGCAGGCCAGGAAGTGCCAGTGAACGTGAAAGTTTTGATTGAAGGCGAAGAGGAAATCGGCAGTTCGAATCTCGAAGCCTTTATCGCCGCCCATCGCAAGATGCTCGATGCGGATGTGATGGTTCTGACAGACACGAACAATTTCGATTGCGGGGTTCCGGCCATTACGGTCAGCCTGCGCGGAATTGTTGCAATGGAAGTCGAAGTGCGTGCGCTCACCAAGACCGTGCACTCCGGGATGTGGAGCGGACCGGTGCCCGATCCGGTCATGGCCCTTTCCAAAATGCTTGCCTCGCTTGTGGATTCCAATGGACGTATCGCGGTGCCGGGAGTCATGAGGGAGGTTCGGCCGTTTTCGAAGGAAGAGGCTCAGGAATTCAAACGGATCCCGTTCGATGAAGCGGAATTTCGCAAGCAGTCGGGAATGGTTCCTTCTGCTACGCTCCTGCAGGATGGTCCGTCGCCGCTCGCGCAGCTTTGGCGTATGCCGAGCCTGACGATCAATGCGATCCAGGCTTCTTCCCGGAAGATGGCCTCCAACATTATCAATGATACGGCCTGGGCACGGATCACGATTCGCCTGGTGCCGGACATGAATCCCGAAACGGTTTCAAAAGAACTGGCGCTCTATCTCAAGAGTCGCTGCCCGTGGGGGTTGGAAGTCGAAACCAAGGGTCATGGCGGGGGCGAAGCCTGGGCTGCGGACGTGAAAGGACCGGCTTTTGAAGCGGTCGAAGTCGCGTTAAAAAAAGGCTACGGCGTGGCGCCTTACAAAATCGGCTGCGGTGGCAGTATCGGGTTTGTGAAACCCTTTGCTGACGCGCTCGGCGGAGCACCCGCGATTCTGATCGGCGTTGAGGATCCCTACACCAATGCGCACGGCGAAAATGAAAGTATCTTGGTAGGAGACCTTGAAAAATCCTGCGTCAGCGAATGCCACTTCTTCAGTGAGCTGGCTGCAAGATGGAAGAAGTGAGTATCACATGAGCATTGTAGAAGAATCGCTGCACGCGCAGCGCGAAGTCTGGCGGGAAATCACCAACCGGGTATCACAACTCTCCACTCATGAGCTGTCGCCTGAGAATCCGAAACGTATTCTGCTTTTCGGGCTGGGGAGCAGTCATTATGCTGCGAGACTCGCGGCTTTTTCGCTGATGCGCGACAAGAGCCGGCCCCGCGTTCCGATGATCGCCTGTTCGAGCATGGCGATCGGTCATGAAGTCATTCCGTCCAAGGGTGATTGGGTTTTTGGCTTCAGTCACCGGGGTAAATCGAAACCCACCACCGATGCGCTGGAGCTTTGTGACCGGGCGGGAGCTTTCACGATCCTGGTCGCTGCCAATGGTATCGAAGGTTCCGAGGCCACTCGTTATGTTCTGAATACGACTCCGCTCGAAAGATGTGAGCCGCATACGATGTCCGTCACTGGGGCAATCTGCGCGGTCACGACTCTCATGATTGGGGCAAAGGCAGCAGAGGAATGGGATGCTTTGAGGAGTTTTCCGGACCCTGATCTGAATCTCTTCCGTGATCGGGCCCAAATGGGACCCTCGGTGATCATGGGCGAATGGGAAGGCGAGTGGCTCGCTCGCGAAGGCGCGCTGAAATTGATGGAAATGGCGCGACTCCCGGTACGGGTCTTCGGAAGCGAGGAATATTTCCATGGTCCCCTCTTCAGCGTCGCTCCAGGTGATCCGATCTGGCATGTGGCCATGGCGAAGGACTCGCGCATGAATGAAATCAAGTCATCGTACCGAATAGATGTTCGAGGCGCCAGTCCGCTGTCGTGGGTGCCTGCCATGGTGGAACTCCAGTGGCTTTCCCTGGCGGTCGCCTTGAATCGGGGAGTGAATCCGGATGATCCTTTTGCGTGAAAAACGACAGGCCTGCCTGTCGGGACTGATATTTTTTCTTGTCTCAGCTTGTCTACTTCAAGCTGAGACAGCGCATGCCAAAAGGAAGCGATTTATTTTTGTGAACGGCGGCTATTCCCCGCTGATGAATGCTGACATGCACGAGCAGGATTTGCTGAGTTTTCATCATGACCTTTTTGAGGGTAAAACCGTCCTTTTGAATGCCGCCGGCAAGAACGTACAGGTGGTGCGAACTGATCGGCGGGGTTATCCTCTCAGAGACGCCAGTGGTGGCATACTCCTGGGACCTTCGCAGGTCGGGGATCAGAAAGCCGCCAGGCCCGAAGTCTTGCGTACTGAATTTGAGAGTGCTGCGAAAGACAAGATCAAGGAATTGACGATTGTTTATGGCGATCACGGCGGCCGATCGGGGGTCCCCTTCTGGGGGGGCGAGTTCTTTGATGCTGCCAGGCTTCGTGTTCTGCGGTCGCCGTTGTCTTCAAAAACGCTGATCCGCTCCATCCATCTGCACTGTTATCCGGGGGTTGCAATCGTGGATGGAAAACGAAAAATACCGGAAAATCCTGCGGAATGGGCGAAGTACCTGGAAGCTCACTATCCGGAAAATACCTGTGCACTTGGGATGGGCAATGGTCAGGAGATCGGCCAATATTATTCTCAGGGCCAGAAATGGCCGGATACGAACTGGTCAAAACTCTTAAAGAACCTCAAGAAACCTTCGCTTGATCGTATCCAGACCGCCCTCTCGGAGGACGCTTCCGTCAGACCGATTCCCAAGATGACCAGTGATTATCTCGAAGATGATTTCGGGGCCTATCTTTGTAAAACTGCGGCCACTGCTTCAAAAAAGTCGGAAGCTTGTTCCGATTGCAAGGGCGAGATGCTGGCAGCAGTAGAAAAGGGTCCCCTGATCCTGCCCGAAATCTGTACTTCTGAGGCTTTTCTGGTTTTGCAGAAAGCGGAAGCCGAGGTGGCCGTCGCTGACCAGCTTTACACGGAATTCCGGGTGATGAAAACGAATTGGGCAGTGGACTGGTTTTATGAACATGAGCCCGAACTTCATATCTCGCACCGTGCTTCGCTAGAGCGGGTGGATAAGATCAAGGCGACCTATGCGGCCCTGGGTCAGTTGAGTGATGCCCAAAAAGCTGAGATGGAGAAAAAAATCAGAGACGAACTGGGGGATAAGGGGGAACGCTGGGACAAGCTTTTCTACGGATTGATTGCCAATGATTTTCATCCTGAGTTTATGAAGTTTCTCGGAACCGTTGACCGCAAATGGCTTGCAGCGAATGCTGAAGTGTACCCGGCCATGGCGGCAAACCCTGAGATTGTGTTTTCTGGATCAGCAGGCTCCGTGACCAAGCTCGGAAATCACCTCTACTGGGTTCTTGCCAGGGCGCAGGAAGCGCGAAGGAAGATTGCCAGCCAGACCCGCAAGGAGCGCAAAGAGGCTTATGAGCAACAAATGGCATTGCTGCCGGGAAGTTTGAAAGATGTACGGAAACGTTATGAAAATATCCGGCACTGTGAAGAATCTAAAATACGTTAAGAATTTCGGGAACACGTCATTGAGTCTCTTGCTGCTTGTCTTGATCTGGGCCGCGCCGCTTCATGCTGAAAAACCGCTTTATCAGATTTCCTGTGGCTGGTATCTGGCTGAAGGACAGCTCTGGCGTGACCGGCAGCAGAATTTCCTGCTGACTCTTCAGGGTGGCACCTCCTCACCGATGAGCCTGATCCTGCTGGGGGGGGAGATCTCCGACAAAATCAGACGCATGGGAACCAAGGTGCGAACGGAAGTGTTTATCCCTCATCCAATCGCGGATCCACGGAACCCGGTTGCCTATTTTCAAAAATTCCGGACCGGTCCCGAAGCGAAAGCGAGCTTTGTTCCTCTTATTCCACAAATGCCGGATCTTCCGGAAGGAATGATCCTGCTTAAAATCGATGAGTGCGTGAGCCCGAAGGTACCACTCAGAAACTACAAAGAACGCTGAGGTCCCATGCTCAATACCACTCTTCCGAAACTCAGATGCCCGTCCTGCACGGGAGCCCTGCAGGTCCTGAATCCCAGGCAGACGGCTTCAGGCGAAGTGATTGAAATCACCTCCGGTGAACTTCAGTGCTCGAGCTGTTCTGCAAATTACCCGATTCTCGCTGGCGTCGCTCTGCTGGTGACCGATGTGCATTCGTATCTGGTGGAACACGTCAAAGGGATTTCGCAAGTAGTGGCGGATTCGGATATTCCTGCCGCGTTCAGGTCCGATTACCTCGAGGCCAAAGAGGAAATTGAGATCGAACACATCGAAGAGGATCTCGAAGCGGATCGGGTGATTTCGCTTTATCTGGCGAATCATTATCTCAATACCTCGGGCGAGGAATGGTGGAAGCCTCAGGAGGGGTCCCAGAGTACTTTGATTTCCTCGCTGATCCGCGAGCACTGGGATCATGGTCCTTTCGCAACGATTGGCGCCTGGGTCGATTATGAGTTGAATCCTCAGAAGCAGATCCAAACGGTAGTCGAGCTGGGTTGCGGGGTAGGGGGACTCTCCCAGACTCTGAAGGGCCACGTGCGCTCTTACCTGGGCTTTGACAGTTCATTCGCCAGTATCGCGCTTGGCCGTCATCTTGCCCTGGGTGTTCCCTATTCCAAACGTCTGGCGATTCCGAATGACCTGCTGGCCGGACCCGTGACGCGTGAAGTCCGGCTCAAAATTCCCAGATCTTTTGACGGCTCGATTGACCTGGTCGTGGGCGATATTGAAAATCCTCCGATCATCCGTGGAATTTTCGATCTCTCAGTCGCTTTGAATGCGCTGGACATGATGCCCGATCCCCGGGTTCTTCCCGAGGCACAACGCGATTTACTCAAGCCCGGAGGGATCGCGATCCAGAGCTGCCCGTATATCTGGCATGAAGTTGTTGCCAGAGATCTTCGGGAGCTGCTGCCCAAGACCGTGAAGGACTCCGCTTCCGCCGCCGAGTGGCTCTATGAGCAGAGTGGTTTTGAGATCCAAAAGAAGGTGGATCAGTTGCCCTGGCTTTTCTTCAAGCATGTCCGCCAGCTTGAAATTTATTCCGTGCAGCTCTTTCTGGCGCATAAGACAAAATGACCGTTTTCTGTTCACATTTCACCCAAAGCTCCTGCCGATCCTGTGAGTGGATGGAGTTGGATTATCCTGCCCAGCTTCTGAAGAAAGAAGAGCAGCTCCGGCACTCGCTGGAGTTTTTCTCGCCCTTTGCGCTCGAGCCCACGGTCAGGTCCAAGCGTCAGGGATTTCGCAATCGCGCGAAGATGTCAGTCACCGGAACAGTGGAGCAGCCGGTGATCGGACTTTTAGGTGAAGACGTCCTGGATGCGGGCCGGGAGCTTCTGAATTGCCCTATTCACCATCCGAAGCTGAATGAGCTTCTGGTCGCGTTGCCCGAGCTGATCCGGAAGTACAAGCTGATCCCGTACAATATTGCCAGCCGGAAAGGGGAATTGAAGGCGCTGATCGCGTATTACTCTCCCGGGCCCGAGAATCAGAGCGGTCAATTTTATCTCAGGTTTGTCCTGCGCTCCAAAGAGTGCGTTTCACGTTTAAGGAAGGCGCTTCCGGAGCTGCAAAGCAGAATTCCGGAACTTGTCTGTATCTCGGCCAATATTCAGCCCGTGCCGCATGCGATTCTGGAAGGACCCGAAGAGATTTTGATCACGGAAAGGGCGACGATCGATTACTGGCTCGGAGCCTTGAAGCTCAGGCTTGCGCCTCAGGCGTTTGTTCAGACAAACCAGGAAGTGGCCGTAGAGCTGTATCAAACCGCAGCGAGATGGATCGGTGAGGCTCAGCAAGGCAGACGCGGAAAATGTCTGGAGCTCTATTGTGGGCAGGGCGCTTTCAGTTTTGCTGCGGCTAATATGGCTGAGGAATTTCTGGGAATTGAAATTAATCCTGAAGCAGTTCGTAATGCAAACGCGCAGGCAGCAGAACTCGGGCTGGGTCATCTGAAATTCATTTGCGCGGACGCGACTCAGGTCGAAGCGGAGCTTCAGGCCCATCGGCCGGAGCTGGTCCTGGTGAATCCCCCTCGGAAAGGACTCGGCGGCGCGGTGGAGTTACTGCTTCGGAATCCTCCGGAGCAGTTGCTGTATTCAAGTTGCAACGTCGATACTCTTGCAAGCGACCTCCGGATCTTGGCGACTGGTTACCGTCTCAGACGAGCGCAGATTTTTGATATGTTTCCGCATACGGAGCATTTTGAGACCTTGGTGTGGCTCGGGAGAACTTGACTTTGGCAGGCTGCCATGAAATCGATTGAACTATGACTTCTTTCAGGCCCTTCGCACTCTTCATCTTGTTTGTGCTCTGTACCTCCAGCGCTCAAGCTCTGCCTTTACCGGGCCAGCTTCCAGAAATGTCCGAAACGGAGTGGAACCTGTTGGCCGCGCCGGATCTCGAACCCTCTGCGGCCGTGGATTTCACCGCCATTATTGCCCTGAGCAATTGCTCGGGAGGTCTCGTTCGATTCGAGAACTCACTCGGCCCGGATCACGCGATGGTTTTGACTAATGGGCATTGTCTGGACGAGGGTTTTCTTAATCCCGGGGAAGCGATGGTCAACAGGCCCGTCTTTCGCTCTTTGCGTCTGCTGAGAAGTGACGGTAAAGCGAGTCTTGGGAATTTAAGGGCCACGCGCGTGCTCTATGCGACCATGACCCGAACTGACATGGCGCTTTATGAAGTGCAGGAGACTTATGATGATATCGAGAAGAGTTATGGTGTTCGTGCGCTGACGATTGCCTCAAAGCACCCGGAAGCAGGCCGGCAGATTGCGATTCCATCGGGTTACTGGAAGCGTCTGTATCAGTGTTCGATCGACTACTTCGTGCACGAGCTTCGGGAAGATAAATGGACCTGGAGTGATTCGATCCTCTACCGGCAACCTGGTTGCCAGACGATTCATGGAACCTCAGGGGCGCCCATCATTGACACCGAAACGTACGAAGTCGTGGGGATCAACAATACCGGGAACGACGCCGGCGAACGCTGTACAATGAATAATCCCTGCGAAATCGACGCAGACGGGAATATTACGGTTACGTTTGGAGCCTCTTATGGGCAGCAAATCTATTGGATTTATAACTGTCTCAATTCACAAAACGAGTTCGAACTGAGTCGCCCCGGTTGCCTTTTGCCCGGACTGCGGTAAGGAACTTACTTCAATGGCAGCAAGGGCTGGGCGGGAATCACTGTATCCACTGCCAGTTCATCGGTTCTTTCGCTCGACTCCCCAATCAGCCTGAAGACAGAATTTTCGTAGTGACCCAGATGGGTATGGGCGGTTTCGAAAGCGTCTTGAGCTTTTTTGAGGCCTTTGCCCACTTCATCGAATTTCTTTTCAAAATGCTCAAAATGACGGCGGGCTTTCTTCACGTCTTCGATCGTTTTTTCAACGCCACGCGCCATTTCATAATATTCCTGGGCAATGGCAATGCCGTTAAGAGAAATGGAAAGAGTATTGGGCGAGACTGGGAAGACCTTGAGCTTGGACATGCTTTCGAAGAGTTCTCCGTTGCGGATGACTTCGAAGTAAAGAGTCTCACTCGGAAGGAAGAGAAGCGCCATGTCTGTTGTTCCGCAGTCGGGTCGAATGTACTTGGTCGCGATCGACTTGGACTGCGTCTTGATATAGTCCGAAAGCGCCTTGCGGGCGGATTCCAGAATGACCGGGTCTTGGGTTTCAAAAAGCGGCAGGACCTGTTCCCGGGGGAACTTGCTGTCGATCGGGAGTACTTGGCGGGATAATTTCACGACCGCATCGACACGCTCGGTCGAGCCGGGCGTGATCTGATATTGAAGTTCGTAAGAGCCCGCAGGCAGGAAGTCCGCGAGCAGCCTTTCCAGTGTTGCTTCACCGAAGCCGCCCCGGAGATGGGGGAGTTTGAGCAAGTTGTTGAGGTCTGAAACGGCCTGACCAACCGTATTCAAAGAGGCAAGTTTCAGCTCAGCCGAGGCCAGATGTTGTTGAACCTTTTCGAAGTGCTTGAACCCTTCTTTGAGATTTTCGTTGAGCTTGGTTTCAACGCTCTTGCCGATATTTTCCAGGCGAGTTCCCACCTGTTGTTCGAGGGACTGGAACTTTGTTTCCAGGGCCAGGGTGGTTTTAAAAAGCCCGTCTTGAAGTTCCTTGCGGTTCTGCCCCATGGTGCGGTCCATCCGTTCCTGGCTTTCGAGGAAGTTTTTGGCCAGGCGTTCCGAAACGGTATCACGCATTTCGAGGCTGATCCTTGTCATGCGTTCGGTCAGGTCGAGGAATGGTTTCTGTAATAATTCAGAAAGATTATCTGAATTACTTCGAGTAATGATTGAACGTGTCCAGAGGAGTTGGATCACTCCCAGGATGGCTAAACCAATGACGCCGATCGAAATGAGAGGGAGGAAGCTTTCTGTCTGCATTCGCATCGAGTAACACAGCAGTCATTGTCAGGCAATCGGGGCCATTGTAATGTTCTCGGCACAAGGTGGTGATATGACGACTGGCAAATCCGATGCAAAAACACCCTTCAGCGATCTGGGAATCAAACTCTTCGTCCTGGCGGCCACTGTTCTATTTCTTTATATTGCCTATCCTCTGATCTTCCCCCTTGCCATGGGTGCCGTTCTTGCTGTTCTGGTCCACCCGATGTACCGGAAACTTGAAAAAAAGATGCCGGTCTTTGCCGCCTCCTGGCTTTTGACGCTCGGAGTGACGCTCTTGTTTTTGATCCCTTTCACCCTCCTGATTTTCTTCATCGCTAAAACAGGGTTTCAGCAGGTGCAGGCATGGCGCGATCTTCCCAGAAGTGGGGGCGGACTCATGGAGTCCTTGATGGGAATGCCGGCCGTCCATGATTTCATTGAGCGCAGCAGTCGCTGGTTCCCGATTGAACGGCAGGACCTCTTGGACTCGATCGGGGATCTGGTCAGGACCACCGGCCTCAAGCTGGCTGACATCATGGCCGGCGTGATGACCAAGCTTCCGGCGACTTTCATGGCGATGGCTGTGATCGTGGTGAGTATTTATTTTTTTCTTGTCGAGGGAAAACGGCTTGTGGAGCTTGCCAAGCGAGGCTCGGTTTTCAGTCCCGCCCAGACGGACCACCTTCTGAAGTGGACGGGAGGAGTTTGCCGCTCGGTGATTCTGGCCTCCCTCGTCTCGGGTCTGGCCCAGGCCTCGGTTGAAGTTCTTTTTCTGCTCATCTTATCCATTCCCAATGTCGCGCTCATCGCTGGCTTGGTCTTTGTCGCGTCTTTCGTCCCTCTGGTGGGATCCGCCCCGGTGACGCTGATCGTGGCTCTGCAGGTTCTGCTGAGTGGACGCGCTGAAGCCGGTGTTGCCCTGCTTTTTGCGGCACTGGTTATTATTATCCTCGACAATCTGATTCGTCCGCTTTTTTTGAAAGGCTCAGCCAATCTTCACCCGCTTCTGGGGTTCGTGGCCGCTTTTGGCGGTTTGCAGACGATCGGAATGCTCGGAGTTTTTCTCGGACCCATTGTAGCCGCGGTTTTTGTGGCAACCTGGCAGATTCTGCTGGTTGACAAGACGGTGCCCGCCTCCTCTAAAGCTCAAAAGTAGAAGAAGGGTGATTGACAGTAGCTTGCCTTATTTGGTTGAATCGGGGCATGGCAAAATCAGCGGGCAGCAGCAAAAGTAATCAGAAGATTACCACGAGCAGTACTGCGGAGTACTTCGCTAAAAATCTTCAACAAGTCGGATTTTCTTCCCAGACCAAGGCTATTTTGACCACTCTCAAAGAGTCTGTCGACAATGCCTTGGACGCCTGTGAGGAAGCGGGAGTTCTTCCTGAAGTCTCAGTTTTTGTCGAGAAAATCGGCGCTGGTTCGATCAAGAACTCGGATCAGGTCCGGGTTCGGGTCGAGGATAATGGCCCTGGCATCGATCCTGAGGATGTGCCGAAAGTGTTCGGCGAATATCTGGCTTCTTCCAAATTTGGCCGGGGACGCTGCTCCCGCGGTCAGCAGGGTATCGGTATTTCGGCCGCAACGACCTGGGCTCAATTGACGACCGCCAGCGGAGCGCGCGTGATCACCAAGACCGCGAACATGCGCAAAGCGGTTTCCTGTACGATTGAAGTCGACATCAAGCACAACAAGGGCGTTGTCAAAGACAAGGAAACGATTGACTGGAATCGTGCCCAGGGCACTTCCGTTGAATTTCTGGTGGACGGACGCATTCAACTGAATGGCGAAGCCGGCCTGCTGAACTATTTGAATGCGACCACGCTCGTGAATCCGCATCTCACCCTTCATTACAAGCTTCCCGAACTCGAACGCCAGACGATCGCGCGTGTCAGCGAACAGATTCCGGAGATTCCGGACGCTGTCGAACCACATCCCCATACGATGAAACTGGGGGAGTTCATTGCGCATTCCCATCTCTTCGGACGGGTGAGCGCCTCAGCCTGGTTGAAAAAGGGTTTTTCGCGTGTGCATGAAGGCGTGCTTTCTGAGCTGGTCAAAGGCGGGACGAAAAGAGCTGTTCTGGAAAAATCGGTCGATGCCTTGAATGAGACCGAATTCAAAGCTCTTTTTGTCGCGATCCAGAACATGAAACTCATGGCGCCCTCGACCCGTTCGGTTCTCTCCATTGGAGAGGATGCGATGGCCAAAAGTATCCAGCGTCTGGGAGCCGTTGATTTTTATTCCGTGGTTTCCCGCAAACCCGCAATCTGTGACTTCAAACCAGTGCAGGTCGAAGTAGCCGTCGCGCGGCTCGAAGACCGGAGCGTGGAAGCGGATTCTCACGTTCAGGTCTTGCGTTTTGCGAATCGCGTTCCGCTCCAGTTTGACAAGTCCGCCTGCGCGATCGTTCATGCCATCGAATCGGTGAACTGGCGGGCTTATGGCCTCGGCCAATCCAAGAGTTCGCTGCCCTTTGGACCTTACATCATCGCGGTGAGCGTTGTTTCGCCTTTTATCAAATTCAAGAACGCCTCGAAAGAGACGGTCGATGCCTCGGATGAACTGGTCGAAGAGATTCGCCGGGCCCTGATTCAGGCCGGTCAAAAGCTTTCCAAGCATCTCAGGCGTGAAGTGAAGGCCAATGAACTTGAAGAAAAATTAAAGCACATCGAGCAGTTTTGCCCGATTTTGGTGCAGGGTGTCTGTAATATCCTCAAAGCTCCGGCTTCCCGAAAAAAGAGGGCTGAAGAGGGACTCTTGAAGATTCTCGGCCGCGATACCCATCTAGCCAAGAAGGAATTGGATGCGGCCCACGCCGTTCTGGAGCAGCAGGAATCAGAAAAGCAAACAGCATTTGATTTGGAGCAGGAATAATGGCCAAGGCCTTTGTTGAAGATAGAATTCCCAATTTGAGCCGTGAACTTTGCGATCGGCTTTTGTCTGATCTGGAAAAGGCAAAACGCCCGGTCCTTTATGCCACGAAGTGCTCTTTGGACAATGCCCTTTACAACCCCAAGGTGGGGTATCTGACCCCAGGCAAGAAGAAGGTCGCGACCGAGTTGAATGTGAGCTCAGTCAAAAAAATGTCACGTACGATTTTCATGCTGGAAGTCATTCTCCGGAACATTGACTCGGGTGCGGTCAACACGAAACGCGAACTTTATTACATCGCCAAAGGTGACATCAAGCACAACCCCAGGTTGAAGCCTCTGGACTTCGCCGATCAAGGCGAATCCGATGAAATCATTGACTTCATCTGCGAAATGCTCGAGTGCTATCGCGAGGAACTCAACTGTTTTGCCAACGATCGTGGCGGTCAGACTTATTCCCAGCAGCTAGTCGTGACGGAGACCCTGACTGACGGAGGCAAGGCGGTCATCGATCTGTCCAAACTCGGTACCAGTCCTTTCCAGCCCAAGAACCGTCCGCAAAGTTTAAAACTTTCGGCCCGCAAGCCGATCGACTTCTGCTTGATTGTTGAGTCCGAAGGTACGGCCAATACACTGGTAGCCAATGGATTCACCAAACGTCATAACTGCATTCTTCTGGGTGCCCAAGGCGTGCCGTCCAACGCGGTTCGTGGGTGGTGTAAGTTGATCCAGGATCAACTCAAGGTTCCTCTGTACTTCTTCGGAGATCTTGACGCGTACACGATGCAGAATATTTTCCGTACTCTGAAGGCCGGGTCAGCCGCGAGTTTAATCAGGAATTCTGATTTTTCGGCACCCGATGTCAAATTTCTGGGGGTGCTCCCCGAGGATATCAAGAAGTACGAACTCAACGACTACCCGGTCAAAGAGAATGACGCACAAGAGGTCAGGGCACTCAAGAAAGCCGCTGATGCCTTGAAGAACGACCCTTTCTTCCAGGACAAGAGGAACAAGGGACTTGCGCAGATCCTCAAATGGCTTCTGGAAAACAAACGCCGCTGTGAGCAACAGGCATACTTCAGTGTCGACCCCAAAGACCCGACCATGCCCGAAAAAATTATTATAGAAAAGATCAAGCGAGGGAACTTCGTCTAGCCCTATTCTCATGCTAAGATTGGCCTGGGAGTACTCGCTTGGGCACGGACTTCACAAAAGCAGAACACACCCTCGTCGTGAGTGATATCCATCTTTCGGATGCGGAACCGGCGCACCCGAAGAAGCCTCTTTGGAAGCGCTATAAGCGCGCCAAGCACTTCATTGATAAAAGTTTCAAAAGTTTTCTCGAAACGATGTCGACCCGGATCTCCGGACCGATCGAACTCGTGCTCAATGGGGATATTTTTGATTTTGATTCCGTCGGAAAAGTTCCGCTTCATTTCCGGACGACCTGGTTGGAGCGCAAAAGGGGGCTGGCTGCCGAAGAGCCGAAGTCCCGTTTTAAAATAGGAGTAATTTTAGCAGACCATCCGGTCTGGGTGGAAGCCCTGCGGGAATTTGTGGAACGCGGCAACCGGGTTGTTTTCATTATCGGTAATCACGATATGGAGCTCCACTGGCCAAGCGTTCGCCAGGACATTGTGGATCATTTAAAGCTCACACCCGAGCTGCGCGAAAATATTCGTTTTTGCGAATGGTTCTACCTCAGCAATCAAGACACGCTGATTGAACATGGCAATCAATATGACGCCTATTGCCTGGCAACCAATCCCATTCACCCGCTGATCAAAAAAGGCAAAAAAGTCGTGGTTCGCCTGCCTTTTGGAAACCTCGCGGGCAAGTACATGGTGAATGGCATGGGGCTGCTCAATCCTCACGTGGACAGCAGCTTCATCAAAAGCTCGTTGCGGGAGTATTTTGTTTTTTACCTCCGCTATGTGGTGCGGATCCAGCCCGGACTTTTCTGGACTTGGCTCTGGGGGGCTTTCGTGACCCTGGTTTATTCCCTGAGTGAGGGAGTTCTTCCGGCCATGCGAGACCCGCTGATGGCGCCCACCCGGGTCGCGGATATCGCGGCACGGGCCAACGCCAGTCCGGTGGTGGTCTGGTCTCTCCGGGAAATTCATGCGCATCCCGCGATTTTCAATCCGTTCAAGATCCTGCGGGAACTCTGGCTCGATCGTGCCATTTTGTTTTTATTGATTGTTCTGGTGAGCTTTCAGTTTTTTTCGACATTGAACGTTTTCATGAATGTTTCGGTTTTGTGGTTTTTCATTCCCATGGGTTTGCTGCTTCCGGTTTTCGTCTCTTACGCGCAAAGCGTGGAATCGGAACTGGACCGGACCCAGAATCGTTCGTTTCACATGTCGCCCGTGGCAGCGCGAATTTCGCGGGTGGAGCGAGTGATTCACGGGCATATTCACCACGAACGCCATACCCATATTGATGACATTGAATACCTGAACACCGGTACCTGGTCCCCGGCTTTCCATGACGTGGAATGCACACAGCCTTTCGGGAAGAAATGTTTCGCCTGGATCCGTCCTTCTGAAGAAGAGGCTACGGAAATCGGACTGGGTACTTCCAAACCCAGAGTGGCGGGTCTTTTTGAGTGGCAGGAGGACCAGATCAGGAAGATCGCGCTCGAGGGTAAGCAGATTTCCATTCCCGATGACCCCCCCGATGAACTCCATGAAAGCGAAGTCCCGGGCGTCTAGGCGGCGATCAGCGTGACCTTCATCTGATATTGCTGCGTGGCAGGTCGAATCAGAAGTACCGGAAAGAGCGGTTGACGCAAAAGGTGCCGAAGTGTGGCGGCCCGGCCCTTTTTGATGGAGCCATGCCATTCGAGAATGATAAGGCTGCTGTCACGCATCCGACTGTGGACCAGGATTTCGTGCGCCGGATCACCGGCAATCAGACGGACTTCGCGGATCTTGGCTCTTTCCCGGGTGCTGGTGAACGGTGCAGCTTCCGCCAGGAATTCTTCGATTCTTCCAGGGTATTCATGATGAGGATGGTCCGTGTAGCTTTCCACCACGCAGCTGGCACATTGCTGGGCGGCTTCGACCGAAGAGGGAGCGACGTGAATCACGTCGACGGGGATATTCAGCTGATTGGCCATGCTGACGGCGACTTCGAGTGCGGAGTTCTGTTTGATCTCGCCGCTCATCGGTACGAGTACTGAATCCCAGGCCCATTCCCGCTGATCCGGAAGCAGCAGGACCGGGACGGGACTCTGGTGAATCAGCTCCTGGGTTTGGAGGCCAAAAAACTGGGAACTCGCGATCACGACCAGATCAGCCTCGAAATTTTCGATTGCCGCCAGGAGTTGCTGCACCACGTCCTTGTTCCGAAACTCAGAAATGTAAAGTTCAGCGCTGAGCCGGTTCGCGAGCAGAGACATGGTCCGAATTGAATTTCCAGCCAGGTTCTTGGACCGCAGTGGAAGCAGGATCGTTCTGAAGAGAGGAACTTGAATCATGCCTCCCTCCTCGCCACGGGCAGCGTTGAGGACATCCGAATTGGGTGAATGCGCTTACGGTATCTAAGCGAGAATTCCACCGCCTTCCAACTGGCCGGTAAAGGGGGGACTTCCCTCGCGACCCGGAAGCCTTCTGTATCAAAGCGCAGCCCCAGAAACCCCGTGACCAGCGCCTGCCAAGTCGCACCCATGCATGCGGGGTGAACTCCCAAAGCCGTATTGCTCATCAGATTCTGAAGGTCGAGTTCGAGTGAACGTAGGAAGTAAGTCTCCGCTTCTTTTTCAAAACCGAGTTGCGCGGCGACCGTTGCATGAACCGGGGGCGAAAGACTGCTGGCGTGATCCGTCAGAGGTTCATAATAACGGTAATTGGCCTCCATCACCTCCCGGGAGAAACGGTCCGGGAATAGAAAGAACAGCATCAGCACATCGGCCTGCTTTACGAGCTGCGTAGAGCTTGTCTCCTGCCAGTTCAGGAGCCGGAGATACGGTGCGCGAAACCGATCCTCTTTGGAAAGCGGGGAGGGTTTCAATTTGTAAAACCCCTCGAACTGTTCGATGACACCGGCCTCATTGGGTCCTGGAAGATGGAGCTTTTCCAGGTACTCCGACCAATGCGCGGCTTCTTCGGGTGTGAGTGAAAGAAGGGCGACCAGCTGCGCAAATTTTTCCGGATCTTTCGATTTCAGCCACTGATGGCAACTCAGGGCGGCACTCACGTTGAAATGAGCCATCCAGTTCGTAAAGGCATTGTCGTTCACGCTGTGATGGTATTCGTCCGGGCCCACTACCCCGAGAATATGATACTGCCCGTCTTTCCAGGTGCTGCGGCTAATCCAGAACCGAGCGGTTTCGAAAAGAATTTCCGCTCCGTACTCGATCATGAACGAATCATCCAGTGTATGGTTCCAATAATTCCAGATCCCGTAGGCAATATCCGCCGAAATATGAATCTGCTGTGTTCCCGTGAAAATTGGAACCAGCTGTTTCTGACTTTTGATCAGCAGGCTCGTCGGAGTGACATCATCTCCACTGATCGTGGATTCCCAGGCATAGCAGGCTCCCTGGCAGCCGAATCCCCGGGCCCGCTCTCTTGCCCCATCCAGTGTGCGATGGCGATAACTCAGAAGTTTTCGGGCGATATCCGGAAAGTTCAAAACGAAGAATGGGAGCATGAAAATTTCGACATCCCAGAAGATATGGCCACCATAAGCCCTGCCTGAAAGTGATCGGGCTCCGATGGAGTGCTCCGGATTGAGGCCTGCGGCAATCATGAGGTGATAGAGATTGAAGCGCATGGCTTGCGTGGTGCTCGGGTTTCCGACGAACTGGATATCAGCCTGCTCCCAGCGCTTTTCCCAAGTCTGGATATGTTCCAGAATTTTCAAATCGAAATCCGCAATGCTCTGGTTCCGGAGGTGATTCATTGCGAGCATCTGAGCCCGCCCCGAACCCTGGCCATCACTGTCGAAGATGGAAATAATGCGACGGACCCGCAATGTTTCGCGGGGTTTCACCGTCAGGTCCAAAGGTCCCTGGACCTGCTCGACCTTGCCGGTCGCGCCGTGGAAAACGTGGATTTGCGACCCGTAGGCAATTTCGATCTTAGAGGCTCTGGTTTTAAAAAGTGACAGGCCATTCTGCTCCAGCAGATCGAGATGAGGATGATTCAATTCAAAATCCTCATCTTTCAGAGAAAAATCCAGGGTGACGGGAATAGGCCGTCCCTCCGCTTTCAGCTCGATTTCCTGCAGCAGCAGGTGGGGATCACTCAACGAACAGCAGCGCAGAGTCCGGATCGACAAATTTTCGTCCGGCCAATGATAGTGGTATTTTTCGAATGAGAGCCCCTTGCTCATGTCCAGATCACTCCGGTGATCCGGATTTCCGGGTTCGAGAAAGTCAAGTGTCCGGTTGCGTGCTGAAATGGAAAGGCGGAAAGGAAAGGGCAGGGGGACTATTTCCGCTGCTTTTCGACGCTGGGTGGATTCTCCCGGTTGAGACGGGATTAAAAACTCTGTTTCTGAATACGGCAGCAGCTCACTCTTTTCATCGTAGACTCCGGAGATAAAGAGATCGGCCGCAGAAGCCGGAATCGGCATGTCCATGGAGCCCCGGATTCCCAGGTAGCCGTTTCCCAGGGCAAGAATACTTTCCATTTCGCGTTCACGGGCTGGATCAAAGCCAATGCTGGAAATTTTCCATTCGGGTGCATCCGTTGCGAAATGCTGGAGCCAGACCGGTGTTTGAATCTGGCGCAGAGAAAGCTGGTGCTCCAGATATTCCAGCAGCTTTTCGGAGTAGTAGTCCGCGCCCTGAATTCCGGCCCTCGCTTCCGAGGGGCCGAACTCATCGCCGAAAAATACGGTCTGCTGCGGCGAAATTCGAAGCTCAGGCAGCAGGTGGTCCCGGATCCAGGCCGCCGAATCGCTTTTGGAGGTCAGGGCGCTTTCTTCGGCTGGTTCAGCAACTCTCCGGTGTCGAAGGATCAGTTGACCTTCAGAGCTATAGCCGTAGATCTCCGAGCCGCGGTTCGTGAAAAGCACCAGATTTTTTCGCAAGCGGGGATGAATATATTGAGCCAGCTGCTTCCAGATAAGGCGCTCATGGTTTCCAGTGACCACGGCCGCATAAGAGTTGGCCTCCAGCAAACCCGACAAGGCAACTACCAGACGTGGGAACTGCGTCAGGCGATCAGGAACTGCTGAGCCGTCCCAATCAAAAATAAAAAGCTGCTTTTCGGTAGGGTGCATAAGGTGAATCTCTTCGCAGTTCCCGGGCCAACAGGCGTGCAAAAGGCTCCGTCACGGAGCAGAATTTGCATTTTTTGTCAGGCATGTTACGAGCTTCGTTTTGGATCTTCTGGGCTTTGTTGTTCAGTTATCCTGCGGCGGCCATTGATGGTCCGCATGGCGGGCAGATTTTCCTGGATGGCAGGAGTCAATACGAGCTGACGCGCGACAGGAATACCGGCCAGGTAATTTTTTACGCCCTCCATGCGGCTGAACCCCTGCCAGATCAGATTTCGATCACCTTGTATTCGGACCCAGGCAATACGCAGCAGATTCGCCTCCAATCGGTGACGCCCAAGTATGAGCCCTATCGCCGCTATGAGAGTTATGATCCCGGTAAGATCTCCCCGAGTTCAGAATCCTTTGCAGGAATCGAACTGAGTTTCGGAATCGGAACTTTTCCGAGGACCCTGCGGTCATTAGGCTAGGGGCTAGGGCGTGAAAGCCCGCAAAGCACGGATGCGCTGCAGGACGGGTGGGTGGCTGTAATCCAGCAGAATCTTAAGAGGATGTGGGGTGAGATTGGCCATGCTGTCAGCGCTTAGTTTTTTCAGCGCCAGAGCGAGCGCTTCGGGTTTTCCGTACGTCCGCGCCGAGAATTCGTCGGCTTCGAATTCGTGTTTTCGCGAAATCGCTTGCGTGACCAGCGAGAAAAGCCGCGTCACCGGTGAGTAGAGCAGGCTGATGAAGATCAGGCTCGAGTAAACAGAAACAAATTGCATTCCGAACGCATCGGCAATTTGAGGATTCCCGATAAAAAACGAAAATGTGTAGAAAACGATGCCACTGACCAGAATCGTAAGGGCAATGGATTTCAATATGTGGTTGCGGCGGAAGTGTCCCACTTCATGGGCCAGAACAGCGACGAGCTCCTCGATCGAGTGCTTTTCAATCAGGGTATCAAAGAGGACGAGCCTGCGGAGTTTGCCAAAACCGGTGAAAAACGCATTCGCCTTGGTCGAGCGACGTGAGCCATCCATGGTGTAGACCCCCTCCAGATCGAAGTGCTCCCTGTTCATGTATTCAATGATTCGATTCCGAAGCTCGCCGTCTTTGAGGGGTTCAAATTTATTGAAAAGCGGCAGAATCCAAGCGGGTGCGATGTACATGAGGCTCAGCTGGACGGTCGTGATGAAAAGCCAGGCGTACAGCCAGGCACTCGGACCAAAACTCTGAAAGAAGTAAATCAGTCCTGCAAAAAGAGGAGCGCCGAGAATCACGGTCAGGAGCAGTCCTTTGAGCAGATCAGCAAGATAGGTTTTACCCGTGGTTTTGTTGAAGCCGTAGCGCTCTTCGATGACAAAAGTGGCATAGAACGAGAATGGCAGGCCCGTGAGCATTTTCAAGAGCGACAAAATGGCAGCATAAAAAATTCCGAGCACGGGTTCCGAGCTGCTGAATCCTTGCGCGAAATCGCGGGCCAGCTGGTCAACCCAGTTGAAACCGCCGAGAAGCAGGAAAGCGATAAAGAGCGAAAGCGAAACGGTCCTTTGCACAAACCCAAACGAGGTATTGTCGCTTTTATACTGCCGAGCCTTTTCATAGCGTGCCGGATCATAGGTGCCCTGGAATTCATCGGGTAAAATCGGAGAGAATGCTTTGAGATCCAGAAAATCCGTGATCGAGTCGAGCAGGTATTCGAGGGAGATCAGGATGAGAAAAATCAGCAGGTAAATGTTCATAGTTCTGCTTTCAAAAATTCGTTTAAGAGTTCGAGCGCCCGGGCAGCAAAAAGATTCTTGTTTTCGATTCGCGACGTTCCCTCAGGACTGCGAAATTCCACGACTCGGGAAACGGGCTCCCGGTCAAGTTCATCGTTTCGCGCGAAGGCCAAGCCGATATGACAGAGCCCTACCGGTTTCTGCATCGTACCGCCCAGAGGGCCGGCCACTCCGGTCAGGGAAATGGAGATGAATAGTGAAGGGGGCAGAAGCCGGTTGACACTCCGGTCGCCAATCGCCCGGGTCATCCGGTCCAGGCCACCGCGCGCCATGGCCAGGGCGACTTCTCCAGAGACAGCTCCTTTGGCAAAAAGGAGTTCCGGTGAGACATTGACGAGTTCCTCTTTCGCCGAATTGTCATACGTGACGAGCCCGCCCCAGACGACCTCCGACGAGCCCGAGATATCGGTTAGGGCATTGACCAGCAGCCCGCCGGTACAGGACTCCACCGTGCAAAGAAAGGCGTTCTTGTCTTTTAATATCTGCAGAAGCTGAATCACGCTCGCTGGGTCCATCGTTAGGATTTATTGGGTTTAGGGCAAAAGGGCAAGGTCGTTGAAAGCAGAGGCGCGCTATGGCATCGTGTCAAAGTGACGCAGATACCATCGAAGCCACAGAATTACCTGGACTGGTACGCGAAGGTTTTCCCGGCGTTGACGGGTCATGGCCTCTGGCTGCGGGGTGATGAACTCAATACGCTCAGTGCAGACGAGTTCGAAAAACGCCATTTTCGTGTTATTTTTGCCCGTCTTTCCACCTATTTCGACACGGCGGATTCCTTTACGCAGGCCTATCTCTATCAACTGGCTGCCGATTTGCCCGGAGTTTTCCCGGATCTCAGCTATCTTCCGCCCCGGAACGATCTGCGCATCTTTGAAGCCGACGGTATCCCCTGGCTTTTAGGGGCGGGAACCAAGCGCGGGGCTTGCTCTTTTGACTGGCTGGGGATTAGCAATTCCATAGTTCAGGAGCTGATCAATCTTCCAAGTCTTCTGGTGAAGAGCGGGATTCCTCTTTCAAAAAAAGAGCGGCTCGCGCGCGCCGATCTGCCGCTCGTTGTTCTGGGCGGAGCCAATGCGCTTTACTCGACGGCTCTCTGGACGAGTGATCCGTGGGTGGACGGAATTTTCGTCGGAGAAAGCGATCAGGCGATCCGCAAGTTGCTGGAGATCTCGCGTGACGCGAAGGCGAGCGGGGCAGGCAAGGCAGAGCTGCTCCACGAATTGGAAAAGGTGGATGGTTTCCTTCAGCCGGACCAGCCCAGAAAAATCCGAAAAGCCATCATTTCCAAACTCGACGAAAGCATCCCTCATACGCGGGGGCCCGTCCCTTTTGTGGAAGAAACCCTCGGAGGCGGAGCGCTGCAGATCAGTGAAGGCTGTCCTTGTTTTTGCACGTTCTGTGCGGAATCCTGGGATCGCAAGCCTTACCGCGAGCGCAGTGGTTCTTCGGTGGTGGAGACGGCACTTGCGGCCAAAGCTCATCGCGGACTGGACTCAGCGGATCTGTACAGTTTCAATTTCAACATGCACTCGGATTTTTACTCTATTCTCTGGGACTTGGTGCCCAGTTTTCGCTCAATTGGTCTGAAGAGCCAGCGCTTTGATCTTCTGGCCCATGATCCGGTCATGGCGGAAGTGCAGCACGCGGTCGAAAAGGCCTCGTTCACCTGCGGTCTGGAAGGGATTTCTCCTCGTTTGCGCAAGTATCTGCAGAAGAATCTTTCAGACGCGGACCTCCGGCGTTCGCTGGCTTCCATATTCCAATCCAAGTGCCGGGAGATCAAGGTCTTCCTCATTGCCACCGGGCTGGAACAAAATGAGGATTTTGAGGCGTTCTCCGAGCTTCTGAGGACATTGAAAAGCCTTAAACAGGCTGCTCATTCCGGAGCCCGCGTGATCTTCTCAATGACGCCGCTTGTCCGATTTCCCTGGACGCCGCTCGAGTTTGAGGACGCTCCGGTGGAAGGCGTTTACGTGCGCGTCATCCGGCAAGTAATGGGACGGGTGCAGAGTTCCGGTTTTGAGTTTCGCGAAGCAGCGGACTTACCGGAATACTGGGTTTCGCAGGTCCTCGTTCGCGCAAAGGATGAAAAAATTTCAGAGGCACTCCTGAGTGCCGTCCAAAAAAGTGATTTTCTTTATTACCGTTCTGTCAGTCCGGCGTTCCGTAAACTTTTTGAAAATGAACTCACGATTTCTGGGCTTTCGACCACCGGACTCTTGCGCGGAATTTCGCCAACGGCTCAGGAATCCGAAGCGCCCTGGACCTGGATCGAAACAGGGGTGCTAAGATCGTTTCTTCGAGAATCCTGGGAGCAGAGCCGGCGTTTCGAAGAGTCGGCGTACTGCCTGGGGCGAAGCTGGGTGAAGGCCTCCTGCCTGCATTGTGGCGGCTGTCCCACGCGCTTTCATGTCCGGGACATTGTGCTCGCCAAGCAGGAACGCGCTTATTCGCTGGATCAATTCAAGGAGCGGGTGAAGCAACAGCGATTGAAGGAAATTGAACTCACTTTCGCGGTAACCGCCGGAATCAGGAGTCGCGGCGTTTCCCGGCGGATGCTCGGGGTGGCTCTTGCGCGAGCATTGATGCTGGAAGATCCACAGCTGGCTCGCGACTGCCGTGGTTTCAGCGGCAGCTATTGGGGCGAGGATTTGGACGAAGTCTGGTTGGAAGGTGAGGAGTTTCTGCGCTTGCGGTGGAATGGCGCTTATAATGGTGTGAACGCGCTTCAGAATATTCTCGCTGATCCGGCAAGGAGGGCGCGGATTCAGGAGCGGCTCGGCGATTGGGGGCAATTGATCAGCTTGGTTGATCAGGAAGCGTGCCGCCGGGAAGGAAAAAGAATTCTGCTTACGGCCAAAGCCCAGCCCTGTGTCGAATCCTACCTGCGGAAGCAGGATCTAAAACATACTCTTCGAAAAAGCGGGAACCGCGCCATCTATGAATTCATCCCGGCGGCCTTGAAGAAAGGCCTCTTCCGTTCCCTTGAGGTGAAGACCGAGGCGGATTTCACGGAGATCCAGGCGATCACCGGTCCGAAACTGACAGGAGTGGAGATACAGAGCTTTTGTAAAAACGCTTTTGTATTGCGGAATTCTGAGGACTGGATCCGAAGTCGCTGTAAAATCACGCAGGGCCAGATCAGTTAAGGACGACTTGTATTGCTGGTGTTATAATCAAATTCATGAACAAACTTCCGCAGCGGCAATACCTCTCTCTGATTGTGGCCGGCTTTATTGTCCTTTCAGCTTTTTTCACACTGAATTCGCATGCGGATGAAGTTTACACCTTCATAGTCAAAAAGCAGGAAGAGAAAGCCAAAACCCGCTGGAGTCTGTCTGAGTGGCTGGAGACGCGCGACAAGATGCGCCTGATGGACCTCTGGCTGGCCATGCATTCGCCGAGCCCCTATGAATTTTATTTGAGTGGCTCTTATCTCAGTGGGGAAAATGCTGGTTCTTCTAGATACAAAGGCTGGGATTTGTCCGCGGCCGCTTACGCTTCCATCTTTGGGTTGGGTTTTGAGCGCCAGACCTATTCGGGAGTATCCGAGAGTTCTGGATTATTTTTCTTGCGAGTCTTCGGATTTCACTCCCAGGGAACGAATATTACGCTCCAGGGCGGCATCAGCAATGCTGATCGGATGGAGGGACGTTTCAGGGGGGGCCTGGCTGGAGTGGCCAGCACGATTTACCTGGGCAAGTACTTCGGTCTGGACGGACTGTACCGGCATTCTTTTGATTCGGTTCCCAACGATAGTCCTGTGCGGCTCTCGGGCTCCCGTTTCGAAGGCGGAGCTTTCATTGATTTCAAATTCCTGAGGGTTATCGGCAAATATTTCAGCGCCACAACAGAGCTGAGTTCGGGTGGTGAGCGGCGAAATAGCGGCGTGTCAGCTGGAATACAACTGTATTTTTAAGAACTAAAAATTTGTGCGGCAATTGAATTAAATCTATTTGGTTAAATCTATAATTTTCCAGCCTATTCGTGACCTTTTCTTTGTGATCCGAAGTTTTGCGTGATCATAATGAATCATGTCGCATTGGTCCGCGCTCCAGATTCTCATCGGCTTTTATGCCGGGACGCTGGTCGTCAATATCATCGTCTCCTCGATTCAATATTATAGTGAAAGAAATCCCGTCCAACGCATGTTGCTGTTTTATTGGTTGGGGATTTTCGTCACGGCGCTTGTGAATCAGCTGGTGAAGGACTTCGATCTGGCGATGGTACTCGTCGGATCGTTGGGCACTTTCGTATCGCAGGTCATTCTCGGCCAGTTTGTCACGAAAGCGCGAGGAGTGCGGTTTGCGCTCATTCCGCTGCTCGGGACATTCGCTCTTTGCGCAATTGTGAGCTGGATACTGAGTCTCGCGGGCCTCGGTTTTGCGGTAAGCGCGTTCCCGGCTGTCTTCGGAGCGGCTCTTCCCGGGTTTGTTTCCTGTTACCTGGTCCTGAAGAAAAGGGAGCCTCCGCTAACGAGTACCCAGAAAATGTTTCTGCTCACATTTCTGGTCATGAGCGTGCACTATCTGGATTGGTCTTATTTCAAAACCCAGCCTCAATTATTCATGGTTGGAATGGTGATTGCCTTCGGGCTCCTTCATGTTTTGTCCATTCTCGCGGCAATGCTGGCCAATGAACATGCGCTTCTGACCCGGAATCAGCTATTGGAAAAAGAGGTTAGGGCTCGCGCCGAGGAACTGGCTTCGACCAAGGAGCAGTTGCTGGAGTCCAACAAGCTTGCAACCATCGGGCGCATGGCTGGCGGAATTGCCCACGAGCTCAATAATCCGCTTGCGATCTTGAGCCTGAATGTAGAACAGCTCCAACGATTCGCAAAAAAAGGCATTTTATCTGTCGAAAGCGTTTTGAAGGAATCCAGCAGTATTGAAAAAGTCATCTCCCGGATTGCAGGGATCACCTCGTCGCTGCGAAATGTAGCAAGGGACAATGCGACTGATGAACGACGGTTTGCCGATTTGCGCACGGTCATTGGCGATACTCTGCCATTCTGTGCTGAACGAATGAAGGGGCTTGGAATCGAGTTCCAAACCGAGATGCCAGCTCATGCCTGCCCGATCGTTTGCAATTCGGGAGCATTGTCCCAAGTTACAATGAATCTGCTGAGCAATGCGATTGATGCAGTGGCGGACCGCCAAATAAAGGAGATCCGGCTTTGCCTGATTCAGAAGGAGAACTCCTTCGAGATTTCCGTTGAAGACAGTGGCATTCTGGACCAAGCAATTTTGTCGAGTATCATGGAACCGTTTTTCACGACCAAACCCATTGGTAAGGGAGTTGGTTTGGGTTTGAGCGTCTCCAGATCCCTGGCAGAGGCCCATTCGGGTAAGCTTTATGTGGATACCACAGCCGACCGGACCCGTTTTGTTCTGACTCTGCCGCGTCTGCCGGAAGTGGGGGCTCAGGATGTTTAAAGTACTCGTCATTGACGACGAAGAGGGAGTCAGAATTCCCTTGGCTTCCTTTCTGGAAATGGAAGGCTATCAGGCGTGGGCGGCTGAGAATGGCTTCGATGCGTTCGAACAAATCAAAGCAAATCGTCCGGACTTCATCATTTCGGACGTCCGGATGCCGATATGGGATGGATTCCGGTTGCAGGAAAGTCTCAATACGCTCACACCGCCCATTCCGATTCTTTACATTTCCGGTTTCCTCGGTGATGGCATGGAGAGCTTGAAACAGGGAAAAGGCTTTGTCGGTATCATCGCCAAGCCCTTCAAAGTCGACGAACTGCTTCAGATCGTGAAAAGGTTTGCTGAGGCTTGCCATTCCCCACGCACTCTATGATAATCCCTCCCATGAAAAATTACGTGCAGGGATTGATAGGCAGGCTCATGAGCACTAAAGCCAAGAAGTGGTTGCGTGAAATTGTCTCGCTTGCCGCGATGTTGGTCGTTGTTTTCGCGATCCGTTCCAGTTTTTTTGAGCCATTCAAAATTCCATCGGGTTCGATGATTCCCACGCTCTTTGTTGGAGATCATATTTTCGTCAGCAAATTCAGTTATGGTTGGCACCTGCCGTTCACGGGGTGGCCAAGTGATCAGGTGATCGCGTCGGAGCAAACCCCGGTCAGGCGCGGAGATGTCGTCGTATTTCTTTACCCTCTGGACGAGAGTTTGAATTACATCAAGCGCGTGGTGGGACTTCCGGGGGATACGGTCGAAATGCGCGATACCGTCCTCCATATCAATGATAAGCCCATGCCGCAGGAGGTGGTACCTCCCGCTGTTGCGGAGGAGACATTCAAGAAGCTGAATGATCCGAGATTCACGGCAGAATCCATTACCATGCTGCAAGAGGACATCGATGGTGTGAAGTATTATGTTTTTTACGCTAAAACCGCGGCAGCAATGCATAGCTTCGCGCCGTTCACCGTTCCCAAAGAGTCATTTTTCGCGATGGGAGATGACCGGGATTACTCCCGGGACAGTCGCTTCTGGGGAGCCGCACCGCTCAAGAATATCAAGGGAAAAGCCAAGTTCATCTGGTTGTCCTTATTCTTCGGATCAGAGGAACATGAGAGCTGGGAATTCAATCCTTCCCGGATAGGCACGTTGATCCGCTAGTTCAGAAAAGTACGTTGATAATGAAGGGGTAATATCATGTCTAAAAAAAGTCTCCAGGAAACCTACGCACCCGAGAGCATCTGCTTTGGCTGTGGTCCCGCCAATATCAAAGGTTTGCACATCCGCAGCTTTGCTCATGGAGATGAAGTGGTTTGTGATTGGAAGCCGGAATCGTATCATGAGGCTTTCCCCGGAATGCTCAACGGCGGAATCATTGGCTCCCTGCTCGATTGTCATATGAATTGGACGGCCGCCTTTCGTTTGATGGAAAAGGCGGGTGAAACCCAGCCGCCCTGTACGGTGACTGCGGATTATTCCATCAAACTTCTTCGTCCAACTCCCGCACACGGAATGGTGCATCTCTCGGCCAAAGTCATCGAATTCAAAAATGATCGTGCGGTCGTTGAAGGAGCTCTCTCCGCGGACGGGAAAGTCTGCGCCATCGGCCACGGAACATTTGTCGCAGTCAAACCCGGGCATCCCGCCTACCATCGTTGGTGAATGCGTTAGCGAAAGCGCTGGTGATAGCAACGGGAAACTTCAGCCTGATTTAAGCAGCTTCCTGGCTTTCACAAAACTCTTCTTGAAATTTTTCCGGCGGTTTTCAAAAGGATTTGCCCACGAAAGCTTCGGTTTTAAAATCGCGCGACAAAGCGCGAGCATTCCGGCAACGTCATCCTGATGCACGAACTCCGGCGCAGGTCCCATCGGACCGCCGCAGTCGGGGCCGCCTTCAAAAGCCTGGTTATGGTAATTCCCCAGTGGAATTGAAAATCCGACAGCGGGCAGGCCGTAAACAGTGGCCGCCGTCGCCTCACAAGCTCCGCCGTCCATGACCCGGGCCTGGTACTTTTTGGGCAAAGTTTTTTCAGCCACGTCGAGCAGGACCCGTAACGCATTCGCGCTGAATACGGTGAAACGATCTCCCAACCGCACGATCGGACCTTTGCCGATCTGGGCTCCCGGGAGTTGTCGGGAGGTTTCGAGCGAAACAAAAAGCAGGGGGCGCCGGGCGTGGGCATACCAGCCCAATTGGAGATGGCCTATCGCTCCGATGAAGCCGGTTTCTTCCGCGCGGGTCAAAATACCAACGAACGGAACTGTGGGTAAACCCTTGCGGGGTTTGGCTCCCGTTTTGCGACCGAAAATTTCGCACGCGAGCGAAACGATGGCAAATGTCCCGACCAGATCATCCGCGGCCTTTGTATAAATCAGTTTACCTTCCTGCCAGACCGGCTTCCGGAAAGAGAATCCGCCGAAAAGCGCTGAAGGGTTCTTGAAACGGGAATGAAGCGAGGGAGAGCTGAGTTTGATCCGGGCCGTATCGATCGCGCGTTTATGCTTCATCAGCCTGGCCGAAAAAATTGTACCCTTGTCTTCCCAGCCCTGAGCGCTTCCCAGCCAGACAGGGTACCCCTCCAGGTATTCCACCGGGCTGCCACCGTGCCATTTGATTTCAAGTGTATCTTTATTCACCCATCGGGTTCCGTGAAAACCGGGATGATCCATATGCGCCATGAAAATGCGGAGCGGCTCGTCGGGATCCCTGGGCTGCCCTCCAGCCCTGCGCAGAAGCTTGAGCAGCTCCGCGGAGGAACGGGCGCCGATCACAAGGTTTCCGATCGGGTCCCTGAAAAAAGGAACGCTGGCCTTGTTCAAAGTCCGTTCAACCAGAGTGACTACATGGCCTTCGCGGTAAGGGGCAGTCGGCTGGGAAAGGATCTCAAGCAGTAAGGACCAGTTTTCTTTCTTTAAAGCCGATTTCATGATTTCCAGGTCCCTGACTTGTTCATGCCATCATAGACTTCCGTGATAATGGCCACTGCATTGTCGATGGTTTTCTCGTCAATCGTCATCGCGGGCTGAATGCGGAACTTGGCATCATAAGCCATCGTCAGTAGCCCGTGCTTCACGAAATCCTTGAAGACCTGATACATGATTTCTTTCGCGAGCGGTTCCCGCGTGGTCTTGTCTTTGACCATTTCAATAGCCAGGAAAAGTCCCGCGCCGCGGACTTCGCCGACGAAGGGGTAGCGGTCGACCAGCGGTTCCAGTTTTCTCAGGAAATATTCTCCCATCCGGCGGCTGTTTTCGACCAGGCCCTCTTCGTCAATGATGCGAAGAGCGGTCGCTGCGGCCGCTGAAACGAGAGGATTCCCGCCATAACTCGAAGATGATCCGGACGGATTGGACCAGGGTTTGGCGTTCACTATTTCGTCACGTGAAATGATGCCACTGACGGGGACGCCGCCCCCGAACTGCTTGCCGATCGTAATCATGTCCGGTTCAGTACCGGAATGTTCTGTCGCCCAGTATTTGCCGGTGCGACCAAAGCCGGTGATCATTTCATCAGCAATGAAAAGAGCGCCGATTTCTTTTGCGATCCCGTGAACCGCAGGGAGGAAGTCCTTGGGCGGGATGATGTTGCCGGCCGAGCCTTGCATCGGCTCCACGATCATGGCGGCCACATTTCCGGTCGTGGACATTTTGATTTGTTTACGCGCAAGTTCCACACAGGCCAGGCTGCACGATTCCTGCTTCAGTTTCAGAGGGCAGCGATAACAGTAAGCATAAGGTACAATCGCATTTCCCGGAACGAGCGGTCCCATTTTCTCTTTGAAATCTGAGCCCATCAAGGAGAGAACACCCATGGTTTTTCCGTGGAAACCGCCCCAGAAACTGACGAATTCATTTTTGCCGGTATAACATTTGGCAAGTCGGAGAGCGGACTCCACGGCTTCCGCACCGCTGGAGTAAAGCTGTGTGCGGTGCAACTTGGGGGTGCGCGCGTGTTTGGCAATCCGTTCAACCAGATCCACCCTGGGTTCGGAAGAGAAGCTGCCCACGGAACAAAGCTCGACCTGTTCTTTTACCGCTTCGACGAATTTGGGATGACTGTGTCCGAGGCCGTTCACCCCGATACCGCCTATGATATCGATGAACGTATTGCCGTCCACGTCGGTGATGGTGCTGCCACGCGCTTCCTTCATCACGATTCCCGCCATCTGCGCAAAACGTTGCAGGCCGGGCGCGACATGCTGATTTTCCCGTTCGATCAAGGCTCGGCTTTTGGGGCCGGGGATCGCGCTCTTAAGACTGGCTTTCTGATCTTTGGGCTGCTGAATGGGATGAGTTTCCATAGATTCCGTCTCGATTCTTATTTGAAAACGTAATAGCGCTGCATGGGAAAGTTGAAAAAGAAGCCGACTATCAGAGAGACCCCAACGACAGAAATGGAATAATGGATTCCAAAAATATCGGTGACTAACCAGACCCCCGCCGTGTTGAGACCCATGCTGCCGGCCGAGATCAGGACATAACGCAAAGCCTGACCGTGAAGGGCGCCGTGTTTTGCTTCGAAGCTCCAGTTGCGATTGACCAGAAAGTTGGTCAGGCCGCCGACACAGGCACCCAAAGCGGTCGCGAGCACGTACCAGACTTTGAAAACCTCGACGAGCGTGAAGAGAAGACCCCAGTCGGCAATGGTCGCCATCGCCGAAGAAACCTGGGAACGGCTGAATGTTTTAATAAAATTAGGGCGCGCCAAATCTGCTGTACTCATGGAAATGAGATCCGTTCACTTAGCGAGGACCGAGCGTACGGCCCGATCAAGCTCTTGCTCAATGTTCGCCAGACGGGCGGCTTCAGCAGCTTTCTGCTTGGCCTCGAGTTCCCGGATCGCTTTCATCGTGTAATAGAACTGTTCAATGGCGCAAAAATTGGCGAAGACGGCTACAATTCCAAGCGAAATGATCATCGGGTGGCCGATGGCGAGCGGGAATTCCCTGACCCGTTCCAGCCAAGGAATGGTCACCGGTGACAGCGCCGCGCCGGTGATCAGGTAAACCAGACGTTCCGGACGCCGCATGCTCCATTTGGTCGGGGGAAGCTTGATCTGCTCGGCACGGGCGAAAATGGAAGAGTAACTCACCATGAAAGAGCCGAGCAGGGCAACGAGTGCCAGAAGCATGAACGGCAGAACTTCACGATAATAAATGATCAGACCACCGAGAAAAAAGAATTCCACATAGCGGTCCATTGCCGAATCAAGGACTTCGCCCGCCTCAGAAGATGTTCCCGTCAGGCGCGCGACCATTCCATCCAAGGAATCAAGAACTGCAGAAACAGTAGCGAGTGCGGCACCAAAACCAAAATGACCGAAGACCAGGCAGAGCCCAGCCAAAAATCCAAAAACGATGGAGGCCCAGGAGATCTGATCCGGCTTCACTTGAAAGAAAACCAGGAGCTTGGCCAAGGGTTGCATGGCCCAGTAACCCATTTCCATGACACCTTTGCTGAGAAACTTGCTGCCGCCCTGCTTGTCGACCCGGTCGTAATGGGCGCGCCCTTTGATCAGGATGCGTGCCGTGTAGGCGACAATCAAAAGAAACGGCAGGCTGATCAGAATAATGGAAAAAGTCGAATTGAAGCTCATATTGACTTGTCTTTACCTTAAATATTCTGTCAGATAAAGGCCCATCAAATGCGGCCCAAGTATTTGGAATATATAGTATTAATTCCGTACTTCCTGAACGGCAATGGGAGCTTTGGCTGGTTCACGTGAAAGGCCCAGTAATACTCCACAAAAAATCAGCAGACTGGAAATCAGTGTACGCGCTGTCGGGGGCTCCTGGAACCAGAACCATGCAAGAGCTGCGGCTACTATGGGCTGCAGATAGATGAATAAAGCCACTGACGACGAACGGGCATAAGCGAGCGCCCAGAAATTAAGGAAATAGGTCAGGACTGTTGCACCGAGCACTCCGAAAATCATGCAGCCGATGAGCACCGGTGTGAGAACCGGCATCTCAAAAGTGAACCACTGAGGTGTGGCCAGTAAAGTCAAGCCGACGCTGCCGTAAAGGAACATCCAGGCGGTGGCCCACATCCGGTTGTACTTCTGGAAAAACGGTTTGCTGTAAGCCAGAAAAAATCCGTAACTGATGCAATTGAGGATCGTGAGCAAATCACCGATCAACGTTGTGTTTGAAAGAGAGAAGTTCTCGACTTTACGGATGACCAGTACGCCAGCGAAGGCAGAGATGAAACCCAGCCCCCGCTTGAGCGTCAGAGGCTCCTGTCCGCGGAAGGTGACGATCATCAACGTGACGACCGGAATGAGGGTGTTCAGTATCGCGCTATTGGTCGAGGTCGTGTAATGCAGGCCAACGAGGAATGACGACTGGTTGATGATGATCCCCAGAAGGGAAAAAGCGATCAACGGAATGAAAAACTTGCGATCGGGTTTGGGTGCATCCGTTCCCGAAAAAAACGCGATGCCCACCATGATGATAGCGGCAATGATGATCCGCGCACTTGCCCAGACCAGAGGAGGAAAGACGTCGACGACGACTTTTGAAAGCACGTAGTTCAACCCGAAAAGAACCTGGACAAAAATCAAAGCGCCGAAAACCAGAATGGGGGAGGGGGTCTGGGGTTTCATTTCTTTTTAGTTTACCGAAACGTGGTATATTAACCAATGAAATCCTCAAGGAGTCGCGAGTTGCCGCAAATTATATTTTTGATTTTCAGTTTGCTTTTTCTGCCTCAAGCCGGGGCCTATGTGTTGCCTTTGGCGCCAAATCTGGCGCATGAGGCGCTCTCCGAATCAGTCCCGACTGCTTTTGCGCCGAATGAATGGACGGTGGCCGATTTCGCGGTCCAGTGGGAATCCGGGAATGCGCGTTTCTCCGGCCTTGGTCTCATAGTGAAAGCGGAACTGGAAGCTGCGTCACTGGAGTGGGTCCGCGTAAATGATCTGCTCGTAGTCCCGAGGGCAAGGCTGTTCGTATCAGTCGAGGGGATCGACGCCGGCCGTGTGATGAATGCGGGGTTTTCGCAGGCCTTCTGGAAGAATGCTTCCGGCTTGAGCGAAGTGAAGCTTCCGGTCGCCCTCATCTCGGGCGAGGGGAACCCGATCGAAATCGTCCTGAAGAAGGACGGCAGGGAATACCGTGAACGTCTTTTTCTTGAGTTCCAGCCGCGCCATCCGGGTTCAAGCCCTAGAATGTTTATTGACCCGAGCTGTTCAAAATTTGGTTTGACCGAAAATTCCATATTTTCCTCCACGAAACCCGGCCGGCCCGGTCAGAAAAATTCCTGGGCTTATATCGGCTGCCGGCTGGTGCAAACCGAAGGTCTCGGGCACAGGACGTCAAGCCTTGAGACATTTGTTTTTTGGGACAATGTCGGTCAGGAAATCGAAATTGGCGGGATACGGACGCCTTCATCCGCTTCTTCCGTATGGGCGTTGCGACTGCACTCTGAACCTGGAAAGGTGAATCTGAGAGCCGGCCAGGGGCAATTTGATCATAAAATTGCCTTGAGCTACCGAGTGCCGCAGGAATTTCATCGCGGAGCAATCAGTTTGGGGCTCGGGCCGTATTCTTACTTCTACCGGAACTCATCGTATGAAACCTCGAACTGGACCATCATGCCCACGTTTTATCTCTCGTATGCCGTTACCGAAACCATGCGAGTGGTGGCTTTTGATGCGACGACATTGAACGAGCAATTCATTTCAGATCTCGGAATCTATGTGAATAGCGAGTACATCCGGACGCTCGATCGCCGATTTGTGCTGAATCTGATGCTCGGGGTGCATTTCATCGGTTTCAAGGATCAGCAATATTATTTCAAAGTGGGAGCGCCGCAGGGTGTGGAGATGATTTACACGGACTTTCTGGGTGCCGGGCGGAACCTTTCACTGGGAGGATTCATCTATCCCGCGATTCAGGGGAAATCCTATTATAATACCTGGCTTCGTTGGGGATCCGGTCAGCTCTTCGGGGAGGTAAATTTCATTTCCTGGGAAGAGAAAATTGACGAGAAAGAATTCTCCGCGCGCAGTCTGGGCGTGACGCTCGGGTTCCCGATTCCGTTTTTGCGGTTTCTGTAATTTTTTTCCGATCAGGCGCACCGAAAACGCAGGCCGACCTCATTCTTCTCATCGCCTTCAAAGGCCTTGCCGATACCGGGCAGCTTTTTAAGTACGCCCAGAGCCCGGTCCTCCGGCTGCTCGGGACAGTTGCGATCCTTGCCTTTTTCGGAAGCAAAGATGGCTTCTTTGCCCTTGTCCTTGCAGAAACGCTGGGCGGCATCGACAGCGGCAATGACGGCATCGCCTTCTTTTTTCGAGGAAGCAACCGCCTCTGCCTGCCCGTTTTCGCGCAGCATGACTCTTGCCGGGCTGCTGGCGCAGCCCGAGACGAGCATCAAAATCCCGGCGATACAGGCGACTTGCATTTTATTCGTGGAGAGGCTCATAGGGCTGCAGACCTGCAATTCGGGGGCTGAGGGGGCAGGGCGGTTCAGATTTTTCTCGCAAAAAATGTGAAATAAGACGATCTCTGGAAAGCCATGTCCCAAAATGACAAAGATACCCGCCTGGTCTTTTCGACGGATCCTGCCCTGAACCGCAAATGCGAGAAATGCAAAGAGGTTCTCTCGGAGTGCACCTGCACGCCGGAAGTCGATCCGAAGGGCTATAAATTCATTGCGGTGCTCAGGATCGAGAAGCAGGGACGTGCTGGAAAAACAGTGACAGTGATCGATCGTCTGCCCAAGAATGAACTCTTCCTGAAAAATCTGACGACGCTTCTGAAGAAGAAATGCGGTTCCGGGGGGACATATCTGATGGACGGCCGGGACGGAGTGATCGAAATTCAGGGGGATAAGCGGGAACTGATCCGTGCGGCTTTGCTGAAAGAGGGGATCCACTCGAAAGGGTGAGTGCAAAATTTGCACAGCTTCGGCGGGTGCGCGAAATGAAAATCGCATTGGCTTTATTACTGGTCGCCTTTTGCAATACCTCCTGCAATACCGATGACCCGCCACTCATTCTAAATGCGCCCGGGATTGTGCCGACTGCCACTCCGAGTTTCGGGTCATTTTTTGAGCCCATTCCTGAACCGCCGCTTATACCTGAGCCTTTCTTCACTCCCGTGCCGCTGGTTGCAGGCGAAGAGGCGCAACTGTCTTGGAAGGCGATTTCCCTGCAGGTGAAGTCTTGTGATTATGCGGGCCGCTGCGATGGCGCCGATGGATTCACGATTGATTCGAGTGGAGGTTATTCGATTTCACAGGGCGTCTCTCTGGCAGGAAAAATCACGCATGCCGAACTCGCAAATATTGAGACTGCAATTGCTCAGGTGATTGCGCAAGATCCTCTCCCTTCAATTTCTTGCTCCAAAACGGCACCCCTGCCTGGACTGTCTTCTTACATTTTGAAGCTGACCTTCAGTAGCGGTGTCGAAACTGTGCTTCAAACCCAGCAGTTTGTGGCTGGCGGACTTGAGGTATGTACTGCAGGCAATGTCGATGATGCGGCTCGACTTGAAACCGAAATCGCAATTCTCGTGAGCAAGTACGAATCAACAGCAGCTCAGCCGTAAATCCATCTGAACATCTTACTGATCTTCACCTGTCTAAACTTTAGACACTCTCCCGGGCTCAGCCTCAGCCCACGGGCATTCAAAGGGGTTTCTGCCCGGCCCCGAGTTTGCAATCTCTTCCCTGGAGAGAATTTTGAGGAGAGTAATTCCATGAAAAATATCGTTTTGGTTCTGGGTCTGGTTCTTTGTATGGCCGGCTTCGGCAACTCTGCTGCCGCAGAGGATGAGGTGACCTCGCTACGAGGCAAGGGCCGCTCCAAGCTGGAGTTCAAGCCCGGGTTTTGGAAAACTCAAAAGAAGCAAGACGAGGCCAAAGCGGCAGCCTATGAAAAGGCAATCGAAGCCGCGAAACGGGATGTCTTGAAGCAATGTGCGACCCTTGCGGTAAAAAAAGGCTCGACTTATTCAGTCCCCGACAACTTTACGGAAAAATGGGAAGGCACCATGGGCCGCTGCGATCACTTGGTCAACCTGAATACCAAGAAGCATGCTTTCACCTGTACCGCGAGTGTCAAGGCGAATTGTATTTTGATTGCGCAGGATCCCCGGATGAATGATCAGTCTGTTGCCAATCAGAAATGCACAGCGGAGCTGCAGCCGGATTCTTTCAGCGCTTCGGATGAGTTTCCGGTTGAAAGCACCGACGCTGCATCCGCTCGCCAGTAATTTCAGCTCCGGAACCCTATTTTACACTTCGGCGCCGATGGCTTCGACCGGGCAAGCTTCCAGAGCCGATTTGCACTGGGCTTCTTCCTTGGCGTCGGCGGGCTGCTTGTAAACGTAAGAATAGCCATTGGCGTCGTTACGGGTGAAATTCTCAGGTGCTTCCGCTCGGCACGCATCACAGTCAATGCACTGATCATCGACGAAGTATTTTCCTGGAGCGTTATCCGGCCATTTCTTGCTTTTGTCTGCCATGCGGAGTTTCTAATATGGATTTGCCTGCGGAGTCAATCACTTGTTCTGATTCAGGGCCCGGTCCAGCTGCAGAAATACGTTTTCTGAGGCCAGGCGCTTGGACGCCTCTCCAAAAAACAGAGGAAGCGCCTGAACCCAGGCAGAACGGGCGCGAATCACATCCGGGTCGGTGCTTCGGGTCTCGGCTTTTTTCATTTTAGACGCGGGGAGAACACCCAGCGCCTCTGACCAGCGGCCTGTTATTTCCGGCGAAAACCAATAAGCGAGAAAATCCTGGACCGCCGGTTTCTCAGACGTGGTGATCAGATTGCTTCCCCCTTGGAGACTGCAGGGAGAGTTCTGTCCTGGGCAGGGGAGTGGAGTGGATTTCCAGCGGAACTGTGCGTTCTTCCGGACATAGGGCAGGAGGTCGATCGAGGCCACCAGGAGCGAGGTCTTGCGCTCCAGAAAATCCTGGACTGCCCGGTCCAGGCTCAGCTCGGGCCGGACCAGATGAGGGGTATCCAGCAACTTTTGAATCGCATGGATCGACTCCGTGAGTTCCCGATTCGCCCGAAGACCGCCCGCCTGCCGTTGCCAAAGTGGCTTGCGTGCGAGCGCCTCAAAAATCCATAAGCCGCGTGCCCCTTGCAAGGGAATGGCGAGCGCGTACTTACCAGCGCGATTCCGGGTTGATGATCCGTTCGCCAATTTATTGGCGACAACCAGAAGTTGCTGCCAGCTTGGTGGCCAATTTTTCGAAACCTCCCGGCTATTCACCCTGAAAAGCGCTTCTTCGTTCACCAGCAAAACGGGAGAGACCCGGGTGAAAGGGTATTCTTTTTTCACCAGATTCAACTCAGAAATCGCGGGAATTTCCGTGTATTCCAGTGTTGCCAATTCAGGGGTGCTGCCGGCCAGTTCTGTCGCAATCAGTTCCTGGATCGACGAATATTCCTCCCCGCGCCGGATCAGGGAAACCGGAGCCTGCGGATGCGCCCGGTTGTATTCTTCGATGATACCGGCCAGGACGGGTTGGGCTTCCAGCGTATGAGCGGTATTCGGAACGAGAAACCGGACCGGAACTGCCGGGCTGGGGGACGGACTGGCCGCGTTCAAAGGGGGGGGCAAAGCCAGCAGCAAAAAAACAAGGGGGTTCAACCAATAGTCGCGCATGCTTTTATTATTGTAGGCTATAATTAAAACCGTGGACAAGGTGAAACTCATCATCAGCGATTGCCATCTTTCGGCCGGAAAGTTCTTCGAAGGAAGACTCAACCCGCATGAGGACTTCAAGTTTGATGATGAGATGGTGGAACTCTTCGAATTCTTCTCGAGCAGCATTTATGGCGATGGGCCCGGTGGTGCAGTTGAAGTGGAGCTTTTCATCAACGGAGATTTTTTTGATTTCCTGAACGTTCCTTATTTCGGGGAATTCGAGGACGCCATCACCGAGGAGATCTCTCTCACCAAGCTCGAAGCCATTATCGCCGGGCATCCCAAAGTTATGGCGGCACTCAAGCGTTTTGCCTCCAAGCCGAACAAGAAAATCACTTATCTCGTCGGCAACCATGACGCGGATCTCTTTTTTGAAAAGGTGCGCGAGAGGATTGTCCGTGAGTGGGATCCGGAAGGCTCCTATCCGAGCGAAAAAGTGGAAATCATCGCCGATCGTGATCGCGTGCGCCTGGAAGGCGGCGTGGAGATTCACCACGGAAACCAGTTTGAAGCCGTGAATTCCATGAATTTTGAATGTCCGACGATCGCCTCGCATATGAGCGAACCGGTTTTGAATTTGCCTTGGGGCAGCTTCTATGTGCTTAAAATCGTGAATCGTCTGAAATGGGAGCGCGAGCATCTGCATCGCGTCCGGCCCGTAAAGGTTTTCGTGCTCATGGGGCTCTTGACCGACCCTTTGTTCACCCTGAAATATGTTTTTCTTTCGGCTTACTACTTTCTGCAGACCCGGTTTTTTTATTCGTCCAGAAGAAGTGCCAAACTCAAGCAGACCATTGATATCGTGAAACAGGAGAGCGCGCTTTTTCAGGATCTTGAAAAGCAGGCCCGCAGGATCCTGGATCAGGAATCCGAAGTCAAAACCGTCATCTTCGGGCATACTCATCGGCCCATGAACAAGGTTTACCCGGACGGCAAACAGTACATTAATACGGGGACCTGGACGCAGATGATCAATCTGGACTGGGTGACCTTGGGTCAGCAGTTCTGTTTAACGTTTGCTTTAGTGCGCATCCGCGATGAACATGTTCGCTGTGAACTCCGGCAGTGGGTCGGGGAGCAGGGGCCACACCGTGGATATCATTATTGAAATTCGTGCTTAACAAAGATTTTTCGTAAGGCTTTGCACGCGGGTGCCGGGAGCTTATCATTTTATAGAGAGAGAAGGGCCCAGGTTATCCGCAGTCCAGCTTTGTTTATTTCACCTTTGCTGTTGAGTGTCGCCGTTTTAGGAACGGGCGCAGGTTGTGCCAAAACTCCGCAGATCGCAGCCGTTCAGTCCTGTGAAACCACGACTGGCTCACCCTGGGTTCCAAATATTTCGGGCGCCGGTGATTCCAATCATGACTCCACCGTGACCGTCACCCAGGAGGTGCTTTCCACAACCGGACCTTTGCTCGGTATCGTCCAGGCGGCACCCGCATCCAAGGAGATCAGCGTCAGCATCAACATGACTCAGGACCTCGGGACATTTGGATCACTGACTCTGGTTGCCGAACCCACAGATTTTCCTGCGGGCAAGGTTGGAAACGCCTATCCCATGCTGGTCTCATTATCCGATGGAACCAATGAATTCATCCACCTCGCGCGAGCGGGAACAGTGGGGGACTGTGCTGAAAAAGGCTATTTTCTTTACGATTCCGTGAACGATGTGGTCACGAGCAATCCTGATTGCAGCATCAGCGCGCCGAGTGCTTACGTCAATGCAGACAAGTGGACGGATCACCAGCTGCCCGCCTTTGGTTATGCCACCGTGAACTCGTTCCCGACCTGCAATTGGGGCGGTGGCAGCGGCACCGCTCAACTTCCTTCCTGCTCGTTCAATTCGGATTTTTTCGTCGGTGGAAAACTTCGTTCCGGCGTGACTTACACAGCCAAGTACATTTTGATGGCAAGTAATTACCTGACGGTGGCTTCAGGTACGACCGCCGGATTGAAAGTGACTGCGATCAAAAAACGTTCTACTCGTGGCGCGGTCGGCGGCGCGGTTGACGTTAATGTAATTCTCGTGGGCTCGAGCAATGTAGCTCAATCCCGCACGGTACAAGGTCAACGTAATCTCGATACGCTCTTCGGTCTTGTGCAGGATAATCTGGCACAAGCTTCTTCGGGGGTCCGCTTGGGCGTCGTCCGCGTCTACGAATGGGGCTGTGCTGAAGGGGGGGATGTTTTTTCCACCGCAAGTCTGAATAGTCCGACGGATCCGAATTACATCGGGAAAATGTTTTCAAGTGGAAGCAGCATGGTTTCTTCGGCTGCAACGGAGGGAAAGACGCTCAATATTTTCCTGGTCTCCTCGATAAGTCTGACCTCCGATAACAGTTTGTTGAAAGTGGCGGGTCTTTCTGGAGGTGTGGGGGGGCCACCTGTCGATGGTTTGGAAACAAGCGGCCTGGCTTTTGCCAGTAATAACAAAATCGGGATCTTTAACGCGCTTTGCAGCACTACGCCTTGCCCTTTGACGACGCAGGATCCGGCCTTTTATGACATGGGTGCGACGATCGCCCACGAAGTCGGTCATTATCTGGGGTTGAATCACCCCTCTGAAAGCAACGGTACGATTCATGATCCCGTTTTGGATACTCCGGTTTGCACCCAAAAGGAACCGCTGGGCAGTGAGAACTTGCTGACCGCCAATTCCTGTTTTCAGGACAATAATGTCGATCCTGTTTCCGGCCTAAAGTGCAGCGCGGTCTGTCCGGGGTACGACCCGGATGGAGGTGTTTTTTGCGAAACGGAATCGGAGTGTCAGTTCAATCACCTCATGTGGTGGTTCGCCAAGGATTTCAGCCAGAGTCTGGGTCGCGGGGATGGCAATATCCTTTCGCCTCAATCCGGAACTTCAATCAACTATAATTCCTTTGTGCAATGAGGTCGGTTTTGTCATTTTGTAAACTCCTTTTGTTGATGTCTGTTCTCGTGACCGCCCTGCCTTCTTATTTGTTGAAGGCGGCAGAACCCGGACCGGCGGGAGTCCGGCAACAGATCGAAATGGTCATCCGGATGCGGCATCCCACCGACACGCGTGACTGGTGGCTGGCGCTCGGGCCCCAGGCTCCCGGAGTGATTATTCAGATGGTTGAAGCTCCCGAGTACCGCGAAAACACTTTACACAAAATGCGGCTGCTGCAGGGACTCTCCTGGTTTGCCCAAGACAGCACGGCGCTCGATTTTCTCAAGCAGCAGGCACAGACAACGAATGAAGAACTGGTCCGGCAATCCGTGATTGAAGCCGTTGGAATCACGCAGGGTCCGAAGGAAGCGGAGTTCATTTCCAAATTTCTCCTGAGCACGGACCCTCAGACCCGCCTCGCTGCTGCTGAAGCTTTGAAACGAATGAAAGATCCCCGTGCGAGCCGGCTCTTGGAAGCCCATATCCCGAATGAAAAAATGCCGTGGGTTCTTGACCGAATCCAGGGCACGCCTCCAGTCGCTTTGCGTCCCGGACGATTGAAGCCCGTCTCCAGTTCCGAAGATCGCTTGAGCCGGGACTTGGTTGGAAGTTGGAAAGGGTTTTGGATTTATCCACAGAAACATCTCAAGACCAATGGCGGCCTTGCGCAAAGAGCGGCCGTTCTGGAATTGAAGCTTGCGGGTGCCGAGGTTCTCGAAGGGGAATTGCTTCTGCCTGCTCAAGCTGGTTTGCCTCTTTCGGTCTATCGGCTCAAAGCCCAAGGCAAGGGGCTCGCTTTCACCGGCAATGCGAAAGCGACGAGTGATTCCTCGGAGATACTGATTGAAGGTCAGCTGATGAGACGAGCTGGCATTCTGGTTTTGGAAATCCGCTTTGAAGCGAGTACCTTGATTGTGAGCTTGATTCGTCGCTGACGCCGTGCAGCGCGCGGAGAGAAATTCTGGACTGAAAGCCTCGAGTAGGTTACTTCAGAATTACATCCATCACGAGAGGGGAACTTCATGGCCTCTACAGGCTTTTTTTCTTCGTCCATCGGGAAGAAGTATTTGATCGGGCTGACAGCCATTTTCATCAGCCTTTTTGTCTTCACCCATATGCTGGGCAATATGCTGCTTTTTGTCAGCCCGGAGGTTTATAACGGGTACAGTCACAAGTTGCTGACCAATCCGTTGATCGTGCTGATCGAGCTTTTTTTTCTGGCGCTCTTTCTCACGCATGTTCTTTATACGATCAAGACCACGCTAGAAAATAAAGAGGCACGGGGACAGCGGTTCACGATCACGACTTCCGGAGCCAAGGCCGTCACTTTTTCATCCAAGACGATGATCTATCACGGGGCGCTGATTTTTGTTTTCCTGGTCCTGCATTTACTTACCTTCAAATACGGGCAGATTTACGAAGCAACTTACAACGGAGTCGTCATGCGGGACTTGCACCGCCTCGTGATTGAGGTCTTTCAGATTCCCTCCTACGTCGTCTGGTACGTAATCGCGGTTTTTCTGCTGGGCTTGCATCTGCACCATGGCGTGCAATCGATTTTTCAGACGCTTGGCTTCAATCAACCGCGCTACACGCCGGCGATCAGGAAGATCGGGCTGACTTATGCCTGGGTGGTCGCGATCGGCTACATGTTCCAACCTTTGTACGTTTTTTTCTTTTACCAACAATAAGTAGGGCTGATTTCGCTTAGCCCAAAAGGACTTTTATGTTGAAGTTAGATTCAAAAATACCAGGTGGCCCGCTGGAGCAGAAGTGGGAGACTCATAAGTTCCAGATGAAACTGGTGAACCCCGCCAATAAGCGGAAGTACTCGGTGATCGTCGTGGGCACCGGTCTCGCTGGTGCTTCGGCCTCCGCCTCACTTGCGGAGCTGGGTTATGAAGTGAAGACCTTCACGATCCATGATTCCCCCCGACGGGCGCATTCCATTGCCGCTCAAGGTGGAATCAATGCCGCCAAGAATTACACGAACGACGGTGATTCGGTTTACCGGCTTTTTTACGACACGATCAAAGGTGGCGATTTCCGCGCGCGCGAAGCCAATGTTTATCGTCTGGCCGAGGTTTCAAATTCCATCATTGATCAATGTGTGGCGCAGGGTGTGCCGTTTGCGCGTGATTACGGCGGTCTTCTTGACAACCGCTCCTTCGGTGGTTCGCAGGTTTCGCGGACATTTTACGCGCGCGGCCAGACCGGCCAGCAGCTTCTGATTGGCGCTTATCAGGCCATGATGAGGCAGGTGGGCCTGGGTACGATCAAGCTCTTCAATCGTCGTGAAATGCTGGATCTGGTTACTGTCGACGGCGCCGCTCGCGGGATCATCACGCGGAATCTTGTCACCGGAGCCATCGAATCTCATGTGGCGGATGCCGTGATTCTGGCCACGGGTGGTTACGGAAATGTGTTTTTCCTCTCGACCAATGCCAAAGCCTGTAACGGTACGGCGGTCTGGAAAGCTTACAAAAAAGGCGCTGGCTTCGGGAATCCCTGTTTCACGCAGATTCATCCGACCTGCATCCCGGTTTCCGGCCATTATCAATCCAAGCTCACGCTGATGTCTGAATCGCTCCGCAATGACGGGCGCGTCTGGGTACCGAAGAAAGTCGGCGAAACCCGGCCACCTGCGGAGATTCCGGAAGAGGATCGTGATTATTACCTCGAGCGTGTGTACCCGAGCTTTGGCAATCTCGCGCCTCGCGATGTTTCGTCCCGACAGGCCAAGTTTGCCTGTGATGCGGGTCGGGGCGTGGGCCAGTCCAAGATGGCAGTTTATCTTGATTTCAAAGACGCCATTAAGCGCCTGGGCAAAGCGAAGATTGAAGAACGTTACGGCAATCTTTTCCAGATGTATGAAAAGATCACGGACGAAAACCCCTACGAAGTGCCAATGCGGATTTTCCCGGCCGTTCATTACACGATGGGCGGCCTCTGGGTGGATTACAACCTCATGAGCACCGTCCCGGGGTTGCACGTTCTAGGCGAAGCCAATTTCTCGGACCACGGTGCCAACCGTCTCGGTGCCTCGGCGCTGATGCAGGGCCTGGCTGATGGTTATTTTGTGATTCCGTATACGATCGGTGATTACCTGGTCGGGAACAAATTGCCCAAAATCGACGCCAGTCACGAGGCCTTCCGGGCGGCCGAAGCCGAAGCCAAGGCGCGCACGCAAAAATTGCTTTCCATTAAGGGCTCTCAGACGGTGGATGAAATGCATATGAAGCTCGGCAAGCTCATGTGGGATCATGTCGGAATGTCGCGGAATGAGGCTGGATTAAAAAAAGCCCTGATTGAAATCCCGAAATTGCGGGATCAATTCTGGCAGGATATCCGGATTCCGGGAGAGGGTATGGAGTTGAATCAGGAACTGGAAAAAGCCGGCCGCGTGGCTGACTTCCTGGAACTTGGGGAGCTGATGGCTCACGATGCGCTTCATCGCACGGAATCCTGCGGCGGTCACTTCCGTGAGGAAAGTCAGACGGAAGATAACGAGGCGAAACGAGACGACGAGAATTTCGCCTACGCAGGCGTTTGGGAATACAAAGGTCAGGGTAAGGCTCCCGAGCTGAATAAAGAGCAGCTGGTGTTCGAGCGAATTCATCTGGCAACCCGAAGCTATAAATAAGGAATCGATCATGAGCGATAAATCTATCAATCTGACTCTGAAAATCTGGCGCCAGAAGAACGCAAACGAAATAGGTCATTTCGAGACCCATCCGGTGAAAGACATTTCGACGGACATGTCCTTTCTTGAAATGTTCGATCTTCTCAATCTGCACATCATCAAGGCCGGCGGTGTGCCGATCGCTTTTGACAGTGATTGCCGGGAAGGCATTTGCGGGATGTGCTCGATGACGATCAACGGCAATCCACATGGACCTGACCGGGAAACGGCGACTTGCCAATTGCACATGCGGCGCTTCAGCGACGGCGATACGATTGTAGTCGAACCCTTTCGGGCCAAGGCTTTCCCTGTTTTGAAAGACCTCTGCACTGATCGCTCCTCGCTCGACCGGATGATCGCAGCGGGTGGTTTTGTTTCGGTGAATACGGGCAGTGCTCAGGACGGTAATGCGCTTCCGGTTCCGAAGCAGGATTCCGACCTGGCGATGGATGCGGCCGCCTGCATTGGTTGTGGCGCTTGTGTCGCCGCCTGCAAGAACGCTTCGGCGATGCTTTTTGTCTCTGCTAAAGTCTCGCATCTCGGCTTGCTCCCGCAAGGGGCGGTCGAAAAGGAACGACGTGTGCTGAACATGGTTGCGCAGATGGACAAAGAAAAATTCGGCAGCTGCACCAATACCGGCGCCTGCGAAGCGGCGTGCCCCAAAGCGATCAAGATGGAAAATATCGCTCGAATGAACCGGGGTTTCTTCAGTGCGAGTTTGACGAGACGCTGACGGGACGGCAGATTTAAAAAATCTGCCGGGGCGCTTCGTAATTCCGGAAGAATTGTTCTACGGTTCGGATGACAATATCGTATTGGTCTTTCGTTAAAACTTCGCGCGCTTGAATACGTTTGAGCAGGGGGAGTGCCGGGGCGAGTTCCGCGAATCTGAGCCCTCGCTGTCTCTCAATTTCTCTGATCATGATCTGGGCCTGGGCGCCTTGGTCAGCAATGAATTTCAGGATCTCCTGCCGTTCGGTGCCTTGAACTTCCGTGAGCTTCAGGAGCTGTCTTGATTTTAATTTGAGGTGGATTCCGAAGGTTCCTACTTCATGCCGAAAATCCGAATAGACCTGGGCATTCGGATCGAAATGCGAAACGGGCCGATTCACATGGAATTTTTCCGCACGCATGGTTGGACTTTTCAAGGCCCGCTTTTCTGGCCGATTGAGATAAGAAATGAGGTTCTCGACGCGGGCTCCGGTTTTTTCCACGGTGAAGGGGATGCCGAGTTCCTCGGAGGAGCGGGCGAGAATTCCCGCGGTTTCATTGGCGGCAATGATCTGCCCAGTTCTCTTTTCAAAAAGGAGTTCGCCGGCCCAGCTGATTTTTCGAATATCTTGACCGGTCTGTTTTCTCACCGATGCGAGGAGCCCCGCGTGGCCATCACTGATCTGCTGGCCCAGCACCAGAAGCGGCTTGCCATCGGGGGTTTCTGCCAGGATACCGATCAAAACCGGCGGACCTTTCCTGGGTAGCAGTCCCGGGGCGAGCTTTGCGACCGGGGTCGTCTTCAGAGCGTCCGAGAGTGCGTTCACGCAGGGGGATTGGGCAGTGGCTGTGATGCTCGACAAGAAGCTGAGCAGTAGTGCAGACGCTACGGCAGGGAATCTCGGTGCCATAGTTCTATTTTCCTGCTTTTCTGGCCGTTTCGCCAAGGAAAAGTCATCGGAGGTCCCGAACAGCGCTAATAAGTGCCTGCACCCTGCTTTAATCCTTTCTCCGCCCGACTGGCATTAAGCAAATGGCGCCAAAAGGGCTTGGAATGCTGTCACCGCAGTCGTGAGAGCCAGTTTAAGACGACAGCAGATACCCAGAAATGCTCGTCTTTGTAATAAAACGACTGTCATTAAATATTACCTTTTCGGCCAGATGGGCACTGCCCAGATGTTCCTAAAGGATGGCCGAAATAGGGATATTCTTATCTGTAACCGTCTTTCTGGCTGGCAACTTCTGCGCGCCCCGGCATCACCGGAATGCGCATTTTCATTGAGTTTTGAATATCGGCATGCATAATTTAGGAAGGAGGTAATTCTTAATGGCTCTTCGCATACTGACGCATATTGCTGTTATCTACTTCCTTACTTTGAATGTGGGGGCCTACGCCTCGGATCTCTGGGAAGTGCTATTCCAAAATAAATGCGCACTTGAAACTCCCGGCGGCAGGCAAATCGAACTCAAACGTGAAGCTGTCGTTGAAGATCCGAAGATTGACGATGCCACAATGACTCTAAGTGCGCATGAAGGGTACACCTTTCGTGTCGAACGAAATCGTTTATATAAAGACGTTTTCTTGTTCGTTTCTGAGATTCCCGGCGCGACATTTAAGTATCATTTCTTTCTGTTTCGAAACACAAAGCGAGGACCTGAGCTCGCCGGATACGCTGGTGCCAATTCCTTAGCAGACCTCGAAAGAGAAATCGAATGGGATTCCAAAAAAGCCCGCGTACTTTGTGGAAGTGCAAAATCTAAAGCTCATCACAGGGAACTTTCGCCTGCTCAAGGCTGTAAAGACGTCGCGAGCTGTTTAAAGAATATTGAAAAATCCAGAGGCAGCACGTCTATAAGGGCTCATAGCGTCAGCGATGCGAAACAAAAGACGTCGACATCTGAGTCCGTTCGCAGCCCCGAAGCGAAAGGTTCGGCCACTGGCTCTACCAATGCCGCGCGGTAATGCCCGTTACAGACTATTTTAGCCGCCCGTATGAGTTCTGGAAAGGAATCTCTGGTTTAGCAGTCAAGCCATGGCCGGAAATACAGAGAATTTTAGGCATACTGGGCCACTACATACCGGCAACTCCAAGGAGTGTGGTTCTGTCAAAACCTGGAGTAAGGTTCTGAATATTTCAAAAGCATCGCCATCTAAGCAGTTTTAAATGATCAACTACAAAACAAAGCAGCTGATCGAGAATACTCCCCGTTCGAAAGTTCGCTCGGCCAGCATGGGGATAATCGTCCAATCACTTGTGTCCGGGAGCGACTGCTGCTGATGGAGCTGCAAGATCCAGTGAGCACCGATCAGTGCGATCATTTGCCCGGGAGGTCGAAGCCTGGGTTAGAGCGAGGGTGAGTTCATCGAGGCAAGGGGATTGTGAGCAGTGGTAAGCAGGCGCGCGACAGGACGACAGGAAATCTCGGTGCCATAGTTCCATGTCTCTGCGTTTTTGGCTGTTGCCAAGAAAAATCATCGGAGGTCCTGAACAGCGCTTAACGTTTTCTGCACCCTGCTCAAACCTTTCTCAGTCCTAACCGTTCTGAAGCAAGGGTACCCCACAAAGGCCAGAGCTTTGGCCAGCATCTGGCGCGCACCTGAACGAGCGATTCAACCAAAGACGAATTGAATAATTGGGTTCAGCATATCAGCGTTGCCTCTCGCCCGGAAAGGGCGCTATTTGGTTTGTGACCAAACAAGGCTACGCTGATATGCTTTAAATCGCCTATATCACTAGTAAGCAAATGCTGAGACTTTGCCTTCCGTGTAGACCTGACCTGTGATCCAGGTTGCTGGCAGTGAAAGCAGCCCAGAAGACTTACTTGTCTCACAGGGGCCTGCTCCTACCACATCCCTGAAGGCCAGGGTCCCATTCAGACCGAGTAGGGCAATCCAGTACTTCTGACCCGAAGTCAGGGAGACCGCGGGAATTGATAAAATATTCCATCTCCCGGGCACCGCGCTCACTGATGCCTGAGAAAGCAAGCTGCCAGGATGTCCGTAATTGTCACGATAGATACCGACAATCAACTTGGTAGCCTTTGTGGTGGCATCCAAGAATACAGATACTTTGCTGACCGAGCTGGATCGGGTTGCGATGGAGCTGAAAGCTTCTGCAGAACCCGCCACATTGCTATCAACATTGGCCACAAGAGATGAATTACCAATCACGGCACTCACCGTGGTTGGCGTCGGGGTCGGAGTTGGGGTCGGAGTTGGGGTCGGAGTTGGGGTCGGAGTTGGGGTCGGAGTTGGGGTCGGAGTTGGGGTCGGCGAAGCCGAGGGTACAAAGACTACATCACGGAAATAATTGCTATTCTTAAACGAGTTGTTCGGGTAATCACCCCGGGCGCCAAAGAGGCCATTAAAATTATCAGCAACCGAGCTGAGATCATTATTCGCAACCACAGAAGCCAAGCCATCGATCGTGGTCGCATAATGAGAATTTGTGTTAACGGTGACAGTGTAAATCGTATTTGCGGAAATATTGAGCGGAGTTGAAAGCGTCGCCACCTGCCAGCCGGAGGCGCTTTCATTTACGAAATTGACACTCGCCAGCTGGGGATTTCCCGGAGACGTCGACCAGATTCTGCCTGTGTGCGAGCCGGATTCACTCGGTGCTTTGTAGTACCGGATGGCCTTGATCTGTCCGGCGGTAGAGCTCTTGAACTTCATTCCAAGCTCATACGGAACGCCATCAGCCTCATTCGGGAGAGCGGGGATTTGCGTTGAAAAAATCGACTGACCTCCGGGAATGGGCGTCGGGGTGGCAGCGACAAAAACAATATCCCGGAAATAGTTGCTTTTATTCGAGGACTGGGTCGGATAGTAGCCGATAGGGCCAAAGATGCCGTTAAAATTATCAGCAACCGAGCTGAGATTATTATTCACAACCTCAGTAGCCAAGCCATTGACCGTGGCAGCATAATGAGAATTTGTGTTTACGGTGACAGTGTAAATCGTATTTGCGGAAACGTTGAGCGGAGTTGAAAGCGTCGCCACCTGCCAGCCGGAGGCGCTTTCATTTGCGAAATTGACACTCGCCAGCTGGGGATTTCCCGGAGACGTCGACCAGATTCTGCCTGTATGCGAGCCGGATTCACTCGGTGATTTGTAATACCGGATGGCCTTGATCTGTCCAGCGACAGAGGTCTTGAACTTCATTCCAAGCTCATACGGAACGCCATCAGCCTCATTCGGGAGAGCGGGGGTTAGCGTTGGAAAAAGCGACTGATTGCCGGGGATGGGCGTCGGGGTGGCAGTCGGGGTGACTGTTGGGGTGACTGTTGGGGTGACTGTTGGGGTCGCTGTAGGAGTCGGTGTCGGGCCGACGGTGCCGATCATCGGATTGAGGTTGGCATCCGTCTTGGACGGTCTGTCCGTGGTGATCACAATGTCATCCATGTACATCGTTTGCGCTTGAGCAGTGCCGTTATTCCAATTGGCCATGAAGAATGCAACATTATCAGATACGGCTGACGCACTCGGCATGGTGCGGCTCGTGGTATCTTCAAGAATGAGTTGACCATTTTTCCAAATTCGGAAAATGCCCTGAGTTTCAGAGAGCTTCACGTACATTTCTATGCATTGCCAATTATCAACATCAAACCCCACGGAAGCACGAGGCTGCACGTCGGCTATTTCGCTGGACAGCATGATTTGGTTTTGAGTATTTCCGAAAACTGAAAGATAGCCAACATTCGGGAATTTGACCGCGCGCAATACTTTGATTGCTTGGTCACCCAGGCCAGCCGCGTTCCCCCAGCTCCAAGGAGAAGCGAAATAATAGTAAGCGCGGGCCCAGAGTTCTGTCCCCTTTGCTAGATTTTGAGGATAATAAAGAAGCCCGTAGGTCCCACCATCTCCTTGGGTCATGTACATTTTCGCGGATTGTGAGCCGCCAAAAGCACGTTCACTCGAAACCGTTACGCTCGATCCGTTTGCTCCGGACAATGTTCCGCTATCATGAAAACCGCCGCCATTCGGTTCAAAATCAGCCGAAACCGTCCACGCACCCGCGAATGTCGGAAAACAAAGAACCGCTAATATTCCTGCGACCCATGGCAGAGTCAATTTTTTTCTAGCAATACACATATGAAGCCCCCGGCTTTTTTAAAATCTCATGAAATGGTAGTTTTATAATTTTAGCCACAGCCGCTCGTCATGTGAACATAATTAATCGTGCCATCCCGTCTTTCGAAAGATTTGCTTTTAGTTTGCGTGTACTAAAGTATTTATATTTAGCCCCAGAGACGATCTCCTTGGGACCATGTCTTTTCCGTGCCATGTTTTCTCACGAACCGCGTGTGTCGCGCAGGTTCGCCCTCTAAAGGGCTTGGAATGCTGTCGCCTCGGTCTTGAGGCTAGTTCTTGGCGAAATATTCTTTGTGGTCATTTCGGACACAGGCAACTCCCGATCAGATTGGTTGGATTTTATGCGGACTGATCTTATACTGCAATTAGGCGGAAATTCAATGAGAGCGCTTATACTCCTTACACTGTCGATATTTTCTCTTTCTCAGGCATTCGCAAACGCTGCTGAAAGAAAAAGTATTCGTCAACTTCGAGGCGAACTTACAAAACAGTTTCTTGTGACAGGCGCAGCCTGCGGCCCGACATGGACCCGAATCGCTTTAGGAGCTTTGGTTGAAGCTCTTCCTGTCGCTGGTCTCGGGCAGGTTATGGTGGACCGATGGACGGGAAATGGCGAACGCGCAAATGATGTCATGGGCGAAAAAGCGCTTGTCATTCTCGGTGGTGGGCTACTTTGCGAGCTGGCTACATTTGCAGTCGGAGGAGCAAGTGATTGGTTATCTCACGGTGAAATCAGTAACACTACAAAGCGTATTCTCAAAGAACAGTGCTTTTACCGAACAAGGTTAATGAAAGAAGAATTAGCAGACAAGGGATCCTGCGGAGATGAAAAGCGAAAATATACAAGAATCCTCAATGAGCTGACTGTGGCGAATCTCATCGAGGGCAATATCGCGGGCAAAGATGCGCGAAGCTGTCACGCTCCATTGAAGGTTTTAGGGGTCGAGTCTGATATTGAACAACGCTGGACTAATGAAGGGTCAGCTCTTGTGGTACCGGCACGCTAGAATTTTTTTTCAGTACATTTGTACTATATTAACTATCAGCAATCCTGGGTCACTCGCCTGCGCGGAAAATGCTAGTTAAGCAGTCAAGCCGCGTGTGGTTCCGTCAAAATCCTGGCGTAAGCCCGCTATGGGTGTGAATATTTCAAAAGCATCGCAATCTGAGCAGTGCTAAAATCCCCTGATATGACCGAAGTTCGTGTCGACCTGCTGATAGCAGCGCTTTTGGGCGGACCCGCCTTGATTGGCTGGGGAATGATCAACTACAAGAAAAAGCAGCTGATCGATAATACTCCTCGTTCGAAAGTCCGCTCGGCCAGCATGGGAATGATCGAGTTAAAGGGGTTTGCAGAGCCCTGGAAAAAAATCCAAGCACCCGTATCGGGCAGCGAGTGCTGCTGGTGGCGCTGCAAAATCGAAAAACATGTCCGTTCAGGCAAAAGCAGCCGCTGGCAGACGATTAAGCAGGTCGATTCCGTTTTGCCCCTTTATCTTGTGGACGAAACGGGCAGGATTCTCGTCGATCCTTCTGGTGCGGAAGTGGATGCCATCAGTAAGACCCAACCCTGTACGGGAAGTGAACCCTACTTCACAACAATGGGAGTTCTCAAACAGACGGGATTTCTGAGCCTTTTTGATATCGGCTCCAGATACCGGGTGACCGAGGAGCGGATTCCGATTCAGGCCCCACTTTATGTACTGGGCGAACTTATGCAACGCGCGGAAGCACTCGAAGCGCGCAGACAACGTTATCAGGACATGATTCGAGCTGTTAAAAAAGATTCCGTCAAAATGGCTGTCGTGGATACGAATAAAGATGGCGTTGTTGATGGACACGAGTGGGACGTCTATCGCGCTCAGTTGGAAGCGCAGTTCATTCTGGAAGAGGAAAAGCGGGCGGCCGGGGAAGACAAGCTGATTGTGCGGCTGCCGCGCAATTCAGAGCCTTTCATTCTTTCAGTCCATGAGGAAAAATCCCTCAGTTCCAAATATGCGCTTCTGGCTTTTGGTCTGATCCCCCTCGGCATCGCGGCCAGTGGTTTTGGAGTATTCTACGGGCTGAGTATCGGAATTCCCCAGACGCAGATGATTCTGGGTTGGCTTGCATGCACGATGCTGGGCCTGCGGCTTTCATTTTCTTTAAGAGGTCCGGCCAGGCGCTGGGCTGCTAAACTAGGAGTACTGAGATGACGTTGATTCCCTTTGTAATTTTGGCTCTGATTGTGTTTGTTGCGCTTGCCTACGGAGTGGCGATTTATAACGGCCTGGTTGCCGTCAAAAACAATATCGACAAAGCCTGGGCAAATATTGATGTGCTTTTGAAGCAGCGCCATGACGAAATTCCAAAGCTCATCAAAGTCTGTGAGGGCTACATGGTGCATGAACGCGGGGTCATTGACCAGGTCCTCAAGGCGCGCGACGGCTTAATGGCCGTACATGCGCAACCCGCGAAGGCCGGCGCGGCGGAAAGTGCGCTGCGTGGAGCCATGGGTAAACTTTTTGCGCTCGCCGAAGCCTATCCGGATCTCAAGGCCCAGGCGTCTTTTCAGCAGCTCCAGCAAAGGATTTCCAGCCTCGAATCCGATATCGCTGATCGTCGGGAGTTCTACAATGACTCCGTGAACACGTACAATATCCGGATCGAATCATTCCCAGATATGATCGTGGCACGCTGGATGCTGCTGGCTCAGCGAGAAATGTTCAAGATCGAGGCATCGGACCGGCAGGACGTGGAAATCAAATTTTCACATCCGCTCGGGTAACGGAATTCCCAGAAGCGTCAGTCCCTGGTTCAGAATTCGGCGCGTGGCCTCAACCAGCATGAGCCTGCCGTGGGTGAGCTCAGGTGCTTCCCCGAGGACCCGGCATTCACGGTAAAACGCATTGAAGGCCTTCGTCACATCAATCAGGTAACTCGCAAGCTGGCTCGCTTTCGCAAAGGAAAGCGTGCGCTCCAGATGAAGCGGGAATTGACCGAGCGTCTTGATCAGCGCAAGTTCTTCGGCCTTTTCAAGGCGATCTGCCGCAGTTGGGGAGAAACTGAGTTCGCCGGGAAGCTGGTCGGTTTCGCGCGCCTTGCGCAAGATGCTCAGGCAGCGGGTATGGGCGTACTGTAAATAGGGGCCGGTTTCGCCTTCGAAATCCACTACGCGCTCAACATCAAATTCCACATCCCGAACGGGATCGGTATGAAGATCGTGGAAAACCACCGCGCCAATTGCAACCGCTTCGGCAGTGGCTTCGTTCACGACCGTGCCGGTGCCCTCTGGCTTGCTGGGGTCTTTGGCTCTTTCCGTCATGAGTTGCTCAACACGTTCTTTGGCCAGACTGAGTACTTCTTCCAGGGTGACAAAATTTCCCTTGCGGGTCGACATTTTCAGGTCTTTAAAACGATACAGCCCGGACGGTACATGCTCGCAGCGAACTTCCCATTCCAGGCCCATCTTCCGCAGAACGCCGAAAACCTGCTCAAAGTGCAGCTTCTGTTCGCCACCGACGATATAGGTCATGCGGTCGAAGTGGAACTGGTTGTAGCGGTAAATCGCGGCAGCGACATCGCGAGTGGCATAAATCGTGGCGCCGTCTTTTTTCTGCATGATGCAAGGAGGGATTTCCTTCCCGTCGCGGTTCGTGACAGGAACCACCCAGGCGCCTTCGCTTTCAACAAGAAGGCCGCGCTGACGTAGCTCTTGAAGCAGGGGTTGGAGCTGATTTTTGTAGAAACTCTCTCCCCAGACGTGGTCAAACTTGACGCTTAGGCGCTTGTAGCTGCGGTCGAATTCGCGCATGGAGACATCGACGCATTTTTTCCACAGAGCGGTGATCGCCGGATCGCCTTGCTCGAGCTTCAGGAAGGCTTCGCGGGCTTCGTCTTCGAGGGCGGGATTGTTTTCGACTTCTTTGTTGACCTTCACGTACAGATCAACCAAATCCATCATTCCGAGATCCGACTCGACGGTTTTATTGAAGAGTCGAAACGCAACCGTCAGCATTCCGTATTGCTTGCCCCAGTCCCCCAGGTGATTGATCGAAACAACATCATAGCCGCGGTAACGGCCGATCCGGTCCAAGGCCGCGCCGAGAGCAGTCGGACGCAAGTGGTAAATATTGAGGGGTTTTGCGACATTCGGGGAGCTGTATTCGAGGACCCACTTACCGCGGGTTTTCTCTGCGAGTTTTCCGTACTGACCTGAGCCCGTACCGGCCAGAAAGTCCTGCAGCAGCACCCGCCGGGCTTCGATGGGTGAGGTGGTGAAGTTCACATAGGGACCGACGGCAGCAACGCTCAGGCTTGCAGGCACCACTCCTTTGGCATTCAGGTCCGCGACGATTTGCAGGGCAACCTGTGGGGGGGATTTTCGGAACTCTTTGGCCAGCTTGAAGCAGGGGAAACCAAAGTCGCCCAGCTTGGGATCGGGCGGCGTTTCGAGGTCGGTGATCTGTATAGGAGTCTGAAGCACTGCGTTAAGTGCGTTAAGTGCCAGTTTAGCAAAGCGTTCCATGGCCAGTAGCATTAACGCTGCTCCAGGAATTAGTCAATTACGCCCTAAGCGGGCTTACTGAATATGTTCAATCATTTCGTTTCAAAGATTTCAGCGATTCAGCCGATGAGTCTATGAGGAAGTGGATTCATGGAAAGAGTCATAAAATTTAAATTGAATAAAAATGTCATGGTGCTTCTGGGGCTACTGGTCAGCTGCAGCAGCTTTGCCGGGACCTTGCTTGCACGAGGACCCTCCGCCGAAGGGGTCTTGCGGGAAGAGGAGTCCTATCCGGAATCCCGGTTCGGTCAGCAACCCAAGGCGCCTGAACTGGGCGTCGGTCGTGGCTATGCTTCGCGGGCAGTGACAGAAATGGAAGCACGGGACGAAGATTTGGATGGGGCTTTCGGGGGTGAAAGAAACCCTGCAGGACTGGAAACCAAGCCGAAGGGTCCCGCAGACCTGGAACTTGCCGCAAGAAACCCTCCGCGAACCGTGCCGGCACCAAGCGCACCCCGGGCCGTCGAAGGCACCTCTGCACGTCAGGGCGTCCAGGAGATTGCGCTCATCGCGGGTGATCTGGGCTATTTTCCGAAGACTCTGTTTGTCTCACGCGATGTTCCTGTCCGGTTGTTTGTCACGGGTGCTTCCAAAAACACCCTTTGCATCATGATGGATTCATTTCAGGTTCGCAAACAGGTCCGTTCCCAGAAAATCGAGGAAATCACTTTCACGCCAACTCTGCCCGGCAAGTATCGGTTCTATTGCCCGGTCAACGGCATGGAAGGCACTTTGATTGTAAAAGAATTTTCTTCCGCAATCTTGAGTAACTAAGATCAAAGTCCGCCAGTTTATAAGGAGTTTCAGTGGGAGTATTCAGCGAATCCATCGGAGTATTTCTCGGACCGGTTAAAGAGTATCTGGAAGACGACGCGGTTACCGAAGTGTTGGTCAATGGCCCCAATGAAGTATTCATCGAAAAACGCGGTTTGCTCGAGCGAACTGCAGCCAAGTTTCTTGACGAACAGGCGCTGCAGGCGGCGGTTCGGAATATTGCGCAGTTCGTGGGCCGTCGCATTGACGAGGAGAATCCCCGGTTGGATGCTCGGTTGCCTGACGGCAGTCGAGTGGCCGCTGTGCTGCCTCCCTGCTCGAGAAAGGGCACTACACTTTCGATCCGCAAGTTCTCAAAGGCAGTTCCGACTTTCGTGGATTTGATCAACCGCGGATCCATTTCAAAAGACGCCGCGCGCTTCCTGGACGTCTGCGTTTATCTTGCGAAGAACACCATTGTCGCGGGTGGCACGGGTTCCGGGAAAACCACGTTGCTGAATGTCCTGGGTTCCCGCTGTCCAAAGACCCAGCGGGTGCTCGTGATCGAAGATTCATCTGAATTGAAGATTCACACGGATCATGTTGTCTATTTTGAAACAAAGCCCGCCGACGCTTCGGGTAAAGGAGAGGTGACGATTCGGGATCTGGTCCGCTCGGCCCTTCGTTTGCGCCCCGACCGGATTATTGTAGGCGAAGTACGCGGTGCTGAAGCTTTGGACCTGATTACCGCAATGAACACGGGTCACGGTGGCTCGATGGGTACCACTCACGCCAATACCCCTTATGATACTTTGATCCGGCTTGAAACGCTGGCCATGATGGGTGACTCCAATGTGCCTCCAGCCGCAGTACGCCGCCAGATCGCTTCGGCGGTGAATCTGGTTGTACAGATTCGACGATTCAATGATGGCAGTCGCAAGGTGAGTGAGATCAGCGAGGTGATTCCCGATGTCGATGAGCACGGAAGGTACCAGCTTCACAATATTTACAAATTCGTCCAGAAAGGCCGCACGCAGGAAGGGCAGATTGTGGGCGAGTTGGTTGCGACCGGATATATTCCCAGTTTCATGAGCGAGATTGAGCTGAATCAACTGCCGTTTGCGCGAGACAAATTCACGCCCCCGCAGTGGTATACGGATCTTCTGGCGCAAGGAAGAACGGCGGCCTAGTCGTTCTCGATTTCTACAAAAAATGCAGCCAAAGTGGGGTAACCCAGCGCTTTTGAAATTGCGACCAGAGTGAGAAGTCTGGGGTTGCTCCTGCCTGCAATGATTTCCCGAATGCTCGAACGCGCAACGCCGGCTTTGAATGAGAGCCACTCGATGGGCTTGTCGTTTTCAAAAAGGTACTTGTGGATTTTAAGCCCAATACGCCTGACGATAATCTGGTTTGAGCGACTGAGGTTGCTAGGTCTCGACACAGCTGATCTCCAATGCTGATGGTTGCTCCTATATTCCAATGCGCGCAGAAATGACGGCGGTTTGCCGGCCTTTTTTATATTCAAAACGCGGACTCAGCGGATTATCAGAATAGCCGGCGCGCTCAGTAATAGTCGTCTGCTTTGAAGGGCCCCGTAAACAGCAACGTAAATGCTCCTCGATTATAAAAGCCGGTATACCGCCGCTCGGTAAATGCCGTTGGCATATCCTGAGCCTTTTAATCCCGGAGATGCACCGCTTGGATCAAGCAGAAATAATGGTCGTGGATGATGACCCAATGCTGAGAGCAACTCTTGTCATTGCTCTCGAAATGGAGGGGTACTCCACTATCTCAGCAGCAGACGGCCAAGAGGCTTATCGCCTGCTTCAAGCTGCTATCAAGCTTCCCTCGTTGCTGATTCTGGATTTGCGGATGCCCATTATGACCGGTGGTGAACTTCTGAAGCGGCTAAATTCCTATGCCGACCCGCGATTTGCAAAGTTGCCGGTTTTGATTGCAACAGCTGATCAGCAAATAGAGCCGGAAGTTGTTGCGCTTGCCAAGGCGGTTATTCGCAAGCCGTTCGATCTGCTGGACTTCCTAAATGAGGTCCGCCGGCTGCTTTCAGCTCAACCACTCAAATAGCAATTGTTAAGAAGCCAAAGCCGCCTTAAGGATTTATTAAACTTCACCGATACATACCTTAGATAGGCGGTAGTTGTATGAAAAAGCTTTGGATCGCTTTGGTATTATTTCTGATTCTCCCGGGAATGTCCGTAGCGGATACTTTCAGCACAGAAAGACCCTGGTCGGGTACTTCGACCGAGTTCCGGGTTAAAAAAACGAAGAAGGCCAAAAGGAAACCCGCTTCAAAGAAGAAGACCAAGAAGTATTCAAAAAAACAGGCACAGGCAAAAAAGATTGTCAAAAAGCAAGCCAGGAAGCACGCTAAAATCGCCAAAATCAAAAAATCCAAAGGCGCAAAAAACCACGCCCAAAAGACGTCCAAGGCAATAACTTACGCCGCGAAGCAGGGCAAACACGGAAAATCCCGCTCTATCGCGAGTACTGGCAAGAAATCAAAAAACAGCAAAGCCAAAAAGAAACAGCAAAAATATCGGCAGAAGCACCGCTCGAATCAGCAGTCCGATCTGGAAAATGAAAATTGGTGACTGATGGGATGGACTCCCGGTGAGGGATGGTTTTCATGCCAGCAGAATACAAGCTCAAGGATCTGATCCCTGTTCCTCAAATCCAGGCCCTGCTCGATACCCTGAATGAGACTTGCGGAATTCCATCGGCAATCATGGACATGGAAGGCAATATTCTCACGGCTTCGGGTTGGCAGGATATCTGTGTCAATTTTCACCGAAAATGTCCCGCGACTGAACAATTCTGCAAAAATAGTGATCTGATCCTCGCTAGAGGGGTTGCAAAGACCGCTGCCCTGATGATTCACGAATGCTATCTTGGCCTGACCGATTCGGCGATACCGATCGTCGTGGATGACCAGCATCTCGGAGTAGTCTTTACCGGACAATTCTTCACGCGAGAACCGGACAAGGACAGATTTACTCAGCAGGCGCGGCAATTTGGTTTTGACGAGAAAGCGTACCTCGAGGCGCTCGCCCGGGTTCCGGTCATTTCGGAAGAGCGTTTTAAAAAAAATTTGAAATTCCTGGTTCATTTCGCAGAAATGCTGGCGAGCCGGGGACTTCAACATAAACGGCAGCTCGAAATCCAGAGCCGTATTAAAAAATCAGACGCTTTGTATCGCGACCTGGCTGAAAACTCGGAGGATCTGGTCTGGCAGAGTGATGCGGAAGGTCGCTATACTTATCTGAATCCGGCTTGGGAAAAAACTTTCGGGTACCCCATCAGCGAGATGCTCGGGCGCAGGTTTTCCGATTTTCAGGAACCAGAAGCCGCTGCCAGGGACGACAGAGGGTATCTGGTTCTTCTGAAGCGAGGCTCTGTCCGGGGTTATGAAGCGACTCACCGCGGCCGAAACGGGAGAATTATTCATCTCATCTTTAATGCAAAAGTCGTTTTCGATGAAAACGGCGAAATAGCCGGGACCCGCGGCACGGCAATCAATATTTCAGAACGCAAGAGAGTCGAGGAGGCTTTGCGAAAGCAGAATGCCTTGATGAACACCATGCTCGAGAATCTACCCATCGGAATTTTCATGGTGAGTGTGCCGGACGGCGTCCCTTTGATCGCCAATGAACATGCGAAGAGAATTATGGGCCGAGGAATCATGCCGTCGGCGACGCGGGAGAATCTTTCCGAGGTTTACCGGGCGTATCGCGCGGGAACGCAGATCAGGTATCCGACTTCTGAGATGCCCATCGTCATGGGCATGGTTGGGAAGTTCGGTCATATCGATGATATGGAAGTTGAAAAGCCCGATGGCAGCCGTGCACTTGTCGAAATTATCGGCTGTCCGGTTCGCGACGACCAGGGAAAGATCTGGGCAAGTCTGGTGGGTTTTCTGGACATTACGGAACGCAAAGCCGCAGAGCAGGCGATCATTGAATCCAAAGAAACGGCCGAACGGGCTTCGCGGATGAAATCCCAGTTCCTCGATGTCGCTGCTCATGAGCTGCGGACTCCCATTACGGCCTTTTCTCTCATGGTTCAAGTTGCCCAGAAAAGAGTGGAGCAGGGCCATGTAATCGATCAAGCCTTCCTGGCCCGACTTCGCGTTCCGGTGAACCGTCTGAGCCGGCTGGTATCTGATTTGTTGGACCTTTCGCGCCTGGAGAGAAATATGGTCTCACTGCGCCGGGAGCGTACGGACGTTGTTCAATTGATATCTGAATCCATGGAGGAGTTTCGCCTGCAAAGCCCCGAGCGGAACTTTATTTTCACGAGCCCCTCGCAAGCTGTTGAGCTGGAGCTTGACCCCATCCGTATCAATCAAGTCCTTTCGAATCTTCTCGATAATGCCAATAAATATACTCCGCCGGGTCGGCCCATCGAAGTCTCACTCGAGCGGCGCGGAGGCGTGGTCCGCGTTTCCGTGATCGATCAGGGGGCAGGCATTTCGGCGGAGCTTAAAACGAGATTATTTTCCGGTTTTTCCCGAGGCACTTCAGAGGCAACTGTCCGCAGCAGTGGCCTGGGGCTGGGACTTTCCGTTTGCCGTGAATTAATCCAGCTTCATGGCGGAAAAATTGATTTCATCAGCCAGGAAGGACAGGGGAGCACGTTTTATTTCGAACTCAGCTGAAGTCCGAGTCGAGGGTCGCGAGTTCGGGTAAAGTGAACTTGCCGTCTTTGCGGATGAGCTTGTCATCGAACCAGATTTCGCCACCGCCGTACTGCGGTGTCTGGATCAGGACCAGATCCCAGTGGACGGCCGAGCGGTTTCCGTTATCCGCATCATCGTAGCTGTTGCCCGGCGTGAGGTGAATGGAGCCTTTGATCTTCTCATCGAAAAGTGTGTCGTTCATTGGATCGGTAATGAAGGGATTGACGCCGATCGCAAATTCTCCGAAATAGCGCGCACCCGCATCGGAACTGAAGATCTGCTCCAGCTTGTCCATGTGCTCGGGAGCGGAGAACTTCTCGATCCGACCGTTTTTTACTACAAATTCGATGTCCCTGAAGAGCATGCCCTGATTAAAGGAGGTCGTGTTGTAACGGATTGTCCCGTTCATGGATTCCCTGACCGGCGCCGTGTAAATTTCGCCATCGGGGATATTGACTTTTCCGTCGCACTTGATCGCGCGGATTCCCTTGATTGAAAAAGCGATGTCCGTACCGGGAGCGACGATCCTCACTCGGTCTGTTTTTTCCATCAGTGCTTTGAGCGGGTTCATGGCTTCGGACATTTTGGAATAATTCAGATTGCAGACTTTGAAATAAAAATCCTCGAAAGCTGTCATGCTCTTCTTTGCGGCGACGGCCATGGCGGGATTGGGATAGCGCAGCACCACCCAGCGCTTCTTGAGGCGCGTGGTCATGTGTACTTCCTGGGAAAAATGCGTTTGGCGCCACTTCTGGGCATTGGGACTGATATCCCCAAGATCGTAGGGATTGGTGTTCCCGCGAACACCGACGTAGGCATCCACGCGCTCCATGATCGCTTTGTGGAAGGACGCCCAGGCGATGTGCTGATCTTCACTGGCATTCAGCAGAAAGGGCTTCGTCAGCTCGTCATCAAACTGGCTCCAGTAGGGAATCGCACCTGCGGAAGTGGCAGCCCGGATCAGCTCTTTGCCGAGGCCCTGAGTGGCGGCGCCGATCATGTCTATGTACAGGACCTGGCCTTTCTTCAGTTCGAGGGCGTAATGGACGATATTGTTTGCAAGTTGCGTGAGGCGGGTATCCGTATTCATATTAGTGACCTGTTCCTTTCACCTGATTGACGAGTTGCTCGATTACGCCTTTGGCATCGCCGAAAACGAGTGAGCAGTTGGGATAATAAAACAGGGCATTGTCGACGCCGGCATAGCCTGCCTTCATGGAGCGCTTGTTCACGAAAACCTGCTTGGCTTTATAAGCTTCCAGAATTGGCATTCCGTAGAGGGGGCTTGCCTTGTTGGTCTTTGCATCGGGATTGACCACGTCATTCGCGCCGACGATCAGAGCGACATCGCAGGTGGAGAACTCGGCGTTGATCTCATCCATTTCAAAAACACTGTCGTAAGGAATCTCGGATTCGGCGAGCAGGACGTTCATGTGTCCCGGCATGCGGCCAGCGACCGGGTGAATGGCAAATTTGACGGAAACGCCTTTTTCGGTCAACGTCTCATAAAGTTCCTTCGTGGCATGCTGGGCCTGCGCCACCGCCATACCGTAACCGGGGACGATGATGACCTTGCTGGAATTCTCAAGCATGAAGGCCACGTCTTCGGTGGCTGCTGATTTGACGCCTTTGCCCGGTTGCGCGGCTGCAGCCACGGTTGCTTCTCCGCCGAACCCGCCGAGAATCACACTGAAGAAGCCGCGATTCATCGCTTTGCACATGATGTAAGAGAGGATCGCGCCGCTTGAACCGACCAGGGCGCCCGTGGTGATCAGGAGATTATTGTTCAACGTGAAACCCGTTGCAGCTGCGGCCCAGCCAGAATACGAATTCAGCATCGAGACGACGACGGGCATGTCGGCTCCGCCGATCGGGACGACGAGCATGACACCGAGAGCAAAAGCAATCGCCGTCATGATTAGAAAGGCGGCAAAATTCGTATAATCCATGATGAAAGCCGCGGCACAGCCGATCATGGCAAGGCTCAGAAGCAAATTAAGAAGGTGCTGCCCCTTGAAAACCAGGGGATTACCACTGAAAGTTCCCTTCAGCTTGCCCCAAGCCACGATCGAGCCCGTGAAGGTGACCGCGCCGATGAAGCTTCCTGCCGCGAGTTCATAAAGCAGGAGAGTGTCCATGTGGCCGGTCTGCATGTGGTCGTAATAGGTACCGGCAGCTACCAGGACTGCTGAGAGACCAACAAAGCTATGTAATGCTGCTACCAGTTCAGGCATCGAGGTCATTTCGATTTTGAGCGCGACGACTGTTCCAATGAGCGCGCCTGCGGCGAGGCCAGCCAGAATCCAGGTATAATGAGTTACGTCGGGATGCGAAACCGTGGCGATAACCGCAATGGTCATGCCGATCATCGCAAAAAGATTGCCTCGCAGGGCGGTCCTGGGCGAAGCCAGACCTTTTAAACCCAGGATGAAAAGAATGGTTGCGATCAGGTAAACAAAAGCAAAGAAATCGGGGTTGAGTGCATTCATGACGATTCTCTATTTCTTCTTTTTGAACATGGCGAGCATGCGATTGGTCACGACAAAGCCGCCGAAAATATTGATTGAGGCCAGCATCACCGCAAAAAAGCCAACGAGCTGCATCGAAAGAGGTAGATCTGTTTTGCCTGCCACGAGAATCGCGCCGATGACGACGATCGCGCTGATGGCGTTCGTGACGGCCATCAGTGGCGTGTGCAGGGCCGGGGTCACCCCCCAAATCACGTGGTAACCCACAAAGCAGGAGAGGACGAAAACATAGATTCCGATCATTGTTGGCGACATGGTTAGGGCTCCGGTTATTTTTTGAGGCGGCTCTGTCCTTGGTGGACAGCGAGAACGCCCGCGATGATATCGTCTTCAAGGTTGAGATTCAGCGTGGGGGGGGTGCCCGGGGTCACAAACAGTGCCATCAGATTCAGCATGTTGCGCGCCCAGAATTCGCTCGCATCTGCCGGCACCAGCGCCGGATAATTCGTGATTCCCACAAGCGTTACTCCATGCTTGACGACGATGGCATCCGCTTCCGAAAGCGGGCAATTGCCGCCGTTGGCGGCCGCCATGTCGATCACGACTGAGCCGTGGCGCATCCCTTTGAGGCTTTCTTCAGTCAAGAGTACCGGAGACTTGCGCCCCGGGATATTGGCTGTGGTGATGATGATATCAAATTTTTTCAACTTCTCGGCGAGCAGGGTCTGCTGTTTTTTCTTTCCTTCTTCCGAAAGTTCCCTGGCATAGCCCCCCGTGCCGCTGCCCTCTTCACCGAGCTCCAGCTCAATGGGTTTGGCGCCGACGGAAATGATCTGTTCTTTGACTTCGGGGCGGATATCGTAAGCTTCGACCTGGGCTCCCATTTTCTTGATCGTGGGAATGGCCTGCAGGCCGGCGACACCGACGCCAAGGACCGCAACTTTGGCCGGCTTGGCGGAGCCCGCCGAGGTCATCATCATCGGAATGAAGCGCTTGTAATGAGTCGCTGCTTCCAGGGCTGCGCGATAACCGCCGATATTTGCCTGGGAGGAAAGCACGTCCATGGATTGTGCACGCGAGGTGCGCGGGAGCAGCTCCATGGCCATGACATTCACGCCATTTGTGGCGAGCTTTTCAAGCAGATCATCACTGCGATAGGGTTCCATTAGTGCGATCAGGAGTGAATTTTTTTTTAAAAAGCTTGCTTCTGAAGCGGTTGGGCGATTGATCTTCAGAACGATTTCGCAACCGAGGACTGAGACACTGTCGCTTAGCTCAGCACCCGCCGCGACATAGGCTTCATCGGAGAAGCTCGCTTGAGCTCCTGCTGCTTTTTCTACCAGTACCTCAAAGCCCTGCTTCACCAGTTTGGTGATCAAGGTCGGTGTGGCAGCAACACGCGTTTCTCTTTCTTTGATTTCTTTCGGGATGCCGATTCTCATGCCGAAATTTTTAAACCAAAGGGTGCGAAATAGAAAGAAGAGATTTGACCCCTCCGGGTGGAGGAGTGCGCCAGTCAAGAGACTTACTTTTCGTGCAAAATCACGTTTCGTGCAGCGGGACCTTTGAGTTGCTCATAAATATCAAATTCCACGACCTGGCCGGGTTCCAGGGTTTTGCGATTGCCTGCTTTTGGATTGGAATGGATTGCGGTGTAGTGAACGAAAATATCTTTGCCTTCCCGGATTTCAATAATGCCGAAGCCTTTGGTGTCGTTGAACCACTTGACGCGACCTACTGCCATGCAGGGGTTCCCTCACTCTCTGAATAAAGTGTGGGGAAAAAGCCGCTCAATGTCAAAAAGACTTATTCTTGACTAAATAAGTCAAAAAAGTGGGTGCTCTATTGGAGTTCTTTACCGATCTTTTCCCGGAGACTTACGATCGTTTTTCCGATCGACTCCTGAATCGCTGCGGTCATTTCATCATTTGGTACTGGCGTGCCGTTTACGAGCTGGAATCTCTTGTCAGAAACGTTGCGGGAGCCCGCACCATCTTTGAAGTTCGGGAACACAATTCCAAAGGTCTTCTGGCGAGTCACCAGGATGAGGGTTGCGGCTACGGAAGCTTCGGCTTTGGAAGCGTTCAATCCCCCGGCCTGAAGTGAAAAGGACATGAACATGGGATCACGGTAGCCGATCTCAAACCGGGCCACGATCACGCCATCGAGATCGAGCTGGTTCGCCAAGCTTGCCAGTTCGGCTACGGCAGACTGGTCCACTGGCTGGGCCCATAGGCCCTCAACCGCTCTCATGCCCGGAGCGGTATTCCAAGTCTGGGATGGCTTTGAGACAAAGCTGCCAAAACTCAGAGTACTGCCTTTGGCCAAAGGTTTACCAGGATTGCTTCTGAAGCTGGTGTAAGGTTGTTTTTCACTGAACTGTTCAAAGGGCACGACTTGGAACCGGGAGAGTTTGCTGAACTCCGACTCGAAGCTTTTGCGGGCGTACTCGAGCAGCGGAGAAGAATGACTGTCGAAAGCAGCCTTCAGCCCAGTTCCCATCCTCAGCGCCGAAGTGGCGGCATCCCAGGGCGAGTCCACTTCAGTTACCTTGTTGTCCTTGAAGTAGTGGAGCTTTGGATTGGAATAGATGCTGACAAAGCCGATTTTCTTAACAGAATCGATCTCCGGCTTTCTAACAATTCCGCCACAGCCGGATAACGCCAATGCCAAAACAATGATGATCCAACTATTCATGAGAGCTCCCCTATGAGTTGAGTTCAGATTTTCCCTGATAAATGGCAAATGAGGAACATAAATATGCAAAATTCTAGCGATGCTCAGGAGTGGAAAAGTCAAAGATCAGTTCGTCAGGTGCAGCATAGCCGAGAACTCGCCTGATCTCACGTTGCTGGACGATTTTGCTTTTCTCAAGGAGGGCGGAGTCCACCTCGAGTTTACGAATGGCTTCGCGGAGGATTTCGGATTGCTGGTTTTTGGATGCCAAAAGGTCCTGCAGCCGAACCAGCTGCAGGACCCCTGGACTACTGATGAAACCGGACAAAAAAAGCAGCCACAGGCTCCAGACGCCGAAAATCGAGGCCCAGATTTTTGTGGCTGTGGTCATTATTTCATGAACCTTTTGTAGATTTCGCGTCCGGCAAATTTTGCGCGGGACCCGAGCTCTTCTTCGATCCGGATGAGCTGATTGTACTTGGCAATGCGATCCGTACGGGAAGCTGAACCCGTCTTGATCTGACCGGCATCGGTACCGACGACGAGTTCCGCGATGAACGTGTCTTCAGTTTCGCCGCTGCGATGAGAGACGATCGAGTTGAAACCCGCCTGGGCTCCCATGCGCATTGTTTCGAGAGTTTCCGTCACGGTGCCAATCTGATTCAACTTGATCAGGACGGCATTGCCGGCTTTCTGATCGATTCCCTTCTTCAGGAAGGTCGGGTTGGTCACGAAAAGATCATCGCCGACGATCTGAAGCTGCTTGCCTGCGCGATCGGTGAAGAGCTTCCAGCCATTCCAATCATGTTCGGCCAAACCGTCTTCGATTGAAACGATGGGATAGGTTTTGGCCCACTGGGTGTAAATATTCACCATGTCTTCGGCCGTGCACTTCTTTTCTTCGAAATTGTAAGTGCCGTTTTCACAGAACTCGCTAGCGGCGCAGTCGAGCGCCAGGAAAATATCAGTGCCGGGCTTGTAGCCGGCATCCTGAATGGCCTGCATGATGGCGGTAATAGCTTGTTCATGGGGACTGGCGCCCGAGAAAATCGGAGCAAAGCCGCCTTCATCGCCAACGGCGGTGGAGAGTCCCTTGGTGCTCAGGATCTTCTTGAGACGATGAAAAACTTCCACGCCAGCACGAAGGGCATCGGAGAAGCGGTTGAAGCCGGCCGGGACAATCATGAATTCCTGGATGGCCAGCCCGTTGTCCGCATGTTTGCCACCGTTGAGAATATTCATCAGCGGAACGGGAAGAGTGACGCCGGAAGAATTGCAGGTCTTGGCAATTGACTTGTAGGTGGGAAGGCGTTCGGCCGCAGCTACGGCGCGGGCATAGGCCATGCTGACGCCCAGAATTGCATTGGCACCGAGCTTGGTTTTATTCGGAGTTCCATCGATCTCGCGAAGCATGTCATCGAGATGGGACTGGAGCGTGAACTCACGATTGAGAATGGCGGGAGTAATCTTGTCCCGGACATTCGCAACGGCCTTGAGAACACCCTTGCCAAGATAACGTTTATTATCACCATCACGAAGTTCCAGTGCTTCGCCTTCACCCGTCGAGGCTCCCGACGGGACAATCGCGCGACCGGTGACGGTCTCGCCAGCGTGCTTTGGATCATCGATCGAAAGCTCCACTTCAACTGTCGGAAAACCACGTGAATCGATAACTTCCCTTGCCAACACATTTCTGATTTTAAACATGCGGCGATATTTCCACAGGCGGCTGCCTGAGGCAAGTCAGGACTTTGCAAACAAAGGGTCAAAATGAGTGCAGATGCGTCATGCTTCCCGAACGTGTCTGGCGGTCACAACGGTTTTGATGTTTCCACGCACGCTGAAATCACCGATCACTTCGATTTCCCAGGGATCAAGGAGTTGAATCAGATCATCCAAAACCACATTGGCGACGTCTTCGTGAAAAATTCCGCGATCGCGAAACTGATTGATGTAAAGCTTGAGGCTTTTCAGTTCGACGCAATACTTCCTCGGCACGTATTTGATGTGAAGGGTGGCGAAATCGGGAAAACCGGAAGCCGGACAGACGCAGGTGAATTCAGGGCAGGTGAACTCAACCGTATAGCGCCGTACCTGGGTCCTGTTTTCAAAGCGCATGAGCCTGGCTTCGCGAATCATCCGCGCGCCGTCAGGCCGCAGCGTGGAGAGGGTGACCGACTTTTTCTTTTTTGCCATGCCGCCGTATATCAAACTGCAGGCTTTTTTGCGAGATGCGAAACGGGGATTCTCAACCGCCCGAGGAATGCTCCCGGTCGAGCGGGTTGTTGCCGGCGACTCCGGCTTTTTCGCCTGAACGGTCGCTGGGATCAGCTGGATCACCTAAGGACTCTCCGGGGCCCATGGAATTGGTTTCCCGCCCATAGGGCATTTGGCCGGCCTTCTGTTCTTCAGAACGGGTCCTCATTTTGTTCATGCATTCGTTAAAGCCTTCACTCCCTTTTTCGTAGACCCTGCCGCTCGGATCGGTGCAGGTCGTGCTTAGGGTCATGGATTGGGATTGGGATTGCTCGGTGCTCTCGCTGCTTTCGTAACTGGATTCTGAATTTTGCTCCTGGTCTGGAAGAGGGCGGTACGTGGGCTCTTCCGCATTCGCCAAGGCGAGTGCAAAGCCGATCACGATGCCGGTTGACAGAATTGCGATAATGTTTTTCATGGGCAAATCGCTCCTTTAGACGCAGGTTGTGCAATCGAAATGCCAGCGACCCATTTTTAATCAGCCTGCCTTACGGATGCTGCGTTGATACCTGCCCAGGAAATCCGTGCTTTGGAGAATGTAAGGCTCGATGGTCTGCAGCAGGCCTGCACGATTCAGCCGTGAGGGGAGTTCCACTGCAGTGCCCAATGCAAAGAGGCGGAAACGGTAGGAATGCGGTGCCTCTCCAAAAGGAGGGCAGGGGCCCGCGTACCCCAGCTTTTTAAAATCATTCAGGCCCTGACGAATTCCGTTGGGGAGAGCGTCTTGGGGCGGTACCCCGGCCGGGAGGTGATGCAAGTGCGCCGAAATCATGTAAATGAGCCAATGAGTGAAGCCGGATTCTGCTGCATCAGAAAGAGAACGCCCCACGTCATCCACAATCAATGCGAAAGCTTGCGTTCCGGCAGGTTCGCCTTCCCAGCGGATTTCAGGAGAGGAATTGTCCAGGTCACAGGTGTATCTCGGGTCAAATTCACCGTTATTGAAAATCGCATCGGTAGAAAGCAGAAATTGAGACATGTGGCATGACCCCCCCGTTGGAGCGGATGCCAAACCGGTGCCAAGAGAATGAAAGGTCAGGTTTTCAGCTCAACTGCAGCTTTGGGTTCAGCTTCTTTGGGTTCGGTATCTTTTTTCTCGTCCTCATCTTCATCGTCGTCATCATCATTCATCCCGCGACGAGGTGTGAGATCCAGAGGCTTTCGCAGCATCAGGCGATTTTTGCCTTCAATTTCGCGACAGACTTTGGCTTTCACCAGCTTCAGAGTGTCTGAAATCCTTGGGAAGCCGCGTTCAAGAAGACGTTCTCTGAGATGATCCTCGCCGGCTTCAGCGAGAAAAACACTGGGCTGCATCTGATGTCTCCGGTCAATGCGTTCACGCTGGAAAACGACGTAAACGGAATGAGGGCTGGTCTTGAGGCACCGTCCCACGAACGCCCTGGAATCAAGCAGTGTTGCGCGGGTCTTGGGGTCAAAAATTTTGCCGGGAAAAACAAAATGGGTGGACTTGGTTTTCGGGCGGACAACAAAAATCTGGGTTTCTCCCCCAGGACTGCTGCGACCCGAAAGAACGAAGTAGGGGGTCGCAGGCGTTTGATCATGGATGGTGCCCAGGATTTTAGGCTCCAGTAAATCGGTTTTCAGCGGAGGCGGTGCGACGATTCCTTCAGTAGCTCGAAAGTACAGTGTGGCCTCTTCCAGGCGGTCGACTTCAATGAGTGCCGGGGTAGTGGCCATGGCAGGCGTGAGTAGAATCAGGGGCAGAAGAAGCAATGATGATATGCGGTTGGCCATGAGCGAATTTTAGAGAATCTAAAAATATTTTCTACTAGATTCGCCTCCATTCTTTGCGTGCGCCGTGTTATATCGGGTTCATTCGTAGCTTGTGATGGAGATAGCTAACGTCTAAAAGGAGATCTCTATGGTTGCCGGTTCATCAAATGACACTTATGTTTCGCTCGAATTCACTCCGAATCCAAATACGCTGAAGTACATGGTGAATCGCGAGCTGGTTCGGCGGAATGCGAACTTCACGACGGCTGTCGAAGCGCAGGCCAAGTCGCCGCTTGCTGCGAAACTCTTTGCGGTGCCGGGAATCGTTGGCGTTATGATCGGACGGAACTTCGTCACTGTGAGTAAATCCGAAGATGGCGATTGGGACACCGTCCATCAGAATACTTCCAAAACCATCGAGCAGCATCTCGCCGCAAATTTACCTGTTCTGAACGAGGGTGTGGATCAGGAACGCGATGCGAGCGCTGATTCCGAAATTGAGCGCAAGATCAGGCAAATTCTCGATGATGAAATCCGTCCGGCAGTGGCCATGGACGGTGGCGATATCGTGTTCGACAGTTATGAAGACGGGATCGTCTACCTTCATCTCCAGGGAGCCTGCGCCGGCTGCCCAGGTGCGCAAATGACTCTGAAAATGGGCGTCGAAAACCGTCTCCGCGAAGCCATTCCGGAAGTCATCGAAGTCGTTTCGGTTTAAACATTCGGGCCTTCTTGGCCCTGGTTTAGCATGGTGAGCGGCTATGAAAACGAGAGTCCTGGTTTCCTTCGTGGTTTCCGTCCTGCTTTGTTCCTTTGCGCTGACCTTGACCGGTTGCGCGACTTCTCCATTGGGTCGCAAGCAGCTCATTCTGGTTCCTGACTCGCAGATGAACGCGCTTGGAGTTCAGGCTTTTCAGCAGATGAAGGCCCAGACGCCGACTGCTTCCGATCCTTTGGTGAATCAGTATGTAACCTGTGTTGCCAAACCTATTACGGCAGCAGCCCAGAAGGACACCGGGATTTCAGATTGGGAAATTGTGGTCTTTCGTGATGAAACTGCCAATGCCTTTGCGCTACCCGGTGGCAAGATTGGCGTGCATACCGGACTTCTCAAGGTCGCCACCACTGCGGATCAGCTTGCGGCGGTGATTGGCCATGAAGTGGGGCATGTGATTGCCAAGCATGGGGCAGAACGGGTTTCCTCCGGCGTTGCGGCGCAAGGCGGCCTTGCGGTTCTGGATCAGGCTCTGGGGGGGGCTCCTTCGTCGGGGCGACAGCAGCTTCTGGCAGGCCTGGTCACGGTGGGGTTTTTACTGCCCCATAGCCGCACGCAGGAAAGTGAAGCGGATTTGATTGGTTTGAAGCTCATGGCGCGCGCGGGTTTTGATCCTCGTCACAGTATCAAGCTCTGGGAGAATATGAGAGCCGCGTCGGGCGGCGCGAGTCCACCCGAATTTTTTTCCACTCATCCGGCCAATGAATCGCGAATTGAAAATCTGCAGAACAAGGTTTCTGAAGCCCTGCCTTTTTATGAACAGACGAAAAAGACGGGAAGTCTGCCGAATTGCCGACTCTGAGCTGCTGAATTGCTTTACTAGCTCATCCTGTTTTCAGAAATTTATCTGAACCCTTCAGGTCCGTGGTGCAGTAGGCACACCGGGTTGCTTCGGAAGGGATGTCGCTGAAGCACTCCGGGCACTTCCGGGTCGCGGGCTTTGTGGCCGTTTCCTGCTGCTTGTAACGGGCATTCATCCGGCTCATGGGGACGACTACGAAAAAATATACACCGGCCCCGACAAGGATGAAGGAGAGCAGGGAATTGACGAAGTTGCCGTAGTTGAAGCGACTGCCATTTACGGTAAAAAAGAGTCCAGAAAAATCAGGCTGGCCGCCGATCGCACCGATAACCGGCGTCAGAAGGTCTTTTACAAATGAGGTGACGACCGCCCCGAAGGCAGCGCCAATAACAACGGCCACCGCAAGGTCGATTACATTGCCTTTAAACAGGAATTGCCTGAAATTTTTCATAGCAAAAATGGCTGCATAAAGCGTACTGCCGCTGCAAACTTTTAAATCCGTCTGGTTCGCAGTTCCGCGCTAGCTCGCTTCATCCTTGGACTCCGCACTGGCGCCCGACATGAATATCCGGCTGAGCTGGGCGCGAACCCAGATTCGGAAGCGGTCAATGTAGGCGTAGGCTGCCGGAATGACCACCAGTGTGAGCACTGTGGAGCTGATCAGGCCTCCCACGATCGCCACGCCCATGCCAGTCCGTTGGCGGGAAGCTTCATTCAGGCCCAGTGCGATCGGGAAAGTGCCAGCGATCAGGGCCATCGTCGTCATGAGAATGGGACGAAGCCGGGTCTTGCCCGCGATGATCATGGCTTCGCTCCGGGTCTTGCCTGATTGGATCAGCTGATTGGCGTAATCGACGAGTAAGATGGAATTTTTGGATGCCACCCCCAGAAGCATGATCGTCCCGATCATTGAGAAGATATTCAGCGATTCGCCCGCAATAAAAAGCGCAACGAATGAACCGCAAAGCGCGAGAGGCAGGGCGAGCATGATCGTGAACGGCGTGATGAAGGATTCATAGAGACTTGCCAGAATCAGGAAAATGAAAAGCGTACCAAAGCCCCCGGCGAGGAGCATGTTCATTGCCAGTTCCTGGAAGTTTTCGGCCTGGCCTATAAAGGAGTAGCGATAGCCCTGGGGCAGCGGGACATCCGTCTTGAACATCTCGTGGATATCGTCAATCGCTTCACCCATGCCCTGGCCGGGCGTGAGGTCGGCAGAAATCTGAATGTAACGAGCCCGGTCCTGCCGATTGATCGTGGCGGGCCCCTGCTTTTCAACCGCAGTTGCGACATCCGTCAGGCGCACGAGATTGAAATTCATGTTCGGGACGTAAGTTTTCGCAAAGTTGTCTTTCAGATTGCGCTGGTCATCTTTTAAACGGACCCGGATATCGTATTCGCGGCCGTTCTCCCGGAATTTTGCGGGAGTGAAGCCCTCAATCTGGCCCCGGAGTTCCTGGCCCATGGTTTTACTCGAAATGCCGAGAGCCTTCATCCGTGTCTCCGTGGGCACGATCTGAAGTTCGGGCTTGCCGGGCCGGAAGTCCGTGTCGACATCCTTCAGGGCACGATGTTTCTTCAGGCGTTCTGCCGTGAGTTTTCCGATTCGTTCGAGTTCCGTCTGGTCATTGCCCAGAATGACCATCGCAAATGGCCGCATTCCGAAGCCCATCGGGTCAAAGTCTTTCACCTTTGGATTCGCGTACGCAAAAGGCTTGAGCTGTTCACGGAGCAGCTCCCTCACCTGACTGGTGTTGACCTTGCGCTGTTTGGAGGGAACGAGTCTGACGTAAATATCAGACATGTTGGATTCGCCGTTACGGCCGCCGACCGTGAGCGCCGTCATCTCGATCTCTTTGTTGGCGCGAATGGTTTCGTCCACCTGCGTGGCCAGCGTATGCATTGTCGAAAGATTCGTTCCCGGGGGCAGGTCAAAGCCGACTGTGAATTCGCCGGCATCCTGGGGGGGCAGGAAGGTTTTGGGAACGCCCAGGACAGTGGCGAAGCTCAAAATGAAAACCAGGAAGCTCATGCTCAGGACAAAGAGCGGTCGGCGCAGCGTGAAGTGCAGGATATTCCCGTATTTGTCTTCAAGCCAGTTCTGGAAATGATCAAACTTCCTGACCGCGCGTCCGACAGTCCGGCTCCAGATGGAACGGGTCTCCTGATTCTTATGCAGCGACCCGGCGAAATAGGCCGAAAGCATGGGCGCCATCGTCAACGCATCAAAAAGGCTGATACCCATCGCAAAGCAGATCGTCAGGCCGAATTCGCGGAAGAACTGGCCCACGATTCCGCTGAGGAAGCCCACTGGACCAAAGACGGCAATTACCGCAAGAGTGGTCGCGATCACGGCAAGTGTGACTTCTTTGGTGCCTTCCAGAGCCGCTGTTTTGGGGTCTTTGCCCATTTCGATGTGACGAAAAATATTTTCACGAACCACGATGGCATCATCGATCAGCAGACCGACGGACAGGCTCAGCGCAAGAAGAGTCATGATGTTGATCGTGAAACCCGCCAGCTGCATCAAGATGAAGGCGCCGATCAGCGAATTGGGTAGCGCCAGTCCCGTGATGATGGTGGAGCGGCCATTTCCAAGGAAAAAGAAAACCACGAGAACGGCCAAAGTGATACCGAGCAGAATCGATTCCTCAACGTCCGTGACGTTGGCGCGAATCCAGATGCTGCCGTCACGCACGAGGCTGACGGTGGGCTTGCCTTTGAGATTCACCATTTCGGTATTGAGTTTCTCGATCCGCTTTTTTAGGGCGTCGACGACCGCAATGGTATTGGAGCCGGATTGCCGGTATGCATAAATAAAAAGCGCCTTTTTGCCATTAATAAACGCACGACTCGTTTCATCGGCGAGCGAGTCTTCGACGGTTCCGATTTCACTGATAGTGGTAGGAATGTCGCTGCCAAAGAAGTTGACGATCGTATTCTTGATGTCACTCAGTGAACGGAATTCTCCGATGCTCCGGAAGACCGTTTCCTGTTTGCCTTGATCAGTCTTGCCGAGAGGGACGTTTTCGCCGGCAGCAGCGAGGCGACCTGCGACGGCAGTGACGGAGAGTTCGCGCGCTTTGAGTTTGTCGCGATCCAGCGCGACGCGGATTTCGCGTTTGCGTCCGCCGAGCACTTCGACCAGGCCGACTTGCGCCACCTGCTCGAGTTTGGGGCGGATGAAGTCATCGGCGACATCGAAGAGTTCGCCTTCCGCCAGCTCCGCATTTACCGAAAGAATCAGGATAGGTTGATCCGCTGGATCGAGGCGCCGGATGATGGGGTCCTGAACTTCGAGTGGCATTTTCTTTTTCGCCGCGCTCGCGCGATCACGAACCTGGGCTTCGGCATACTTGGCATCGGTTTCCATCGTGAATTCCGCGATCACCCGGCTCACGCCTTCCATGTTGATGGAACTGAGGCGTTTGATGCCAGAAACCGTGCTCATCTGGTCTTCCAGGGGTTTTGAAACCAGGGTCTCGATTTCCGCAGGCCCCGCACCGGGGTAAATCGTCGTGATGGTCACGAACGGAAATGACAAATTCGGGAAGAGGTCCACACCGAGTTTGCTCATCGACTGCAGACCTACAGCTATGATGATAATGACAAGGCTGGTGATGAAGGTCGGGCGCTTGATTGCAAGTTGGGCGAGGCTCATGTGCGATCTCCGAAGAGTTTCAGTTGTGCTGCGAGGCTCAGGATTTCGGCTTGGGAGCGGATTCGGGCGAGCTGGGCCAGTAAATAGTCCTGTTCAAAAAGAAGTACCTGGAAGGTGACGGTGCGCCCGTTCTGTAAACGGATTTTCTCCCGGGCGAGCTTGGCGTACTGGGCATTCTCGAGCGAGCGCACGAGAGCGAAGCGCCGTTTAGCTTCGCCGAACCGCTCATTGAGTGATTTCCAGGAAACCTCTTCGTCCAGCTGTTTCTTGCTCAGAGTCTTGGCTGCTGCTGCTTGCTCCTGGGCCCAGGACTGCCGAACGGCGCTCGTCGTTGCAAACGCCAGAGGCATATTCAGTCGGATTCCTACCGCTTGGGTGGGGCGATTGGCCGAGAACGGATCTCCGAGTGAAGAGCTGAGAAGCTCGTTTTTTCCGTTCAGGGAATAGGATGCAAAGAGATCTAACGTGGGGGTGTTCCGCTCTTTTGCGAGCTGGGCACTGGCGACAGCCAGGCGTTCTCCCTGTTCGGCGGCCCGGACGTCATCGCGCGGACCGTTTCGAGAGGGCGCCTCCGCCTTTGCAGCCGCCTCGGGGTTGAAATCCGCGAGCTCCTCGGCAACGAGTTCAGAATCCATATTGCGGGCGAGATTGAAAGCACGGGAAGCTTCGCGCGCTTCGTTCAGTGCCGCCTCGTAATCGAGTTTGCGAACTTCAACCAGGGCATTGGCTTGCAGGACATCGGCTTCGTCTGCCAGTTGCAGATGAACCCGTTTCGAACTCCAGGTCTGGATTTTGTTCGCGCGATCGAGAGCGTCTTTTTGAACCGCCAGTGCTTGGCGTGCCAGAGCCAGGCGCCAGTAGCTGGTTTCGGCCTCCGTGAGCAGCGCTTTGAATTGAAAACGGTTGCCATAAGCCGATGAGAGGGCTTGTGCTTCGGTCAGGGTCTGGGTGGCGCGTACACTGCGTCCGAAGCCGTTGGCCCAGAGCGGTTGGGTGAGTTCAACTGAAGGGCGGGTTTCGAAGTAGGACGAAGACGGTGTCACTACCGGACCGGCGCCGGTCATCGTGCTGACGTTTTTGAAAGAATAGTAATTCAAATTGTAGGTGACTTTCGCCTGCAAGCCGAAAGAGGTCTGCCAGCCCAAGCCGAGGGAATAGGCATTCGCGTGGGCTTTGTCGTAAGTCACCAGCGGTGTGTTTGAAAGTTTCTGGTCGCTAGCCAGCTGGGCGTTTCCGAGCAGGGCAGGAGAGGTGAGGAGAGCGGCTTCGGAAGCATCGTCTGATGAGCGTGAAAATGCAGCAACACTGCTTTCCCAGGCGCCCTGGATCGCGGGGTTGTTCTGTTGGACCTGGCTGAGGAACTCGGAGACCGAAAGACTGCTGGCCGCCGCCGCGGTGTTGGAAAATGCAGTGAGCAGAGTGAGTAGAATGGTAAGCGGCGTTTTGTTCATGATGCACCTTCTTGCACGGTGTTTTTATGTCCGGTTGAAAAGCTGGTGGTGAATGCGCGAATGACACAGTCCAGGACCGTTTTGCGGTATTTGGGATCTGCAATGGTGTGATTGAAATATTTGCGGTTCAGTTTGTCGGCGCGACCGGAATTGATGACCGCACCGAAAGCCAGTCCGGCCAGGATGTTGGGCTCGAAAGTGGACTCGAGAATGCCCGCCTTCTGCGCTCTTGAAAAAAACTCGATCAGGGTTTCAAAGGATTTCAGAAAAGTTTCCTTGAATACTGGTTCGCAAGCCCCACCGCACTGATCGGACTCGCGATGAATCAGCTGCGTGATTTCGGGCTGTTCGATATGAGCAATCAGAAGTTCCTCAAAAAAAAGCTGCAGGCGGATCTGTACCTCTTCGAGAGAATTCGGGGTTTGAAGGACCCGATGTGCTGCGGCGAGGCGTTCTTTGCCAAATTGTTCGAGGCACGCTCGGTACAGGCCTTCTTTTCCATTGAAATGGTAGCTGACCAAACTGATGTTTGCCCCGGCGGCCCCGGCGATTTCTTTTACGGTCGTGCCGTCGAAGCCGTTCTTGGCAAAAAGAGTTGCAGCCGATTTCAGGAGGCGTTCGCGGGTATCGCCCCTGGGGTCCGCGTGCGAAGGGGGTGCGCCCGCGTTGGAATTGTTCTGTTTGGTCATCGCTCAAGATTAAAGGTGAGGGTTTTGAGTGTCAAATGTTCGTTTGAATTAGTAAAATAGTTGATCAAAAGTATGCCTCATTTATAAAAAACTTATAAAAAATAATAAGTTGAAGCTGAAAATATATTGTTTACTTTCATTAACATTACTAAGTATACTTAATACATGGGCACAGATATCAATACGACAAAAGTACAGGCTGGAGGATTTATGAAGGGCTTAATACAAATCGGATTTGCTGGAATGATCGCGATGACTCTGGTGGGCTGTGAAGTGCCCAAAGGGAAAAGCTTGAAAGAGCGCTTGATGAGCGATCCCCGTTTTAAGAACGCGGTTTGTGAACCCTTCTCTCAATCGGATCTCAATGAGGGGCTCTCCCAGGAGCACGGCTGGATTGGTGCCTTGGCTTATCTCGGGCCTCGTGACCGGAACGGCAACATCAAATTGAGCCGGTTTGAGCAAAAAGGCATCCAGGTCAATGCCCCAATCTATATGAGGGAAGTGAATGTCCCCACCCAGGCTTTTGATCGCGGCTTCAAGACGGGCGATGACTCCGTGCTCAGGGATCTCGAAGGAAATATTCTGAACGAATATTTCGGAATCGAGCTTGAGAGTGAGATTCGGCTCAGTGCTGATGATCAGCCCGGATATTATCAGTTTTCAGTGCTGTCTGACGACGGATCTATTCTGGCCATTGATCCAGACGGCAGGGGTTTTAAGAAGTTGATCGACAACGATGGCGATCATCAGACAAAATTGGCGTGCGCGAAAAAGGCCTATTATATGGATCATTCCACGCGTCTCCCAATGCGCCTGGGTTACTATCAGGGCCCCCGGTATCATGTTGCTCTGATGATTCTCTGGAAGCGGGTAGGTGATTCGTCCCTTTTTGAGCGCGGTCATCGCCATCATGGAGAAGAAGATCGTTCGGATGATTTTGATGACTTTGATCATTTCGAGAAGTTTGTTCACTGGGGAAATGGTCGCGGCTGTGGTGGGGGCGTCCTTCGGGATCCCGCTTGTGGCTGGCAGGGTAACTCCCTGTTCTTTAATTCCGCAAAGATTCCGTCCTCGCCGCAACCTGCCTTCATCGGTCTTCTGCAACGCGGCTGGAAGGTTTTGGGAGCCAAGAACGCTTATCTCCCTTTTGCCGCTGGAATGAATCCTTGCATCGAGCCAGCAGTGGAGCCGAGCCCAAGCCCAAGTGTGACTGCAGAACCGACTGCGGAACCGACTGCGGAACCGACTGCGGAACCGACTGCGGAACCGACTGCGGAACCGACTGCGGAACCGACTGCGGAAC
>MEPO01000022.1:103735-196475 GCA_001769805.1 Bdellovibrionales bacterium GWA1_52_35
AGAACCGACTGCAGAACCGACTGCAGAACCGACTGCAGAACCGACTGCAGAACCGACTGCAGAACCGACTGCAGAACCGACTGCAGAACCGACTCCGGAGCCAGATCCGACCTATACGCCTCCGCCCTGCTACGGCCCTGGCTGTGGTGGTGGGTTACTGGGAGTGTAATCTCAAGCCAGGTCTAATTCAGCCCTCCTTGTGAGAAGCTCATCGGAAACGATGGGCTTCTCTCTTTTTTGGCCTTTTGGGGTTCACAGTAAGAGGGGTTGGTTTGTTAAGGCGGGCAGCCTTCTTCGGAACCCTGGGGGGCTAGGCCAGGGGAGTTGATAAAAGCATTGCAGGGAAAGCCAGAGTGTCATAAAAAACCAGGACAACAGATTTGTGGCGACAATGGTTCTCAGATGAACCGAGTGCTTCCGTAGCCGGGCCGTTGGGAGTGCCAACGTGAATTGAGGAATTTAATCATGGAAAGTGTCCTGAAAAAGCTTTTTGGTCCTGCCGGCAAAATAGGACTTTGTGTCAAAGATGCCCGGCGCAAAGTTGTCTACCAGAACGACATCAGCAAAGAGTTTTGCGGTGACCAGTTTTCGGTAGCCTGCAAAAAAGGTTGTATGGAGTTTTACGTTTGCAATGAGGCCTGTCCTTCTCGTGCCGAGGGTGCCCAGCTTTACGCAAATAAAACGATCAAAGACAAGTACGTCGACATGGTGCTGCTCAATGACGGTGAGAACATTATCACCCTGGTTTATCCGGTAACGGACAAGCACAGTCGTGAGCTCGAATATTTTAAAGACAAAGGACTTTCCAAGCGCGAATACGAGATTGTCGAGATGGTTGTCCGCGGGATGACAAATTCGGAAATCGTAAAGAATCTCACTATTTCAAAAGCAACCCTCAAGACACACTTGAACAATATTTATAAGAAACTCCCTGCTGAGAGTCGGCTTGGATTTCGCCGTCGGGCGATGTTGAGTTAGGCTGCGAAGCGCAGTCACAATTCGGATAAAGCTCGGCCAACCGTTCCTACTGAGATCTTCCACTTCGCCTGGCCGACTTCGGTCGCGTGCATCGTTGTGAAAAGGTCGGCGTTACCGCCGGCCTCACGAAGTTGAAATCACCAAAGTCGCCGAGATGATCACAAAAATTACAAGATTTTCGGATGGTGGCGCAACACCGTTAAACCGGATAGAATCTGAGGAAGAGGTCTTGTTTTGAAACCTTTATTCCTGACTTCATTCTTTGCCAACGTTTGTTTTGGATTTTGTACTCTCAGCCTTTTGGGTTCCCTGCCCTCGCAAGCGGCGCGCCATGCCCTGTTCCTCGGCGCCGGCGGTGAACCTGCAGAGAAGGCGACCACTATTTTTGATGATATCCTAAAACCGGCAGGCAAGGCTCTCAAAGCAGCGGGCTATCAGACTCAGGCTCTGGTGAATGGCGGCCACTCGGAAACCGAAAGCAAGGCCTCCAAAGCCTTTGACGGACAGCGCCGGGATTTTACCGCTGACGCGGCCAGGGCTTCGATAAAAAATTATGTCACTGCCATCCAAAGCGGCAAGATCCGCGAAGGCGATCAACTCCTCGTCGTGGTTGATACTCACGGCGCACCGGCTAGTGCAGGCACCCAATCCCATCAAGTGGCTGCCCGTGGCGCCAATTTCAACATGGACGAATTGATCGCCCTCCGTGAAGCGGCCGAAGCCGGAAAAGTGAAACTCGCGATTCTGGACTTCTCCTGTTACTCCGGCAACTCACTCAAATTGGCGTCTGACAAAACTTGTGTGGTCACCGGATCCGGGGAACTGCCTGGTACCACCGGTTATGCTGAAGCGTTTTTAAAAGCAGCCCAGTCCGGCCGCAATTTGGAAGACATTTTTTTGCGGGCACGCAGAGAAGACAAGTACATGTCGACTCCTGAGATTTCGACTCCGGCAGGCCGAGAGACCATGGAAATTCTCAAATTTTTGTCCCGCAATATGGTTTATACCGAATCAGGCGTTGCAGGTGGTGTCATGGCGAACGATGTAACTCGCTCCCTCGAGCCTTACCTGCGGCAGTGCTCAGGTTGCACCCTGAGACAGATTGGCGATTCCCTGAGCAAGCCCGCGACTGACCTGGTGGATGTCTTAAGAGGAACTTACGGCATCTCACGCTATGATATGTTTTTTCTCAAAATGGCAATCCGAGATCACGAAGCAAAATTGAGCAAGCTTGCGGATATTCGATCTCAGCTCCATGCCCTCGAAACCAGAACCGTCAGCGTGGGAGGAATCCAGTTCCCCTGGGCTGCCCTTGCGGATGCAAATTCCATCAATCGCCAAACCATTTATCATTACTATTTAAAGTCCGAACATGCCGGTAATCAGAACTTTTTTGACCAGGCCACGAAACAGCTTCCACATCTGGCAGCGGCAGCTGCAAAGCTGGAAGATGAAGAACCCGAGTATTCCCGTTATCTCGCCCTGCAAAACAGTTTTGATCGTACTCAACGGGCCATGCGCTTTGAAGCGAAACAGGTAGCGGTGGGCGAAGGAACGCTTTATCAAAGCATCTATCAAAAAGTTCTTTTGGAGCATCCGGACTCCGCGTGCAAAGGATTTGAATTTTGAAACACCTTCATTTTGTTCCAATGTCTCCGTTTTTGTTATTTTTCCTTTCCACGGCTCTGGCTCAGGCTCCCGAGATTTCAGCCGTACCCAATCAATGCGGCCAGTTTAGGGTTTCCGGAACGCTTGCCCTGATCGAGGGCGTGCCCTCACTTCAAGTTCATTCGAGTACTCAGAGCGAAACCGTCCTAATACTGCAACTGAATGATACTCCGAGGGCCCGAGAGGCCGGCCTGCGGATGCCGGCACTGCTTGCGCAAAGAGTGGAGATATCCGGCACGGTTACTTCTCGCATCCAAAACCAACGGGGACAACTGAGGCTGGACACTCTTCAGCGGGCCAATCCCAAAAACCCGGAAGGTTTCACCATGGTCAAAGCCCAACTCTGTCAGCCATAGCTGGTCTGGGCAATGCCAAGGTTTGGCACGGTCCTGAGCTGAACTTGCGTGCCTCAGGCTGGAAAGGCAGTTTTACTTCAGCTGCTCAAACCGGGCTTGGAAGAACCGCAGGTACTTTGGCTCATAAGTCATTTTGAATCCCTTGATTTCATTCCGGCGGGCATACAGGGACTCAATCGATTCAACCAATACATCGCAATGAGCCTGGGTGTAAACGCGGCGAGGGAAGGTTAAACGCACAAGTTCGAGCTTCGGATAATAATGGTCGCCCGTCTCCTTGTTTCGGCCTGCGGAAACGATCCCGCGCTCCATCGCGCGGATGCCAGATTCCAGGTACAGCTCGGCAGCCAGCGTCTGTGCCGGGAACTGGTCCTGCTTCAGGTGCGGCAGGAATTTCTTGGCATCCAGAAATACCGCGTGACCGCCCACTGGTTGCACAATCGGCACTCCGAGTTCAATGAGTCTTTGACCGACGTACTCGACTTGGCCGATGCGGGCTTTGATGTGGTCGTACTGAACGGCTTCTTCAATGCCGCGGGCCATGGCTTCCATGTCGCGACCGGCGAGGCCACCATAGGTGTGCAAACCTTCATAAACGACGACAAGATTGCGGGCTTCTTCGAATACATCCCATTCGTTCAGGGCCAGAAATCCGCCGATGTTCACCAGCAGATCTTTTTTGCCGCTCATCGTCGCGGCATCCGAGTAGGAGCACATTTCGCGGAGAATTTCGGGGATAGTCTTGTCAGTGTACCCGTTCTCCCGCAGCTTGATGAAGTAGGCGTTTTCGATTGCGCGCGTGGCATCCAGGACAACCCTGATCTTATGCTGCTGGCAGTATTTGCGGACTTGGCGGAGGTTTTCCATCGAAACGGGCTGGCCACCGGCCATATTCACCGTCACGCCAATGGTGATGTAGGGGATCTTCTCGGCGCCGACTTTTTTGACCAGTGCATCGAGCTTGTTCAGGTCGACATTGCCTTTGAACGGGTGTGGGTGAGTGGAGTCATGGGCTTCGTCAATAATGACATCAACAAACGATCCGCCGGCTAGCTCCTGATGCAGGCGGGTTGTGGTGAAATACATATTTCCAGGGACGTAATCGCCCTTTTTGATCAGAATTTGCGAGATGATGTTCTCAGCGCCCCGGCCCTGGTGGGTGGGAACGAGGTACTTGTAGCCGTAGTACTTCTGAACCATCTCTTCGAGGTTGTAAAAGTTCTTGCTGCCGGCATACGCCTCATCGCCGATCATCATGCCGGCCCACTGCACGTCGCTCATCGCATTGGTCCCGCTATCAGTCAGCAGGTCGATATAAACGTCTTCAGACTTGATCAGAAAAGTGTTGTTGCCAGCTTCAGCCAGCGCCCGTACGCGCTCTTCACGGGTGGTCATCTTCAGCAACTCGACAGTTTTGATTTTGTAAGGCTCGGCCCAAGAACGTTTTTTCTGTGACATGAAAAGTCCCCTGCAATGCAAAGTTTTGGTTTCAATTGGAGATATAACAAGTTCCAAAGTCTTTCGATAGAAATCCTTTGATGCGGCAAGCTAAAAGCGATTGCAAGAGCGCCCCCGGGCGGGGTATGTCTGATGCCCATGGCACAGAAATTCGCGTTCACGATGGTCGGCGTTGGTAAGATTTATCCTCCGAACAAGCAGGTCCTCCGGGATATCTATTTGTCCTTTTATTACGGCGCCAAGATCGGTGTCCTCGGCCTGAACGGCTCAGGAAAATCAACCCTGATGAAGATCATGGCGGGCGTCGAAAAGAACTTTAACGGCGAGGCCCACCCCAGCGATGGAATCACTGTCGGTTATCTGCAACAGGAGCCTGAACTGGATGATTCCAAAACGGTCCGGGACAACGTGCTTTCGGGTATGGGTCCGATCGTCAAATGGTTGAAGCGTTTTGAGGAAATCGGCGGGCTTTTCTCTGACCCGGATCTCGATCCCAACAAGATGGACAAGCTGCTGAGTGAGCAGGCGGATCTCCAGGAAAAAATCGAACACGCCAATGGCTGGGACCTTGACCGCACTCTGGATATCGCGATGGATGCCCTGAGGCTTCCTCCCGGAGACGTACAGGTCAAAAATCTTTCTGGCGGTGAGCGCAGGCGGGTTGCCTTGTGCCGCCTCCTTTTGCAGAAGCCTGACATTCTTTTGCTCGACGAACCGACCAATCACCTGGATGCCGAGTCGGTGGGCTGGCTTGAGCAGTTTTTGAAAAATTACGCCGGAACCGTTGTAGCCGTCACCCATGATCGTTACTTCCTGGACAATATCGCGGGCTGGATTCTGGAACTGGACCGCGGACACGGCATTCCCTGGGAAGGTAACTATTCTTCCTGGCTGGACCAGAAACAGAAACGCCTGGTTCTCGAAGAAAAGACCGAGACCAAACGCCAGAAGACCCTCGAGCGCGAACTCGAGTGGATCCGCATGAGTCCGCGGGCACGCCAGGCCAAGAGCAAAGCGCGTATCACTGCTTACGAAAATTTACTGGCTGAAGATTCGATCAAGCGCAACGAAGAGATGGAAATCTACATTCCGCCAGGTCCAAGGCTGGGTAATGTTGTCATCGAAACCGATGGTCTGAAAAAAGCGTATGGCGAAAAAATTCTTTTTGACGATCTCTCGTTCAAGTTGAAACCCGGCAGTATCGTCGGTGTGATTGGCGGCAATGGTGTGGGTAAAACGACCCTCTTCCGTCTCATCACAGGCCAGGAAAAGCCGGATGCCGGCGCGATCCGCCTGGGAGATACCGTGAAGCTCGCCTATGTCGACCAGTCTCGCGATCTGCTGGATCCCGAAAAGTCGGTCTGGGAAACAATTTCGGACGGCAAAAACGAAGTGATCATGCTTGGCAACCGTGAAGTCCAGTCCCGGGCCTACTGCGCCCGGTTCAATTTCACGGGGGGGGATCAGCAGAAGAAAGTCAGCATGCTCTCCGGCGGTGAACGCAACCGCGTGCATCTGGCGAAAATCCTGAAGTCCGGCGGCAACGTTCTGCTGCTCGACGAACCGACCAACGATCTCGATGTCAATACCCTGCGCGCGCTCGAAGAGGCGCTCCTGAACTTCGCCGGCTGTGCCGTGGTCATCAGCCATGATCGCTGGTTCCTGGACCGGATCTGCACTCACATCATGGCCTTTGAAGATGAAGGCAGGATTGAACTCTTTGAGGGCAACTTCCAGGAATACGAAGAAGACAAGAAGAAACGCCTGGGCGCTGAATCGGTACAGCCTCATCGGGTCAAATACAAGAAGCTGACTCACGAGTGAGGTGAGCGGGCCGCGTTATGTTTGGTTTTGTTCGCTGTTTTTACAAAGGTTTTCAAGAATAATTCTCTCGCTTAAAAGTTCCTAAAGGATTCAACCGGAATCGTCGAAAAGCAATCGAGGCACAACGTGCACCGGAGCGAGGATCAATGGACGATTTTGAAAAAGAGTTGAAATCAGGGTTTCTGGATGAAGCCGCGCAATTGCTGGCAGATGCCGAGCAATGTTTCTTGAATCTCGAATCTGCGGCTGACGATCCTTCAATTGTGGAAAAGCTCTTCCGGTTGGCTCACAACCTCAAGGGCAGCGCAAGGGCGGTCGGCTTTGGTGATATCGCGGAATTCACCCATCAGCTCGAGAGCCTCCTTCTCAAGATTAAGAACAAGGAAATCGCGATTCAGGCCTCCAACGTCACTTTGCTACTCAAGTGTAATGACCACCTGGTGCGAATGGTTGATCTGCTCAAGGCCGACATGAACGCCCGGGTCGACAGTTCTGAGCTTTTGGCGGAAATTGGTCGCCATTTGAGTGGTGATGCCGAATCCACAGAGGAAGTTGTGTCGGCCACTCCCGAACAAACCCAAATAGCGGCGCAAGCAGCTGAACAGGCCGTTGAAGATGCGGTACAGCAAGCTCTGGACGAAGCCCTCGAAGCCGCGAACTCGGAAGTGGCAGCCGTAGTCGAAGGAGTGGTCGAAGATATCATTCCCAGCGATGAGCCGGCGTACCCTTCAGCCGACCAATTTGCCGATCTTTCCAAAATGGTGGATGAATCGCTGAAAGAGTCACCTGCCGCAGCCGTCAATAATGTCTTGGAGTTGCCGAGAAAAGAACCGGTGCAGGCACCGGCAGCAGTTTCGGCCTCTGCTCCATCACCTGTCTCAGGGACTGCACAGAGTGCGCCGCCTGCTCAACAGGACGAAAGCATCCGGGTCAGCCTCAAGCGCCTGGAGCGCCTGATGAACAACGTCGGGGAACTCGTGATTCTTCAGGCGGTCTTGAACCAGCAGAAGCATCAGGTGCAATCCGTACTCATTCAAAAGACGATTGACCAGCTTGCGAAGATCACCAAGGACATCCAGGATATCTCGATGAGTCTCCGGATGGTTCCGCTCAAGCAGACCTTCCAGAAGATGCAGCGGATTGTCCGGGATACTTCAATGGCTCTGAACAAGGACGTCCGGTTGGACATCACCGGTGAAGAGACCGAGCTTGACAAGATCGTGCTCGAACAGATCGGTGATCCTTTGGTGCATCTGGTGCGCAATGCGGTTGATCATGGCCTGGAAACCACCGAAGAACGCCTGGCGGCGGGCAAACCTGCGCAAGGTGTTGTGAGCCTGAATGCTTTCCACCGTGGCAGTCATATTGTTCTGGAAGTGAAAGAAGACGGCCGCGGTCTCGATGCTAAGAAGCTGACGGCCAAGGCGCTTGAAAAGGGCATCGTCAAACCCGGTCAGATTTTGACCGATGAGCAGGCTTACCAGCTGATTTTTGCTTCGGGCTTTTCAACCAAAACACAGATTACGGACATTTCGGGCCGAGGCGTCGGAATGGATGTCGTGCGGAGTAATATCGCGGCCCTCCAGGGCGAAATTCAGGTGGAAACCGAGCCCGGCAAAGGCACTACTTTCCGCGTGTTGCTGCCCCTGACCTTGTCGATCATCGACGGGATGGTCGTGCAGACCGGTGAGGAGCGCTATGTCGTTCCGATCGCACAGGTCCACGAATCGGTCCAGCCCGAGCAGATGGACGTGCACCATGTATCGGGAATGGGCGATATTCTGAGCCTTCGTGGGGAAAATCTTCCGCTCTTCCGGCTTGCCCAGGTGCTGGGACGGAAAACTCCGGTTGCGCAGAAGGCTGACAGTGCCGGCGCCGTATCGGCCTGGAATGGAATCGCCATCGTCGTGCGTACCGGGAAGAACCCGTTTGCGATTTTCGTGGATGACATTATCGGCCACCAGCAGGTGGTCATCAAAAGATTGGGCAATGAGGTCCAAAATATAAAAGGAATCAGTGGCGGGGCCATTTTGGGCGATGGACGTGCCGCATTGATTCTGGATTTTACAGAACTGGTAAGTCGGACGGCAATGAAGTCTCCGGCTGCCTTAAAAGGAGTAGCTTAAAATGAGTGATCATCAGGAAAAATTTGCGGGTAAGGAAAAGAACCGATCTCAATCCCAGAGGTACTTGAACTTCGGTCTTGGGCCGGAAGAATACGCCATTTCCCTGCAAGCCGTGAAGGAAGTCATCGCGGTTCCGGAAATCACGCCGGTGCCGTATACTCCTTCTCATTTTCTGGGCATCATGAACCTGCGCGGGCAGGTGATTTCGGTCATTGATCTGCGACTCAAATTCGCAATCAAAGCCGATAGCACTCCTGAAACCGCCGTGATCATCGTTGATCTGAAGGACCATTCCCTCGGCATGATCGTGAGCTCGGTTAACAGTGTTTTGGCTCTGGATGAAGCGGATGTGAGTCCCAAGCCGGAAATTCACAGCAGCAAAAATACGGATTACATCACTGGGGTCGCCAAGAAGGACAAAAAGCTCGTTCTTCTTCTCGATATCGCGAAGGCCCTCAGTGCCGAAGAGCATGCGGCGATTAATCGGGCCACGGCTCAGCCGGCAAAAAAAGCCGCTTGATCCCGGATTACGAGGTTTGAGAATTGCAGAGCTGGCTTTTCGAGCAGCAAGCGCTATATTTAATTAGTACCTAGAAATTAAATATGATTCGAAAAGGGATTTCCGCAGTCATGTTCAATATCAAACTCTGGTCCGTCAAGAAAAAGGTCCTCGCCTTCGCTTTTTCACTCGCTGTAGGTGGGTTTTCCATACTGGCTTTGACCGCTGGAATTTTGCTCAATACCTCGAAAGTCCAGAAGCAGACAATGAATGCGGTGGAGGTCAATCGCGGTCTTGCGGCAATTCAGACCCATTTCTTCACCATGTCGAGCGCCCTCTCCAACTATCTGGCCAGCAGTTCCGAAGAGGACTGGAAACAAAAACTGGCGGCCGATGAAGCGGCTGCGACGGCTATTCTGGAGCTGAAGAAGCTCAACATCACCGACGAGCTGCGCCCCTATATCGAAGAGATTGAAAGATTCGATGACAAAGATCTGAATCCCATGGACGAAAAGGTCCGAGAGTATTTGAAGGAGCATAGCGCTCATGAGTCGCTGCTCTATTACAAAGAGCACTATGTGCCTCTCACGGGTAAGCTGCAGCAGATCATCGCAGAAGCCGTCCAGCAGACGGAGAGAGATCTTAAAGATACGAATGGTACTGCGCAGAGAGTCTCTCTCTACGGGGCTCTGGCCTTGAGTGCAGCAATATTCGGGGGAACGGTCTTCGGGGTCCTGCTCTGTTGGTTCATGGCCTCCTGGCTGGGGAGAACTCTTGGACAGGCGGTGAGCAGTCTTGAAAAGGAAAGTGCCAAAGCCAAACTGGCCACGGGACAGGTCCATGGAGCATCCCAAGGCCTGGCAAAGGCCACGACGGAGCAAGCCGCGGCATTGCAGGAGACGGCAGCCTCGATTGAGGAAATGAGCGCGATGATCGCAAAAAATGCGGAAAACGCCAGCCAGTCTGGCGCGGTTTCCAAGGAAAGTGTCACTGTCGCGACCCGCGGAAAGCAGGCTGCAAGCGAAATGATCCAGGCCATTCACGACATCAATGAAAGCAACACGCAGATCATGCAGGCCATCGAGGAGAGTAACCGGAAGATCACCGAGATCACCGTGGTGATCGCCGAAATCGGGAACAAGACGAAGGTGATCAACGATATCGTTTTTCAGACCAAGCTGCTTTCCTTCAATGCATCGGTCGAGGCGGCACGGGCCGGAGAGCATGGCAAGGGCTTTGCGGTCGTCGCCGAGGAAGTGGGCAATCTTGCGCAGATGAGCGGAAACGCGGCCAAGGAAATTACTCAGATGCTGGATTCCAGTATCAAAAAGGTCGAAGGGATTGTGACGGAGACCCGGACCAAGGTGGAGCGACTGATCAGCGAAGGGAAGACCAAGGTCGCAACTGGCACCCGGGTTGCCGAAGGCAGTGGCAAGGTGCTCGATGAAATCATGGAGCAGGTTAGCAAGGTGAACGGAATGGTCGACGAGATTTCCACTGCAACCCATGAGCAGGCCACGGGAGTGACGGAAATCACCAAAGCCATGACCCAGCTGGATAGGGTGACCCAGGAGAACTCCATGATTTCGACGAAGATCGCTGCAAATGCAACCGATCTGGCCGAGCAGACCAATACTTTGCGCTCAGTTGTGCATCAGCTTGAAGACATGATCTGGGGAGAGGGTGCCAAAAACGATGGTCCGGTAGGTGGTCGAAAGCCTGCGAAAGCGGCAAAAACAGTCAAGGCAGCACCCGCGAGCAGGGTGGAAAAAGCAGCGAAGCCGGTGCAAAGTGTCTCCGGTTCACCTGGAAACAATATCCGCACAGCCGTATTGGTCGAAGAGTCGCTTCCGTCCGAAAGTGATCCGCGTTTCAAGGAAATTTAAAAAAAGGCAGAATAGAATGACCGCCTCTCCATTGATTGAAGAAGTCTCGAAGCTTGTGAGTGACATCACGGGGGTGCAGCTGGGGCGGAAGCAGGCGGCCATGGTTGAATCCCGACTGTCCCGCCGGATGCTGCAGCTCGGTTTCACGGAACCGAAGGCTTATCTCAAATACATTTACGACAATCAAAATTCCGAAGTCACCGCGCTCGTTTCCTTGCTGACGACGCACCATACGACTTTCTTCAGGGAATTTTCGCATTTTGAATTTTTGGAGCGCACCGGACTTCCGGACCTGATCCGATCGCTTCGAGCCCGCAAGCAGGATACGTTGCGGATCTGGTCAGCGGCCTGCAGCCGGGGGCATGAAGTATACTCGCTGGCCATGTTTCTGGACTATCATCTCAAAAAAATGGCGCCAGAGATCAAGTTCGAGATCCTGGGCACTGACGTGGACCCCAAGTCCATCGATATCGCCATGAACGGGGTTTATCGCTGGGACGACATCAAGAGCGCCCCTGCCATGTATCTGGCCAATCACTGGGTTCGCGGGACGGGAGAGATTGCCGATTTCGTCAAGATCAAGAGCCATTTGCGTTCGCCTGTGAATTTCAAAACGGTGAATCTGCTGGATTTGAACGCCACAATGAGTGGAAAAAGTTTCGATGTGATTTTCTGCCGTAATGTTTTCATTTATTTCACGATGGAACAGGTCCGTGCAGTGACGTCAAACCTTTTGAAGCACCTCAATCCGGATGGTCTTCTTTTTATCGGGATCTCCGAGACACTGAACGGAACCAGTTTGCCGATCTCCTATCTCGCACCTTCCGTCTATTCGCATAAACGCGCAGCGATTCCGGCCCCGGCCCCAGTTCATACCCGGGTACAGCCGTCCGTCAGTTCTCCTAACCTGGTGCCAAAGACTGCTCCGGCTTCGAAACCTTTGATCGATTTCAGCAAACCACTCCGGGTTTTCTGTATTGACGATTCTGCCACGATCCTCAGTCTGCTGAAGAAACTCCTTTCGGCCGAGCACGGGTTTGAGGTTGTGGGAACAGCCGAAAACGGATTAGATGCCACAGAGAAGCTCAAGGTTCTGAACTCGGATGTGATTACGCTGGATATTCATATGCCAATTCAGGGGGGTATCGAGTATTTGCGCAAGAACATGGGGCCGAACCATCCGCCGGTCGTGATGGTGAGTTCGGTATCCCGTGAGGACGTGGAACTCGGTTTGAAGAGCCTGGAATTGGGAGCCGTGGATTACGTGGAGAAGCCTTCTTTGGCGGACCTCGCGAAGCGGGCTGATGAAATCCGGATGAAGCTTCGCTGTGCCGCCCTGGCAGGGAAGGGGGTGCAGCGGGGAGTTCTGGAAATTGAAAAATCCTTCCAAAAGAGTCACTATATTTCCGAACCCGACAAGAAGCTGAGAGTGATTGTTGGCGGGATCGGTGATCGGGAGAAAATCGTGAGCATGGTTGCACGAATGAAAGGCGCCCAGCCTCCGGCAATCTTCCTGTTCCAGGGGGTCGGCAATATGCTCGAAACTCTGCAGGCGGCGATTAAGGCGGCCACTAATCTGACGGTGAATACGCTGGACTGTGTGGATTGTGATCCGAAGATCGGAACTGTCTACGTGGGGGATTTCGCGAAATTTCAGGATTGCAAAGCCAAGCTGCATCAGAAGCAGGTCTCTGTGCTGATTTTCGGCGATGTGGCCGGGACTTCTGTCGACGCGCTTATGAGCGGCTGGAGCAAATCACATCTGATTGTGGAGGATCTCCAGGTCATTGTTTCGGAGCAGCACAAGGCACTGATCGCCGCTGCCAAACGGGTCGTTCCCTTTACGAGCTTTCTCTATCATTCTGATGAATATCTGAGCGAAGGGGAAACCAAGTGAGCACAGGTAAGGTGATCAAGCTGACCTCGCTCTCCGGGGTTGTTTGCGATGAACCGAGCGTGGTGCAGGTACTGCTTGCCAAAGGGGTCGCCCTTTGTGGCTGGTCTGCCGCAGCGGGGACGGGCGGGGCCCTGCAATTGCCGGAATCCATCGAAAATAGTGGGATGATGAAGCTCGTTCGTGACTGGCTGCTTAAAATGAGTGCTGCAGCGGGGCCGGGCAATGGGCTTGAATTCAAGCTGATCTGTGTTGGTTGCGATCTGGAAAAGGCGCGGTCGGTTTGCCAGCTTTTGCAAATCAAGCTCGTCGGAGAGTTGTCAGAAAAACTCCCGGTGGAAGCTTACTTTTACACCGACATTGGAAGACTGCGGGTCGCTGAGATTGAGAACTCTTCAAAGCCAGTGCCGGACTCTTCAAGTAAAAAAAAGCGTGTACTGGTCGTCGATGATTCCAAAACGATCCGTCAGCTCCTGACCCGGATTCTGAATTCAGATCCGCAGCTGGAAGTCGTCGGCGCTGCCGAGCTGCCATCACAAGCCAAGCGCCTGATTGCGGAGCTGCGTCCCGATGTGATCACGCTGGATATCAATATGCCGGAAATGGACGGCGTGACGCTTCTGAAACAATACATCACCGATTATCCGATTCCCACGGTCATGATCAGCGCGATCAGCATGGAAGAGGGAAACCTGGTTTTGCAAGCCATGGAGTACGGCGCCGTCGATTACATTCAAAAGCCATCTTTCGAAGAAATCGATCGCATGGCGCCGCTCATTATTGAGAAAGTCAAAATCGCCGCGTCCGTCCGTGTGCGACTGAAACAAGCCAGCTCTCACGTGAAGTCTCCCGCTATTTCGGGCAAGCTGAATCAGAAGGTGATTGTTGCCATTGGCTCCTCCACCGGAGGGACCGAAGCGCTGCGCGTGTTTTTTACAAAATTGCCTGCCGGTATTCCGCCGATGATTGTGGTGCAGCATATACCTCCGGTTTTCTCGAAGGCTTTTGCCAATCGCCTGGCCGAACTTTGCGCTTTTGAGGTGAAGGAAGCCGAAGACGGCGATCTGGTCCAGCCCGATCGGGTACTGATCGCTCCAGGGGGAATGCAGCTCAAGCTTGTGACCTGTTCCTCGGGATATAAAGTCAGTGTTTTTGATGGAGCCGCTGTCAACAGGCACAAACCGTCAGTGGATGTGCTCTTTGATTCTGTTTCTGAATTGATCGGGAAAAATGCCATTGGAATCATCATGACCGGAATGGGTAAGGACGGGGCAGCTGGGCTTTTGAAAATGCGGAAAGCCGGGGCGCGAACCATCGCGCAGGACGAGCATTCCTGCGTGGTTTTTGGCATGCCTAAAGAGGCCATCAAGCTCGGTGCAGCTGAAGTGATTGAGCCCCTTGAGGAAATTTCGACGGTTTTAACCAAATGGCTTGCGACGGAGAAGTAGGTTCGTCAAAAATTCAATGTATTGCCGGTTTCTTCCGACACGTCTTGCGGGGGATTCCTACTCATGAAAACTCGTGCGTTTTCCTGGACCATGTCGCTTTTGGCGTTGGCTGGGGCTTTGGTGCTGAGCGCCTGGAGAAGTGATTACTACTATGAACGTCCTGTGCCGTCTTCCCGCCAGCTTGCTTCAGCTGCTGCGAAGCAGACGCTTCCCCCGCATACTGAAATATTCAAATTCACTTTGCTGCATGGCAGTGACTTCATAGCCAACCCCCAGCTCTGCAAAACGTGTCATGGAGCGGATCTCAAAGGTGGAGTATTCAAAAGCTCGTGTATGAAGTGCCATTCAGTACTCAAGGAATTTCCACACTTCTCGGGTGACATCACCAAAACTCATGGTGCCGCTTACTTGAAGGATTCCGCGGGCTGCAAGTCCTGTCATGGCAGCGAGCTTCAGGGGAGTGGTGGCGCGATTGGCTGCAATAATTGTCACAATTACCCGCATTCGGGACGCTGGAGTCTGCCTGCCGAGCATGGGCAGGCTTTCATCAAGCTTTATCATGATGGGCAGACGCAGGATTGCCTGAAGTGCCACGGTAATGAGAGTGAGTTCAAGAAAAAATATCCCGGGAAATTCATGGCCTGCGACCAGTGCCATCTGGAAATGCCACACCCGGAGGCAACACCCGGGACGTGGGCGCGCGGGGGACATAAAGCGGCGGCCCGGTCCTACAACGGGAAATGTGGCGTCTGCCATGACAAGTACCAGGGCAATCTTCCGCGGTTTAAGAGCTGCCGGGTCTGTCACGGCGCTTCATCTGGCGGTGCAAAGCGCTGGGAGCCGATCGCCAAGTACGAAAACATACAGAATCGTTCTTACGCTTCGGATGAGCGCAAGGTGCAGCGTGTAGTGGTTGAACCGATTCGAATTTTCTGGGGAGCGGAGTGAACGTATGAAAAATCAAGTACGATTACTTCTGATCATTCTCTCGTTGGTTTCGCTGATTTCAACCTTCTCGGCCTGCCAGAAAATGCAGAGCGACAGTGACGGAGAGCAGGACGAAACAGTCCTTTTTGACAAGGACAACCCCAGGCCACAAAAAGCCGGAAAGCCGAATCTCAAGCATACCGAGGAATTCAAAAAGTCCAAGGTGCACGGCACGGCTTTTCTTGCTGGTCCGAATTCCTGTTTTCCCTGTCATAATAAAGAACAGCCCACTTCGACCATCGGGAGCAAGACCTATCGCAACTGCATGTCCTGCCATGAGGGATTCCCACACAAACCGGAATTCCTGCAAGGTCACGCGACCGCCTATCTCACGACAGGGTCAAAATGCCTGGACTGTCATAAAAAATCGGTGGGCAGCCCGGCCGCTGAAGGGCCGATTCCCAGCTGTGCCAAATGTCATCCGGGCTATCCGCATGAACCCGGCTATATGGACCCCGGTGAACATGGGGCGGCGTTCTTGAAGGGAACTACCATCAGCTGTTCCACCTGTCACAAACCCGAACCGCATACGGTTGGCAATACCGAAGTTCCGTCGTGCAATACCTGTCATGAAATGATTCCTCACGTCTCCGGCTTTGATCGCGGTGCGATGCATGGTGCCGCCTTTTTCCAGAACTCCGGGTGTCTGAATTGTCATTCCGCCTCGGGTTCAGCAACAGGCGCCACTGGAACGATTCCCTCCTGTGCCTCCTGTCATGAAGGCTTCCCGCATCCGCCAGGTTTTGGTCAGCCCGCTACGCATGGGGTGGCTTTCCTGAATGCGCCGAATGCCTGTGCCACTTGTCACAGTCAGGCTCATGTCGTGGGTGGAAAAGAAGTCCAGACCTGCAATACCTGCCATTCGGGCATGCCGCATCCGGAGAATTTTGTTGCCGGAGCCGTGCATGGAATTTCTTACAAGCAGGATCCCGGCAGCTGTGTGAATTGTCATCGCGATCACTCAGGTGATCCGCTTCAGGGCCGGATTCCGCTCTGTTCGGCTTGTCATGTTTCGTTTCCGCATATCGCGAACTTCGACGATCCTGCAGTACACGGACTGGCCTATTTCAAAGGCTCCGGCAGCTGCAAGGCCTGCCACGAGAGTTCGGTGGCCAACCCACCCGGAAGTTTCGTGACACCGGCCTGTACTTCCTGTCACCAGGACTTCCCGCACCGGGCGGGGTTTGATGATCCCGGTCTTCATGCTGAGTCCTACTTCCGGGATTCCGCCGCTTGCGTGAAGTGCCACACGGAGGCGCCGCCAACCGAAGCGCGCCCTGTGCCCAATTGCTCGCTCTGTCACACGGGCTTGCCGCATAAGGAATTCGATTCACCCGAGATTCACGGTGGCGCATATTTAAAGGACTCGAAGTCCTGTGCCTCCTGCCATGATTCGGGCTTCAGCACTCCCGCCGGTTCGGCACCGAGCTGCGGGGACTGTCACCAGAAGCTGCCCCATGCAGGTGATTTCGGTGCCGGAAAGATTCATGGCCCGGCCTACGCCAAAGATCCTTCGGCCTGCAACGGCTGTCATGAGGGCCAACCCGCAACGAGCAGTATTCCGACCTGTTCGACCTGTCATGAGGGATTCCCGCACCAAGCCGGATTCAGCAAACCCGAAGAGCATGGCAATGCTTTTTTGAGAAATCAGAAAGACTGTCTCAATTGCCACGGCTCGGATCTGAACGGGCAGGGGAACGCGATTTCGTGCAAGAGCTGTCACGAAAGAAAGCATACCGACGAATTTGTTTCAACCGGACTTCACGGTGAAAAGTTCCTGGAAAACAGCACTCAGTGCATGAGCTGTCATGACACTACCTTGGCTGAACGCCCCCAGACGGGCAAACGCAGTTGCACGATCTGCCACGCCTCCTATCCGCATGCGTCGGGATTTGATTCGCCCGCAGTCCACGGAAGTGCCTATTTCAAGAATGCTTCGGACTGTGCCACCTGTCACGGCAAGGATTTCAAAGGGAAGGGAAATGCGCCCGGTTGTCTGGACTGCCATACTTTTCCGCACCCCGAGCAGTGGGGGCTTGGTAAAAGCCATGGAACTGCATTTGTGAATGAGAAAAAACCGAACAACCCGTCCTGGCATGAACCGCTGTCGAGCTGCCGGAATTGTCATTACAAGAGTGCCGGGATGAAAGAGCGCCATCCGGAGCGTTTCATTGCCTGTGACAGCTGTCATTTCTTCCACCAAGAGGATTCGTACAAGGCGGAGGTGCCCAAAGGAATGAACCCGCATAAATACTTCAGCCGCCAGCCGGCAAGTTCCTGTACGGTTTGCCATGAAAATTTCGTCGCGCTTATGCCTAACTTCAAGGAAAATGGCTGCGCGGATTGCCACAAAGCGAAAAGTATTTCGATCAAGTTCCGCAATGCTGACGTGGAGCTGGTACCTTAGGGTTTCTTTTCAGATTCCGGGAGAGTCGCGCTGACCGGTGTCAGGAAATCCTGGAAGTGACAGGTCCGGCAGCCGAGCTTCTTGACGAGTTCCGTGCGATGAGTATTGGCGTGACAGCGCACGCAGGAGCGATCCGCCACCGAGAAATCATGAGCCCGATTTGCCGGTCCACCATGGCAATCCATGCACATCACCGAACGTTTGGTTGAAGTCTTCTGTTCAACCCGCGCAGATTCCTCGAAAGTGCCGTAAGCCTTTTCTTTTCCGAGAGGGAAAGCCCTGGGCAGAGGCATGCGAGTCTCCATCCGCAGATGCAGCTCGTGGAGGTAGAGTTGATCGACTTTCGGTAATTTAGAAATATCTTTCTTGGTCATCGGGCCCGCAACGGTCGCGGTCTGCTCAGGCTCAGTCAGATGGCAGGCTCCGCAGATATCGACCGGAACATGCGGAATATGGTGCAGGTCCATCGGAAACTTGGGTTGCTTGGTGATCAGGACAATCGCTTCTTTGGCATAGTCGATCAACGGCTGATGATGGCAGTCATGGCAGGTGGTCAACTCGCCATGAATGCTCGTCTTCCAGCCGATCGAGGCGTAGTCGTGAACATGGCAGGAAGTGCAGAATTTATCGTCCTTCCAGACATAGGAGTAAAGCATGTACCCCGGAATGCTTCCCACAAGTGCGCCGAAAAGGAAGTAGGGGCCGAGCAGGATGAGGAACGGCCAGAGGATGAAAAAAATCCGCTTTACCATAGGCCACCATGAGGGAGTACCCGGTAAAGAAAGAGCACCTGGAAAACGAGAAATGCACCGATTCCAAAACCGATGAGAACGGCAAGAATTCTAAGGACTACGCCCCATTTCCAGTCCTTCATGAAGTCAGGAATCTGGTTCATTTCTTACCTCCCGCGCTATGGAATCCACGATAAACTTCGCTCGCAGCATCACCGTGGCAGCCGGCACAGAACTCCAGGAGCGTCGTCACCGGCCGGAAAAAAGAACGGCCGCTTTCGTTCGGGGGGACTGCACCATGCGGATCGTGACAGGTCATGCAATCCACTTTTCCTTTGGTGAGAACAACGCCCTCGGCAGCTGGAGTCCCGATCATGGCTTGAACCGATGCAGGGTGATTGCCTTTCACTTCGCCGTGGCATTGGGCACAGATCTGTCGGACAGGTTTGGCTTTTGCGTGAGGATCATGGCAGTCCAGGCACATGCCTTCATCCTTTGGCCATTTATGCGTGTTCTGCGGTTCTGTTCCAAGATGATAATTATTGCCGATAAGCGCCTGCTTGTCGCTATGGCACATCAGGCAGGTGCTCTCAGATTCGCCTTTGCGGGTAGTCGCAAATTTGGCGTGAGTCGCAAACGAAAGGTTCGGCACACTGTCGTGCAAAGAGTGGCAGGAAACACAGTTGACGGTATTGGCGGAGAAGGGATGTGAGCCTGGGATTTTATCCGCGCCATGGCAATCGGTGCAAAGATTCGGAAGCTTCTCTTTGAGCAAATAATCCTGCGAGACATGCATTGAGTGACAGTCGGCGCAGGCTTCGTTCGGGGTCATGCCCGGATGATTGCTCGCCGGGTCCGCACGTCCGGGATGGCAGGTTGAACAGAGACTCTCGACTGCTTTGCGGAGCATATAAGGATTTTGTTTAACGGTGGCTTCGAGGCCTTCTGCCACTCCATGGTGGGCATCATGGCAGGTCGAGCAGGTTATCTTGTTTCCACTTTCAAGAGGAAGGTCGATTTTTACGGCGCGCATGGTGATGTTGACCGGGTGGTGTTTGCCTTGTCCCATGAACTTATCGAGGCTGTTGATTTCCAAGCCGTCATGACAGGAGAGACAACGGGTCCGTGAGCGGTCTTTCAGAACTTCGGGATCACGGAAAAAATTTTTCCGGAGAACGTCTTCGATTTTAGCGTTGGCAATGTCGAGCACTGGTGCAGCCGGCGTTGCCTCCGGATTAAGGTCCATGGCGGTCACCTTGCTGCCTCCGAAATCCGCTACGTAGATCGTGTTCCCCTCTGGAGCGGAGGTGAGATCCAGGGGGTAGTTGAACCGCGCGGCATTGCCGTCGATCCCGGTGCTGCCAATGTACTGGCCTTCCTCTGTGAAAATGAAGACCAGTTTCAAGGTGATATCCGAGATCGCAAAATAAGTCTTACCGGCGCTGCTGAAATGCGTGATGCCCTTGGGTGACATCAGGCGTCCTTCCCAGACGCCCCAGCGGCCGAATTTCTGGCCCTTGATTTCCTGGTCAATCGGACTGGAAGCGGCGCCGACCGGAAACCGGGTGATGGCAACCCGCAGCGGGTCGAGCAGGTACAGCGTGCTTTCTTTTTCTTTATTCAGAAAACCACCGCGGAAGTACTGGCCTGAAGCGATGATGAAATCATCCTGCCAGTTGACGAAGGGGTTCTCCTCAAGATTGGTATTGGAGAAAGGAATGTCCTTGGAAAGGGCAATATTGGCGGGTTGCCACTTCTTGAGATCTGAAGTTTTGTAAATTCGATCGCGGATCAGAAAGCAAAAAGACGAATTACCGCGACAGAAAATATCCCGGATCAGGCCTTTGCCCGGAGCCGGTACGGCCTGGGCGCGCCCAAGTTTGTATTTCGCGCCCTCAGCTGGAGTGACGGCGAGTCGCGCGAGTGAGAAGGTCCGGTCAGACAAACCCTGCCGCTTCTGAAGCGCGACAAGCAGGGCTTTGCCGGTACAGCCAAGAGCAAGAACATGTCCGTCCAGACCGACGGAAATCAGGGTTGTCGTCGCGAGGGTAGTCCCGGTCTGGGGATGGAGTTGCTGGAGCGAGCGGTTGCGGGCGCTGTATACCCACAAATTTCCGGCACAGAGCTGCAGGCCCGCGGGGGAATCCACGGAAACAGAAAATCGAACTTTCGAGGGTACCTGTAGAACAGCCCAAGCGGATGATTGAGTGGTTAACGCCACGAATAAAGCACTCGGGACAAAGAGAATACTGAAGGTTTTAAACCAATGGCGTTGAATCATCATGATTAATCAGAGCTCAAAAAGAATGGCACTCAGAGCAGGGATGGTCAACCATTGCATCCCCTGCCGTATGGCCCTTGTTATCACGGGTGTAACGATTTTCTATCAAACCTTTTGGCAAATTTTCCGGAAGGTGGGTCCGGATCAGAGGTGAGGGCTTTCTTTCGGTAATCGTACTGCCCTCGGCGGCCGCCCGATGCGGTCTGTGGCAACCCAGACAATTCAACCCCGCGCCACCCCCGGGTTCCTCGCCCATGTGTTCGACCACTCCGCTATGGGGCAGGCGACCGTGGCAACCGGCGCAGAGAGCTTCGGGCTCCGGCTTGGTGCTGAGTTTTCCTGCTGCATTGATGTGGCAGACCAGACATTCAGGATGTTCGGCCAGTTTCATGGTTTTCAGAGCCGAATCCGGAGCGCCGTGAGGGTCGAGCCGCTGAAGCTTTGCGGTGGCGACAGGTTTGCCTGGGGTCTGCTTAACCGGCGCCTCTGCTCGCGCCATCAAGGCAAAGGCCATCAGCAAAAGCGGGATCAGAAAGAGGGAGCGGGAGGAGTTCATGGCTGTACTCCGTTGGTGTCGTGGCAGGTTTTACATTCTGATTCGTTTGCCTCACGCGCGATCGGCAGGAGCCAATCCACCGACTGATCGGAAGTCCAGTCTTTCATGTGGATATTGCGCTGAACATGGCAGCGGTAACAATCGGCGCGGCCCCAACCATGAGGGTGATTCTGTGCAGTCAAATAAACATTACTGCTCGTCTCCCACTGGCGAACCAGATCCGGATAAACTTCGTATTGCCTGTCGTTTCCACACGCGGTGAAAGAAAGCACTGCGAGCAGGGCCATCAAAGGTTTCATTTTCATCTCCTCGTTCCCTTATGGCAATCCATGCAGAAGCCTGCCGATTTGTGGCAGAAGGTGCAGGACTGTGGCTCTGAGCGGGCCTGGATCGAATGGGTCAAACGGAAGTTCGGGCGATGGGCCTTCTGAGCGAGGGTATTCTGTTTCGCGTGGCAGCTGGTGCAATCCTGGGGTGAATGACAGCGAGTGCAGGAATCGCGGTCCATCTCGGATAATTTACCATGTCGCGCACGCCAGGAGTTGTAATGATCCTGCGGCTGGATGACCGAAAGATCCGAGTGGCAGAGCAGGCAATTCTTGCGGAGCGGGACGGATACTTTGCCCAGGTGGCAATCATGGCAGAGGCCCGGAACAATTTTCTTGAGGTAAGCTTCCTTGACGGGCGTGCCAGTGGGGCCCGGGTTGACGGCTTTGATGGCGAAGGTATGGCAATCGGTGCACTGAACATGAAGTTTGTCGAAATGTTTGGTGTGATTGGCGTGGCTGAAAAGCTCCTTGCGGGGCTTGGCCAGTCCCGGACGACGGACGCTATCTGCCATCGCGATTGAAGAGTTCAGCACCATGAAAGCGCTTAAGAGAAGAAGACTCAGCCTGAGGGTTTTTAATTTTTTATTCATATCAGTAAAGGAGGTACGAAAGGAAAGCGATGACTCTCCCGTCTACCTTGAAAATGTGGTTACTTTCGGCTTCACCCAGAACGAGTGCCGAAAGACGCGGAGCCAGAGTGGGCAGAGGGCGGAAATCCATGCCCGCTCTTCCGCTATATGCTTTCGCCTGAATACCATTAATTTTTTTGATATCCGCGATCGCGCCCTGGACTCTCAAGGAGGCGGTATTTGTGAAATCAAAGCGGAACGTCAGGGACGGCTCCCAGAATTCGCCGCCGTAGGATTTCACATGCGCCACGCCCGGAATCCAGGTGGCGCGCCCGTGAAGCCAGGTCGCCGTCAGTTCCTGTTCATCACCCGATTCAGCCCCGGCGGGAGACGAATAAAGGGAGTGGCGCAGATTCGCTTGGAACCTGAGGTCCTCTTTCGGCGTAAAAGTTATGAAGCCGCCCGTGGAGAAAACCGGTGAAATGGAAAAGATCCGAAAGACCAGAAGTGTATCCAGCGCATCCAGTGCACTTGGCTGGCGCTTGGAGTAGGTCGCTCCGAAGCTCACCGAGTCACGGGGATAAAAGCTCAGCTCGCCATAACCCTGATCGTAAGTGCGGGACTGCAGATTCCATTGACTCTTGGCCAGAAGAAAGGGATGGAACGGCAAGCGTTCAAAGGAGTACATGACCGAGGCGTGGGCATAATTTTCATTGAACGAGGGGGCGGTAGGAATGGCCGGGGTATCAAAGCTCTTTGTCTTATGGAGATAGCCGCCCTTCCACATGCCACCGAATAATTTTTGGTGCGCGGTCGCTCCATAGATCTGCGAATGGGTGTCGTAGCGATCCTGCTGCATGAAATACGAAGCCCCTCCGTGAAGATTGACTCCGCCGTTTTCTGACCAGTAAAAGGGGACCTGGACTCCGTCCAGAATGTCCATTTCAAAGCCTTCGGTCAGCAACTGGCGTCCGAGCTGAATGCGTGACTTCTTGCTGGGGGCAGTTTCAAAGCCGCTGGAGAAGGGAATCGTAAAATATCCCTGGTAAAGGTAGAAGCCCCAGCGATTTTCCAGAAGGTTGTTATTGGCGCCCAGATCAAAGTAAGTCTCGATCCCATTGGCGGCAGTGTGATTCAGATTCCAGTAAAAGAAGACCGGCGTCTGGGATCTTTCGGAGGAGTCTTGGTAGTAACCGCCTGAAAGGGTTGCTTCTGACGAAATGAGGGCGTTTGCTGACCCGGAGGTCGCAGAGGTGACAAGGAAAAATAATAAAACATATAGCGGAAATTTCACGATTAAACGGTCTGTCGCATCACCGACAGGCCTTCCCCCCCGAGCTTATGGATTTCGGCCAGCTATAACACCAAAATTCCTGGGAGAAAAGAGAGCTTTACGTGAGAGAGGAGAATCTTTGGCTTGGGCTATTGATCCATCATGGTGAGGGGATTGACGTAAAGACGAAAAGTTTTGTCCCGGTGGCGGCGGATTGCGAAGATCCCGTTTTCTTTTTCGACTGCGAGGCGTTCGTAAAAATTCGGATCGAGTTCTGAAATCTCCTCGACACTTTTGCCTGCATACTTTCCAAAATCGACGATCACGATACTTTCATCAATGACGCCCGTAACTGGACTACCGTTGGTGGCACTCATGGGAGTAGTGTATCGAAGCGCTAGGATCTTTTCAACTCCGCGGCAAAAAGCCGACGGTTTCATTTTGCGCGGTGCATCTAAACTATTGATGATCCATGAGCAATATCGATGTGATATGAGAGGCGCACATGTGCGGAATCGTCGGAATTATCGGGAGCAGTAACGCTGCGCGTGAAGCTTTTTTGGGCCTCACTACTTTGCAGCACCGTGGACAGGATGCGGCGGGAATCCTGAGTTTTGACTCCGGGGAAGCGTCCGGAGCAGCTTCGTCTAATGACGGATTCCATCGGGTCAAAAATCTGGGACTCGTCGATTCAGTCTTCAACCGGGAGAACATCGCCGGGTTGACGGGCAACATTGCCGTCGGGCACGCCCGTTACAGTACGACCGGTCGCGGGGATTTGATTGAAGTGCAGCCATTTCTGCTCAATTACCCCTTTGGGATCGGGATGGTTCACAACGGAAATATCGTAAATGCTGCGAGCCTCGCAAGCGAACTTCGTTCCAAACACCGCCGCCATCTGCTCACGCATTCCGATACGGAAGTCGTTCTGAATCTGCTGGCGGATGGGCTCTCACGATGCCCCGCCAATGTTCCGGATACTGTACTGGATTTTGAAAGTCTTTGTCAGGCAGTTAGCGAAGTTTTCGGGCGCTTGAATGGTAGTTACAGCATTCTGACCCTGATTGCTGACCAAGGGCTGGTCGCTTTCCGTGATCCGAATGGAATAAGGCCGCTTGTCTGGGGTTCCCGCAAAGAGGGAAGTGGACGAGCCTACATGGTCGCCTCCGAAAGTGCCGCGCTTTCTTTTCTCGGATATGAGGACGTCCGTGACCTGCAACCGGGTGAGCTGCTTTATATTGATCAGAAGGGCTGCGTTCACATCCGCCGGCTTGTCACGCGCGAACACCGGCCCTGCATGTTTGAGTGGGTGTATTTCGCTTCGCCCGAATCGGTGATCGATGAGACTCCGGTTTACGGAGCCCGGATTGGACTGGGCAATCATCTCGCTACCCTTGTCCGCAGTGAACTCGCGGCCCGGGGGCTCGAAGCGGATATTGTTGTTCCGGTGCCCGATACCGCCAGAATCGCCGCCATCGCGCTTTCGGAGGAACTCGGGGTTCCTTACCGCGAAGTGCTGATCAAGAACCGGTACATCAAAAGAACTTTCATTCTCGACTCACAGGAGAAACGGCAGACGGCTGTCAATCTCAAACTCTCACCCGTGCGCTCGGAAATTGCCGGCAAGCGGGTTTTACTCGTGGACGATTCCATCGTGCGCGGGACGACTTCGCGCAAGCTCGTGGAGTTGGTCCGGCAGGCGGGAGCTTCGAAAGTTTACTTTGTTTCAACTTGTCCGCCCATTCAGAGTCCGTGTTTCTACGGAATTGATTTCCCCGAAAAAAAAGAACTGATCGCTTACGAGCGGAACTCCGATGAAATCCAGAAGGAACTCGGGGCGGATGCGGTGATCTTCCAGAGTGTTGAAGGGCTGCAAAAGGCGATCTCCCAGGCCGGCAAACTCAAATTCAGTCCCTGCATGGCCTGTCTGACGGGAGATTATCCAACGGATGTTTCGGGTTTTCAGCAGTTCGCCGATCAGCGCGGAGTCGAGCGTCAAAAAAAGGAGAAACCGTGATCCATCATTTTTTGCCTATGACCCCTGTGTATCGTGGTTCGGTGAAAGATGTATTGGGACCTTTGCCTGGGAAGGTCACGCCCCTGACTGGAGGGCCTGCAGTTACGGCGGCGCTTTTTGAGTACACGGATTCCTATTCGGTTTTTGACTGGGGTAAAATGCCCGATGCGCTCGGCCACAAAGGTCAGGCGCTCGCGGTCCTCGCCGCGCACTGGTTTGAGAAGCTCGGGAGTGCGGAGACCTGGAAAGAATTTTCCCGTTCGAATGAAGCGCTCAGTTTGCGCAAGGGGAGTCGCTTCGGCGCGCTTTTTAATGAAATTGGCGAGCAACTGCAGGCCCAAGGTCTGAAAACTCACTACCTCGGCGTGCTTCCCGAGGCGGCCGATGTTTCGAAAAAAATCCAGGCGCAGCCCCTCAGTTCAGTCACCGCACCTGTGCGGCACATGATCGTGCAGCAGGTGGCGGTCGTGCGGCCTTCGCTCACGACGGTTTTGGGCCGGAGCCTTCCGGACTATCATCCGACTCGTAATTCGCCGGCGCCCCGGCTGATTCCGCTTGAGGTGGTCTTTCGGTTCAGCTGTCCCGAGGGAAGTTCCCTTTTAGAACGCGTGAAGAGGGACCCGGATTACCTGGCGTCCATTGGATTTTCGGAATGGGCGGGTCAGAACTGGGAATTTCCCGTGATTGAACTTTTCACCAAGCTTGAAAGCACGGACCGGCCGGTGGCGCTTTCTGAAGCGCTGGCCATCTCCGGGCTTTCAGCACCGCAACTTCAGGACATGTTATTGAAAACGGCCTGGGTAGCGGGTTTTCTCAAGTGGCTTTGCGCCAAAGAGGGTTTGGAACTGGCGGACGGGAAGGTCGAATGGGCCCTGACCGAAAACGGCGAATGCATGCTGGTGGATGCGATTGGCCCGGACGAACTTCGTCTCGTTTACCGCGGTCATTCCGGCGAGGTTCAACTTTCGAAAGAATTTCTGCGCTCTTTTTATCGCGCGTCCAAATGGTACTCGGATGTGAAGAGTGCAAAAACCCGGGGCAAGACGGACTGGAAGAAACACGTCTCGACACCTCCGCCGGCCCTTCCTCCCTTATATTTAGAAATCGCCACTCAGCTTTACTGGGTCCTGGCCAATGCACTGACTGGCCGGAGCTGGTTTGCGGAAGCCTGGTCCCTCGAGCAGCTTGCGGAAAGTATCCGGAAGTTTGAGGTGAAAACCCCTTGAGCGGTACGCGCAAAGTCCTCATCGTGGGTTCCGGAGGCAGAGAGCACGCTTTGGCGTGGAAGCTTTCGCTTTCGCCCCAGGTCGGTTCCGTGATCGTGGCTCCCGGTAACGACGGGTGGCCTGTGGCCTGGAGTCGTTGGGCGGAGGCGAATTTTGCGGAAATGGCTGCAATGAAAGCGCTGGCTCGCCGGGCACGCGAAGCGCAAGTGGACCTTGCCGTGATCGGTCCGGATGATCCTTTGGCCAATGGAATTGTCGACGCTTTTAACGCTGAAGGAATCGCGTGTTTTGGTCCGACCCGTGCGGCAGCACAGCTCGAAGCGAGCAAGGCCTTCGCCAAAGAGGTGATGCGTGCAGCCGGAGTGCCGACAGCGGAAGCGTTCGTTGCGAATAGCCTCGAAGAAGCCGAAGCAGCCCTGGTTCGCTTTGGAAAACGCGATGTCGTGGTGAAAGCCGACGGACTGGCGCTCGGCAAGGGCGTCCGCGTCTGCTTTTCGCCGGAAGAGGCGCGGCAGGCGAGCCAGGAGCTTTTTGCGATCTCCGGCCGGCTCCTGATCGAAGAGAAATTACAGGGCGAGGAAATTTCCTGGATGGCCTTTTGCGACGGTGAGAAGTGCGCGCTTCTCGAGCCCGCACGCGATCACAAGCAATTGAAGGACGGAAACCTCGGACCCAATACCGGCGGAATGGGGGCGTTCAGTCCGGTACCGGGAATTCCGGAGCACTGGTACGAGCGCATGCGCTCTGAAGTTTTTCACCCCGTACTGAAGGAAATGAAAAGACGCGGGACGCCCTTCCGTGGCTTGCTCTACGCGGGACTCATGGTCGATCTCCAGCACGATCAGTTCTGGGTCCTGGAATTCAATGCGCGCTTTGGTGATCCTGAGGCGCAGGTTCTGCTGCCGCGGATGGATGAAGATTTTTATGAATGGTGCCTGGCTTCAGCGCAGGGTCAATTCCCGTCAGCAGTTCGTGTTCGTTTCAAGTCGGATTCGGCCGTCGTGGTCGTCGCTGCCGCCCGGGGCTATCCGGAAAAGCCGCAAGCCGGCGTTTCTGTTTCCGGGAAGCCAGGGCAGAGTCATGAACAGAGTTCCGGGGTCCCCGAAATTTTCTGGGCCGGGGTCACCCGCCAGGGGCAGGAGCTGGTGACGAGCGGTGGCCGGGTTTTCGGCGCGATGGGGATGGGTCCGACTCTGGAGCAGGCGCGCGCGCAGGCTTATGAGCGGCTTTCGTCTCGTTCTTTTGAGCAGATGGTCTTCAGGAAAGATATCGCGCTCGCTCAAACAGGGGGGGGCCGATGAACGTGCCCTTTGTCTTTTTTGCTTCCGGTCGGGGCTCCAACTTTGATGCGATCACGGCGGCGGGAAGTTTCAACATTCGCGCTCTGGTTACGGATCGCGCAGATGCCTTGGTGATTCCGAAAGCTAAGAAGCTGGGAATACCCACCCATGTCCTTCCGTTTCCCGTCGGTCCGGCTGCTGAACTTGAAAGCCGTCGGGAGCAGTATGGAAACGAACTTCTTTCCGTGCTCAAACCGTACGCTCCCCGGTTCCTGGTTCTGGGCGGGTTCATGAGAATTCTGCCTCGTGCCGTCATTCAGCATTTTATAAGCGGGCAGGGTTATTCGCGGATTGTTAATATTCATCCCTCGCTGCTTCCTTCTTTTCCGGGGCGGGAAAGTTACACCCAGGCTTTTCGCTACGGCGCCCAGGTGACCGGAGTGACGGTGCATCTGGTGGATGAAGAAATGGATAGCGGGCCGATCTGCGCCCAGGAAGCGTTTCGCATCGACGATTGCAAAGATGAAACTGAAGTGCAGGCCAGGGGGCTCGCCATCGAGCACCGGCTCTTCGTCACCACCCTGCAATGGGTGCTCCCGGAAAAATTTGAAATCATTGAACGGAAATTTGTGATGCCTGATCAATCACATGTGAGGAGGATATGTGTTCGCCCGAGTTGAAGTCGCCATTCGCCCCGAGTTTGCCGATCCCGCCGCAACCAATTTCCTGCGTAAAGCCGAACTGGCCCAGCCGGAGCTGCGCAAGAAAATCCGTTGGGCCCGGATGCTGGATGTTTACTGGCTGGAGATTCCGGCTGCCCGCGAGGAGATGATTCATGCGATCGGCTCCATTTACTGGGACCGGGTGCTGCAATGGCTTTTTACCGGGAACCTGATTCCCTCCGCCGCCGGCAAGTCCGGCAATGTGCAGGATCTTTGTGAAGCCGCGCCGAACCGCCCCGGGGAATTCTGGGCTTTGGAACGGCACTTCAGACCCGGTGTCACCGACAACGTGGGAAGAACCGCACTCGAGGCTTTTGAGATCACACTCCGGCGGAAGTTTCCGGAGGGTCGCGTGGCCAGTGGCAATCTTCTTCTGATCGAAGGTCCGGGGCTGACGGAAGACGAATTGGCGGTGCTTTCGCGTGAAGTCTTCTGTAACGAACTGATTGAAACCTGGACCGTGATTCCGGCCTCAGAGCTGCGCAAGAGCGATCGCTTCCATCAGGAGCGGATCAAGAGGGATATTCCCAAGATGCTGGTGCGGGGCAGTTCCGATGCCGAACGTTTTGATTTCGCGGGCATGACCGATGAGCAGCTGATGACCCTCAATCAAAAGCGCCTTTGGGCTTTTTCGAAAGAGGAGCTAGCGGTCATCCGGGAGCATTTCTCCCAGCGTGGCAAAGCCGCTCCGACCGATGTCGAAATCGAGGTCATCGCCCAGACCTGGTCGGAACACTGCAAGCACAAGATCTTTGATGCCGATATCGAATACAAAGACTCGAGCGGCGAAAAGAATGTTCCGGGTTCCGCGATCCCGCATAAGATCCGCAGCCTCTTCAAGAGCTCAATCACGGCGACCACGCAGGAGCTGCGGCAACCGTGGTTACTTTCGGTTTTTGAGGATAACGCGGGAATTGTCGCCTTTGACGAGGAAGATGCCCTTTGCATAAAAGTCGAAACGCATAATACTCCTTCAGCGCTCGATCCTTATGGTGGCGCGCTGACGGGAATCGTGGGCGTGAACCGGGACATTCTGGGCTGTGGTCTGGGTGCGCGTCCCATTTTCAATACGGATGTTTTCTGCGTCGGACCGCTGGATTATTCTCAAACGCTGCCGGAAAGACTTTTTCATCCCCGGAGAATTCTCAGTGGGATTCGTCAGGGCGTGGAGCATGGCGGAAACAAGAGTGGCATTCCGACCGTGAATGGCGCACTCATCATTGATGAACGGTATCTGGGAAAACCCCTGGTTTACTGCGGAACGGGCGGAATCATGCCGCGAACGATCGCCGGGCGCCCCTGTGAATCGAAGGAAGTGAACGTGGGTGACCGCGTGGTGATGCTCGGGGGCCGAGTGGGCAAGGACGGAATTCATGGCGCGACCTTTTCCTCACTGGCGCTGGATCAGAATTCGCCGCAATCGGCAGTTCAGCTCGGAGACCCTCTCACGCAGAAGCGGATGACAGATTTCCTGCTGGTCGCACGAGACAAGGGACTTTACCGTGCTCTGACCGACAATGGTGCGGGTGGCCTCTCCTCCTCAGTCGGTGAAATGGCTCGGATCACCAACGGTGCCCGGGTCGATGTGAGTCGGGCCAAACCTAAGTACCCCGGCTTGAAACCTTATGAGCTGATGGTCAGTGAATCCCAGGAGCGTATGACTTTGGCCGTACCTTCTTCTGATTTTGACAAGTTTTGTGCCCTGGCCGCGCAGTTCGGGGTTGAAGTCAGTGATCTCGGGGAATTCACGGAGACCGGGAAGCTTGAAATTTTTTACGGAGAGGAGCCGGTCGGCAGTCTTGATCTGAAATTTCTTCATCAGGGCGGGCCGAAACTGAAGTTATCCGGTGAATGGAAAGGTTTGCCTGTGCTGACCGAAATCCCCGCATCCGGCAAGACACCGGAAACGCTCAAATCCTTCAGCGATGACGGAATCCGGTGTCTGCTTGACCTGCTCGGCAGCCCGAACATCGCCTCCAAGGAATGGCTGATCCGGCAATATGATCATGAAGTCCAGGGGACGTCGGTAATCAAGCCCCTGCACACCACGGGGACGGTCTCCGGCACTGGTTCCAGCGGCCCGAATGATGGTGCTGTTCTGAAACCCAAGTACAGTTCCAATCTTGGCGTGGCGGTCGGTTGCGGGATTAATCCCAAACTTTCGGATCATGATCCTTATCTGATGGCCCAATCGGTGGTGGATGAGGCCGTCAGAAATCTGCTGACGGTAGGTGCGGAATACGGGAAGCCGGAATCCATGCTGGCGCTCGTCGATAATTTCTGCTGGCCGGACCCCGTCGGGGATTCCGGAAAAACCGCCGCCCTGGTTCGTGCTTGCTACGGACTGCGGGATGCCTGCCTGGAACTCAAAGCGCCGCTGGTTTCCGGTAAAGACAGCATGAAGAATGATTATCGCGGCAAACGTGGCTCCAAGCCGCTGACGATTTCCATTCCTCCGACCCTGCTGATCACCGGAATCGGCAAGGTTCCGGATATTTCACTCGCCCGAAGTGCAGATTTCAAGACGGGTGGAGATACGATTTATCTTCTGGGCGGGGATTCGTTTGGATTGCGCGGATCTGAGTTCGCGACCCGCTTCCGGACGGATGATGCTCCCCAGAAATTGGGCCAGCCTGACTGGGCCCTGGCGCGAAAGGTGTACTCCTGGATCGGCGGCGGGATCGGCCAGGAACAGGGCAAGCTGCGCTCTCTGCACGATGTTTCAGATGGCGGCATGCTAGTGGCTATTTCTGAAAGCATTCTTGCCCGGGGCTTGGGCGCGGTGATCATTATTCCCGGAGACAAGAACATTTGGGAGTTCAGCTTTGGTGAAGGATTTCACAGTTTCATCGCCACTGTTTCGGATTGGGATGTCCAGGCGATGGAAGCGGAGTGGAAGTCTCTGGGCGTGCCCTTTTTCAAAATAGGAGCCGTCATCAGTCAGGAACGTCTCGATGTTTCATTTGAAGAGGGCGTGAAGCATTGGAGCATATCCACCAAGCAATTGCGAACGGCCTGGCAGAAAGCGGGGTATTGGGAATGAGTAGACCCAAGGTACTGATCATCACGGGGGAGGGGATCAATTGCGAACGGGAGACGGCGGCGGCCTTCCGGCTTGCGGGGTTTGATGCGGAAATCCGGTACATCAACGAACTGGTTCTGCAACGCCTCGATTTGAACCAGCTGTCTTCGTCTTTTTCGGTTCTCGCACTGCCGGGTGGATTTTCCTTCGGGGATGATCTCGGCTCCGGGAAAGTGCTTGCGCTCAAAATTCAATACCAGCTGGGCTGGGACCTTCAGACCTACGCCGCAAGAGGCGGTCTCGTCATCGGGATCTGCAACGGATTTCAGGCGCTGATCCGCATGGGTGTTTTCGGCAAGGAGGTTTCCATTACAAACAATGCAAATGGGAAATTCCTCGACACCTGGGTCAAAGTCACGCCTTCGGGGACTCACTCCCCCTGGCTGCGCGGGGTGGGTGCGATGGATCTGCCGATCCGGCATGGTGAAGGGCGTGTGATCTTTGGCACTGAACGCAAGAGCGAGGTTATGAGCAAGATGAATCGCGCGGGCATGATGTGTTTGAAGTACGACGGAGATCCGAATGGCAGCGAAGAGCGACTGGCCGGGCTGTGCGACGCGAGTGGGAGAATTTTCGGGCTGATGCCCCATCCGGAAGCTTTTGTGCGCTGGACGGCCCATCCGGACTGGACCCAGCAACCCGCCCGGGCGAATGCTCCCGGTCAGGGGCTGGCAATTTTTGAAAATGCGATGCGTGCCGTACAGGAGGCCAGATAATGAAAGCCGGTTTGAAAATAAGGCGAGCTCTTCTTAGTGTTTCGGACAAGAACGGAGTTGTGGAGCTCGGACGCGCGCTTCATGCAGCCGGTACCGAGCTGATTGCGACTGGCAATACCGCCAAAATTCTACGTGAGGCGGAGCTGCCGATCACTCCGATCGAAGAAGTTTCGGGCAGCCCCGAAGCTTTCCAGGGAAGAATGAAGACTCTTTCGTTCCCGGTTTTCAGCGGCATTCTTCATCGCCGGGGAAGTTCTCCCGCTGCCCTGAAAGATCTGGAGGACCTTCGCAGTCTCGGTCTGGGGCCGATTGACTGCGTGATCGTGAATTTTTATCCCTTCGAAAAAACCGCGGCCCGCACCGGGATCACGCGACCCGAGCTGATCGAGGAAATCGATATTGGCGGTCCTTCGCTGGTTCGCGCTGCTGCCAAGAATTCTCCCGATGTTCTCGTGCTCACTTCTCCTGCCCAGTATTCCGCGGTGATTGCAGAGCTAGGGCAGGCAGGCATGGTGAGTTGCGCACTTGCGGAGCGTTGCGCGGCCGAATGCTGGGACCAGGTACTGGCGTATGACTCGGCGATTGCATCCCAGCTGGGCGCGGGCGCCCGGCTCGCGTTACGTTACGGTGAAAATCCTCATCAGAAAGGCTATCTCTCGATCGATGCTGATAGTGCGATTGCCTGGCCCCGCAATAAAGAGGAGCAGCTCACACCCGCGGAACTTTCGTACAATAATATTCTGGATATTTCGGCGGCTTACGGTCTGACGGGAGATCTGCTTGAGATCGGAAGTTCCGCAAAGCAGCTCGGAACGGGGGTTGTGATTGTAAAACATGGCAACCCTTGTGGCTGTGCCTGGGCCGGAAGTCAGCTGGAGGCTCTGGAGAGAGCCTGGGAAGGGGATCCGGTTTCGGCCTTTGGCGGCATCGTGATGTTCACCCGTGAACTCGAAGAAGCTGCGGCAGCCTGGCTTTCGGATAAGTTCATTGAAGCCGTGGTGGCACCTCACCTTTCTGCCGATTCAGCTTCTTTGAAAAAAATACTGCTCAAAAGAAAAAACCTCAAGGCGGTTGCGATCCGGCGCTATGGCGCTGTGCCTGCTTTTCTTGAAGTGACGGTTCCGGGGGGCAGGCTCGCCCAGGCCTCAGATACCGGCATTTCGGATCCTCTGAAAACTGTCACCCGGATAACCTGGCCTGAGGCCAAGACACGGTTGGCCCATTTTGGAATTGCGGTCGCCCGAGCCTTGAAATCCAATGCGGTCGCGATTGTGCGCGAGATTCCCGGAAAGCCTGGGACCCTGCAATTGGTCGGTGGAGGGCAGGGACAGCCCAACCGGATTGAAGCTTTGAAGTGGCTTGCGGTTCCGCGCGCCAAAAAAGTTCTGGCCTCCGGCAGTCTGGAAGATTGTGTACTGGCCAGCGACGCGTTCTTTCCTTTCCGGGATACAGTTGAAGCCGCGCAGGAAGCCGGTTTGCGTTACATCGTCCAGCCGGGAGGCAGTCTGAAGGACGCTGAAAGCATTGCCGCCTGTGATGAGCTGGGGCTTTCGATGGTTTTCACGGGAATACGCCATTTTAAACATTAGATTGGGAGATTGCGATGGCAGCTTTGGATTATGCAAAATCAGGAGTAAATCGCGAGAGTGCCGACGTTTTTGTCGAGAAGATCGCGCTTCTTTCAATAAAAACCCTGAACAAGCGGGTCAAAGCCTCGATTGGTGGGTACGCTTCGCTTTTTGAACTCGACAAGAAGAGATGGCTTGCGGCTTCAACCGACGGCGTGGGAACGAAGCTGAAACTGGCGTTCCGGCTGGGTGAGCACTCGAGTGTTGGAATCGACCTGGTCGCGATGTCCGTGAATGACCTGCTTTGCGTGGGGGCGGAACCGCTTTTCTTCCTGGATTACTTCGCAACCGGCAAACTTGATCCGGGCATTGCTGAAGAGGTTCTCAAGGGAATCGTCGACGGTTGCCAGCAAGCCGGTTGTGCGCTCGTCGGTGGAGAGACGGCGGAGATGCCGGATTTCTATGCGGCAGGTGAATATGATCTGGGTGGTTTTGCGGTCGGTATCGTTGATCCCTCACGAGTTCTTCCCCGGGCGAAGAATGAAATCCGGCCCGGAGATATTTGTCTCGGAATTGGTTCGAGTGGTTGTCACAGCAACGGATTCAGTCTTTTACGAAAGCTGCTTCCGTCCGGAAGATCCGGGGACCAGCTTGCCTGGGAATTGCTCACCCCCACCCGGATTTATGTCAAGGCTTTGAAGCCGCTCCTGGCGGCAAGAAAGATCAAGGGACTTGCGCATATCACGGGCTCAGGGTTTTTGAACGTACCGAGAATTTCCGAGAAGGTCAGCTATGATCTGACTTTGCCTGCAGTGGAGGAGCGGCCCCGGATTTTCAAATGGATTGAGGAGCAGTCGGGTCTGGAGTTTCCGGAACTGGCGCGCACTTTCAATCTCGGCATCGGAATGGTCGCGGTCGTGGAACCCAAAGCGGCAATGGCCGTTTTGAAGGCGCTCGAAAAATCAGGAGAGAAGGCCTGGGTTCTCGGACAGGTGATCAAGAAGAAATCAGCGGCTTCAGCTTCGCAGGTGAATCTCCGAAGCGGCGGCGAAATGGCCGTTCTGGAATAAAGGTTTCATGCTCCTTCCCATTCCTCACGAAGAACTGTCCGGCCTGTCTCCGCGCGTCTGGCTCTGTATCGGACCGGGTTTTGCCCGTGAGGATATGAAGGCAGCGGTTCTGGCGCGGACCAGCAGCTTCACTGCTTCAGCAATCACTACCGTTCAGGAAATCAGCCGCAAGCTCCTGGAGGCAGGGCGGCCGGAAACTAAAATATCGAATGATCGCATTTTGAATTCGCTCGCGCGCCAGGAAGTCCTTCGCACTTTATTGGCTGAGCCTCGCATTGGCGAGCGGATGATAGAATTGAAGCGTTTGCGGCGGCAGGGCACTTTTTTCAAGAAACTCGATTCCGCGATCCAGGCCGGGCGCCTGCTCTTTTCTCACGACACCGAACGGGATGTCCTTTATGAGCGCCTTGCCCAGTCTGTCGGCGAGAGTCCTCTGCGCGAGGAAATTCGGGCTTTGGCGCGGGCTTATGAAACCTGGCTGCGGGCTTCCTCTCTTTGGGACGGCCCTGCTTTGTTGAAGGAAGCCCAGGAATTGCTCCAGGAAAACGGCTGGCCCGAGAAGCTGGCGCGACCCGAGCGCATTCTTTATTACAGTACTCAGGCCGAGGAGAGTCTGGAGAAAAGTTTCTGGGAGAGTCTGGACCGAAATGTCCAAGTGGAAAAATTCGGTTATTCCACTGGTTCAGCCGCGCCGGCGACCGCCCTCGCGGCGGTCTGGAATTGGGAACGCTGGCATACTCTGGATGATGCCGCCGAAAGCTTCGCTGATGAGCTGCAGGCCCGCATAAAAACACCCGCTGACTGGAACCGCCTGGCCGTATTGATTCCGGATATTCCTTCCATCCGGCGTTCAATGCTCAGGGCTTTGGCGGACCGGAAAATCCCGCTGGCGGATCCTCGTGATCCTTCACGACTGCGCTGGGATGAAACGGTCAAAATGGCGATGCTTCCGCTGGAGCTGGTGGCCCGTAATTTCGAACGCCATCAAGTCCTGGCCTGGATGGGCCAAAGGCGTGCCGAATATCCCGTCGCAAAGTACGTGGAACTAGTCCGGGAAATTGCTTTCCGTGGCGTGCGGGATGGATTGAGAAGCTACCTGCCGCGCGAAGCGTTCACACCATCGCGCGAACGTGTTCGCGCCCCAGTGGATTTTACGCCTCTTTATTCCGAACTTCAGGATCTGTTGCGCCGTTTCGGAGGGAAGAAAACCGCGCGCGAACTCGGCAAAGCCCATCTGCAATGGCTTTCTGAGCAAGCGCCAAAAATACCGGAATTGGGGCCCTTGCTTGAATTTTTCGAAGCGTTCTGGAATCAGCTCTGCGAAGACCTGGTTCGCGTGAATCTTGAAGAGAGGCGGGGAGCGCCGCTTTACTGGTTGGAACGCCTGCGCACGCGCCTGGCTGAAATGACCCCGCCGGTCGAGCGTCTGAAGCCTGAGGCAGGATTACGGATTTTCCGGCTTCAGCAGGCACCACTCGAAACGCTCCCCATTGATCTTTTCATTTTCGGAATGCCGGCGCGCTGGCTCACGGTGGATGGCGGGGACTACTGGTTCAATGCCCGGGAGCGCGATCTGCTCGGGACGGAATTCGCGGTGCGCTCGTCCCGGCTCTTCAGGGAAGAGCGCTTGCTCGTTTTAAAGAGCTGGTTTGCAATGGCCTCCTCGATCACTTTACTGGACGCGGATTACGGCGAAGATGGGCGGGAGCGGGAGACTCTTGAAGCGTTGCTGCAGGCCTTGGGCTCTCCGTTGACGGAAGCGGTTTCTAAAGGTTCCCACCCGCGCTGGTGCCAAAGCTATTCGGCATTGAGACCCGCGCCTCCTTTGGAAATCAAGCTTCCGCCAGTGAAGAATCGGAAACCGGGTGAGAAGCCCTCCCTTTCGGCCACGGCTTTGGACCGGTTCAGCCGTTGCGCGTTTCAGGGGCTTGCCCTGCAGCGCTGGAAACTCTGGGATCTCCGGGACCCGGGACTGGATCTCTGGCCTGAGGTTCGGGGAACGATGTTGCACGATTCAGTGAAGATTCTGCTGCGCTCCCGGGATCCTGGGGGACAGTTCACCGTGACTCCGCGTGAGGCTTTGGACCGCGCCTGGAGTGAACGGCCGCCAAAAGGTTTTTTCAGAAGTCAGAGAACCGAAGAATATGAAAAACTCCGCTCAACGCTGGTTCTCGAAAATTTCTGTTCGGTCGAGCGTGAATATTTTGAGCGCGCCGGTACGAAGACTTTCAGTCTCGAAGAATTGAAAGTGAAACTGGAGTACCCGGAATTTGTGATCGTAGGAGAGCCCGATCGGATCGAAGAGCACGCAGATGGATTTTTTGTCGCGGATTTCAAATCAGCTTCGGGTCAGCCCAATGGTCTGGAGATTCTTGAAAAAGGTTACCGGCTGCAGCTTCCCTTCTATGCCATTGCCCTGCAAGGCCAGACCGGAAAACCGGTGATCGGTGTGCAGTTCATCGAGCTGACGCGCGGCGGGGTGCGCTCGAGCGGGATTTTCTTCGAAAGATGGAATGGCAAGGAGCCGGGGAAGCTCACCAGGTTGCGTTCGAATGTGAAGAGCCTTTTCAAAGAAGAGCCTGATGAAATCTGGTCACGGATTGAGGAGAAAATGATCACGCAGGCGCGGGATTACCTGAACGGAAATTACCGGGTTGCACCCAAAAAGGAAAGTGAGTGCCGAGGCTGCGCTGCCGCGGATCTTTGCGGCTTCAAACGCCTGGCGGCCTCCGGGATCAGTGTGATGCCCAAACCCGAGGGTGTTTCCGAGGGGGAAGTCTGATGGCCGATCATCTTAAAACGGCCAAAATGGAACCGACTTCGGAGCAAAGAGCTGTCATCGAAAGCTGGGGCAAGGGCATGGCCGTGATGGCTGGCGCAGGCTGCGGCAAGACGACCACTCTGGTTTCGAAATGTCTGGCGCTGGTGGACCGCAGCGCGGAAGCTCGTTTTGCCGCCGTGTCTTTCACCGAGCGCTCGGCCAGTGACCTGCGGGTGAAACTTTCAAAGAACCTCCTGGAGCGCAGTGGGGGACAGCCGGGAGAGCCCGGAGTGCCCGGAGTGCCCGGAGTGGAGGACCCGCTGTCCAGGCATTGGGTGGCGACTATCCACGGTCTCTGTGGCGCGATCATCCGGGAATTTCCACGTGAGGCCGGCTTTGACGGTGAGGAGGGAATGCTCTCGGAAGCCGAAAGCCAGCTGCTCTGGGAACGCGCGATCGAGGCGCTCTGGCTGGACGAAATTCCGGAAGACATCCGGGCGCTGGTCGATACCTTGCTTTCGCGTGAAAGCCGGGAAAGCCTCAGCCAGCTCTTGCGCCGCGTGCGTGCACTCCGGTCTTTCGGAGTAATCGAATTTCTGGATACTTTGCCGGATCCTTCGTCGCGGGCCCTCTCTCTCGTGGGGCGCTTTGTTCTGGAACGGTATGATCGCCTCAAGCGCCGGCAGGGGGCGCTGGATTTCGATGATCTTGAGCGGGGAGCTGACGTCGCGCTCCGGGATCCCCGCGTACAGCGGTATTACCATCAGCGTTTTGATCTGGTTTTGGTCGACGAGTTTCAGGATACGAATCCCGTGCAGGCCCGGATTCTCTGGCGTTTCATCCGCCCGGATGCCTCGAATCTCTGCGTGGTGGGTGATCCCAAACAATCCATTTACCGCTTCCGTGACGCCGATCTCAGCGTATTTGAGGAATTCTGTGCAAAGCTTCCGGTCAAATTGTCTCTCACCCTGAATTTCAGAAGTCGGCCCGGAATCATCGATTTTGCCAATCAGGTCTGCGCTCCCGCCTTTCAATTTGCCGGGATGGTTTACGAAGCCCTCGCTCCGAAGCGCTCACCGACCGAAGAATTTGATCCGGTAGTTCGGCTCGAAGGCGCAGGACCCGCGGAGCTGGCGCGCTGGATCGCGGGGGAGAAGCAGAGGGGCGTGCCGCTCGATCAAATGGCGCTTCTGCTCCGGAAAATTCGCGGCAACGAAAAGTGGCTCCGGGCGCTCGCCGCCGAAGGGATTTCGCTGGCCCTTGGAAGCGGTGGGATGTTCTGGGAAGACCCGCGCATCCGTGAGCTCGTGGCATTCCTCAAATGGTGGGATAATCCCGGGCATGCGATGTCCGGGGCGGTGTTTTTGCGCGCTCCTTGGGTGGGAATCGCTGACCTGCAGTTGGATCAGTGGCTGGAAGAGGATCCGCTCCTTTTAGCGCCATTTTTAAACTCTTCACATCCGCTTGCTCCCCGTCTCAAAAAATTGCGGGAGCGAATTCACCGTCCGGGTGAGGCGTTGATGGAGCTTTTGATCAGTGAGGAGATCGAGGCGGAGCTTGGCGCACCTTTGCTTGGGCTCTGGCACCGGGTCGAGGCTTTTTCGACCCGCGGTCTTGATTTCCATGCGGTGGTGACGGAACTCGTGCTCGCGCTGGAAGAGAATCGCCGGGAACGTGATGTACCTCCGCCTCGGAATCTGGGGCAGTTGAATGTTCTGACCCTTCATGGTTCAAAAGGCCTGGAATTTCCGCATGTGATTCTGGTGGATCTGGGTGAAAAGCAAAGAGCTTCGGATACGCCGCTTTTGTATTGGGACCGGATCAAGGGAGCGTTCCTGGGAGGAAGGGATCTGGAAGGCGATCGGACGCATGAGAAGGATCCGGTTGAAAAAAACTGGAAATCGGTGGAGCAGAGCAAGAATCTCGCTGAAAGCATGCGACTCTTTTATGTCGCGCTGACCCGGGCGAAGGAACGCCTGATTCTGGTTTGTCCACCTTTGAAGCCCGTGAAAGAAGCGGCCGCCGGAAAGAAAGAAAAGAACATCTACGAAGTGGACCACTGGCGCGGCTGGATTGATTGCCGCGAAACAAACACAGTGAGCGTTCAGGTCCCGGTGCCTGCTGCGGGTTTTGGTTACTCAGTACCGGCGGAGTTTCCCAATTTTCAAAAGCCGATTGGAGGCCGTCCCGTTTTTGCGCCAGCGCGCATGCGCCGCCCGCGCCACAGCGTGACGGAATGGAATCTTCTTTCGCGCTGTCCACGCGCCTACGAATGGCAGTACCTCCGCCAGCCTCCGGCGGCTCCGGCTGTTTTGCATTCCTCTTCAGCAGAACGGGAATTCCTGAAGCTGGATTTCGAAACAGGAGAGCTGTCACAGCGTGAACTCGGCACCCGGGTGCATGCCGCGCTCGAGGTGAATGATTTCGATGAATTGAAAAAGCTGGAAGAAGAAGCCGGTACACGTCGCTTTTTTGCTCAGCCGGTGATTGACTGGGCGGCAGGTTCGCCGCTGATGACGACAAAATACCTGAAGAGCTGGAACGAGCTGGCGTTTGAGATTGTGATCGATGGCGAAATACTGGTCGGAGCGATGGACCGGGTGATTGAGACGGCAGAGAACGAATTGACGCTGGTTGATTTCAAGGTGACGGGTTCGGCGAAATCCGAAGCGCAGCTGCGGGAGCGCTATGGGGTGCAGATGCAGCTTTATGCGCTGGCATTGCAGAAGTTGCAGCCCGAAGCACGGTGCAAGGCTTATATCGTGAACATTTCGCCGGGGGGGGTGACGGAAGTGCCGATTGATCTGACCGCTTCCGTTTCAGGAATGGAAAAGCTCGCTTCTTTGGCGCGCGAAATCGTCGCGGGTTCAGCTGGAATTTCCAAACCGAGCGCGTTTTGCAAAGATTGCGAATTCAAGACGATTTGTCCCGAGGCGCAGAACTAAAATCAGGGTACAACGGTGATGTTGATCTTCCCATAGCCGGAACCTTGCGCATTGGTTGCTTTAATGACGTGATCGGTAGCTATTTGCGTCACTGTAGGCGTGCCGGAAATCACGCAATCGCCTTTAATACTGCCTTGGTTGATTGCCTCCACGATCAAACCTGTCGGAAGCGGAGGTGTAGCCGTGCAGCTTGTAGCAATGCCTCCATTATTTGTTGAAATTTTCTGTGAAATTGGGACATCTTTAATAAAAGTAAACGGCGTTCCCACGAAGTTGATTGCCATCGGTTGGCATAAAGAACTTACGGCAATGTTCAGGACCCTGGTGGCTGATCCGAAAGAGTTGGAGGCCGTGATCGTATAGTTGGTCGCTGAACTCGCAGAGCCTGGATTTCCGCTGATTTGACATTCTCCGTTGACGGCTACAAGGGGAGTCGTTGCTCCATTAAGAGGGTCAAGCGGCAGCGCAGGAGACGAGCTGCAGGACGTGATAGATCCTCCTGAATGAGTCGATGTCAGAATGTCCATATTGTTTCTGATGCACAAAATCATGGTCGATTCGATGAAATTGAGATTCGACGGAGGCAGGTTGGTCGCTGCCGCCGCTTTCACTGTAATGCTCACGGTAGCTGTAGTCGAACCAGCAGCTCCAGTTGCTGTGATCGTGTAATTCCCTGTTGCAGTCGCAGTATTTGGAGTTCCTGATATCTGACACTCGCCCGAGACCAATTGCACGTTCAAACCTGCGGGTAGAGTGTCTGAGCACGAAGTGATTGGTCCACCCAAATGCGTCGAGCTGATGGAAGTGATAGCCATACCTTCAGTAAACGTATACGGAGCGCCCACGAAGGCCAGGTTGGTGGGCGGGCCATAGACCTCGATATTGACCGTTGTGGAACCAGAGCCCATGTCATTAGATACCGTTATGTTATAATCTGTTGCGGGTTTAATTTCAGTTGGAGTTCCCGAGAGCACGCACTTGTCACTGTCGGCTCCAGTTCCGAGTGCCAGAGTCAACCCCATAGGCAGTGCGGGAAACACCGAGCAGCCCGTAGCGGCACTTCCCACATTCCCGGCGACAATGGCTATAATCTGTGTGCCGGTTGGAAAGGTATAAGACGTTTGTGGAAAGCTGATCCTGGTGGGTTGGCAAGTCGTGTTGATCGCGATGCTCACGTCTGTCGACACGGATGAACCGGTAGAATTGGATCCTGTGATGGTGTAGTTGGCCGAAGAAGATCCCACAGGTGCTGTGCCACTGAGCTGACATTCACCGTTTGTGGCATTTATGCTGATAACCGCCGGCAGAGCAGGATCTGACGAGCAGGACGCAATCGTTCCCCCTGTATGACTGGAGGTGAACGTGTCGATAAGCAAACCCGAGCAGAAGGTGAACGAACTTGGACTGAAGCTCAGATTGCTCAGATCAGACTGGGTGATATCGATATTCACGGTCGTCGTGACTGAGTTCGCATCATTCCTTGCCGTAATCGTGTAAGTGCCCGAATCAACAACTTTCGGAGTCCCGGAAATCTGGCATTCCCCGCTGGCCTCTTCCACGCTCAATCCCTGCGGCAGCGTTCCGCTACAAGCGAAGATCGCGCCCCCTGTGTGGGTCGAAACCAGAGGTGTGATCGTCGTATTGACGGGAAATGAATGCGTTCCGGGTGAAAAACCGAGAGCGGTGAGTGGGACATTGATCGCTTCAAAAAGTGAGAGGACCGTCTTGGCGGTGGACTCTGCAAGCAGGCTCACCCGCGAGTACGGGTTGTTTTCTGAAAAATAAAGAGCGCAGCTCGTAGTACCTAACAAAGCGAAGACCAAAAGCACTTTAGAACGCATATCCCACTCCCAATGTCATTTGCCTGGACGAAATTCTGATCTCGGCGGAAGTTGTCGTCTTGAGCTGGCTCAAATCCAGGCTGAGGATCAGCTTGTGCTGCTCCTTGATCGAGCGATTGAGCGACAGCCCCAGAGCAGTTTCATTTTTGGATAGATCGAACGAGCCCCTCATCAATGGTGCGAATTTGAAATACCCGGAGAATCCCAGTTTCTGATTCAGCCGGTAATCGACTGAAGGGTAAACCTGCGCCAGCGCCGTTTTGTACCCGAATTGATTTCCGGTGACTTGCATTCCTGAAAAATATATTCCCGCGGAAAGGAGAACTCGAAGTGAGGGTGTGCGCCAGAAGGGAGTTCCCGCGCGGAAATTCAGTCCGTAGAATTTGACTGTCGTGTTCTCCTGGGGCTGTGCTCTGCGGCTGAAAGCATGAACGGTCCCAAATACGTTCGCTGAGAAATCGATTTTCTGAAACGGTCTGAAATTGAGCGTGATTTTCGGAACCAAAGAAATACTGTCATAGCGATGTTCCGCTTCAGTGTAAGTGCCGGAACTCACACCGAGCGACACGGAATATGCCCATTTCGAGACGGCGTAGAGCGGCAGCCCGTTCCGGTACTCGCCCCGGTCCAGGACGGCTCCGTTTTCATTCCAGATAGTAAATGGTCCATTCGGCTGACCTAAAACCCAGATCACGTCATCGCGCTTCACACCGTTCGCATACCAACGGATGATTCGACCATCCAACTTTCCCATCTTGTTCGCGCCACAACTCTCAGTCATTCCGTTCTCATACCAGAACAGATAAGGGCCATCAGGGGTTCGGTCACTCGCGCAAATCGCACTTTCAATCTGCCGCTTCGGATAATAATCCAGCTCCAGGTGGTTTTTTGGCGAAACGTTCTTGCAGAACTTCTGCAGCTTTTGCATGGGTTCAAAGCCAAAGTCCCCTTCCAGAATTTCGCTGCAGTTGTTCGCTCCGAAACACAAAGAAATTCCCGCCAGGCAAGGTCCGAGAAAAATGGCCAGCAGAAGCACGCGAAAAAGATGAGAAGTACTGGATCGAAGCTCCACGTATTCTTTTCGTCAGTGCTTCAAAGTCGCTTTAGAAAACCGCTCTGAATACAGTGTTATGGTTGAAGTCATTTTATTGACTCAAGAACCTGCGCGACGGCGCTTTCAGTGGCTTGCAGAGTGAGTGGACTTGCAGGTGCGCCCAGTTCAAAATGGTTTGCCGGGATGCCCAAGATCACCAGGCGCCGGGGAAGCAGGTTCAGAACTCTTGCCAGCTCGACACTTTGTGCGAGACCCACCACGTGGGAAGAGGCGCCAGATAAAGTTGCGGGTAAAGGATCGGTAATCCCGTCCCAGCGAACTAATTTCTGACCGGTGTAGGCGTCTATAATCAGCACGTCCTCGTAGGTCTGAAAGGCCTCGAGAAGTTCGCTGATGTCACCATTGCTCTCCCGGAGATCGAAATCACGTCCCGGAAAATTCCGAAGCTGATCAACGGCAAGGCATCCGGCGGCATCGTCACCTCGGTCACGGTTCCCGATTCCGATGACCAGCTTCCTAAGCGACATTCTCAATTTCAAGTTTCAGGAAGTGAGTGGCGCACGAAATACACGGGTCATAGTTCCGGACCGCCTGCTCGCAGCGTCGTTGCAGCTGGTCTTTGGGCAAATGGATGAATTTCCTCGCGACATTCAGAAGATCGGTTTCGATCGCTTTCTGGTTCTGCGAAGTCGGTGGGACGATTTTGGCCTCACGGATGAGGCCCGCGGGATCCAGTTCGTATCGGTGGTATAAAATTCCGCGAGGGGCCTCCGTGCACCCATGACCCACGCCGGCGTGCGGGGCGTAAGGAATCCAGGACAGGCCCTCCGCTTCATACGCATTCAGGATCCGGATGGCTTCTTCGCAAGCGTAAAGCATTTCAAGTGATCGCACGATGATGCTTTTGAAAGGGTTCAAGCAATCCTTTCGTTTGAAGTTCGCCAGGCGGGCGGCCTGCTTCACTGTTTCGGGTAATTTCTCCTCATTCAAATAGTACCGGGCCTGGGGACCGGTCAGGTATTCGCCGCGACCTTTGATGACGGAGTGCAGGGCATGGGTATGCTCGATGTGAATCTCCTCGAAGTGCTCCAGGTATTCGGCAGCCGTGATATTCAGTCCACGACTCGAAACAATCCGGCCCTCATTGATGGGGTACTCGTCAGGATGTGACAAGGCGACAAATTCATAATCGTGAACATAATCGGGAAAATCCAGGGTCGATACAAAACGAACTGTATCGAAGGCCAGATCGCGGGCATGTTTCATGGGCTCCAGCAACTTCCGGAGCGCCGCAGGTTCCGGAAACCTGTAAAAACCGCCTATGCGAACGTTGATGGGATGAATTTCTCGTCCACCGATTGCAGTCATGAGATCGTTTCCGGCTTTTTTCAGTTTCAGTCCGGCGGTTACCTGCTTGGGGTATTTCTGCGCCATCTGAATTGCGTCATCATAGCCCAGGAAATCCGGTGCATGCAGCATGGTGACGTGCAGTCCATGGCTTTCGATCCATTCTCCGCAAAAAATCAATCTTCTCAGTTCGCGAATAGTCGGGGTGAGTTGAAGCCCGAGCGCCTGCTCGATCGCGTGAGTGGCGCTCATCTGATAGGCTATCGGGCAGATCCCGCAGATTCGCGACGTGATATCGGGAACCTCGGTGTGTTCTCGTCCCCGAAGAAGCGCTTCAAAAAAGCGGGGGGGTTCAAAAATCCGGAATTCGGCAGTCTCCACCTCCTTGCCTCGCATTTTGACCGTCAGCGCACCCTCTCCCTCGACCCGCGCGAGGTAATCCACCCGGATCGTCTCAGGTATGGGCATGGCCATGAGCTGCTTCTCCTGCTTCTTCTTGATTTTCTTTCGAGGGCTCACCCTCAAATTCGGCTGATGCCGCTTCCATGAGCTCCGTGCCCGCGTAGAAGGAGCGCAGCGAGCGCACGACAAAGGAGCGTTCCTGATGCATTTCTTTCACGAACCAGCGGCCAAGAGAGCCGCTGTTGGGTGTTTCCTTCGGTCCGTAGCAGCCGTAGCAGCCCCGATTATAGGATGGGCAAAGTGCCCCGCAGCCGGCATGCGTGATCGGTCCGAGACAGGGCGTTCCATGGGCCACCATCACACAGACGTTGCCCTTGAGCTTGCAGTCGATGCATTCGCTGTAAGGCGCAACATTCGGGCGGCGTCCGAGCAGGAACGCCGAAATGACTTCAACGAGCTGACTCTTATTAATCGGGCAGCCTTGAAGTTCAAAATCCACCTTCACATGCCGGGAAATGGGAGTTGACGTGGCCAGCGTGCGAATGTACTCGGGCCGGGCATAGACGTAGTTCACGTAATCCGTGACTTCCGTATAATTGCGCAAAGCCTGAATCCCCCCCGCCGTCGCGCAGGCTCCTATTGTGACCAGGAACTTGGATTGCGAGCGGACTTCCCGAATGCGCACAGCATCGTGAGCGGTCGTGATTGAACCTTCCACGAGAGAGAGATCATAAGGACCAGCGACGACGCGGCTTGACGCTTCTGCAAAATTGGCGAAGCTCAGCAGTTCACTCAAAGAAAGAAGTTCGTCTTCGCAATCCAGAAGGGAAAGCTGGCAACCATCACAGGAAGCAAATTTCCAGACGGCCAGTTTGAGTTTCTCCGGATTTGTTATATCCATCTCAGAACTCTTTTCTAAGAAATACTTTTCGGACCTGATCGTATGGGAAGACCGGCCCGTCCTTGCAGACAAAAATACCCCCGTACTGGCAATGCCCGCAGAATCCGATTGCACATTTCATACTGCGTTCCATCGAAATGAAGATACGGTCCTCCGAAATTCCGGACGCACTGAGTTCAGGAATGGAGTAACGCATCATGATTTCCGGTCCGCAGATCATGGCCACTGCTTTTAGGGAATTGTACTTTGCCCGGGAAATGAGCTTGGGCACGACCCCGACATTGCCCCTCCATGAGGGATCGGCAGTATCCACGGTGAGTTCGACCTGAAGATTCTTGAGCCTGCTCCAGAGCTCAAGTTCTTTCGGAAAGAGGATGTCTCCGGGCGTTCGGGCCCCGTAGAGAAGAACGACGCGTCCGTATTGCTCGCGATTGGCGAGTACGTGGTACAAAACGGGTCGAAGGGGAGCCAGCCCGATTCCTCCAGCAATGAGGACGAGATCCTTGCCTATTGCCCGGTCGACGGGCCAGGGGACTCCGAACGGGCCGCGAATTCCCACCATGGCCCCGGGTTTCAAGGCTTTCAAAAGCCGCGTGGTTGGTCCCACTGAACGGATGGTGTGAACACAGGTTTTTGTAAGGGCGGGGTCGCCGCTGATCGAAATCGGCACTTCACCGGCCCCGAAAGCATAAATCATGTTGAATTGACCGGGAATGAACGGAATTCCATTATCTCCGGAAGCAGGTACGAGACTCACGCTGAAAGTGTCATCCGTTTCGCGTTGATAGCTTTGGACCCGGTAGGATTCAGGGAGCATGGGGTCACTGAGCATATACATCCAGAATCTGGAGGCGGGCGGTACGCAAGCGTTCATTCATTTCGCGGGCGATCGTTTTCATCAATCTGAATCCGAGCGCGGGATCGGCTTCGGCTTTTCCGCGCAGGCAGATGCCGTCCATCGAGACCATTCTCACATCATCAATTACACGGACGTCATAGAACCACTGATGAGGTGGGAAAAGCCAGGACCAGCCCAGGACTTCACCTTCAGTCAGGGTTTCCAGAACAAGGCCATTATGTCCGGCTCCCTGGGTTTCCAGCGCGACCTTTCCATGACGGATCACGTAGAAAGTATTCGCGGATTCCCCTTCGCGGGCGAGATACTCTCCTGCTTGCACGATCTTGTTTTGGCCGCAGCCGGCAAGAAGTGCGATATCAGTTTCAGGCAACCCCTCGAAAAAGCGATGCCCCCTGAGTAGTTCCTCGATCGTTTTCATCTTTTCCAATTGCCCGGACCTCCTCAACAATATCGATGCCCACCGGGCACCAGGTAATGCAACGGCCGCAACCCACGCAGCCAGTCGTTCCGAATTGATCCCACCACGTAGAGACTTTGTGGGTCAGCCACTGGCGATATCGCGATTGAGCGCTCATCCGGACCGATCCGCCATGAATGTAGCTGTGGTCGAGCGTGAAACAGGAGTCCCACCTTCTCCAGCGTTCCGCGTGATCGCCAGTCAGATCGGAATGATCTTCCACGTTCGCGCAGAAGCAGGTTGGGCAGACCAAGGTGCAGTTTGCGCAATTCAGACAGCGCGTGGCGACCTCGTCCCAACGTTTATGGTCGAAGCTGCGGGCCAGCAGATCTCTGGCTCCAGGCGCATCCATTTTTCGTTTTTGCGAGCTGGCCGCGGTTTTCACGACGGCTTGGGCATGCGCCTGGTCTTCGGGACCGCTCTCCAGGAGCACCCCAGTCTGGCTGAGTTGCTCCAATAGGGTCTCGCCCGATTCGCTTCCGGCACGAATTATAAAGTAGTGGTCCCGTTCATGAACGACTTCAGTGAGCACGAGATCGTAGCCGCCTCGAACCCCCGGCCCGGTCTTCATGCTTGCGCAGAAGCACGTCGCTCCCGATGACGTGCATTCCACGGCCACCAGCAGGGAATTCTCTCTTCGTGCTTTGTAAGAGGGGTCTTGAATCTGTGAGTCGATGAAAATGCGATCCTGAATGGAAATCGCGACGATGTCACAGGCGCGCACGCCAATAAACGCCCGCTTCTGAGTGTCTGGTTCTTCACTGACGAAAGTGATTCTGCCGCCGGGTTTTTTTTCCGCGCGGACCAGCCGCTCACGAGAGGGGAAAAGAAACTGCTTCCAGCTTTGGGGGCTCGAAGCAAAGCCGAAATATGCGGCGGACTCGGTTTTCTTCAAACGATAGGTGCCGGCTTCCTGTTCGTCAGTCCAACCCCGGGGCAAATCATGGGAAGAATCGATATTGGAGTAAATAATCGCGCCGTTATGGACACGCGGACCTAGCAGGGAATACCCGCTGGATTTCAGAGCCGAGAATAGTTGATCGAGGTCATTCGCCCGGAGTCTGTCTTTCACCGCGATTATTTAGCAGATCAAGAGCTCTGACATGAAGATACAATTCAAAAATGGTGTGACGCAGAAGGTTCGAGTCGGATACTGCTGCCGCGTTAACAGCGTGCCTAGTTGACTTGGCTGGTCTGCTCCCTGCATATTCCTGACGAGCCCTGCAAAAACTGCCTACTTTCATCAGCGCCGAGTTTTGCTAAACTGACAGGCAACCATGGTCAAAACAGAAGCGATCGACAAAGCCTTGCTCGTGGAGGTGGGATGGGAAGTCTGTCTCCAGCTCGGAGGTATTTACACCGTTCTGAAAACAAAATCCCAGGCCATGAAGGCGCAATGGGGCGATCGCTATTGCCTTGTCGGTCCGTACAAACCCGAAGCCGCCGCACTGGAAATTGAACTGTTGCCGCGGAAAGGCAAATTCGGGGAGGCCTGTGACCGGCTGGAGCAGGAGAGGGGGATCAAGGTCTATTACGGAAAGTGGCTTGTTCCCGGCGAACCCCAGGTCGTGCTCATTGATTGCGCCTCCAGCAACCAGCTCGCGCAATTTAAATATTACTTGTGGAAAGATCACCAGATCAACGCCGGCAGCGAGCAGGAGGTCGATGAAGTTGTTCTCTTCGGGTATCTTGTCGCTGACTTTCTGGAAGTGCTCACAAACAACAATGATGAGCCGGTGCTCGCGCACTTTCACGAATGGATGGCCGGTGTCGCGATCCCCGTGATTAATCACCGGAATCTGCCGGTTTCGTCCGTTTTCACCACCCACGCGACCATTCTGGGCCGGTATCTGGCAACCAGTCATCCGGATTTTTACCGGAATATCACAAATATCAATCCCCACCGCGAAGCCGGCGAGCGCAATATTTATGCGCGCTTCGCCATCGAGCGTGCGGCAACCTGGGGTGCCACGGCGTTCACTACCATCAGCGAGATCACCGCTCTGGAAGCCGAGCACCTGCTGGGGCGTAAAGCCGATGTTCTTTTACCGAACGGCCTTAATGCCCGGCGTTTCGCTGCCGTTCACGAATTCCAAAACCTGCATCTGATTTACAAGAAGCGGATCCAGGAATTCGTGATGGCCCACTTCTTCCCGCATTACACTTTTGATGTTTCAAAGACTCTGCATATTTTCAACGCGGGTCGTTATGAGCATCGGAACAAGGGTTTTGATCTTTTCATCGAAAGCATGGCGCGCCTCAATTACCGTCTGAAGCGCGAGCACAAGGATGTCACCGTGATCGCTTTCCTGATCACGAAGGCACCTACCCATGGCTTTAATGTGGACGTTCTGAAAAACCAGATGCTCTTTAAGGAGATGTCCAATCACTGTGATGTGATGGCTTCGTCGGTCTCCTCGAAGCTGCTGACTTCGGCTGCGACCGGTACCGACGCGAGAAAAGTGGAACTTTTGGATGAAACCGAGCTGCATGCCCTCCGCCGCCTGGCGCGCGCCTGGCACGGCACTCAGGGCTTGCCGAAACTCGTGACTCATAATCTGGTGAACGAGGCCAATGACCCCATTTTCCGGCAGCTCCAGAATTGCAATCTCCTTAATGGACCGGAGGATCGGGTGAAAATTGTCTATCATCCCGACTTTCTGACGGCGGCAAGCCCGATCTTGAGCCTGGATTACGAACAGTTCGTGCGCGGCTGCCATCTCGGCGTCTTTCCGAGCTACTATGAGCCTTGGGGCTATACGCCTGAGGAATGTGCTGCCCTGGGAATTCCTTCCATCACGAGCGACCTTTCGGGTTTCGGCAGCTATGTGAAGCAGAATGTCCCTCAGCATGCGGATAGAGGACTCTATGTTGTGGAGCGTCGGGAGCGCAGTTTCGATGCGAGTTCCGACTTGTTGACCGAGTCCATTTTCAAATTCATCACCATGAGCATGCGCGAGCGGATCGAAATCCGGAATCGCGTTGAAGCAGTCAGTTCGCATTTCGACTGGAAAGAGTTGACTGAAAACTATCACCGCGCTCATCGGATCGCTCTGGCCCGGGGACGAAAACGCCAATCTCTTGACAGCATATAAAGCAAAGTAGACCGCTCAACCCTGTGATAAAACTTGCTGAGCGTTATCAGTGCTTGTTAAACTGTTTAAGATCATGAAAAACCATGGAATTTGGCAACAGGTCACTAGGGAATGGGGAATCCGTATCGGGCTCACGCTGCTTGCAATCGTGTGGCTCACTTTGATGGCGGCAAGCTGGGCCGATGCAGCGGATAATCCACGAGAAACAAACGATGATTACAGCTTCAGCTGGCTTGATCCTGAGAAAAGAATTTATGTTCTTCAGAATCGTCGCTATGCAAAAGCGCATAAGCTGATGCTGAGTCTGCTGTCGGGGGTCGGGGTTTCCAACCCTTATCGTACGACCTACAATCTCGACCCCCGGGTCGCTTTTTATTTTTCGGAAGCGTTCGGTATCGAAACTTTTTATACACAAACTTCAAATAAATCGAACACCACCTTTAACCAGCTTCAGGACGCGAGTCCCACGACCTGGCCGCTGGTGCGCGAAGTTCGTTCGCAAATGGGTGTGACGGCGCAATGGGTGCCCTGGTACGCGAAGATCAATGTCTTCAATAAAATTCTGTATCTGGATTGGTATTTCTCGGCGGGTGTTGGAACGATGCAGACCGCCCTTGAAACCCGGACCACTGCCAAAGGGGCTTCCTCTTTCACGGATCAGAGCTTTACCGCCTGGTATTTCGGCACGGGACATCACTATTATCTGAACGACAGCTTCTCGGTCCGACTCGATTTCCTGGGTGCGGCTTATCGTGCGCCGGTTGCGCCCACGTCCAGCACCAATGCCTGGTACTCCAATTATAACTTCGATATTGGCCTGGGGTGGAGAATCTGATGCGCGTCGCGCTCCTGGCATTGCTGATCCAGTGCCTGCTGGTGAATGCGGGAATCGTCGCGGCTGCCGCGCCACTCGAGGACGCGCAGACGATGTATCGAACCGGTTCCTACTTCAAGGCAGCACGATATGCCTTCGATGCCGCCCAGGAAAACCCGGAGTTGAAAGCGGAAGCTTACTCCTGGATCACGCTTTCACTTCTGCGAGCCGGGCTGCCGGATACGGCTTCCTATTTCTTCATCCGCACCCTTCAGATGGGAAACAAGAACGCCATCCGCCGGGTACTCGGGGACACCGAAAGTCTGTTGATTCGCGTGGGACCGGATATTCTGAGAAAATATCTGATTCGTCACACGAAATACGAGGATTATGATGCCCGAAACCGCAGCGCCTATCTTTATGCGCTCGCCAAAGAGGCCATCCTGTCAGGCAGTGTTTCGCAGGCGATCGGTTACCTGAACGGAATTCAGAGCGAAAGCCCTCTCTGGCCGGTGGCCCTGCAGTTGCGTGGGACCTCGAATGCCATCCTGGGCAATAACGAACAGGCGATCCGGGATTTTCGAGCCTGTCAGTCGCGGGCTTCTGTCCTTCGTTCGCGAGCTGAACAGCTTGATTTGCGTTCCCGCTGCCTGGCGGGCGAAGCGCGGACCCTTTACCAGATGGAACGTCTGGACGAGGCAGATCAGACCTACGACCGGATTCCCAAAACCAGTTTCGTCTGGCCGGATATTCTTTTTGAGCAGGCCTGGAACGCCTTTGGGCGTAAAGAGTTCAACCGTTCCCTCGGACGGCTTGTTTCTTACAAGAGCCCGGCCCTGAGTTTTGTCTGGAACTCGGAAGCCGATGTCCTGCGTGCGCAATCCTATCTCGCTCTTTGCCTCTATTCGGATGCAAATGAAGCGGTGAATGAGTTCAATTCGAAGTACACCCGGGTCGGTGAGCAGGTGAAGCAGTTTGTGGAGAACCGGTCCAAAGATCTGGGGGCTTTCCACAATCTTGGCAAAGAGGCATTGCAGAGTTCTCTTTATACCCGCAATGAGTTCCACCGGATCATGAATCGATTCATCCGGGGCCCGTATTTCCAGAACCTCATTGCGGCTGAACGACACCTGAATTCCGAAGCCGCGGCCGTGCGCCATTTTGCCTCCCAGTCGGGACTCTCCATGGAAGACGGCAAAGGCTTTCCCGGTTTCCTGAATCTGGTGCTCAAATGGCGAGCCCGTTCCATCCAGCTTCTGGGTGGCACTTTCGTCAAGAACAGCCTGATTGACTATCATTCGGCGCTGATCGGCGATTTTGAAAAAATGGCCTTCATCAAGCTCGAGATGTTGAAGCAGGCCAAAGAGCAGCTTCTTTCAAAGCCCGAAACCGCCGGATCCTCCAAGGCTCGCGGCCGGGGTAACGTCGAACCCAAACGCAGGGATTATCAGTATCGCTGGTCTTTTAACGGCGAATTCTGGAATGATGAACTGGGGGATTATGTTTTCGGACTGGAATCGGAGTGCAAAAACGGTGGCTAGGATGACACAACGGCAATGGACATCGATGCTTGCCTTGAGCCTGACCCTGCTGTGCGCGCCCGTTCATTCCGTATTTGCCCGGGCCTACAGTGATTCCGAAATCCGCCAAGTCGAAATGGGCAATGAGTCCAAAATCCGGGAAATCCGCGATCAGGAAATCACGCAATTGCGCATCGCCTTGGGCCGGCGCTCGCCCGTGAACCGTCGGGCGGACCTGTATTTCCGTCTGGCCGAGATCTATATTGAAGCGTATCGGATGACCTTTCTTCTTGAAGGCCGGGTGCACGAAAACCGGCTGGCTGCCAACCAGGAAGACAAGTTCATTGATCGCACCCATTCCAAACCCTTCCTGGAACTGGCGATCCGCTCGAGCAAGGATGTCCTGAGTCTTAAAATCCCGTACAACAAGCTCGATCAGATTTATTATTTTCTCGGCTTCAGCAGCGCTGAACTCGGGAAGAAAAAAGATAGCCTCTCCTATTTTGACCAGTTGACCCGGCAATTCCCCAATAGTCCTTTTGTGGGTGAAGCCTACCGGGAGCTGGGCGATGCCGCTTTCGGAAGTGGGCAGCATAAAAAAGCCCAGGCTTACTACGAAATTGCACTCAAGAAGAGTCCGGCTGAAATGGCGCCACGGATTCATCACAAGCTTGCCTGGAGCTATTATCGGGTGAAGCAATATGATCGTGCTGTGGCGACCATGAGAGAAGCCATTGATTCCGCGTCTCGCAGTGGTGAAAAATTCCTTTCGCTCCGCGAAGAGGCGCTCCGGGACATGGCCGTATTCATGACCGAAAGTGGTAAAGTGGACGAGGCCATCGCTTATTTCCAGTCAGTAGCCGGTGATAAGAGTTTTTATCCTAAAGTGCTGGAGCGTCTGGGTAAACAATACGAGCGCAATGTCGAGCCGGTCAAAGCGACCCTGGTCTATGAATCCTTGCTGAAGACCAATCCAGGAACCGATGGTGCCTTCAGGGTACTGGTGAAACTGGTTGATCTGGATCTTCGCCGAGGTCGGTACATGGAAGCGTTGTCACGTTTGAAAGAAGCGAAGATCTCGGAAGGAGGGGATTCCGAGACTCAGATTGCCGCGCAGAATCTCCGGGCCATGATCCGCCGGACCGCGACGGAGCATCATGAGAAGTATCGGAAAAAACATCAACGCAACGAACTGGAAATTGCCGAAGCCTTTTACGCGGTCTACCTCAAGACCTTCCTCTCGAAGGAAGATCCGCGCGGCGAAACGCCGGAAATCGAAATGTACCTGGCCGAAGTGAAGCGGGATCTCGGGAAATCCCGGGAAGCTTCTGACCTCTACCGCCATGTCGTCGGATCCAAGGACAAACGCTATGCCAAGGAAGCCGGAGCACTTTGGACCGCGAGCCTGGCTGAAGCGGTAAAAAAATCCGAGCAGGGGAGCAAGGCGGGTTCCAGCGGAGTCAAGCCGGGCGAACCTTCCGAACTCGAAAAGCAGTATATCGAAGCGGCTGATCGCCTGCAGGAAGCCCTGGAAGACACGCCCGAGGCCCGCGAAGCCGCACTTCGGGCAGCGCAGGTCCTGGCCGGATACAAGAACACGCAGAAGGATTCAATCAAGCGCATCCGGAAAATGCTTTCCAATTGGCCGCGCACCACGCAATCACTTACGGCTGCACGGCTCTGGCTGCAGCTCCAGGCAGATCCCGTTCCGCCTGCGAATGCCAGCGCTGCCGCACTTGAAGCTGCAAGCGGCGCAGCTGACGATCTCGCGGATGTAATCAAGGAACTTCGCAAAAATTCCACTCTCATGACCGCAGACCAGGAATCGGGGGCCGGTAAATTGAAAGCGGCTCTTGTTGAGCAGGAATTGCGCTTGAAAGTGTTTGCCATTGCCGGTGATGAGAAGGATCGGGATTTTGCGGCAGCCGCTAAAGGCTATGAGATGCTGGCCGCAGAAAGCAATCAAACCGATTTCAGCGAAAAAGCTTTCGAAAATGCTGTGGCCGCCTACGGTAAGGCGAGCGATTTTGTTTCGCAGGAGCGGGTGATTTCGAGTTGGCTGAAGCGTTTTCCAAAGAGTGCCAGGGTCAGGGATTCAATTCGCGGGGTTGCTAGTACCCAGTTGGTTCAGGGACGGTTTGAGCTTTCAGCACGCCTCTTTGAAAAAGCCGGGCGCGAGGGCGGCGATCCGAATTCGTTGGAGACCGCCGCGCGCATTTATGAAGGGATCGGAGACCTTCCTCGCGCTCAGGGAATCTGGGCAGTCTTATTGGAACAGAATCCGAAGGCGGCAAATCGCGGAAAGATTGCACTTGCTCTTGCGGCTTCGTACGAAAATTCCCAGAAAAACGGGGAAGCCGCAAAGGTTTATCAGGTTTGCATGAGCGGTGCCCCGGATTATGAAGCGGCCTGTGGCGCACAACTCGCGGATTTGTACGCAAAGGACGGGAATCTGGAGCAGGCCAAAGCCACCTATAAAAAAGTGGCCGGGCATGGAAAATCCGATGCGACGTCCTCCTTTGTGGGCTATGCGCGCTATCGACTTGCGGAGTATCTCGAGACCAGCACCCGGTTTGAACCCTTGCAGTTGCCGGATGCGCAGCTCAAAAAAGCCATGAACCAGCGGCTCACCTTTTTGGATTCGCTCAGCAAGGCTTATCAATCGGCCGTGGAAGCTGGAGGTCCGTGGGCGATTGCCGCCTTGGAGCGCCTCGCCACCTGGGTTTACAGATTTGCAGAGGAAATGGATGCGATTCCAATACCCGCCGGCGCGGACCCTCAGGCTGCAGCCAAGTTCCGCAAAGGTCTGGAATCGGTGAGCGGCCCCTTGCGCAAGAAAGCGATCAGTACCTGGCTTGAAGGTTACAACAAAGCGCTTGCGGTGGAGCTGCTCAGCCCCGCTCTTCCGGCTCTGGCCGATCACCTTGCGGATGCGAAAGCACCTCAGCCGGGCCGGGCCCAGGGGTTCCGCGGGAAAATGCGGCTGGCAGGAATTCCTGCTGATGGCGGGAATGATGGCCGCGCGACCGCTTTACAGAAAGTGCGTGAGCGTCTTCTGAAAAATCCCGAAGACATTGCAGCCTGGGTCGATTATGGAAATCTGCTTTGGGGTGAAAACAAGCCACTGCTGGCGAAATTGGCTTATGACCGGGCCTTGGGTCTGACGGGCTCTTCAAAAAAGCCGACCAAGACATCGGTCACCTCCATGGCGCTGAACAACCGGGCGGTTCTGGAACTCCGGGGTACTGGTCAGGAAGACTGGCTGAATGTGGCGGAGGCGGCCCAATTATTCGTGGCGGCGCAAAAAGCCGACGAATTTTTCCTGCCCACCCGCTATAATCGCGGTGTTCTGCTGAACTATTACCGGCTCTTCGCCCGGGCCAAACCGGTTTGGGAACAGGTCAGCGCCAAGGATGGCAGTGCGGAGGTTCTGGCCGCTTACGCAATCGCGCTTCAAGGTTTGGGTGAAATGACTCAAGCCGACGAGAAGTTCAGAAAAGCGATTGGTCGAGGCCTGAAAGACAGCGATTTCGTCAGTTTTTATCATGAAGCAGCAAGAGAGTCAGTCAAAGGTGCGGCAGGGGCGGCGAAGTGTATCTCGGTGCTTGAAGACAGTGATACGGTTTTGATCGGATTCGAAAAATCAGCAAAAGAGCGTTTGAAAGGGGTTTGCAGGGTATGGAACGGCTCAAAATAGATTACAGATATCGGGCTGCTTTTGCCGTGATGTTGCTGGTAGCGGTTTGCGGCCTCGCTTTTGCGGCGGGACTGGTCTGGTCGCGGACGGCTTACGCGGCTCCTGTGGCAGATAAGCCAGCGAGAGAGCCGCGTGTGGTATACCCGAAGAAGACGGATCTGGATTTTGAGGGGGCGCAGATTGAGGGCGAAGTCCGCAATCCCGGCGAATTTTATTTTCAGCACCGGCCCGAAGAGAAGTTTGATTCCCTGGTTAAACGTAGAAAGAATTTTCACAAGGAAATGCTCAGGGACGTCGTACTGAGCAAGTGAGGCGATTGCATGAGTGATCAGAATTTTGAAAATCAGAAGCCCGGCGCAACTCTTCAGCCGAAACCGGCGCCTCAGCGCAAAATCGCCGTTTTAAAGCTCGATCAGGACCAGACCATCCGGCTCGACAAAGCCAGACTGGTCATTGGCTCGGTGGAGTCCGCCGATGTCCGGATCAGCGGGGATGGTGTCGCCCCGATCCATGCCGTGATTGAGAACAATGATATACCGGTGATTTACGATCTCGCGAGTGAAAGCGGGGTTTTCGTCAATGGCAAGAAAAGGGTGACCTTTAATCTCCATGAAGGAGATGCAATCCAGATCGGTCATCACACCCTGATTTTCAGCATGGTGGAACTCTCTTTCACCATTCCCAAAGAGCTGATGCGCGAAGCGGAAGGCCGCAAGCTGTTTTTTAATGACCAAGAGGATTTCTCTTCTTTGCTGCTTGAAGATGAACGCGAGGTTCGCTCGATCTTTGACATGCGACCGACTCTCAAGTCCGCCCTCGAAGTAGTCATGTCCTGGAACGAAGTGATTCTCGATGTCGAACATTTCACCACCGAAAAAGCAGTTGTTCTCGGTGAAACGCGCCGGAGTCATTTTGGTGTGCCGCCTCTTCTCTCCGCCAAGCAGCACCTGCTGGCCGAAAAAGAGGGCGCCGGTTTTGTCTTGAATCTGGATCCCAAGATGCAAGGGGTGATTCAGCGCAAAGGCCAGCTTTCGAGCATTGAGGATCTGCGCAAGGAAGGCAACACACGTATTCCGCTCGCACCCGAAGATTTCGTGAAGCTGGAACTGGGGTCCATTTCCTTTTATCTCAGCTATACGGCGGCACCCCCGAGGCTTAAACTCAGTCGGATGTGGGAACGGGATCCGTTTTTCACCAAAGTCTTTTTTTCATCAATGCTGTTGACCGCTGTTACTGTTCTGGCTCTGCTCAATGCTCATGTGCCGGCGTCTCTGGAAGCCGAACAGTTGCCGGACCGGATCGCAACCATTTTGTATCAGCCCGAAAAGTACATTTATCGCACAAAACGTGAGCCGGCTCCCAAGCTAACCGAAAAGGCGGCTCCCGCACCGATACCAGTCGCAAAAGTCGAGATCAAACCCAACCTGAACAATTTGAACAAGCCGGTAGTGAAGGAAATGAAGGTCGGCAAAACAAAGCTGGTCCAGGTACGTCCCAAGTCACCGGGGGCCCAGCAGCAGGCAAAAGAGGGAGAAGGGGCGCGCGCCAAGGGTAAAGAAGGCACGCGCGGTTCCAAGAAAGCTCCGATTGTAACCAAGCAGAAGTCGCAAACGGTTGCCTTTCGTCCAGCTCCTCAGGGCGGCGCTGGCAGAGGATCAGGCGCAAGTGAAGTGCCGGATATTGGAAATGTGGACTTCCTCAAGAGTGCCGGTGGTAGAATCGAAAATATTCTCGGTAATAGTGCAGCTAAGCTGGGTAAAGGCGGCGAGAAACTCAAGGGCTTTGGCGGCTTTGATACCTTCGGCAACGAAGGGCTCGCTCTTTCTGGCTCCGGAAAAGGTGGCGGAGGAACTGCCGAAACTTTAGGAGGCCTCGGTCAAAAGGGCAGGGGCGGCGGTCGGGTCGGTACGGGGCTCGGTGCTGCAGGTTCAGGATCCGGCATTATCGGGGGGCAGTCTCGTGTGGCCATCCGTACCGGTGGGCCTGAAGAGGCAGTCGTTATGGGTTCGATCGATGCGGGAGCAGTGGAAGCTGCTCTTTTAGCGCATCGGGATGAGTTCAGGCTTTGCTATGAACGTGAGCTGAATGCCGAGAATCAGCGGCTTGCCGGCCGGGTTGGGACCACTTTTGTCATCGGCTCCAGCGGTAAAGTTGCCCAGGCCGGAATCGAATCCACCAGTTTGAAAAACGTGAATACGGAAGCCTGCATTCTGCAGGTGATCAGGCGTATTAATTTCCCGATCCCCAGGGGCGCGGGGCTGGTCCAGGTCAGTTATCCGTTTAAATTCGTTCAGAGGTGATCGGGGCTTTCAGGAGATTTGGATTCGGGTTTCGCCGGAGGCTTCGGAGGAAGCCCTGATTCAATCACGCGTTTAATCGCCCGGTTGAAGGACTCTTCGACTTCCAGAAAGTAGTCATGCTTGCGGAATGTGACCGGCTTCGGATAATGGCCATCCGCAATCTTATCCAGCGATTTGCGAATCCGGTAGATCGGTCCGGCGACTTGATGAGAGATAATCATGCCGCTGATCATCAGAATCAGGAGTGCCTCAACGGAGGCGATAACGAAAATTGAAGTAAGAGTGCTTCGCTGTTCGGCGAGTAGCGCCTGCAGGAACTGATCACCCACCAGACGGGTGAGCAGGGGGCTCGTAGCCAGCGAGTTCCAGGCCATTCTCGTTGATATATAAATGGCCAGAATCGTCACCAGACTGATCACGGCAAAGTAAGCCAGCATCGAAAGCTGGAAGCGGGGATTGATCAGATATTTCCGGAGGCTTCGTTTGGTATTCACGTCAGTCCGTTCGGCCAGACTGGTCCTCAGCGTTCTCGGAGCCTTTTCGATTTCAGGGGTCATTTAGATTTCCTGTTTCATGGCCAGAAACCTGAAAACCCGATATCCGGCAGTTGCGGCGGTGTACATGATTTTGCGAATCGTCTCATAAGGGACACTCTTGTCAGCCTGAATGGCGAGAAAGCCTTCGAAAGGCAACGGCTTGCCATCCGCATCCTTGCTGGGAGATTTTGCACGCAGGAACTCCTGCTTGTCGCGGGACTTCATCAGGGCATCATAAAGGGGCACAATCCGCCGCCCCCCCTCATCCGTATCGGAAGTCTTGAACTCGTAGACGGCATCGTTGCTCTCAAGGCTGCCGGAGGTCAGGACGAAATCCAGAATCCGCTCGTTCTCGAACGTGAGCGATTCCGGGGTGATGATCACCTGAAGACTGTCGGCCGGAACATCCTGCGAAGTGGAAATTGGAAGCTTCAGGCCGGGGACCGTCGTGAAGGAATTAGTGCTGGTCGAATAACTTTTGAGCATGAAGACGACAATGATCACGAGCACGTCCATCATGCTGGTGAGTTGCAGCTCAAAAGAGCCCGGGAGTTTTCTGCGGTTTCTTCGTGATCGAATGGATCGGAAGGCCATGTCAAGTGTCTCCGAGCAAATTCCCGAAGATCACTTCAGGAAAAAGGGTTTTAACCGCTTCATCTATTCCGGTTGCAGGGTTTTTTCTGAAAAGCGGGGGGTCCGTCGGTTCTACCGTCCGCAGCCCGTCCATGAGTGAGATCAAAAGATCATAGGTCGTCCGGGCAGCCGGTACGATGACGATCTTCGTCTCATCCGGGAACTGTTGCTTGATCGGAAACAGAGCCTCATGAATGGCTTGAATGTCAGGCTTTCCCTCTTCAGTATGTGGAATCAGTTTGGAGGGGATCCGTTCAAAGGGGCTCCAGATCTCCGATTCTTTCTCGCGGATGCTGACGGTCAGCTGCAGTGGCTTTTCCAGAAGTTTTTGCTGGTTGCTGCTCGGGCTGGTCTGAGGGAATGGGGATTCGATACTGACGATTGCCAGAAACGAGGTCGTGAAAAGCATGAACCCGATCAAAGTAACCATCGCATCGATGAAGGGTACGAGGTTGAGCTCGACCTGGTCTTTCTTCGATTTGCGTCGGGAGCTGGGACGTTTTAACACTGCGGTTACTCTTTCTGGGCGCCTTGGCGGTATTTGCGGGCGGAAAGAAGATCCAGTAATTTAACGCCGAATTCATCGATTTCCTCGAGAATCTTGTTCGCCTTGTTGGTTAAAATACTGTGCGCAATCATCGTGAAAATGGCCGTGACCAGACCAAAAGCCGTGGCATTCATCGCTTCAGAAATACCGCTTGAAAGAATCGCCTGCCGTTGGGCCGGATCCGCCAGTGAAATGGCCGCGAACGATTTGATCAGCCCGGTGACGGTACCGAGAAGTCCCAGAAGCACGGCGATATTGGCGATCAAACCCAGGTAAGAGAGGCGGCGCTCGAGTTTCGGAATCATCTCGAGGCTCGAAGCATCGATCGCATTCTGAATCTGGGCTTCATCACGGGAGGCACGCTGAAGACCCGCTTTGATCACCTTGGGAAGCGCGGCCTGACCGCTGCCATTGCAGAGTCGGATCGCACCGTCGAGATCATTTGCGAGCACATATTTCTGCACTTCAAACATGAAGGACACGCCGTCCACATTGTACTGAAAAAAGAGGCGGATAAATTTTTCGAAAGAGAAGGCGACCGAAATCGCCAGTGCGATGGCAATGCCGATCATCCACGGACCGCCGGCTTGGAAAGAAGTGATGGTTGATTGAATAAAGCTCGGGTATTCCATGAGCTAGCTCCTTAATGTGAATGCGCCCAGCAGGGGCGTCGAAAGCAAAAAAATGAAATTATTCCTTAACTTAAGAATACCGGATTCCGTCGTGCGGTCAACCCTCAGAGTGAACTTAGGATGAAAAGATCCTGTTTTACTCTGAAGCCTTGCCGGCTTTGTTGCCCGGGGCTGTTTCGTCAACCTTGACAGCGATTCCCTCAAGGCTCTTGCTCAGGTCTGTCGCGGCTTTGGGCATCCCGTTTTCAGAGACACACTGCTTCTGGAGTTCGCAGATTTTCGAGAGGGCTTTGTTGATTTGTTCATTGACGTAACTGCCCAGGAGGGTTTTGTTCATTCTGTCCTCGACTTTGGCTTTGAGGATTTCGAGGCGAAGACCTGTGATATCATGCTTGGCTTTGAGCGTATCAAAGTCGGTCAGCAGCAGCCGGGCATCGTAATAATTGTCCTTCATACGGCTGAACATTTCGTCAATTCCCTTCGCAAATCCTTCGTTCTGGAAATTGAGCTTATCCGAACCGTTCAGGGCGCTTTCGAGCTTCTTATATTTGTCATCGAAATCGGCCTTTTTGGCGGTCGCCTCATCGAGGGATTTTTTAAGCTTCTCGTTTGCCTGCATGCCGCCGGGTGAATACGTGCCCGGATCTTTGCGGCTCGGGCGTTGCGCGGATTTGAAGAAACCTTCCAGCTCATCGCGCTCCTTCTTGAGCTTCTTCAGTTCATCGGGGTTCACATCCGCCTGATTGGTGAATTCTTCAAGTTCATTGATGCGACCTTTGACTTGCGCGAATTTTGTCTCTTTCTTCGTAATTTCCGCATTGTCCTGTTTCAAAATGGCAAGCAACTCAGCTTTGGAGTCGCGGGCTTTCTGCTCGGCAGCGAGCTTGGCCACTTTGGACTTTTTGGCTTCGACGGAGCGGGAGTCCTGCTCCTGTCTGACAAAGGCGTTCATGTAGCGATCCACATCGCCCAGGTGGGAACTGAACGCGGACGAGGTGTACTCCGCTTTTTCGACCACTGAATCCGGATTGAAGAATGCCATCGCCTGATCGGGTTTCTTGGGTCCTTTGGCTACTGCCCAGACATTTGAATAGGCGAGTGAAACTGAAACCAATCCGACCAGGACCAATAACGAGCGGCTCATGCAAAGTTCTCCCTTGAGAGAAAATTGTAAGCCAAAAAGCCCGAAAACAAGAGAGAAATGTCTCAGAAGTTCGCCGCCAACGGATTGGCGGAGGGTTCCGATGAAATCAGTTTACAGATGCTTCTGAATCGTCGAGACGATCGTGGCTTTGGGGTGATTGCCGACGAGCTGATCCACGGCGGCGCCGTTTTTGAAGAAAAGAATGGTCGGAATCCCCCGGATATGGAACCGCGAAGGCGTGTTCGGGTTTTCATCAACATTCATTTTGAAGACTTTCATCCTGCCGGCGAACTCATCGGCGATTTCGGCAACCGTCGGACCGAGCATCCGGCAGGGGCCGCACCACTCAGCCCAGAAGTCAATGATGACCAGCTGCTGGGATTGGAGCACCTCGGCCTCGAAATTGGTGTCAGTTGCGGTGAATACGTTCTTTGAGTCTGCCATAGTGGGGGCCCTTTACTTTTGTATGGAAAATCGCTAGCCTTTTTCATAAACGATAAGCTCAAAAAAATAAAGCCTCTTGCTGTTTTTAAGGTCTATGGAGCACCGCATGAAAGCCACCCTGTCTGCCTCCCCGTCTGCCAGTGAATATCTGATCCGGACTGCACAGGAGTCGGCAGCTGCGCGAGAAGTCTTCTTGAAGGAAGAGGGAGCCAAACTCGTTCAGGTCGCAAAACTCCTTGGAGAGTGCTTTCGAGGAGACGGCAAAATTCTCATCTTGGGTAATGGTGGCTCGGCTTCGGATGCCCAGCACATGAGCGGCGAGCTGATTGGAAAGATGCTTGTCGCGCGCAGACCCCTGCCTGCAATCGCCCTGACGACCGACACTTCAGTCCTGACTGCCGTGGGAAATGATTTCGGGTACGACGAGATATTTTCAAAACAAATCCTGGCCCTGGGCAGGAAAGGTGATGTAGTTTTCGCGATCTCCACTTCCGGCAATAGCGCCAACGTCCTCGTTGCAGTGAAAGCAGCCAAGCAAATCGGTTGTAAAGTGGTTGCGCTCACGGGCGGCTCAGGGGGGGAGCTCAGGGCTCTAGCTGATTTCTGCTTGAATGTTTCGCAGGGCCAGAATTCCTGCCGGATTCAAGAAACCCATATTTTTGCAATCCATAGTATAGTGGATCTTATGGATCGTTATTTCCTAAGGACCCAATCCGAGGGGCAGTCTTAAATGCTTCTGGCACTCGCTCTACCCTCGTCCGATCGTCGCCAAACCGGGGGCCAAATACGAACAAAAACGAGCGTTATCAACCGGGTGATTGCCAAGTTCATAGATATGGCGGTCGTGGTAGCCCTTTCGGTGGTGATGCCGTACCCGCTCGGACCTCTGCTCGGATTTATCTACAGTCTGGTGGGCGATGGCATGAACTTCGGTCCCTTCCGGGGCCAGAGTGTCGGTAAGAAAATCATGCGGCTTCAGGTGATTCATACGGGCCGTCAGGCTCCTGCCAAAGTTCGTGATTCCGTCTTTCGGAATGCGCCGGTGGGAATTGCCACGTTTTTTGCCATTATCCCGATTTGGGGTTGGCTGATTCTTGCTCTCATCGGCGTTCCGCTCATGATCATGGAAGTTTATCTCATGCTGAGCGTTGACACCGGTCATCGTCTCGGAGACGTGATGGGCGATACCGAAGTCGTCGATACTAAGGTATAAGGTTTTTCATGCCCTTTCTGGATCCGAGCAATACGCTTTATCTCATTGATGTGAGTTCGTTCATCTTCCGTGCTTTTTTTGGAATTCGCCCGCTTCATACGAAGACGGGGGAACCGACGAACGCTGTATATGGTGTCGCTACGATGCTCGCGCGCCTCGTGGAAGAGGCGAAACCTGAACTGCTCGCAGTGGTTTATGACTCTAAAGAACCCTCTTTTCGTAAAACCCTTTACACCGAGTACAAGGCCAACCGGAGTGCGCCGCCTGAGGAGCTTGTCCCGCAGTTTGCCAGGATCGAGGAACTCGTACGGGCGATGGAAATTCCGTCTTATCGGTTGAGTGGTGTGGAAGCCGACGATCTGATTGCAACCCTGGTCAGGAAGTGGTGTGCCGAATCTCCCGATCATAAAGCCGTGGTCGTGACAGGTGACAAGGATTTGATGCAGCTTGTGGGTCCCTGCGTTAAAATCTGGGACACGATGGCCAATAAATTTTACGGGCCCGAGCAGGTTGTGGAGAAATTTGGCGTAAATCCCGAACAGATCCGGGATTACCTGGCGCTCGTCGGTGACTCTTCGGATAATATTCCGGGGGTGCCGAGTATCGGTCCCAAGACGGCAGCCGATCTGCTTCGTGAATATGGAACTCTCACCCTTATTCTGGAAGCCGCTAAAAATAGCAAAATCCCTGGTAAAAAAGGTGAAGCCATCCGGACGCATGAAGCGAATGCAAAGCTTTCGGCCGAACTGGCGACCGTGCACGAGAGCCTTGATGTCGTGCCGGACAAGAAGTTGCTGAGCTATCACTTTCATGTGACGGAGCATTTGGGGACACTTTTTGCGGAACTTAATTTCAATTCCCTCCTCGAGCGCTGGCATATCAAAGTGGCCGAGAACGCGAAGCTTGCCGGAGGCGGGCATATTGAGCGCACTGCCAGCCCGGCGGATCTTTCGGCGCAGGTGACGGGTGCTGCGTCAGGTGCTGCGACGCGTCCGCGTCCGGCGGTTCCAGTCGCAGATCAGCCCGTTTCTCCAGCGGTTTTGGCCCCCCTTGCTCCGGGTAAGTTCACCACCGTCAATACGGATGAAGCTTTGGCAGCTCTTTTGAAAAAAATGGAGCGCACCAAGGAATTCGGCTTTGATCTGGAGACCACCTCGCTCAACCCTAGGGAAGCGGAAATTGTCGGCTTCTCGATCTGCTGTGAGCCTTCTGAAAGTTTTTACATTCCGGTCGGTCATCGCGCCACCTCTGAGACGCAACTGGAATTCACGAAAGTTCTGGCTGCCCTGAAGCCTTATCTCGAGAACCCCCGGTACAAAAAAATCGGTCAGAATCTGAAGTACGACTGGAGCATCCTGCTCGCCCAGGGCTTGAAACCTGACGGACTGGGTGCGGATACGATGATCGCCGCTTATGTTCTGAATGCCGAAGGGAGGCTGAACCTTGCTGCACTTGCCGATAAGTACCTCAATTACAAAGTCCTGACCTATGAAGAAGTCTGTGGAAAAGGTAAAGACGCGCTTTGTTTTGATCTCGTCCCGATTTCGCTCGCCACCCGTTATGCCGCTGAAGACGCCTGGGTCGCTTTGATCCTGTGGCACAAACTTCGGGATAAATTGAAAGACGAGCATCTTCTTGAGGTCTTTGCGCGAATTGACATGCCGCTGGTCAGCGTGCTTGCAGGGATGGAAAGCGAGGGCGTCTGCATCGATGTGCCCTGGCTTCAGACCACTTCCAGAGAATTCGGCATAGAGCTGCGGGAACTCGAGACCCGGGTGCAGGCCTTCACTCATGGCCCGCTTAATCTGAATTCGCCCAAGCAGCTGGCGCACCTGCTTTTTGATGAGTTAAAGTTACCCGTGCAGTCCAAGACAAAAACCGGCTACTCGACTGATGCTTCCGTACTTGAGATCCTGGCACCGCTTCATGAAGTTCCGCGGATTCTGCTGGAATACCGCGAAATTTCCAAGTTGAAGGGGACGTATGTCGACCCGCTGCCGGGTCTTCGTGATCCCAAAACGGGCCGCATTCATGCGAGCTTCAATCAGACGGTGACGGCGACCGGAAGGCTCTCGAGCTCGGATCCGAATCTGCAGAATATCCCGGTCCGGACCGAGCGCGGTCAGAAAATTCGCCGCGCGTTCATTCCTTCTGAAGGCTGCGTGTTGATCGCTGTCGATTACAGCCAGATTGAACTCAGGATTCTGGCGCATATGAGCGGGGACCGGGAACTGGTCGCCTCTTTCAAAAAAGGTGAGGATGTTCACCGGCGCACGGCGAGTGAAATTTTTGGCATTGCTCCGGAGAGTGTGAATGATCGGCAGCGTGGAATCGCCAAAGCGATCAATTTCGGTCTGATGTACGGCAAAACCGTTTTCGGCCTCTCGCAGGAGCTGGGCATTCCCCGGCATGAAGCCAAGGACATGATCGAGAAATATTTCACCCGTTATGCAGGCGTCAAAAGGTTCCTTGATCAGCTGATTCTCAATGCACGCGAATGCGGATATTCCATGACCCTGCTGGGCCGCAAGCGTGTACTGCCGGATCTGCAGTCGCGGAATCCCGCCATTCGCAATAATGCTGAGCGCATGGCGATGAATACCCCGATTCAGGGAACGGCCGCGGATCTCATGAAGCTTGCGATGATCGATCTGGAGGATCAACTTACGAAACAGAACTTCCGCGCCAGGATGATCATTCAGGTGCACGATGAAATCGTTCTGGATTGCCCTAAGGATGAGGCTCCGGCGGTCCTGAAGCTCGTGACGGAAGTCATGGAAAGTGCTTTGACGCTCGATGTACCGCTCAAGGTGAATGCCGCACAAGGTGCAAATTGGATGGAGTTATGAAGCCTATGCGAATGTTTCACATTGCTCAAGGCTGGGACTCGATTACGAAGTTCATCTCCACTGATCGTCGACCACGCCCGAATTTTCCGATTTCCCGGCCGTCTCGAAAAATTTTGAAAGTGAAATTCTTGAAATTTGCATAGCGTTCTGTGTGCCAGTTCTGATCCCCAAGCGCGCCCTCAATGAAATAATTCCGTTCAAGGAAATGCAGGATCTCCTGATCAGTTCTTCCGGAAAGCTCGGTTTTCAAGGGTGTTCCGCCTTTTCCACCGTCCCTGATGTAGAGCGAATCGGTAAGATAGGTGGCGCGCAGTGGTATCTTGGGATCATTGTTCAAAAATGCATCCCTGGCTGTTTCAGCGGCACAGGCTTCGAAAAATCCACCACTGAAAATCAGGTTTTTGGCTCGTAGTTTGATCTGATGATCCCCGCCTGATGAGAGCAGGAGATAGTCGGGTTTGTGATCGAGGAAGTATTCGGAGATAAATCTTTTGACCAGAGTGTCTACCAGATAAATGACGACAATTCCTTTGGCTTTGGCTTCTTTAATTCGCTTATTCAGATTCTCTTTGATGCTTAAACTATGATTGAAGTAATTGGATGCATGGGTGACGAAGAGCACTTCATCGGCTTTGAGTTTCTGCCCCGATTTAAGTTTGGGCACTGTATCGACCCAGCTGCTAATGGTATCTTGTTTACAAGGATCAGCTTCGTTTTGCGATAAAGCCTGGGAGACTTCCTCAAATTTCTCGACCGTGCGAATGAGCAGATCTTGGTTGGCGAGTTCCTCCAACGAGTCTGGGGTGGTCGCCAGCACTGAGGCGATTTGAAAAAACCATACGACCAGCAATGAGTTTAAAAAAATCAAAAGCGGCCTCGTTTCAACTCTAACAGTAACACAGGTCGGCGTCGTGACTTGCAATCGGAGGTGGGCGGGAAAGGCGGGAGAGGTTTGCTGCCGGGAATGCGTTTTCGTGTTCAATTAAAACCATTTAAATTCCAATAATTAAGCCGTAAATTCAAATCACTTGCAAATATTCATTAATACTTTACTATTTAAGTTAAGAATAGAAGTGCCTAAATCCTTTGGGAATTTAGCTCTCAATAGATTTGGGTAGCTCTGTATGTACGTATGTTGACGAAGATTCCTGCAGCGCGACTCGCCGTTACGGAATTGAGGTTTGATTATTAATGAAGATGCTTATCTTTGCCGCATCACTGCTTCTCTTCTTTGCTGCTGAAAGAGCGCGGGCAGAGGAGTGTCCCTGGGTGGGCGCGACAGTTACGGTGAACACGCAATCCTTGGCTGCCGGGGACTATGATTGCTCTACCCAGGATATTACAGTTGCGGGTGGGCAGACGCTCACCGTTGGAACTGTAGGAGTCGGTGGAGTGATCCTTCGTGCGAATAGTCTGAATGTGGTCGGGTTAATCAGCGCGGACGGACAAGGGTATGGTGCTGGAGGTCCGGGAAATGGAACGGATCAGTTGAATTGTGGTGGTGGAGCCAGTCATGGGGGCTTGGGCACTTCACCCTTGGCTTGCGGTCACGCAGTGGGTGGCATTGCGGCGGTCTATGGCAGTCAGACACAGCCCACAGCAATGGGTTCGGGAGGTGGCTTGAGTACTTACTATGGTGGACTGCGCAACGGAGGCGGCGCTATTAAGATCGTTTCCAATTCGCTTGCAGTGGGTGGATCGATTACTGCGAATGGTTTAAATGGGCCGGGCGATGGCAGCTATTGTAGTGGCGCCGGTTCGGGGGGCTCGATCTGGCTTGATGTCGGAGCTTTTTCTGGTAACGGCGTAATATCTGCGAATGGCGGGACTTCGCCTCGAAGCACGAATGCAGGTGGCGGCCGAATTGCCATTTACTCTCAATCGAAAACCTACACGGGCAGCGTGACGGCGTCCGCGACGAGCACCGCTGGAGCCGGTACTATCTTTGAAATTTCCAATGGCATGCTGGTATGTACTTACGCATCCACACAGACTGTGAATGCGACTGACTTTGCGAGTAGTACCGTAACCGGAGTTGTTGTCGATAACGGTTGCAATATCACTGTCAGTGGCAACTTAACTGTAAACGGACCAATTATCGTAGGTCAAACCGCAACAGCCGCTCTGACAATTCTTGGAAACACCACGGCCACTCAGGTGGATCTCTACAATGCTGCAACGTTTTCGATTCAAGGTGATTTGTCCATTACCAACACAGTGACGTTGAACAACACTTCTCGTCTCATCCCGTTGGGAAACACGAGTACTGGCTTCGGAACCATTTTGACCGCTCCCACCGTCACTGTTTATTCGGGCGCCTCGATTGATGCGACGGGTACGGGTTATGGCGCGGGAGGGCCCGGAAATGGCTTGGATCAAATTAACTGCGGTGGTGGTGCAAGTCATGGTGGCTTCGGTACTGCGCCCTCTACCTGTGGCGGAGCGGGGAGTACGATCGCCGCGAAGTATGGCAGTCAAACGCAACCTATGGCGCTGGGTTCCGGAGGTGGATATAGCAGTTTCTACGGCGGGATGAGAAACGGTGGCGGAGCCATCAAAATTGTCGCCAATTCGCTTGATGTAAATGGCACTATCAAAGCGAACGGATTGAACGGACCGGGCAATGCCAGTTATTGCAGCGGTGGCGGGTCGGGAGGCTCGATCTGGCTTGATGTCGGCACACTATCAGGTAGTGGGGCCATTTCTGCAGATGGCGGTACCTCACCCAGAAATACCCATGGCGGTGGCGGACGAGTTGCGATTTATTATGTAACGAAAACCCATACCGGAACCGTGAGTGCAGCGGCTACGAGTACTGCAACAGCGGGTACGGTGTTCATGATGTCCAACAATAATTTTCAATGCGTTTCTGCAGTCACTCAAGTGCTGAATGCGACTGATTTTGTGAATAGCACATTGAATGGTTTGGTCGTTGATAACGGATGCAATCTGACGATTAATGGTGTTTTGACTGTGAATGGCTCCATTACCGTGGGACAAACTGGAACTGCAGCGCTTGCAATCAACGGGAATACCACAGCCACACAGGTGGAGCTTTTCAATGCGGCCACTTTCTCGATTCAAGGCGACCTGACTGTCGGTAGTTCGCTGACTCTGTACGGCACCTCTCGTCTTATTCCAGTAGGCAACACAACTACCGGCGTGGGAACGGTTTTGATCGCGCCTACAGTGACAATCGGTGCTACTGCAGCCATTGACAGCAATGGACAAGGGTATGGTGCCGGGGGTCCGGGAAACGGCATGGATCAATTAAATTGCGGCGGCGGTGCAAGTTATGGTGGCTTTGGTACTGCACCCAATACTTGTGGCGCAGCAGGAACTACGATTGCCGCGAAATATGGGAGTCTGACACAGCCCGTTTCCTTGGGCTCGGGTGGGGGCCTTAGTACTCAATATGGCGGAGCCAGAAATGGTGGCGGGGCAATAAAGATAGTGGCAGATTCGCTTGCCGTAAATGGGGCACTTCGATCCAACGGACTCAACGGTCCAGGTACTACCAGTTACTGTAGTGGTGGCGGATCGGGGGGATCAATCTGGCTCGAAGTAGGCACATTGTCAGGCAACGGCCCAATCTCCGCGAACGGCGGCACTTCGCCCCGTTCCACAAATGCTGGAGGAGGGCGAATTGCAATTTATTATCAGACAAAAACTTACACGGGTTCAGTAACTGCTTCTGCAACCAGTACCGCAACCGCTGGCACCGTTTATATGATGCGAAGTGGAAAATACATCTCACCGGTCATGGACTTCGGCTCATCTGCGATCAGCTATGAGACTCTGGCTTACACGGCGACCACACCCACGACTTCAAGTGTGAGCGTGGATATTCGTGCGGGCAATACGTTGTCTCCGGATGGAAGTTGGACGGGATGGAGTACGATCATCAATGGCGGCAGTCTTGCCGCATTTGTAGGAAACCGCTATCTGCAATATCGGGCAACGTTGGGTTCCGAGGATGCAAGTAAACCCTCTTTGGATTCAATTACGATCAATACACCATCTTGCTACAGCACCGGCTCTTACTATTACGTGAAGACCAGCTCAATAAACCAATTTAAGTACGCGCGCAGCAATACGCTTTCGAATGTTTTAATCACAAGTTCCCAGCCGGGAAGTACCGCGCTCAAGTCCCTCGTAAGTTTTGATGGCGGCAGTACTTGGAAAAAACATAACGGCACAACCTGGATTGATGCGGCCGGAGGCGTGAGCACGGTTGGAACCATGGGCAACACGATAGCAGATCTTTCAACCGGATTGACGGGCTATACGTTTGGCGCAAGCGAACCCACTTTGGATTTTGCGTTCGGACTTGAAACGGATTCCTGCAGCGCGACTCCGTCGATTACTGAGTTGAGGTTTGATTATTAATCCATGCTCTGTGCCTACTGCCTGGCACTGGATGTTGTTCTCGACCTGCCCGGAGCTTCGGGCTCAGGGTTTGAAAAAAACGATTTTGCCTTTTGTTCTGAAATCGCAGGATATCGCAGCAGAAGTGTGGAAACAGGGCCTCCGCTCGCGCTGGAGAGACTTGGTCGCTCAGTCCTGAGTACCAACGCTTCGCCCGAAACCTCTTTGCAACGGGCCCGAAGCTGCTGGAGCAGTCGTTCAGTCAGGCGAACTTCAAGGTCGTACATACGTCTTTTGGCATCGGCAATTTCAAAGAGTGTTTTGAAATCGATGAAGTCATCCCATCCCAGGGCCGAAACCTTCCTTGAATCGCGTGGCGCAGGTGTTGCCGCTCTTTCATAAATTTCGAGCTGAGCGTGTTCAAACCCGATCCGTTCGTAGGCGCGCTGAATCCCAGTAGGTGAAAATTCCAGAAATCCTGGCAACAGATCGGTGGGCGAGTCGTAGCCCATTTTGCGGATCCAGTTGACTTGCTTTGGGCCGAGAACTCCAGCGATCTTTTCTGCCATGACGATCTTGCCCGCATTGTAGGCTCCATCGGCAACGAGGAGTTTGATGAGAGAACCGTTATGAAGTTTACCTGTGGCCCAGATCCCGGCTTTTTTCAGCGTCGCAAAGGTAGCAGTGGTGGCCTGATCAGCAAGCAGAGACATGCCTTCGTAAGTCAGTGCCGATAATGCGATAGCGGCTCCGGCCGTCATCCAGTAAGCTCGTTTTTTCGCTCCGGACTTGAGCTCGCCCAAAGTCTGCGCAAGCTCTGCGGCAGTCTCTCGCCTTTCGCCTGCAAAATACTGCCGTTTGAGCAGAAGGATTTCAGTCTCACGGGAACTGCTGGGGCATTCGAGTTTCAGCTGATCGGGGGCGAAGGAGTTTGCAAATGCAGGAACTGAAGTTCCGGTGATCAGAATCGAGATCAAAACGAGAGTGGCCCAGCTCTTTCTCATACTGATTAATCTTCAATACCCATGCCATGAAAGTCCGGCGGTTTACCTGGCAAGTGTCTGTTATTAATGGTTTTTCCTGCTGGTTTGAGGCGGGCTTCAAGAGGTGGTGACCACGAACTGGGCACTTGCTCACCAAAACTGCCGTCCCAGTGTCCCCAGGCTGGGAGGGCAGTTTTGGCAAGTTCATCTCTGCGGACGAATTTGCGAATAAGGAGAACAGTTATTCCTGATGAGTATAATATTTATGGGTTGCGCCAACCTCGTGGTGTCGTTCTGGCTATTTTGTTCGGTTTGATACGGCGCGCATCTGGATTTTTACATCAAAAAATCGAAATTTCACGGCATAGCCCTTGCTCAATGCCCCCGCAGATAGCGTAGTCCTCACCACCTAACTTTTGGGAGAGAAAAGAATATGAACGGTACAATCACAGCATTCCTGATCAGTCTTTCACTGCTTGGGAGCCTGAGCGCCCAGGCTGATGAACGATTTATCTCAGACAACTTTGCTCGTAACTTGAGAGGAGGCCAGGCGATCGATGTGATGCGGGATCTTCGAATTGGCGGAGGACGGATGCGAATCAACTCCGTATTTGTTGTCGCTTCAACTGAAAGGGGGAGAGGGACTCTTGAACTCGTCGCAAACGGGAGAACTGTTTTCAGCAAACAGATCGGAGTATTTTTTGAATCCGTGCAAATTCCGGTGAACTCCTTTGTCGGTAGAGAACTGAGAAGCCTGCAGGTGGTCTTCAGAGGAGATTTCAATCTGGCCATGTTAGGCGCCTCGACCGAGGATGACTTCGGTGGACCTGGCGGTGGTTATCCGGGCGGTGGAGGTAATGGTGGTGGACACGGTGGGCCCGGCGGCGGTCACCCGGGCGGTGGCTTTCCTCCTCCCCGTCGTTAAATTGAAATTAAATCCAAACTAATAAACGGGTCAGCCTGAAAAGCTTGGCCCGTTTTCATTTTTACAGCGTCTTCTCAAAATCCCTCAACGCCTGCAAATAGCGGCCGGAACGAATTGCTTCAGTGGCCGGAACTTTTGCTTCAGCGATTGTCTGCCGGATCACTGTTCTGGCTTCGTCAATTCGTTTCGCGGCCTTGAGAGTTTTGGCGTAAAGTAAAGCAGAGCGCAATCGGTTATCGCCGTACGAGCTCTTAAGGGCTTTTTGGCCCAGGGGAATCGCAGCAGAGACATCGTCCAGTTTGAGCTTCATCGAGGCATGAGCGTAGTAAAAGGTGAACTCTTCAGGGTAGCGCTGTTCCAGTTGGGTGTAAACCGCGTCGGCTTCGGCTTGCCGGCCGGATTTCCAAAGGCAGTAAGCCCGCTCCAAATTCCTTCCGCGTTCAGTCGCAAGGTCTTTTTTTGCGTGTTGGATTTCCTTTTTCAACTGCTCTGCTGCTTCGGACCAGACTTTTTTGGCAAGATCAGCCTGTCCGGTCTCTTCGTAAGCCTCAGCAAGCATTCCCTGAACATCGGTCAGGGTTGCTTCGGCGCCTTTGAGTGATTCAGGTTTAGCGATCAATGCTGAAGCGGTTGCAATGAGGTCCTGCAGAGTTTTGCGTTTTCCATTTTTGTTTCCATTTTCTTCAAAGAGTTCGGCAAGAAGTTGCCGGTTTTCGAGAGAACCCAAAGAGGAGGGAAATTTGCGAAGCGATTCCTCCAGTTTGGCCTGAAGTCCGGTCTTGTTGCCGGCTTTGAGTTTTCCGATTTCAGCCAGCAAGAGCTGCTCTTGTTTTGAGGGGACCAGTTTCAGATGCGAGATCGCCTGTTCGTATTCACCTTTTTCGAGATGCATCAAGCCCCGGCGTTCATGGGCATCGGGAGAGCCACTGAGTTTGAAAATGGGATCGTTGCGCCATTTCCAGGCTAAGGTCATTTCTTTTTCAAAGACATCGGCCGGTCGGAAGCCCGCAAAGCGGGAGATCTCTTCACTGTCGGGGGTGGCAAAAAGGATGGTCGGGTACCCAGCTATCTTATGCTGCTCCTTCATTGCCCACGAGGCCTCGGAATCCGCATCCAGCTTCAAAAGGACGAAATTCTTCGCTGCGGCCGCGAAAGAGGGAGCTGAGAAAACATCGCTGTCGAGCAGGTTGCAAGGGGGGCACCAGATCGCGAAAAAATCAATGAGCAGAGGCTTCTTTTCTTTTTTTGCAAGAGCGAAGGCTTTTTCCGGATCGTTCAGAATGAACAGCTTTGATTCACCTGCTGGAGCGCCCATGGCCTTTTCCTTCTGTTTGGAGTTCAGGTTTTTCTTTTCGAGCTCAGGTTTTTTGCGGGTGACGGCAGGGAGCTTTCCTTTGACCTGGTGGTTTTCGCAAAACGTGTTGGCTTCATCGCAAAGGTAGAGACTGACGGTGAATTCGGTTTCCGTGTCGGTTGCCTGAGGAACAAAAACCACACTCGTTTTTGTTTTTGCGGAGGGCTTCAACTTCTCGCCTCCTTTGTTGCCTCCGGTGATCTGCAGCCAGGCGGGGGCTTCCTGATTGAAGTGAGTCGTCGCGGGAGGGGAGGCAATGACCTGAAAGGTTCCTGCTCTTTCTTGGATCGCAAGAGTGAAGTCCGGAGCCATCATGGTCGCCGCAATAGCGTAAGTCGCTAAAGACGTGCTGAGAAGAAACTGAATTCCAACGAGCGAAAGAAGAGGCATGGTTTTTATTAGCCGATGGCGAATCGATCGGCAAGCCCAACGGAAATAACGGTTTAACGCTCCTTTTCATTATGGTAACCAAAGGCATGATTCGCTCCGTCGTCGTCAGTCCCTTCCAGGTGAATTGCTGGGTTCTCGCTTGCCCGAAGACCGGCCTGGCTGCTGTCATTGATCCGGGTGATGACGTCAGTGACATCCTCCGTGAGTTGGAGGAAATGGCTCTCGCCTTAAACAGGCCGGTCCAGGTAAAATTCCTTTTGCATACCCACGCGCACCTCGATCATTTCGGCGCGACTAGGGCGCTGTACGAGTCTTTAACCTCGGAGACTTCCGGACCAAAGACACCCGCTTCGCCCGGTTTGAAGACCCCTGAGATCGCGCTTCATGCCGATGATGAAAGGCTCTGGGGCGAGCTGCTTTCGCAAGGCCGGATGTTCGGGCTTGATTTTGAGCCCCCTATCCCGGTTACCCGGCATATCAAGGACGGCGAGGAACTTGAACTCGGTGAGCTGCGCCTCCTGGCACTCCATACGCCCGGGCACAGTCCCGGTGGCATGTGTTTTTATCTTCGTCCAAATCCTGAGCTGAAGATCAAAGAAACCGTTTTTTCGGGGGATACCCTTTTCCAGGGGAGCATCGGAAGAACTGACCTTTGGGGAGGCAATCTGGAAACGCTTCTTCAAAGCATCCGCCAGAAGCTCTGGAAACTTCCCGATGTGACCCGTGTTTGTTCGGGGCATGGTCCAGATACCCAGATCGGCGCGGAAAAACTCGGAAACCCTTTTGTCCCGAAAACCTGAGCCGAACTTATGACCACTCGTCCTCTGAAATTCACACTCGAGAAAGCTCTGCCTGATGCCCAAGGTACGCCGCGCGCCCGTGCCGGGCGAATCGAACTCCAAGGCTCAAACGGCAAACCTCATGAAATACTCACCCCCGTTTTTATGCCTGTCGGTACCGTGGGAAGCGTGAAAGCCATGACCACCGAGGAGGTCCGGGGGGCCGGCGCGCAGATCATCCTGGGAAATACCTATCATCTTTATCTCAGGCCCGGACATGATCGCGTGGAGAGGTTGGGGGAACTCCAGAAGTTCATGAACTGGAATGGACCGATTCTGACTGATAGCGGCGGATTTCAGGTTTTCTCGCTTGCGGCCTTGAACAAGATTGATGATCAGGGAGTGACCTTTCAGTCACATATTGACGGCAGCTCGCATCGGTTCACTCCGGAGCTTTCGATGGATATCCAGAAAAAACTTGGCAGCGACATCGTCATGGCCTTTGATCAATGCCCGCCTTATCCGGCCAAGCCCGAGGAAGTTCAGGCAGCGATGCAGCGGACCTTGCGTTGGGCGGAGCGGGGGCTGGACTTCCCGTTGAAGGCCCATCAGGCAAGATTTGGAATTATTCAGGGGGGGCTTTATCAGGAACTGCGCGTCCAGGCGGCGCGCGAGATGACCCGGCTTCCCTTTGACGGTTTCGCGATCGGGGGGCTTTCCATTGGCGAAACTCCCGAACTCATGCAGAAGATGGCATATTTTACCGCGCCGCTTCTACCTTTGAACCAGCCCCGGTACCTCATGGGGGTGGGGCGACCGGAGGATCTGGTAGAGGGGGTTCGGGCCGGGATCGACATGTTCGATTGTGTGATGCCCACCCGTAATGCCCGCAATGGGCAACTCTTCACGAGCCGGGGCAAGGTGAACATCAAAAACGCCAAGTATGCCGATGATCCAGGCCCTTTGGATCCGGAATGTCCTTGCGATGCGTGCACAAAATATTCACGAGCGTACCTCCGTCATCTCTTTATTTGCGGCGAAGTTCTGTCCGCCCGACTCAACACGTTGCACAATCTGACCTTCTATCTTGGCCTTATGTCTCAGATGAGAAACGCGATTTTGGAAAATCGGTTTGACGATTGGGCTAATTCTTTCTATATAAAATCAAGAGCCTAATTAAATTCGCTGCATTGCACAGCGGTGTTGAACTGGGACTAACCTTCTAAAAAGGGCAACTATGCGCATCAAAATCTTCGAACTGATTGTGACCCTCAGCTGTTTTGCGACCTCCGCGTTCGCAGAAACCCCGCTCCCCGCCGGCGGAGCAGTCCCTGTCGGGGCACCTCCTCAGCCTGGCATTGGCGGAATGCTCGTACCGTTTATCGCGATGTTCGCGGTGGTTTACTTCCTGATGATTCGCCCGCAGCAGAAAAAGATGAAGCAGCAGCAAGCTATGCTTTCCTCTTTGCAGACTGGCGATGAAGTCATCACGAACTCCGGAATCATCGGACGGATTGCCGGCATGACGGAAAAAGTGGTCACGCTTGAGATTTCTGACGGGGTCAAAATCAAGATCCTCAGAAGTCAAGTCGGACAGGTCGTCAAAGGCCAGATCAAGGACTTACTTTAATTCAACTGTTTGTGAGCTGCAGTCGGCTCAACTTCTCGTGGAGAAATCCAAATTATGACACGTAGCTGGTGGGGAAAAGTCCTTCTTCTCGCGTTTGTTACTATCTTGTCGGTCGTTTATGTTTATCCGACCGTCGCCAACCTGAATCTGGAGACCACTAAATTTCCTTTCAAGCAGAAGATCAATCTGGGGCTCGATCTGCAGGGTGGCTTGTACATGGTGCTCGGTGTGGACTTCAATAAAGTCTTCAAAGAAAGTATCGACCGTCAGGGAACGAGCCTTCAGGCTCGCCTGAAGGAAAAAGGTGTTCAGGTAACCGGATTAAAAACGGTTCAGGAAAACGTGGCAGTCGATGATCCTCGGGCACATATCGAATTTGATCCTGCCAAGCGGGAGGAAATTTATCAGCTTGTGAAAAAAGAGTATTGGACTCTGCGTCTTACAGACGAAAAGCCGGGCGTCCTGGAATTCGGGCTTTCGCATGAATTCCGCACCGAAATTCGCGACCGCACGCTTAACCAGAGCATCGAAGTGATTCGAAACCGTATTGATGAGTTCGGTGTATCCGAGCCATCCATTGCAAGCCAGGGCACTGACCGCGTCGTGGTTGAGCTTCCGGGTGTTAAGGATGTGAATCGCGCCAAGGATTTGATTGGGCGTACTGCCCGCCTCGAATTCAAAATCGTTGATGATAAAACAATGAACGACGAGCAGGTTTCCTCGCTCGTTCGCGAGCTTGAGAAGAATAATAATATCGTTTACAAAGAAGGCTCAAAATTCTCCGAATACGTCGCCAAGCTGAACGCGGCCGCTCAAGGCAAAATCGCGGAAGGCTCTGAAATCGCTTTTGCCCGTGAAAAGAATGTCGCCGGTCAGGAGACCAGTCGTATTCCCTATCTGCTCTTCTCGAAAGCTGAAGTGACGGGGGATGATCTTCAGGACGCGAACGTCAATATCGATCCCGAAAACCAGAGACCCAATGTCTCGTTCTCGTTGAACCCCCGGGGTGCCTCCCAGTTCGAAAAGCTGACCGGAGATAATATCGGCAAGCGTTTGGCAATCGTGCTCGACAACATCGTTCATTCGGCACCGGTGATTCAAAGCCGGATCGGTGGCAATGGCCAGATCACGCTCGGTCAGGGCGATCCGGAAGGTCTGATGAAGGAAGCCAAAGATCTTGCGATCGTACTGCGAGCAGGAGCGCTGCCAGCCCAGCTTGAATTTCTTGAACAGAGGGTCGTGGGACCTTCTCTCGGTCAGGACTCAATCAACAAAGGAGCCCTGGCAAGTCTCATTGGAAGTCTTGGGGTATTTTTTTTCATAGCGTTTTATTACCGGGTCAGTGGAACGATTGCCGCGTTTTCCCTGCTTTTGAACGTTCTCTTTGTTCTGGCGACGCTGGTGGGTCTGGAAGCAACTCTGACTTTGCCCGGTATCGCTGGTATCGCTTTGACCGTGGGTATCGCAGTGGACTCGAATGTCGTCATTTTCGAGCGTATTCGAGAGGAATTGCGATTGGGTAAGAAGCCCCATGGCGCAATCGAGGCGGGCTTTCAGAAAGCCTTCAGGACCATTCTGGATGCCAACGTCACCAATGCGGCTGCTGCCGTTGTGCTGTTGATGTATGGCACCGGGCCGATCAAAGGCTTCGCGGTCACGCTTCTTATCGGTATCGTCACCACGCTCTTTACCGCTGTCTTTGTCTGCAGGCTAGCCTTTGACGCCTACCTGAGATGGATGGAAAATCGTAACGTTCAAAGTATCAGTATCTGAGCAGGAGAGGAAAACACATGTTTCAAATCATTCGTTCAGGGACTCAGATTGACTTCGTAGGCAAACGGCATCTTTGGGTCGGTATTTCGATAGCAATGATTGCCTTGACTGTCGTTCTCTTCTTCACCAAGGGATTGAATTACGGCATCGATTTCACAGGGGGTGCTGAAGTACAGGTCCGCACACCAGCGGACTGGGATATCAGCAAAGTCCGTTCGGAGTTGGATAAGGCAGGAATCAAAGGTCTTCGCGTGCAGGAGATCGGTGACCCGCTTGCACATGAGTTCCTGGTGAAGGCGCAGGGTGATGATACTTCACTCAACCAGGTTTCCATGCAAATCGAAGGCGCGTTGGCCAAGACATTAAAGCCGGGCGAATTCGAGATCCAACGCGTGGACGTGGTCGGTCCCGCCGCAGGCAGCTCCCTGCGTATGAGCGGTTTTTTATCCATGTTCTATGCCCTGCTCTGTATTTTGATCTATGTCACAATCCGCTTTGATTACCGTTATGCACCTGGTGCGGTCATCGCGCTTTTTCACGACATTGTGATTACTCTGGGGGTATTCATTATCTTTCAGAAGCAGTTTGATCTTCAGATCCTCGGAGCCCTGCTGGCTCTCATCGGTTACTCGAATAACGACACGATCATCGTCTTCGACCGTATTCGCGAGACCACCCAGCAGCATCCGGAACTGACCATCGAGAAAGCCGTCAACCGCGCAGTGAACGAGACTTTGGGGCGCACGATCCTGACATCGACCACAACCTTCATCTCGGTCTTCGCTCTATTTCTGATTGGTGGGAAGGTTATTCATGATTTTGCGTTTACGCTTCTGATCGGCATTGTGATCGGGACTTATTCGTCGATCTTCATCGCCAGTTCGCTGATGATTTTCATGACCCACTATCAGGAGCGCAGGAACAAGGCTCTTTTGAATCCGCAAAAAGCCTGAACTTTTGCGTTCAATGCAACCTCGGGAATGGAAGCCTCGGCTAAATCTTGAGGTTTCCGGCGCGTCTGAGTCAACGATCTCTGAGTTGAGCCGCGAGACGGGCCTTTCGCCTGTGACGGTTCGCGTCTGCCTGATGCGAGGACTGAACTCGGCTGTTTTGATCGAGCGTTTTTTGAATCCACGTCTGGACGGCCTGACTCCGGTGGGTTCGATCAAGGATATGGATTTGGCTTTGGCCCGGCTTTCCAAAGCACGAGCTGCGGGCGAACTCATCCGGGTCCATGGTGATTACGATGTGGACGGAACCTCCGGAGCGGCATTGCTTGCCTGGATTCTGCGGGATTTCGGCTTTCGCTTTGATGTGCGTCAACCCGATCGCTTTCGTGACGGCTACGGCCTGAATGTTCGAGCAGTGGACGAAGCCAAAGAAGCAGGTGTGCAGGTCTTGTTAACGGTGGATTGCGGAATCACGAGCTTTGATGCGGCCCGACGTGCGGCGGAGCTTGGAATTGATCTTTTGATCGTCGATCACCATCAACTGGACCCTGCTCGCGGTTTGCCCCAGGCAGTCGCAATCATTAATCCCCAGCGCTCAGACTGCACAAGCGGGCTGAAGCAGCTCTGTGGATGCGGTCTTGCATTTTTTTTAGCCGTTGCCCTTCGATCGCGGGGACGCGAGGAGGGGTGGTTTCAGGGGTGCCAGGAGCCGAATCTCAAGCAGCATCTGGATCTGGTTGTCATGGCGACTTCGGCAGATATGGTGTCGTTGACTGGAGACAATCATATCCTGGCTCGACAGGGTCTCGAGGTCCTCAAAAGTTCCGCGAAACCGGGCATTCAGGCGCTCCTCAAAGTTGCGGGCGTGGATCTTTCGACGATCAGCCCAGGTGATCTCGGATTTGTGATTGCACCTCGGATCAATGCCTCAGGAAGAATGCGCTCGGCCAGCCTCGCTTTTGAGCTCCTGACGACCGAAGACCCTGTACGGGCCATGGAACTTGCGCAAACGCTCGAAAAGGTGAATGCCGAGCGCGCCACTCTTCAGAACCAGATCTGGGATGAGGTCCGGCAGCGGGTGGAGCAAGGGATAGCCGACGGGCGCTTCCAGCACGGGATCGTGGTCGCCGATGAGCGGTGGCATGAGGGTGTTGTGGGGATTGTGGCTTCCAGAGTGACCGAAACCTTCAGGCGTCCTGCTGCCGTGATAGCCATTCGGGATGGAATCGGTAAGGGAAGCGTTCGTTCCTTTGCGGGGAAGGATGTGCTTTCAGCGCTCAGGGCCTCAGCCAGCCACCTGGCTGGCTTTGGTGGGCACAAGCACGCAGCAGGTCTGTCTTTATTGCCAGCCAATGTAGATTTATTCGCCCGGGAATTTGACGCAGCTCTTTCAACTCTGGAGGAGGATGCTGCATCCAAGCCTTTGCTGATTGAAGGTGAGTGCTCACTCCATGAGCTCAATCTGGATACCCTGAGGGAACTTGAGAGAATGGGGCCTTTCGGCCCTGGAAATCCTGAGCCAGTTTTTGTCTTTCGCGCCTCAATTAAAACACAGCAGATCTTGAAAGGGCGTCATCTGAAATTTGTCTTGGACTCCGTGCCATCGGCTGACTCGGTCTTGCCAGGTGCAGCAATGAGCTTTGAAGCAATCTGGTTTCATGCCGTGGAGCGTCCCGATTGTCCTGTTCTCGGCGAAGTCCGTGACTGGGCAGGTGTTCCTGAAATCAACCGCTTCCGGGGACGAGTAACTCCGACCATCCGTGTTCGCGATTCGCGTCTCATTTCAGAATAGGTAGAAAAGAAATCCTCAGCGCAGCTTGATCTTGCCCAAGGCAGACAGTATATTCTCAGGATTATCATTCGGTTTCTTGGGGACCTTTGGGGGGCATGATGGGGATTTCAAATTTTTCGAAAAACGTTTCTGCTTTGATCGTTCTGTTCTTGATCGGCGTACCGGCCAATGCCGCGCTTCAGATTTCCCGGTCGGGTGCGCATGTTCCCGGCCAGGTAATTGTCAAGCTCAGGGACGTCGCGCCTGGCAAACGCATTCAGGCTCATGCTATTTCCGTTCTGCAGAACGCGGCGGGCGAAGATGCGGTTGTGGATTTTGTCCCCCTTGAGATGGCTCCTTCTGTTTTCAAAGTCAGTCTTGCATCCGACAGTCTTCTGGATGCCGCGATTCGCGCCCTCAGGTTGGATCCCTCTGTCGCGGCGGCGGAACCCAATATCATTTTCCACACTTTTGAAGATCAGACTCCCGGTCAGACCCCCAATGATCCCGATTTCGGAAAACTCTGGGGTATGAAGAACACCGGGCAGCCGGATGCTACGGGCCAGGTGGGCCGGGCAGGTGCGGATATCAATGTTCTTCCTCTCTGGAATCAGGGCTTCACAGGTAATCGGAAGGTTCTTGTCGGCGTAATTGATACCGGTGTTGACTGGACTCATCCTGATTTGATTGAAAATATTTACACGAATCCGGGCGAAGCCGGAGAGCTGAGTGCCAATGGAATCGATGATGATGGCAACGGACTTATCGATGACGTTCACGGCTGGGACTTCGAGAGTAAATCCAAGAACTCGAACGACGATAATGGGCACGGCAGCCATGTCGCGGGAACGATTGGCGCCAGCGGCAACAACGGTGTAGGCGTGGCGGGTGTCAACTGGCAGGTTTCCATATTGCCGATTAAATTCCTGGATGCCCAAGGCTCCGGTTCGCTCCAAGGTGCAATCGATGCGATTGAGTACGCCAAGAAGATGAAAGTAAGTATCATCAACGCGAGCTGGGGGGGGAATCAGTTCTCCCAGCTCTTAAGCGATTCCGTCAAATCAACGGGTGATGCGGGAATCATATTTGTCGCCGCTGCCGGAAACGACAGTTCTGATAACGACACTGCTGGCTCCTATCCCGCAGGCTTTGGTCATCCCAATATCATTGCGGTCGCGGCAACCGACAATCAGGACAATATTGCCAAATTCTCCAACTTTGGCCGCAAAACAGTCCATGTGGCGGCTCCGGGAGTCAAGATCCTCAGCACGACCAAAAATGGAGCCTATGCGGTTTTGAGCGGGACATCGATGGCATCCCCTCATGTGGCTGGAGTTGCAGCACTGCTTTTATCTCTGCGGCCCGAGTGGGATTATGCCACCCTCAAAGAGCGCCTGATTAGAACCAGTGATCCGATGCCATCTTTGTCCCGCAAGGTCCTGAGCAAAGGCCGGGTCAATGTGATGAACGCGCTGAACGACGTGGTGCCGCCTTCTAATGAGCCCGATGAGTCGCTTTGGCGGGATGTCGCCAATGTTATTGAATCAGATCATCCTTATTTGGAGAGGCAAAATCAGACCTTCGCAATCTCAGTACCGGGAGCCAAATTCATTCGCGTTCATTTTGAACGGATCGATATGGAAAAAGGATTCGATTCGGTGAGGCTTGAAACCTCGACGGGAGTCGTTGTTGAGAAACTCACCGGTAAATTCAGCGATTATATGACCGATTACGTCATCGGGGATTCTGCCGTGATTCGCTTGACCTCGGATCTGAGCGTTCAAGGGTATGGCTTCAAAGTCGATCGGATTCAGGTCATCGAATGAAGCAGGTCCATTTCATTGATCTGGCAGTCATCGGGATTGTTTATATCAGTGGAATGATCTGTACTTTGGGCTCGCCGGCAGTTGCAACAGAGGCCCCCTCAAAGCATGTCCTGGCGACTGTTCCGAAGGATGCTCCGACGGACCGTCCTGCCGCTGCACAGGTCAGTCCTGTCGCACCGGAGGTTCAACTGGCAGGCCCTACGCCGCGATCTCTACCCAGTCTGACTCCTCTGCAGTCCAAACAGCTGTCAAAAGAGTTTGTCCAGGCGTTGAGAACTGAACTCAAGGCGCTTGAGCATCGGCAGAGATTCGAGTTCAAGGAACTCAGGGCTTCTCAATCGGCACGGCTCAAGGAATGGCAGAAACAGCAAAACGTCGAACGACGGAAGTACTTTATCGAAAATCCGCATGGTCCAGATCGCCGGGCCTATGTTCAGGACCTCATGCGACGTCGCAAAGCTTTCATTGCCATGATGAAAAGCGAAGAAAAGCAGCGGGTACAGGAACAGTTGGTGCGTGCTCAGGCCTTGAAAAACGACCAGGTTTCCCGTTTGAAGGAATTCGAAGAGGCGCTTAAAAAAAATGAAGTGCCACCCAATCGCCTTTGGCCACAGCCCGGCCATTAAGCGCCGCAATCGGCCATAGGCCATAGGCCGTAGCGAGCCCGTTGATTACGAGCGCACGCGCTCCACACTGATGATCCCTTTTTTACCTTCCAGTGAACTCGTGACCTTCTGAAGCTGGGAAATATCGGATACTTCCATATCAAAGAGCGCAATGGCTTTCTTGTCTTTGGTCGTACGAATGTGAGCGGACGAAATGTTGACCCCGCAGGATGTGATTGCTTGTGACATCATCGCCAGCTGTCCCGGCTCATCGGAAGACAGTACCCGAATTTTAACATGGCTCTTGGCATTGGCCTGCATCGTGGCGTTCCATTGGACATCGATCTTGCGTTCCTGATCATTGTCCAGAGCCTTGGTGCAGGTCGTGGTGTGCACGGTGACACCGCGGCCGCGGGTGATGAAACCGACGATGCTGTCACCGGGGAGGGGATTGCAGCAGCGTCCGAAACGGATCAAAACGTCGTCCAGATTGTCGACAATGATTGCATTGCGGGACTCTGAACGCCGCCGGTTATTGGTGAAAACTTTCTTTAAAAAGCTCTCGTCTTCGGCTTTCCCCAATTTGTTCTGCTCCTGGGGAGCGACTTTATGCTTCTCCAGAACCTCTTTGGAAACGAGGAAAGGCAGAACATTTTCGGGCAAAATGCGTCCGTAACCCACCGCAACGAAAAGTTCATCGGGGGTGCGGACACTGAGTTCCTGTGCGGCTTTGAGGAGTTCGTTGGATTTCTCCACTTTGGAGAGTGAGACCGAATAGGTTTTCAGTATTTTGTCGAGAATCGATTTGCCGAACTCGCGTGAACGTTCACGTTCCTGGGTTTTGATGAATGCCCGGATCTTGGCTTTGGCGCGCGAACTGCGAACCACCTTGAGCCAGTCCTTGGAGGGGCTTTGGGATGGAGAGGTGACGATCTCGATCGTATCTCCGGATTTGAGCCGGTATTTGAGCGGGACAATCTTCCCGTTGATCTTGGCCCCGACGCATTTGTTGCCGACATCCGTGTGGACGGAGTAGGCGAAGTCCAGCGGTGTGGAACCATGGGGGAGTTGCTTGACCTCTCCTCTGGGGGTGAAGACGAAAACGTCTTCTGCAAAGAGGTCGATTTTGACTGTTTCCAGAAATTCGTTCGGATCCGAAAGGTCTTTGTGCCACTCGAGCAGACGATTGACCCACTCCACGTTTTCACGCGAACGACTGTCAAAACGGCCTTCCTTGTACTTCCAGTGCGCGGCGATTCCGCCTTCGGCGGTCTGGTTCATTTCCTGTGTGCGGATCTGGATCTCGACGCGTTCGCCGTGAGGGCCGATCACGGTCGTATGCAAGGATTGATAACCGTTGGCCTTGGGCATGGCGATGTAATCTTTGAACCGACCAGGAACCGGCTTGTAGGTCGCGTGGATCACGCCCAGTGATTTGTAGCATTCTGTAATGTTGTCGACGAGGATCCGGAACGCGATGATGTCGTAGACCTGATCGAAGTCCACTTTCCTGCGTTCCATCTTGTTGAAGATGGAATAAAAGTGCTTGGCCCGGCCGGCGACCGAAGCCGCGATATCGTATTCCTTCAGCTTCTCATCGATGATGTCGCAGACTTCATCGGTGTATTTGAGCCGGTCACCTTTGGTTTTGGAAACTTTCTGGGCGAGTTTGTAATAGACGTCCGGGTGCAGATAGCGCAGGCAGAGGTCTTCGAGCTCGGCTTTGATGCTGCCCATACCCAGGCGATTGGCAATCGGTGCGTAAATATCGAGGGTTTCCTGCGCAATGATCTTCTGTTTATGCGGCGCCAGGTGCTCGAGCGTGCGCATGTTGTTCAGGCGGTCCGCGAGTTTCACGAGGATCACGCGGATGTCCTTGGCCATGGCCAGGATCATCTTGCGGAAATTTTCGGCCTGCTTTTCCTCGGAGGTCTTGAACGTCATCTGCGAAAGTTTGGTGACGCCGTCCACCAGGTCCGAAACATCCTTGCCAAATTCCTTGTCCAGCTGTTCGAGTGTGGCGTGCGTGTCTTCGACCGTGTCATGCAAAAGACCGGTGGCGATACTTGCAATATCCAGCCTGAGATCAGCCAGGGTCTGCGCCACTTCGATCGGATGGATCATGTAGGGCTCGCCGCTTGAACGCAGCTGGCCCCGGTGGCTTTCTTCGGCGAAGCTGTAGGCTTTTTTCACCAAGTCGAGTTTTGCATCCGGGAAATAACTGGAGATGGTCTCGCAAATCGATTGAAGAGTTGCTGCCTTCAGTTTGGGCATCCGCTCACTGCTCTCTGGAGAGCTGCGTACTCACGGCCGCTCGCAGTTCTTCGTATGCGCGATCGAGGGAGTCATTGATGACGACAAGATCGAATTCATTTTTACGGTCCATCTCCGCTTTGGCATTGCGGAGGCGCTTGAGAATGGTTTCTTCCTTGTCCGTACCCCGGGCGCGCAGACGCTGCTCCAGAACTTGGAGACTCGGGGGCGAGATGAAAACGCTGAAACAATCTTTCGGGAACGTTTTGCGCAGGCTGGCCGCGCCCTGGACGTCAATATCGAGCAGGACGGAATAGCCGTCCTGGAACGCCTCTGAAACGAAGCGCTTGGAAGTGCCGTAATAATTACCGTGGACCAAGGCCCATTCCGCAAATTCGTCGCGCTCGATTCCCGCTTTGAAATCCGCTTCTTTCAGAAAGAAGTATTCACGACCATGAGTTTCCTGTCCGCGCGGCAGGCGAGTAGTGGAGGAAATCGACAGCTTGATCATCTTGATATCTTTGAGCAGGCGTTCGCATAAGGTGGTTTTCCCTGCTCCGGACGGCGCTGAAATAACGATGAGCTTGGTCATACGGGAGGTGAAGACGGTGCATGAGCAAGGGCGAACTCACTCATTTTCCGAAATTTCGCAATCCTTTCTGCAGACAGTTTTCTCGTACTTCTGGTTTTACCTGTTTTTAAGAGGGGCTCCAGATTTTTTATCAGCGCTTCCCCAAGCAGGTTATAAGCGGCCGGCCAATCCCGGTGGGCGCCGCCCTTGGGTTCCGGAATGATTGAATCAATGACCCCGAATTTAAGCAATTCCTGAGGCCCAAGCTTCAGGCGTTCACTGGCCTGCTCCGCGAGTCCCGAATTGCTCCAGAGAATGGAAGCACAGCTTTCGGGAGAGATGACGGAATAAATACTGTATTCCTGCATCAGGACGGTATTGCCCACGCCCAAAGCGAGTGCACCGCCGGAGCCGCCTTCGCCGATCACGACACAGACGACTGGGACATTCAGGCTGAACATGGAGTGGATGCTTTCAGCGATGGCTTGCGATTGCCCACGCTCTTCGGCTTCGATACCGGGATAGGCTCCTGGGGTATCTATGAAAGTCAGTACCGGCATTTTCAAACGATCGGCAAGCGCCATGAGCCGCATGGCTTTGCGGTAGCCTTCAGCCCTGGCCATTCCGAAGTTGCGTTCCATCTTCTGCTTGGTGCTGCGGCCCTTTTGGTGGCCCAAAATCATGACAGACATACGGCCTTCGTCTGAGCGGGGGACTTCTCCCGACAAGGCGGTGCCCGAAAGAACGGGAGGCCAGCTGGCTACACCCCCCAAAATCGCCTGGTCCTCTCCAAAGGTCCGGTCCCCGTGCAGCTCCATGAAATCCGGAAAAAGAGCATCAATGTAATCCCGGGTATATGGCCGGTTGGGATGGCGCGAAAGCTGGACTTTCTGCCAAGGGGTGAGCTTCGTATAGGTCTCATCAATGAGGGCCTCTACCTTTTTTTCAAGGATTTTGATTTCTTCCGAAAAATCGACGCCTTCTTGCTTGGCAAGATCCTGAAGGTCTTTCAATTTTTTCTCTAAATTGACAATCGGCTTTTCGAATTCAAAGAATGCTTCCATGAGGTCAACAAGCTAGCACGGAGGGGCTTGGCGTTCTACCCCTCAGTTAAATAATTGATGAATTTCGTACAATGATAATCAAAGCTTGAGTGCTTTATCAGGGAAAGATACTCTGAAAAGGATGGTGGAAAAAAAGCAAGAAGTTGCTGAACCAGAAGTCGACCTGGCTTCCCTTGAACAGGCGGTGCAGGCAGCCGCTGACAAGGCCGAGCGGGACCAATCCGGGGAAGAGGTTGAAGAGCGCTCGTTTGAGCTCAATACAAGGAGTGTTGTTGCTGGTTCAAAAAACGCCGCGCGCAGAGCCACGGCCGCTTTTGCGAATGTCTGGGGCGAGATGTTCAAGGCGCTCTTTGGCAAGGACCGGGTCGCGCGCCGGATGGCTTTCCTGTTTTTTCTGGGAGTCATTGGGGTAGTAACTGCCTTCACGCTGACTTACCGGCGGTATTCGAAAATAACGGATCTGAGCAGCCTTCAGGGTACCGGTGTTGAAGAAACTTCGAAAAACCTGAGTGAGTTCATTCAAAAACAATCGGACCACGCGAAAAAGAAATTTGCGACGCTAGCGCTTGGAAAGTTCACGGTCGATCTGAAACCTGTTGAGGGAATTGCTTTGAGCAGGGGTGTTCTTAATGTGGCGGAGCTTGAAATCACCGTTGAATGCGACAATAAGGAAACCCGCTACTACATCGAAGATCACCTGACCCGCACGCGCGATCAGGTGACCGGGGTTCTGACTTCAGTGGATCGCGAAGAGCTCTTGACCCGGGACGGAAAGCGCAAGCTGAAGAAGCGACTCCTGGATCACCTCAACGCCTGGCTTCCCGCTGGTAATAAAGTGGAAGATCTTTTCATTTCCAATCAGCTTCTGAACTGATTTTTGATTCATTTCAGGCAATTCTGGTCAGGCAATCTTGGCCAGTTCCTCCATTTCGAAATCATTGCTCTTGGGGCCTTTGATTTTATGCCGCTTCAGCATTTCAAAAAGTGTACTCCGGGCCACGCCCAGGATCTTGGCTGCCTGGGCCCGGTTACCACGTGCCAGGCGGAGGGATTTGAGTAAAAGGACGCGTTCCATTTCCTGCAAAGTGAGTACGGGGACTCCCAGTTCCAATTCCGGGGTTTTGCCGATATTTTGAGGCGTCAGTAGAAATGCGAAGGCCTCTTCATTCAGGATAGGCGCGAAGGGCCCAGCCATGCCGCTGGCTCTTTCGATCGCATGACGAAGCTCGCGGACATTGCCCGGCCAGGCATGGGCTTGGAGGCGCAACATGGCTTTGGGTGAAATGGATCTTTGAAGTTCGGTTGCAAAGCGCTGAGCCAGCATTTCGACATCCTCCGGGCGGGAGCGAAGCGAGGGAATTTCTATCGTGATCGAGGCTAAGCGGTAATAGAGATCGCGTCGGAAGCGGCCCTCTTCCACGAGCTTTTGAAGGGGGTGATGGGTGGCGCAGAGAATGCGGACATCCGCTCGCGAAGGACGGTCTGCGCCGACGGGTCTGATCTCGCCGTTCTCCAAAAATCGTAGAAGCTTTACTTGAATATCTAGTGGTAAATCTCCGATTTCATCAAGGAATAAGGTTCCATTATGAGCTTGCATGAGCGCGCCAGGACGGTGGTTGACCGCGCCTGTAAAGGCACCTTTGACATGGCCGAAGAGCTCACTCTCTGCCAGCGACAAAGGGAGTGCTCCGCAATGGAGCGGGACGAAGGGGCCGGAAGCGCGTTCGCTCCAAGCATGAATGAGATGGGCGAGCACTTCCTTGCCGGTGCCCGTTTCTCCAGCCAGATAGATCGAGAGCGGAGTGGGGGCTGCTTTTTTAGTCAGCCACAGGATCTGCCGGCCTTCTTCTGAACGAGTCAGCCAATGCCGAACTTGCGGGGGTTGTGAGGGCAGGGCGGCTTCGGAGAAGACGGGTTCAATCGTAAAACGCGTTTCGCCGAGCGCAACCGGCAGGCCGGCCGGAACATGGCAGTCCCGAACGGCAATATCCCCGAGGACGCAGGGGGGCGCTTCTGGGGCCGTTTTTAACCAGAAAGGCGAAAGCGGGGAGGCGATTTTGGGGAGTGCACCCGGAACGTTGTTGATAAGGGAGTTCGGGAAAATATAAGCGGCTTCTTTGGGCGCGGTCGGGTCCCGCAGCATGATGTTTGAGGTCTCGGAGCGCCCGAGAGTAACGGCTCCTTTTAAAGGGAAGATTCGGGTTTCGCCTGAGGGATCGCAGATTCGGATTTGCCAGAGCATGAAAGTCTCCTTTTTCGAGATGGTTTGAATTCTTGAATGGGCTGCTTAGAGCAAGGGACGTTCCACGAGGCAAGCCAAGCCGATCGTGAATCGGACTCCTTCTGCGGCCCTCAGATTGCTCCCCGCGTCCGGATAAGCTATCGTGTAGGGGTTAGCTGAATAACCGCGGTACGGATTTGGATCAAAAGGTTCACTTTTGAATCCAAATCCCGGAAAATGAGGATTATGCCAGGCGAGTTTATTGTCACGTTGGGAGATGTTTCGAATATCCCAGGAATGTTTGAGGGCCACTTTCTGAAGGGGCGGAGCGAACCCCGGATAGCAATGGTGGGACGTTCCAACGTGGGGAAGAGTTCGCTGATCAATGCCTTGTTGCAGGCCCGTCTGGCTCAGGTCAGTAAAGAGCCAGGCAAGACCCGGGCGATCCATTTTTATCTTTGGAAGGAAATGGGCAAAATTGTCGCTGATCTTCCCGGCTATGGTTATGCCCGCGCCGGCCATGATGAGAGGGATCGATGGGCCCGGTTCATCAATGCGTATTTGAAAGAAGATGGGAATCTTGAGCGCGCCATGGTTCTGCTCGACGCCCGTCATGGTCCGACAGAGCTGGATCTGGAAGCAATCGGGTTCTTGAGTTTGAAAGGGATTCCCGTCACGTTTATCATGACCAAGTTTGATGCGCTCAAAACCCAGTCTGATCGCGCCCGCAGGAGCAAAGAAGTGAATGCGGTACTCAAGGACATGGGGTATGGCCCGAAGGATGTCTACTGGGTTTCGGCAACTAGCAAGGATGGTTTGAAAACGCTGACCCGGGCAATCTCGGTCGGCAAGTATGGCGATGAGGAGAATGACTGATGCCGGTACAGGTCTTTTTGGGAGCGGCAGTGGAGTTTTTTTTAATTCTGTTCAGTTGCATATTTCTGCTGAAACCCCGGCTCCTTTTCGGGGAATGGTCTGAAAAGGCTGGCTCAGCCTTGACGTTTCTTGGAATGTTCTTTGTCTGTCTGTGCTTCTGCTGGTCCGTTATCCTGGGTGGTGTTTTGTTCGTGAACGGCTACATCGTTTAGAGGTCTCATGAAGAACAAGCACATGAAAATCGGTGTGGTCGCGCCCTCGTTCAAAGTTCCCTTGATCGAATTCCAGCTCGGGATCGAGCGGATTCGTGAAGAAGGGTTCTCGGTCCAGGTGCATCCCCAGTGCAAGCAGAGTCAGTGGTATTTTGCAGGAACGGACGAAGAGCGGGCCAAGGCGTTTTTTGAATACGCGATGGATCCGGGCTTGAGGGCGATCTGGTATGCCCGGGGGGGCTACGGTGCTGGACGACTTTTGTCGCATCTGGATCGTCTGACGAAAATGCATGGCCTGCCACCTCGGAAATTGCTGCTCGGATTCTCCGACGCCACGGCAATGCATGAGTACGTCAAGAATCGCTGGGGCTGGCATACTCTTCATTCTCCGATGCCCGGCTTGCGAAGTTTCTGCGCGTTGAAATCCAGTGAATGGCAGGCGATCCTGGGTTTTCTGCGCGGAGAGAAAATCACAAATCCCTGGGGTCCCAAGCCGCTGAAATTCCAGGATGGGGCGCCGTCCAGGGACGTGGTCGGGGAACTCGTGGGCGGGAATCTTACGGTCGTGACCTCGCTCGTGGGGACTCCTTACGCCGTGGATGCGCGTGGGAAAATTGTGTTCTTCGAGGATGTGGATGAGGCGCTTTACCGGATTGACCGGATGGTCCAGCAGTTGCTGGATTCCAAGGCTCTCGAAGGGGCCAAGGCAATCGTATTGGGCAACTTCCTGAGTTGCCGGGACCCGGTCCCACTGGTGCTCGGAGTGAAGCCTACGGCCAAAAACATGATGAGAATGATCCGGTCTCCCAAAAAAAATGAGCTGGTCCGGCTCCGTAAGCGGCTGGTGGCCGATAAGGCGATTCGCGAAATTTTCGAGCGTCTGGGGCGGGAATTAAAGATCCCGGTGGCCTATGGGCTGCCTGTCGGGCATGGCCCTGAGAAAACGCCGCTTCCGCTTGGGGCCAAGTACCGGCTCGGGCGGGACGGGGCTTTGACTCTGCTACAGTGGGAGTGGACAGACGCCCGGAAATAAGTTAAAAAACTGAATCTGTATCTCAGATTGTGGCTTCCTGGCGGAATGGTATACGCGGTGGACTCAAAATCCACTGTCCGTAAGGGCGTGAGAGTTCGAGTCTCTCGGAAGCCACCATTTCGTTGCAGAAGGGACCACTCACCTTACGAGTGCAGAGCCGAAAGGCGAAAAATCCTAACATCACGGAAAGATGAAGGCCTATGGGGCTAGCCCC
>MEPO01000023.1 GCA_001769805.1 Bdellovibrionales bacterium GWA1_52_35
ACCAAAAGCTTCTCACGGAGGTCCTATGGCCTCGAATTTTCATTTTATTGTGCGTCGCTTCCTGAGCAATTCAACTACTTTACCGGGCTCCCATCTCCGTGTAAAATAGTTGGACACCCGTCAGATCCATCGACGCTCACAGGAACGAAAAAGCTCATAAAATCAGCCGCTCAATTGCCGGTTTGAAAGTTGCACGTCTCCTAATCAAAGGAAACAGAGTTATGTGCAGAATCTCTTATCGTAAAATAATTGAGAGTCTTGTGCTTGGCCTTCTCATTTGCACGCTCCAGCCGGGGAGCGCTTTTGCTGGCCCGACCCATAAGAACATCATCGTTCTCAGGAACGGGATACCCATCAATCCTGCCAAACCACCTGCACTGAAAATCGGCGACACGATAACGGTAGAGGCCCTCACCCGGGGCACCCAAAGCGCGCCTTTGGACTACTCCTTCATGGTCTTTCATGGAGGGAATGGCGGCATTGTCCGCTTCACCAAAGACAACAAATACAGTTACAAAATCCGCCCTCAGGATGTGCTCAGCGAGGACTTGTCACTTAACGTCTTGGTACGCAGCCGTGGCGGAAAATCAGACGATGCACGCGAAATCGCTGAGATCGAATTCGGAGAAATCAAAGACGGGGTTGAACGCTTACCCGCCAAAATTCAAAACCTGGAAGTGAGCCTGAACGGAAAACAAACCACCATCGAGCAGCTCAAAAACCTGAAAGTCGGAGACACCATTCAAGTCAAGACTCTGGCAAACGATCCGAAGGGATTGCCCCTGAAATATGATTTCATGATGTTCAAGGGAATCAATGGAGGCGCTGAAAATTATCGTGACGATAATCATTTCACATACAAAATCGCCCCCGAAGACGCGCTTTACGACAATCTCGAACTGAAGGTCTCAGTACGCAACAACAACGGTAAAAACAAATCCAACGGCGAGCAGGACAGCATCTGGATTGAGATGGGTGAAGTTCGCGATCGTAACGGACGCGTACTTGCAAAGGCTGAGCGTGATTCCTGTTTCAGCATTATGGACCGCGTGGATGAAACCGAGCTTGAGCTTGCGGCTGTTCTTGCGGGACGCATCAATGATGTCTCTCATTCCTGCCTTGAGATCGTCCGCTCACTCAGTTCTGCCATCAACACCAATAGCAAAAAATCAGAACTGGGAGAGCGCGCCAGACCTCCACTGGCTCCTGTTCACGAAGTGACTGCTGCACCGGCCAAATAAAATTTACGTCTCCGCGCACTGGCAACATAGAACGAAAAGTTGAACACTAGGCAATTTCAACTTTTCAGCTTTCTGATTTTCAAATTTTTTACTGGGCCAATTCGATCAAAGCGCAAGCTGAGCACTTATCCTGCATGATACGGCACATGAGTCCCAGTATACAGATCCAACGATCAAAACACATTCAGAACACTTATCAAGCCCAGACCACGATCCTGGAGCTCAATGGGCCGATCGGTTCGATTCAGATGAGGATCCGGTCACGACTTTCACCGCGGCAGCGCCGTACCGTCGGAATCGCATTTATGCGACAAATCAGACCGTTTCTCGAATATTTTTCTACTCAAAGCATCTACCACACTGATCATGGAATCACTGATTTCAACAGGAACGATCAACGCGGATTGAACCTGTTTTCGTCCGCTGATTTTTCGTCGAAAAATGCACAATGCGGATTTGAAATCAGGATGCGCCGACTGGAAAAGGGCTTATCTCAACAGGATCTTGCCACGCAATCCGGGCTGTCGAATCGCCATCTCAGTAAAATAGAGAGAGGAATCTGCCGCCCCACACATCGCACCCGGATGCGTTTGGATGCGATACTTGGATGAGCCGCCCCGTCCGACGCTCCACCGAACGACGACAATATCCGGTTTAAAATCCTTTCAGAGGCGAAAAGCTGAAAAGTTGAAATTGCCTAGCAGTCGGGACGCTCATGTATAAAACAAATCGCCGCATTCTGGTTTCAGGCCAAGGCGCGGCGCTCGTCTCTAAAACCAGATCGGGAGACGCATGCTTCAATTCTATTTAGCTCTGGGCAGAAACACCGTGGCCACGACCTTCACCAACTCACGATCATATTTGCGGCCGGCATCCTGCAGAATTTTTACAGCCTGGGGAACAGAAAAAGGCGGGCGGTAAGGGCGCTTGCTAATTAGAGCGCTGAATCCGTCGGCCAAGGCCACAATCTTTGCGGGGTAGTAGATGACCGCGCTGTTAAGACCGTTGGGATACCCGGCACCACTGGGTTCCTCATGGTGCTGATAAACGATATAACGGACCTCATCCGGAATGTTCTTCGTGTTCTGAAGCATGTTCAACCCGAGATGGGCATGTGTTCTTACGACATGCTTCTGCTCCTGAGTCAACTCACCTGCGTAGCTCATCAACTCCGGCGGAAGCTGGGTGTATCCGATATCATGCAGAAAGCCCCCCAGACCCAGCAACTCCAGCGTCCGTTGGTTGAACTGTCCTGACGCTTTCGCAATGAACATCGAAAAAATAGAAACTGCGATTGCATGATAATAAAGATACTCCCCGTGCGAGACCAGCTTCAGAATCACCGCGAGCATCTGGGGATCGGCCGCAACGAGCTCGACATAATTTTGAATCACCCGCTGCGTTTTTGATGCCGTATCCTCGTCGATTTCAATCTGGACGAAAACCTCAGACATGTTCTGTTCGGTCATATTCAGAAGCGTGGAAATCTTTTTTTCCTGAGGAGTATTCGGATTCGTGAAAATCGAGTGCGCGCTGATCGATATAAAGTTCTTGTACTGCTCGAAGTCCGCGTTTTTGACATAGAGATGCGTAACGCCTTTGACTACATACTGGGCCAGCCGCTTGTAATCCAAACCCGTCGTACGCGAAAACACATGGGCGTAATTGCCCTCCGACAGTTTCAGAAAAACATCAAAATTGATATCGCGCGTGGCATTGCGAAAATCCTTGATATCCACAGCCACCAGATCTGTTGCTAAATTAGGATTTTCCGTCACGGCACGCTCCTCAATAGAGAGTTTAAATTTTTAATGCACCGCACCGCAAACGAATTTCAACTTATTCTATAGCCATCCGATAAAGAAGTAAGGCTCCGGACATCCCCGAGGATGTATAGGGCTGTAAGGAGAGGGGATCGTGCGCTGGCAAGGGATACTTATAATTATGATGATCGGATTGAGCGGATTACTCGGGCCAGTGGCCGGAGCCGCGGAGTTCGTCGTCTATAGCGTGTATCGCCCGCTTGATCTCGGCATTTCCGCCGAGCCCCCACCCAAGGACTTCTTCATTAATATGGGCACTGCCCAAGGCGTGCAAAGCGGGACCGTGCTCACCGTATTCCGTCGGGCCGCCACTTACGATCTTTTAAGTGAAAAACTTTTCCGGGAGGTCACGTTCCCGATCGCCAGAATCAAAGTCATTCATTCCGAGGCAGGAACTGCGGTGGCACGCCTGGACAAAATGATTTCTGCCGAAAAAGCGCCGGGAATCACACCAAACGCCATCATGATCGGTGATCTTGTCCGCCTGGGAGATCAAGCGACCCCCTGATTCGCCAACTAAAAGAAAGAGGGAAACAGAATTTCTGCCCCCCTCTCTCCCATACAGCTCGTACTTATTCTCCGACGGCCTGAGCTTTCATTCCGGAATCTTCCTGTTTCCGCCCATTCCCGAACTTTCCGAGAAAGCTGACGGTTTCAGCATGAACTTCGAAGGCCATCCTTGAATCACCTTCTTTGGACTCATACTTATGCGTCCTGACCGATCCCTCAACGTAAACCGAATCACCTTTCTTGAGGAACTGAGCACAGGCATCGGCTTGCTTCCCCCAGGCAATGACGCGGTGCCACTGAGTTTTCTCTGCGGCCTCTTGGCTTTCGGTTTGAGCAGTTTCCTGTCCGGTTTCTTTCACCCACCGAGAGGTGGCCAACGGGAACTGCGCTACTGAAAGCCCATTTTTAGTATCCCGCAAGACCGGATCAGCTCCGAGCCGGCCAACGAGAATGATCTTATTTACATCTTTCATATTACCTCCTGAACCTGTCCTCCTCTGCGGAGTCCGTACCCGCCGGGGGAGCGTTTGGAGCCAGCTTGACCAGCAAAGCCGGTCTTTGTGTCCGAAATACAAACCACATCCGTTTAACGCCACGCACTAGCTCCGCCGACTTAGCACCTCTAAATCATGAATTTCTTGGCTTTCTTTCATTTCGAAGTAGAATATGATCACTAAAACTTTTATAAAGATTCTACTTAGGAGAATTTACAAATGCTGACAAAAATCCGTCGTTTTATGCTCTTCGTTGCAATCACAGCTGCTTTCACCGCAGTTGGCTGTTCAAAAAAACAACAACCCGAGGACGTACCGGTTCCGACCGCAGCTTCTGCTGATGAAAACATCGCAACCGGAGATTCTGATTCCGGCATGGCAATGGGCCTGCAAACTGTGCGTTTCCCTTACGACTCTTTCGTCCTGGATCAGGAAGCCAAACAGGTCCTGAAATCAAATGCTGACATCCTGAAGGACAAAACTAGCCTCAAGGTCCAAATTGAAGGCCATTGCGACCAACGCGGCGGAATTCAGTACAATATTGCGCTCGGCGAAAAGCGCGCCAATATTGTGAAAAAATATCTCGAAGATCTGGGCATCAGCGGCGAACGGATCACCACGATCAGCTTTGGCAAGGAACGTCCCTTGGATCAGGGCAGCTCCGAAAGCGCATTTGCACAAAATCGGCGTGCCAATTTCGTGATTACCTCGAGGTAATCGGCTGGTCAAAATGACGGATAGTATTCAAGCACTAAAAACGGGAACCTCGTCACTGACGGGTTCCCGTTTTCCTTTTGGCCGCTCCAGACTTCTGCTGCTTTCAATCAGCGCACTTGGTTTATGCCTGACCGGTTGTACCTTGTTTGCCTCGCGCCCTACGCAACTCATGTCAGATACTTCGGCTGCGATCCGTGCAGCCAAAGGCGTGCAGGCGGATACGCTAGCCCCCGAGCTTTACCGGCAGGCCAATGAATGGTTCTTTCGGGCCAAGCACGAATACAAATTCAAAAATTTCAAACTCGCGGCCGATCTTGCGAGTAAAGCGCGACTTTTTGCCGAGCAGGCGGAATTTCAATCCTTGAAAAACGGCGGAAAATTCGTGGAGCCCCCCCCTCCCGAGCTCCCGTCCGGCACTCAAGCCGCCGGCCCGCCACCTCCGGATACTTACGCAACACCAGAGCCCATTCCAGCTGATCGAATGGAACAGCAGCAAAACCAGCAAATGGACCGCACGGGAAACAATGGGCCTGTCCCTCTTGGGACATTACCTTCGCCCTAGACCCGGCAAGAGCGCAATGACATGATGGAATTTATGATAAAACCCAAACTTCTCTTCCCAATGGCAGTCGTACTGATGCTCACGTCCAGCGCTTGTCTGAAGACCCGCGCTCAGATCAAAGACGAACCGGAAGAGCGGGGAGTTTCGGCAAAGATTCAGGACGTTCAACCCCAGGGCCAGTACGTCATTGATGAAATCAAAAGCGAGATCACCCGAATGTCTGGACGAATTGAAGATCTCGAGCGAGCCGGCAAGGAAGCCAATACTTCCTCGGTCAATCGCGAAGAGTTCAAGAAAATGGAGAACCGGATTATGGAGCTGGAACAGGCTCAGGCCAATCTGATTGAAGCCTTCAAGAAAGCGCCCGCTCCGGGCAGTCATACGGATCCAATTGAACTTTTCGACAAAGGTAAAGCGCAGTTCGAGGAAAAAGATTACGAAGCCGCTGCCGAAACTCTGGGCAATTACCTGAAGGCCCCAAAAGCCAAGGCCGCAGTCGAACGAGCGGCTTTCTTTCGTGGAGAATCCTATTATCATCTCAAGCAATACAAGAAAGCGATTGTCGATTTCTCCAAGATCATCGAAAATTTTCCCCGTTCCAAACAGGCCCCCTTGGCCACGCTTCGGATTGGCCAAAGCTTTGAAGCTCTGGGCATGAAAGAAGAAGCTCGCAGTTTTTACCAGGAGCTTGCAGAAAAATATCCGAAATCAACCGAGGCCAAGAAAGTCCGCAACCGGCTGAAATGAAGTTTTTTGCAGTTCCCGTCCCAATCACCGCAGTGCTTGCCCTGCTCTGGTCTCCAGCCACCCAGGCGCTCACCCTGGTTCACTCCAATGACGTGATGGGAGACATTGAACCTTGCGGCTGCCAGGGCACTCCCAAAGGGGGCATGGTTCGAAAAGAAGCCTTGCTCAAGGGAATAGAGGTTTCGGATCTCCTTCAACTCGATGCGGGTGACCTGCTCTTCAGTACAGAATCACTGCCGAAGCTTCTCCAGACTGAAGGAGCACTCCAAGCTTCTTATTTGCTGAAAGCTATGGAACTGTTGAATCACGATGTAATCGTTCCGGGCGAAAAGGATTTTGCGCTCGGTTTCAAGACGTTCGAAAATCTCCGAAGCACAACCAAAATCCCTTTCCTTGCCGCCAACCTCAGCAGAAAAGATGGAAAAGCTTTTTTAAAACCTTTCGTCATTCTGAAGCGCAAAGACAAAGCCGGGAAAGAACTTCGAATTGCGGTGATCGGTCTGGTGGGAGACGCTTTGCGCTGGCCCCAGGAGCTGATCGCCAGCCCCGCTATTGCCGCGGCCAAGCGCCTGGTTCAGGAGCTCCGGCCAGAAGCCGATCTTCTAATTGCCTTGACCCATCAAGGTCATGAAGCGGATCGACAGCTGGCTCAAGCCGTACCGGAACTGGATCTGATCATTGGCGGGCATACACAGACTTATCTTCAGCAACCTGTTTATGCCGGCTCCACGATGATTCTGGAAGCCGCTTACCGGAACCAGTTTGTGGGACTCCTCTCGCCAGCATTCGAAAAATCGAAACTGATCCGACCGATTCCGGCTGCTGCCTACCAGAGTATCGCTCTGGATGAACTTTATGATCCTGCAGCAACGGCCGTAAAGACACCAATGCAGAAGCTGGTTTCTGAATTCAAAAACGCCGCCTCGGAAGCCTTGAAGGCCAAGGAAGCAGAACTCAATAAATTTTCACCAACCACATCAGAAGCTCCTGCTGAAACAGAATTCCAGACTGTAAAAAAGTGCGCTCAGTGCCATCAGGCGCAGCATCGGTTCTGGAAGACCACGCCTCATCATAAAGCTCTGAATAAAGCTCTGAATAAAAAACTCCCCTTTATGGCTCTCAAATCCGATTCCGTGGAATGTGAACACTGCCATGGGCCGGGCGGGAATCATCCATTTTCTGGAACTTACCGGAAAACCGTGGACGAGAAGGTCTGTCTGACCTGCCATAGGGGCACTTCTGATGCGCAACGCAAGCGGATCGCCTGCAAGGAAACGAAATGATGGCCAAAGAAACACTCGTCCTCGGGATCGAAAGCTCTTGTGATGAATGCAGCGCCACGGTCGTACGTCATCAATCCGGTGTGCCCGTTGAAGTCTTGAGCCTGGCCACCTACTCGCAAATCGGTTTGCATCGTCCTTACGGCGGCGTGGTTCCCGAAATCGCCTCGCGCAATCACCTTGAGACCGTGAACCACATGATTGATCAGGCCCTCACTGAAGCGGGAGTTTCCACCGCCGAAGTTGATGTCATTGCGGTCACGAACCGACCGGGCCTTGCGGGAGCACTCCTCGTTGGCATCAGTGCTGCCAAAGCAATGGCATACGCGCTGAACAAACCGCTTATTCCAGTTCATCACCTTGAAGGCCACGCGAGCAGCATTTTCTTGAAAGGCTCAAATCTTCTGCAACCGGATCAGCTCCCCTTACCGCTGCTGGTCGCAATTGTCTCGGGCGGACACACCAATCTTTATACCTTCAAAACCCTGCCGGAACTCTGGCCTCCGGATCTGCTCAAACGCTCTCTGGTTGGACGCTCGCGCGATGATGCGGCCGGTGAAGCCTTCGACAAAACAGCAAAGACCCTGGGCTTTCCTTACCCAGGAGGGGTCTGGATTGATAAGACCGCAAAAAGCGGCAACCCCGAGGTTTTCAAACTTCCTCGTGCTCTTCCGCAGAAAGCCACCTTGGACTTTTCCTTTAGCGGACTCAAGACCGCCGTGGTCCTGGAAACCCAGAAACTCAAAGCTGCAGGAACCCTCGAAGAGCGCCTGCCGGATCTTTGCGCCTCCATCCAGGAAGCCATCGTCGACGCGCTCCTGACCAAGATCTATCTCGCAATCCGGATGCATGGCTGTCGCGCCCTGGCCGTTGTCGGCGGAGTCGCCGCCAACTCGCGGCTCCGGGAGAGACTCCAGGCCGAGTGGGCCGCCTACGGGCTGAAGCATGAGCCGATATTCCCGAAGCTGGAATACTGCAGTGACAATGCGGCCATGGTGGGCGCTGCAGGTGCCTTTCGATACAGGCAGGGTCAATTCATTCGCGGAACAGATCTGCTCACTCTGAACGCAATTCCCAACCCCGAGGTATAATCAATATGGCCACCCACGGGAAACGCCGCGCATTCGGCCAGCACTTCCTCAAAGACACGTCGGTTTCCAATCTCATCGCGCAAACCGCCCTGGAAGAAGCCCAGCGCCTGGGCTGCAAGACCCTGCTCGAGATCGGACCGGGGCGAGGGGCATTGACCCAGCCACTTTTGACGGACCTCGCAAAAGCGGGACACGGCATCGAGCAGTTCACTCTTTGTGAACGGGACGAAGCACTCGCAGACCTTTGGGTGGATCTTGAGAAACACCGGGATAAAAACATTTCTTCCTTCAGACTGACAATCGAAGAGGGGGATTTCATGCAGCTAGCGACCGAAAAGTGGCTCACGCGACCTCCGGTAGCGGTCGTTTCCAATCTCCCCTATTCCGCGGGAACCGCGATTTTCACCCTGCTTGCGGGATTGCCCGAGAGTATTCCAGTCATGGTGCTCATGTTCCAGGCCGAAGTCGCCCAGAGACTTCGTGCAGAGGTGGGAACCAGGGAATGGGGCCGCCTTTCAGTCTGGACCCAGAATCGCTGGGACGTCCATAAGCTCATCGCTGTTCCTCGAAAAGCTTTCAGTCCGCCCCCGGATGTGGAATCCGAAGTGGTTGTGATCACCCGACGGGAAAACGCCCGGATTCCTGCGACTCTGAACGGGCACCAGGCTGAACTCTGGGAACCTCTGCTGAAGACCTGTTTCACCCACCGGCGCAAAATGCTCCGTTCCGGGATGCCTACCAGCGGGCCTTTCCGGGAAGCCCTGAATCGCTCAGGCGTGGACCCGACCAAACGCCCGGAGGCTCTCTCCTGGGACGACTGGGCGCGGCTGGTTGAAGCCTTGACATAAGCAGTCCGCCGCACGAAGCTGGGCGGGCAATGACACCTTCTCAACGTAAACTCCATAGTCTCAGTCTTGCGCTTATATGCAGCGGATGGATATTTCCCCAGAATGCTGCAGCAAATATCGGTGAATCGTTCGGCTTCGGGTCCCGGGCGGCAGCGCTTGCCAGTGCCGTAACCGCGGAAGCCCAAAAGCAGGACGGCTACGCATCTTTTTACAATCCCGCACTGATGCCTTTTGGCTCTGAAACATTCACCCTGAGCTGGGGAGTGATTGCGATGGAGCCCAGATTCAAGCCCATTGAAAATGTCGTCCTCGCGAATACCTATATGGCGGAAGCAACACAGATCGGCTCAGTCGATCTGAATTACCGGACCACCTTCGGCAATTTCTTCGGTCTGACCTGGCGTTCTGAGTCTTCCGCGAAGTGGGCGGCCGGGCTCACCGCCTTTTTGCCGCTGCTTCAAACCGCCTTCATGGACACGGGTGAAGCCTTTGCTCCTGAATACACTCTCGACCGGGCGCGCACCCAGCGCCCTCAGTTCAACTTTGCGGCCGCCCGCATCCTGCTTCCCAACTTCAGCGTGGGTGCCGGCCTGCAAGTCGCTTTTTCGATGACAGCCAAAGCCGATATTTCTCTGCAAACAGATCTAGCCAAACCTTCCAACATGCGGTTTACAACCAGTCTGGCGCCCAAAGCAGTTCCTTACCTCGGAATGCTCTATGCTCCTGAAGGCAAACAGGGGATTTCTGGCGGCCTCACTCTGCGATTCCCGAGCACCTCTGAAGCCCATATGGATCTCACCTCGGCAGTCAATCTCCCCGCGACGGGTAGCTATTTCCCTTTTGCATATAATTCGCAATCGGCCCTTTATTATGATCCGTTGACCATCCAGCTCGGGGCAAAACTCCCCTGGTCAGCCGAGCAGCAGACATTCTTGCAGCTCGAACACCAGGCCTGGAGGAACTTCAAAACACCGGTAATGACGCTTACACGCGATCCACAGGGCGCAATACTCTCGGATAGCCGGAATCCTGAATATGAATACCGCAACATTCTCGTTCCCCGGGTAGGGCACGAGGCGTCGTTCGGTGGGACTCTCGTCCGGCTCGGTTACGGTTATCGCCCGAGTATACTTGCCCGCCTTTCCACCGGAGCCGGCAACAGGATTGATCCTTCCCGTCATATGCTGCAAACAGGCCTCGGCTGGGAGTTCAGAGAATGTTTCGGAACCAAAACGCTCTGTGACCTGGATTTGCACGCTGCGTATCAGCATCTGGCCCGACAACACATCGACAAAACGCCGGCCGATGAGGCTGGATCGCCCACCGGGAACAAAGTCGGTTCTCCGGGGTACGACGTGGGTGGAAAAATTTATGGGGGCGGGGTATCTCTTACTCTGAAGATTTAAAATTATGCGAAAACTCATTGAACTCCTGAAAGCCAACTTTTTTGCCGGCATCCTGGTCCTGATCCCCATCGGCGTGATCATCTGGATCGCAGGCTGGGCCCTTGGAATCCTCTGGGGCTTGCGGGAACTTCTTCCGGAAGACTGGAGCCCCGAAAGCTTCAGTCATGATCCGTCTCTCATTTCGGTGATCAACTTCGCTTTGATCCTTGCCGCGCTTTTAGTTCTGGCCATCTCGATCTCCGGCTTGGGCTGGGCTTCCAAACATTACCTGGGAAAAAAAGTGCTGGAAGGAATTGCTCAGTTCATTGAACGCATTCCTTTCCTGAGAAGTATTTACAGCGCACTGGACCAGCTGCTCAAAACCATGGCCGCGCAAGGCAGCCAACAGTTCAATCGAGTCGTTTACATCGAGTACCCCCGATCCGGAACCTGGGCCTTGGCTTTTGTGACCGGCACGGCACGCCCCCCCTGGGGAACCCCGGATACCGAGTATCTCAATATTTACGTACCCACCACACCGAACCCGACCTCAGGATTTCACCTGATCGTCGCAGAAAAAGACACCCGCGAAGCCCATCTTAAAGTCGAAGAAGCTTTCAAAGTCATTCTTTCGCTCGGCCTCGCACACTCCGGGAAGGTCCCTCATGGTGGCCGCACCCCATAAATCCTCTGCTCCCAGAAAAGACACCGGAGAGAAGCTGATCGCGAGCAATCCCACCGCGCGCTCCAATTATTTCATTGAAGAAGTGATTGAGGCCGGCATCGCCCTGACCGGTACGGAAGTGAAGAGCCTGCGGAGCCAGACACCTAATATCCGGGATGCCTTTGTGGAAGTGACCGGACGGGTGAAGCTGGAAGCCTGGCTCCTCAACGCGCATATTGCTCCGTACACCCACGGCAATATCTGGAACCACGATCCGCTGCGCAGACGCAAGCTGCTCCTTCACCGCAACCAGATCGACAAGCTTTTTGGCGCCATCACGCAAAAAGGACTCAATGTCATTCCCCTGCGCATGTATTTCAAGGCTGGCAAGGCCAAGATCGAACTGGGCGTGGGCAAAGGAAAGAAAAAGTACGACAAGCGCGAGGACCTCAAGAAGAAGTCCGCCCAGAAGGAAATGGATCAGGCGCTGAAGCAGAGAAGATGAAGTTTATTCTTGAACACACTATTACGGAGACTTTCCTGAAAAGAGTGAAATCCACTCCCGAGCAGGTGGCTTTCCGCTACAAGCCCCAGGGACCCATGGGGCCCGGCAAATGGATGGACGTCAGCTTTGCCCAGTTTTACGGGGAATGCCAGGAGTTCTCCCGCGGACTCATGGCGCTTGACGTGCAACGGGGAGATCGTATCGCGCTCTTCTCGAATACGCGCTACGAGTGGTCCTTGTCAGATATGGCCATTCTTGGAGCGGGTGCGGTCACTGTACCCATCTACGCCTCCAGTACTTCTGAAGACGCCTGCTATATTCTGAAACATTCCGAAGCCAAAGTATTGATCGTGGAAAACGCCAGGAACCTACTGCGACTCTTTGAAACGGAAGGCATGGAAACACCTGAGAGCAGCGCGGTCAAGTCCATCATTCTTCTTGATCCCCCCGGGAAATCGGAAGCCAAGCAGCTCGAAAAATGTCCGAACTTCCAGTTCCTGAATTTCAATGAAGTGAAGGAACGCGGCCACGAGAATACGAAAATTCCGCCCTCCCGCTTCGTAGATCACCTCGGAAAAGCCAAACGCGGTGACGTGCTCACCATTTGCTACACCTCCGGTACGACGGGCATACCCAAAGGCGTCGTCCTCACGCATCAAAATTTAATGAGCGTGATCAGTGATTGCGTCAAGGTACTTGGAAAGCACATCAACCCCAAAAAAGAAGTCATTCTGTCTTTTTTGCCCTTTTCTCATATTCTCGGGAAAGTGGAATCGATGACCATCTATGCCGTTGGCTGGCAGCAGGTCTTCGCAGAGGGGCCCGATCGGCTGCTTTCGAATCTGCAGGAGATCAAACCGACAATCCTTTTTGCAGTTCCCCGAACCTTCGAGAAAGCCTATCAACTCATCCGCTCCTCGGTTCGCGATTCTTCTTTCGTAACCCGGGAGCTTTTTCGCTGGGCTTACGATATCGGCACCGAGTATGCGGCGGTCACCGAGCAGGAGGGAAAACCCACCAAAACCCTGCTTCTCAGCTATTTGCTGGCCAAATCGCTGGTCTTCGGGAAAGTCGCCCAACGTTTTGGAGGAAGACTCCGGTTCTCGATCTGCGGTGGTGCCCCCCTGCCGAAAGAGCTGGGCGAATTTTTCAGGAATGCGGGCTTCCTGATTCTGGAAGGCTACGGCCTGACGGAAACCTGCGCCCCGGTCACGCTGAATACCCCTGAACGCGTCCGCTTCGGCTCGGTCGGCCGCCCTCTGCCGGATGTCACCATCAAGATCGAAAAAGACGGAGAAATACTGCTCCGCTCCGCGAAAGTATTCCGGGAATACTACAAAATGCCGGAGGAGACCGCCGAAGCGCTTCAGAACGGTCAGCATAAGTGGTTCCACACGGGCGATATCGGCAGCATCGATGAGGACGGCTATCTGCACATCACCGACCGTAAAAAAGATCTCATCGTCACGAGTGCCGGAAAAAACATCGCCCCTCAAAAAATTGAAAATTTAGTGAAAACCCACACCTTGATCAATCAGTTCGTGGTTTTGGGTGATCGACGCAACTACCTGACGGCTCTGGTGACCTTGGAGCGGGAACAGATCATCCGCTACGCGAACGAACATCATATCCTGTTCAGCGAGTACTCGGAGCTGGTCAAGAACCCCAGAATTGTCACGCGCATTCAACGGATCGTGGACGCGATCAACAAGCGGCTGGCAGGCTATGAAACGATCAAAAAATTTGCAATTCTGCCCAACGAGTTCACGATTCAAAGCGGTGAACTCTCACCTTCCCTGAAAGTGCGCCGCCGCTTCATTCACGACAAGTACTCCTCGGTTCTGGACTCTCTTTACCGGGAAAACTCCCCCGGAGGAACTCATGCAACCAGATACACGCAATAAGGATTTATGGAAGATCGTCATCGGAGCCATTGGTGTCGTTTACGGCGATATCGGGACCTCGCCCCTTTATGCGATCAAGGAAAGTTTCAGCCCCGGTCACGGTCTGGCCCTTGTGCCTGAAAACATCTTCGGGATTATTTCGCTCGTATTCTGGTCTTTAATCCTGGTGGTGAGCATCAAGTACCTGGGCTTTATTCTGAATGCCGCCAACCGGGGAGAAGGTGGAATTGCAGCGCTCCTCGCTTTACTGATCCCAAGGTCAAAAAAGTTCCAGATTCTGAAACATCCCAAACCCGTTATTGTCCTGGGACTTTTTGGTGCGGGTCTCCTGTACGGCGATGGAATCATCACACCGGCGATTTCGGTGCTCAGCGCGGTGGAAGGCTTGAGAATCGCCACTCCCGCATTTGGGCCCTTCGTCCTGCCCCTCACAGTCGCAATCCTGGTTTTGCTGTTTTCGGTGCAAAGCCGTGTTTCCTCCCGAATAGGGTCGATTTTTGGCCCCGTGATGGTTCTTTGGTTTGTCGTCCTTGCCGCGACCGGCTTGCCTTGGATTTTCCGAAGACCCGAAATTCTTCTGGCCTTTGATCCGAGATTTGCGATCGATTTCTTTATTAGAAATGGAAAGTTGGGCTTTTTTGCGCTCAGCTCTGTAGTGCTTTGCATCGCCGGAGCCGAAGCGCTCTACGCCGACATGGGGAATTTCGGCAAAAGACCAATCCGTATCGGCTGGCTTTATGTGGCCCTCCCCGCCTTGCTCATCAATTATTTTGGACAGGGGGCACTGGTTCTGGAGCGCGGCCAGGAAGTCGTCGATAACACCTTTTACGGCCTGGTCTCCGGTTGGATGCTCTACCCGTTGATAGGCATCGCGATTTTTGCCACCGTTATCGCCTCGCAAGCTGTCATCACAGGAGCGTTTTCATTATCCCAGCAGATCCTTCAACTGGGATATTCTCCTCGCCTGACGATTCGACATACCTCCAGAGCAGCCGAAGGGCAGATCTATGTCCCCAAGGTGAACTGGTTTCTGGGCATTGCCTGCATCAGCCTCGTCTTGATATTCGAGAGTTCCTCCAATCTGGCGGCAGCTTATGGAATCGCCGTCACCGGCACGATGGCCATCACCTCGATCCTGTTCTTTTTTGTATGCCGTAATATCTGGAAATGGCGCCTGCTACCCAGCGCCATGTTGCTCATCGTCTTTCTCACGGTCGACCTGGCATTTGTTTCGGCAAATTTCTTGAAGGTCCTGCAAGGCGGCTGGGTTCCCATTCTGGTAGCCACCCTGGCTCTGATCCTCATGACCACCTGGAAACGAGGACGTACGGAGCTCGCAGAGCTCTTTATGAGAAGCGCCAGGCCCTTGGAGGAGTTCATAGCGCAAATCAGGACTGAAGCCCCCATTCGGGTCAGCGGTATGGCGATCTTCATGACCTTGAGCCGAAATGTCGCGCCGGCCCCACTCCTCCACCATTATCGTCATAACCAGTCGCTTCACGAGCGCGTCATGCTTCTGTCCATCATCGCGAGTGATGAGCCGGAGGTGCTCCCAGCCAAACGCGTCCGACTCGTTCATTTCTCCGCCGGGTTCCTGAAGGTCGTCGCAATGTACGGCTACATGGAGAGCCCGAATATAATGGAGATTTTAAAAGCCTGCGAAGGCGAGGGTCTGCTCATCGACTACTCGAAGATCAGCTTCTATCTGGGCCGAGAGACCCTCTTATGCGCCCAAGTGACGGACATGCCCGCCTGGCGTAAAAAGCTCTTCATCCTGATGTCCAAAAACGCCCGCCCAGCCGGTGAATTCTTCGGCCTGCCGCCGGATCAGGTCATCGAGATCGGGATGCAGCTTAGAATCTGACCGAAAACGGGAACCCTCTTGACTCTCCGTTTAAGATTCGATAGTTAGCTTATTTACTTATTGAAGGAGTATTTATGGCTCGCGTAACAATTGAAGACTGCCTCCAACACTGCGAAAACATGTACGAGCTCGTTCACATCGCAACCAAACGTACTCGCCAGCTTTTCAAAGGTTCAGAGCCTCTTGTAAAGAGCAAAAACCGCATCATCGTGACCGCCTTGCGCGAAATCGCCGCAGGCCGCGTTCTGCGCAAAGACGTTCCCGCGGGAAATGACGATCTCCCGCCCATGTCCAATTAAGCTATCCGATTGATTTGATGCTTACGGCTTCAGTGAGGTCGACCTGATCTCGTCTTTTGAGATCTTGCGCGTCCGCAGCACTCTCGAGGCACTCCGAATTTTAGTTAAAGCCAAGGGCTGCGCTTCCAGCGCGAGTTCAAAAACCTGTTCCACATGGCTTACAAAATGGAGTTTTAATCCTTGTAAGGCATAAGCAGGCACTTCGACCATGTCTTTGCGATTGAGTTCGGGAAGGATGATCGTCTGAACCCCCGCCCGTCGTGCGGCCAGGATTTTCTCCTTGATGCCGCCCACGGGCAGGACTTTGCCGATCAAAGAAAGTTCACCGGTCATTGCAACCCGGTTTCTGACCTTTCGACCAGAAAGCAGTGAATACAATGCACACGCCATCGTCACGCCGGCGGAGGGACCATCCTTCGGGATTGCACCTGCCGGAATATGCAAATGGAAGTCGAATTGTTTGAAGTACTGTCCGTCCAGATTGCGTTCCTGGCCGATTTTTTTTCGGGCGTAAGTCCAGGCAATCGCCGCGCTCTCGGACATGACTTCCCCCATCTGGCCGGTCAATTTGAGGTTTCCACTGCCAGGACCCTGGGCTGCCTCGATGAAGAGAATGTCGCCGCCCATATTCGTCCAGGCGAGTCCAATGATGACTCCAGGTGCGGCAATCCGCTCGCTTACTTCGTTGTAAAAGCGCTTCGGCCCCAGCCAATTCACCAGATCATCCGCACGCACAACCACAGGGACGGGCTTCTTGGCGCTTTGCTTCTTCTTGCGTGTCTTCTGCGTGACAATCTGGGCGGCGGCTTTGCGGGCAATCCGGCCAATGAGCTGTTGGACGGCACGCAGCCCAGGTTCGCGGGCATAATCGTTCATGAGCCGGCGGAGCGCCGTTTTGTCGATTTTGAGCTGGAAGGGTTTGAGTCCACTCTCCGCAAGTACCCGCGGAATGACATACCGGCTCGCAATTTTTTCTTTTTCCTCCAGTGTGTAGCCGGGGAGTTCAATCACTTCCATGCGGTCCAGCAGCGGCGCGGGAATGGAAGCCGTTGTATTCGCGGTCGTGATGAAAAGTACGTGCGAAAGGTCAAACGGGAGATCCAGAAAATGGTCCAGGAATGAGCCGTTCTGTTCCGGATCCAATACCTCGAGAAGCGCACTGGCCGGATCGCCCTGAAAGCTGGTTCCGAGCTTGTCAATTTCGTCCAGCATCATGACAGCATTGCGGGAACCCGCCCGCTTGAGTCCCTGAATGACTTTGCCCGGCATCGCTCCGACATAAGTCCGCCGATGACCTTTGATTTCAGCCTCATCCCGCATTCCCCCCAGTGAGAAGCGGAAGAATTTGCGTCCCATGGTGCCAGCAATCGATTTACCGATGGAAGTCTTGCCCACACCCGGAGGCCCGACCAGACAGAGGATTGAGCCTTTCGGGTTCTCCTTGAGCTGGCGGACCGCGAGGAATTCGATAATTCTTTCCTTCACCTTTTCAAGTCCGTAGTGATCGGCATCCAGCACTTCGCGCGCTTTCACCAGATCAAGATTGTCCTTGGTTTCCACACTCCAGGGGAGCGCGCAAACAGTTTCCAGGTAATTGCGCGAAACATTGTACTCCGGGGACATCTCCGAGATGGTTTCAAATTTATTGAGTTCTTCGATGGCGACCTTCTTGGTGTCGGCGGGCATCCCGGCCGCTTCGATCCGCTCGCGGAAGCTCCGCGCATTCTTCTCTTTCCCCTCTTCTTCAAAACCCAATTCCCGTTTGATTGACTTCAGCTGTTCCCGAAGGAAGAACTCCCGCTGCAGTTTATTGATCTTGCTGTTGACTTCTTCATTGATGCGCTTCTGCACATCGGCCAAATCCTGCTCTTTTTTGAGATGCAACAGCAGCTTTTCAAAACGGGAACGAACCGAAAGGGTTTCGAGAAATTCCTGGGCATCAGGCTTGGGCAGCCCTAGCGAGAAAGCAACCAGGTCAGCAACGGTGCCGGGGCCAGGCGCATTGATCATCGCAAGCCGCATTTCATCGGTGAAAAAGGGATTCACTTCCGAAAGTTTTTTCACGTGCGCAATCACGGAACGAGAGAGGGCATCCATTTCGGTGGATTTTTCCGCGATATCCCCCAGATATTCAGTTTCAACCACGATGTAGGGCTGTTCCGATAGAACACGCTTCACGCGGAAGCGCTTGATGCCATGAACCAGCAGATTGACCGTGCCATCCGGCATCTTAAGCCGTTTGATGATCTTGACGACCACGCCGAAATCGTAAAGGTCCGAGACCGCGACATCGTCCCGAACATCCCGGTCGCGCGTCATGAGAAGGCCGATCAGCCTCTGGCGATTGATCGCCTCTTCAATCATTGCGATATAACGCGGCTCGGTGACCAGAATTGGGGAGAGCAAGGTCGGGAAAACGACCGGACCATTCACCGGGAGCACAAAGAGATTCGGGGGAAGCATCTGGTCAGGAATGATCAGATTTCCGCTTTCATTCACCTGCGCTTCGTACCCTTGCCCTGGCTGATCCTGATTGATGCCCGTCATGGTACCTAGAGTGGGTACCATCCAGGCTTTGGCAAGCTGAAGACGCTAATTTAGGGCGCAGCTGAAAGAATGGCTTGGTTGATTTTATTCAGAATTTCGTCAGCACGAGAGGAATCCGGTGTTTCCACTGCGGAATAACCCAGCGAAGAGCCGTCGGATGCAAGCTTTTCAATATCCTCTTCAGGCCGAACCTCGACACCCACTCCGCCCATGACTGAGGTGGCTATCACCTCAAACTTCACCCGGGTTTGAAGGTATTTCTTACGCGGAGAATCATTTATTCTGTATTCCTGGTATTTGTCGCGCGATTGGCCGTAAACCCAGTCGGTCTCCAGTGAACGCCGGGTCAGCTTTTTCAATTCGAGTGCATCGACCTTGGCAGGATCGCGTTCTTCGATTTTGTAATCCTTGAAAGCAACTTCGATTGCTTTCCAGACGGTGGAAAACTCATATTCAAAAATCCGACTGGACTGAAGGGTCGCGTAATCCTGGGTTTTGACCGGCGGGGCGCTGCTACAACCAGCCAGAAGGACCGAAAGAAATAAAGCGATGATCGGGGAATTTTTCTTCATGTTATTCTTCTCCCGAACTTTCAGACTCCGGCTCGATCGCGGACTGCTCCTGCTGAACAGGTTTTGAAGCAGAACGCGCTTTTGCCTGTGCTGGCACCATCTGAGTGGCAACCTTCTTTCTCTTCACATCCAAGATGATGCGAACCGGATGGGTAAGTTCGAAAACTTCCACCGGGAAAGCTTCTTTCAACTCTAAAACGAAGGTCCAGGCATCCTCTTCCAGGACTGGATAAAAAAGAACACTCGAGACAACCGGGCTCTTGCTGAAAGCGGCCAGAACCTTTTTTGCATCGAAGCTGAGTTTCGGATGGCCGTAGATCGTGATGATGATCCGTTTCTCATCAGCATTGATCGCGGTCTGAAAGAAAGGTGGCCGGGGAATCGCAACGATTTCACCGTTCGAGCTTCCTTGCAGATCCACCACGATCCGTTCAAAACCTGCCGGATTTGCAGCACGGCGAATATCCCGAACAATAGCGTCACTGATCGCCCTGTCACCCCCCACAACCATTCCGTCCTGGAGATAGGACTGGGTCTTCTTTCCATCTGCAGTCCGGATTTTTTCGGGTCGAATATCCGCGAACACCGCAGAGCTCAAACTGAAGGTCAAACCAAGGATCAGGATCCGACGAAACGCGTAAAGGGTTCTCATGCCTAATAAATTAGCTGTCAACGGGCGAGCGCGCAAGTCGGTATCTTTGCCCAAGCAGCAAGATCATTCGAATGAGAGCCATGAAAAGCCAGGGCAGGAACCACGCGACGATCGCGAAGGGCGAGGCTCCGGACTCAAAACCCGGCATGGAATCACCTTTGAGCCGCTTGGCATCCGTGTCCACCGTGCCGCAGAAGCCGACCCCCCCTGAGTCCTTATCACGGCTCGATCGGGGAGGATCTCCGGCCGGGCTGGAATATTGCGCAAACGCCTCACTCATCCGGCAGCGCGCATTATTCGGAATATCCGGCGCGAGGTTCGGGGTTGGATCATTCAGCGAGCCCGAGAGCACCACAAAGGGCGTACCGTCCAGCAACATGGGTCCGGCCGGGTACATGGATGAACTCATATTCATGCCGGTGACGCTGAGGAAATAGTCACCCGGTTCCGGCAATTCCGCCGTTAAAAATGCGTCGAAGTTTGCAAATCCAGAGTCCCCCTCGTAAACCGGATGAGATATCCTGGAGGCCACTTCCTGCCCATATGAATTCTCTAGCTTCAACTCCGTACGGATCGGCGAGTACATGCTGTACGAAAGCGCATGGACTTGAAGATGTCCGGATACCCCGCGAAGCTGGTAGACATGGCTTGCGTTGTCACCAAGCACATCGAGAATCCCGAAAATTCGTTCGTTCCGAGTCCCATCCACGAGTTTGTAAACCGCAGCGCTGATCGCCGAACTCGCACCAGCCACTCCGGTCGCCGAAGAGCATTTCACCTGGATTGCTGGAACCGCCGTGTTGGCTCCGTCCGTGACCGGAATAGGAATCAATCCTACTCCCCCCGAATCCAGCAGAAACGTTCTCGAAAATATCCGTTTCTCGGCACAGACCGCCGAATTCACAGCCCCGTAAAATGAGGGCAGGGCCGTAGCACCTGCGGCAAAAGGTTCGACCATCAGAAAATAGTTACCCGGTTCCAACGCCGAAATGGCGTAATGACCAGCGGAATCCGTAAGGCCGCTGGCCAGCAATACCCCTCTTTTTTGGGAAATCACCTGGACATGAGCTCCAAAAACCGGCGCCCCGGACGGTGCCGTCACCACCCCTGAGAGCGTCCCTCTTCCCGGCATCCCGGCAGCAGCATAGATCGCCTGAATTCCCAATTGATCATCACACCCCAGATATGCCTGCTCGGGTGACTCCATGAAAAGCATCGTCGATTGGAGGCCTTCGTTATGAGACAGGCCAAAAGCATGACCGAGCTCATGCGTAATCACATTCTCGAGGAATACATTCGGCTTGCCGCCGGTGAAACGGGTTCCGCCGGAACCGTAGCCCGAAGTGTCCTTGGCATTCGTGGTAAACCGGAAATCCCGGTCATTCAGCAGAATATCTGTCTCAAGTATTTGGCCGTTGTCGGTGTTGTACCAAACCTGCGTCAGTCCCAGGACGTTGGGCGACAGGGTCGCCGAGTTCCGGCCGGAGCTCGCGAAATAGACATTTGAATAGCCGTTATAATCATTATTACTCTGATACACGGCGGGATTACTGCCCTGCCAGTAATCAAAACCGATTTTACCCTGACCTGCTGCCTGCCAGCGCTGCAGACCGCGAACGATTGAGGCCCGAACCGCGGTCTCAGAAAGTCCGCTGGTATTGGCAGGGTTGCCGGCAAGATTCAGCTTGCCGGAGGCCCCCCAGCGCACCAGGTGACCGCTCGGGGTCATCGTTTGCGTATAGGCCAAAGCCGAGACTGGGTAGCCCAGGGTTAGAATGAATAGACCCATCCCAAGCAGAAATTCGCGTCCCATCCGTGAGACCTCTTCCTGAAAGGCAGAGCTGATTTTTTAGCGTTTAATTTTGCGGCTGAAAGCGAACTTCCAAATGAACCCGATCAGCAGCAAAACGCCAAGTCCCTTCCATAACCCGGAAGAGGACTCTTCTGCCTCCCTGGAAGAAGGGGGCTGCAATTGAGGTGCCGGGGACGGCAGCAGCGCGTCAACCTCGCCGAGAACGGGTTTCTCTGATGCAAGGCTCTGATCTTCTGTGTTTTTAATCGGGTCCTGCTTACGAATCAAATTGCGTAAATCGTCCAAACTCCAGCGCGACCTAATGCCGGGGTCGGCATGGCCCCCCGTATCATGGTGATCGTGACCGTCTCTTCCTGTTCCCGGAATGGCAGCACCGACCAGATACTCGTGGCCATTCTCGTCTTTCTCAAAGTTCAGCTTGCCCATGCTCAACCCCAGAAGTTCATAGCTGCCGTCGCCATTGCGTTTGCCCGTGAAAATGACAACGTCCTCCCCTCGTTCAAAAGAAGCGGAGCCCGCGATCTGCAGTCCCACACCGTCTTTTTCACCCCCCAGCTGACGCAACACCAGGGAAGGCTTCTGCGCAGAACCCTTCAGTACTTCAGTTACCTGGACGTCAAAGTAGGTATAAATCCGCTTTGTCCCGTCCAGCCCTTTGGACCAGTCGGCATAACTGTTACCGATACTGCCGCGGACAATCGTGGGCGCGTCCTGCACCGTCTCTTCAAATGGCCGCTCATAAAACGTCGTCGCTCCCGCCAAGAGCGGGTTAAGAAACAAAGGGAAAGTTAAAAGGAAAAAGACACTCCGCGCTTGCAGTTGATTTATTCCGATGCTAAACACTTGTTTTCTCCGTGTGGATCGCTAGCTCAGTTGGTAGAGCAGATGACTCTTAATCATCGGGTCAGAGGTTCGACCCCTCTGCGATCCACCATTTTTTCCTTCATTATTGCATAGCTGAAGCCTGAAAGTTTTAACTATTTTATGACATCGGGTACCGAGCTTTTCTCGTCCATTCCAGAAGTAAATTACCAGGAAACTCCGCCTTCAATCCAGGTGGAGGAATTCCGCAAAGTCGTTCAAAGCCGCCGCAGTGTGCGGGTGTTCACCGCCGACCCGATTCCCGAAACGATCGTACGGGAATGCCTGGAGCTGGCACTCCTTTCTCCGAACTCCTCTAATCTCCAGCCTTGGGAATTCCATTGGGTGCGCTCACCCGACAAAAAGGCCAAGCTCATCACCTATTGCCTGTCGCAACCGGCAGCAGCAACTGCGGCCGAACTGATTGTTTGCGTTGCGCGCACCCAGACCTGGAAAGAGAATGCGGCACAGATGCTGAAAATTTTTGAAGAAGCTCGGAAAACACCGGGCGTTCAGGTGCCCGCCGCTGCCGTAGCCTATTATCAGAAGCTTGTTCCCTTCATTTATGGTCAGGGAGCGCTGGGCTTACTGGGCTGCGCCAAGAAACTGATTTTCTGGGTGCGTGGTTTTTTCAAGCCAACGCCGCGGGAACCCACTTCCTCTTCCGATATGAATCTTTGGGCTGCCAAAACTGTTGCACTTGCCGCAGAAACCCTGATGTTGAGCTTCCGGGCTTACGATTACGACACTTGCCCCCTGGAGGGCTTTGATTCCACCAAAGTCAGAAGGCATCTCGAGTTACCCCAAGATGCCTTCCCTGTAATGATTATTGCCGCTGGAAAACGTGCTGCCAACGGCATCTACGGACCGAGAATCCGTTTTGATTCAAAACAGTTCATCAAAGAACTTTGAGAGTCTGAATTTATTTCCAGGTTCCTGAACCCACCACCCAGAAGTCAGCCGTGCTGCCGACTTTGCATTTTTTTACCCAGGATTTTTTCGGGGTTGACTCTGACTCACCGAATTTGGGCCAGACATAATCCACCCAGGCGCCAGCCGGAGTTTTGTTGACCGCATCGACAAACTCCACGAATAGTTTCTTGCCATTCGTATCTTTATCTTTGGAAAGATCCTTGTTGTTCAGCGTGGCTTTGATCGGATGCATGATCATGGTGGGGCGCAGGTCATTGATCCAGACATAATTCGGCTCACCACAGCACTCGTACCGCATCGAATTAATTTCCGGAATCGCACCCTTTCCCTTCTGTTCAACGCGCTTGCAGGCCCACTCCACGCGCTCCTTGACCGCCGCATCATCACAGACGGCGAGAGCTTTAACTTTCGTGCAGTTGTCTCCCGCGTATACCGAACCCGCCGAAATAACCAAAACCGCTGCTACCAACACTACATACTGTTTCATTCTACTTTCACCTTTCTCTTGCTAGGAACTAGTTTGACTTAGGACTGGAAATTACGCTCAGGCTCCGCGGTCAACTGTCGGTCCCCATGAACGAGGATCGTGAGATCCTGGACCATGAGGCGCAGATTTTCGGCCCGACTTGCCAATCTTGCCGCCGCCTGCGCCGCCGTCTGGGCGGAATCCGCGCTCCGATGAGCGACGCGATCCAGCTCCCCGACCGCTTTAGTCATTTCACCGATGCCTTTGGCCTGCTCTTTGGAAGCATCTGAGATTTCAGTCATCATTGTGTTGACCCCGGTCACATCCTCAACGATGACATTCAGAACTTCCGCGCATCTTTTTGCGATCACACTGCCCCTGTCCACCTTCTCGCGACTGCCGGTCAGGACTTTCTCAACGCGTTCACGGGTATTTTTGGAAATACCTTCCACCCTCTGCACGCTGTTCTGCAGTATGGTTGAGATTTCCTTCGCGGCACCTCCGCTCATGCTGGCCAGGTTCCCCACTTCTTCCGCGACCACCGAAAAGCCCTTGCCATTTTCACCCGCTCGCGCCGCTTCAACCGAGGCATTGAACGACAAAAGCTTGGTCTGAAAGACAATTGCATTGATCACTTCGGTTTTGGCGCTGATCTCGTTGATGAGATCCACTATCTGCTTGTTTTCCTGCTCACTGCTCGAAATTTCCTGCAAAATTTCCGCGTTACTGGAATTGATTTGCGACATAGCCTCGCTCATCTGAGCCACAACAGTGCTTCCCTCCGTAGCCGCCTCTTGGCTCTTGCACGACACCTGATGGGACTTTTGGGCATTCTCGGCGTTCCGCCCGACCATTGCACTGATCTCTTCAATCGCAGCAGAGGTCTCCTGAATCGCGACCGCCTGGTCAGCAACATCCTTATGGGAAGAAGCACTGGTCACCCGGATCTCTTCGGCGACGGTGGCGAGACTTTCCGCCTCTTCGCCCAGCGCACTTGCCATGCTCGCCAGCTTATCGGCTATTCGCATCCCGATCCGATGACTGACCAAAACAGTAATCAGGACCGCGAAAGTACTGATTCCGAACAGGACATAAAGCGCCATCCGGGCGCCCCTGAGCCCGATTTTCGCACTTTGCTGCTGCTCGCTCATTCGAATTCGGCTGAGTTTCTCCAGGATCAGACTCAAAGGCTCGGAGGCCAGCCGGACTTGCGAGGAGAGATAATATTTCGCCATTTCATCAAAGCGCCCGTCGTTCTTTTTAAGGGCAGCAACTGCCTGATCCAGGGCTTCTTTGAATTCTAGCCAGACCTTCAGCAGTGGCTCGGAAACTTCAAGAGCTGCTTCCGAGAGCGGCATGGTCCGATAATTTGCCAACGCCTCTTCAAACGAGGAAACACTCTCTTCGACCAGTTTCAAGAAGCGGGCTCTCTCTTCCAAATCAAGAGCAGCGCCATAGACACTCCAGGAATAGCGCACGGACTCGTGAACCGATTTGGTCATTTGCTGGGTATACTGGGCAACAGGCAATCTGACATTCACACTGTCCTTCAAATCCGAGCCGAGCCTGTTTATGAAATACGCTGAAATCAACGTCAGCAGAGCAAAAGTGAAAAATTGTACAATTCCTGGAATCATTAACTTTCCGCGAATACCCTTGAAACGGATAAATAATTTTTCAACTGTACTCATTGAAATATTTAATCATGTTTATTAATTCATGAAAATATATTCCGGAGAGCGGCCGGGTATCGCAAGATATCAAGAATTACCAGGCTGCTTCTGCTATTATGCCGCCCGCCGACCGCTTCGGACGCTGGCTCTTCGCTCTGCCAGAACGTCTGATCGCATGACCCAGACGGGACAATCCGCATGTCTTGCAATTTGACGGGTGATACTCCCGATCAGCACCGAACGCACCGGACCACTGTGGGAATCCATCATGATCAAACCCGCATTCGTTCTTTGCGCGAGTTGCACAACCGTATCGGCGATATTTGACGGCTGCGTATGCACCACGACATCGACAGAAATACCCGCCCTTCTTGCCCAACGCGCCCAGCGATCTGCCCGGTTCTGGGCGCGTTGTACTTCGGCGGTAAAATACGTATGCACCGGCAACCAGGCCCCACCCAGAAGGTAGACTCCGGTGGAGAAGACGGGCTCAATCGGACTGGGCACCGCGTGAAACAAAGTCACCTGCGCATTCAGTGCTAGCGCCTCTTCCACCACCCGACGGAAGAGCAACTCGGAATGAATGGAAAAATCTGTCGGATAGAATATGTGATCCAGCGATCGTGCACGATGTACGGCGTTACCAGCGATCAGGACCGGCACGCGCGACAAAAGCAGCAATGCCTCAGCGAAACTTCCCAGGAACGCGCGACTCACGCCATGTCGTCCATGACTGCCCACGACGATGAGTTCGGCGCCCGATTGTTCTGCGTAGGCCGCCAGGCCAGCCGCGCTGCCGGATTCCACGGCGGGAAGCATGGCCGCGGTGATCACTTTCGGTGGCAAATAATTTTCGAATTTTGCCTCATGCGTGATTCTCTCCAGAAGACTTTCTGCCGCCGGACGATAATTTTCAACTTGAGGAAGCGAGAACTCGGTCGACAGTCTCAACTGCGAGGGAGCCAGGATATAGACCGGCTCAACTGTGATGAGCGGCTCGCGTTCCAGCAGGCGCCTGATGACAGATAGAGAATGCCGTTGGGTATGATTATCTGTTTCGAAGACTTCCACAGCCCAGATCAGTTTTCGATGAGCCATACAATTCCGATCGTTATCAGAAACAAAAGCACACGATGTGCCACAAACGAAAGGGGCCGAAGTTTCCCTCGGCCCCCCCTGCTGCTCACCTGTTTCTGAGATGCTAATATTATTGCGCGTGCAGACGAGCTTTCTTTGAATGCAGTTTCAAGAGGGCTTTGTTGACTTTATCTTTTGCGCCCTGAGAAGTGGCGGGCACATTGAAAGTCAATTTGGGTGCCGGCTGATCAGCTGCCGCGATCTTCGCCATCCCAATGGATTTGCTGACCGCAAGTTCATTTGCCGCGCCAGTCAAAGCCGTGCTGGCATCCACGAATACCGCAACACCGCTCTGGTTTTTCTGCTGGCCGGCAAAGACGCCGCCCAAACCACGGACACCATGGCCGAAGTCAAACATCGGGAAGATATTCGCGTTTCCAACATAGCCGCCCAAGCCATTGAACTCGCCAATCACAATCGCCGCACCCACCATCGCAACGCCGGTGCCGTAAGCAAAATAGATCCGGCTACCGTTATCCCCGATGGGAATGCCGATGACGGGAACATTACCCAGCCCACCGACCGGAATATCCGTACCATTGGGGAGCTTTGATCCGATTGAGAACTGATGATTGGCCAGCTTCGAAACATTGAGATCCAACGTCAATTCAGCAGTGCCATTAAACGCCTGCTTTAAGCCCAAGGAGCCGAAAAACTCACCCGGATATTTGGGATCCGCGATGGAAACGTTTAAAGCCACAAACTGCGTGGCACCAGTGTTCAACTGGGTGGTTAATGCAAGATAGACATCCTCGCTCTCCTGATGAGTCGAAATCTGGACACCTTGCACGAGAGATTGGCCCTGATCTTTTCCGCAGCCGCTGGAAATCAAACTTACGTTCAGCATTGCGAGAACCAGCAGGCTACCTCTCATGATACTCATATTTTTCCTCCTGAAATGACTGCCGTTAGGTGCTTTATTTATTGCGTTGATTCTTAATAAACTTTAACAGAGTTCATTTGTCTTAGCAAATTATATATACAGCTTAACTGATTATTTTAAAAATAATCTTTAATTTCATCATGTTGTAAGTTTTTTGGGTTAATTCAAGGGAGGCAATTCGATCACTGCCAACTGGATTCTTGGTCCTTGACAGGGGAATCCCCATTGGGATTTAACGGCATCAGCCAGAGGAGTTGTATATGCCTTTATATGAATACGGATGCGAGTCCTGCAACCAAGTACACGAAGTCATGCAGAAATTTTCAGACCAGCCTTTGGCTGAATGCCCCAGCTGCCAGGGGCCCGTGCGCAAACTCATGAGCCGCTCAAGCTTCGCCCTCAAAGGAGCCGGCTGGTACAGCACCGATTACAAAAAGCCCAACAGCAAAGCCTGCGACAGCTCCAGCGAATCCAAACCGCCCTGCTGCTCCAGTGGAAGCTGTCCGCATTAATAGCTGCGTCTATGAAATTGACCGTTCGTCGGGAGCCGTTCTGATTGCAGACTGAGTCAACCCCTGGCCACCCGATGCGCCTGAAACAGCAGATGCAGATGACCCCACATAATAATTCAACCAGTAAAGGTTATCGAGAGAACTCATCGCAATATCAATAGGTCGACGACCATCGAAATCTTTGTTTTCCATGAACAACCAGCGACTTTGCTCCTGCGGCTTCGGCAGGCACTGCGAAAGACGCCGATGAATTGAAATCACAGATTCTGCCGCGTCGAGATCAAGAAACGCATGTTCTGCCGCACCGGTACTTCTTCCTGCCACAATCCAGTTCGCATACGCATCCGAACTCACATGAAGAAGGTCTGCCATTTGCGCCGAACTCAGATCCCAATTTTGCTGAATTTGAGTCAGCTCCTCAAAGATGATTCTGGTTCTTGTATTCATCATGCGTGATTATTTATCATTCTTCAGAATTCCAAAAAAGGTCCGGTGCAGCACAAATCCAGATCGCGGCGCGTTACTCCGTTGTTATTGAATGATTATAAATATCTAACAAGCGTCTTTCACCGGCGTGGCGCATGCGTTGCAGGATTCTGGAATGATCCCAACCGCAAGGAGATTTCCATGACTACTTGGATTCTATGTCCAAATCTCTGGGGAGCAAGACTCTTCCATTATGGCAGTCCAGAGCAGGCGGCCGACGAAATTCGCTTTGCCCGGGAATTTCCGCGTCCGAAAATTCAGACAAAGCTGGAGGATTTCCCATCAGACGAAGAGATGGCCGAAATTATTTCGCCTCCAGAAGATCCCGTGGTCGAACGCCTGGTTGCCAACAAATACATGAAATTTCTGTCTCGAGAACTGGAAAAGGCCTGCGAAAAGAATTTATTCGAATCCCTGATCCTTTGCGCCGAACCCCGGCTCCTTTCCATTCTCGTTGAAAATCTCGGAACCGCCACGAAGCGCCGGTTGCGCGGAACTGTCGATCAGGATCTCTACGAGGCGAACGAATCCGACCTGATGTATTATGTGACTGACATTTTTCAGCAGCACCTCTCTGCCTGAACTCAGCGAAAAGCCTGCCGGCTGAACGGGACCTGCGCCCAGTCCAAGGGGAATTGTCTCTTTTGAAGCCGACAGGAGACCCAATCCATCCAGGGGCCTTCCGGGTCTGCAAGGTTTCGCTTCTCCAGATCACGGTTCGTACCCGGAAGCACAGAATACACCGTGGGGGGATTGCTCATTTCGACCAGCAGACGCTCTGAAGCACCGGTCTTGTGATAAAATCGGCCATTCTCCCACTTGGAACTCCCCGGATTCACCGAATGATCGTCACCCGGCGTGGGAATCATCTCGGATCCGAACCAGCTCTCGCCCATGAGATGCGGAAAGCGATTCAAATGCACCTCGCCCCAACGAGGTTGAATGGATTGAGCACTGCTATTCAGATCACTGGCAGCATTCAGGAGTTCGGTACCGAGCAACTGCTGGAATACGGGTTCAAGCTTCTGGAGTTTTCTGTAAATTGCACTCTCGTTCAACTTCGTACCGTCCTTCAGACGACTCATCCACCGACGATAAAGGGCACAGGCGCGACAATCCAAAGAAGCCTCGAAATCCCAAGAGCCCAGCACTGCCATCGCTTCCGCAATCTGTGCTGAACCGCCGCGACTCTCGGACACTGCTTTCAAGAGCAGCGGCACAAGGAACCGGGCGTCCGTCGCCTGAACATCGCATTGAATTTTTCGCAAAGTCTCGAAATCGTGTTTGACCGACTTGAGAAGCAACTCCTCAATCCGAAAAGCCCGGAAGCCGTGCTGATAACTCCGCCCGCCGTGAAAAGCCGAATCCACTGGCCACTGCCGGTTGTTCGCAGTCACGACATAACCCCTGGCCGGATCGAAAACATGCGGCATCTCCGCTGAAGAAAACCATGATTTCTCGCTCATGTGCTGCTGCCAATCCGCAAGTCTTATTTCGGGAATTCCCAACTGCGATGCCCCGAGAGTCCTTGGCCTAGGAATGAGCCCCACTGCCCTGTATCCGATTTTCCCCTGAGTATCAGCGAAAACGAAATTCCAGGTCGGAAGACTGATTTGCTGGAGCGCTTGGTCCGCCGCCGCCGCGGACTGCGCGACCATGAGCCGAGTAAGCCCCTCGAAACTTTCGCTCACCCGCTTGGAATCCAGCTCGAACCCGGACCAGTTCAAAACAAAGACTTTGCCTGCAGGAGAGGGCACCGGAAGTACCGGGAAGGACCCGGCAACTTTTTCGAAGGTTTTGAAAATAAAAGGGAGCTTCAGAAATCCGAAACGAAACCAGATGACCGGCCGTTCTGCACTGGCACCCTTGACCTCTGACTCATCAACAAGCGCAATCGAGGAAACATTGAGGTAGGCATTGGTGAGCCCCCAACTCGTCTTTCTGTTGGCTCCACTGACAAAGGCAGGAATTCCCGGAAAAGCGGCTCCGATCACATCCAATTCTCCTCCCTGAATGTGAGCCCAGTGCCAGACTGCGGGGTAATGCAACTTCAAATGGGGATCATTGGCGACCCATGAATTTCCAGACAGACTGCGTGAGGGAGCAATGACCCAATTATTGCTACCCACCGCGCTTTCAAAAGTTTCGCCGGGCGCAAGATTCCGAAGGCTGTCAAGAAGAGAATCCGGAATGGAACGCACGGCATCGTGAGAGCCTTTTTCTGGAACGGCGACTGCACTGGAAGCGGGATATTCACCGTTTTTCAGTATCGATGAATCCCAGGGCAATTCATCATTTTTAAACACGGCGGGTACATCTCCATAACGGGTGCGCCACTCCTGCTCCTGAAGCTGGGTACCAAAGGTTTTTCGGGTCTGATCGAAGGACTGCAGGAGCGTGAGCGAGATAGTATCCTCGGGCGACCACGAATCCGGTTTGTAGCCAAGCTTTTTAAATTCATATGCTTCGGCCCCGGCACCTTCAAGGAACTGATTCACACCGAAAGTATAAGCCCAAAGTGGCCGCTGCTGATCAGGAGCCATGCCCCGGAAAATCAGCTTTGCACGTTTTGGAAGCCCCAGAATTCTCATCGTGAAGTCGGATCTTATTTCGCTTGAGCCCAGTATTTCGGAGCGACGCCCCTGCGCAGTCCGTCTGAAGTAATCCATCTCCCAGAGACGGTCGCGCGCATGAACAAAGCCCAGGCAAGCGAATGCTGTCAGCTCATTGTCTGCCCGCAGATGAGGAACACCTTGAGCATCATCAAAGATATCGCAGCCCTTAGGAGCAAGCTCAGGAGCCAATGGATTCGCGGCCGAAACGCCGAAGGGCAGCAGAAATAGCAGCAGCACCGAAGCAAGAAAAGAGGCTTTCATCCTTTGTTTTTTACACGGACTATTCAGGGTTGGAACCAAATTCGTCCTGAACCCAGCAAACTATCGAAGCCCACCGTGGTATTGCCCGTCAGATGATTCAAGCCAAGCCCGGTAGTTTTAATCACCCAGATATTGTAGGAATCCGAGGCGGTTACGCCGACATCCATCCGGGAATGAAAGGCGATATACGCGCCGTCAGGCGAGAACTGCGGCGCAAAGCTGCTTTGATTCGCCCCATTGATCTCGGTCAGTGGGGCCGGGTTCAGGCCATCCGAATCCATTTTCCAGATATTGTAGGATTGTGCGGCAAGATTATTCACGTTCTTACGCGAAGAAAACACTATTTTGGAACCATCAGAAGAATACTTCGGAGACTGGCTGTCCCGGTTTCCGAGTATTTCGTTCGTCAGCGGTTCCGGGTTATCACCATTCGCATCCATTACCCAGATGTTGAAGGAGAGAGCCGGGTTCAGACCGATATCCTCCTTTGAAGAGTAGACCACTTTCGAGCCATCCGGGGAAACAGCCGGCTCAATACTGTCAAATCCGCCAGCAGTTTGAATTGTCAGAGGTTTCCTGTCACTGCCATCAAGACTGGAACTCCAGATATTGTATGAAAGCGAAGCTGCACCATCCGTATCCCGGTCAATATCGGCTTTGGAGGCAAAGTACACCAGAGTACCATCAGGAGAAAAGGTCGGCTGGACGCTGTCAAGACCTCCCAGAGTATTTGCTGTGATTGAGGTCAGGACTCCACTACTCAGGTCTTTCACGAAAACATTGTAAGACGCCGTGGCTACTCCACTCGCTCCTTTAGACGCAAACACGATTTTAGTTCCGTCCGGCGAGAACTGCGGTGAATCATCATCACTGTCGTCACCGGTGCCCGGATCACCGGTAACCGGCTCCAGACTGCCTCCTGCTGTATCTGACGTCCAGGTATTGAAAGCCGCTTCACCCACAGAGCCAACCAGACCATCCAGGCTCCGCTTCGAACAGTACAGGATTCTGGTGCCGTCAGCAGATACGGTCGGCACAATGCTCTGCCGCAATCCTCCGGAAATTTGGGTCAAGGGGACCCGATCCTGTCCGTCAACGCTGATTTTCCAGATATTTTCTGAACCGGGTGCAGTCCCGTTGAAAGGGGCACCCTCACTGATATCGCTCAAACTGGAGAACAGGATCTGGAGCTGATCTTTCACGGTGATCGTCAGCCCGGCGGAAGAAGTGCCACCGGAATTTTCAGAAGTAATTGTATAGAGTGTGCCAACACTCGTTGCGGTCGGTGTGCCCGTCAGTTCACAGGCAGCGGAAAGACTGAGGCCTGCCGGTAAAAGCGGGTTCGAAGAGCACGAAGTAATCGCACCTCCGGTGTTTGTCGGGGCAAGCGGAGTAATGAGCGTTCTCAGACCGTATATTTTGGAATTGGGTGCAAACCCGATTGCCGGGGCAAGATCTTTGACCGTAATCCAGATCGTCGCATCCGAAGTACCTTCTGCATTGGTTGCCGTGATGACGTAATCATCAGCAGCCGCAACAGTATTAGGCGTTCCACTCAGGACGCAATCATTCGAAAGACTGAGGCCTGCCGGCAATCCCGGCACCGAAGCGCAGGAGACAATGTCGCCACCAGCATTTCCCGGAGTGAGAGCGACGACCGCAGAATTTTTTGTGTATACGAAAGGACCACCTGCGTAGGAGATCTGAGGCGCGGAATTTTCGACCGCGATATGAATGGTCTCGGTCTGCGTCCCACCGGTGTTTGTGGCGATAATGTCATAGTCGTCATCGGAAACCGTACTCGGGGTACCCGTGATTTCGCAAGTATTGGACAAGGATAAACCCGCAGGCAAGACCGGATTCGATAGGCATGAAACAATTGCCCCGCCGGTACTCAGAGGAGTTTCAGAAACTGCCGCACCTTTGGCAAACGTATAAGGAGCATTCCCATAGTTGAATACTGGTGCCGCATCATTCACGATCAGCTCGATCACCTGCGCGGAACTTCCGCCGGAGTTGGTAGCGGTAATCGTGAAGTTCGCAGCTGCCCTGATTGCACTCGGGGTGCCTGACAGAGCACAGACATTTGAGAGTGCCAGCCCCGGGGGCAGAACAGCGCTGGCGGTACAGGAAGTGATCGCACCGCCCAAGTTGTTGGGAGTTAACGCGGCGATTGCGACGCCTTTGGTATAGGTGAAACTGTAAGCACTTGGAATGTAGTTGATATCCGGAGCTTGATCAACCACCGAAATATTCACTGAGGTCGCTACGCTTCCTCCAGAGTTGGTCGCAGTCACCACGTACCCGGATGCCGGCGCCAGTTCGAGCGGAAGACCCGTGATTTCGCAATCATCAGAAAGAGCAAGACCGTTCGGAAGTGCCGGCACTGCACTACAGGAAGCAATAGTCCCGCCGATGTTCGTTGGCAGCAAATCATCAATAGCCTCGCCCAAGGTATAAGAGAACGGACCTCCCACATAAGCCAAGGTCGGAGGCGCATCATTGATTCTGATGTTCACCGTTGCCGTAGAGGTCCCGCCCGTATTGGTTGCCGTGATCACATAATCAGCGGCAGGACTCAGTGCCGTGGGAGTTCCAGAAATAGTACAGTCCGCACCCACACTCAAACCGGCAGGCAAGACCGGCGCAGAGGCGCATGAAACAATCGCACCCCCCGTGTTCGCGGCCACCCAGGTTGTGATTGCGCTGTCTTTAACATAGACATTCGGACTGCCCGAATACGTGATCGCGGGAGCAACGGCTTTAACAGCCAGGTTCAGCGTGGCAGATGCAGTTCCACCGGTGTTGGTTGCAGTAATCACATAATCTGCAGCAGGCGTTAGGACCAAAGGAGTACCACTCAGCACACACCCCGCTGAGAGACTTAAGCCCACCGGAAGCGCGATATCCGATGAACACGAAACGATCGGCCCACCCAGGTTCGTTGGGGTCAAGTTCGCGATGAGCGCACTGAGGGCGAAGGAATGCGGCCCCGCTGCGTACGTAAGACTGGGCGCAACATCTTCCACCTTGATATTGATCGTCGCAGAGCCGGTACCACCCGTATTGGTTGCCGTGATCACGTAATCCGCAGCAGGAGCCA
>MEPO01000024.1:0-23153 GCA_001769805.1 Bdellovibrionales bacterium GWA1_52_35
CGGGCTCGAACCGGTCACCTCTGCCTTGCAAAGGCAGCGCTCTACCAAATGAGCTAAGGGCCCCCACGTCAACTGAACTATTTAAATCTATTAAGGGAATATAAGCCGTTTCGCAACCGGATTATCGCGCTAAAGCCGGATCTTTTAATTATTAACGCACAGCCATTGCTCAGGAATTGTGAAGTTTGCCCTTTTCACGGGCTTTGGGCTTTGATAGGTCGGGAGCATGCAGTTAACAGCAGAAAATTACAATCAAGGGTTCCTGGTCGATGACGATGTCGTGGGCGGCGTGGCCGAACACCCTGAAAAGCCTGGTCAGTTCGTCGCTTTCATCCTTCAGCACGAAACCGGGGAGTACCTCGGCTACCAGCCATTTGATACCCTGGATGAGGCTCTGGCGGTCATCAACAAGGTGGAACGCCCCTGGATTTTTGAAAAGGCCAGTAGCTGCCAAGGTGGCTGTGGCAATCACGGCGAGGACGGTCACGACCACGGTAATGAGGGCCATTCTCACGGAGCCCAGGGCGGTTGCGGGAGTTCCGGCGGCTGCGGGGGCTGCGGCGGGCACTAAGTCTTGTTTTGATCCAAGGTGGTTTTGACCAGCTCCGCGCAATTCAAATAGCGCGAAAGCGAGTGGAAGGTCTGACTGCCCGAAAGATAAAAGAGCACTAGGAAAAGTCCCAACCCGATGAATTGGGAGAAGTCATTCTGGGAAACTTCAATCCAGCCCATGGGGGACTTCATCCAGGCTACCTGGGGGGGTTCGTCACCCAGCAGATCGACTCCCTGTAAAATCAGATAAAAAACCGCACCGGCTAGAGCCGTCAAATAACGGGTCCGGTTATGCATTTTCTCAAGGTCGATCCGGAAACTGGCTGTCAACCATTTCCAATCAGACGCGCTTGAGCCGATGGTCCGGCGCATGCCTTCGCAAACCTTCTCACGCCAGAGACCTTCTTTGGCAGCCTGGGTCAGTTCCGTCGCGATACCGCCGCGTTTGATCGTTGCGGGAATCTGGGTCAGAACCTCGGCACTGAGCAGATAGAGTGCAAAAGAAACCGGGAAGATCAGGATCGCCCAATCCAGATAATTGCGGGCGGCGCGCGGTAAAGCTCCAGTTTTAATCAAAATCATCAAAAGTGCGGAAGTGACCGCTGGAAGAATGAAGCTCCAGACGAAAACATTCAGAAGCCGACGGTTCTCCTTCTGGCGTTCATGCTGAACCTCAAAGGTGATGAAATCCAGAAACTGTTTGTAAAGCTCCGTCCGAGTTTTTCCCTGCATTTGAAGTTCCCTTCACCGGCAATTCTACGCTGCCTGGTCTAGAAGCGGAATTTCTTTTTTACAGCATCCAGCGCATTTGCTCCCTGGCTCGTCGCTGCTTTCAGTTTGGCTTCAGCCTGGGCTTTGACCGCTTCAGCTTGCTTTTTGCGCTGCTCGAGTTCGCCGAGATACTTCGTTTTTGTTTCCGTATAACGGCTTGTCAGCTCCTGTTTGGGTTTGGCTACCTGAGCCTGAATCAGGTTATCCAGCTTTTTACGGGCCTCCGTCAGTTTTGCCTGGAGCTGCTTGCCAAAGCCTTGCTCGAGAGCCTTGCCGAGGTTCGATTCCACCGCAAACTGTAGCCTATCCCAGGGACCGGAGGCGCGGGCCTGGATTTCGAGTTTGGGAAGTTCTTTGAGAACACTTTGAATTGTGGATTCCAGGAGCTTGGATTCCGCAGAAACATTGTAAGCGACGTCCTGAAAGGTGTTGCCGAGATTCAGATCGATCGTGTCACCCTTGGCTATTGCCGAAATTGTGGCCGCGCCCAGCGCTTTGCTGAAACCGAACTTGAGCGCATCTGAACTGGAAAGCGTCTGCTGACCCACGGGGTAACTCGCAATCGAGGCCTTTAAACTTTCAGTAGGAGTATCAGTACGGTGATCAATGAGCAGCTGCAGAGCAAGGTGACGAAGTCCCTGCTTGGCAAAATCTCCGCGCAGATTGAACTGAGCTGGACGGCCGATCAGGGCGGCATTCGTTGTCAGATCCAGGATCTCACCCGAAAGGTCCCCGCCTGCGGCCGAGTGCTCGCCTTTTGAGCTGATTTCAGCTTTTTTCAACCATAATTGGGGATAAGAGGTCGTCACCGGGAATTCATAGCTCACGCCTTTGGCGCGCTTGACGGGGACCGGCCCCCCCTTTTTGTTGGCACTTTTGGCCGGGATATACTGCCGGGCCAAGGCAACATAATGTTCGGCCTTCTGAACCTTGCCCAGAATGGAATCGCCCAGAAGCTGCTCAGAAAGGGCTTTGGAGTCCAAAGAGGGGAGCTTCAATTTCTTTTCGAGTTCTTCGCGATCGGCTTTGACCCAGCTGTCAATTTCAGCAATCGATTTCTGAAAACCGTTAATGTCTCCTGACATGCTGGTCGCGCCACTCTGGACGGCGTTGATCTTGGTCTGGGCCTCTCCGATGAGAGACTTCACGGTATTTGCACGGCTGGCGATCTCAGCCGGGTTGCTCGTTCCGCCGGTCGAAACGGCATTGATCCTGTTTTGAAGGTCCGTGAAATCTTTTTGACCGGGAATAGCCTCCAGGCTTTTCTGCCACTCGGATTCTTTTTTTCCGAGATCGCTCTTCAAGGCATTCACGCGGGCAACGGACTTCAGATCACCGGGGCTCACCCCTTTTGTGGGATCCAAGCCCTCAAGAAGCTGGCCTACTCCCGATAGTGCCGTGGAGCTGAAGCGATCTTTGCTCTGCGCGATGAATTGCGCGACTTTGGAATCCTTGGGACCGGGTGGGGGCAGGACCTGGCCGGGAGATTTGCGCTGGGTATTGACTTCGATGCCATTGATAGCTGCCAGATCGATCACGAATTTGGCGCGCAGCAAGGCATCCCAGAGAAGCTTGAAGCGGACCTGGCCGATTTCAAACCGATTCTTCGCTGGTTCGTTGACCTGGGTTACTTCAATTTTGCCCATCTCGAAAGTAGCTTTCCAGAAGCTGGTATTCAAGTACCCGACATTGACTTCCGCACCATTGGCCTGCGTTGCGCCCCATTCAATTCCGCGGCGTAAATGGCGATCAAAGAAGAGCGTGAAGTAAAGGGCCATGAGAGCCAGGGTAATCACGAGCGGTATGATCGCTTCAGACCGGATGGGGCCCTTTTGTTTTTTTGCTGATTTGGATTGATCCATATTCTTATCCACGAAATTCCTCGTATTTCAGGTACCACTGATAAAAAGAAGTGGCTTTGACAGCTTTCCAGAAGGGAGTTTTTTCAAAACGGGAGGCGACCTTTTCCCGGTATTGTCTCACCAGGATATTGGCGGTCACATAAACCAGGGGGGCGAGAGCCAGTGCGACCACTCCGGCACCCATCACCACGCTGTTATTGAAACGCGTGAGCGGAATAATCGGTAGGTTGTAAAGGGTTGTGAAAAAACCGGTCAAGCTTTGCGTTTCCAAGACCCAGGCTCCTACCCGGTGAAAAACGGGGTCGAGCCAGTAAGCGGGAAATGTAAAGAAGGCGGCAGATAGGAGTGCGGCCCCGAGCTGGACCCGAAACAAAAAGATCACCAGCACGATCAGCAGCGTTTGCAGAGAGAACGCGGGCGTGAACCCGAGAATCATTCCGCAGGCAATCCCTGCCGAAATCTGGTTGCTCCCTTTATCGGAGTTCAAGAGTTTGAGAAAAGCAAAAACTTGCTTCAATAAAATAGTCATAATCGATCCTCTGTTGAGACTGAGTCGAGATTAGCTTTTGTTGATTGAGCCTGCAAGAGGAAGCTCAGCCGAGTTGCTCTGACGCAGGAGACATTCCAGCAGGAGGTCCATTTCAGTTTGGGTCTTCAAATAAAAACGGGCCTGCGATTCCGGGTCCTGACCGATGCGGACAGTGAGGATACTGGACTGACCAAGGCGGAAAACGTCTTCATCCGTGCAGTCATCCCCAACGTACAAAGCTTGTGTGGAATGGCTCAGTTTCATCATTTCTAGAATGGCTTGGCCTTTATCGGGAGCTTGAGGCGGGACCAGATTGATCACGTATTTGCCAAAGACTGTACGAGGGGCGGGTTGCAGTCGGGGAATGAAATCAAAGATGGCTTGCCTGGCTGCTTCCGGGTTCAGGGCGTTCCGGTAATGCAGTGAAAGCGTGAAGATCTTGTCTTCCAGTTCGCAATGATTCGTATCCCGTCCTGCCCAATCGGAATTTGTCAGGATCTTTGACCAGCCGTTTGTGATTTCGCGTATTCGACCAACGAACTCCGGGTCCCAGTGCATCCCTTCGATTCCGTGATTTCCAACCAGCCAGATCCCCTCCGTCGGAACCAGTGTCTGTAGCGAACTCAAGGCGCGGCCGGAAACTACGGCGACTGACGCTGCCTTCGCGAGTTGCTCGAGGGCGTGGCGAGTAGAGTCAGAAAGCAGTGCGTCCATGGGCCTGCGGAAAATTCCGGTCAAAGTTCCGTCAAAATCAAATGCATATAAATTCGCTCGGTTGTTTTTTAAAAATCCGAGAGCGTCATTGCCTTCTTTGGAAAATAAATATTGCAAAGGAGCACCTCAGTGTCCGGCCTCCGGTGAATCAAGAAACAGGCCGAATAATCCGCGACTAAACCCGGTAACGGTAGACAGGATGTCGCGACAAATCAGGATTCGACGGCTCCATCTCCTTCCAGCTGTCATAGACGGCCTTCAAGTCGTCCAGCGGGAGCGAAGGAGCGTGATGTCCGTTGATTCCGGTCATCGGCTCAGCCATGCAGAGTGCATTCAGAATGGCTTCCTCGGTCGCTTCGATCGCGGCGACATAGAGCGGGTCCATGCGCTTGTCGATCAGGATCTTCATTCTATAAACCATCTTCTGGGTTTTGCGGGGGACCCGGTTTGCCGTGGAGAAGGCCAGGATGATTTCACCGGAGCCATGTGCGGCATACGAACCGAGTTTACCGATTCCGAGGCCGACACGCTTGGCTAATCGATTGAGTTGGTGAGCGAGAAGGGGAGCGTCAGTCGCGAGGACCGCGATGATGCTGCCGTAGTTCTCTTCACCCCGTTTCTTGAGCTCCGCATATTTCTGCGAAAGCATGCGCCCGATCGGCAGGCCATCGACGCGGAGGTCCGCCATGTTGCCAAAGTTCGACATGACCAGAACGCCGACGGTATAGCCGCCGAGAACCTGGGGGAGCTTCCGGGAGGAAGTACCGATGCCGCCTTTGAAATCGCAGGTCATCATTCCGGTGCCGCCGCCCACATTGCCTTCGGCGACTGCGCCTTCTTTGGCATTTCTCAGCGCTTCGAGGACATGCTCCTGCCGGACGTGGCGTCCGGAAATATCGTTGAGCCACGAATCGTCGCATTCACCGACCAGCGGCAGAACGACGTCTTCAGTGACACCGATTTCAGGGTGCTTCTCGGTCATGTACTTGACGGCCGCTTCGGAGCAGGTGCCGACAGCGAGTGAATTGGTTAAAAGTATGGGAGTTTCAATCAGGCCCCATTCCATGACTTGGGTGATTCCTGCAAGTTCTCCTGCGCCGTTCAAAACGAAGGCGCCACCGACTACCCGGTCATGATAAACATCATCTGCGGGCAGAATTGCGGTCACACCCGTTCGGACAGGCCCTTTACCTGAGACGCGTTGGCCTTCTCCTTTGATGATCGTGGAATGCCCGACGGCGACGCCTTCCACATCCGTGATTGCATTGAGGCGGCCCGGGCGGAAGTGCCCGATGGAGACGCCGAGTGCGCGCAGTCTCTTGCGTGGTGTGCTTTTATTGGGAGCGGGGCGCCCAGATTGAGGAGTCATAAGATCACGTCCGCCTCTCTCTTTTGCTTCTGCTTGTAACGGCGAATGGCCGGAGCGAGAATTTCGCCGATGAGCGTGCGATAATCCATTCCGGCGCTATTGGAAATCAGGCAGAGGTCCGACCAATCCGGTGTCAGTCCGGGGAGGGGATTGCATTCCATGAATTGCACGCGGCCTTGAGCATCCAGACGGAAATCAATGCGCGCCACATCCCGGCAACCCAGTGCATTGAAGCAGCCGCGGGCGACCCGCTCAATTTCAGTGCGCAGTGGTGCATCTATCTGGGCGGGGGCGACGTACTGGATCTCGGGGGTACTTTTAAGTTTATGGGCAAAGCTGTAAACGGGAGTGTCGGTTTTGGGAGAGACAAAAACAATTTCCATGGGCGGCAGGACTTTGGGCCGCCTTTCGCCCAGGAGCGCGACCGTGAATTCGCGGCCCGGCAGGAATTCCTCGATGAGCGCGGCTTGGCCGTACTTTTGAATGAGCTGCAAAGCCTTTTCGCGCAGTTCCACTTCATTGCGTGCGACACTGGTCCCGAGCACGCCTTTGGAGCTGCCTTCGGCCAGAGGTTTTACAATCAGCGGAAAGGACATTTCACGGGGAATCCGTTCTTTGCCCGTCAGCATGAAGAAAAATTTCGGAGTGAGAAAGCCGGCTTCCCGGACCACGCGCTTGGCGAGACCTTTGTCGAGGGTGATGGAAAGAGCGGCGGGATCCGAACCGGTGTACGGAATGTCCAGAAGTTCGAGAAGAGACGGGACATGCGCTTCGCGGTTTCTTCCCCGAATTCCTTCGGCGATATTGAAGACCACATCAACATGGGCGTGATGGATGGTCGAGGGGAGTTCGGCTGTTGCCTCGAGGCGGATGACTTCATGGCCGTACGAAGCCAGCGCGCTGGCTACGGCATCAATCGTGGTCGGCGAATCAAATTCGGCGTCTTTATCGTTATCGTGCTCATCGCGAGGGACATAGCGCTTGAGATTATAGGAAAGTCCCACTCGAAGCTTGGAACTCGAAGAACGCTTCTGCGTGAGCTTGTGCACGATGTTGTAGCGCTCACAGGCGCTCTGCAAAACGGTGTTCAGAACCGACTCGGTGGTCTTGAGACCTGACTGGGCTGCTGAGAGATAAATTCCCGCGCCTGGTTCCAGGCTCGGAAGAGCATTGATCTCAAGAAAATAAATTTTCCCGTCAGGCGTGATCCGGTAATCAATGCGCGCCAGATCCACTACGTTCAGGCATTTGAAAACGGCCTGGGAATACTTAACGAGACTGTTGAAAATTTCCGGGCTGATATCGGCAGGGACTTTGACGTCGACTGAATCGCTGTGGAGCTGCTTGAGTTCGAAGTCGTAGATCTCGAATTCGGCTTTCTCGGGTCGTGAAAACACGTATTCCGCCGGCGTGAGCACGCCCTTCGTGGAAGGCGAGGCCTTCTGAAGATAAGGAACGGTGACGTCCTTGCCTGAGACGTATTCTTCGACGACCAGGCCTGCAGGATACTTTTTGAGCAGCGATTCCACTTTGGTCCGCAATTCTTCTTTGCTGCGAACCACGGAGTCCATCGAAATGCCCTTGGAGCTGCCTTCAAAATTGGGTTTCACAAAAAGCGGATGGGTGACTTCGATCCGCTGGAGGTCATCAAGAGATGAAACGAGATAGCCCTTCGGAACGGGAACTCCATACTGGGCGACGATTGATTTGGTCAGCTGCTTGTCCAGGGTGATGGCGCAGGTGTAGGCGTCCGAGCCGGTGAAGGGAATTCCGAGTTGGTCAAAAAGTCCGGGATAAAACGCTTCTCGAAAGCGGCCCTCACGCCCTTCGGCGGTGTTGAAAATGAGATCCGGGTTGAGCGCTTCGAGACGTGCAACGGTACGGGAAGCGGGACCCGAAACTTCCACGAGCTCCACGACATGTCCCAGTCTTGCCAAAGCGGAACGGATACTTTCGATCGTTTTGGGGGTGTCGAACTCGGCTTCTTCCTCGGTGGGATGAAGCTGGACGTTGTGGGTAAAAGCGATTTTCATTCCGCGACTATAAAACGCTGTTTATAGAAGTCTATCTTTTTACCTGATGATTCATTGCGTTATTTCGTTCGGGTATGCGAGTTGCGAGTGATCCTTTTATGAAAATCGCGAATTTCGACACACACGACTTTGAACGGAAATACCTCGCAGAAGCGGCAAAACACTACGGACATGCGATCACCTACATTGGAGAACGACTTTCATTCAAAACGGCAGGATTGGCTGAAGGACATCCGGTGGTTTGCGCCTTTGTGAATGATTCCGTGGACGAACAGGTTTTGCGCACGCTGAAAGACCTCGGTGTCCGCTTGATCGCCTTGCGTTCGGCGGGCTTTAATAATGTCGACTTACCGGTCGCAGCAGAGTTGGGCCTGCCCGTGGTTCGTGTGCCGGAGTACTCCCCTTATGCCGTCGCCGAGCATGCGGTAGCCCTGATTCTGGCTCTGAATCGCAAAATATCCAAGGGCCAGTTCCGGGTGAAGCAGGGGAATTTTTCTCTTTCGGGATTACTGGGTTTTGATCTTCATGGTAAAACGGTCGGGGTCGTGGGTACCGGGAAAATCGGTTCGGCTTTCGCTCGCATCATGAGCGGCTTTGGGTGTCGGGTTCTTGCGATGGATTCACTTAAAAAGCCCGAGCTGATCACCGATTTTGGAGTCAAGTACGTGGATATGGAAAGACTGCTGCGGGAATCTGATATTATTTCGCTGCATGTTCCTCTGACGCCCAAGACGCGCCATTTGATCAATTCGAGGGCTTTTGAGCTGATGCGACCAGGCGTCATGTTGATCAATACGGGGCGCGGAGCCTTGATCGAAACCCGGGCGCTGATCCGTGCACTGAAAACCCATCATGTCGGTTACGCAGGACTTGACGCGTATGAAGAGGAAGAGAATGTGTTTTTCCAGGATCTGTCGGAAGAAGTTCTGCAGGACGACTTGCTCGCGCGACTTCTGATGTTCCCGAATGTTTTGATCACGGCCCACCAGGGCTTCCTGACCGAGGAAGCCCTTCTGGCGATTGCGGAGACGACCATGGCCAACGTTTCAGAATTCGAGCAGGGCAAAGCACTGACGAACGAAATTATTGCGGAAGAGCATTGGAAAGATGCAAGGGCAAAAGTGGCTTAGAATTTCGCATTGGGCTGCTCCTCTTTTTGCACACCTCTGCAGAGAGGTGAATGAACTTGATCGACGCGCTCATGGGATCCCTTCCGTTTGTCTTGCTCTTTTGTGGGCTCGCGTTCACCCGGTTCCGATCATATTATATTGCCTTGACCGTGCTGGGTGTCACGCTGGTCTCAAGTCACTTTTTCTGGAATACGCCGGGTGTGAAACTCCTGGAGGCCTGTCTTGAAGGCACTGTGACAGCGCTGGTGCCCATCATCTGGGTGATCTTTGGCGCGGTCTTTTCATATATCGTCAGTGTCGAAACGGGTGGGATTGAGGTGATCAAAAATCGGCTGACCCATCTGACTGATGACCACAGGGTGCAGGCCGTGCTGGTAGCATTCTGTTTCGGTGGATTTCTGGAGGCAATTGCCGGATTCGGAACGGCAGTCGCGATTCCGAGCGCAATGCTGATCACCTTGGGCTTTGCAGCGGTTCCGGCAATCACGATCTCGCTTGTGGCGAACTCGGTTCCGGTGGCATTTGGCGCATTGGGAATTCCGGTGATCGCCCTGGCCAAGGTGACAAATCTATCGGTGGATGCGCTTACAAAATTAGTGGCTTTGCAGCTTCTACCGTTTGCGATTTTGGTGCCTGTTGGAATAGCAGCAATTGCAAACTGGTCCCCGGGTAAGAAGGCGGCAACTCCGTTCACTTCGGTATTGCCCGGGGTCCTGGTGATTGGTTCAGCGTTTTCGCTGGTTCAAACACTCATCGCATTTTTTATAGGTCCGGAACTGGTGGCGGTCGGGGGCTCGCTTGCTGCATTTGCCGCTTATCTTCTGTACCGCAGAATACAAGTGGGAAAACGAATTTTGAGTTCTGAAAATTTAACGGATGCGGGCGAACTCTCGTTGTCTTCCGCAACGACAATCTATCTCATACTGCTCGTGCTGGTGATTCTGACCCGTTTCGCTTCTGAGACGCTTAAAAGCCCGCCCTTTGCAGTGCTGATTCCAGTCGGAAAAAACGGGGTCACGGTCGATTATCTTTCCACCCCAGGGACTCTGCTGGTTCTCGCCACTCTGATAGGCGGAAAGCTCCTGGGGGTTTCCTTCCACAGGCTGGGCGCACTTGCCTGGGAAACCGCCTTCGTTATCCGCTATTCGGCCCTTACGATTCTGCTGATCCTGATGATCGCTAAAGCCATGTCCGTCTCAGGCATGATCGTGGCGGTTGCGGCCGCACTCGCAGCGCTTGCCAAAGGTGGGTATCCGCTCTTGGCTCCAGTGATCGGAGCAATTGGAACCTTCGTGACCGGAAGTGATACCTCATCCAATGTCCTTCTGGGCGAACTTCAGAAACAAACCGCGATCAAAACCGGGTTCTCTCCGGAATGGCTGGCGGCAGCAAATACCTCAGGGGCGAGCGCGGGCAAAATGATCTCACCGCAAAGCATTCAAATAGCAGCTTCTGTAGTGGGCGAGGAGTCCAGACAAGGCGAGATTCTGAGAAAAAATATCAGCTACTGCGCACTTTATCTCGCCCTGGCTGGGATTTTTGTAGCGGCCGTTGCCTGGTTTTAATCCGCTATTAAAAGCCCGGCACATTGCTCGGGAAGAGCGGGTGAGGGCTTCTCTTCGGTAGGGGCTTCCGCGAGCTTCTGAGCCTCGTCACTCCACCACCATTCAAGCGTGGCATCACAGGCATTGTCCAAGGTGACAGGTTTGGGGAAAATACAGGAAAGGTCGCCTTCTGGACAATTGAAGGCCAGGTGAAAGTGATCATCGTGTCCGTACCAGGGGCGTACTTTCGAAAGCCAAGTCGTGTTTTCGGCGGTATTGAAACGGCTGCAAAGGTGCTTTTTGATCGCCGGAGAAACCAGGACCCGGTTCAGATCTTTGCGAAGAGCGATATTTCTCAGAAGTTCTGTTTTCTTTTCACTCCAAAACTCGGGATTCAACTCCATTTTGCCAGGATGAAGAACTGATCGGGCCCAAAGGTTTTCCCGGGCATCCAGGGTCATTTCAACGGGAGAGAAGTCCTCTGCCTGCTGAATCCAGATGTCCACATTCAGGCCTGCCTGGTGACTCACATGCATCGAATTCATCGGGCCGCCGCGAGCCTGTGAGAGATCGCCAATGAGTAAAGTTCCGAGTCTGCTCTTCTGGGCGTCGAGTGAAATTTCGCGGATTGCCCGCACGAGATCAGGATGACCGTAAAAGCGCTTGCGCGAAATTCGCATCACATAAAAGCCCGGCCCATCCGGCGGGAGTGACAGGGCTCCTTGCAAGCATCCGGCAGAGCCGGCTCCGATTGAAAGGGGAGTGCCGCGGGAGGTCGTCTGGATGTTTGCCCAAGGATATTCTTTCGCGCGCAGCCCGGAGCAGCTGAAGCAAAAAGTGCAAAAGACCAAGGCCAGAACAACAACAGATTTCATGGACATTAAACGGCTCCCTCAACAATGAAGGGGAGCAGTTTTAAAGAAGCAAACTGGGGGTGTCCTAGAATACTTTTCGCAAAAGTCCCGTATTGTTCCGGCAAGACAGAAGCCGGGAACTTCGCCTGACTGCGTTTCCAGCGCTCAATCCATTCAGCGCCAAGAAGCGGGGCCCGGGAAACTTCCGCAGTCTCTGAAAGAAACGCCTGGGTATAAGCGACGGTGGTTTCTGCCTTCGGGCCCGTCATTACGCCCCGGCCCACGTAAAATCCAGCTGCCAGAAGCGCCGCACGCACGGCAGTGGAAGACGAGTAGGTGTAAAGATCCGCAGCCTTGCCGGAGCAGCGCTCATGAAGCGTCGCGAATACTTCCGGTTTCCAGAGGGCAGAATCTGTTTTGAACGAAAACGGATCATAAAAAATAATGTCAGGTGCGGTCGCCGAGCGATAGAAATCCAGGAAATCGCCTTTCAGGAGAGCCCAGCTCAGGAGGCCTGATGGATGAGTCCAGCTGCTTCTTTCGAGAAGCGCATAGGGTGCGGGATGGCGCAGGTGCTGAAACCGGAACGCGTGCTTGGAGGCCAGAAGCAGCGGGTTCATATCTTTCTCAAAACTGATTAGCTGCAGGGGGCGAAGCTTTGGATTTTTGCTCAGCTCTTTTTCAAAACAAGCAATCGCCGCCATCGCATTGGAAGCCGCGCCCAGACCCACATCCCAGAGAACGAGCGGATCAGCGCGATTTTGGGAGAGGCGTTCTGCAAATCGGGATTGATCAATGTACAGAAGCTTGGCTTCGGCGGCAGGATCACTGACCGAATGCATGATTTCGCCGGAACTGATCTGACGGATATTTGAATGCGACCCGTCCTCTGGGGTATGAAGCTCATAATCACCGATCTGCTGCCAACGTTCGCTGCGCGACGGGCGATTGCGGCGTGGTGGAATCACGGGATGGTCTTCATCGGAGCGGACCAGTGCTTCGCGTTTTTGCCGGTAATATCGGGCAAAGCTGTCATCCAAAATACTCGCGCGGATTTCGCGCAGGAGCTTGTGGTAAAAATGCAGGTTATGGCTCGTCAGCAGGTGCCAGCCGAGCGTTTCGGAAGTCTTGGTCAGGTGGTGCAGGTAAGCGCGCGAATAATTCTGGCAGGTTGAACAAACGCAGGCGGGATCAAGCGCATCCTCGGCAAGTTTATAAACCGAGCGGCGAAGCTGGAGCTTTCCCACTGAGGTGAAGACCACGCCTCTTTGCGCAAATTGTGAGGGAAGAATGCAGTCAAACATGTCCACGCCCCGGTGGACGGCTTCTAGAATATCGATGGGAGTACCGACGCCCATCAGATACCGCGGTAAATGACGAGGCAAAAGGGCCGCGGTCGCTTCGGTGAAATCTTCTCGTTCGGCTTTGGTTTCTCCGACAGCCAGCCCACCAATCGCGAGCCCGTCAAAAGGCAGATTTGCCAGCGTCTCGGCGCTCTGGGCACGCAGGTCGAGGTAGCACGCACCCTGAACGATTCCAAACATTGCCTGCGGTGAATCCCCGCGCGCATCCAGACTGCGTTTGGCCCAACGGTGAGTCAGGTCCATAGCGGCTTTGGCCATTGCGTATTCCGAGGTTGACGGGATGCACTGATCCAGCACCATCATGATATCGCTGCCAATCGCTCTTTGCATGCGAATGCTGACTTCGGGTGAAAGCAGATGGGTCTTTCCGTCCACGTAGCTGGCGAACCGGGCTCCTTCTTCGTTCATTTCGCGAGAATGGGGCAGTGAAAAAATCTGAAAGCCGCCGGAATCAGTTAAAACCGGGCGGTCCCAATTCATGAAGCGGTGGATTCCACCGAACCTTTCGAAAACTTCAATCCCGGGGCGAAGCATCAGGTGGTACGTGTTGGCGAGCAGTACGTTGGAGCCGGCAGTCCGGAGCGAATCAACCGTCTGGGTCTTCACCGTCGCTTGGGTCCCAACGGGCATGAAAATAGGCGTTTGCACTGGCCCATGGAGCGTGATGAAGGAACCGGCGCGAGCGCGTGAGCCTTGGGCTTCGTTTTCGATCTGGAAGTTCAGTCGGCTCATTTGCATAGGTGATTATCACAATTCTGGCTTCCTGTTCCAGCATTTGATAAGTGTTCCCCTTCATGAATTACGATGTGATCATTTTGGGTGCCGGCGCTTCAGGTCTGATGTGCGCCAGGGAGGCAGGGGCCAGAAGGCGCTCGGTCCTGGTCCTCGATCATGCGGCTCAAATCGGAAACAAAATTCTGATCTCCGGTGGTGGACGTTGTAATTTCACCAATCGGGATGTGACCGCAGCCCAATACGTTTCACAGAACCCTCATTTTGCAAAATCAGCGCTTTCGCGTTATTCTTCGGCTCAATTCATCGCTCTGGTCCAGGATCGGGGAATTGCCTTTGAAGAACGCAAACATGGTCGGCTTTTCTGTCTGGGGTCCGCACAGGAGCTGGTGCAAATGCTGAAGAGTCACTGCGAAGCTGTGGGTGTGCAGTTTTCCCTGAATACGATTATCCAGAGTATCTCCCGGGCTGAGACCGGCCCCGGGTTTTCTGTTTCAACTGATCAGGCATTTCTGACCTGTGAGTCTCTTTGTGTCGCAACGGGTGGGCTCTCGATCCCGAAAATCGGCGCAACCGGCTTTGGCTACGAAGTGGCCCGGAAATTTGGGCTTAAAATTGTGGATACCGCTCCGGCTTTGGATGGTTTCGCGCTCGCAGGTCAGGACCGGGAATCACAGGCTCTTCGGGAATTAGCCGGGGCCTCGTTGGATTGTTCAATTTCCTGCAATGGGGTTCGGTTCAGCGAAGCCCTGCTCTTCACGCATCAGGGACTGAGTGGACCGGTCTCGCTCCAGGCTTCGCTTTACTGGAATCCGGGCGATCCCATCAGGATTCATTTTGTCCCCTCAGGCCAGGCCCTTTATGAATGGTTTATCAGCAAAAAGTCGCAGGGTAATCGCTCTTTAGTCAGAAATCTCCTCGGTGAGCACTTGCCGTCGCGTCTGGCAGACCGGCTCTGTGATTTTCATTTTTCCTCCGCGCTCCCGCTGCCGCAGGTATCCGAAAAAGGCTTGGAAGAATTCTGCTCAAAAATCGCTGATTACCTGGTTATCCCCAGCGGCACGATCGGCTACTCCAAAGCCGAAGTCACGCGCGGGGGCGTGGACACCGATGAACTTTCGTCCAAAACCATGGAAGCCAAAAGAGTTCCGGGTCTTTACTTCATTGGCGAAGTGGTTGACGTGACCGGCTGGCTTGGGGGTTATAATCTGCAATGGGCCTGGGCTTCAGGCTGGGCTGCCGGACAGGTGGTTTGATGCGCCCCCCGCTCATTGCGCTCACGCCCAGAGGTCTCTATTGTGCGGCAGGCGATTTCTACATTGATCCGAGTCGGGCAGTCGATACGGCCATTGTCACTCATGCTCATAGTGATCATGCTCGCCGGGGAAGTCGCAAGTATCTTTGTAATGACGCTTCGATCGGGTTGCTGAAAGCTCGTCTGGGTCAGGCCATCCAAGTCGAAGGAATTCCATACGGCAAGGTGTTTCGTCTGGGTGAGGTGGAAGTCAGTCTTCATTCCGCAGGACATATTCTGGGGTCCGCGCAAGTCCGCGTTCAACTCGGCTCTGAAGTCTGGGTCGCTTCGGGCGATTACAAGCGCGATCCGGATCCGAGCTGCGCGCCCTTTGAATCGGTCGCTTGTGATACTTTCATAACGGAAGCAACTTTTGGGACACCCAAATACGCCTGGGCAAAAGATCGCAACCACGGCCGCGATATTCATGAATGGTGGAAAACAAATGCCGGGCAGGGCTTCAATAGCCTGCTCTTCGGATATTCTCTCGGCAAAGCCCAGCGAATTCTCGCTGAACTGGCGCCGCACGCCCTGCAACCGGTTTATATCCATGACTCAATCGTTGAACCCACCCGGTGTTACCGCGAGCAGGGGATCCGGCTTGCTGAAACTGTAACGATGAGCGGACCGGATAGCGCGCTCTCCAGTGGAACCAGCAGCTATTCCGGCGAATTATTCCTGGCTCCGCCTTCCATTCTCAAAACCGATTGGCTGAAAAAACTCGGACGCTTCAGAACTGCTTTTGCCTCAGGCTGGATGCAGGGCTCTTCGTCTGGCTATCAGGGGACTTACGATCACGGCTTTGTCATTTCTGATCATGCGGATTGGGGAGATTTGAACCGGACGATCCAGGAAACCGGTGCACACCGTGTTTTTGTCCAGCATCGGGAGGGTGCACTGATTCGGCACCTGAAAAATAGAAAGCAGGGCGGTCAGAGGATCGAAGCCTATTCGGCTGATGAACTTTCTCCGGAATTGTACGAACGTATCGAGCCGGTGAATCTTTCACTTTTATGAAACTGATCACCCTTTCCATCCGAGAATTTGCACTGCCTGTTCCCAGAACCGGGAGCATCGATGCGCAATCCGGTTACGGCAAAGCTCAGGAAGGGCAGGAGATTCATCTCAGAGTTCAGGCAAGCCGGTTAAAAGACGATCCCTCGTATGAGGCGGAAGTCCCGCTCAGTCAGAGCTTTGAGCGGGAGGGTTACTGTTTCAAAGTGGGCGGGAGAATGGACGGGTTCTTTCCGGGAGAACCACCCAGGATTGAAGAAATCAAATCGACCTTCAATATTTGGGATCTTTCGCGGCGGCTCACAGAATTTCCGCTCGGGCATCCTTACGATCTGCAGCTTCAGACCTATGGTTACTTTTACTGGCTGGAGCATCAGGTCGTGCCCAGGTTGTTTTTTCATCTGGTTTCGACTCGCGGACGCGAAACCCATGATCTCGAGCGAGAGCTGAATATCCAGGGCTATGCCGTCTGGTTGGAAAACCGGCTGGATGAGTTGGTGATCGAAGCCCAGAAAGCTGAAAAACGCGCATCCCGTCGCCGCAAAATCGCCGTCGATTTCACGTTTCCGTTTGACAACCCGAGGCGCGGTCAGCTCGAGCTGATCGCGTCGATTGAAGAGGGAATGAAAGAGGGCAAGCGCATGCTCGTGCAGGCCCCGACCGGTCTGGGGAAGACCGCCGGAGTTCTGTATCCGGTTCTCAAGGAAGCTCTGAGTCGGGGGCAGCGCGTGGTCTATATCACGCCCAAAAACAGTCAGCATCTTGTCGCAGAGGACGCGGTGGAGCGATTCCAGGACACCGGCTCAAAAATCAAATCCCTTTCGATCACGGCAAAAAGCAAGATCTGCTTTAAAAACGAACCGCTCTGCAATCCGGATTACTGCGAGTTCGCGCGCGATTATTACAGAAAAGTTCATGAGCACGGTCTCCTGGATCTTTTGGCCCGAAAGAAAAAGCTCAAAGCCAGCGTTTTCAAGAAAATCGGCGAGGAATTCGAGGTCTGTCCGTTTGAACTGCAGCTCGACGGCGCACAGGAAGCAGATACGGTGATCTGTGATTACAATTACGTCTTTGCTCCGCGTACCTCCTTTGGAAGAATGACTCTGAGCGGAGTTGATCAGGAAGGTCAGCCCAATCTCGTCATCGATGAAGCGCATAACCTGCCTTCAAGGGCGATGGATTATTATTCACCGGCGCTCTCCAGTCTGGCTCTAGAAAAAATGCGGGATGAAGTGCGCGCTCTTCCTTCATTGTTTCGGGGCGAAGCCGAGCGGCAGCTGGATCAGTGCATTCAGGCGATCATCACGTGTCGACCGGAACCATCCGAGAAGCCGGCACGCATTGATCCTCCGCTCGATCCGTTCCTTGAGGAGGACGGGAATCTCCGCTCTCTGCTCTCACGCTATCTGGATAGCAGTCTCGAAATACAGCCCAGAGACGTGATCCTGCGATTGAGTTTCTATTGGTCGGCTTTCACCGAGGCGCTGCAGTATGTGAAGGATCCGCAGCGGACCGAATTTTTCACCACTTTTCATTCTCATCCAACAGGTGGCGTGATCAAGATTACCTGCTGTGATGCGTCCGAGTTGATTCAGCACGCCTACGATGATTACGATCAGGTCGTGGGATTTTCCGCGACGCTCAAACCTTTTGATTATTATTCGAGACTTTCGGGACTCGATCCGGACGATATCAAGCAATCGGAATTTCAGAGCCCCTTTGATCGGGGAAACCGGAAGCTTCTGATCATCCCCCAGATTTCCACCAAGTATTCGGACCGGGAACGCAGTTATCCCAAAGTCGCGGAAGTCATTCAGCGGGTGACGGCGCTGCGGGCTGGAAATTATCTGGCGTTCTTTCCCAGTTTTGAATTCCTGGAACGGGTGATCGCTCAGTTCGTGCCGCCCCCCGGTTTTACGGTTCTCAAGCAGCAGCGAGACATGCGGGCGGCGGAAGTGGAGGGCATTCTGGAACACTTGCGTTCCGAAGCGAGTCCGACCATTGTTTTTGCGGTTCAGGGTGGAACGTTTTCGGAGGGCGTGGATTATCCCGGTGGGATGGCGATCGGAGCTTTTGTGGTCGGGCCGCCTCTTCCCAATTTTGATCTCGAACGCGAGCAGATGCGGGCATACTATCAGGAAAATTACGGAGCGGGATTTGATTACGCTTATGCGATTCCCGCGATGTCCAAAGCAATCCAGGCGGCGGGTCGCGTAATCCGCTCCGAAACAGATCGCGGTTTGATCGTGCTCATTGACAGTCGCTTTGTTCAAGCGGGGTATTCGCGAGCCATGCCCGTGGACTGGTTCAAAGAGAATCCGCAGGAACTGGTCTCAGCCGGAATTTTGAAAGAAGTCGCCGAATTTTGGGAGAAACCACTGCTTTCCTGAAGATCAAGGTCGGGCGGCGGCTTTGGTTTTCCGGTATTCCGTGATTTCCTTTGCAACTTCCACATCATCAATTTCGAGCCAAGGTTGACCATTTTTTTCGGTCCACTTGATCGGAATGGAAATTTTGTGACGGCGATAATCATCCGCAAAAGCTTTGGCATTGGGTGGATAACCGGACTTCGGATGTCCCGCCGGCAAAAGATCGGTGTCTACCGCGTGAGCGTCCATCCACCAGCGCCCTTGACCATCCTGATAAATCTGGGGTCTGCCGGTTCCCCAGCTCAGGCCGTAATGCTCCGTGAAATCCTCGAGCACATCGGCAAAGTCCTCTCCCTTTTTGGTCATCTCCGTTACCGGTTGGTAACGCCCAAGCGGGCCCTGTTCGGCCGGTCTGAAGCCCAAATACGAGCCGTAACGCCATTTCTTCTGACCTGCGGGTACTTTCGCGCCGGCGGTGTATTCGCTTGCAGAGAAAGTGCTCAGCCAATATTTGCGACCACTGGGAAGCTCGACCACACCAGGGACTGGATTGAAGCCCTCAACCAAAGTGGGCGGCTTGCCTGGAGGATTCTGGGTGATTGTAACAGTGCGGTCAGCATTCACGACCCGGCGTTCGACCGGAATTCCGCCGGCAGTGTCTTTAGAGCCCAAGGTCACATCCATGCGAATCGCGGATTCAGCTGGGCGCCCAGGGCTATGGGGTAATTCCTCGGACATGACTACAATGAATTCGTCTGCGGGTTTTCCGTTTGGAAGCTTCGTGCCTTTGGCCACGAGCTTGGAGGGATTTTTGGGGTCCATGCGCACGGCGATGCTTTGGGTCCGGGAGGGGATTGCCTCTAAGCTCCCATCATGCAAACGCATCGTCGTCTGTTCGGTGACCATGTCAAATATGCGAACGGGGTAGCCAAACTCGTCCAGCCACATCTTGCGGGGATCTTTGGGGTCCGGAATAAAATTCTCGCCATAGCCGTGAGCATGCAGGAGGTTTCCAGCCGGATCAGCTGAAACCCATTCCTTCGCCACCGTACTCGGTTTCATTTCGAGGATACTGCCTTTATCAATCACGTACAGGGCGTCACCTTCAAATTTGACGGGTTCAAAGATATGGCGGGATCGCGCGTAATTGTGTTTTGAAATTTCCGGCAGATCTTTTGCGCCGGGTTTGGCGCCGCGAAGATTTCCGGGGAGTTCCATGGCGCCTTGGGTGACCATGAGATTCCAGCCGCCTTTTCCATTTGGCTGCATTTCAAAGCGTCCATCCCAACCCCAGGAACTGTTGGGGGCAGCATAACCGCCTTTTTGCCTGACCAATTTTCCGTCCGGAGTCTCGTGCAAGTAAACGATTCTGAAACGCTTGGTGGCTTTCGGTCCGCCTCGGAGCCCTTGATCGACAGTCTCGGAATAATAGCCATACTGGCCGGAATTGAGCCAATAGGCTCCTGCCTTTAAACCCTTCGGGCGAGGATCATTTTCATGAAGTACGAACGGTGCCGCAGGATCTGCTGATTCGTCCAGGCCGCCGTGCTGGCCCGCATGGCGTTGAATATTGGTTTTGATTTTTACGCGGCGTTCCGGCGGACTACCGAGGGGCACCTTATCGGCTCTTCTCCACTTTTCCTTCTGGTCCAGTCGCGCGAGTACTTCATTGAGGCTTTCGCGAAGGCAGGAATAAACGCCCCGTTCGGCTCCGGAGGCCGGAGACACAGCACCCGGAATAAGAGTCGAGCTGAGGATAAGGAGTAAACAAAAGTGGTTTTTTAGTGTGAGCGATAAGGTTTTCATGTGCTAATACTTATGATCCCTATTGTCAGTCCTTTTGGCTAGACCCGTCTGATTATTTTTAAAAAGAGTTAAGAAAAACAATTAAAATAGTTGATCAAAGATCAATGTCGCGGGGCTTCCTTCTCAGCTGAGTTCAGGGGTCACCAGGTAGTGTGATTTCTTGCTGAGTTTCTTTTGTGAGCTGAGAAGGGTCCCAGCGGATGTAATATTCGCCACCGCCCTTGGGAGCAACCAGGGTTTTGTCGGCGTTCGGTGTGCTGGGCGGCGGATTACTGGCCGCAGTACCGGGTGGCGTGCCGGCTGGAATGCCCGGAGGAGGCGCCTTCCGTTTGGCACTGTTACTGCCGGCGCGCTTGTCGATCATATCTGAAACACCCTGAATGAAATCTCCACGAGCGGCATCATAAGCCTGCTTTTCAATGCTGTTGAGATCGTTTCTTTTTCCGCTGCTCAAGATCTGCTGCCGCTTGGAAGGATCTTTATCGTTCACGTCTTTCCAGGTGAGTGAACCACCCTTCATTTGTTTCCGATACGCCTCCATGCGATCCCTCAGTTGAACGGCAGGTTTTGCGGCCTCCTTCTTGGGGTCAATGATGTACATGCTTCGTTTATTGCCTTTTGACGTTTCAAAGGACTCGGCTTTGAAACCAACCATGTCCGATTTTTCCGGCGCTACGTCCGCCTGTTTTCTCCACTCTTCGAAACCGGCCGTATTGACATCCTTCGTTTTCATTTCCTTGCTGACTTCCTGTTCCGTGAGGATATCGGCCACCTGTGCCCGGATTTCCGGATTCCTTGGCTCGGCACTTTGGACACTCGGAGCCTGGGTGCTTAGAAGCCGGTAAGCGGCATCTTCATTTACTCCGATGGATATTCCCATTTTCTGTAAACGCGCGGTCTCAAAAAGCACGTAGCGATCGCGGCAGTCTTTAGGGGTTTCGTCTTCCTTGCAGTAAGCTCCCAGAGTGCTTGTGATGATGGCATCTGGAGTATTGACGTCTTTGAGCGCGTCGAGTTTGTAGAGGGTATAGGACGCCTCAAGAGAAATGTTTTCATTGCCTTTCTGATACAGGCAGGACTGTCCACACTCTTCGAATTTGCTCCGGTCGGTCCAGGCTGGTTTGGAAAGACGGTCCGGGTTCGAAGTACTCTCCGCGAGCACATTGGAGCCGAAAACGAGGGTCAGTAAGCAAAAACTTCGAATTCCCTTCCGCCAAAATCCCATTCTTAAATTATAGCTTCAGTCGAAATGGAAGGCTAGAGGTATACTGCGGTGAGTTATTATAAAATATTCAATGATTACTTAGAATTATAATAGAAAAGCCCCCCGGTGCCTTTTCAGCGCTGGGGGGCGGCTTGAGTGATGATTTACTTCAGGACTGTGGAATTCCGAAGAACGCGAGTGACTTTCGAAATCCGCTCACCTTCGACATTGAGGACCATGTCCACAGGCGCATTACCAAGGGCTTTCATAACGCTTTGGAAAGCGAATTTATTGAAGAGAAGAGCGCGTCCAAAGATCCCGTAGGCTTTCACGAAGTCCTTGCTGTTTTTGTCTTTGCTCTTCGCCATTTTCCTGAGTGACTTGTACATGTCATTCAAGGCAATTGCCGTGGCCTGGTGATACTGTTCCGGACACCGGTTGGCTGAAAATCCTTCCATGTTGCAAAGATCTTTGGGCATTTCGTCCGGATTTTCAATGCCCTTGAACGTTTCGTCCAACAGGGCTTTGGCATATCCGTAGATTTGCACGAAGGTTTCTTTATTTTTCGCAAAGGACATCAGCAGATCGGTGGTCTGTTGCGGGATCGTCATTTCAAAACGAATTCCCACGTAGTTCATCTTTCCGACGACAGGTACTTCAGTTTTGATTTGAGAGAGACCGGTAAGCGTGACTAGATTATCGATATTGCTTCTCAGGTTGTTGTCTGAGGCATTATCGTTTTCATAGTTCCATACCATTTTCCCGAAGTAGCCTTGAGTCTTGCCGCTGACCGGGGAATCCTGTCGATAGGAAGTGCCGAAGAACGCCTGGGTTTTATTGTTGTGTTTGAAGAATAACCGGGTTTTGCGCTCTTTCATGAAAATGCCGTACTCCACATCAGTGTGGGTTCCGTCATTTCCATCCAGTACGTGCTGAGCTTCGTATGTCGTGCCCTGGCTGCCGACCACGTTCGCGAAGATCGGAATGCCAAACCACATGCTCCAGAGTTTACCGATGCGTTTACCCCTGGAAGAAAGATCCTGCTTCACACCAGACTCAGGAGTGAGCGCCATTTTCTGGATCGCCGCGATGTTGCCCTTGAGGAAGTCCTCATAAGCCAGCGCTCCGCTCGCCGTGCGCAGGTCGAATACGAACGAGAACATGTCGTCGCTGTTTTTGAACTGTGACAGAGAAACTACCAGGAGGGCAGTTCCGGCAGAGGTGCTTAGCGAGTTCAGCTTGGTTTTTGACAGTTTCGCGTAGACCTTCTGTTCCGGTAATTTCACGATCGTAGTCGTCCATTGTCCTTCTGCAAGATACGCCAGTCCCGCCGTTACCGGGCTTACGCCCGCGCCGCCGAAGAAGAGAATTCCACCATGGGTGAAGTACGAGAGCTGATCGCCCTCGCGCCAGGCGTCCAGATCTTTTGCAAGATAAGGAATCGAGGGCTCGGGCAATTTTTTTGCATCTGCTTTTTTCTGAACAAAGCGATCACTGAAGATTTTCGATCCCGTGATGGGCAATACGCCGACGTATGCTGCAAAGAAGCGTTCCAGTCCTGTTGCATTTGTATAATGCCAGCTGCCGACTGCGCCGACACCAAAGTCGATGGACCGGGATTGCAGGAACCGGAAACCATCGCGATATTCATCCATCACAAGCTGCCGATCAGATGATTTCGCGGCAGGGGTCAGATTGACGAATTTTTTGGAAAAATCCAGATCCAGATAAAGAAGTGGAGTGAGATCAAAAACAAAACGTTTCTTGGCCTTCTCCTGGGCAGGGGAAGACGTTTTCGTTTCATCGCCGCCACCAGTGTCACCACCGCCAGTATCGCCACCACCGGTATCGCCACCACCGGTATCGCCACCACCAGTATCGCCACCACCAGTATCGCCACCACCGGTATCGCCGCCACCAGTATCGCCACCACCGGTATCGCCGCCACCAGTATCGCCACCACCGGTATCGCCACCACCGGTATCGCCACCACCGGTATCGCCACCACCGGT
>MEPO01000024.1:23160-177775 GCA_001769805.1 Bdellovibrionales bacterium GWA1_52_35
ACCGGTATCGCCACCACCGGTATCGCCACCACCGGTATCGCCACCACCGGTATCGCCACCACCGGTATCGCCACCGTTACCCGGTTTTGTACCACCGGCGTTTCCGTTACCAGAATCATTGCCCTGATTGCCCGGGCCGGTATTACCTACACCGTTGCCGTTATTGCCGCCGCTGTTGCCACCGTTATCGGGATTCGTGCCACCTGCGTTGCCATTGGTTGAATCATTGCCCTGATTGCCGGGTCCGGTATTACCCACGCCGTTGCCGTTATTGCCCGTACCGACATTGCCGCCGCCGGAATTTGAGTTATCAGAACCACCGCCGTTATTGCCACCAGTGTTCCCACCAGAGCTGCCACCGTTACCGGGATTCGTGCCCCCTGCGTTGCCATTGGTTGAATCATTGCCCTGATTGCCGGGTCCGGTATTACCTACGCCGTTGCCGCTGTTACCGGTGCCGATATTACTGCTGCCAGAATTTGAATTACTAGAACCACCGCCGTTATTGCCACCAGTGTTCCCACCAGAGCTGCCGCCGTTACTGGGATTGGTGCCCCCTGCGTTGCCGTTTGTAGAATCATTGCCCTGATTGCCGGGTCCGGTATTACCTACGCCGTTGCCGCTATTGCCCGTACCGACATTGCCGCCGCCAGAATTTGAATTACTAGAACCACCGCCGTTATTGCCACCAGTGTTCCCACCAGAGCTGCCGCCGTTACCGGGATTGGTGCCCCCTGCGTTGCCGTTTGTAGAATTATTGCCCTGATTGCCGGGTCCGGTATTACCTACACCGTTGCCGTTATTGCCGGAGCCGACGTTACCTCCGCCAGCCTTGGGACTACTGACAGCTAATGAAGAAGTTTTTTTTATGATCTTTGCTTGCCGGGGTGTCTTGGCTTTGCTTCGCGGTGCCGCGGCTGCTCCTTTCAATGCAGGAAGCATCGTGAGGGTGAAAACTAACGAGTAGCTCAAAATTTTATTCAAACTGAAGGTCATAGGAATCAAGCCTTTCGGGTAGAAAAAACAGCTAGCGGATTGATACAATAAATAACGCAGAGCGTCAAATTACAAAAGAAGTGTCAAGTTGATTGAGAATTGACTCGTAATTTTGTGCACTTAGATGCGGAGCCGCAATTGTGAAGAAGCGGCTCGTGGGCTCATAGGTCATGTCTGAAGCTATCGTCCCCAGACTGGAAGGGCAGTTTAAATTTCATACTATTTGTTGCTCAATTAAAATCAAATATTCTCAAGCTTCAAAGCCACTTGCCTCGGGCCATGGCCGAAAGGCTTGGCTACAGGTCTGTCATTGAGAAAAAGTCTGAACGTATAATTGTCCATATTAACTGGTTGGACTGCTCGATAAAACGGATTTGAATCTCTAAAATAGGGGTGACCGAATTCGATACCCGGTCCCAAATTAGCGGTCAGGAAAAACAAACTCGCGAAATCTTTAAAGACTTTTTTGATCTGGGAGGACGTTGCCGATCGCGTGTCCAGGTTCAGAATATTCTCACGCGTTACTGCATCTTCTTCATAGAAGTAAATCGCCTTCAGCGGCATGTGGATCGTGAAGGGGCGTTTCGTATTTTCGAAATGCATCGCGATCGCATCGCGGGTCGCGAGCGTCTGGCAGCCTCGCGCCCCATCATAGGATCCGAAAAACCCACCCACGATTGTCACTTCGTCCATTGCAAGCGGGAGATTGTGTTCGCCTCCTTCAGAAAACAATTCAAAATCAGGCTTGCGATCTTTCGTATACCATTCTTGGTAGCCGGTTTTGGACTGATCGCTGACGAGATAGACCACTGGACGACGCTGTGCCTTGAATTGCGCAACCACCTCGTCGACTCCTTTTGCAGCAGTCATCTCTTCATCGAACTCTGTCGTTGCATGGACGACGATCAGCGGGTGGGCTGAAAATTTAGTAGGGACCGCGTTCTTGCTTCCGGGCGTGAGCGGACTGCCTTGCGCGGCCTGGCAAATGAGTGCGATCAAAGGCAGGATGATTTTGAAATTTATAGACGTCATCCCGGGTTTATATAGAACTAGACCAAATTAGTCAAGAATCCCGTCAAAACGGCATTGTCTGCAGGAAAGCCCGGTAATCCGGGTTTCTGAGATGCCGTTTGAAAGCGGGGTCATTCTTGATCAGCGCCAGATAGCTCGAGCGCTCGGCATAAGCATTTTTCAACGCATTGATCATTCCGGGCACGTCATTCAGTCCGGAATACAGGGTCGCAAGGTCATAAGACGAGTAGTACTCGCGTCCTTTTTTCTGCTGGAGTTCTTTTAATATCTCGCGTGCACGCTTTGGCTGCTCAGCGCGCGCCAGCGCATATCCCAGTGCGGCCAGCGTCGCACTGGAATTTTCTGAAAGCGCGACAGCCCGGCTGAGGGATTTGATGCTTTCCTGAACGTAGCCGGCTTCGAAAGCAGACCGGCCGTACCAATAATGTGCGAGCATCATATTTGGCTCGATTGCAAGCACGCTCATGGCTTCGCTCATTGAACGGGCGTAATCTCCTGCCTGATAATGCACATTGGCGGAAGCACAGCGCAGGTTGAGCGACCCGGGATCCAGTTCGCTTGCCTGTGCAATCTGGTTGAGCGCTTCGGGAAAATTTCCACGTGAAGCCAGGAACTCCGCGTACCACTGGTGAGCAATCATGTTCTTGGGGTTGTTGACCAGAGCTTTCTGAAAGAGTTCGTTGGCTTTTTTCCAGTCATGATGAATGTAGGCGTACGCTTCGGCAATCGAGAGTTGAGCGTCGCTGTTCAAAGGATCGAGCGCCAGGGCTTTTTCTCCAACTTCAAAAATCTTGCGACCGGCTTCGATTGGTGCCAGTCCTCCGTAATAATATTGCAGGGAGTATACGTTGGTCAGTGCGGCGAAAGCAGCGGAGAATTTGGTGTCCAGCGCGACTGCTTGTTCCAATTCCGCCTGGGCTCGGCGCAGGGATTGTGGTGTCCGTTGCGCCATGAAATGCCGTCCACGCAAATAATGTTCGTAAGCTTCGCTTTTGGGGGTTGCTTCGGCACGAGGTTGAACGGCGCCGGCGAGGCCGGCTTGCTCATCCACCGGTGAGAGAGATTGGTCCAGATCGGTCACGAGTACTTTCTGAAACTGGAATAGTTTGTCGGAGTCACCTTCGAAAGCCTTGGACCAACGGGTTTCCTCAGACTTGCCATCCACCAGCTGGAGCGTGACGTAAATTTTGGAATTTACCTTGCGGAGGTTTCCTTTCACAAGAGCGGAAATTCCCAGGGCACGGACAATTTCGCTGATCGGTTGTTTTTCCCACTCCCGAACCGAGTTGCGGGCCAAGACCCGGTATTTTCCGAGTTGCACGAGGCTGGAGTTCACCTCTTCGGTGATCCCCTCAAGAAGATATTGATCTTCTGGCTTTAATCCGATCCCTTCAAAGGTGAGCACTGCCAGCCGAGAGGATTTCAAGGCGGTATTCTGTCGTATGCTTTTCAGCTTCCACATGCTGACGCCAGCAAGACCCAGCAGCAGCGCGGCCAGGGAAGCTGTAAGCCAGACTTTCAGACGCGGAATTTTCTTGCTCTCCGCATGCGAAAGCGCGCGGAGTTCCTTCAGATCCTGTCGGGAAGGTGTCACGGCGACGATATACAAAGCGATTTTATTCTTGATGTTTTTAAGGGCGACCGCGCCAATCGGAAAGGTCTTTTGCTCAAGGTGCTGCCCCACCTGGTAAAATACGGACCCGCTGAGGCAGAGAGTTCCGGGCCGGGCCATGCCCTGGAGACGAGAGGCGATATTAACACCATCTCCATAAACATCATCCCCGGAGAAAATCACGTCGGCAATATGAATGCCGATCCGGAGTTGAATGGCTTCCTGGTCCGGACACCGCGTATTCCGCTCCTGATGAAGCTTCAGAATTTCGATTCCACATTCAACCGCGCTCAGCGCACTTGGAAAAGTCAGCAGGAAGGCATCACCGATGGTTTTCACTTCGGTGCCGTTGTGTTTCTTAATGATCGGACGTGAAAGAACTCGATGTTCCTCCAAAAGCCGGAGAGCCAAATCCTCATCTGCGCTGCTGATGGCGCTGTAGCGAACAATATCGCTGAAGAAAACCGCGACCAGACGCCTTTGTCCTTGGGTGACTTGCACGGCTGCTTATCGGCATAACGGCTGAATTGTATTAAATTCGTTTAGGCCCGAAACAGGAACGCGTGCGAACTAATAAGGCGGCGCTTCCTTTGCAACGTAGTCAAAGACTGGAGGTTTCATTTTATGAGCGCTCAGAAAAGCTTGAAGGGGCGACCGACGGCTGCCCAGCAGACGGAGCAGATCTCGCGAAGAAAGTCGGGCCCTAAATCCGAGTACCGGGGTTCACAGCAGTTCGGCGGAGTGGGGCCCCAGCGGGATAAGGATTCCGTTCAGCTTTCGAGTCGGGCCAGGAAGGCGCTCGAGGCGCAGGGGGCTCGCAAAAAAAAGGCGGCCTAATCGTTCAGGAGTCTGCGCAAATAGGTCAAAATGTGCGTTCGTACGCAATTGGCGGCCGAGGGAGGGCTCTTGTCCGGAACCAAGCCGACCATGAATTCGCGTCCGCGATCACTGAGATTCACTTTTCCGTTTCCCCCAAGTGGAACTCCGCGTCCCCACGGGGTGCGGGTGACATAGATGTCATTGGGGCCGACATCGGTGATCAACCGGAGATCAACGATCCGTCCCTCCTCGGGTTTGCGGAAGAAGCTCTTCTTGCGAAGAGGTTGGATCACTGAAAGGTGAGTGTACTTTTGCGCAATGAAGCTTTCCGGCGATTTTCGGATCTTTTCGGCAACTTCAAAGGCTTCCGCGGGACTCATTTTGGGTCCGATCCAGACGCCATCGCCCCCCCGGCCGTCCACCGTTTTGAAGACGAAGTCCTTGTATTGACCCTTCGTGAAGAATTCATCCATTAATTTTGCATTCAAAGCCGTCGTGCCGTCCGGTTTGACCTCAGCCAACCGATAGGTCCGAAGATTCGTGACGGTGGGTTCTTCTTTGAGATAATGTCGGACCAGCTCATCGACGTAGGTGTAAAATTCCTTGTCCCCGATGAAATCGACTCCGGGAGAGTAGTTGGTTGCGACTGTTCCATCCATCATCGCGGTGACAAGCCCGGGAACCCCGGTCCGCCGGAACTCCGCAAGATCGAGCTGCCATTCCGCACCGGCAGCGCGGACTTTCTTCATGTCAATCATCCCGGTCTTCGGATCCGGTGTGAGCGCCGCTCGGAGTTTTCCTGTCCACTTGGGATCTTCGTCTTCCACTATTCCCTGTATCTCCGCCAGACGCAGAGTTTCCCGGGCCGCGGGGTGAGTGGCATCAATCCACTTATGCTCTGAATCCATGATGACAAACCCCACACGTTCTTCCTTCGGCAAGGCTCCGGTCTTTGAAGGTGTCGAAAGATAGACCGCGTCTGACTTGACCACGAGTTTGCGGCCGGTCATCGGGGTGACGGGAATGACCCCCAGATCATGAAAGTGTTTGGCAATTCTCGAGTCCTCGAAATCAGGATAAGGCGGACGCATTAAAAGAACGACCTGTCCCTCATTCACAGAACGGGCTCGCGCCCGAGCAACGATCGACTGGTAGTATTCATCAGGGTTATGAACCAGGGGGATCGCGTCCTTATATTCCGGCATGTTTTGGAGGAGACTGTCTTTGGCGATCCCGAGATCGCCGATCCCGCCGATATACCCGGGATTATCCTCGATGACGGCCCAACCGCCCTTGGGCGTTCGGATGATGTCGGGTCCGTAGGGAAACGAAATCGTTTCGGGTTTCAGTTTTCCTTTGAATTTTGATTCTCCGCTTCGGGAGATGATTCTTTCCACTGTGCTTTTCGGGATGACCTGAGTCCAGCTGGAGCCTCCGGCATAGTACTCCTGCAGGAACATCCGGAGTGCGGTGCCGCGCTGCTCAACGCCTCGGCGGAGTTCGTTGTATTCGCTCAGGGGCAGCAGTCGTGGAAAAGGATCCAAGGCATTGTCCCCTTTGAAGTCCTTGAAGGAGTTGGCGTCAAATTGCTTTTTTTGCTTCGCAGAGAGTCCGGAATATACCTTCAGTACCTCTTCGTAATGTGGCCGGGGCTTGCCCTGAGTGTCAAAGACTTCATCGTAATAAGGAGAATTTTCTGCTGCTCCGGAAAGCGAGCCGGCAAAGACCAATAAAGACGCGAGCAGCCATTTTTTGTAGAGGCGTAGTTTCACTTATGCTTGTCGGCTCCCAAGGAGAGATTCTTTAAAAAATCTTCCTGGATTCCCGAAAAGCCACGGTTTTTGCAGACTGCTCCAGCGGTGTTTAATATTCAAAAATTTATCGGAGATCTACCAAATGAAAAGATTGGCTCATGCGGTTTGGCGCGGTGGTTTAAAGGACGGGGCGGGAGAAATCACGACGAATAGTGGAGCGCTCTCTGCGACACCTTACAACTTCGGAATGCGTTTCGAAAACAGTCCAGGGACAAATCCGGAGGAACTGATCGGCGCTGCTCATGCCGCATGCTTTTCGATGGCTCTGAGCGGGCTGCTTCAGAAAAAATTCAATTTGCCTCCCCGGGAAATCAAGACACAGTCGACTGTCACGCTGGATCAGGCCGCCGGGGACTGGGCTGTGACTGCGGTACACCTGGAAGTAACTGCGATTGTTCCGGGCTGTGATGAAAAGGATTTCAACAGTGCTGCGGAGGCGGCCAAAGAAAATTGCCCCGTATCACGTCTCCTGAAGGCGCCGATTACGATGAAGGCTACTCTGGCAGAATCTTCACAGAGTTCAGGGAAAGTCGCATAAAAAAGGGAAGAGGATTTCTGCTCAGCTCTCCTCTTGCGCGCGTAATTCGAGATCGGCCTGCCTTAAGCGCAAGGCCAGGGTGCGTGCGAGATGCGAGAAAACCTGGCCGGAAAGTTCAGCGTGGGTACTGCTGAGTCCATCAAATTTTTCACGGGAGATACAGAAGAGCTCGGTATCGGAGCCCGCTTCCGCATCGGCCGATCTGAAGCCCTTGTCCAGAAAAGCCATATCTCCAAAAAAATCTCCGCGTCCAAAGGTTGCAAGATGATGGCGTCTCCGTCCTTTGAGCGGAAGTACAATCCTGACCGTGCCTTTTCTGATAAGAAAGATTTCGTCTCCGCGATCACCGGCCGAAAAGACCAGTTCGCCTTTCTTTAATTCGCGTTCATTCGCACAGGCTCTCAAGGCTTGATGAGCCGCAGCTGGCAGGCTCTGGAGAAAGTCGATTTCGGAAAGCTCCAGCGGTCGTTCCTCGTCAACCGGGAGCTCGCCGATAAGCAGCTTCTCTTCAGCCCATTCGACTGCGACATCCAGGTTATCGAAGACCTTGATGTTCCTCGAAGGAGTGACCAACCCCACTTGATCGAAATACTGCTGGAGGTCTTTTCCGCTCGGTAACAGCGTGGGAAGATTCGAGAATATCAGTGTGCCCTCGTGTTCCCCCAGCTGCGCTTCGATCTGCTCCAGCATGTGAGCAGCAGTGAAATCAACGGACTGAACCCGTTTCATGTCCAGGATGAGGTGCTTGCAGTGCGCGAGGTATGGCTCCAGCTCCGAAAAGAGCTGATCGGTGGTGCCAAAGAAGAGTGAACCCTGGAGTTCGAAAATGGCTGTCTGCCCACCATTTTTTTCCAGGATCGCGATTTCAGAAGGAAGGCGCCTTTTTTTTGAAAAATACTGATTACCAAATGTTTTGCGGCGAACCACGTTGCCGCGGATCTGGTCTCGCAGAAAAAGCAGAATCGCAAGTCCCAGGCCGACTCCCGCTGCAGCGATGAGATTAAATGTAATAGCCGTAGCCACTACTGCCGCCACCACGACAAAGTCGAAGACTGTGGATCGATTGCCGAGCAGTCGCACACTATTGCGATCAATCATCCGGAAGCCCACAACCAGAAGGATACCTGCTAACGCGGAAACCGGAACCCAGGCAACCAGAGAACCGAGAAGCAGGAAGGCGAGCAGGGAAAAAATTCCGCTGAAGACTCCCGAGGCGCGCCCCTTGCCACCGCTGCTCATATTCACAAGTGTCGCGCCCATCGTCCCGGCACCGGGCATTCCCCCCGCAAGCGCCGAGGTCAGATTTCCGAGTCCCTGCCCGATCAGCTCGCGGTTGGAGTTGTGACGGCTGCGAGTCAGGGCATCGAGAACCACGCAGGTTTTGAGCGTATCGATTGAAAGCAGGACTGAAAGCGTCAAACCGGCGTAGAGTACGAGTTTGAGCTGATCCCATTCAAAACGCGTGAAAACTGAAGCGAATGCTGAAAACCGGTTCAGCAGGAGTGTCATCCAATTCGGCCCCGAGAGTTCGGTGTTGGCCGCTATAGTTCCGGTGATCGGGCCGATCACAAGCGGGTTGTGTTCCAGAGTTGCAAGCTCCGGGTGGCCGATTGAAAATAGATAGTAAGCCAGTGCCCCGCCTGCCAATGCCACAATAGGAGCCGGAATAGAGCGCACGATTCTGGGAGCAACAATCATGAAGAGCATGGCGACGATCCCTACGCCAATTGCGGGGAGACTCCATGCTGCGGGTGTGAATAGTCCGGTACCCAGGCCGAGCTGCTTGGGAAGGCCCAGTAATTTTGGAAATTGTCCGAGGATAATGAGAACGCCGACTCCGCTCAGGTACCCGGCCACTACGGGGTAGGGGATGTATTTGATCAAACGGCCACCTTTGAAATATCCATACAGGAACTGCAAGGCCCCGGAGATCAGTGCAACCCAGGTCAGCAGAATAGGGATATCCTGCATTGCCAGATTGGCGCCTCCGGATCTGATCAACTCTGCAACCAGGGCACCCAGAACTGCAGCGGCTGGAGCACAAGGCGCGGTGATGAGGCGCGGGGCTCCTCCTAATACCGGAGCAACCAGGCCAAGGGCGATCGTGCCGAGAATTCCGGCTAGCGCACCTTCAGCTGAAATCGCCCCGCCCAGCGGGGCATAAACAACCAGACCAAAAGCGATTGCAGAGGGGAGGGCAACCAGCGCGGCTGACAGTCCGCCGAAAATTTCACCCGAATTGATTCCTGTCAGTGCCCATTTCTGGCGGAGTTCCGCTGTCGAGGATTTTTGCATAAGCGACTATTTTCCGAGATAAGTGCATGCAAGCGGCAGTGGCTTTGTTTCGACAATGCAGGCTGTGTCACTGCCAAAAGCTCCCGCCGCTTCGATCGCGTGAATGATTGCTTCAACGCTCTTGGGGGAAACCCCCATCGAAATCGCCTCGCGGGCGGGTGAGACCGCATGTTTCGATGCAGTCATTGTTGAATACTTTATTTTACTGATGGTGGCGCCCCCGGCTCCGGCTGAAATTGCAGCGTTCACGATGTCGCTTGATTTTCCCTCATTGCAGATCAGCGTCATATTCAACAAGTCGTGGAGGAATGATTTCTTCAGATAAACATCCGAGCGCTGCAGACTGACAGTCTTTTTCCGCCACTCCGTTCCGGTCTTCAGCTGGTCAATCGCGGTAATCACCTGCTCCATGCTTGCGCTGTAACGCTGCTTGCCTCGGAAAGTTTTGGGGTTGAGAACGCCGAACCCGACAGGTGATGCGCCGATGAATCCGTTGCCGGGTTGATCAAGGCGGCCGGCTTGAATCAAAGCGTTCATGATTTCATCGCGGTCCTGGGCATGAACAATGACATTCACAAGTTCCTTTTCTGCCGGAATAGTGACACGGATGAGGCCCAGCTTGTTTCGGAGGCCGGTGCCAAGGCCAAAACTGATCGCCGGAACATTGGTTCCTGCTTCGAGCGCATGTCTTGCGATCTCATTTCCCTGCCCGCGCTGAACGACACAGTTGATGCTGGCTAGCTCAGTCAGGATCAGTTCCGGCTGGGCGTCTCCGGAGAGTGTTACATTGGAATTGATGAAATCGACGCCTTCAGGATTCCGTAACTGGACTTCCTCAGCGTAAATAGATCCTCTCCCTGGCGCGGACAAATTCACCTCCCGAACCACCGTTTTCAGGACCTGCTCCGCTTGGCTCCAGGGCAGATAGAATTCGAGGACTTCCGCAGGATCTTCATCCAGACCGGTAATCGTGGGAAGAAAGGAGAAGGTGGACTGTTCCCGAAGGACAACGGCTCGCCGGGAATGAGCGTGCACATGTTCGATGTTCTGCTTTCTAAGCGAGGCGATCGCGAGTGGGGCCAAGCTTTTGTAAACTTCGCAGGTGACTTTTGCGATTCTGATCGTTGTGTTCATATTCATCAGTTCCCGTCTCATGCTATTTCGGCGGCAGCTTCCTGCAACGCCGATTTCTGTTTACGATTGACCCAAAGGCTGACCAGTAAAACCGAGAGAATAGGATAAACGGAAGCCATGGCGAGAATGCCGAAGCCTTCCACCACTCCGACCTGCCCACCGATTCCAAGACCCATGGCCAGGACCAGGGGAACAGTGATCGGGCCCGTTGTCACTCCGGCGCTGTCCCAACCGATATTGACGAATTCCTCCGTACAGGTTTTAGTGATGAACATCAGCAAAACATAGGGCGGAGCCAGAAGCCAGATCAGCGGAATACCCCAGATTATTTTTGCAACTCCCAAACCTATTCCCAGTCCGACTCCAATCGCCACAGCCTGCATCAGCAGCGATTTTTTGAAAGTCCCGACTGTCAGTTCTTCCACTGTGAGACCCAGTGCATTGAGGGCTGGCTCAGCGAGCGTGGCGCCATAGCCCATGATAAATGCAAAGATCAGAACCACTAAAATGCCGAGCATGCCGCCGGTGGCACCAAAAAGGGGACCTTTTTTCGGAACGTAGCTGTATTGACGAGAGGCTTGGTCAAAGCCCGCCGGGTTGTAAGTCAAGGCGGTGTATCGGTTGTCGCCGCTGAGATAAAAAAACTGTTCTCTAACACCTTGGTCGGAGATTGCCGTCTGCACTACGGCTGGATCGAAGTTGCGCACAACAGTTTTCTGGTCTGCCAGTTCAATTGATTTGAACGCTGCGGGAAGTTTTTCACCGACCTGACCACCAAGTTTGGAAAGCCCCAGTTCAATTCCAACGCTGAAAATACCCATGCCAATCACGGCGAAAGCGATTCCGAGCAGAAGCTCGTCTTTTCTGGGAATCCGTTCCCGCAGAATCAGCCAGAGGACCAGAAAGAAAAACACGCATAAAGGGACAATGGCCTGTACTGCCGCCACGGAGTTCCGGACCGTCAGTTCCCAGGCATCCACGCCCTTGGCGCCAGAAGCGAGATAGCGGTCGGTCTCTTTACTGATAGCTTCGGCATTGCCGAATATCGCGAGTTTCTGCTCATCCGTTGCCTTGAAGAGTGCCCAGTTACTGAATGCAGCCTCTGCTTTTTCGCCGAAAACGGCTTTTTTCAACTGATTATCCTGGGCGAGTTGCCTGATGGAACTCAGCATCAGGGCCGGGTCGCCGTTGAAATAGGTGAGCTGGCCATTTTTACTCGCATTTTGCAGAACGTAGCCCGTCATGTTTTCTGGACTGCTGAATAAGTAGACTGTTGCAGCCCGGTTCTGGCTGCTGAGGAAATCCGCTTCGGCCATCGGTTTTGGAACACTGAATAAGAAGAAGGCGCCCAGGATCATGACAGTAAGTATCGGAAATGCAGAGGCGAGGGTGACGACCCCAAATCCGCCTGATCCGGAATCTCCGCCCTTGTTAACTATTCGGCTGATGCCGATACCCAGCGCAAGGACGAGAGGTACTGTGACCGGCCCGGTGGTCACTCCACCGCAATCCCAGGCAAGCCCGGTCAGGTAGATGAGGTTTGGATCCAGTGCGGCCAGCGCCGATATTGCGAGCAGACCTGGGATCATGATGTACAGAAAAGGTTTAAGGGACCAGCCATAGAGAAAGCGCAACATCCCGAAGACCACTGCGATTCCGACACCAATGCCGACGGAGTAAACAAGGTAGTTGGAATATTTATTGAGGAGCAGAAAAAGCAGAGGCGCGTCCCAGGCTTTAACCGATGAGCCCGCGACCTGAAGAATTCCTACAGCGGGTTCTGCAAAGGTCGCCCCCATTCCGAGAATGAACGAAAATGTCAGGATAACCGGAAGTTTCGACTTCTGAGGAAGCTTGACCCCAATGATTTCACCGAGTGGCATCAGCCCGAGAACCAGTCCTTCCATGAAGAACGTAAGTCCGGCGACAACTAGAATAATGCCAACCGATATGATGGACGCCTCGGAAATCGGTATGCCCAGGATCAGCGTCTGAAAAACTATCAAGTAGAGTACTATCAGCCAGACGGATTTGATCTGCTCCAGGATCCGCTTTTTCACATAAGGCTTGATCATATCCAGGTTCTGCTTGAACGTCAGGTGGACTTTGGAGGACGCTTTTGAATCACTCACTCGAGGCTCCTTGCGAATAGAAGGTGGAAGCCAAATTGTAGTCGAGGTTACCGCAGTATCCAAGGACTACGGCGCGGCGACCTGAGGGAAGTAACTTTGGTTTATGACGCTTCTCAGCGCAAGCTTGGGGGCCAGTTTCAGCAGCTACTGCAGCCGCAGCCACCAGAAAAATCTTTACTTCGCGCGGCCTGAATGGTTTCAGTACCTTCCTTGCCGATGAAAAAAGCAATCAACAGGGCGGCGACACTGTCAGCCCACCAGAAGTTCGGGAAAACCAGAAACACCAGGCTGCCGGTGAAAAGAATGCCCGAAAGCTTGATGCATGCAAGAGAGCAAGCGGCGTCTTTTATGACCGTGGCACTGTTCAGCGCTTTGCCGACTATCAGTTTCGCGCGCCAGAGATAAAACATGAAGCTCAAACTGATCGTGGAAACAATCAGGCCTGGAAGCGTCGTTTCGGGATGACGCCCTTGGAGGAGTTGAATCACTGATCCAAGTGCCGTGGATACGGCGAGAACTAAAAAGAGAATGCCAATCAGCAGTGTAGCGCGGCGTTCACGTTCAATGGGGGGCATGGTACTGGATAGGGCCTCAGCGCGGAACCGCCAGAGCACGACTGTTGCCGAACTCACTTCTATCAAACTATCGAAGCCAAAACCCAAGAGGGAAACGGAACCATCTTCAATTCCAAAAACAATCGAAACGAGTCCTTCGATCAGATTGTAACCGATGGTGAACCAGGAAAGATAGATCGCGCGCTGGGTAAGGGTCATTGTTTAATCCTTGCTCGGGCGCCACATGAAGGGCAAACCCGGCAGGATTATAAACTCATATGGATTCAAACAACAAGCGGATCCATTCTGGTCAGGTACCCATTCCGCCGTCCGGAGCCGGCAAAATCGTTGTCGTTGGAGCTGGTGTCGAAGTCGGAGCTGGTGTCGAAGTCGGAGCTGGTGTCGAAGTCGGAGCTGGTGTCGAAGTCGGAGCTGGTGTCGAAGTCGGAGCTGGTGTCGGCTTGGGCTTCGTTGGCTTCACTTTAGGAATAGCAGGAGCTTTCTTGTGCTTGCGCTGGCTGCTTACCCAATCTCCAAAATTCCGATAACCGGGAATGGGAGCACTCTTCCAGGTCTTGGCTTGCGGTGAGACGATGCCGCCGAAATTGCCCGGGGGTTTGGGAGCCGTGGCGAAATTCCTGTTTCCAAACGTTTTGTGCCGGGGAGCGGCTAGCAGATGCGAGGACACAAGCATTGTCGTAAATGCGAGGACAAGTCCCAGTTTAAGATGATTCATTTTCATGTGCGATCCTCCTTGATCAGGGTTTAGAGACAATGGACGAGAGATAAAGGTGTAGTTTTTCCAGCTAGATTTTTGAATTGAGCGGAGCCACAGCTGTCATGAGTGAATTTCAACGACTCTGTTCCGTTTTTACTACCGCTGAATCGCGTAATCACGGTCCCTGAAACGGGATGGCAGCAGCCCGAAACATAAGTCACTCCTTCGAAGACGGAAGTTCCTGTCGAGAGATCAAAATTATTCTGGGTGATCAGAGTCCCGTCAAGCACCAGGCCGCCTGAAACCCGCTTGGCACGAAGTGGCTGGCTTTCCGGCGTGCTGGTCGTATGATCCCAAACCGTGAGAACCCGCCCTTCATTGCCTTTGCCGCGAAATTGCTTGGTGGCAGTCAGATGAACCCCGAGAATGTCGATGGCCTGGTCTGTATCAGTCTCGAAGGTGATCCGGGTTCCGCCGGAAACAGGCTGTGCATAGCCGCTCTTTTCAGTTGTTTCGATTTTTGTGACATGAACACTGTTGCCGATTGACCTCACGGTATCGGGACCAAATGTCCGGGTCAGGGTCGCGCCCGGCAGCTCTGATGGAAAAGTGCCGCAACTCACATTGGCACTCGACGTTAGAAGTACAGAGCCCTTCCAAACCGCAGAATTATTGCCAAAGTTGCAGGAATTGTAATTTAAAGTCATCATTTTGCCGGAGGCGTCCACCGAACAGTCAATTCCATTTGAGCCGGTCGCTGGTGTGGGACAGGAAAAGCCGGCGACGGCTTCTTTGATCAGGGCAAAATTCAACTTTCTGGCCTGCGTACCGTCCGGCCGGGTATTCATCATTCCGGACACGAGAGCCGTGGCTATCTCGCTGGAGCTTTCGTTTTCCGGCTCTATTCTGCTGCAGGACAAACATACGATACTGAAAATAAGAATCGATATTCCCAATTCAAAAGACGAGACATATTTCATTCTTTGATCTCCTGGTTGCTGTTATTTCCCAGCTCGATACTCAGTCCGGCAATGGTTCGGACTTCCTTGGAAGTGAAGAGAGGGTCAATCTTGTCATTGCTGGCAAAATGCTGTGAAAACGAAAAAGAAACGTGGCGGTTCAACTCGTAACCCAGATATCCACTGAAACCGCTGAAGACAGCGTCGGGCTCTGCTTGCGGCCATCCCATGCTGCTCATGAATGAAAAACTGAATCTGTCCCAAAGGGTGTAACTCGCCGAAAGCTCCAGGCCGTACGCACTGCTGGACAGGCCGGATTTCCCTGCGGTAAAGGCGAATCCCAGGCTGAGTTGGCTTGCCGGTGCAAGATCACCGGATAGTTTCAGCTCCTGAAGGCTGCCGCCGAAGTCCTGATAGCGCTCGTCGTGCACCTCCAGTGAACCCAGATCAAAAGCCGCTCCCAAGTGAAACCAGGGGGTTCCGTACATGAATTCGAGAGTCACGTCTGTCTGGCTTGAAAACGCCTGCCAATTCAAAAACTGCTCGGTAGCACGAGGAATAAGTGAAAGTTGCATGTTCTCCTTTCTGATCGCAAAAGCGCCACTCAGTGAATTCATCCAAAGCCGGTCCAAATCCGCGAATTCGCCCCAATGAGAGAGTCCGTTGATTCCCGCGAAGAGTCCGGAATCAAAAGCGCTTGAGAGTCCCGCTGAAACAGACGCGAAACTCGCGGGAGAACTTTGTGTTCCCAGTGTTCTGCGGCCTCCCCCCACGGAAGCTTCCGCCGTCCAGACCCAGTCCGGCGCCATTGCTTCGGCGTTGGACAACGTTGATCCCATCACCAGGAACATCGTTTGAAATACGGTTTTGGATTTCCGGTGAATGGTCCGCATGCAGATGGATGAGCAAGATGTGCGCCGAACACAATTATTATGAAAAATCCGCTGAACTGTACTGTATTCCGTACATCTTCAGGAATCGACCTGTACTGAACCCGCTACATCCCGGCTCTTTCAGATTGCGGCAGCGAATGTGACCGCGCCGGTGACAAAATCGCGTGGCACGCTCGTTGCTTTGATCAGTGTCACGACAAGGAGGTCGCATGAATAGAAGATTACAACTGGTTCAAAGAGTGAGTACCAACCGCTGCTACTGCAGTATCTGTCATAAATCGTTCCGGGCAAAAAGTCGCTTTGAACGGTTCTGCAAAGCCTGTCGATCCTATGAGGAAGAGCTTTTGCGGTTCGCGGATTGGTTGTCCTGATGATGAACGGGGCACGCATGAATATCCGGCTTGGAAGGATTTTCATCGCGCTGGTTCTTTGCATCACTCTCTTCGGGGGGATGTGGCTGAGTCGAAGAACCGATAACGTAAACAAGCATGAAGTCACTCAGGAACCGGGCTCAAAGCAGGTTCAAACTGAACTCAGGGACGGGAATATTGTCCCGAAAAATACAAGACCGGAGCTTACTCCACCACACCAGCAGACCACGCTGAACCACGCCGCTGAGCCGGGATGCCATTTGATCCACTTCAAACATCAGCATCCCGGCAAAAAGTCCCGGGCGTCCTGTAATCAGCATGGAAATCAGCTGGCGCTTCCCGCTGATCTGGCGTTGAAAGCCTCAAGCGCGGAGATCATGTGCGTTCGGATTGATGATCAAGCCGTTGCGTACCGGAAGAACGGAGCGGAACTTTCGTTCAATTCCGCGACCGATGCGATCGTAAATCCCGATTCGGTCATCACCGTGCTTTATTGCATCGGAACATCCAAGTGTCCAAATGGGGCATGTCTCGCAACCGGCGGTCTGAAGGATCCGTTTCTTTCAGCCATAGGCGCAGAGGTACAGGCACGAGGAAAGCCGACTTCCCTGGGCATAGAGGCGAAGTGGGATCCCTCCGATCCTGAACTGGATATAGACGTGTCCGCGAATCTTCCCCGGGAGCTGCTTTCCGATAAACCCGTCCCCGTGAATTCAAAACCAGGTGTTTTCAAAAACTGGATCGCGTTTTCGCTCGAGAAAGCCTGTACCGGATCCGTAGCCTCGGCCCGGTAACTGACAATCACCTGCATGCAACAGAGAGGAATATGTATGAAATTCAAATTACGCGAATTCGTCCGAATTTTTGCGGCGCTCTGCCCGGCCCTGTTTCTGAATGGCTGTACAAAGCAGACGGATCAATCCTTTCGTTTCCTGCAGGTGGTGGATGCTTACCAGGGCGCAATCGAGGTGAATAACAAAGTCGACCTGCTCTGGGTGGTCGACAACTCTGCAAGCATGGATGTTTCGCAGGATCGGCTGCGCCGCGGCTTCCAGACCTTTGCCGACAAATACCTGAAACCCAGCTGGGATATTCGGATGGCCGTGATCACGACCGATACCTACATGGCTGATCGTGCTTTCAGTGCATACCTGCAGACAGTGATTCCCGGAACCGACAACTGGGTTTCCCCCTACATCAGCTCCCGCCTCGAGACAGTCGGTAATCCCTCATGGAATCCCAATCTCTTGAATCTCAAGACCGGCGCTTTCACGAAAGGGATCACCTGGGGCGATCAGGTCCATGCCTGGGGTGGGAATTACGCCAAGCTGCTACCGGGTATCCACGATGGACCGATTGCCACCCTTTGTTCTGAGGCACACTCCTATTTCTTTCTGGGCGCAAGCCAATGCTTCATTCGTGATGACCAGACCCGGTACTCCGGCCCCTCGCATTGTCTCAATCCCGCACAGGGCGAAACAGCAATCACTCAATGCGTGAATACGGTTCAAAACGACACGGTTCATTCCGGTCGCGCCATTCTGTCGACTCAGCCACCCGCGGGTGTGCCTGCGGACGCGGCTTGGATCTCCCAAATTTCAAGGGACTTCATGATCAACTCCAGCACGGGATCCTCCGGGTCGGGTTCGGAGCGGGGCTTCGCTTCAGTTCTGCAGCTTTTGCGGGACAATGAGCCCAGCTCGACCGCCCTTTTTAGAAAAGGATCCGCGCGGGTCATCGTGTTTCTGTCCGACGAAGACGACCAGACTCTGATCATTCCCTCTACCCCCTCATCAGGGTTTGGTCCTTTTTCATTCTACTTGAGCAATTGCAGTTCCAAAAATGTGGACGGCTACAGTTATACGTTGAGTTCCTGCCCGGATCCAACCCGTCTGGTCCCGGTTTCCTCAGTCAAAGCCGCATTGGATCAGTTCTTTCTCGGCTTGGATGGAAACCAGGATAATAATCCCAATTACCTGATCGTACCGATCGTTGCGCTGAGTGGCGCATCCATCCAGAAACTTCAGCAGGAGCGCAAGAGCGATGATCTCGCCGTAGGAACCGTGAATACCGCCGTGGATCGCGGCGACCGTTATCTTGCCCTCGCTGAGCTGGTCGGTGAAGGATCCTTTGCCGGGGATATCGGAAACGAAGATTATTCCACGGTCCTCGACAAGATCGGAAGAGCCATGGTTCAGCAGAAAAGCCAGTTTACTTTGTCTCAGGCTCCCGACTCACTCCAGGACCTGCAACTCACGATTGCACGGAGTGACGGCAGTCTCGAAAGTGTGCCTGTTGGATCGTATTCCGTCGCGGATGCGATTTTGACCATAACGGATTTGGACCTCGTGCTTTCACTCGCGTCGAATGATCGCATTCTGATCAGCTATATCCCCAGAACAATCAATTGAACGGTAACAATGAAAGGAAAACAGTATGAGTGAATTTTTTATGTTTGTGAGAGGCAGTTTCTGGCACGCGGCTCCGATTATGGTCGGCGGCGGATTTGCCGTTGCAATCATCATTGAGCGCGTGAGGACACTTTTCAAAGTCTATCCCATGCAGGACATCGATGGCTTCTTCGACCGGATCACCGGGATGGTGATTTCCGGAAAAGTAAGTGAGGCGATTGGACTTTGTGATCAATATCGCGGGAAACCGTCAGCCGATGTCACCAAGCAGGCCTTGCTGAGGGCGCATCAGCCGGAAGATCTGGTTGAGAGCGGGATCGGCCTGGTGGTCGGCAAGCTGACCCAGGCAATCCAGCGTCGGACTTCGTTTCTCGCCACCATCGCGAATGTATCCACTTTGCTGGGTCTTTTCGGAACCATCGCCGGCTTGATTTATTCGTTTGAGGCGATCGGTCAGGCAGATCCTCAGCAGAAGTCGACCCTTCTGGCGGTGGGAATTTCACAGGCTATGAACGCGACGATGCTGGGCCTGGCTGTAGCCATCCCTTGCATGATCGCCTTCAGTTTGCTGGTGAACCGCAGTAACCGACTTGTCGCCGAGGTGGACAGCTCCGCAATGCGGGCGATGGATGTGCTCCGGCAGCGCTATTATACGGTGGAACTCGAAGCCCAGAACAGTGCCAGTATTTACTCCGAGCCGACTGCTCCCGCGCGTGAAAAGCGCAAGCCCAAGAGCAAGGCATTGGAAGAAGCTGTGGTACGTCTATGAGCGTCTCGGAATTCCAGGCCCGTCTGAAGGCAAGTTCGGCAAACGGTTTTGATTCACAGGATTTTGATCTGAACCTTGCGCCCATCATCGACTGCTTCACGGTTCTGATCGCGTTCGTCATGATCTCAACCGCCTTTGCATCAATCGGGATTCTTGACGCCGGAATTGCTGCCGGTGGCGACAAGGCCATCTCAGCTGCCATTCCGCCAGTCAGGATTTCGGTCGAGGTCCTGGCCGATCATCGCTTCAATCTCAAGATTTCGGGCAAGGAGAATCGCGAAATAACAATTCCGGCCCGGGGTGATTCCTGGGATCACGGGGTTCTGAAAATAAGACTCGATGAGATCAAGAACAGGTTTCCATCCGTCAACGGTGCTGTCATCACTGCGGTGAACAGTGTCAAGTACGACTCGGTGATTCGCACCATGGAACAGATCAGGACAACGTTTCCGGCAGTGATGTTGGGGGGCTTGTGAAAAAGTCGTTTCTAAAATCCAAGGGACCAAGCGACCAGATGAGCATCCAGATCACCTCCATGGCCGATATTTTCATGATCCTGCTGGTTTTCCTGCTCAAAAGCTATGGCTCCGGCTTGATAGAAATTTCAACCTCCAAAGATCTCACCATGCCGCAAGCCGTTGCCGAGAGTGGCTCCGTTGATGCCTTGAAGGTGGAGATTTCCGAAAAGGTGGTCCTGTTGGAGGGCAAGCCGGTGGCTGAGGTCAGGAATTTTGAATTCGACGGGAAATCGCTCGCGGGAGCCTTTGCCGGAGAGAGAAAACGCCAGCAGGCGCTCGCTAAAACTGATTCCGGGGTGAAGGCGGACGCGAGAGTCATCATGATCGCTGATCGGAATATTCCCTATTCAACAATCAAATCCGTTCTGGCTTCAGCGGCGTCCAATGGCTACACGGATTTCAAACTCGCAGTTGTGCAGACAAATTAAGGAGAAATGTGCTGAAATCTTACATTCGATTTTCGAGATATACGCTGGTTGCCCTGTATGTGTTTGTCTGTCTTTTTGTCGGCCAGTGGGTCTCGGCGGCGCCGAAAAAGCTGGAAGTTTCCGAAACCCGGGAAAGAACCGTTGATTCGGCCGCGCTCTCTTCCCAAGTTGAGTCCATCCGGCGTCTGCGGCAACTTGTCCAGAAAAACCGGGGAAAAGCTGAAGAGCCGCTGCTGCTGGAGCGTCTGGGCGAGGCTGAGCAGGATGCGGCGGCGATAGAGTTCCGGATCATTCATGGTCCGCAGGCCCGAAAGCAGGGGAGTGTCGATCTTACCTCTTACCGGACCTATCTGCGAAGCTCGATTTCCACCCTTCGAGACCTCATCAGCCGGTTCCCGAGCTCCAAGGAAATCGCGCGGTATCATCTGATGCTGGCCAAAGCCTACGAAAATATCGGTAAGAGGACCAAATCAGAAAAGGAGTATCAGCTCCTCGTCACTCATTACCCACGCTCCCCGGAAGTGTCCGCTGCGCTGCTGTCCATTGCTGACATGGCCATTGCTGCACGGGATTATGCCCGCGCAATCCGGTATTTGGTGGAAATCGAAAAACGTGACGATGATCCCCGGTATCCGTTTGCCTTACATCGCCTCGCCTGGGCCTGGTACAATCTGAAGCAACCGGGCAAAGCTCTCGCCTATCTCGAAAAAACCGCCGACGCCTCGCGTGATGCACTCCGTGAACTTGCTTTGCTGGATGTGCCGCTTTTTTATCTTGAGGGAAGAGAACAGAAGCTGCCGCAGTATGCGAGCGATCTGGCCCCTTCCTACTTCAGGAGTCTGGACCAGGGTCCGGTGCTGGGTAAAATGCTGATTCACTATTCCAAGCTTCTTCGGGCCCATTCCCATGCGGTCGACCTGATTGCCTTCAAGAATGCCCTGGTCGAATCTGCGCCCGAGCGACCCGAGACTTTTGAAGTGGTTACAATCGTATTTGAATACCAGTTGAATCAAAGACGTTTTGAGCAGCTCGCGGCTTCGGCGAACGAAATAGCGGCATTGCAGAAGCAGGTCAAAAACCGGGAAGCCCTGGAAAGGGCTCAAAAGCTTCTACTGGACAGCGCGGCGGAAGTTCAAAAGCTGATTTCAAAAAACAGGAACGTCGATGGCGTGGAAAAACTCAATCAAAGTTTGGCCGATATTTACGGCGCCTTCACGCGCCTGGTGGGAGAAAGTGATCCGCGGCTGGCCAAAGTCCATTACAACCTGGCGGAAAGTCTTTTTTCGACCCGGCAATGGGACCTGGCTACCTCCCATTACCTCTGGTTGGTGAAGAATTCCGGGAGCGATGCGAGTATCAAGGACGAAGCGGCTCAAAAAGCAATTGCGAGCCGTTATGAGGGGCTGCGTGCCCGAGGTTTGCTGCCTAAGGATTTGAAAGCAAGAGCTTTGTCTTCATCTCCATCCGGTACCTCCGCAAAAATGGATGATTACGCCACCGAATGGGTCGACTGGGTCGATGCTCGTCAGAAACAAGACATAACGGCCAAAAACGAAGCTTTTTACTTTGAGGCGAGCCGGATGATTTATGCCAGTGGCGAGGTTTCCCGGGCTGTGGACAAGCTGAGCGATTTTGCGCTCAAGAACCGAAGTTCAAAATATTCACAACCTTCGGCCGCGCTGGTCCTGGACACTTACGTCGCCAGTTCCGACTGGCGGGAGTTGCAGAAGCTGATCTCAAAGTACCTGGAAGTATCCGAATGGAGGGGGTCGCCGCTGCATCAGCGCCTGACCCGGCTGGATTCAGAGGTCGCATATAAGAAGCTCGAAGCCACTTATGCGGCGGGCGATTATTCCGAGGCTTTGGTGCTATCTGAAAATTATCTGAAATCGAATCCCGAAACGGGAAATAACAAAGTCAATTCAAATGGAGTTTTGATCCTGGCGGGAAATGCGGCACTGGCCCTCAAAGACCAGGCAAAAGCCAGGAAGTTTCTGTCTCGTCTGATTGCCGTTTCACCTCACACGGAAGCCGGCGCAGCCGCTTTACTCACCCGGGGAGGGATTCAAGAGGCCGCGTTTGAATTTGAGAATGCCGCTAAAGATTACCAGGAGTGGTTTATGCTTCCTGATCGGCTCAAACCAGCTGCTGGTAAAACTAAAAGTGCACTGCGGGGCCGGATACTGACTTTGTGGTGGGTTTCAAATAATCCGGGCAGGTTGCAGCAGGCCTTGCAGAATCCGCAGATCTGCACTTCCGAAGCTGCAATCACCTGTGATCGGTTCCGTGCTCTGGGGCTACTCCTGGGCTCTGATCGCGGGAAAGAAGGAACGCTCCGGGCCTTCTACCGCAGCCGCAAAGCACCGATGGAAAATCGCCCGATCTGGGCGGCCCTGGCGCTCGAAGGCGCGCGGACGCTGGTATTCCGGGATCGGAATGTCGCGCTTCATCACCTGATGGCCAACTGGAAATCCGTTGATCCGCTGTTTCAAACCTATCTGGTTTCATCACTCAGCAGGTCGATCCCCGAGACCTTCCGGTTGAACCGCAGGGCAATTCCTGATGTGGCGCCTCTCATGCTTTCCGAAAGCTATATGGGCTACCGGATGGAAATTCTCCGGGAGTTCGAGAATATCGCGGCGAAAGTGTCGCTTCTTCCCTGGGCCCGGGTGCGCGCTGCGGTTCTCAACGAAGTGGCATCGGCCTATCTGGATGTATCTTCCGGTCTGAAACACAGAGCCGCCAAAAAGAATATTCAGCTTGATACCGTGAAACTGGTGATGCCATTCGAAGACAAGGGGCAGAAGCTCAGGACCAATGCATTCAAGATAGCATCGGATGCCGCCGTGGAAGAGGAGCAATTCGATACGATTCTCGCTCCCTTCATGCAATCGAACCCCGGTCAGGCCAAGGAATTGAAGCATGATCGCGTGCGGCGTCCGCGCGCTCTTGACCAGTTCGCGCTTGAGATTCTTGATCCGGAAAACAACTGGAGACGGGCTTTGCAGGCGCAGGTCTGTTCCACGCCGGGCAGGTGTGCAATCGCGAAATTCGGTGCCGCAATCCGGGCCGGCGACTGGGCGCAGGTAGCCTACCTGGTTCATGAGTCCCACGACAAGAGGCTCCTGGGCGAAGCTCAGCTTGGTTTGGTGCGGTGTGCAGCTTTCTCGGCAATGGGTGCGCAAGCGGAAGGACTTAAGGAATTGGCAGCAGTTTCAAATCAACTGAATGGAGAATTTCGAAAGAAAAGTTCGGTTTATCTGCTGGTCCATTATTTCCGGTCACTTTCCAAACAAATGACCCGCGAAATGCTGGAGCGCCTGCGGCGTTCCGGAGGCGGCTCTCCCACCAATGAGTCTGAAGGAACAATAGACGTGGCCTCTGCCGCGGAAAAATGGATCGGAGGCTGATCGTGGGTAAATGGAAAGCGATTGTGATGTGGTTATTTTGCACCCTGTCCATCATGACGGCGACCTTTGTATCGGCATCTCTCGCGGGAGAAAAACGAATGAAAGAGATTGATTTTGAGGAAGAGCTCGTGGAGGGGATGAACAAGCGGAATCTGGATTCGCTCAGTTATCTCGGAGAAAAAGAGGATGACCGAAAAAAGAAGCATCTTTACCGGAAGCGCTCCGGATTCAGGGGCGAAACGAAAGAGTTGTTGCGCGAAATGAGGTATCAATAATGGAAAAGCCGTTGGTAGTGACGATCAAGCATGGTGACGAATCCCGAACGCGGATCTGGCGTGATGAAAAGCCGATGGCGATCGGGCACCCTTTTCGCTGGGTTCTGGAGCGTGATGGTGAAGGGGTGCGGATCCGGGATCTCGCAAACGGAAAGGGCAAAGGCAAAGAACCGTTCGGCAGCATCTCTTACATCGAACCGGAAGTGCTCCGAAGCGGCATGGCGGTCCTTTTACCCAATTCGACGGCTGCGGTTCGTTTCCGACCGGCGGCATTACTGAGCCCTGCCTTCGAATCCAGGCCAAATCCGAACGGCAATATCCAGGTCTATTGCTGCATGGGAACATGGAGTCTGGGTTCGCAGCGGATAGGAGATCGTTACGTCGGCAAGGTTCATGAGCAGCAGGCTTTTGAAATCCGGAAGGGAGCCGGTGGTTATACCCTGATGCCGGCGGTCGAAGGGATGATGATCGAGACCTCTTCAGGAAAGACGGAACTCGAGGCGGGGCAGATACGGTTTTTCAGCATGGAGGAACTTGCGCAGCTCATCGTGAGATTCGGGCTGATGAGTTGGATTTTCAGCTCCTTCGAAAACGTGGCTCTTCCCGTTCTGACCGCGCAGTCCGCGGATCAGCAGTCGCTTTCATTCAGGAAAGCCATGGCGCTTTCGCTGGCGGGACTGACTCTCTTCGGTATAGCTGCGATTTTCTGGCCTGCTCCGAAAATCACAGACCAACCGCTCCTGCCACAACTTGTTACCCTGCAGGTGCCGCAGGAAATCCGGAAAGCAACGGCGGCGCCCAGTGTCCGGGCTGCCGCAAAGAGTTCCTCAAAACCATCTCAACAGGTGCAAACGACGACGGTTCAGGCTTTCCGGGCGCAAGCCCTGAACACCGCAATGAATGGACTGATGAAAGGAGGGATGACCAAGCTTCTTCAGAATTCAGAGTTCATGATGGGATCAGACCAGTCTCCCGCCTCAAGAGCCATACTGAACACGAAATCCAGGGAATTGCATTCGAGTTCCCCGGTTACAGGCCCAATCGGCGCCAAATCAATTTCGGTTGGGGCAATCGGAGGCGGTGAACTCGGAAAGAATGGAGCCACTGGGGGCGTAGGCTACGGAACGGGGGATCATGCGACGGTAGGTGGGCAGGGAAAATCTTTCGTCAGTCTGGACACGCGTGCCTCGGATGTGGATGAGGGCCTTTCAAAAGAGGAAGTCGGAGCGGTAATTCACCGGCACCTGAACGAAATCCGTTACTGCTACGAATCAGCAATGGTTCACAGTCCTTCTGTTGAAGGAAAGCTTCTTGTCGGGTTCAGTATTGCCGGGAACGGGAGCGTACGCTCCGCCGACGTGAAGAGCTCCAGTCTTTCTGATTCCGGCTTGGGGGATTGCGTGCTTCGGCATCTGAGCTCCTGGCGTTTTCCGAAGACCAAAGGCGGCATCAATGTCTCTGTTTCCTATCCGTTCATTTTCAAATCTCTGGGGAGGTAGTCCATGTTCAGAATAATTCCATCCATCGTGTTGCTCTTCGCAATGTTAATCCCGTCGGTGCCCGTCTGGGCAATCGAGTCGGTTGACGTGGAGGCAATCAAGAAGAAGTACTGGGCCCGCGGCGACGAATCGGAGCTGGGCGTCGTCCAAAACCGCCTTTATACGAAGACCAACAAAGTCGCATTTTCGCTCTTGGGCGGGCTGGTATCGGCTGACCCCTTTTTGGATGTCAAAGCCCTGGGCGGATCTCTTGGATACCACCTCAACGAGTACTTCGGAATCTATCTGATGGGGTGGAAAGCATCGGCTGCCTCTTCGAGTGCTTTGGAGACCTTTGAAAGGGTTTCGCGAGTGACAGCTAACACGAACAAACCCCAATGGTATCTGGGTTCCGAGCTTGCAGCGAGCCTGGTTTACGGCAAACTCAGCCTGCTCGGAAGAAAGATCATCTATTACGATCTGCATTTCCTCGCAGGGTTGGGTGCCACCCGTACGGAATCGGGCACTTCGCTCACACCCAGCTTCGGAATCGGGCAGGCGATCTGGCTCACACATCAGCTGGCGCTTCGAATCGATTACCGGCTGATGCCTTATCGAGAGGACATTGTTGAGAAGGTTCGTCCCAGTCTGATGGGCCAGATCGTGGACAGTCGCACCAACTGGAGCAATGTCGTGACCTTGGGGGCGACCTTCCTTCTGGGTGGAAGTGAGCAATGAGCGAACTATTCAAACGAGCAGGACTGATTTCAATATGGGTTCTGGCCCTGGTGGTTTTGCATCCACCAGTCGTTCACGCTTTCAGCACCGAAACCCGGGCGGAGGCCGCCTGCCAGAAAGGGGAGGCATGGCGATTTTCGCGTGAAATTCCCAGAAATTCGGTTCGGGCCTTTGGTGAATTTCTGGCCGGAAAACAGAAGGCGATGCGCTCTTTCGCCCAGGCTCTTTCGTTCCGCAGGGCTGCACGAGCCGCCGAAACCCGCATGTTCGCGGAATATTGGGCCGCCCGCACTCTGCTGGAGGCAGGCAATCTCAGCTCGGCGGCCGCCGGATTCACGTATCTGGCGGGAGAATATTCTGATTCCAGTTCCGTGGGTATTCAGATTGCAGCGCTCGATTGCCTGAATCATATTCGGCTGAGCTACCCTGCCCTGGTCAGCGGAGCACCGTTGGTGCCGCAGGCTAAAAAACTCCTGGCCCTGACCGATGAACCGAAACAACTCCGGGTCCTGTGGCGCTTCGCGGGGACGGTATTTCGGGAACTGCTCGCAACAGGTGCGGCCAAGCCGCAGCTGGAGGGAGTGCTTTCACTTCTGGATGGGGCTGGAACCCACGAGTACCTTGCGCGTGGCCTTTATGCTGCGAGCAACGGTGATAACGAAGGGACGCTTCAGAATTTTAAGCGGATCGGAAGTCGATCGTTCAGCGGAATTCCCGAATTGGCGCGAATGAGCGATCGGATTCATCTGCTGACAGCGCGCGCCCTATATAGCACCAAGCGATTTCCCGAGGCTATTGAGAGGCTCAAAAAAATTGAAAAGAACTCCAACGAGCTCGTCAATGGCCTTTCGGAGCTTGGCTGGGCAGCGCTTCAGGCGGGGCGCTACCCTGAGGCAATCGGAGCATCCCTGAGCCTGCAATCCGGGGGGCTCAGAAGGACGTTTGCGCCCGAAGGACCGATGATCATGGCCATGGCTTTGAATGAAATGTGCCAGTACCCGGAGTCGCTCCGCGCGACCGAGGCTTTCAGGAAAACCTATGAATCCACCTATCAGTGGCTTGCATACTGGAATAGCGCGCAAAGAAAGCCGGAAATGTACGGCCTTGTTCTGGATTATATCAAGAAAAGAAAGTCAGCGGTTCCCGACCGAATTTCAAGCGAGTGGGTGCGTTCGCCGGTTTTCATCGCCTCGCAGGAAGAATTGAATCTGCTGGCGAAGGAACGTTCAAGAGTCACCCGGGAAAGCAAGGACGCTGCTCGTGAACAAAAAGTAATGGGCAGGGATATCCAGCGAACCAGTGTTGCTCTCTTGGCGAAACTGAAAGACCTGCGGACTCTTAAGAAATCACCGGAACTTCTGAAAACGGAGTTGATGACTTTCCGATCTGACGTTGCGGAATACCGCGACTTCCGACGAGCGGCTTCTGCCTGGCGCAATATTGTCAAAAACAGTGAAATACGTGATCCGGTTCTCTCCCGGGCGCTGGTTGCGAGAATCGAAAATGATCTTGGCAACAAGAACTATCGCATGCTGAAGATGCTGGAGGAAATCGCGGAAAACAACCAGCTCATCGAAGCCGAGATTTATCACGGAGCGAGCAAGGACATCATCTGGCAGAATGCTCATCCGGATTACCGGAAGATTCTGGCCGGTATCGGGGCGGACCGGGGTACATCGAAAGCGCTCGTTTGGGAGTGGGGGAGAGGGTCGCCGCTGGCGGCCGAATGGTCGGAGATCTGGGAGGACGAGGTCGGCTCATTCAAGGCGGATCTCCCGGACAATTGTTCGAGCAAACAGAAATACCTCGCTATCAAGCGGCTCTTGCCCGACGCGATCAAAAAGGCCCAGGCGCGCCAGGGAGCTAAACCATGAGTACGTATTCGGTCATCTGTCATAACGACCGCAGGATGATCTCGGGAAAAATGCTGGACGCCAACTCCACGGGCTGTGAGGTTATCAGTCTGGATCGATCTTCGGTGCCGGTATTCGCCGAGCGCTCCCCTGTTTTGCTCAATATCCTGGATGTAAAAAAGAAAACCATTATCAATGTGGTGGGCCGGGCCGTCCATGCGAGACGTGAGCAGGACTCCTGGATTTACAGCTTCTCCTGGCCGCGAAAGCCGGCGCAAATTTCCCAAAGTGAAATCAGAGCGGACAGCGAGAGCGAAACTGAAAAATGAGCGAAATATTCTGTCTATAAAAGATGTTCTTTGATTAAATCGGTTCCAATGTCGCAGTTCCGGACAGTTCAACTGAGTCTCAGGATTCACTCGCTTTTGATTTGCAGCGCTTTGCTGCTTTTGACCGCCTTTCTCGGCTGGAAAGTTTTTTCCATCGCCCAGACCCAGGCCGGGCAGATGAGGGCTCTTGTACGCGGTGACTTCCGTGCCCAGGCACTTTTGCAGACGATTGAGGCAAAGCAGGAATCCGTGAAATCGGCCAACCGTAAATATTGGATCACCCGCGACAACAACTATGCCGCTCTTGTTGACCAGGAGGTGAAGGAGCTGGGTGTGCTCAGAAAGGACCTGCTTGAGGCGATCACGATCGCGCACCCGCAGTTTACGGCGAGTCAGATCGAGGATACCGAGGGTACGAAGCGGAAACTCGAGGTCCTGCTGTTGGAAAATCTGGCTGAACGCCAGGAAGCTGCAACTGGAATTTCAAAGCATGTGCTTTTCGCGGTCGCACTCTCCGTTGTCATCAGCCTCTGGGTGAGTGATCTATTTTTCAGGCGCCTGGGGACGCCGCTTAAGGTCCTGAAAGCGGCCAATAGTCAGATTGCCCGGGGCAACCTGGACTACCGGATTCCGGAATCGAGCCGGGCTGTCAGTGAGCTGACTGATCTTTCCTGCTCTTTTAACCGGATGGCCGCACGGCTCCAGGAGCTGGACCGCACAAAATATGAATTTTTTTCGGAAGTCTCCCATCAGATCAAAAATCCTTTGGCAGCCTTGAAGGAAGGTTTGGATCTCTTCGCCAGTGGTCGACAGGATCTATCTGAAAATTCCCGCAGGAAAGCGATTGCCGCATGTTTAATCGCCACAAAGCGGCTGGAAACGATGATCGAGAACCTCATGCAGCATGCTCGAATTGAGAGGGGATTCAAGGATTTCAGAATGGAGCACGCGGACTTGGGTGAGTTGGTTGAGGCCGCGATGGTGCAGGTTCAGCCCCTGGCTGAAAAGAACCGAATCGCCCTTCATTTTACGCCTTCTGATTCTTTGCAGGGACGACTCAGCACTGAAGGAATGAGTCATGTGATCGAAAATCTGCTTATGAATGCCATTCGGTACGGTGAGGAGAATTCGACCGTCAATGTGAAAGCCTGCCGGGTCGAAGGGCGAGACGCCCTGTCTTTGCGGGTATCCAATCGGGCGAAGCTGCTCCCCAGTTGTGAACCTTCGCGGCTATTCGACAGGTTTTATCGCGGAAATCCCGCGGAACAGCCGAGCGGGTTCGGTTTGGGACTTTACATTGTCAAATCGATTGTTGAAGCGCATCGGGGCAGGGTTCATGCGCTATGTGATCAGGAAGCAAATCGTTTTACAGTGCAACTTGAAATTTCAGTTTCCGAGGGAGTCGTATGATTCGTGTTTCATTTCTTGTGACAGGAGGTCTGTTGGTTGTTGGTCTCGCAGGCTGTGCAGTATTCCCCCGCCAGCAGGACAGGCCAGCACCTAAACCCGTAATGAAAACCGAGGCCGTACCGGTATTGCCTCCCAACACCCCACGCACTCTGGGTTTCGTTGAACTGGAAACCTATCTGAATCGCGGAAAATCCAAGGATGTCAGGATTCCTCGCGCGATCCTGAAACGGTGGGTTCGGCTCGAAAAGCAGAGGGAGAATGAGTGCAGAGTCACCGAAGAACAGCTTCAAGCAATCAAAGCAATCGATACGGAGAAATGGAGTAATGGAAAATCAGAAGAAACGGATCCTTCTCGTTGATGATGACGAGCAGTTGCGGGATATTTTAACGATTCAACTCGAAAGCCACGGCTTTGCAATTGATGCGGCAGCCGACAGCACGCAGGCCTTTGAAGTCGCCCGTCGGGAGAATGTCGCGGCGATATTTCTGGATCTGCGACTGGGCCCCGAGTGTGGTCTGAATCTGGTTCCGCGACTCAGGGAACTGTGCCCGAATGCTCCTATACTGATGATCACGGCACATGGAGACCTGGATTCGGCTTTGGAGGGCTTCAAGCTCGGTATCGCCGGGTATCTGAAGAAGCCGTTTAAAAAAGGCCAACTCATTTCCGAACTCAACAAGGTTCTTCAGGCATCAACGGTATTCACGCCCCGCAAAAGCGGGGTCCGTTCATCGATGGGCAAAATTGTCGAAAAGGTTCCATCAGTGGATCCGATTTTCGCCGAAGTGTACGAGCGTATCGCCGTTGCAGCAGAGGTCAACAGTCCGGTGGTGATTCACGGTGAAAGCGGAACTGGCAAAGAACTCGCAGCCCGTGCTTTGCACGAATGTGGCAGCCGCAAAAGCGGACCGTTCGTGGCATTCAACTGCGGGGCAATCCCAGATTCGCTCGCGGAAACGGAATTGTTCGGGTATGTGAGGGGCGCTTTCACGGATGCCCGGGACAACAAGCAGGGACTTTTTGTTCGCGCAGACCGAGGGACACTTTTCCTGGACGAGATCGCCGAAGCGAGCCCATCGCTCCAGACTAAGCTCCTGCGCGTTCTTCAAGAAAGAGAAGTTACTCCGGTGGGCGGAACCCAGCCGATTCGAATTGACGTGAGGATCATATCTGCCTCCCACCAGCCATTGCTGAAGTGTGTGGAGGAGGGGCGTTTTCGACAGGATCTATTCTTCCGGATTCATGTATTGACGATCACGATTCCGCCCTTGCGATTGAGACGTTTTGATATCCGGCACCTAGGCCGAATTTTTGCACATAAAATCGCCAAAACGAATGGCACTCATTTTGAGGGATTCACCCAGGGCGCCGAAGAACAGCTGCTGGCATATCCCTGGCCAGGAAATATCCGTGAACTGCAGAATCGGATTGAACAGGCGATGGTGATCAGCGGGGGAGGAATTTTGAATGCCCAAAGCCTGTTTCCAGAGATTCCAGAGGGCCTGCAGGAGCCGGAAATATCCAAGACGCTGATCAACCTGGACGAGCAGAGCTCCTTGCAGAAAGTCCTGCCGAGCTTCTTTGAGGCCAAATCCAATTTTGAGAGAAGCTATCTGGAACAGGTGCTGGCCGCAGCCAAAGGGAATATCGCGCGAGCGGCGCGGCTGGCCTCAAAATCTAGAACCGAAGTCTATTCACTGATCAGGAAGCACGGGTTGAATCCTGATTCCTATGAGTAAAATGAAAGCCCGGCTGCTTCCGTGAAGCGGGCCGGGCTGTTATCTCATCTTTTGGAGGCCTTTTAGGGAATGAACTTGCTGTCCTCCAGCGAATACTCGCTTGCGACACCACTGGAATTGATGGCTTGGATCGCAAAGAAGTAGGTTTTGCCTGTTGGCAGGTTACTGATGATGTGACTGACCGCACTGGCATTCGTCACGTCCGCTGAGCTGGTGTACGCTCCCGAGCTGGTTCCATAGGATATCCTATAAGAACTCAGGTCGAGGAGCTGAGAGCCATCGGTGTTTGTGATGGGCGGGGTCCAGCTCAGTGATGCTGAGCCGGCGGCGGGTGGCGTCACCACTCCTGAAGGGATGAAGCTGACGAAGATCGACATTTGAGTCGCTGAGGAGCTTCCCGAACTCGAGCTGAATGCTGACGGGAAGGATCCGAAAGTGGAGCTCATCCAGTACGTCTGGCCCACGCTGCCGCTGGAGTAGGCAACGTTGTTATTCGTACTGCTTGTGCCGTTCGTATTGTAACCCAGCCAGTAAGTTGCATTCGCCTGGAGCTGGGCGTTGATCGGTGTCACATTCCAATTATCCCCGGCAATGGCCTGCGCCGCACTTGCGGCTACCAGAGCACCGGGTACACCATTATTATCGGCGAAAATGCCGACCTGGAATTTATTGTTTGGCGAGACGCTCACCGGGTTGGCAATGTAGACAGACATCGATACGGCTGCTCCGCCCTGCGCGCCCATGACGAAGCGGCTGGCATTAATGTAGTTGGAATCCGAACTATCGACCGAGCTTCCGATCGAGGTGAATCCGAGATTCTGGGTTGCAACAGTTGCTGTCGGAGTCGGAGTCGGCGTTACAGTGGGAGTCGGAGTCGGCGTTACAGTGGGAGTCGGAGTCGGCGTTACAGTGGGTGTCGGAGTCGGCGTTACAGTGGGTGTCGGAGTCGGCGTTACAGTGGGTGTCGGAGTCGGTGATGCCAGCACAATATTGACACTGGCACTACGGGCATTGGAAACGTTACCCGCTTTATCTTTTGCAAATGCATAAAGAATCTTGGCCCCGCTGGAACTAAAGACATAACTGGAAGGGGGTGCGGCAGTCCATCCGGCCGCCTTGGCTGAGGGTTTTACTGATGATGTGGCAATGTAAAAGCCTGTCACCGCAATATTATCACTTGCAGTTAAGCTGAGTACGGGCACGGTCAAAGAACTCGCGTTCGCCGGAAGAGAGAAGCTTCCCACGACCGGCGCAATTTTGTCGCGAACTGCCGAATTGGCAGTTGAACCCATCAACAAAACAAACATGACCAATAGTGTAGAAGTAAATTTCATATATCCCCCTGTCCCCAAAAATGATGTCTTATATTAATCATCCCACTGATCGACTCAAATTCCCAGAAATTCATTAGTACGCCGCAGAACAGGAACTAACTTAATAATTTATCCAATCTGACCGCCAACTTTCGTTGGCAGATGGTTGCCCGAATCAATGTATGACCAGTATGAGCTGAGTCCACTTGAATAGTTGACGATTTTTAACGAAACGAAAACTGGTTATGGCATCTAAAACAATCATCCTGCGCCAGTGCAGGGTCTCCACTGTGCGGTGCTATTCCAGCTGCGGCCGCCTTCAAAGCATCCTGCATGTGACAATCCGGGCACCGGCTTGGGGTTCCTTTGTAGATTCCATTCCGATGACAGGAATTGCACTCTAAGGTGCGATGAACCCCGCGAAGAGGGAAGCGACTCAAAGAGTGTTTGAATTCCGGGTTTTCCCAGAATTGCTGACGGTGGCAATCTTTACAGACCGGTAGTGCCCCATGATGGATATCGTCCTTCTGATGGCAAAGCATGCAGTTTTCACTCATGCCCATCAGCTGCTGACCGTTCTTATGGCATTCTGCGCATTCCAGACTGTAATGAATGCCGGAAAGCGTGAAGTCCCTGTGGAAGTCTTTCGTCTTTTTCCAGAAATTCTCATTGTGGCATTCGAAACATTTGGTTCCAAAGGTGGATCTGTGCGGGTCCTTGTGGCAGGTGGCGCAATTCTTGGAAGTCAGCTCAGGAAAGATAAAAAGTGACTTGGAATTAGCCCGGCCTTGAGGCGGGGCCCTGAAGAATTCCTGAGTTGGAATATGACACTTCTCACATTTGAGAGGTGGGGCGTGTTTGCCCCGGAGTGGGTAGTTCGTGGCACTGTGATCAAAGGGAAGGCGAGAGGTGAAGTTCTCGGTCGTGTGACAGAACGAGCAGGCCTTCTCCGCATAGAGCTTATGAAACTGATCTTCGTGGACATTTTTGTGGCAAGAAATGCAGAAAGCCCGGCTTGCTGTTTCGCGATAGAGGTAACGCGATTTGAATTTCCGGGGCTTCTGATTTTTTGAGGGATAGGCGTCCATCAACTCCTGCGTAGGAACGTGGCATTTTGCACAATCCGTCTTGAGGTGCTTGCCCGTGAGCGGCATGGCAGTCGTGGAATGATTGAATTCATTGCGTCGGGTGAAATCGGTTTGGGTATGGCATTCTGAACATTTTTTTTCAGCAAACGTCGCGGAAAATTGACCGATGTGAACATTCTTGTGGCAATCGACGCAAAAATCCTTCTCAGGGTGGGCAAAGCGGTAATTCAGCTTCGGTTTTGAACCGTGACATTTGCTGCACTGAAGTTCGGCATGACGTCCCTTCAAAGCAAAACGGGTTTCCTGATCGTGGCGGAATCCGGGTGTCTCCGGAGATTTGGAGAGAAGTAGTGTCGTCCAACCGTTTTCGGTGTGACAATCCGTACATTGCTTTGCCAAAGTAATGGGCGAGAACGATTTCAGATGCGGACTTCTGTGGCAGCTGAGGCATTCTTTTTTTAGACCCGTCCATTTTATAGCGCGTGGACCTTTTGCGAGTGCTTCACGGGTCTGCTTGTGGCAGTCAAGACATTTGATCCGGGCGTGTTTCCCGCGTAAGGGATAATTCGCAAGATTGTGGTCAAAATTCTTGATTTTCCACGTTGTATCGGCGTGGCACTTTGAGCAGTCCCCACCCCGGAATTTTGGGCTAAGGTTGTCTTTATGTGGGTCCTTGTGGCAGGTCAGGCACCTTGCGGTATTCAGCTCCGGCCATTTATAAACTGCAAGCTTCGGGTCTTTGTTGTGGCACTTAGCACAGGCAATCTGGGCATGTTTTCCCTGCAGTTTGAATTTCCCCTGCCTCTCGTGGTCAAAGTGTAAATCCTTTTTCCAGGACTTCAGTCCGTGGCATGTATCGCAATCCTTGGTGGCATAAGTACCCGTGAAATGATGAATGTCCCTCTTTTTGTGGCAGGTCACACATTTGGTGGTCAGCCCGAAATACCGCAATTCATTCGGACGTAGGGCTTTTTTGGCGTTGGCGCGCTTTTCCAGATGGCATTCAGCACATTTTATGAGCGCGTGTTTGCCTGCCAAACGATAACCGGTCTGCTTGTGATCAAAGGTCTTTGAATCTATTTGTGTGGAATCATACTGTCGGCCTTTATGTTCCTTGTGACAGGCAACACAGGCTTTTTTCGTTAATCCGTGAAATCCCGACTTCTGCATGACTTGGAGGCGGATCTCCTTGTGGCAGGCATTACACTTTTCGTCGGGGACTCCCTTTTGCAGGGTGTGGCATTTCAAACATTCCGTCTGTTCGAGGTTACTATGGCCGATCATCAGGGGACCGGGAGCAAGCAGTCGGTTGAGCAGCCCTTCAGTTTTATTCGGGCCCGTTAGCATCGAGGGGGAAGGGGATGGGGAGATAGCCGGCGTGGCGGCCAGAAGAAGGGGGGATGCCAAAATATAGAGAATGGCTGCAAGCAGGGAAAGTTGCTGGTTCATAGATGACCCCGTGGGGGAGCTCCGTCGCGAAGGGGGGCAACGTCCTGGCTTCCGAAACGGTACCCGAATTTTACGAAGCCGCTCACGATATTCACTCTTTCGTCCCAAGCGTCCTGGATCGAGGCAGTTCCGTAAAAACCCTTGGAAAAGAAATGGGCGATTCCGAGTTCCGTGAGTACAGGATGGAGCGTACTCAGTCCGGGCTCGACGCGAATTCCGGCTTCACCATTGAAATTGATCTCCCAGAATCGGGAGTACCAGCCTAAGTCGAATCTAAAAAAAGTATCGCGACTGGTGAAATTTCGTCGGTATCCCAGGAGTGCCTCGGCCGAAAAATGCCGACTAATGAACTGCAAAAAAGAGGGCCCCGCACTCAGTTCCGTTCTTTGCAATAAGTCATTCAGGCGCAGGCCATGTGAGAAGTTCAGGTTCATGGTCGTAACGGAGTTCATGCGATGTCTCAGCCGGAGCGCGGCTTCCCGGTAAGGACTGGGGGGAAGCGTCTCCAGAACTCCCTGGCGTCGCGAGTACTGAATGACATCAAATGCGGTGAGATTGACAGTTGAGGATCGTCCCTTCAGCCACTCCTGGAACCAGGAAAGTGACGCGAATTGCAAATAACTTCGAGGAACAAAATCAAAATTGAAAAGTCCGGTCACCGAATTGGGACTTTTCCAGCGGTAGACGAAATGGTTCGCCCAGAAGAGTCGATCCGTGTGACCGCTGACCCTCTGAACCACAGCTGCATTGTTCATGTAAAAATAGGTGGATTCACCTGGCTTCGGCTGCAGGACAGCATAAGCACCCAAGACCTGCGAATCGGGATTGTACTGAAGAGACGTTTGATCGGGGCGCTCCGGATTGTAGCCGCCGAAAACAGAAGCACGGAAGGTGGGACTCCAGCGCAGGCCCGCTTCCGCGCCATCCACATGGACAGGGCCAGCTTCTGAAACCGGAAAGCGGCCGATTATTCCATACAGAGGGCCTCGGTTATTGGGAAGCGCGATGGAGAGTTGGCGGGCTTGAAAAGTGTTCTTCGACGTGAGCAGCAGGCGCTCTCGGTCCAGTTTGTCAAAAAAATCATTTTTGTCCCGCAAATCAATTGTCGTTTCGACCTTGGAGTCACCTAGATCGGAAATCCTGTAAAAAAGCCGGGCGGAAGCCGTCAGGAAATCATTGCTGGTCTGGCCGTCGGAAGCATGGGCAAAAGTTTCTTTGGAGACAAACCCACCGGAAGTGATCCGGCCGTAGTAGGTCGCGGCCCGTGCTTGGGGTGATATCACAAGTTGAGTTGCAAGCACTGCGAAGGGCAGTGCTCTTTTTAAAAGTGTTCTCAAGTTCTCTCCCGGGCAAGACCGAAGGACAGTCTAAGCGCGGGTGGGTTCAATCTGCAACCCGGAATAACAGGGCGGTAACAATATGGATGACGGCAATGATATACATGAAGACCGCAAATGGAAGGTGAAAGCTGTGCCAATAGCCCATGACGCTTTGGAACTGCCCGAGGTAGGCCATTCTTCGCTTTGTTTTTGCATAAAGGCGCAGGTGGTCTCGTATCGGTACGGGAAGTCCCCGGGCTTGCTTGGGCATCCAGAACATCAGGCGGACATCACCCATCAGGGAATTCAGAACTGCAGCCGAAATTCCTGCTTCGGACCCGGTATGTTCTGCGGTCGAAACGCCGGCAATCACAAGGGTCTGCTCCTTCAAGTGCTCGAAAGTTTTCAGAGAGTTTTCATGCAAGAGGAGCTCTTTTTCAAGTTCCGCTGTTTGTGAAACAATCTGTGTGAAAAAGTACCGTCCAATGATCCCGCTGGAAAAGGACACGACCATGCACCAGAAGCTCATAGCAACCAGTCCGCCAATTTTGAAATTCGTATGAAAAAGAATGAAGGTCGGTCCGACCAGGCCGCAGAAAATATGAAAGTCCAGCCAGCCCGGAAATTTTCCGAGCTTTCGGAGAGGGGACCAGCGCTTTTTTATGACGTAAAGATTGGTCAGGAGCATGAGGCCAAACCCCGTCCACCCATACCAGAGACTGATCGTCTTTCCGGGGTCTGGAGCGAGGTTCAGATTTTTGAATTGAGGAAGATTCTCTTTCAATAGGGCGAAGAAACTCACGAACGTATTGTTATTCAAAGCGTACGATTCCCAGGCCAGCGCAATCAAAATCAGGACCCAGAGTCGGGTGTAGTTTTTCAGGTTCATGGTGATTTCATCATATCATCATTAGTGACAGAGACTGCAATTGGCAGAAGGAGTGGCAAATTTCCAGGTGTAATTGGCTGAAGTATGGCACCTGTTGCAATCATAACTGGAATGCTTGCCCTGGCTCGAATGTTTGAAGCTGGATCCTGCGCGTGCTCCAGTAATTGCGAAGGATCCAGTCGGTGCCCCGTGACAAGTTTTGCAAGTCGTTGTGGCAGGAATCAGGTTGTGATTGGGGCCTCCCATTGGGTCCGTGGTTGAGGTGGCCCAGCTCGTCCCCCAGCCGGTTTTCACTGCATGGCAACTATCGCAATCAATTGACGAAAAGTTGATTCCATTATGAATCATTTTATGTGCTGCCGTGGTTGAAGTGGCGGCAAGAGATCCTGCCGCAGTGGCCAGAGTTTTAACCGGACTATTGTTGACATTCAGGAAGCTGGTCCCGGAGAGGTGACAAGTTGTACAGACCGACGCTGTTGTAAGGAGTGCGTGATCGATTTTCCCGCCGGTCCAGCTGGTGCCGATATTCACTTTATGGCAGATCGCACAGTCCTTGGTCAGATCCAAGGCGTGATCGTAATTATTGATGACAGTGGTGGGACGTTGCGGACTATGGCAGAGCGAACATGAGGTAGGGGCCGGCGAGTGCGCAAAAGTTCCACCCGTCCAACTGATACCGATATTAGTTTTATGGCAGCCGGTGCAATCGGCCACTCCCGGATACTGGTGAGACATTTCACCGATCAGGACAGTGGGTTTTTCGCTGAGGTGACAGGTATTGCAGCCTGTGGGAACGGGGGAGTGACTAAAGACCCCATCCGTCCAGGTGACGCCTGGTTTTTTATGACAGGCGACGCAATCCCCGGTTCCGGCCAGGGAATGAGAAAAGCTATGGATCACGGCTGTTGGCCGCTTGGCTTGATGACAGGGGAGGCAGGTTATCAAAGGTATGTTGTTTGCCCCGTGTTTATGCGCAAAAGTGAGATCCGCAGTGGTCTTGGCCGAATGGCAGCCGATGCAGTCCTGACCTGCGAAGTGACCTGTGACCAGCGCCCCTGGGGGCGGATATTGGGTGGTACTTGGGCGAGAGGATTCATGGCAGCCGTTGCAGGAGACGGGCATCGGAATATTTGTCGGATGCGGGCTTAAGGTGGAGGCGAGCCACGTCTTTCCAGGATCGGTGTGGCAAGCAGAGCAGTCCTGGCCCGTGTAGTGGGTCGAGGATTTTCGTTCCGCTTCATGGCAAGGGAGACAGGTTCCAAGGGTTTTCCCTGATGAGTCATTATGTTGGAAAGTAAAAATCTCCCCCGTAGAGGCGGGTACCTGGTGACAGGAAGCGCAATCAGTCGGACTGAAGTGTCCAGTTGCGGTCGAATTCAGCGGCATACGAGTGACGGCGGGACGACTGGTTTCGTGACAGCTCAAACAGCCAGTGGGAACGGGGCTGTGGCTGTACACGGAGGGATTGATCCAGGCCTGCGTCGGGGAATGGCAGTCGCTGCAATCCGCACCACTGGCGTGAGCGGCAGTGGTGGGACGTTGCGGAGCGTGGCAGAGGGAGCACGAGGCAGGTACAGGCGAATGTGAAAAGTTGCCGCCGGTCCAGCTGACGCCGAGATTATTTTGATGGCAGCCTGAGCAGTCCTGAGAAGGGAAGTGGGTGGATGATTTTCGTTCCGCTTCATGGCAGTTCATGCATGAAACGGGAACGGGATTGTGACTGTATACAGTGGGGTAGATCCAGGCCTGTCCTGAAGAATGGCAGTTGATGCAGTCCGCCCCATTTCCGTGAACGATAGGTGTTGCATTCAGGTCGTTCAGTTGAATGTCGGGGGGGCGGTTCTGATCGTGGCAGACGTTACAGCTCTTCTCATTGCCGTAATGAGTGAAGCTGGCCAGGACTCGATTGGGATCAGTTACTTGCGGCGTTTGAACCCCGAAGCAGCCTTGTAGACCAAAAGGAGCCAAAGAGGAGAAAACAAAAATGAGGAGAACGTGCCATTTCTTTTTCATCATGCCGCCTGTCGCAACGGTTCCCCGAATTTTTTCTCAATTTGAATACCAAGACTCATCAGGAATTTATGCGGCATTTCCGCGCCTGCGAAAACGAAAAGAAAATGGTTCGAAATGCGTGAGAAGTCTTTGCCTTTTTCATTCAGGACCAATGCGTCCTGATGGATTTCCTTGACGGAGGAATTGTAATGGATCCGGACGCGTTCTTCCTCGGCGAGACGGAGAATGATTTTTCGGTTCTCCTCGTTGCAGGTGTCGAAGCCTTCGCCGCGGACGAGGACGGTGACGCGATTACCGTATTCAGCACGAGCCAATTGCTGGGCGGCTTCAACTCCTGCGTTTCCGCCGCCCACCACGGCAATATCTTTGTTTTGATACTGTTCAGCATCGATCAGATTGTAAGTCACTTTGGGCAGCTCTTCGTTCGGCAAGCCAAGTTTTCTTGGACTGCCCCGTACTCCCATGGCGAGGATCACTTTTTTGGCTGTAATGGTTCCATTATTTGTCTGTACTTTGAAAAATTCATTCGCCTGTTTTTCGAGACCAAGAAATTTGACGTTTTCCTGCACCTTGAGGCCTGTCTCCTTTCGAATGTCGTTCCAGAAATTCAGTAATTCCTCTTTGGAAATTTTGTTGTTCCGGAATTTCATCATGCCGGTGATCGGAAGTTCCGCGGGATGGGTCATGACGATTTTCTGACGCGGAAAATTGTATACCGTCCCGCCGAAACTGTGTTGCTCGATGCAGAGATAGGTTTTTTTCTTATCGATGGCCGTCATAGCCGCAGCGATGCCTGCAGGTCCGGCTCCCACGATCAGTAGTTCCACGTCCGCCGATCCCTGCGGGAGATTTTTAAGTGCATGTTGGGCCGAGGCGCAGCCCTGCTTGATCGCGTTTCGAATCAGACCCATGCCCCCGAGTTCGCCGGCGATGTAGAGGCCTGGAACATTGGTTTCGTAATTCCCCGTGATGCGCGGGATGTCCATGCCGCGAGTCTTCGTGCCAAAGACCAGCGTGATCGCCCCGTTTGGACAGACCGCTTCACATTCACCGTGTCCAACGCAGTGGGAAGGCCCGATCAAAGTTGGTCGGTGATTGACAAGTTTGAGGACATTGTTTTCCGGGCAGGCACGGGTGCAGGTGCCGCAACCGACACATCTGGCCGCATTGAACTCAGGGTGCAGGCTCATGGGTATTCCGGCGCGGGCCTCTGATAACAACTTCTTCACCGTATCTTTTCTGGCTTGTTTACTGGCGCGGGCTCTGACCTGCCAGAACCCCAGAAAGAAAACGAGCAAGCTGCCAAAACCGCCCAGGTGATCCGTAAGCATTGTTAAAAACTCGGTCCAAAGCTCTTGTGGCACAAGAAATCCTCAGGCAAATGTTACGAAAATGTGAAGTACCTATTTATTGTAGGAATCTTGATTCAAACGGTCAACTTTTAAATTATTGATTAAATATAGTTAGTTACAACTAAATCCGGCGGTGGTCTGGGGTGTGGAACCTGCATAGCGCAAACCGTGCGAGCTGCTTTCCTGTTTCGAATTGCCCTCGGTTTGCTGCTGGCTTTAGTGACAGCTGTGACGGCTCATGCCTGGGAGTGGACTCCCGAGTTCCAGAGCCTGACGGAAACTGAACAGTCCGCGCTCGAAGGCCCGGGGCGTTTTGCGAGTGAGTATGCGGCCGATATCCTGTCTTATCTTAAACCAGCTGATTGGGAATATGAGTGGTTGACGCACTCGCAAGCAATGGATTTGGGGCTCGGGAGTCTGAGCGCGACTCATTTCATGGTCGATAACCGGCTCAAAATCCATGCCCGGCTGTCCGAACATTTTGAATTTCGATTTCTTCATACGATTGAACAGAATCGCGAACGCGATACTCATCACGAGATTTTTGAAACTATCTACTTTCCTGCTGAGAAGTTGGGGTTCAGTTTCTACGGTGAACCCACTCTTTACAAACGCGAAACGGATACAGGACTCGCTTTAATCTACAAACCGCAGGCGCGGCATGAAATTCGACTCTTCAATACTTTTGTGGATGTAGCGCGTCTCAAAAGATCAGATACACCGGATAATTTCATTGAACCATTTCTGCCCTACTCACGCGGCCTGGTGGGGCGTCTCTGGAGTGATCCTGAAGGTGGGCTCAGGAATTTTCTGGAATATGCAGTCCGTTATGAAACCCATACGCGTTGGGTCTTCCCTGAGCCAGCTCCGGGTTACGAGTACGCCTATTGGAAGGCCTTCGGCGGGGTTTTCGGTTCAAAAACGTTTTCAAAAAACCAAAGCGTGAACCTTCGAGTCCAATTCGATCGCAAATCGGAAATGCGGCAGTCGGCTTGGCGAACCGACCGGTTGCTGGCGCTGGGTCAAACTGTTTTTCGGAGGATCGGGCCCTCGCAGAGCTGGGATGTGACAGCAGGTATTTCTTTTTCAGATCGCTGGTGGAGGATGACTGAAGGAAGTGTGGAATACCGAGACTTTCTGCCTCATCTGCTTTGGTCGAGGAAGGGGTGGACTGTCGGATACCTGAGTACCTGGCATCGGGCCTGGGGGCCTGCAGGTTTGCGAGACCCCCAAGATGATGACGGTCGCTGGGAAAATCGCCTGAATCTGAGTTATGAATTCAAATTCGGCACGAAAGCCAAACTCGTTCTACTTGTTTCAGGCGATCTGGACCGCGCCTTCACGGACAAAAGCTGGGATGGAGGCGGCGGCCGGTTCCATATGAATTTCTAAATCTCTCAATCAGGTGAACCCACCGCGGTTTCATCACTTTTCAGCTCGTCGATAATAGTGCCGTGCCAGAGGGGGATTCCGGTCCGATACGCGGCGCGACCGATCACGTGAGCTGCTACCGGCGCGGTCAGTACGACGAAAATCGTGGTTACGGCAGCCCTGATCGTGATGCCGAAATCCTGAAAGTGTATGGTGACCGAAAGTAGAATCAGACCCAATCCCAAAGTGCCAGCTTTCGTCGAAGAATGAATTCGTACGTAAATTTCAGGCATTCGAAGGACACCGAGTGCCGCAATGAATATGAAAAGCGACCCCGCAATCATCATAAACCCTGCGAAAGCATCAATCATCTGTGGGGCCCTCTTCTCTGTGCCAGATGTAAGGCGTAGCGTGCGAATGCAACCGTTCCCAAGAATGCGATCAAAGCGAGTGCAATGGCCATATCGAGATAAATCGGCTGTTCGACTGTGATCGAATAGATGCAGACGAATCCAACCACGATAATAGCGGTCAGGTCGAGTGCAACGACCCGGTCCGGAAGTGTCGGACCTCGGGCGAGACGGATAAAAACAAAGAACAATGAGAGCGTGAGCAGTAGAAATGAAAGTGATTTGGCGAGACTGAAGAATGATCCAGCGTCGCCACTCATCTCAACAGCTCCAGAATACGGTGTTCGAAATCAGATTTTATGTGTCTGCGTACTGATTCAATATTTTTCCCATAAATATACATGGCGTGCATATAGAGGTATTTCCGGTCCTCGGAAACATCCAGAGTTAAAGTACCTGGCGTCAAAGAAATCAGATTTGCGAGCATTGTTATTTCAAGATCGGTTTTGGCTTCCAGTGGAATTCTAATTAAACCCGGTCGCATCCGATGCTGAGGGGTGATGATGTCAAACGCCAGACGAAATGACGATTTGGTCAGTTCGAAAATCACGAAAACTATAAAATAGACAAGCAATCTGGACTTTCGAAAGTAATGTGTGGAGCCCAAAGCCCGGCTCGAGGCCAGAAGAACGCAGTAGCCGATGAAGAACCCAAAGCTCAAAGTGGATAAACTCAATTCTCCGGTGATCGCGGCCCAGAAAAACGCGAGAAAAAGATTCCATATGAACAGGATCATCGAAAGCCTCCTTGTGGCAGGACGGCTTGAATATAGGCGGACGGGTCAAGCAGTTCCGCACCGGTTCGGCTGGCAAATGCAATCAAGGAATTTGGAAATAAACCCAGGCTCATTGTCAGTACGGTAAGCCCGGTAATTGGAATCAGATATCCATAAAGCGGCGGGTGTTCGTTCCGAAGCAGGTGCCCGGCGTCAGGCGGCACGGGTTTCCAGAAGGCTTGCAGCCAGATTTTAAGCATCGAAAACAGTGTAAGGAGGCTGACCGTCAGAGATGTTGCGATGATCAGATATTGGCCAGAGTCAAAGCCGGCTTTTGCCAGCAGGAGCTTGCCCCAGAAGCCAGTCAGCGGAGGCAGTCCCGCGAGGGAAAAGGCAGAAACCAGAAAGAGCCCGGAGAGTGCGGGATGAGAACGGTACAGACCTCCCAGTCTGTTCAGCTCAAAAGATCCGCGAAGACGATATGCGGCGCCGCTGATCAGAAAGAGATTCGATTTGACAATGATGTTGTGAATTATAAAAAACAGCGCTCCCGCAAGCGCCAACGGTGTGAACAAAGCCAGACCCATGATCATGTATCCAATCTGACTGATAATATGGAACGAAAGAATTCGGCGAAATTCGTTTTGGGCAGCTGCGCCCAGAACACCTGTGAGCATGGTAATTCCGGATACGATCAATAAAATTCCATGCGTGTAGTCCGTGTCATGAATAAAAATGAGAGTGAATACCCGCATCAACGCATAGATTCCCACTTTGGTGAGTAACCCGGCAAAGATCGCCGATACCGAGACCGGTGGCGTGGGGTAGGACTCCGGAAGCCAGAAAAATAAGGGAAATACGGCGGCTTTGGTGCCAAGCGCGCAAAGCAGCAGGATCGCGCCGGGCGTGAGGGCGCTCGCCATTTCCGGGGTTCCGGCTCGTCGTGCGAGTTCAGCCATGTTCAAAGTGCCAGTCACTCCGTATATCGCGCCCACTGCTGAAAGGAATATTGCCGACGCAAAAAGATGCAACGCAACATAAGGTAGCGCTCCTTTCGTCTGTGCGCGTTCATTGCCCAAGGTCAGGAGTACAAATGAAGTAATCAGGATGAGTTCGAACCAGACGTAAAGATTGAACAGATCACCTGTGAGAAAAGCTCCGTTCACACTACCCAGTAGAACGAGGACTAAAGGAAAGAAACCTGAAGAAACCCGTTGCTGATCGATTTCCGCGATGGAGTAAGCCAGACAAGCCAATCCGAGAATCGCTGAGATCAGTACCAGCGCCGAACTCAAGTGGTCAGCCACAAATGAAATTCCAAATGGAGCGGGCCAGTTTCCAAACTGAGTGGCTTGAATGCCATGGCTGATCACAGTGAGAATAAGCAGGATGGCTGCAATCAGAAGACCCGTTGCTCCCGCTAGCGCAAGGCACCTTTGGGCCGGTCTGGATTTATGCAACAGCAGTGCTAGAACCGCAAAAGTCAGAGGTAGTGCTGCAGGTAACGTCAGCAGAAGCGTCATGTCGGGGGTTCCTCGTGGGCTTTGTGCGCACGATAGATGTAGGCAAGCGTAAATGAAAGTAACCCGAACCCGATTACAATTGCAGTTAGAATGAGTGCCTCCGAAACTGGATTGGCAAAATTCCCAGCTATCATTTGCTCTCCCGGAGGAATCAATGGGGGGACGGCCAACGTGAGTCGACCGGCAGCGAAAATAAATAAATTGGAGGCATTCGTGAGTAAAATAAGGCCCAGCGCAAATCTGATCAAGCTAGGCCTGAGCATTAGGAAAATTGCTGAAGCAAAGAGGATTCCCATGACAATTGCAAGTACCGCTTCCATTATTGCTCCTCCTCAAATGCGAAAATGATCGTCAGGGCCGTGCCGAGTACCACCATGTAGACCCCGATATCGAAGAGGAGGGGGGTACCGAGATGAAGGATATCACGTGAGCCGATTCGTAACTCAAACCAGAGCCCGGTAAAAAGAGGTTGAGCGGCAAAACTGGAAACAAGTCCGCTTGAAAGTCCGGTCGCCAGCCCTGCAGCGGTGAGAGACCGGGGATTGACCCGAAGTGCATGCCGCGATAATTTTGTTCCGTAAGCGATCGTATACAGTGTCCACGCAGCAGCCGCGACGAGCCCCCCTGTGAAGCCGCCACCTGGGTTGTCATGACCGCGAAGCAGAAGGAATATCGAAAACAGAAGTAGTAATGTTATCAGAAGGCGCGCGGTCGTTCGTAAAATCAATGTTGTCATTCGGAAATTGCTCTTCCCTTGACGAATTTGATCAGAGCGAAAGCCCCCAGGCCGCTCATGGCAAGTACGGTGATTTCCCCCCAAGTATCGACAGCTCTGAAATCGACCAGGATTACGTTGACGATGTTTCTGCCGTTCCCGGAGGAGAGGCTGTTTTGCGCAAAATAGTTCGATAGATAAGGATCAAAAGGAAACTTGAGAACAGTCAAGAGTACAAGGGCCATTACCGTGCCAAACCCGATCGCAATGCCCGCATCTTGCACGAGCGTCATGGAAGACAAAGGGTAATCATATTCATCGGGCAGCCTCATCGCCAAAAGGGCAACCAGCACGATGGTCAGCGTTTCAACGAGAAACTGCGTCAAGGCGAGATCGGGTGCGCCATAGAATACAAAAACAAGTGCGATCGCATATCCGACTACTCCGAGTGAAGTAACGGCCATAAGGACGGATGTCGCGAGTACAGCCGAGATCGCACCTATTGGAATAAGGACCAGGATACCCCAAACGAAGAACGCGATATCCGGCAACTCTTGAGGCCAGGAAATACTGCTGTAATACAGAGTCGTAAAGCCCGTTAGGCCGCCGATGGTGATGAATACCCGCATTAAGTAGGAACGCAGATTGCCGTTCTGGAGAATTCGAGTCTGAAAACGTGCGAAATTCATGAGCGCGGCAACCGAGTGGTTATAGAATGCAGCGGGGCCCCAGGAATGAATCCAAGGCTCAAGGCGGTTGAGCAACGGTTGCAATAACCGCCGCCAAACGGAATATATCATGAGTCCAAGCCCGACCGATAGGATGCTGAGCATCAAGGGCGTACTGAGCTCGAAACCATGGGTCAATCCAATACCGTTTGCAGCAGTTCCGGTCATCGCAGAAACCGCAGGAGCAATAATGAGATCCTGCAGAAACCCGGGAAAAAGCGTAAATCCCAGGCTGAGAAGACCTAAAAAGCAGGGGCCCAGCCACATGCCGGGAGAAACTTCCTTTACATTCTCAATCGCAATCGTGGGAACTCCAAAAAAGCCTTCGAAGGCCAATATTGCGGAGACCCCGGTTGCCGTGGCTTTCGAGACTACTGCTATAATAACAAAAATGATCGAAGCGGCTCCGGCCAGACTCAAGCCTGCCTTGTAAATCAGCTCTTTGCCAATGAACCCGAGGAGCGGCGGAAGCCCCGCCATGGAAGCCGCCCCGAGTACAGCAGCTAAGGTGGTCAGGCGCATTTTGCGGAATAGTCCTCCAAGTTTCAGGACGTCTCTTGTCCCGGTCTCATGCTCCACCGAGCCGGCGACAAGGAAGAGGGCGCCTTTGTAAAGGGCGTGCGCGATCAGAAAGACCACGGCCGCCGTAATTGCTTCCTTGTTGCCGATTCCAAGCAGGAGCGTGAGTGCGCCCAGGGCCATGATCGTCATGTAAGCAAGAAGAAGTTTGAGATCGGTTTGCTTGAGAGCCATGAATGAACCTGTGAGCATGGTCAGAACACCGGTGGTGCTCACAACGTAAAACCAGGTTTCTGTATTCCCAAAAATCGGGAAGAAGCGGGCAAGCAGATAAATTCCGGCTTTGACCATGGTAGCGGAATGCAAGTAGGCGCTGACGGGTGTGGGTGCAACCATTGCGTTTGGCAACCAGAAGTGAAACGGGAATTGTGCTGATTTCGTGAACGCACCGATCAGTATCAGGATCAAAGTTGGGAGTTGGAGGTGGTGATCGCGAATGGTGCTGCCATTTGCAAGTAGCGTCGATATTTCATAACTGCCGCCAATTCTGCCCAGAAGGAGCAAACCAGCAAGGAGTGCCAATCCTCCGGCAGTGGTCACCAGAATAGCCTGCCAGGCGTTCTTGCGGGCTTCCTTATTCTCATTTTCGAATCCAATAAGTAGAAAGGAAGTGAAGGTGGTCAGCTCCCAGAAAATGTAAAGTAATATCACATTATCAGAGAGAACAAGGCCGAGCATTGAAGCCATGAAGCTCAGTAGCAAAACGTAAAATCTACCCAGATCTCGGTGGTTTTCGAAATAGGGACCGGCATAAACGACGACTATTGTCCCCAGAACGGTGATGAGAAGCGCAAAAATCGCGCTGAGACCATCGAGGGCAAAAGACAAATTGATGTTCAACTCGGGTACCCATGTAGTCCCCATCCGAACAACCTCTCCGCGAGAGAGTTCGGGAATCCAGAATGCTATGCATACCGAAAGCAGCAGAGGTATCAAAGCGAGTAGCCAGTTGGTGGGTGATCCCATGGTCCGCGGTTTTATCTTCTTTCACAATCGATGAGTCAATATGCCTGGGGTCAAAACAGGAATGGCACGCGATATGCGTGTTGCCTCTCGGCGTTGAAACATAAACGAAGGGATGGGCTAAATGTCTTCAGCCCCGAGCATCCGAAAGATTATTTGGGCTGTGAATCCTCTGGACTTGAACAGTATCATGAAAACGAGCATGCCGCGTCTGCTTCGCTCTCTGGTGCGTTTGACTCAGGCGGAGGTGGAGACGATATATATCCTGACGCCGGATGTTGCAATCAGTGGTCCGACAATACTCAAAGAGAGTCTGCGCAGGCCCAGAGGATTTCAGCTTAAGGAACCAAAAGTATTTATAAAGGACGTTTCTAGTTTAAAAAAATCCGTGAGGGCATTCTGCCGGTACTCAGAACTGTCAAAAGCGGATCTGATCATTGTTTCAATGAACGGAAATACAAAGCTCCGGCGCTTGATGCTGCGCCAATTCGCCCAGGTGCTCCTGCCTCGATCACGAATACCTGTCTTGACGACTTCCTCGAAGCTTCAATTCCAGGGAAAATGGTCTCGCCTGTTGTACCCGACAGATTTCGGTAAACACTCTGAGCGCGTATTCACCCGGGTCATTGCGCTCGCACGCATTCTGAAAGCAGAGATTATGGTTTACCACGAGGCCCGCTCGCCACGAAATATTCAGGCTCGGAGAAGAACGATAGAATTCAATACTGCAGTTGACTCCGTACCCTCTGCTTGGGTCGACAGCTGGGTTGCGCGACGAACCCGAATGCAGGAGTATGTCGATCGCGCAAGAAAGAGTGGAGTGATTGCGAACGCGTTTCTGGATGTAGGAGGGCTTCCCTTGCATGAGGCCATTTTGCGCGCCGCGCGCAAGCTGAATGCAAGGTTGATCGCTACCGCTTCGTTCAGTGGCCCCGTTAAAAGTGCGATCAGCGGTGCGGTTACCAAGCGGGTTGTGAATAATTCACATTGCCCTGTATGGATCCTTCATGAAAAAGCCCTGCGTTAATTTCCGATTACTTCAACTTTGAAGATCAAAGGCCAATTTTTGCCCGTAAGATAAAAAACATTTTCGACCGGATCATAAGCGATGCCATTGGCAACAGCATTGGAATCCGCAGACAGCTCATCCAAGGTGAATTGCTCTTTTAGGCTGGAAAGATCTAGGGAACCATCCACACAGCCGGTCGCGGGATTAATCCGGACAATTTGATCGGTTTTGAAGATGTTCGCGAATATTCTGCCATTCACATACTCAAGCTCATTGAGTGACTCCTGCGCATCGGCGCGCCGCTGAACAGTAATCGATCGGGTTTCCTTGAGGGTTGCGGGATCGAGAAAGCGAATTTGTGCGGTGCCATCGCTGACGATCCAGCTGCGATGATCATGGGTCAATCCCCAGCCCTCCCAGAAGTACGGGACCATGCGGGGGGTTGTCGTACTGTCTAGATTCCAAAGAAGAGCTTTCTTTTCTTTCCAGGTGAGTAGCAGAAACTTTCCCTTCCAGATATCGAGTCCCTCCGCAAAAATTGTTCTATCAAGACGGGCGAGCTGCTTCACTTCACCGTTTCCAGGATTGATCCTGTTGAATGAGGACTGGCCATAGCCGCCGCTGCTCTCATAAAGCGATCCTGAGTGGAATACGAGGCCCTGAGTGGAGCCTAAAGAACTGCGATGAATTGCTTTTTCCAATCGAACGCCCAGCGGTTCAGGTTCTGGGCACTGCTGTGCGCCGAGATTTGTGAGCTGAAAAATGGTCAAAAGCAGGGTAGCCGCTGTCATATCTGCAAAGGGCTACAATGTTCAGACCAGACGGATCATGGAGCCGGCAGGTGATAATCCACTTTGAGGAATGGTCGGTAGGTCGCAGTCGCGTTCTCGATTGCGCCGAAGTACCGGTAATGGTCTCTCACGGAAGTGGGGTCGGAGTTCAGGAGCATGCCGTAGTTGATTGCGCCTGGCGCCACCCATTCCTGAACCATCTGTGTGATGGGGAAATATTTCGGTCCGTTGGTTTTATTGATAATGTTCGTAATATAGGCGGTCGATATGTCGTTTTGGCCCAGTGCTTCCAGTCCGATCGGGGCACCCGAATTCGGTGTCCAGAATCCCGTGGCATTGTACTTGACTGCCGTAGCGGTGTTGACATCCATGTCTTTGCCGATCATTTTGTGGACTGAAACATTATATGTCGACGAGGCAAGTGAGGTCGTGCTGTCCGGCTCGGATTGCAGGAGATAAAGCGTTAGTTCCGCATTGTCGATAACAGCACTGGTCGGAATACTTGAAACATCAAATTTCATCACAATCGCATTTGCAATGGTTTCATCCGGCCAAGTATAGGTATGCAACCATTCCTCGGTTGAATGAATGGCGGTCCCACCTATGTAAGCATCTGCAATCGGAGCAAGAGTTACTGATGCCGATGCACTCGGCGTGGCAATGGACGCTGCAAGCGACTGCGCCGAAAGATTGCCGGCGGCATCATAAGCCGCAACGGTGAAATTGTAATTGGTAAGAGCGGCCAGCCCAGTATTACTGAAGGAGTTAGTGGAATTTGTCGCCACTTCAGAACCATTTCGAAATACTTTGTAGCCGGTCACTCCGATATTATCCGTTGAGGCGGTCCAGGTCAGATCAATTTGAAAAGGGGATACGGCAGAACCCGTCAGGCCCGCAGGGACGGTTGGGGCCTGCGTATCGGGTGCTGGCGAAGTGGTGACGGAAATGGCCGTTGATTTGGCGGAAGTATTCCCTGCGCCATCGAATGCTGCCACGGCATAGCTATAAGTGGTTGCAGCGGTCAGGCCAGTATCAGAGAATGAATTTCCAGCCAAGGATCCAACCTGAACATTGTTGCGATAGATTCTGTAGCCCGTGACACCTATATTATCGGTCGACCCGCTCCAGCTGATGTTGATTTGAGTGGACGAGATCACCGATCCAGAAACACCGGCCGGCACGGTGGGGGCCTGAGTATCAGGTGCTGCCGAGGTAGTGACGGAAATGGCTGCTGATTTTGCCGACGCATTGCCTGCAAGATCAAAGGCTGTGACTGCATAGCTGTAGGCCGTCGAGGCGACCAGACCTGTATCAGAAAATGAATTTCCGGCTACGGATGCGACCAGAACATTGTTTCGATAAACCTTGTAACCCGTGACACCCACCGCATCAGTCGAGACATTCCAAGTAACATTGATTTGAGTCGAAGAAATCACGGATCCCGAAAGACCGGTCGGAACGGTCGGGGCCACGACATCCGGTGGGGATGAAGTGGTGACGGAAATGGCCGTTGATTTGGCGGAAGTATTCCCTGCGCCATCGAATGCTGCCACGGCATAGCTATAAGTGGTTGCAGCGGTCAGGCCAGTATCAGAGAATGAATTTCCAGCCAAGGATCCAACCTGAACATTGTTGCGATAGATTCTGTAGCCCGTGACACCTATATTATCGGTCGACCCGCTCCAGCTGATGTTGATTTGAGTGGACGAGATCACCGATCCAGAAACACCGGCCGGCACGGTAGGGGCCTGAGTATCAGGTCCGGCGGTCGTGACTACAGAAATCAAAGCCGTCTTGTTTGAAACGTTCCCTGCGGCATCGAATGCCGTAACTTCATAACTGTAGGACGTCGCTGCGCTCAGACCCGTATCAGAGAATGAAGTCCCTGCCACTGATCCGACGAGCACGCTATTGCGATAAATTTTGTACCCAGTCACCCCGACATTATCCGTGGATGCAGTCCAAGTGAGATTGATTTGACTCTGGGATGCCGCGATCCCTGTTAGGCCTGCCGGAATACTGGGATTCTGGGTGTCCGGTGATGCGAGAGTCCGAGCAGTTACGGGTGAAGAATTCGCCGAAATATTTCCCGCCCCGTCCTGCGCTGCAACCGTATAGCTATAGTTCGTATTTGCGGAGAGATTCAAATCGTTGTAAAGGACGCCTGTGATTGAACCGGCAATTTCGATTCCATCGCGAAAAAGTCTGTAGCGGCTCACGCCGCGATTGTCGGTTGAGGCATTCCAACTGACTTGGACCGAAGTTTGAGAGAGAGCAATGGCTAAAACGCCTGAGGGAACACTCGGCGCCTGTTCGTCTGCCGGCTCACCGGGGGCTTGGATTGTGATCGGCGCAGGGGAAGCCTTCGGTTCGGGAGTTACAAAAACACCAGAGAGATTCTTCGGTTCATTGCAAGCGGACAAGGCAAACAATGCCAGCAGTGCGGCGTACCTGTGGCCAAGTTTTGGCAGATAAATCGTATTCATAACGTCCCCCTGAGCGATCTCTATGAGAATAATATTACCATATCGAAAAGAGTTTTGCTGCTTGCTCTATTATGGGAGTGTGTCTTCATGAACACAGCCTGAAGTCACAATGGATTTCGATTCATGAGGGACTATTTTCGCAATTTGAATGTCACGGTTCCTTCCAGAGCGTTTCCTTGCTGGTCCATCGCCTGGATGGAAATTGTTTTTTTGCCATCGGTATTCGCTAGTAACGAAAAGAAGGCGCTACCAGGGGCAGTGAGGCTTCCGTCATTTTGAAACTGAAAAATATTTGTGAGGTCCTTTTGCATCCCGCTCACGTCATCGCTGTAGCGGATGAAATCCACTAAAGCAATGCTGACCGGCTGGTTCCTGCTTGAGAAGCGCAGAGTGATTTGTGGGGAGTTGCTGGCAAGCAATCCGTTAGCGAGTGGGTCCATCTTGAAACTGAAACGAATTTCCGGCCGAACCTCAGGCTTGGGCTCCGGTTTTGTCACTTTTACCTGCTTGAGCGGGAGAACCGGGGGGGGAGGATTGTGCCTGGCTGCAGCGGAAGGTGCTTTGGTTCGTACGGCAACAGCAGTAATCGGGGCAGGAGCGCTGTGCTGCTTCGGCTTCTGTTTTGCGGAAGCAGGCTGAGGTCGAACCGGAAAACCTGTACTTTCAGGCGGAGAAGTTCTTCCTAAAGCAGCTTTTGGCGGCTCGTCTTCAGAGGTATCAGCGAAAGGATCCGTTTTTGGGGAAACTGCTAGAGGTACTGCTTTAGCAGGTATTGCCGCAGCAGGACTCGGGATAGCAACCGGCGTAGGAACAGGGGCAACAGCAGTGGGTACGGCAGCTGTTACGGGTTGCTGAAGCAGGACAGCAGCGGGTCTTTGACCGGCAAGGGATTGCCAGAGCTCTTTCAAGTGAAGTTCTTGGGGCAGGAGTTCTTTCGGCAGGAATTGGAACCACTGATTTGCATAAAAAGCGAGCGCGATGATCATACCGGATCCGATGAGGAAAGTTCCAAACGATCGTTGTTTTTTCTTCGGCGCGGGAGGTGCTTTTCTTGTTTGCGGTCTGACTGCTGGAGCGGAGGCAATACGCGAATTAGTATGCCGCAAGGTATTCGCCGGGCGAGGTGAAGAACCCAGGGGGCGCGGTGCAGAACCTGCTGATCGGGGTATTGAAGAGTTCGGCACAAGGTCAATTTGAGGAGCAGGAGCAACGGAGGGAGTAGGAGGAGGGACTTCGATTTCGGGTGGGGCTGGTTTCACCTCCGCACGGATCATCTCTTCTGCGGTTCGATTCAGGCGCTTGAGAGTTTCTCGGTCCTTTTCTATCTCCGGTGCAAAGACTTCATTGGTGAAACGGGCGATGTCGCGAACTGTTATGCCGGGGTGCCGCTCGTGCGCGAAACGTGTGAGCGCAATCTGAAATTCTTCGGCATTCGAATAGCGATCATCCGGTTTTTTCTTGAGAGCCTTGAGTACGATTTCATCCAAAGCTTTCGGTAAATGGGGACGAATGACGGAAGGAGGGATAATGTGCATCTCGCAATTTTCGATCTGCTTGATCGTTGCCACATCATCGCCACCTTGAAAGAGTTTTCGCGCTGTAAGCAGTTCCCAGAGCACGGAGCCAAGAGCAAAGACATCACAACGACCATCTGCCCGAACTCCTGATAGCTGTTCTGGTGAGAGATAACTGGGCTTCCCTTTGATTGTTCCTGATACGGTTGTGTCCAGATTGCTCGTGGCCTTCGCAATTCCAAAATCAATGATCTTAACGATACCGAGATAAGAGATGAGAATATTGCGCGGACTGATATCCCGGTGAACGATATTCAGAGCCTCGCCCGTTGATTTGTCAGTAAAGGTATGCGCGTAGTGCAAACCGGTAGCCGCTTCCGCGATGATCAGTGCAGCCAGTTCGGGCGGCAGTGGCCGGTTCAGCTCATCCAGTCGGGTCAGGTGTTGGCGCAGGTCTTTTCCATCCACCCACTCCATGATGATGTAAGGCTGGCCGTTTTCCTCACCGAAGTCGTGAAGAGTGCAGATATTCGGATGGGTGAGTCCCATTGTGACGCGGATTTCGTCGCGAAACATGTTCAGGAACACCGAACTGGCATCGAAAGAGCGCTCGATCCGCTTGATCACGACGATCCGACTGCCACCGTCAGCCTGGGCAAGACGCGCACGAAAGATCTCGGCCATTCCCCCTTTGGCCAGACGATCGAGCAGAAAGTAGCGACCGAACTTTTTCAGTTCATCCGTCATTGAATCACGAATCCTCAACAGGACTTATCGGGTTTTTTGAAAAATAGTGAAATCCGAGTGTGAAATGAAAAGAAAATTTACCAAGTGCCCTAAGATGGGTAAAATCATGAGAGATGACTCTGCGCATGAATTTTCAGTTCATACTCCTGTGCTTATTGATATTCGGCGTAACTGGATCAGTTTATGCTGAGCAGGTTTCTGTGACCTCCAGCGGCAAAGTGGTGGGTATTTCTCGAGGTGAACCGCAGAGGATCGATTTCCTGCTGCTCCAGTCCTTGGAAATCGTTAGAAAAAGCTTTGTACTTGTGAAAGACCGCGGAGCTAACGTTCTCTACGCGCGAGTGAAGCAGTGGGACGCGGCGCGAAAAACGCTGAGTCTTGAAGCGGTGAGAAGGTACGGCGACAACTCGGCTATTTCACTTTCCAGAAATTATGACCTGGTACTTCGGGTGGAAGAGAGGGGCGGGCCCAAGGCGGAAAACAGAGTCGAGCCTTCGAAAGTGGAAGCTAGACCGGAAGTAAGACAGGAAACAAGACCGGAAACAAGAACGGAAACAGCGAAAACAAGCCCGCCGGCTCAAATCTCTTTTCAGGCGCGTTCGACAAGGCGCTGGTTTATTGATCTGTCCTACGGAGATCCCATCTCCCAGCAGCCCTTGAATTTTCATGCGGGCTACCACTTATTCTCATTTCTGAGTACCTATGCTGCCTATGGATATTACGCAGAGAAAGCTCCGGGTGGATCAGCTTACATGTCGGATGCTGTTTGGGGAGTTCGTGCCTTGATGCCTGACAGGGAGCTTTCGCCCTTTCTTTCTGCGAGCATCAATTATGTGAAAATTTACTCGCAGCAGCTGGATGGAGAGCGTACCTATTTCGACGGATTTGCAGGAATCGGGTTTGGCGGGGAATGGCAGGGACCCACAGGGCTGCGGGCTGCCGCGGCTTTTACCTTTTTCATCGGGCGCGATCTTCCAGATGAGACCTGGGCTCCATCTGCCCTCAGCTTTCGCTTCGGTTGGGCGTTGTAGCCAAAATAAAATTGTCGCCGGTTTCCCATGCTCGGGTCTCTGGATTCCAGAGTTTTTGCACTCCTGAAGTTGTCCCGGTTGATTCGTCGACCGTCATCAGAAGATAGCCGGTTTTGATCTGGGTAGCTGCAACGTTGCTGGTGGGGTAGTGCATGGCTATGAGCGGGTCGGTTTCCTTGGGGTCGTAGGAAACTGTATTGGCTCCACCGTTCCCGACCACCACTTGCTCGATCCCCTTGACTGTCCCGCGGCAGTAGAGGTGAATATGCCCGCAGAAAAATGCGAGCGCGCCGGCTTTTTTCATGCTTTTCCACAGAACGTCTCTCGAAGTGGTATGGGAATAAAGATCCGGAAAAGGGGATTTGCCGCTGGTGCCGACTCTGAAAGCGGGAGGATGAGAGAATACAAACGTAAAAGCCGCGTTCCCGCTCGCCAGATGACTTTCCGCCCAGGACTCATTCACGTACCCCCGGATCACTTTGAGAATTTTTGTGCTGTAAGCATCGAGCGCGACGAATCTAGCTCCTTTGTGGGTGACGCTGTAGGTGAGTCCTTTCTCGTTTTCGGGCCCGTTCTGAGGCATGAAGGCGCCGATCTTTTCTTCATAGGCTTTCTTCAGGGCACTTTCAGTCATGAATTTTCCGTCTTCGTGATTGCCCCGGATCACATAAAGCGGGATGCCCTTTTTAGTGTCAAAATCGTAAACGGGCCTGATCGCGGCCTTCCAGTTTTCCAGCATTTCGCGGTACTTCCCGGTCATCGGTGAGGACTTGCTCGTATAGTAACCGTTGATCAGATCACCCGTATGCAGTACGAGGTCGGGCTTTTCGGCGGCAATGGCTTGCGCCAGCAGCGCAAGATCGGGGCTGATGCCCGTGAGGGTATCGGTTGTGAGATCGCGGGTATCGCCCATCACAACAAAGGACCACTTGGGCTGGGCGGCTTCCGCTGCCGAAAGCGAGAGGGCCGTTGCGAAAGCGAGAAGCCAGAATCTGGAAAATGCTTTCATATTTCCTTTGCTCTCCATTGTTGAAGGAATCGGCAAAGCTCCAGAGGATTTTTTCCGACCGCGGTTTCATCTGAAAGGACAATGCCGTCGTAACCGGCTTCTTCCGCCCGGGCGAGCTGCACCACTTCGGAGCGGGTGGGTTGCGGGAAGTGGGTCATGTATTCGAGGACCTGTCCTGCAAGCCAGGCGGGTTTCTTAAGCTTCGGAATTCGTTTTTCAAAATCCGTCTGAAGCGCGGCCATTTTTCTCAAGCCGGCCTGTGCCCCCAGGTCTCCCCGGCATAACCAGAGTTCATCAAAGGCAGCGTCGATCACTTGAAGGTTTTGCAGCGCTTCGGGTCTTTCGAGTTTGGCGATCAACTTCCGTCGACCGATCAAAGGCCGGATCAATTTGGCTTCGTCTCCGGTGTTGACGAAAGAAAAGGCATAATCCACGAAGTCTGCCCCCGCGGTCAGGCGGATCATGTGAGTATCGAGTTCAGATATTTTCTTGTAAGGAATCGGGTGTTGCGAGCGATTGATCCCCTTGTCACTCGAAAGCGGCCCACTGCGCAGAACTTTTGCATGGGCCATTTCGGAGCTATGGTCCAGAATCTCCAGTTCAACCCGCGCATCATTGAGCGTGATCCGGTCTCCCTTTTGTATTTCAGAGAAAAAAAGTTCATGCGGGACCGGGATGATGCCGGTCTCACTGGTTTTATGGGTAAAGAGCAGCGTGACCGACTCTGCCAGCCCGGTTGCAGGGGGAATTTTCCCGATGCGCATTTTGGCGCCCTGAAGATCCAGCGTGACTGGAATGGTGCGTCCGGTTTTACGAAAGAGCGCGTCGAGCTTCTCAAGCCAGAGTAGCAAACTTTCCGGTTGAAGGTGCGCGGCATTCAAGCGGAAACGGTCTGCAGCCGGAAAAATCCCCTCCAGGGTCGCGGTCGTAAAAGTTGCCGGCCCGAGCGTCAATGTCGTCTTGAGCATGAGTGACTTAGAACGCGAAAACCATCGAGATCATCGGATTCAGTTCGGCTTCCACGGGTTTGGACGTGAAGGCCCGGTCCGTGTAGTTGTCGGCGGGATTTTCAGCGGAAGTAAAGGTTCCCGACTTATAGCTGGCGCTCTTGTAAATCAGACTGATACCCAGTGAAAAGATGCGCGAAAGAGGCGCCGTATAGCCCACATTCACCTGAAACCCGCTGCTCAGCTTCTGTTCGTAGAAGTTGTCTCTCATGTTCAAGCCCGAGCCGTCATCAATGTCTTTATCGCTGTAACTTCGCTTACCACTGAAAAGGTAAGTGCCCAGGAAATGGAAGCGTCCTGCGATCAGCCCCAGCGTAGGACCCATGTCCGTGAATTTTTCAAGTTGGTCTCGACCTGCGGATTGATTGGGAACCGCTTCACCCTTTAAAGGTGCGCGCCCCGTATCGTAGGTGAAGCCCACGAGCATTTTGTTCCAGAAGGCATAACCGAGAGTACCGCGGAAATCATAGCCCAGGCCCGAGGCAGCATTGATGGTCTTGGCTTCAAAGGTTCCGCCGAGACCAGTGTCACCGGAGTAGCGGTCTGTTTTTTGAAAGATGGGAGCCCCGCTGAGCTGGATATATCCGCCTGCCCAGGCTGAGGAGAGCTGAGAAAATGAAACGGAAACCGCCAAGAGAGCCAGAAGTGCGCGAATTTTCATGAGTGATTGTCCTTTCCTTGAACAAGTAAAAATTTTGAGCGGGATTGGGGCGCAAGTCTACTGATTTCAATGCTTAAGAATCTTCACTCATTCTTGAAAAATATAAAAAACTTTAAAAACAGGAAGATAGCTCATTTAAGGACGCCTGTCTGGCTAAAGCACGTATAAAGTAACGCGACGTGTTAAGATTTAGAAATCAAGGAGCACGTTGGCTATGAGAACACTCTTCAGACCTGGGGTCCTGATCATTGTTGTGCTGGGTTTTGCAATCGCGGGGTGCGAAGGCGGGCCGGCATCCGAAAGCATGGACGAGCCAGCGCTGGCACTGGAATCCTGCTCCGAACCTTTCACACAGAGCTTTGAGCCCGCACGGTTGAGCGGGGGCCGACATTTTTATTTCGATGCTGCTGCTCTTTCGTTTCTGGACGATCCAGCCTACGCCGTGAAGGAAATTTTTCTAAACACGACTCTTCGGGGCCACTACAAAGGAGATGATTTTGAAATCCCTCTGGCGATCAATGGTCTTCAGGCGGCTCCCACCAACGGGGCGGCGTTTTATGAATTGACCCGGTATGTTTCAAATGACGATACCTCCAATGTCCGGCACAAACTTCATAAATTGGCAGTCAATGGGGGTGTTTCAATTCATGGCTTCATGCTCAAAGCCAAGCAGAACAAAGGCGAGGTCAAATTCTCGCTCCAGGGGAATTCGCTTTTTGCTTTGAAGGGGATTCTTGAAATTACCGGTTCCTATTCCGGCAGCTGTCCGACACCGAAACCTTCTGAGAGCCCGACTCCGGACCCGACTTCAACCCCAACTCCTTCGGCTACGCCTGATCCTGTAGCGCCGGTGACGCAAATATTGAGTGTAGAACCGTCCGCACCTGTCACGGCTTCGAGTCTGATCTCCTTCTCCTTTGAAAGTGATCAACTCGGAAGCTCGTTCTTCTGTTCTTTGGATGGTGCGACGGCTGAACTCTGCAGTTCACCGCTGGTTCTGTCCGGACTTTCAAATGGCCCTCATGTTTTCCAGGTGTATGCCCAGAATTCCGCAGGCCTGGTGGATGCAACAGGCGACACTCATGAGTGGGCCGTGGACCTGGTTGCCCCCTCGGTTTCCATTTCGAATTTGGCTTCACTCCCTGCACTTTCGGGGCAGGATTCGGTGGAATTCCAGTTGATTGCGGACGATGCTGAAGCGGTGTTCCGTTGCAGTCTGGACGACGCGGAATATATGCCATGCAATTCTGCTCAGTCCTATTCGCAGTTATCGGAAGGCGTTCACCTTTTCAAGGTTCTGGCCGTGGATGCCTTGGGCAATGTGGGCGAGCAGCCGGCGCAATTCCAGTGGATCATCGATCTGACTCCGCCACAGACCTACATCGTGCAGGCCGCGCCCGTTGAAGCCGTCACGCGCAATACGACCATGAGCCTGCAGTTTGCCGCAACCGAGAGCGCGGTTTTTGAATGTTCGCTGGATCATGCGATTTATCAATCGTGCCAGTCTCCGGTAGAGTACACGGCACTTGCTCAGGGACTGCATCGGATCGAAGTGCGTTCGGTTGATCTTGCCGGGAATATCGGAGTGCCTGCCAGTTACTCCTGGACGGTGGATCTGAGCGCCCCGCAACTGGTTCTTGGAAACGTCACGCCGCAAGCGGGCTCACTCAGTAATGCAGCGCTGATCTCGGTGGAGTTCAGTGCGGATGAAGCAGCCTCCTTCTTCTGTACTTTCGATGGCGGGGTGAACGCTTCGTGCATTTCACCTTTCCAAGTTCCAGTTTTAACGGATGGGAATCACGAGTTGAAACTGCAGGCGCGGGATGCGGCAGGAAATCTTTCTGAGGTGATGACCTTGGGCTGGGTAACCGATGCCCGGGCTCCTTCCTTGAGTTTCGGCGCGATTACGCCGACGCCCGCTAGCCGCAGCAATTCCAACTGGCTCACTGCTGTTGTGAATGCCAGCGAAGAAAGCATTTTGTCCTGCTCCCTGGATGCACAGAATCTGGGGATCAGCTCTTCGCCTGTTCAACTTTCGGCTCTGGCTGAAGGCGCTCATGAGCTGATTGTGGGAGGTGTGGATCGCGCAGGAAATCATGCTGCTCCGATCAAACACTCGTTCACGGTGGATCTCACTGCACCGGTCACTACTCTTGGCTCCGCAGTCGGGGCGATCACTCATGAAACCTCGAATGTCTTTGTATTCAGTGCTTCAGAAGCGGCAACCTTCGAATGCAATTTGAATGGCGTTGGATTCAATGCATGCACCAGTCCCATCCAGATTTCAGGGTTCGCCGACGGTGAGCATTACTTCCGGGTTCGTGCAACGGATCTGGCTGGAAATCTAGGTCCCGTAGTGTCGGCCTTGTGGACCGTGGATCTCACGGCGCCGGTTGTGACTCTTACGGTGAGCCGGAGTGCGAATGCCAGTATTCAGTTCGGATTCAGTTCAAATGAAGCAGGGAGTGTCTTCACCTGTTCTCTGGATGGCGCTGCTTTCACGAGCTGCAGTTCGCCGCTCGCTTTCAGCGGTCTTGCCATCGGAAATCACAGTTTCATTGTGCGCGCGAGTGATCCTCAGGGTAATTCGGATCCGGCGGGTGTCAGTCATGCCTGGACCGTCGAACCTCTCGTGACGACAAAAATCATCTCGGTCGTGCCATCGGCCACTTTCACCAATCAGCGCACTGCGAACTTCTCGTTTGATACCAACGTAGGAGTGAACTTTATCTGTGGTCTTGATGGCGGTGCTCTTGCTCCTTGTGTTTCGCCGGTGAGTTACACAGGTATGGTCGATGGTTTGCACAACTTCCTGGTATACGCGATTGATCGCTGGGATGTGCAGGACCCGGTGGGCGCTCAGTATAGCTGGACCGTGGACGGTACGGTACCCGTCGTGGTCTCGATCACCCATTCGTATACGCGAAGTTCAGCGACGATCAACTGGACGACCAATGAGCCTTCGAGTGCGCAGCTCAACTGGGGAGTGGGTACCGACACGAGCCGGCTGATCCCGGATAACGGAATCTATTCCACTGCCCATACGGTCACGATCACCGGGCTTTCGTCCAACACCCAATATGCTTACATAGTCGGCGGCAGAGATCAGGCAGGGAATTCGTACCAGTACACGAAAAGGGCTTTCAGGACGAATCCTTGAGTGGGGCGCTTGGGAAAGGGGCGCTTGGAAATTTCTGAGTGCTAAGGAAGCCCCTGCTCGGCTTTGAATTTTTTCAATATCGGCTGGAAATCCAGCTCCATCACAAGCGGATAGTGATCCGAAGGGTTCAATTCTCTTTGGTCATAAGTGCGTGGAAGCGGGAGCGGAATTCCGTCTTTGTTTTTATAGCGATAAACCCAGGTGCGGGAAACATCTTTTGAAAGTCCGGGCGAGACATAAAATGCGTCGATCTGATTTAATTCACGGGGGCCATCACGGGGATGAAAGGTATGGGTCACCCGGTTTTTCGGTGCGACTTGATTTTTGGAGACCGTGAACGCTTCGGACAGACCATTACCGGTCAGGCTCAGCATTTCGTTTGATTCAACAGGTGTATTGAAATCACCACCGAGCACGATTCTGGCGTCATCTCCGAACTTTCTGCGGTAGGTGAGAACCACCTCAGCGGTTTTGTCCGCCTGGGCTTTCCGGAGGATCACGGATCCGGGATCGCCGGGCCGGTCCCGCATCGATTTGCTGTGATTGCCCAGAACCACCAAGAGGGGATTATCGGTCTTCGGTTGCCCGGGAGTGCGCAGAATCATGACCGGGAGGTCACGGGAATAGAGGGGTGAAACAGCTTTGCCTGGGCGGGTCGGGTCCAGCCACTTCAGATCCCGGTGCGTTTCCAATTCGACGGTGAGGGGCAGATCCTTTTTGACCAGAAATCCGATATTGATGCCGCGGCCGTCATTTCCGACCGTAAGATAAGCATTATACGCTCCGTCCAATTCCTCATCAGCAAACCTCTGCAAGGTTTCCAGGCCTCCTTCAATTTCCTGTGCGATCAAAACATCGGGGCCGATCTCGCGAATGGCGGTGGCCTTCCCGGCGAGCTTTTCCAATTCTGCCTGCTTCGGTGCCCCTTTCATCACCAGGGTACCGTCGGGTGCGTAACGGTATTTGCCGACGTGTTCGCGAAGGTTCAGCAGGTTATAAGTTGCGATTCGGAGCTCTTTCATTTCTTCCAGAGAACGAACTTTATAGTTCGAGGAGGTGTTCCGGATGATCTTGCGAAGCGCCGATTCCAGGCATCTGGAGTTGCGTTGATCGCGGGCGAGTGACTCAGGAGCGGCTGCAAGACAGAGCAATAAGGCGAGGCAGAGCACGGGTTTGCGTGCTTTGAGGATGGATCGGAGCGGTACTTCAATTGCCAATAAATCCTTATACTTGAACAAAGAGATCTCCCTCTTCCTTATCGGCGAAATTGCAGGGAAATATTAATTGAAAAGTAAAGCCAAACGGGGAGAATCATTGAACTAGGGGAGAATCCAATGGAAAAGCGGCAAAAAAAAATAGCGATCATTGGTGCCGGTATTGCCGGGCTTTGTGCCGGAGTCCAGGCCAGGCGGGCAGGTTTTGACGTCGATATCTACGAAATGGCAAAAGTCCCCGGCGGGTTGGCAATGAGCTGGAAACGCGAAGACTATGTCTTTGAGAGTTGTATTCACTGGCTTGTGGGGTCAAATCCGGAAAGCCTATATTATGCTTGGTGGAAAGAAGTGCTGGATATTGAAAAGCTCCGGTTCATCGATCCGGAAGAACACTCCCGTTTTGAAACAGAAGATGGACAGTCCCTGGTCATTTATCGCGATGTGGACCGGATGGAAACCGAACTCCTCCGTCAGGCACCGGAAGATGCCGAGGAAATCAGGAAGTTTGCCGGTGCCATCCGGAGATTTGCGCGTTTGGATATGCCTCCCAGTCCCGAGCTTAATTTCGAAAATGCAGTCCGGATGTTCAAAATGGTGCCGCATCTGGGGGAACTCAAGCGCTGGTCGGGGATGACCTTGAAAGAATACTCAGCCCGCTTTAAAAACCCGCTGCTCCGGAAGTTTTTTGGCGAGAGCAGCATGTCTGAACTGTCGGCAATCGCGCTGCTTTTCTCATTGGTATGGATGACCAAGAAAGACGGAGGTTATCCCATCGGGGGTTCTGCGCCGCTGATCGGGCTGATCGTGGAAAAGTTCAAAGAGCTCGGGGGGAGAATTCATTTTGGCAGCCCGGTCAGAAAGATCCTGGTCGAGAATGATCGCGCAGTGGGACTCGCGCTTGCTAACGGAGAAACGGTGCGGGCTGATTGGGTGATCTCGGCTGCGGATGGGCACGCAACCATTTACGACCTGCTGGAGGGCCGTTACAAGGATTCACGAATTGACGAAATCTACACAAATTTCCAGACCTTTCCCTCTTATTTCCAGATCTCGTTTGGGATTGCTGACAAGCTGGATGATTTACCGGACTACCTGGTCAGGGTCTTGAAAGAGCCGATTCGCTTCGATCCGCAAACCTCAGGCAATCAGCTTGCCTTCCGGGTTTTTCATTTCGATCCGACCTTGGCACCTGAGGGAAAAACCTCGGTCACCTGTTTTGTTCCGACGGACAACGCGGAATATTGGGTCAAGCTCCGGGCTGAGGACAAGGACGCCTACAAGGCCCAAAAAGCCAGAATAGCGGAAGAGGTTCTGCAGGTTCTGGAACGACGCAGACCCGGTATTCGTACAAAAGTGGAAGTCACGGATGTCGCCACTCCTGCAACTGTGTTCCGGTACACCGGTAACTGGAAGGGGAGTATGGAGGGATGGTTGCTGACGCCGAAGACGGGGTTCAGCCCACTTAAAAGCAAACTTCCCGGCCTGAAGGGCTTCCGGATGATTGGTCAATGGGTGATGCCAGGCGGTGGACTTCCATCCGGACTGATCACGGGGCGATCGGTGATTCGCGAAATCGTGAAAGAGGATTGATCGTCCGGGGGTAAAAGTTTATTAAATGCGGCTCTATTTTTTTCCGGCCTTACTTCCTTTTTCGGCATTGTTGCCTGGTCTTCTCGCACTGGTCGGCGCTTTTGCCGCCTTTTACCAGAAGCTCATGAAAAGGCGAAAGCTTGCTTGGGCACTGGGAATCGGCAGTTTCCTGCTCTTGCTGTTTCTTGCGGGATCATATTTTCGACAATACTATTTGAAAACACAGCTTCCTTCGCTTCAGCTGATTGAGACGCTCCCCAGGCTGGATGCGAAAATATCCTGGAACCAGCTTCTACCCCGTGCACCGCTTTCGAATCTCGTATATACCGGGCAGTTCAAGCTCGTCCTCTTTGGGACGCGTCAGAAGACCCTGGATGCCGTTTCGACCGAAGACGGAACACTCAGGTTTTCGCTGCAAATGTCTGAACCTGTTCTGAGTGAACCGTTGGTCCTGGACCAGGATGCTTTTGTGGGAGAAGGACTTCACGACGCACTGAAATCCAGGATGGTTGCCCTTGAGCTTCCTTCAGGGCAGCCTCGGTGGCAATATGCGGTCAATGGACACATCGAATCAACGCCGCGGGTTTCGATCGATGAGGAACGCATTTTCTTTTGCGCGGGGGATTCCGGTGTTTTTGCCCTTTCCAGGAAAACGGGTGGGTTGCTTTGGAATACTCAGCTCGGCCATTGCGATACAACGCCATTTCTGGAGCGCGGCGTGCTTTATGTTCTGGCCAGCGGCGCGAAAGTCGAGCAAAGCGCCTTGACTGCGATGGACGAAAATACCGGGAAAGCTCTCTGGACCCTTCCTCTGCCCGGACAACCCTGGGGTACGCCCATGCGGGACGAGGTTACTGGAAATCTTCTACTCTCAACTGGGGCGGGACAGCTGGATTTCCCGATCAAAGCTGAAGAACAGGGCTGGGCTCATGCGATTGATACTCAGTCCCGCCAAGTGGTTTGGACAAAAATCCTCGGAGGAATGCCGCTTTTGAAGCAGGGTCTGCTGCGGAGGAAGCAAGGAACTCTGGTAATTCAGACGCTAAAAAACGGTAAAATCAACGCTCTCGATTCCGCTTCTGGTAGGGAAGTCTGGTCAGTCGATCTCGGAGCACCGGTCCTGGCGGTGCCGGTTCTCGGGCAGGATGGTACAAGTCTGGTTGCAGTTGATTTTGCAGGACGAGTTTCGACGATCGATGGAAAAACGGGACGGCTCCGTTTCGCTCAAGATCTCGGCTTTGAAACCACGTCCAGCCCTGTCTTGGGCGCGGGAAAGGTATTTCTTGGTACCCGAGCTGCTGTTTGGGGTCTGAACTGGCCGCTGGCAGAGGTAGAACAATGACGGAAAAGGAATGGGTGATCTTCGCGGAAGATTTCCCGGAATTGTCGGAACTTCCTGAACTCGAAGCTCTCTGGCGGACCGCTCTGGGCGAATTGGGTTTCAAGAGTATTCCCGAGGTGGAATTCTTCCGACAAATGAGGGGCCAGCTCTGTTTGAATGCCCGGCTTTTTGAAAAAATTCTGGGCGCCAATCTGATTGAAAAAATGCAGACTCAGTGGAAAATCGAAAGGTTTTTGGTCCAGGCGGATTCCAAGCCAGAGGATCTGAGAATCCGGAGTCTGGCCCTCGGGATCTGCCAGCAAGTTATCGTCATGAGAATGCCGACGCATACCGATGCTCAAATGGCCGTCTGGCTTGCTGATCTCAGTGCGGCTCCTTCATGGACAAGATCGCATTTACGCAAATTGCTGCAGATTCAGAAAGTGCGAAACACAATTTCGCATTGCTGGGATGTCTACCGCCGAACCGAACCTGAGGCTTTCGAAAATAGTTCGAACAATAATCCGCAGGAATACTTCTCTGAATGGAAGGGCCTTCCTGTTTGTGCTGGCCTGATCCTCGGAGAAATCGAAATAGTTGATAAATCCAACGAGCAAGATAGAATTCTTCTCTTTCGCCGCGCCCGCCCCGAATCGGTCGAATTTTTCGAGGGTGCACGAGCCGTTTTATTCGCTGAAGGCGGAGTTCTCAGTCATGCCTGCTCAATCGCGAGAGAGCGGGGGATCCCGTGTATCACCGGGTTGGGTCTGGATTGTTTTATGCGAATTCAGGAAATCACCTCGCAAGGAACGTTGACCGTGGAAGTCGATGCAGGGCGCGGAATCGCAAAAAGTATCTCCCGGTAAAATCTGCCGGCTTGTTTCTCCCTCTTTCCTGAATCAAGATAGTCTCTGGGGAGAAGCGCGCCTATGTCGAAACGGTGGGTATCTGTTCTTTTTCTTTTTTGGGCTCTCACAGCAAGCAGCCCAGTTGGGCATGCAATCGAAGTCAAACCCTATCAGAAGGATTCAGCCGTCACCGGCATTTTGACGAGTGATCCGGATTGCGTCGTCAAAGAAGGGCGAGGCACTGCGCAGCTCTGGGTATCGGTGGGACAGATTCTTGTTTATCAGCTCGATGTCCCCCCCGGCGGCAGTTATGAATTCCATCTCGTCCCGGGCAAATACGATCTGGCCGTCACGAATTCCAAAGGTTGCCTTGCTCAGAAACAATTCACTCTCGCTCCCAAACAAGTGGCTAAAGTGAATCTCCATCTGACTCAAAAGCGAGGTGGATCATGAATCTCTTTAGAATCAAGGCATTTTTCGGATTATTATTCATTGTGGCGAGTGCGCTCCCGCTCTCATTTCAAAATGCCTACGCCTTTGGTTTCTGTGCTGGTTGCTGCGGAACCACGTGCATGGCGCAGATGAACAACTACTGCCCGACCTGCAATGCCTGGAATTATCAGCCGCAAATGACCACTCCGTGGTCAACGCCAACACCATATTGGTGGCAGTCGGGGCCGATGAATTACTCCAATTTTTATGCGCCGGCGCCTTGGCAATACTACTCGCCTCAAATGTACAGTCCGATGATGACGCCTGGAATTATGGGAAACTATTATCCGGGACATGCGAATGTGGGAGCAGGCAAGCCCAATATTTACATCGAAGGTGCTGCCGGAACTGACTTCAAGATGAAAATCCGGTTCCTTGAAGAAGACGCCAACTGGCTTGCGGCTATTCCAGTTCATGGTGTCGACGGGTGGAAAGGGACGTTGGGCGAAAAGAACCAGATCAAAACAGAGCAGGGGACCTATCCCTACTTCTTTTCTGATTACCGGGTTCATGACCGCGCCATGCAGGACAAGGAAGGTTTCTGCGCGACGAAAGACAAAGTCATAGGCAAGATGGCTATGTCTCTCAAAGCTGCGGGCTTCAGTAAAATGGAGATCGGCGATTTTCTGGAATACTGGACCGTGAAATTGCCTCAGTCAAAAAGCTACTGTGTCTATCCGCAGGATGAACGGCAACTGGATCGGATTACCGCTCTGGATGTGACACCCAAGCCCAAATCAATCCGGCGTCTTTTGTTTGTCGTTCAGGTAGAAGAAGGTCTCTTTAAAAATGGAGAGAAGTTCACCTCGGCTCCGCCCAATACGTGGTCTCCGCAACCTGTACGTAACCTGGCCAGCAGTCCGGCCGAAAAGGGCGGAATCACTGTTCGCGAGTGGGGCGTGGCCTTCCTGATTGCGAAGCCTTGAATCACTCTTCTGGTTACTCCCAGAAGAAATTGAGCTGCATTCCTACGTAGTAGTTTTTCAGGTTATGGTCGTGATCCGGAATCGGGTAAGCCACAAAGCTTGTGTAGGACTGAATCTTGGCTTTCTTCTCAAAACTGTCGATCATTTTTCCAAGACCTCTGACGGCATAGCCGCCGGGATTCAGAATGACTTTCGTCACGCTGCCCAGGGTTTTGGAGCGCAGTAGTTTTCCGTCGTTCTTATCGATTTTTTTGATCGCCTGATAAAAAAGTTCTCCGAGCAACGAACCGACTACGGGCGTGGCGATCAGGTCCTGCAAAGACGGTGTTTCAGCAAAGGCTTCAACACCGTATTCCCAGAAGAAGGTCGACATTAAAACCGAGTAGCCAAAGGATTTCATCCAGGAATAGCCCTCGTGCCTGGCGATCTGGTAATAGATGGCGCCCGAAATCGGGTGTCCGATGTAGTTGATCATGAAATCATCTTTGTCCATGATCGGACCTGCCCGAACGTTCTTGGCCCATTTTTTGGGCATGCTCGCCAGGAATTCCATTTTGTTTTCGCTATCCCACTTGGAGAAGGAAGGTGGTGCGGCGACCAGAGCGCCGAAGGTGGCTAAACCCAGAAGGAGAATCCCCTTATTCTCCTGAAGAAACCTTTTTTCACTTTCGTTGAGCTTGGCTTTCGGAAGTGCCAGCTCGTGATACGTATAGGGGTGGCCGTCTTCATCGAATGCCTCTTCATGTGAAATATCTTTGAGGCCAAAAATTGAAATGTAAGGTTTGGCGGGATCCGGGTTTTCGCAGACTGGGGTCTCGATGCCGAGTTCATCCACGGTTCGAAGGCAAGTCTCGCGATCTCGCGTATCGATCGTGATCACATTCGCGCGAACGAGGTTGTTCCTCTGCTTGTCCGGAGCGGGACCAGAATCGTATTGGGGAAAAAGACTGCCGGGTTGGAAAAAGTTTTTTAGCGTTGTTTCTTCAGCTTTGGCGGCCCCTAAGCCGACCGAAAGAATGAGCGCAACTGCAACAATACCGGGTTTCCAACTTTTCATTTCAACCTCCACAGGCCCTTCTTTGAGAAGAAGGGTTGAACTAAGAACAGGAGCATCTTATCTGAAAAAATGACGCAGTGCAATATAGAACAGGGTGTCTTAAAAACAGTAATAACATCATATATATAAAAAAAATTGGAGGCCTACCCGCAACGCGATGCTGAAGTTGCCAATGAAGTGCTCCGATTATTGTTCAATCTTTGGACATGGCCGTCCGAAAAGTGAGTGATGCTCTTTTGTCCTCACAAGTTCGCATTCTTAATTGGTTTTTCTAGCCTTCTACTCGTTGCCAGTAGTTCCCCGCTCTTTGCTGAAACCGAAGTTTATAGTTCTCGCCCGAAGATTGAGCAAGCGATACCGAGAAAGCACGCCGAGCTTGGGGCCAGTTGGGAACGTATTAAACGTGCACAACTCGAGGCGCTCGCTTTCACTATTGAAGCCTACCCGGAACATGACCTCTACTTCCTGGCACGCGACGGAGAAATGCTCTATGACCTCGCAAGAGTGGCACTCAAGGATGATCCCCAGGCGCTCAGGCGGGTCCATCTGATCAATCTTTCACGCGTGAATATTCAAGACCCGAACCTCCCAGAATACCTCAAGCAGGAAGGAATTTCCAAAGAGGCAATTGCCAAGGGAAAAAAGATTCTACTCGTGGACACGGGCTTTTCCGGAACCATCTCAAACAAAATCGAACGGGTTCTCGGAGCGGATGCGAAGAAGGGACTCTCCACGCACCTTTTAATATCCGAAACGAATCAGTACCCGTCCTTCAGGTCATTTCTTTCGGAAATTGTGCCCACCTCCGCCTGGTTCCAGCCGGAGCAAATGCACAGTATCATTGTAAAGTACGAACATCTGCCACGCTTCTCGGATCGTTCTCACGGTTTTGAAAAAATCAATGGCAGGTGGGAACCGCTGAGCGAAAAAGGATCCATGACCAATGGTCAAGTCGATCCCCAAGCTGCGAGAAAGTACATGGAGGATCTCGCAGTCTTTGGTGCAGACCCGAAAACCCAAGAATTATTCAGGGCCAAACGCAAGCGCTGGCAGACTCCTGTTGAACTGTTCCGGGCGGGCAGTCGCAAGGAGACGATCGAGTATCTGTCCCGGAAACTGAAAGAGTATCCCGGAAACGCTGTTAATGAAGGCATGGTGCGGGATTTTGTTGAATGGACACGCTTTGAAAAAATGCGGAATTCAGCCCGTCAAAGTCTCGCGCTCGCTGATCTAGGTCTCAAACCTATACCGAAAAATGCATCTAGAAATAAAAACTATCTCAAAACGCGCTTTCCCAAGTGGACGCAGGTCTTCGAGTCACCTGAAGTCGAATTGAAGAAACTCGCCGCTGCGGGTGATGTCGGTACGCTCTTGGGAATCGATTCGATCGTGCAGGACGCAAAAATCCGGAGCCGTATTCTGAAAGCGGTAGCTCAACATGAACCGAGTCGCAAATGGCTGCCGCTCTACGAGAGCTGGCTTGACAATCCTCAGCGCGATCTTCTGGAAAGTATGCCCGGGCTGATATTCAGGAAAAAGAATTTTGTTCAGTTGCCGGAATCCTCAATGCTGATTTCAAAATTCATCGATGCAGCCGAAGAGGAAGCACATGACGAGCTGGTGAAGCAATTTTTCTCCCGCAGTCTTGCCAAGGAACTACCCGACCTTGAGAAGCTCTGGCTGGAGCTGCTTATACGCTGCGACCAAGATACGCTGGTCGAAATCAATCGGATTCTCCACAGTGAAAGCTATTCAGAACCGCGGTGGGACCGAATCAGGAATTTCGCAGGAATTCAGAACCAGACGGAGAGATCAAAGCAGATCCTGGCGGCCGAAAAGTTGGCAAGCAGGGCTCCCGCCCAAATTCATCCCGCTCAGGCGCCAGTACCCAAAGTACGCCCTCTGAAAAAAGTGCGGCCGATCAGTCTACCGGATCTTTCCACCGCCGAAAAGCGCGTCGGATGGCTGATGAGCGTGCAGGAAAAAATCCCGGGTCTGTTCAAACAAGCTGCTACTCACGATGTGAATCTCTTGAAGCTGCTGGAAGCTCAAAGCCAGTTGCAAACCGAATTGGCAGCAGATCCGGAGTATTTGAAGATGCTGCAAGAGGCGCATCCCGGTCTCCTTGAAATCGAGATTCGGTCACGGAGTGTTCATTCACATCAGAGTTTCCGCATTAGAGAGGATGCCGTAGCGAAGTGGAAAGCGCAGCTCGCTCAAAGGCTTGATCAACTCATGCAAGTTCCCGGAAGCGGGGACCTTGGTAAAGACCTGGCCGAGATGCAAAAGACACTCCTTTCGAATCTGGCGGGTCGCAGTTCGCAGGGGATGATTACTGGGATTGGGCTGACGCTTCCGAGTGACAAGCGTGAGGCGCTATTTCGGGCTGCGACGAGCGAAGAAAAACTGCGGATTCTCTCGTCGAATCTCCCAGACAGGATCGGAGACGGTTTCAAATCAGAACAGTATCTCTTGCAGAAAAACCCGAGCAAAGTTGATACGCTGAAAAGCCTCCGAGAAGTCTTAGCAAGTGAACAGCGGCTCCATGACGTCATCGAAATGCGTGTAGTCCTCCAAAATGGTGAGGGTGTGCTTCCCTCGGACCGAGTTACTGCCAAGCGGCGAATTGCTGCCATGGCTGCCGAGGATCTTGAATTCTTTACGGACCCGGATGCATTGAAGCCGCGACTCAAGGGAATGGGGATTTCGGGTCCAAGCGAAAAGAACATTTCCAATCTGATCCAAAAAGGTGCCCGCAAGTTCGCCGAGCAAACCGAGGAAGTGAGTGAAACTCTCAGTTCAGGAATTCGGCTGGTCGAGGTACCTCCCGCAGCAGGAATATTCCGTGGCTGCACGGGAGGAGACTGCTCAACTCGAATGTCCTTTCCATATCCGAACGCGCCGGCAGAAAAGGTCTTCTTCATCTATGATCATGCCGGCCTGAAGGGATATGCTACCGGGACGGTGGGCAAGTCCAAAGGTAAGAAGTCGTTTTACCTCATAACGATTGCCGGTCCCCGGATGTCGGGCGCCGATACCAAAATGGTCTTCGAGGGGCTCGATAGCGCAAAACAGGCGCTCGGCATAGAGCAGATCCTTTTACCTCAGTCCCAGCAAGTGACGAGTATGATCAACTTTCTTCCTATCCGCGAGGAGTATCAGAAGGCTCTTGCAGCCGGTGAGAGCGTCAAATTTATTCATATCGACAAACAATTCCGAAAATCTATTCAAAACTTTGAATCAGACTTCAATACGAAGGGCTACGATCATATTGAAAATAATCTGGACGCTGTTATTTACAAACCAGACGTGGAGATGAAGAAAAACCTGGCGGTCACGGTGTCAATGCACCCCGCTGATGCGATCTCACCCAAGCCGGTTGATAAGCCGCGACTGATATCCTTCATACTGGACCTGATTCAGTCCGGTCGAGTTGATCAAACCCAGGAGTTCCTGAGCGCGGTCCATCTGACAGGCAGGGATTTGTACGATGCTATTTATCTTGCGACGGAAGCGGGTAACCCCGAGATGAGTTCTGCGGTCCTCAATTTACTCGGCATGAACGATACGCTCGAAAGATTGTCAGAACTGGCTCCGGAGACTTCCCGGAAGGCGCAGGCAGACCTTCGACTGCTTCTGGCCCAAAATCAATTTGATGAGCCCGGCCATTTCCAAATCACGAGTGATCGGGGAAAAGCAGTATTGGCTTGGGCCAACTTCGACCAGGAGGAAAGCCAGATCATTCACGCCAATACGGGCGGGGTCAATCGGGCGGATTATCTTAAACAGCGGGAGGCGTTTCTCGTTAAATACAAGGTCCCCATGGAGAAGGCCCGCGAGAGTAAAGTTTACAGGGTTGGCGAATTATGGGTGAAGGACGCGTTTTCAGATGCGAACATCGAGAATACGCTGGCCATCCTCGATGGTGATATAAGCCTGCGTGAATACTCTCGAGGTCCCCTGGTATCGAGGCTTTCCAGTCCGACGACCTCAACCGAATTTCTCGACACTCTGAAGAAGAAGACCTCAAAAGAAACATGGTCATTCATCTTGAATACGGCCGTCGGTACAGAGTCATTGGATTCCAAGCTCGTGCCCCAGGTTTTGGAGTTTTATAAAGAATATTTCGTCCAGGAGTACGTGAACGATATCAAGCCTGCGCTTCCATTACTGAAAAGAGTTCCGATCGAGGAATCCCTGTATTTTTACAATATCGGTGATGAATATGGAGTCATGGCGCCCATCCACGCTGCAATCTTCGAGAAGGTGCCTCTTGAATCAGAAGATCAGATGGTCAAGATCGCCAGTGCCATCAGAGCAAGGACAAATGTAATGCATAACGAGGCGATGCTCTTTATAATTCATCGCCTGAATATGGATGGAATAAAAAACTATCCCAAGTTCATCCGCAGAGTTCTGCTGAGCGGGACTGAGCTGGAATTGGAAGATGTTCTGGGCAAATTCGGACGGCAAATCGCTCTGGCCTTTCCAGCAGAGGTTTCAGCCGCACTGCTCAAGCGCGACGATAAGGTTCGATTCAGTATTCTGCAATATATCCTGGCAGCGCCTGAAGGCGAAAAATTCAAAAATGAAATCTTACACATTATTATGACCGGCTCCGATTATGAACGCTTCTATCTCGCTCGCGTTGTTTTCAGCCAAAGCTGGCTTCAAACACCTGCCTCGGAAGATCTGATCCTAGCTTTGCTCACACATACCAAAGACTTGGATGGGATGCGGGAGATCAGAGACTCAATTCTTTCAAAACCCTACGCGCAGGGTATGAAGCGGGCGCAAAATTTGTTTCTGAAAAGGACCGGGTTGAACTCCGTTGGCGCGGCCATGAGGTCGGAGCTTAAGATCGTTGCTGCCACCCAGTCCAAGAGAGTGGAGGTATTTGCCGGGCGTAATTTTGCTCCAGGTGAAAAATTCAAAACACCGAACGGCGATGAGTATACGGTCGTCCGGGAGGTGGAAACCGGAAAACGGGGAAGGGTGTATCAGGTGCGTAGATGGAGCGAAGATCTCTTTGCTCTTAAAATTGCGAAAGATATGGAACCCGAGACGCTGGAATCCATTGGAAAAGAATCCCGGAAAACTTTAGCGCTGAAAAAAGTAAACTTGCCGCATGCCTTCATCATGGAAAGTGGAACCGATTTTGTAGTGAAGAACTGGGTTGAGGGAATCCGGGCCGACGAATGGCTGAGAACTTGGGAGTCCGCAGGCAAGTCCCTGGAAGGGGTAGAAGTGCGCAAACTTCATGAGCTGTTGAAGACTTCCGCGAGAGCCGGGGTATATGTGGGGGACCTGAATGCCAAGAATCTGATTTGGAACGGTAAGCAATGGATTATCGTGGATTCCGGCAGTGTGCAGGAGGGCATGAGTGTTTCAGAGGTACTCGAGCGTTACAGCGAAAAGATGACGAGACGCTGGGGCAAGGTCACCCCGGCTTCTTCCTGCATATTTGATAATCTGAAAACTCTAATCACATTTTGAGATATCGAATATGAAAAAGCTTACGATGGGTTGCTCATCCGTTCAGAGTTCGTTTACAAAAGCAGTAGAGAGTGAATTCGCCAGACAACCCCTCGCAAGAGAGGAGATTCTCACGCTGGCCGATATTTCGCACCTGCCTGCACCTGTTCAGAAGTACATAACTTATACGGGGGCCCTCGGGAAGAGCAGACCACAGAACTTCCGGATTGAATTTGATGCTTCCATGGTCAGGAAACCTGGTGCACAGCCCATGACCGCGACCTCCGATCAGTACAATTTTTTTGGTAACCCGGCGCGGTTCTTCTTCATGAAGGCCAGTATGTTCCTTGTTCCATTCCGAGTGATGCATGCTTATGCGGATCAAAAAGCTACGATGCTGGTCCGGGTGGCTTCGCTATTCAATGCGGTCGATATCTCCGGCAGAGATCTCACCGCAGCAGAAACAGTGACGGTTCTGAATGACAGGTGTGTCTTTGCCCCGGGAAGTCTCGTTGACAAGCGACTGCAATGGGAGGTGCTCAATTCTCTCTCTGTCCGCGTTATTTTCGAGAACGGTTCCTACAAGGTATCTGCAGTTCTATTTTTCAATGAAATAGGTGAATTGATCAACTTTGTATCTGAAGATCGCTCCGCGTTGCAGGATGATGGAACGCTCCGAAAAGCAAGGTGGTCGACTCCCCTCAGGGATTATAAAGACTTTGCTGGAAGCAAAGTTCCTACTTACGGCGAGGCGATCTGGAATTATCCGGAAGGCGACTTCACCTATGGGGTCTTCACTCTGAAAAATATCACCTATAATGTGAAGCGCTAAGATCCAGGCGGCGCGATACGCAATAGCTGGTTTCTCTTATCGGCATAGGTTTGGCTAATAACGTTCGTCCTCAGTGATTACCAAGTGGACTAAAGGGAGCAGCGCGTATTGTCATTCTCAAAATTCTTCTATTTCAGTCCAATTGCCCAGGCGATCATCCGCCTTCGCGATCGAAAATACATTGACGCAAATGAAGGCTTTCTTTCCCTTTTTGGTTATTCAAAGAACGATATAGCAGGTCATGTCTCGCCCAGTTTTGGTCTTTTTCAGGAAAACGAAAGACGCGAGGCGCTTTATCGAACTCTGCGTCAGAAAGGCCGGCTCCGGGATTTCGAAGCTGAACTGAATACCAAATCCCACGAACGGCGCTGGATCAGGATATCCGGCAATCCGATTGAATTGGATGGCGATGAATGTATTCTCTTCAGTTTCATCGATTTCACTGAGTTGAGGAAAGCGGAGCTGGAGCTGAGACGGGCTGACGAGGATTTGCGGCGTGCATTGGATCGGGCCGAAGAGGGAGATCGTATTCTCAAGGCCCTGATGGAGTATGTGCCTGAAGGTATTAGCATTGCCGACGCGCCTGATATTCGATTGAGGATGATCAGTCGCTATGGAGAATATCTGCTGGGCGGGAGCCACTCCGGTCTCACCGCCGGCGAAGTGGCGGCCCAATGGAAAGTTTTTTATAAAGACGGAAAGACCCCGATGCCGGAGGAGGAACTTCCGCTTACTCGAGCGATCCGAAGAGGTGAGACGGTCCGGGACATGGAGATAGTTGAACTTAGTGCGACCGGCAGACAGCTCAATCTTCTGTGTAATGCCGCCCCGATTTTGGACAGTACCGGAGCCATTGCAGGCGGTGTGATCACTTGGCAGGAAATTTCGGATCGCAAGGCGGCCGAAAACGCAGTGCACGCAAGGGAGGCGATGATGAATGCCTTCTTTGATGCCTCTCCCGGTATTCTGAATTTGTTTGACGATCAGTTGCGTTTTATCAAGTCGGACCCCGTTACACCCACTTACTTCGGTTTGGACCAAAACAGCATTGTCGGAAAATCCGTATTTGATTTGAATCCTGTTTTCGGCAGAGAGACTCTTGGGGAAATTTCCCGGCGGGTGATTCAGACAGGAAAGCCGGAGCTCAATCAGCTTGTGAGCGGCCCTGTTCCTGGCAAGGGGGGCGAGATCGGGTGGTTCCTCGCCTCATTTTTCCCAGTCCCCTTACCCGATGGCAAGAGCGGAATCGGCGCAATGGCTGTTGAAGTCACGGAGATCAAACGCGCCGAGGAAGTTATGCGGGAAAGTGAAGAGCGCTTTAGAACCTATGCCGAGGCCATGCCCCAGGGCGCCTTCATTGCTGATCCCGAGGGAAATATCAACTATTTCAATCAGCGTTTTTACGACTATATCGGCATTAAAGATAAAATCGGGAGCTGGGACTGGAAGATTCTCCCAATGGTCCACCCGGATGACCTGCAGCGGACGATTGAGACCTGGGAGCACTCCCTGAAGACCGGCGATTCCTACAATATCGTTTACCGGCTGCGCCGCAGCGATGGGCAGTACCGGTGGCATTTGGGAAGGGCGATTGCTATCCGGGACTCGAATGGAAGGGTGATTCAATGGCTCGGCACAAATACTGATATTCATGACCAGAAGGAGGCCGAACAGAAATTGCAGGAAGCACTTAGGGTCAGAGATGAATTTCTTTCTATGGCTTCTCACGAACTCAAGACGCCTCTGACGACAATCAGCCTTCAGGTTCAGAATCAACAGCGCATTGTGAATGAAGCCAAGCCGGAGAAGATGCCGGTGGAACAGTTGCGCAAAACGAGCTCTCTGATTGCCAAACAGATTGGACGCCTGACGGCACTGGTAAATGATCTTCTCGATATTTCGCGGATATCTGCCGGTCGCTTGACGCTAAACAGGGAGCCGCTGAGCCTCTCGGAGGTTCTCAGGCAGATAGTGGAAATCGAGAGCCAGGGTCTTGCTTTCGCTCATATGCCTCTCTCGTTGGAAATACCCGAAAACGTGATGGTGGATGCGGACCGGCTCCGGGTCGAGCAGGTGGTTGGTAATCTGATTTCGAATGCGATCAAGTATGCCCCCGGAAAACCATTGAGCATCAGTTTGAAAATGTGCGGCAACAAAGCCCGTCTTGAAGTGAAGGACCAGGGCCCCGGGATTTCGCTGGAGAACAGGAAACGCATTTTTGAGCGCTATGAACGAGCGGTGGCCGATCCGGCAGTGATTTCGGGTCTGGGTCTGGGGCTTCATATTTCCAAGCAAATCGTGAAGGCACATGGTGGAGATATTTGGGTCGATAGTACCCCCGGCCAAGGAGCACGGTTTGTTGTGGAACTTCCCTTGGCTCGGTCGGCAGTCAAGGACAAAGCGGCATGAGAATCTTGCACGTCCTGAAAAAAATGAGCTAAACTCATCATATGACCCAATTGCAAAAGCTGACGGATCAGGCTGAGAGCGCAGCGGTTTCGAATATTCCGGTATCGTCATTTATGGACACCTCGCCGGTTTTCCTGAGCCCGAATTCTTCGGTAAAGCATGCTATTCAGATTTTCAGTGCCGAAAAGGTGAGTGGCGCTCCCGTTCTGGACGCGACGAACCGCCTTCTCGGCATGATCAGCGAATATGACTTGCTTCTCCAGGCCGCCACCCAGGACCTCGATTCGCCGGTGAGTTATAAGACCGAGATCATTGGTCTGAAGCCGAGTGACACTTTGAAAGAAGCCCTGGTTCTTCTCTATCGGAACAAACTCCGGCGACTGCCTGTGGTTGACCAGAACGGAGTCCTGGTGGGAGTGGTATCCAGGATCGACGTGCTCAATCGCCTGGTGGGGCAGGCCGAAAAGCCAGAGACTGAGGAAACAGCTGAACCCTGAGGTCTTGCAAGCTGCCGGGATTACACCAATTTTATCCAACAGTGGAATCGTGGTAGAAGTCCGTTGGCTCGAGCAAGTTTTCGTTTTCCGAATCGCTTCTCAGTGGTAAAGGCAGAGCATGACAAACACGAATATGCCCATGCTGGAATTCCTGCTGAAGAACTATAAAAATTTCAATTCACGCGCAACCCGTGATGCGACGCTGTCCTACTGGCGCCATGTTGAGGGCGGCGGAAAGATGTTCTGGGCCGTGGCGGGCGCCATGTCCTCGGCGCAATTGGGAATCACTCTTGCCCCGGCGATCCGTGCAGGTCTGATCCATGGCCTTTCGGTTACGGGTGCAAATTTGGAAGAATCGCTCTTCCGGCTCGTTGCCCATCACAGCTACAAGGACTTTCCGGAGTACCGGTACTTCACCAAGGATGACGATACCAAGATCCTTGAGCAGCGCATGCGTCGCGTGACGGATACCAGTATTCCTGAAGATGAGGCATTCCGCGCCGTCGAAAAATTCATTGTTCCGATGTGGACCGACGCGACGAAGAATCATACCCGTCGTTTCTGGCATGAGTATTTTTACGAGCTCATCCAGAAGATCGAACCGAAGGCCTACGAAGGCAATCCCGATGAATGCTGGCTGCTGGCGGCAAGTCGTGCCAAGCTCCCGGTCGTTGTACCGGGTTACGAAGATTCCACGTTCGGAAATATCTTTGCCTCCCATGTGAAGACCGGGGAGTGCGATGCCTCCATTGCCAAATCGGGCATCGAGTACATGGCTGATTTTTATGACCGCTATAAAGAACTCTCCTCGGGCAAGGGCATCGGTTTTTTCCAGATCGGTGGCGGTATCGCAGGCGACTTCCCGATCTGTGTTGTTCCATCGATCAAATACGATCTGAGTGAACCAGTGAAGCCTTGGGCCTATTTCTGCCAGATCTCGGATTCCACGACTTCGTATGGTTCTTATTCAGGCGCCACCCCGAACGAGAAAATCACCTGGGACAAGCTGACGAGCGAAACGCCGATGTTTGTGATCGAGTCCGATGCCACGATCGTGGTGCCGCTCATGCTCAGCGCGCTTCTCGAAGCCAAACAGAATCCGGCGGCCGCCAACGCACTCATCAAAAAGTACGGAGTATAAAACCGACAGCTCATGGCCGCTTTCTATAATGCCGTCGGGTTTGTTTTTCTTGCGTTGGGGGTTGCCGGGCTCCTGCTTCCGTTGCTTCCCGCTACGCCTTTTCTGCTGTTGTCAGCGCTGTTTTTTTCAAAAGGCTCCGCGCGTTTTCACTCGTGGCTTCTTAAACATCCAGTTTTGGGGCCTCCCATTCACGATTGGAACAAGAGGGGAGTAATCCGCATTCACGCAAAAGTTCTGGTTCTGGTCATGCTTTCCGTGAGCGCTGCTTTCATGCTCCCGAAAGAGCAGGTACCATTGGCTGCAAAGATCGCTTTTGGCTGCATAGCCTTCGTGGTTCTTGGCTTTGTCTGGTCAAGACCGAGCCGGTAAAAACTGTCCTTCGTTTTCAAAATACCCGCTCGGTACGAAATGTGCTTGGGACGCGGCATGGCTGCGCTGAAGGAATACAGGAAAAAACGGGATTTCTCGGTCAGTCGGGAGCCGCGCGGCACGAGTCGAAAACCAAGTCCGAGATTCCAGTTTGTCGTTCAGGAACATCATGCACGGCGGCTGCACTGGGACTTCCGACTCGAAGCCGATGGCGTTCTCAAGAGCTGGGCCGTGACGCGGGAACCCAGCATGGAACTTGGTGTCAGAAGACTTGCAATAGAGACTGAAGATCATCCTCTCGAATACGGAGACTTTCACGGAGAGATTCCGAAGGGTGAATACGGCGCCGGTCAGGTGAAAATCTGGGATCACGGGACTTTCGAACCCAAGCGCCCGGTCACCCTAAGTATGGAAGAGGGACTCGTCGAAGTCTTTCTCAAGGGAAAAAGACTCCGGGGTCGTTTTGTTCTGGTCAGAACGAGAAGCGAAGGCCCGAAGTCCCAGTGGATATTCCTCAAAGTCAAACCCAAAGTCATTAATTTGAAAATTCCAGATGCCGATCAGCTTGCGAAAGAGAGAAAACGAAAAAAAGCCGCGTAGGAAGTCGCGTAGGAAATTCAATGGAAAACTTGCTTTTTGCCCGTAGTCAGATGGCCATTTCCCTGATTTTTCACATTATCTTTGCCGCAATCGGAATTGGCATGCCTGCCCTCATGGTCATCACCGAAGCGCTCTGGCTCCGCACCCGTGATCCCGAGTACCTCTCCTTGACCAAAGCATGGTCGAAGGGGACCGCTGTGTTTTTTGCTGTGGGGGCTGTGTCAGGAACCGTTCTCTCGTTTGAACTCGGGCTGCTTTTTCCTGAATTCATGCGCCAAGCAGGACCACTCATCGGTCCTGCATTTGCCCTTGAAGGGTTTGCATTCTTTGCTGAAGGGATCTTCCTGGGAATTTACCTTTATGCCTGGAACCGGATCAGCCCCAAGCTCCATCTGGCAGCAGGAGTGATTGTTGCACTCAGCGGCTTCAGTTCGGCGATATTTGTTCTGATCTCCAATGCCTGGATGAACGCGCCCCAGGGATTTGTCTTTGCGAATGGGGAATTCACTCAGATCCAGCCGCTCGTCGCGCTTCAATCACCCTTCGTCCTGCATCTGACTGTCCACATGCTTGCAGCTGCCTATATCGCCACGGCGCTTTCAGTGGCCGCGATTCATGCCTTTGCTTTACTGAAAGGCACACCTCGCCGGAGTTTTCATCAGAAGGCCTTCACCACAGCATTTCTGTTCGCCCTGCCTTTTGTACTTATTCAGCCTCTCGTGGGGCACTTTGCGGGCCAACAAGTCGCCAAACGACAGCCTCTGAAACTTGCGGCCCTGGAGCGCCATTACCAGACCTCCAAACGAGCCCCCCTCCACATTGGGGGAATTTCTGATGATGAAAAGAAAACGATTCGAGGTGCGCTGCTCATTCCGGGGGGACTTTCGTTTCTGGCCCATACGGATTTTAATGCAGAGGTGACCGGTCTGGATGCGTTTCCCAGGGAAGACTGGCCGCACCCGATGGTGCGCTACGCATTTCAGCTGATGGTACTTTTTGGAATGATCCTGGTTGGAATCGCCGCCTGGGGCATTCTCCTCTGGCTGCGCAAGCGACCTCTCACGACGCAGCGGCGTTTTCTCCAGGTGAACTTTCTCACTGGCCCACTCGGTTTTCTCGCGCTTGAAGCCGGATGGATTGTCACGGAGGTTGGGCGCCAGCCGTGGGTGATCTATGGATTTCTCAGAACGAAAGATGCCGTTACTCCCATGCCGGGACTCTTTATTCCCTTGATCGTCATCTCACTCGTGTACCTGGTTCTCGGTGGCACGGTCATCGCCATTCTGAGGCGTTATGTCCGCAACAGCTTTCAGGCGGAGGAGACGCATTTATGATCCTCGCGGAAGCAGTTGCACTGACGGTCTTGGTTGTTCTTGTTTTGTATACGTTGACCGGTGGTGCTGATTTTGGGGGTGGAATCTGGGACCTGCTTGCTACCGGACCCAGAAGGGTCGAGCAACGGCGCTTGATTGAGCAGGCGATTGCTCCCGTCTGGGAGGCAAACCATGTCTGGTTGATAGTCGCGATTGTTCTCATCTTCACCGCCTTCCCGCTGGCTTTCTCCGTGGCTTCTACAGCTCTGCACATTCCTTTGATTATTCTCCTGATTGGCATTGTCATGCGAGGTACGGCCTTCACGTTCAGACAGTATGATCTGAATCGGGAGTCGCGCGGAAAGTGGAGCCGCCTTTTTGCCGGTTCAAGTGTCCTGGTTCCGTTGTTTCTTGGAATCTGCCTCGGCTCGCTTTCAACCGAAACAATCCGGGTTGCAAATACGGCTTCGATTTCGGGTTTTTTCAGCCCGTGGATTGGCTGGTTTCAGCTCAGTGTCGGATTTTTCACGCTGAGTCTTTTTGCTTATATCGCTGCAGTGTATCTCACCGTGGAAGCAAAAGAGTCCGCGATCCGTGCGGATTTCGTGAGGCGTAGTTATCTTTCGGCGATCAGTCTCGTCTTCACGGGATTTGTGACAGCACTGCTGGCCCGGAGTCAGGCTCCTCACTTATTCGAGCGGCTCACCCAGAGTTGGGGACCCTGGTTTCAAGTGTCCGGTGCGCTGTGCCTGTTCACGTGTGCTTGGAGTCTATTGCGTGAAAGGTTTCGGTTCGCACGGGTATTTGCAGCAGGAGTGGCGATTTCGATTCTGGCGGGATGGGGCTATGCGCAGTATCCATATTCGATTATACCGGATATCCCCCTTAACCTGGGAACGGCGCCCGAAGCCACTCTGCGCCTGCTGCTCATTTTGCTGGCAGGTGGATCAGCATTTCTGTTTCCAGCACTTTTCTGGCTTTTTAAAATATTTAAAAAATACTAGCAGCTGTAAATAACTTGCGACCTGAACATTTCTGCGCAGGTCGCAAGCTATAGCATTGAATCGCAAGCAGTGTGTTATCTGCGAGGAATGGGGCCATCACCAGGTCGAGGTCTCGGGCGGTCATCGCGTCCCGACCGAATCCGGGTTGCACTGACTTCAACGTTGGTTGTTCCGAAGAACTTCAGCGAGTTGCCCATCACTGCGATGCTTTGTATGCACCTTGGTCCGGATGGAATGATGATCTGCCTCGGATAAAGTTTATTGGAGCGGACTTTTTCGTTACCCAGGTAAATCTGTTCTCTGGATCCATTTTCATATTCTACCATAAGGTGGTTGAGATAGCAGTCATCACGCAGCACCTTGAGTTGTATTTCAGAGACAGGATGATTACCAGGATTCGAGCAGGAACCGAGGCTGACAGAGAACCGGCTCGGGTTTTGATTGTAAAGCATGTCACTCGAAAGTGGCACCACTCCCAAAGTCTCCTGATATGGCTCTGGACGAGGACGTGGTCGTTCCTGCTGAATCTGAATTCCCCAGATTTCCACTCGAGCCTCTACACGAGGCGGCATCGGGCGGCGAGGTTCAAACCGGCGTGGACTCGGGAGACCGTGTCCCGGGCCGGGTCGTTGACCCCCATCCACGGTTCGTCCTTGAATGTAAAGTCTCTCGACGCAGAGTGCGCCTCGGGAAATTCGTATCGATTCGGAAATTTCGCCGGCCTGGAAGATCGCTCTGCGGGAGTGCCGTTTGAATTCCAGGGGAAGTTTCTCGCCATTCCCAAGTTCAAGAATGACATCGTCGATCTCAACTGGTGCATTGTAAATGCGCAATTGAATCTCCTGAACCCAAGGGGCACGCATGGAGGGGCAGCGTCCGGCGACTTCGATCGTATCGGAGTCAGGCCTGTGCGCTCGGAGTGTGGTGCTTCCCAAAAGCTCAAAATTCTCGATAGACGCAACTTGGCGCGCACCGGAGGTGCTACTTCGGGTCGGTATATATGATCCCACCACCAGGCCGAGCACGCAGAAAATAGAAAGATATTTCAGTTGATTCGTCATACGGATCCTTTCTTGAACAAAACAAAGCGAGTTAATCTTTACTTGGGGGTGAATTGCAAATCGAATGCCGTGCAGCATTAGAGAGTTGTTTCTGAACTTTAATGGAAATTATCTCAGTGATTCAACTCATTAGGATGATTGCGGGGTTGTGAATGAGTAACAGTTGTCCAAAAGTTGATCACCCTGAAACCGGTTCCCTTAATTTATGAAAGTTTTAGTGGTGGCATCCTGGTCTGAATGAGGCATCCCTTCTTCCTCAAAACCTCCAAGTAGTTGAACCGGCAGATGTTTCGGGCGCGGAGTATTTCGCACGATTTATGCTCTCTCCTATTGAGTATCAGCAGGATGCTGAGTCGCCGTTTGGGTACAAGTCCGGCGAGTTCACATGGAGGTGTGCTGTATGGGTTTACTCAAGATCCTGTGCTCAATACTCATTGTTCTAATGCTGCCCATTCTGAGCGCCTGCGGTTTGCTGGAGCGGGATGGCCTTGTTTCAGACGGTGTCATCGCCGTCATTGATGGCCAGCTCAAGAAAGTTTCGGAGGAAGAGCAAGATAAAATCTGCGCAACCCAGTACTGTGAGCCCAATTACGTCTACACCGTGAATTTCGGTAGACGGAGAGCTGAGCCGCGGCCAGTCCTCCCTCCAGTAATCCCGGTGCCGGCTCCTGTTCCACCAACATTCCCGACTCCGACTGTTCAACCGAGCGGAGACTCAGTGGATTACTCTAAAGCGATTCTGGGTTTGTTCGAGGCATGGAAGCTCAGCGAGGGTAGTCGCGAAATCATTGTCGCCGTCGTGGATAGTGGTGTCGCTGTCGGGCATCCTGATCTTCAGGCGAATATCTGGATGAATATGCACGAGCTCGAAGGAAAGCCCGGGCTGGATGATGACCGCAATGGGTACGTAGATGACGTTTACGGCTGGGATTACTTTCATAATCGACCGAACGCCATCGATGACAACAATCATGGAACCCATGTTGCTGGAATTATCGGAGCCATGATGAACGGTATCGGCACCATCGGTATAAGTCCCCTGGTCAAAATCATGCCTCTTAAATTTCTAGGCCCCGACGGCTCGGGCGATACTCTGGGTGCGATCAGGGCTATCGATTACGCCACTGATCACGGAGCGAAAATTATTTCGAACTCCTGGGGCGGGGGAGGATACTCGCTGTACATGGATCAGGCGATTCAACGAGCGATTCAGAAAGGCGTCATCGTTGTTGCTGCGGCCGGCAACAGCACGATGAATAACGATACTTTTGCATCATTTCCAGCCAATTATGCCGGCGTCATTTCCGTGGCTTCTTCTGATGAAAAGGATGGTTTGAGCAGCTTTTCAAACTATGGAGCGAGAAGTGTGGCAATTGCCGCTCCGGGAAGTCATATCTTCAGCACTGTCCTGGAAAATCGCTGGGACTACCTTTCGGGTACTTCGATGGCAGCTCCACAGGTCTCCGGCGCTTTGGCTCTGGCGATGAGCGTAAACGCTGATCTGAGTGCCACAGATCTCAAGAAACTGCTTTGCCAGAGTTCAAAAAAAATCCTGCTCGATCAAGTGGGTTGCGGAAGAATGGACGTTCTTGGTTTGGTGAAAGCGTCAATTGCAGGAATGTAGGCGCAGGAAAACAGGCACAGGAAAATAACCCGCGCGAGAATGATTCAGGCGTTCTTTGTGCAAGTTCTGAATTTGCGATGAATTTGAGCAGAACGAAGCACTACCTGGGCGCGAATATCCATAGCAGAAGACCCCTGATCGCAGCGACGCTTCAATTGGACGAGCCTGCGGATCACAATCCCGACCGACTACATGCGCTACGCCAGCATTACGCTGCTTTGCTTCCTATTGAAAGTAGCGCGACTGCGATTCCTCAGCTGCTTCTCGAAGTGTTGCGTCAGCTTTCGTTGAAATCCCAGGCAACATTTCTGAATGCCTGGGTCACGCCTTCAAAAAACCCGACTATTTGTAACCTTTTTGTGGAATCTCCGCATAAAAAAGCGATCGTCTTCCTGCTGAGACAGACAGTGGAGTGGTTCAGTGCGGTGAAGGCACCCGAGGAGTCCACTGTTTCAACAGCGATCGCTCAGGCGACGGCTTTGGTTCGGAGTAGTGGAATACTGGATTCAGTTCGTGCCTTGCTCGCTAGAGAAGTCCGATCCGGTTTGCCGTGGTTTGCGACGGACAATGAGGGTGGCATTCAGCTTGGGTATGGCATCAACGGAGTTCAGTTCGGTGCGAAAGCAGCGGACATTTTGCAAAAAATCAAGCAGGAACTCGAACTCAGACCGCCGGCTTCCTTTCGCATTCCCATCGTATCGATTACCGGCACGAATGGGAAAACGACCGTTACGCGAATGATCGCTCATATTCTGTCAAGCACTGGCATTTGCGTGGGTATGAGCAGCACTGACGGCATATTTGTTGATGGAATCTGCGTCAAACCCGGCGACCTGACCGGGCCGCGGTCCGCTCGAAGGATCTTGGCTGATCCTTCAGTGGAATTTGCCGTTCTCGAGACGGCGCGCGGTGGACTTATCCGCGCGGGGCTGGGCTACGATGCTGCGGATGTGGCGGTATTGACGAATATCCAACCTGATCATTTTGGACAGGACGGTATCGACTCTCTTCAGGATTTGATTCAGGTGAAGAAAGTAGTCGCCGATCAGATTTTACCCAGTGGTTCCCTTGTGATCAATGCGGATGATGAGCAGCTCGCCAGTCTTTTTGCCCAAGAGGCATTCAGTCATGTGCGAAAGAGAATCGTTCCGTACTCAGTCAAGCCAGATCATCGCATCATCCGGCAACAGCTTCAGGCCGGGGCGCGGGCCTATTGCCTGCAAAATGGTTTTATAACAGAGCTGTTTCAGGAAAAGCGAACAGTTCTGCTGAGAGCAGATGAAATGAATTCCTCTCTTCCGGGGCTTGCCGGCTTTCAAATAGCCAATTCACTCGCCGTGACGGCGGCTGCCCGAGCTCTCGGGTGCAGCACCGTCGAAATCGTGAGAGGTTTGCTGACTTTCAAAAACGAGAAGCATAATCCCGGCAGAATGAATCTGTTCCGTCTCAAGAGTGGACATCTTCTTGTTGATTACGGCCATAATCCCGAAGCCATTCGCGCGATAGGTGAGTGGGCAAGCGCCCCTAATTCAAACCCCGCCTGGAATCCGAAAGATGTGACCTGCATTCTTGGGCTTCCTGGGGATCGTACTGACTCACTCCTGCAGAGTTCAGCCAGAATGGCTGCCCGGTATTTCAGAAAAATTATTCTTCGAGAAGATGAGGACCTGCGCGGCAGAGCACCCGGCGAGTTAGCTGAAATCATGAGGTCGGCTATTCAAACGGAATCCGGGGGGTGCCAGGTCGAAGTCATCCTCAACGGCGCCGAGGCGCTCAGACGGGCGCTTCAGGGAATGGGATCCCGGAGTCTGACTGTTCTTTTTTACGATGAATGGGCTCCCTTTGCGGCCACCCTCAGTGAGTTCAAGGCCGCTCCGGCTGAGGAAAACCTGCGATGAGTGAACCGGAATATACTCTCGGTAGTTCGAAGCCGATACGAATTCTTGAAAATGGCAGGTCCTGGATTCTGGTCCGACTCATTGTGAACGGTATGATTCAAGCCGGCGCAGCGATTTTCGCGTCGAGAATGATGCATTTGGCATTTGACCGGGTGATTCACAAGAATTCCGTCCTAGATTGGGGAGTATTTGCTCAGTTCGGCCTTGGATTGACCCTTGCGGCCCTGAGTGTGGCGTGGCTTCGAATGGTCGAGAGAATCGACGGAGAACGCATGGGCCAGGATTTTGCCAACCAGCTCCGGATCCGGCTTTTTGATCATATCAGCATCACTTCAGTGCGATCGTTTCAGCGCCGAAGCAAGGGCAGCGTTTTGTTGCGGTTCATCGGAGATTTGAAGGTGCTCAGACAATGGATCAGCATGGGATTGGCTCGCCTGATCGTTGCCACCGCAAGTACGACAATGGCAATTGGCGGCCTGGCTTTCATGAATGTCGCCATGGCGATCTCAGCATCTGTTGTGATCGTCATGGGCTGTCTGCTTGGATTCGGCTGGGGCAAGCACCTTCACGGGGCAATCAAAGAGTCGCGACGAAGGCAGTCTATTTTCGCCGCTAATGTGAATGAGAAGATTTCATCCATCGCCGTGGTCCAGGCTTTCGGGCAGTCCGGTCGTGAGCGTGAAAGAATCGCCAGGCAAGGCGAAAAGCTGAAAGATGCGATGGTCATGCAAGCACGGGCGAGTGCGCAGCTCAGATCGATTGGCGATGCAACCGCTTCTCTTGCGACCGCTCTCGTTTTGCTGGTCGGAGCCCGGGAGGTTCAAGCCGGGCGGGCTACCGCCGGAACCGTTGTAGCTGCTATGTCGCTCGTGGGATTGGTAACGCCCCTGCTCCGGGATCTGAGTTCTGCGTTTGTCCTTTGGCACGGTGCCAGTGTCTCACTTGGAAAAATCATGGAATTCATAAATACCTCGCGGAAAATCGTAGAATCGCCCTCCGCGCCGGATCTCTCCCCGGGTTCAGGAGAGGTCGAGTTTCGCTCGATCGTCCTCGGCGAAATACTGCGCGGAGTCTCCGCCTTTGCTCATCCTGGGACCCGTATTGCCGTTATCGGTCCCAACGGTTCCGGAAAATCAACCCTTCTGAGCTTAACGGCGCGGCTTTGTGATCCCGATCAAGGCGAGATTCTGCTGGATGGCCAGAAGCTCTCGGAACACAGTCTTGCATCCCTCAGGCACAGGCTGGGAATGGTGAGTCCGGATCTTCCGCTCCTGCGTGGGCCCATCGAAAAAAACCTGCGCTACCGATGGCCTGAGGCCCCGGAAGAGGAGCTTGAGCGCGTGCTGAAACTCTGCGGCGTGGACGAAATACTGAAAGGTCTTTCAGAGGGTATCAGAACGAAAATCACCGAAGGGGGCGCAAGCTTATCTCTCGGTCAAAGACAGCGGATTTCGCTTGCGCGCGCTCTGGTGGGATCGCCCTCACTGCTTTTACTGGACGAAGCGGATGCAAATCTGGACCCGAGGTCCGCCGCGGTTCTGGAGAAAGTGATGGCGAGCTACTCCGGGACCGTGCTCATGGTTTCGCATAACTTCGATTTCGTCAGTACCGCCGATACCATCTGGTACATGGAGGGAGGGACGATTGTGGAGATCGGAACTCCGCAGATAGTATTCGCTGCGAATGGTCCCGCAGCGCGTTTTTTCAGAATGCGCGAAGCGTCTTCTGCTGGATAGCGCTGATTCTGCAAGCAGCGATGACTGCGATGTGATTGGACGGCTCCGGACTGGAGTGCTCCGGCAAATCACAGATCACGGATTGCTGTCCAAGCCCAATCGTTTCGAGGAGCTGTCCGTTTTTGCGGAAATAGGCGGTTCCGCCCTGGTTCACGTGCTCCTGACATGAGTGCGAATTTGTTGAGAACAGGACAAGCCGCTGAGCTGATAATTTGCTGGAGCCCAGGACTTTCAAGAGCGGGTCGCAATCTGCATTGACAAGAAGCTTTCCAGAGGGCGTCAATCGGGCCGCAATTTCTGCGATGCTGCTTTCAGTATTGTTGACCACCGCAACACTGAGCTCCAGGAACGGGTGAATGACAGGGCTGAGGGAATCAAAGACGGCGGCATCGACTGCCGGATCGCCCAGTACAAGGGAAATCGGATCGGCCTTTTCCAGGGACGCGAGTCGAACTGAATCGACAATTACTTCTGTCTCATTTGCGCTACCGACACGAAGTCCGCTTTTGGCCAGCTCCAAAGCAATTCCGTGCGCCACCGCCGCAGAGCCATAGACCCCAAAACACGGAATCCGGCCGTCTTCTCTGCCCGGATAAAGATATTCCAGGATCGCCGCTCCCGCGTCGCGAGCCTTTCCATGCCGGGGATAATGGTGAACCCGAATACCCGGACCGGCGTTGATCTCGATGATCCCGCCTTTCTGACCCCAAGGTGAACTCGTGGCGTTCTCGAGAATAAGATCGATTCCGCAAAGGGGCAGTCCTATGATTCTCGCCGCTCGTTCGCAAAGATTTCGCACGTCGGGATGCAATTCGTCGGTGATATCGTCGCAGCATCCCCCTTGGGACAGGTTGGCGTTCCCTCGAAGAAAAACGGTTGTTCCTGATGCGGGGATATTGTTCAAATTGTGGCCGCCGCTTGCGATATAAGATGTCGCAACGCGATCAAGCCGGATCCGGGTCATCGACTTTTCGCGACCGACTCCTCGCGCGGGATTTTCGTTCTCGATCGCCACCAATTCTGAAATCGTGTGAATTCCGTCTCCAGTGACATTCGCCGGTATGCGCTCCGCGGCTGCAAAAACTTTCCCGTTCACGACAAGAACCCGGAAATCGCGTCCGGGCAGCTGCTCTTCAAGCAGTACCGCTCGTGAGTAGCGCGCCGCCTGCCGGTAAGCTTCGATGATTTCATCCGCCGTTTTCAAGCCAACTGAAACGCCATTTCCTTTGTGGCCGTCCAGCGGTTTTACAACAACGGGACTTCGGATTTTAGTCAGCGCGTTCCTGGCTGCCTCCTCGCTGCGCACCACGCAACCGGCCGGAACCGGTATTCCGCCGGCTTTCAGAAGCATTTTCGTGACGTACTTATCCTGGGCGAGATCGACTGAAAGGTCGCTTTCGAGGCAGGTAGTCATCGCACGAATCCAACGACGGCCCGATCCATGACCGAGCTGAAGCAGATCGAGGTCTTTTCTGTACGCCCAGGGGATTCCGCGCCGCTCTGCAGCCTCGACCACCATTCGGGGGCTCGGCGCTATTTCTTCGGCTCTTCGGGCCCAGATATCTTCGTTCATGGAATAATTTCGATTTTGAAGTTCTTGCAGGTTATTCCAGCCAGAAGACTCGGATGAACGACGCAGACGCGATTCAAGCCGATTCGTCCGGAGTTGCCACGGATGTACATTCCCACATCAATTAGCAATACCTCTCCGGGAGCGAATTTGGCATTGCTCCAGGACAGCTCGGTGCCCGCAGGTGCGGGATTCTTTTGGACGAGCGTCGGAATGGGATCGGACCGTCGGAATTTCGTGCGTTTAGGGAGGATATTCCTGATGGTCGCACTCGACAGATTGCAGGAACTCTTGTTTTCGATTCTCAGCAGGAGAGTGGTAGCAGAGCCCAAGCGGAGCACACGCGGCCCGATTTGCCTGATGCTGAGGGGACATGGATCAGGCGGTGGCGGTGAAACTGGCGCTTTGGGTGCTGCCAAACCGGTTATACTGAACAAAAATACGGGAACCGCCAAGATCCCGTAAAATTTCAAAACCGTGAACAGAGAGTTCATGGAACCTCCTTAGTAATTTGTGAAACAGTTTTCGCAGTCTTTGGATGCATTCAGAAGCTCCAGGACCTCTCCGGAATTTTGCAGCTGCCGGACCACGGACATGATCATCAGGGCTTCGGGCTTGGTTCCGCCAAAGGCGTCTTCAAAGGTTCCAAAGACCATCTTGTGATTGAGGTCGGGAAAAAGGCTGCGGATGGAATCCCGCCAGTATTTACGGTTTTTACACGAATAAAAATAGAAAAACTGTTTGCCTGGCAGAAATCGTGTTCGCATGAAGTCTTTATCCATTCCGGGAATATTCTTGGTGAACGAGGTGTGAGGAAGTTTGGATTTTTTATGCTTCTGCCCTCTGTACTGATACAGGAATGTCTGGCCCAGGAACGTCATCATGAGCGGAGGATAGCGCTTGGTCTTCAGCATCGGTTCGTTCCGAAAATAGATGTTGCGGGTATCCACTTCAAGCGAGGGATGTTTCCGCCCCATTCGGAAGTAATTTTCAAAAGCACCAAAAGCCGGGCCTTTGCCGTTTCTGGAATGTCCGTGGTACATGACGATTTCATGTGTGGCGAAAGCGTTGATAAAACGGTTTCGATCTCCTTCGATTGTGATCTCGTAGAAAAGTGCTTTCCCGGCGTCCCGGAAGGTGATGATGGATCCATCCTCGCTTCGCCTCCAGTCGGTGAGGGTGAGTCCATAATGGCCGCCTAGAATTTTCAGCATTTCAAAAATTTGAGCAGCCCGCTCCGGAAACCAGGCTTCGTGACCATACCCGATGTAGATCGAAATTTTCCCGTCCCTCGTGAACTCTTGATGATACTGACGAAGGCTGACCTCGATTGGATCCTGTGCTTCACCGGAAGAGGCGCTGCTTTCGGGCTCCCAGGCATAGGGTTGCTGATCGATTGGATCGAGGAATCCGAAGCTTCCCTGTTTTGCCGACGCACCTGTGGTTCCCAGGCAGACGCCTGTTACCAGGAGAATAAACGCGTTTAAGACTTTCTTGGACATCAAACCTCCATGATTCACCGGGCGCAGAAGACCAGATGATGCGTTTGAAATGCAATATGCGCAGCGGCTTTTTGGCCGGTATGTGGGTTGCAATCGCTCGAGGCTTGCGAACTGATCGAGAGATACAACTATGATTCATGACAGTGCCGCCGAGATCTGCAATCATACTAGATTTTCGAGTGCCAAAAAATCGTACGCAACGCGACGAGTTCCCTTGGAAATGATGGAGAGTCTCATCGCCTCAGACGTCGCGCCGAAATCCGGTGACATCGTTCTCGCTCGCGTTGACGAACTGGGTCAGCATAAAGGCATCGAATTGGAAAACGGCCGCAAAGCGAGGCTGTTTCCGGGGGATGAAATCATTCTGGCCTATGGAAATCGATATGCTCCAGATCAATACGAAGCTTTTGTGCCGGATTCCCTGATGCCCTGCCATATGGTGGCCTCGGGCGGAATCGCGGCAAAGTCATATTGCAAGCACGCCAAGATGAGTGCGCCGACCCGGATCACCCCGCTCGCTTTGATCGGCAATTCTCGTCAGGAAGTTCTGAATCTTGCGGAATTTGCACTTCCCTCATTCGACGCACAGCTTAAGTCCGCGCCTTACGTTCTCGGAATAGTCGGTACATCGATGAATTCGGGCAAAACCGAATCAGCAACACAAGTGATTCGCGGATTGACGAGGGCGGGGTTCAGGGTCGCCGCGGCGAAGGTGACCGGCACCGGATCCGGTGGGGACCTTTGGTCCATGCGTGACGCGGGTGCCTCAATCGTACTCGACTTTTCTGATGTGGGCCTGTCAACCACTTACCTGGCTCCTTCGGATCGGGTGGAGCAGGCATTTGGCTCTCTTATTGGTCATTGTCGAGCTTCTAACGTGGATGTCATCGTGTTTGAGGTGGCCGACGGCATCTTCCAGCAGGAGACGGCCGCACTGCTCAGCTCTGAAATATTTAGGGCAAACGTCAACGGTCTTATCTTCGCAGCACTTGATTCGCTGGGTGCAGTCGCAGGTGTTCAGTGGCTGATCTCCAAAGAATTGCCGGTGCTTGGCGTTTCCGGTGTTTTGACCAGTTCGCCCCTTTCCATGCGAGAGGCCACCGTTGAAACGCAGTTACCAATCCTTCAAACGGATTCCTTGGGCACCCCCGAAATCGCCCAAGTCCTGCAACTTCCGATCGGGAAATGTCGAATTGAGCTGGCTGCGGTTGCCTGAGTCCCTCATGTCGAACGTATGTTCCTCTCATTCAGAAGAGTTGGTTCGCGGCCAGATTCATCTCATGGAATCCCGGAATGTTGCCGGATTGGAGTACTATCTTTATCTTCCCACAAGAGGATCCTCGGGTGCGCCCGTCTTTGTTTCAGTTCACGGCATCTCAGGTAATGCCAGGGAACACGCGGAAGGCTTCGAAGCTCTGGCTGAAAGGCACGGTTTTGTCCTGGTCGCACCCATTTTTTCGCCGCCTGATTTCAAGGACTATCAAAGACTAGGAAGAGGGACTCGGGGCAAGCGCGCCGATTTAGCCTTACGCGCGCTGGTTCGGGAGGTATTTGAAATGACCGGAGCGAATTCCACAGGACTCTATCTCTTCGGCTACTCGGGAGGGGGGCAGTTCGTGCATCGTTTTGTTATGGCCCACCCAAGGGATGTCATCGCCTATGTCGTGGGTGCCGCCGGTTGGTACACCTTTCCTCAAGATGATCTAAAGTACCCCCGGGGGCTGCAAAAAAATGGGGAGCTTGCGGGCGTGACCTTCGATCCCGCAGAATTTCTTCGGGTCCGGGCCGCTGTAATGGTAGGCGATCGGGACGTTCGTCAGGGGCGCTCACTGAACAAATCGCAGCGCATCTCCTTGCATCAGGGAACAAACCGCTTTGAGCGTGGACAACGATGGGTGGAGGCCATGAATGTCGCTGCGGAGCAAAATCAATTGGACGCACGTGTGGAGTTTCATGCGCTTCCGAAATGCAGGCATTCCTTTTCCCGAAGCATGGAAAAACGCAATATGGGAAAGTACGTCATTGAATGGCTTTTTTCAGAACTCAGTCCTAATATCCGAAAAACCACTTGAATACGCCTTCACCCATCTTACTCTTTGTCATGCAGTTCGAGAAAGAGTGAGCACAGCCCGGAAGGCCGTGGAATTCATGAAGAGAGTTGATTCCAATGCCCTGTGCGGCAGCCGACATTGCGTCAATCCAGTTCTGCCCGCGTTCAAAACGGTTGTAGCCCTGCTGCAAGTTGATGGAGTCGGTTGAATAAAGTGAAGAGTCCTGTTGGTTATCCAGATCGCCAACAAAAACCGCACCGGGGACTCTGAGATAACGGTTCGGATCGAAGACCACATTCTGGAGGTCGCCGGAATTCAGCGTACCTTGCGGATATCGTATTTTTGAGTCAGGGAAGGTGTACCAGCCGGCAGCGCCGACAGCCAGACGCGCGACATCGTCCGGGTGCGCCATCGCGTAACGGTGGGAGAACTGCCCGCCTCCTGAGTATCCGAAGAGGTAAAATTTCCCGCTGCTCGCGCCGCTGATTTCCCGCACTTCGTGAACGATGCTTTTGAGTGCCAAATCCGCCCGAGCACCGTCTCTGCCGAGTCTTTGATAATCATCGTAGCGCGTCTGCGGAAAATGGGGCGCGATCAGTATTACGCGGTACTTCTCCGCAAAGGACTTGTAGAGATTGGCATGTTCGACATAGTTTTCTGAAATTCCATGAACCGTGACAAAGATCGGTGCATTCTGCGAACCCGCCGTCGGTAAATAGAGTAAGTATTCCTGTAGTACGTCCACTCGGAGTTTGAGTTTGTGAAGAACCCCAAGTGAGAGGCCGGGAGGCGCAGTGGGGGTTGGGGTCGGTGTCGGAGTGACAGTGGGTTTGGGGGTCGAGGTCGGTGTCGGAGTGATAGTGGGTTTGGGGGTCGAGGTCGGCGTTGGTGTGACAGTGGGCTTGGGGTTCGAAGTCGGCGCAGGCGTATCGGTTGGGTTTGTTGTGACATCGGCCGGCAAAACTGGATCGGTTCCGTTGCAGGCAGTCAAGATGAGCGGCTGCAGTATGAGCAGAATAGCCGCTAACGGCAATTTGCTGAAAATCATTGTCGTGTGTCCCTCTGCGTGAAAATACGAGAAGGGCGCGCGAAAGTAGTGGCAGTCAGCTATTATTTATTTTTAGAGTGGGCAGAGCCCTACTTCGAACATTCCGGGTTTGTGGTCAAAGGGGAGTCCGGCGAGGCCCGGTTCCTGTCTCCCAGAATGCTCTCGAGCAGTATTCTGGCATCATGTACCTGGTTGGACGATTCTCCTTGGGGATGCCGCTCCAGCGCTTCTGCCGTCAAATACCAGCCTTCAGCGGATCTTTCCCTTCGCATCAGGACCGGAATGTAGTTGACGCCGTTCACAAGTATTTCACCGTTGGGTCGCTTTGTCAGTCCGACGTTCAGAATGACTGTTGCGCGTTTCGGAAGTTCGCGGTGGCCACTGACAAAATTTCCCAGAGAATAGAAGACGAATGTTTCCCGTCCATCACGTGTGATCACTTTCTCCCAAGGCTGAATCGTATGTGGATGAGCGCCCATGACAACGAGCGCGCCGGCTTCGAGAAAGCGCCGGGAGATCTCGATCTGCTTCGGTTTGGGTACATGCATGTACTGGCCGCCCCAGTGTGGAGTGATGATAACGGCATCGGCCATCCCCCGGCGGACAATACGCCGAATCAGTTTTTCGATCTCAACTGTATCGTTATGGCAGTTCAGGATTTGATCTTTGGGGTAAGCCTTGTCAGGATTGATTCTTCTGGTGCAGGAAATCCAGGCCAGTCTGATTCCGCGAGTTTCAGTGATCGTGAACCATTCCCGATTGCCTTCGGAAGCCTTCCGGGTTCCGGCAAAAGGAAGCCCGGCAGCCCTGAGTGCATCAATTGTCCTTTCGAGACCCAAGGTGCCCCGGTCCATGGCATGGTTATTGGCGGTTGATACTATATCGAAACCACTGGCGACGAGATCATCCAGCAGATACCGGTGGTAATTCAGCCGTGGCAGGCCCGAGTACACAATATCATCGAAAACAAACCCAGGGTCCCGGACCTTGTGCTTGTCTCGATCAATACCCCAGGCAACGGTTCCCTCGAGGTTCGCGTAAGTGACGTCGGCTCTGGCCAGCAAGTCCTGGATGCGTGCCCAGAGACTCGTGAAACGTGCCGGATCGCGTACGGCCTGAATCTGCGGGTCGTCATGCAGGAGAACGTCGCCTACCGCCGCGATCGTCATCTTTTGTCCCTGGGCGCAGGCTTTCGAAAACCGGAGGCCTTGTCTGGACTGATTAAGAATGTCTTCAGGGGAGGGCAGGTCTGGCTGAGATCCCCACACGGTCTGAGATGAGGTACACAAAGCCAGGGCTGCAAAACCCAGAACTTGAATTGAAAATAGAGTTCTTTCGAAGTGCAACATCCTTGCTCCTCCTTGGTTTAGTCGCTCAGTTCAGATGGGACTCTTCAATCTCCAGATTCTGCAGCTGCTTATTCAATTTCCCGCGATCAGCCAGAACCGGAAAACGCTCCCTCAGACGAGAGGTTTCTTCCAGGTCCAGGTCCACCGTAATCACAGCCTCATCGCTGCGGAAATCGTTCAGCTGCCGTCCAGCTGGATCGAAGATCGCACTATCGCCGGAATAGCCGAGGCCATTGCCGGATCCGACGCGGTTCACGCCAATCACATAAGTTTGGGTGTCCAGGGCGCGTGCTCTGAGAAGAGTCTTCCACTGCTCTCTTCGGGCAGAAGGCCAATTGGCGATAACGACAAAAGCGCCTGTGACTCGTTCCGCCGCTTTCAGGAAAAGTTCGCTGAAACGAAGGTCGTAGCAAATGACAGGCGCCAGGCTGTGCTTGCCTTCTGAAACCAGCAACAGCTTCTTTCCGGGCCGATACACTTCGTGCTCGCCGGCAAACGAGAAGAGGTTCACCTTCTGATATACACCGACCAGTAACCCGTCTCGCATAGCCCAGCATTCGTTGTAAGGACCTTCCGGACGCCGGACGGCAGCTCCCGCAAGCACGAGGGCCTTTCGCCCGCGGGTAAGCGCGAGCAGCTCTGTAAGCAGCGGTGAATCTGGAGGGAGTGCTGCTTCGTCAGGTTTCATTGAAAATCCGGTCAGACACATCTCCGGAAAAATCACGAGCTCAGCGCCGAGATCGTTTGTTTCCTGCAACATCCGTTTGATCTTCAGCAGGTTGGTCGGAGCGTTCTGCCAAGCGATATCCATCTGGCAGAGGGTCACCTTCATTTTCGCAGCACCGCCGAAAGTTCCTTCGCCCCTTCTCTGACCATCGCAGTTCCACAGCTGTAAGCAAAGCGTATGGCATGTTCGCAGTGCTGACCGAAGCTATCACCAGGCGCGCTCCCGATGCCCGCTTCCGCAAGCTTGCTGGAGAGCGCATCGGCGTCCCTGACCCCGAGTCTGTGGTACAGTGAGGGATCGATTTTGCACCAGAGATAAAAGGCTCCTTGCGGCTTGAAAATATCCAGACCGGGAATTCCGGTCAGCGCCTGAATCATGATCTCGCGGCGCGTCCTGTACTCCTTGAGCATGCCATCCAGGTGCGATCGGTCCGTGCGCAAAGCATCGATTGCAGCCCATTGGGCTATGCTGTTCACGCCGTTGATCGTGCATCTCAAGAGTTTCGAGATCCGCTCTCGGACAAGCTGCTCGCGGGCAACGATGTATCCAACACGCAAGCCGCTCATGGCAGAGGACTTGGAGAAGGAGAAGATGCTGATGATTCGCTCCTGGAATTTTTTATCAAACCCCTCCTGCTCCGCGAGCGCCGCCAGCGAGTGGTGTTTCGCATCGTAGACGATGTCTTCGTAGGCCTCGTCCGTCACTATATGAAGGTCGTGTTTCTCGGCGGTTTTAAGGATACCCACCAAGGTCTCTCTGGGGAGAACCGCGCCGGTTGGATTATGGGGGCTATTGACGAAAATGGCTTTGGTCTTCGTGCTGATCTTTGCCTCAATCGCTTCCGGCCTGTAAAGATATCCGTCTTCATGCTGGAGAATGACCGGAACGGGTCTGGCTTCAGCCAGACGAATATTTTCGACCGCCTCAGTCCACATGGGGTCCGGAACAATCACCTCGTCTCCTGGTTCCAGAAGGCAGTGCCAGAGAACGTAAAGGGCATGCATCGCTCCGTTGGTGATGAAAATAGAATCCGCAGAGGGCAGATGAATTCCGTTCCGGGTTTCGAGCTTCAGCTTCAATTCCTTTTTGAGTTCTGGAATCCCGTCATTCGGAATGTAATGGGTCTTTCCTTCCTGCGCGGCCCTGGTGATCCCCTGAAGAACCTGCTCGGAGACGCTGAAACTTGGATCTCCGGACTCAAATCGAAAAACCTTTTTTCCCGTCGCCTGGCTTTTTAAAAGCCTTTCGCGAATCTGAACTATTTTGCCGAACGATATTCCATCAAGCCGTGAACTCATTATCTGAAATCCTCCAAAGGCGAACATACGTTTTTTTCGCAGCGAGGCACTAGCTTAAAAATTTGAACCCCGAATATATAATATTTTTTCCTGAAGGGCGTGCGGGGCGTCAATGGTGCTCGTCTCATTTTGATTGTAAACACTCCAGGTCATTTGCTTAGAGTTCTCCGCGGAGGACCGATGAAATACCTACGTTTCGTATTTACTCTTGGAGTCAGCTCGCTGTTGCTCGCAACATTCGCATTTGCAGCAGGTGTGAGGGAACTGGACTTTCTGGGGCCTTTGGATGTTCAGCCCTCGTCCTTTATTCCGGAAGCACCGGTCTATACCGATGAACCAGCGGACCCGGTTCATGCTGATCTCCGGCCTTTTTATAAAGAGTTCGAAAGAGATGGACTCGTGACGATTTACCTTGGATATGGAATCGGGACATATTATCCGGCTCGAGGCTCGCAGATTTTTGAAATGCTCAAGCTCCTGGCCCTGCACTATGAACTCCCTTTGGTCGATTGGAATCTCAGCGGGGATGGCAGCCATCTTTCTTTTCTGAATTCAAAGCGGGGTATTCGTTATTCCATTACGATCGGGTACGAGCGAAATGAATTTGCACGCGCGTTTTCCGAGTACGAGATTGTCATGTACCACGGTCACTCCCGTTATGGACAAGGGCCGGCTTTTCAACATTACCAGAATTATTACCGGATGGGCCGGGGCTTTCCCACAATCGAGGTGGACACACGTAACAACTACTTTAAAGACGAGCCTATTTTAAAAACCGATTTGTACCCAATTCGCTGGGTGCGTTTTGGGACCAGGTGGCTTCCGTTTCAATACCGGGGGCAGAAGAACGGAAAATCGGAACTCCCGGATACGTCTTATACGAAAAACGTTCCGGGTCTTGATGTGGATTGGACCCGGACGCGTTTTCTGCCCGGCCGGCAACTCTTTTACTTTTATTCCTGCACCAACAAGCAGTACTGGCGCGAATCCATACGCGACCGTTTCCCGAGTCTGAGCCATAAGTTCGTTTTCGGAACTTACAAAATCAACCGCGGAAGAACCGAGCCCGATGTCTTGATGATTGTCTCCCTTCTGAGAGGGACGACGCAAAGCTCGAAGATTCTCGATTTTCTAAACACGACAAAGGACTGCGATCAATGTTTCACTACCTATTGACGTTGGTTTTCGCCATCTCTATCGGTAAAGTCTGGGCCGGAACTTCCGGCGCAATCAGCATTCCGGATCCAAAGACGGGGGAGTGGTGTCTTTTTGGCGTGGAGCATCTCGGACCCAGGAAGTTGTCAGTGGGCGAAACCGGAAAGTACGTGGTCCGCCTGGAGAACAGAAGCGCCTGCACTTTGAAGCATCTCCGGATGCTGGACAAGTTCCCGAAAGATACTGACTTCAAGAGAGCTGATCCGCAGCCCTCAAAAATCCGAAACCGCCGTTTTCCTCACGGTCCGATCCTGTATTGGAATCAGCTGAAGTCAAGGCCCGGAGATATCAAGACCTTTGAAGTTGAGCTCCAGGTGACGGGAGCGCGCAATCAAATCTTAAAAAACAGGATCTGCCTTTCACTTCCCCGTGACGCGGAAGAGGTGTATTGCCACTATTTCAAAATCCGTGTACTGCCCTGAGTATATCTGGCACAGCCACGGTGCTGACCTGTTCTTTTGAGATCATTAGAATGTTTTTGTTCGGGTAGTCGCGTTTACACGATTCCAGGAAATCCAAGCTTTGGAATGCCTCGAAATTGACTGCGACAATTCCCCCGTCACGAACTTTCTGAAAAATCAGCCGGAGTGCTGGTTCCTGCTCGCACTTGGATTCCATCAGGATAGCCAGATCACAATGATCATAAGGAAGACCGTGGGCCAGAATCTCCGGAACTCCGAGTTGAATCACTGCGGCTTCGTGGATGGGATCCATGAGAATCGCTGCTGCTGAACTGTTTCCGTCCTGTGCCTGCCTGGCCAAACCCACGCGTATTCCCAATGAGCGCAGATTTTCTGAAATCGCCTGTGCCACGGGAAAATGCGCGTAGCCGCCGAGAATGGAAATAATGGGAATTCCGAAGGGACTGTCAGCCGGGAAGAGCAGGTCTAAGATATTTTCCGCGACATTTCGAGCTTTCCCGTAGGTGGGATGGAGATGGGGCTGAAGCCCGGGGCGGTGATTCACTTCAAGGATCCAGCAACGCCCACCAGGTTCAGAAATATCCGGGGCGATCATGTCAACACCGCAGATATCCAGTCCGATCACGCGTGCAGCTTTTTCACAGATTTCCCGGAAGTGGGGGTGAACTTCCTCCGTGACGTCTCGTGAGGTACCTCCGGCGGAACCGTTAGCGGATTTTCGGAGGAAGACCTTTTGACCATATTCGGGTACATCACCCGGATCCCATCCTTGAGTTTCAAGAAAGCGAATTTCCTCCTGTTCGAATCTGATCCGGCACCAACATGAAGTATGTCCGTCTCCTCTCATGGGATTCTGATTTTCGATTTCCACAAGTTCGGCCACCGAGTGTATGCCGTTACCGGTCACGTGCGCTGGTTCACGCTCAACTGCGGCTGTGAACTTCCCACCGATCACAAGGACACGAAAGTCCCGCCCTTCAAGGTACTCCTCGACGACGACGTGTTCAGAATTTGCGGCTGCTGCCTGATATGCGTGCTTCACCGTCTCTTCGGAAGACAGGCTGAGCGCGACATTCTGCCCCTGTTTCCCGTTGGAAGGTTTTACCGCCACCGGTCCGCCGATCTTCCGGAATACTTCCAGAGCTCGCTCCTCAGTTTGAACTGACCACCCTCGCGGAACTGGGAGTGAGGCTTTCTGGAGTAGTTTCTTGGTCAGGTGTTTCTGACTGGCGATTTCAGCTGCCAGGAGTGATGTCCTGTCCGTCCAGGAAGACTGAAGGACTCGTCGGTTCTTTCCGTAGCCCAGCTGAATGGAGTTGGGCCGTGGCAAGCGAGTCCAGGGAATTCCTCTTTTTATCGCGGCTTGAATGATGGCGATCGTATTGAAACTCATCCCGGTTTTTTTCAGGATTTGATTGGCCTCAAGAAGCGCCGGGCTCAGCGGGTAGTTCTGACCCTCGACTGCGGCCTTGACCAGATTGAAGGCGGTTTGAAGAAGAAAGCTCGCAGCTCTTTTAGAAAAGCAGGGCAGTGCGATGAAATCAGCAGGCTTGCGAGCAGGTGCTCCGCATTGCAGGGGGAGTGTTAAAGCGAGCCCCGCTATTTGGTTCAGCTGCAGAGCAACACTCTGGACTACCTCGATCAGCGTTGCGTCAGGCTTCAACTGGAGCCCTGCAAGTGCATTGGACAAAATCGGCAATGCCTGCGGAAAAGTCAAAATAGGTTGGTGGCCTGCTGTACCGGGTTCCAGGCGCATCACGAGGGCCGCTTCAGGGTGGTAGAGGCTCGGGCCGCGAAATGCCTTGAAATCAATGATTTTCATCTCGGAATGCGGGATTGCGAGCAATGTGCCAGGAGTCTGTTTCAGCTGATCCACTGGTCAGTAGTTGGTTCTGACCTGCCGGCGACTCACGGTATAGGCATTCCCGGCCTGGTCATGACCACTGATGACATATGAATAGAGCGTCCCAGGCAGGAGGTTTTTGATTACAACGCTGTGGGACGTCACGAGACTGGTATCCTCGGGAATTGAATTCGGCGTAGTTGTGCCCGGACCCCAATTGATCTTGCCCGTAGTGGGTTCATTCGTAGTCCAATTGATCGTGATCGTGGTGCTGGTCGTTGGCGCTGAAATCGTCAGAACCGTCGGTGTTTTGGTGTCAACGGTCCACGCTTGGGAGGCACCCTGGAGATCCTGGCTTCCGTATTGATCCACTGCTTTCACGGTGAAAGTATGAAGGCCGTCGGCCAGAGCGGAGTAGCTGATGGGAGAGGTGCAGGCCGAGAACGAACTGTTATCGAGACTGCAGATAAAGGTTGAACCGTTCAGATTGGCAGCAAATGAAAGTTCAGCCGATTTCGAATTGGTATAATTGCTGGGAGGACTGATCAAAATAAGCGAGGTGCTCAGGCGAGGATCAACGACCCAGTGATAGCTTGCTCCCTCAGGGTCCGTGTTACCCACCCCATCAATTCCTTTGACGACCAGAGCGTGCTCCCCGACCGGCAGATCGTTGAAGTTCAGGGGCGAAGAGCAGAGTGCAAATGGGGCGTTGTCAAAAGAACAGACAAAACCGCTGACTTCCTCGTTGGCTGTGAACCTGAAGCTGATGGCAGTGTTTGAGGTTCTTGAAAAATTCAGGCTTGTGACTGGAGAGATCGAATCAACGATCCACTGCTGAGATACACCTGCAAGATCTTCGGTGCCGAAGGAATCAACCGCTTTCACTGTGAATAGATGCGGGCCGTTCGAAAGGTCTGAATAATCCATCGGAGAGGTGCATGTCTCGAATGCGCTTTCATCCAGTTGACAGACAAAGGTTGCAGTATTCAGGTTGGACGAGAAGGAGAAGCTGGCGGAAGTCGAGTTCGTGATGGGAGTCGAAGGTGTGCTGGCGTCCAGAGAAGTCTGGGGTGCTGGATCAACAGTCCACTGATGGCTCGGGCCGAGCTGATCAGTGTTTCCCGCGAGGTCTGTTGCCTGGACGACAAACGAGTGATTACCCAAGGCAAGATTGCTGCTCATAACAGGTGAGGCACAAGGAGCAAAAAGCCCTCCATCCCAGGAGCACTGAAATCCTGAGGCCGCTTCGCTGGCCGTGAAGGTGAAGGTGATTGCGGAATTGCTGGTACGGGTAGCGTTCAGAAGGGAGGAGGGAGGAGTGAAGTCGGTGGTCCACCCATGGCTTGCGACAACTGAATCCTGCCCGCCGAAGCGGTCCACTGCGCGGACGGTGAACGTATGTACTCCCTCTGAAAGTCCGTTGTAGGTGCTGGGCGAGGAGCAGGAGACCGGGGCTTTGTTATCCAGACTGCATAAAAAAGTTGCAGTCGGCAGATTTGAGTCAAAGGTGAAAGTCACCGAGCCCTGATTGTTGAGAGTGGAAGACGGGGTGATGCTCGTCAGTCTCGTTGTGACAGGTGGCTCGATCACAAAGTTGATTACCGCGCCTTTGAGATCAGCGTTACCCGCTGGATCCGTTGCCCAGGCGGCGAAAGAATGACTGCCAACTGAGAGGTTGCTCAAGGTGAAGGATGAACCGCAAACCGAAGGTGTCGCACCGTCCAGCGAGCAAGCCACAGTGCTGTTGGCTTCGCTTGAAATAATGCTCAAAGAAACGGTAGCCCGGGACGTCTGAGTCGAATTCAATGTGGTAACGGGTGCTGTCAGATCGACAGTCCATTGAAGGGCTTCATGCGTGCTTGTATTTCCGGCCAGATCAATTGCCATTACTTCAAAGACATGTGCTCCCTCCGCTAATCCGGCGAATGGAAGGGGGCTTGAACAGGCGGAGAAACCCGCGCCGTCAAGATTACAGGTGAAACTGGAAGCTTCGTTCGCGGTGAAGGCAAATGAGTTCATCGTCAGGCGTGTTGTTGTATTTGAGATATCCGCCTTCAGACTGACTGCGGGTGGCGTCAGATCAACAGTAAAAAGGTGGGAGATGATATTTGATAAGTTTCCAGCCAAATCCTGGCCCATGACAATCAGGGAGTAACTTCCCTCTGAAAGAGCACTCACGCTGATCGGCGACTGCGATTGCTGAAGGTCCAGATCATTCAACGAGCAACTCATGATCACCGCTTCCGAGGAATAGATTTCAGCGCTGAGATGAGACGAGTTGATGTGACTGGCTGCCGAGGGTGCCATGGCTCCGAAGCTGATCATTGGATCAATGAAGTCCATCATCCATTCCACATACACCGGAGAGGAAACGTTGCCGGCCAGGTCCATGGCGATGACCGCGAGGTTGTGAGGACCGTTCGTAAAGATGGAACCGGTAAAAGGCGAGGTGCACGGGCCAAATCCTGCATTATCGATACTGCAGTTGAAGCTGGCCTGTTCATTTGCAGAGAAATTGAAGGCAATTGTGGCTTCATTGGTCGGTCCTTGCGGAGGATTGACGTTGCCCGGGAGGACTTCCGGCGCGATCGTGTCAACTGTCCAGGCGTAGGTGGCCGGCTCTCCGATGTTTCCGGCGATGTCGGTCGCACGGACTTGAAAGAAATGTTGTCCATCTGCAAGCCTCTGGAGAGAAAACGGTGATTCACAGGGCATATAATTCCCTGAATCCAGCGCACATTCGAAAGAGCCACCTTCTGTTGCCGCAAAAAGCAGCTGCATTGCCTGCGAAGAGGTGATTGCGGAAGAGGGCACGACTTGGACGATGGCAGTCACAGGCAGAGTTCGGTCAACCGCCCACTGGAATACGGCAGGAACTTCTCCGGTGTTTCCAGCCGCATCGATTCCGACAACTGCAAACTGATGGAGACCTTCCTCGAGATTCACCCTGGAAACGGGCGAGGTACAGGTCGCGAAAGCGCCGCCGTCAGAGGCGCAGAGAAAGCTCACTGCATCTGCTGAAGTAAAGGAGAACACGGCGGCCGTGTCACGGGTAATGGGGGGCAGATTTTCTGCATTCAACTCGGGGGTGCTGGCGGGAATCGTGTCGATCGTCCAAACATAGGAGGCGCCTGCGGGGTCAGTCAGGCCGGAGGCATTTCTGGCGGCAACATGAAAAGTATGCGTAACATCGCCCAATCCCGAGTAGGAATAGGGCGATGAGCAGGCTTCCTCTTGCCCGCCGTCCAGAGAGCAGAGAAAGCTGACACCTGTTTGATCACTGGAGAAACTGATTGAAATGCTGTTTTGATTCGTGATCGGGACCGAAGGTGTGGTCGAGTCAATATAGGTTTGTGGCGCGGTCGGCGAAACGGTGGGAGAGGGGTCGGGGTCTGGAGTATTGCAGTCGGACTCGGAAGCATAGGTGACTTCGATCGAGGCCTGTGCGATACGGACTTTTTTCCCCTGCAAGGTCAACTTGAGAAGCCCTCGGTTCTTCACGATTTTTGCCATGAAGAAATAGAGCGGCTCGGCTCCGTTGAGTTTCATGTGATGCAGGTGGAACCGGACCTGGGATGAGTCATCGCGGTCGTCGTACTTCAGCAGGCGGTAATGTGGCCAGTCATGAGCTCCAGTGGCCTGAATTCCGTTTGCCGAAAGCTGAACTTCATCAGGGGTTCCCGTTTGTTTGCCGGCAAGAGTCACGTTCAGTTGAACGCTTTGAATCTGGATTTCAGGATTCAGGAATATCGCCAGATCATCGGTGCTGAAATAAAGGTGCTGGCCTCCGTCGATCTTGATTGGCGTAAGAGTAATGGATTCTGAATGATCGCAGGAAATGAGTTTGCCGCCATCTGCAGCGCTGGCTTGCAGGCGGTGCCCTCCCAGCTTCTTGTCAAAATCAACTATGACGATTCGGCAGCTCGTGGTTGCAAAAATCGCCAGAGTGGTGATCGCGCACACACGTGCGGCAGCTAAAAATCGGGAAGATCCGGTACATACGTGCAACATGTATCTATTTTAACGCAATGCGTAAATATTACAAACTCGGCGCCCGGCCATGACGCTTATAACATATTGATTAATATGATAAATTCCAGATTCCTTCCGTTCTCATAACATGTAGAAAACAATCATAAAATCCAAATCTTATGTCATTTTTGAAACAATTGAGGAACAATTCATTATAAATATATGCGAAAACAGCTAGTTCTGGCAATCGATGACGAAAGTGAAACCCTCGAACTCATCCAAGAGGTACTCGGCGGATCATATGATGTATGGGCTTTTCAAAATCCGCGAAAAGGATTGGCAAAAGCGATCTCCACCCCTCCGGATTTACTGCTGCTGGATATCGATATGCCGGGCTTGAATGGATTTCAGATCTGCGAAAAATTTCGGGCAGCCCATCCTCGCCGGCCGACACCCGTGATTTTTTTAACTTCTGATATGGAGGCTTCGAGTATGCAGCGAGCGCTCAAGGCCGGAGCCAATGACTACCTCATCAAGCCATTCAGGATTGCAGATCTCCTGGGCCGGATTCGGTTCCGATTGGGGCAGGTGGAGCTGGCATTGGTGCTCTGCCTGGGAAATTTAACGCTCGACCCTTCATCGCAATCAGTTCTTCTTGGCAAACGGACGATCCACCTGACTCGCGGAGGCTTTCGAATTCTGCAGATTTTAGTACAGAGCCAGGGAAGAGTCGTGCCGCGCGGGGAACTTCAGAATTTCCTTCGCGGAGGAACTCGCTCAGTTGACATTCATATTTTGCGGCTCCGGCGCTTGTTGGCGGAGTGGGACCATTCGCTCGAAGCGATCTATGGGCAAGGATATCGGGTTACACGTCGATCCGCTTTTTTAAAAATCCCCAGAACAGGAAAAACGCGGCAAACCAGAAAGCCATGATCAAGGGGCCTGGCGAGGGCGGTCCAGATGGTTTCTGCTTGTCCGTGATCATACCGCAGCCGGGTGAAATTGAGAGATCCGTATTGGCCCAGCCCAGGTCATCATAAGGAACTGTGATTTTGGATACTGCGGGAGAGTCCCCTGGAATTCCGGCTGTGGTGAGCGTCAGCCTGAATTTGAGATAACGGATATTCTGGTTGCTCAGAGTGGTCAGCTCCGAGGTGTAGTTCGAAAATACCGCACCGTTTTCTGAACCCGCATACTCAAGCGCGATGGTGCCGCCGTTTGTCTGACTCGTGATACTTGGGTTTGTGGTGAAAGCGGCATTCATTGTGCCCAGATCGTATGGTTTGCTTTGGACGATATAGGTCTGCGAGGCTGCGGCATTTGAGACATCAAAATAGGTGGTGACCCCGTTCAGGACCCAGGTGCCTGGCAATGCTGGACCATCCGCCCTTCGAAAGCCGATAAACCCAGGATTTCCCAAAACGATGGGGCAGGCGAGATTGGTGCCACCCTCGCCTGGCTCAATATCCGGGTTGTTGGCCGTTGTCACCCCCTTCCAACTTTGTAACCAGACACCGCCTCCGTTTCCACCAGCACCGTGACCGCTGCAAATGCCATCACTTTTCGCGGCAGCGCCGCCGGTTCCGCCTTGTGCATAAATATTTCCCATCGTGATGAGGCCAATCGCTGAGATGCGAAGAGTTCCCGCTCCCGCGCCGCCACCGCCACCGGTGGTGAAATACTTTGTACCCAGGGCTTCATGGTATTGGCCGCCGCCGCCACCGCCGCCGGTTCCTGCAATGAAACCGGTCGTATCAAAATCGGGGCCGGGTCCGGGCCCCATGGAGTTGCCATCTACTCCGGGATTCAGATCGAGATCTCCTGGTCCGGCGCTGTTGAATGCCAGACCATCAGATTGAAGTCCGTCAGATCCGTTCAGCAGTGTGGCATCGAGTGTTTCGAACGACTTCCCTCCTGCTCCGCCGGAGGAACGAGCGGCAATCGGGTTGCCGCCTGCGGGGCCCGCAAGGTTCTCGGTGAGTGAAGCTTGCCCTGGCTCTCCCTCTCCACCACTCACTGAAAGATCGGGTGTGATGGTGACCTCGCCCAGTGAGCGGATCACAAGCGGGTTGGATCCTCTCACTGTAATTGGACCGCCGGTGATTGAGACGGAGATGAAATTGAAACCAGTCGGATGAGTGTCGGTGTCAAAAATATATCCGGATGATGAGTTCAGGATCCCGTCCGAGCCGTTGCCAAAGGGAATAACGCGAGTAGCGTCCTCGTCTGCAACAATCGCGGCCTGAGCCGCGTGATCAACCACATTCCACACGCCAGTGGATTGCGTCAGGTCCGCATGATCCAGGTTAGTGAAATCCTCTACGAGTGTTCCGGCCTGAGCCGTCGCACTGAAAATTGCAGTGACCAGCGCACCTAATGAAAAAAGCGATCTAAAATCCATAGCCGACCTCCGCAATGCCACCGTAGGAAGTCTCCATCTTGAGCCAGCGGCCGGTCAATCCACCACGGAGGAACCAGTCTGGGGCGAGACTGAATGGAAATTTTGCCTGAAAACTGAGGTCGGCACCTTGTGCTCCGATCAAGATCGGAGCGATCTGGATGCGATACCGCCTGGTGTTCAATTGAAATAGCGCACCTGCAAGGGGCCGAAAATGAGAGGTCAAGGCTCCCTCCCTCCAACTGAACTGGCTGGAGTTGCTTAGATACGGACCCACTCCCCAAAACGATTTTTCAAAAACTCCCCAAACCTGAACGAGCGGTGCACTTGCGGTGGCTTGTACGCCGGGAGGGAGAGGGGTATTGCCACCTTTTGCGCTGACGTTTTCCAGGATAGCAGTCAATCCTAAACGGAAACGTGATTTTTCGAATGCCGGGAAATCAACTTCTCCTCGAACTGAGCCCGGGATCCAGCCATTTCCATTGGCGTGATTGGGGTAGAGATCAGATTTGAACGAGCGACTCTGAAAAATCAAACCCAGGGCTATTTCGGCGCGCAAAGGCATCGGCGGCTCGCTCCGACGGGGTTGCGCGATTTCAGGGGGTTTGGGCTTCGGATGGGAGAAGGGTAGGGGGTTGTCTTCGGGTTTCTTTTGGGGTTTCTTTTGGGGTTTCTCTTGGAGTTTTATTTTTTGTTGAGTGAGGGGTACACGCACAGGTGCGGGTTTAATTTCTGGTTTGATCTCGACTTTTTCAAAGGCGCTGAACTCGCCAACGTCGTCTTGTGAATTGATTCCTGCGACTCTGAAGTAGACGATCGAATCGGCCTCTGGCGAAAGAGTGATGTAGTTGAAAAGCGGTTCTTTGACGACCTGTTCAGTGATCAACTTCTGGAATTCCGGATCCGCTGCGATTTGAATTTTATACTGCTGCGCACCCGCGGTGGCTTCCCAGGTAAAGTGGATTGAAATTTCGATCGTATTGATGTCGGTCTCAGCAGCGAACGCCATGGGAAACCAGAAGGAGCTTTGTTGCGGCAGTGTGCGTGGTTTTATTTCAATCCTGGGGCGACGCAGGCGAGGCGGCGCCATTTTTTGAAGCGGGGGCTCAGGTTGAACCTCGATCCTTCCGTTCGAGAGATCCGCGAGGACAGCCTTTTGTTTTGCCGCGATTCTTTGTGAGCCGTTGATGACAACCGCTCCGCTTTGAACAATGACTTCGACGCCGTGGCCTCGGGCAATCACGCGGAAAATCGCGTCAGATCGTTCATCATTGATTCTCAATTCTGAATGGCTGTTTCCAACCTTGAGCACCAGCGGCAATTTCCCGGCTTTACGTCTATAGAGCGAACCTTTCACAATCCTTGCGGTGATCTGAGCGGGGCCTTGGGTCGGGAGATCTTCAAAGACGATCAGGCTTTCGGGCTCGATCACCACTTCAGATTCATCCGGGAAGATAACAACGCTTTCGGAGTCGGCCAGGGTAGCGATGGAATCTTGACGGAAAAGGGATTGGCCGGGTTGCGGAACTGCCCAGATCAGCGTTCCGGCGGCTTTATGGCGGACGCCATTTGTAACCTGTTTCAAACTGGCTTTGCTGTCGAGTGACTGCAAAACCGCAACGGGGACACCTTGAACGGGGGCGCCTTTCACCTGCTCGCTGATATCCGCCAGTAGAAAGTAGATCTCACCGGCAAGAATCAGTAAACAGATCAACGCGGGAAGCCAGAGCGTGCGGAAGGGGCCCGTAGACCAGTTTTGGCTCTCGGGACTGAAGGTTTCGGCACTTGCGGGGCAGCCTGACTGAGTCATAATATTAAGGATAATCCTGGATCAGTATCTATTATGACGAATCGCTGGCAAATATCAATTCGAACGAAAATTCTGCTGGTTTTGAGCCTCTTGGTGATCGGGGCTGTGGCTTTCTATCTTTATCTCGCGTCAAAAATTTTTTATGAGGACAAAACACTCCTCGTCTACGAACTCAACCAGACGAATGTTCAGACTTTTGGCAGTGAAATGGAAGCCCATTTGAACCGGGTGATCGACAAATTGAAAATCGTCGCGACCCTGCGAAGCACCACCGCGATTGCAGAGGCCTTGGCCGAAGAAAGTGAGCTCGTGCGTGTAGGCCTGTTGCGGAAAACCCCAGAGGGTCTGATTCAGTCTGAGATTCTGGGCGTCTGGCCAAAGTACCTGGAGACATACTCTCCAGCCGCACCCCAGGGACCGGAATATCTGGATCGCGTCCGGACCACCTTCCCTATTCCCTTTGAGAGGGTTGTATCGGAAGCGGTTTGGATCAGTAATGTCACTTTGCCTTCGGAGGCAGGCACGGAAAGTCCACCCTTGTTTACCGTAGCAATGGCGCTGCTTCGTCCCGGTTCTTCGCCCGAAGTGATCTATGCGGATCTGCGTCTGGATCGCATACTGGAGCTGTTTTCAAAACCGGGGATAGCGAAAGTCTATGTGGTCGATTCAGATACGCTTCCCTTGGCCGGAAAAACCGTGGCCAGCTCCCGGCCTGGTAAGGACGATCCTTTGATCTCGGCAGCACTGCGTTCAAAGCTTCGTTCCGGAGTCCAGCGATTCACAGAACGGACTGGCGAAGAAGAAATCTCGTATCTGGGATCCTATTACAAGCTCGGGATCGGCAATCTGGTGGTTGCCTCTGAAATCAAGGCCGATGAAGCATTCTCGGCGGCGCGTGTTCTGATCCGCAAGTCCCTGCTCTATGCCTTGATTGTGATTACGGCTACGTTCCTGCTGGCTCTGTTTTTTTCGCATTCGTTGACGGTTCCGATCCGGCTCATGGTGGATGCCACCCGGCGCGTCGCCAAAGGGAATTTCAATGACCCGGTCGTGGTACGTTCCCGCGACGAGTTGGCCCTGCTCGCGAATTCGTTCAACCTGATGACGCAGGACCTGAGGGTTTCGCGGGAAAAAGTCGAGGAATACAGCCGCGACCTTGAAAAGAAAGTGGAGCAACGGACCGAACAACTGGCTGCGCAAAATGTCGCCATAAAAGAAGCCCAGGAAGCCCTTGTTCGAACCACGCGTCTGGCGAGTGTGGGTGAGATTGCAGGCCGTGCGGCCCATGAAGTTCTGAATCCTTTGACCAATATCAACGCGCGCGTCGAAAAAATCCGGAATCAGGCTTTGCAGAAGAACGAGACCGACCTCAAGCTTCTCAAGGAAATCAGCGAGGGTTGGGCCACCGAGTATTCTGCCAAAGGAGCGCAAGGACTGCTGGCCGCGCTTTCCGGACCGAGTACCGCTCAGGAAGGCAAAACCCTGTTCGAAGAGGATATTGAGAATATCCGGGCGATCGCGGGCGATGTTCTGGCCAGCATGACGACCTTGCAGAGTGATACGGTCTTTCTCCTTTCGGAATCAGATCGGATCAATAAAATCGTGAATGGAATGCGCCAGCTTTCGCGGGTTTCGGGGACGGCCAGGAACATAGCGGTTCATGCATTCCTGGACTCTGCTCTTTCGACGATGAGCGACCTGCTTTTGAAGAACAAGATCAGGATCGAAGTACTTTACTGTGACGGACAACCCAGAATCCTTGCTGATAGCGATGAGATGCTTCAGGTCGTGAGCAATCTCCTTCGTAATTCCCTGCAGGCGATCAACGAAGCGCGCGATCAGAATGGCAAGATCGGTGAGCCGGTCTGGATTCGCATCGCCACCGAGGTCACACCTGCGGGACGCGTGCTGATTCGGGTGGCTGATAACGGACCAGGTATTGCCGAAGAAAATTTTCAGAGGATTTTTGAACCGACGTTTACCACCAAAAATCCGGACGAGGGCACGGGGCTCGGGCTCTCGATCTGCAGACGTTTTGTCAGGGCTTATGAGGGAGAGGTCCGCGTGGAAAAGAGTATTTCTGGAGTTGAGACGGTATTCCTGATTGATCTGCCTGAAGCAGGGGAGCAAAGCAATGGCAACGCCTAACAACCGGATTCTCGTTGTCGATGATGAGAAGGATATAGTTCAGGCTTATGTGGACTTCCTTGCTCCCAAAGAGATTTCTCCTGCGAGGCGTTCTTCACGAGTGCCCGGAGGAGCCGCAGAGCCTGCTTTGCTGCAAACCTGTGAAGTTCTGACAGCCACCAGTGGTGAAGCGGCTCTCGCGTTTTTCAAGGCGGAATACGCGGCCGGGCGGCGAATCGCGGGCGGTTTTTTTGATGTGAAAATGGACGGCGGCATGGATGGTCTCCAGACCATACGTGAAATCTGGAAGATCGATCGCGACATGCATTGCACGGTGGTTACCGCATATCACGATCGCTCTGTTGATGATATCGACCGGCTTTTCGGCCCGGACTTCAAGGATCAGTGGGATTATCTCAACAAGCCGTTCACGCTGGCTGAAATCACGCAGAAGGCCCGGCAGATGATGGCGGCGTGGAATCGCATGCGATCACTCGAATCCGCGCATGCGCAGCTGGTGTTTTCGGAAAGAATGGCAGCGATCGGTCAGGTCGCGCGAGGAATCAGTCATGAGTTCGGAAATCTCCTTCAAGCCATCATGGGGAAAGCCGATCTCGCCCTCCAGGACCAGGATCCGGGCAAAATCAAGGAGCGTCTGAATCATATCATTCACGCAGTTGACCGGGCTTCCTTCATTGTCCGGAATCTGCAGTCTTTCTCCAAAAGTACGGCAACCCGAAGTGCGGTGGATCTGGGCAAGGCTATCAAGGATACTTTGAGTCTGGTGAACCATGAGCTCATTAAACATTCGATTCGCGTCGTGGATCAATGCACTGTTTGTGGTCCGGTCCAAGCCAATGCCGCGGAGCTGGAACAGGTCATTCTCAATCTCGTGATCAATGCGATTCATGCCATGCCCGCAGGCGGGACAATTGAGATTGGCTGCAAGGAGCTCCCAACCACGAATCCGGCTGACTCGGTGCCAACAGTCATGGCTTGGGTCAAGGATTCCGGGACGGGGATTTCGCCGGAAGTGCTGCCCAGAATATTCGAATATGCTTTTACGACCAAAGGCGACAAGGGAAGCGGTCTTGGGCTTTCGATCTCCAGGGAGATCGTCGAGAAACATGAGGGAAAGATGTCAGTACGGACGGAGGTCGGAAAAGGAACGGCCTTCATCCTCGAATTCAGGAGACAGCAGACATGAAATTCCTTCTGGTTGATGATGATGAGACGGTCCGATCCACCGTCAAGGAGTACCTTGCGGTCCTTGGATTCCAGGACGTGATCGAAGCCGAAAATGGCGTTGCCGCTCTGACGCAGCTCCGGACTGAAGCCATTGACCTGGTCATATCCGATTGGGATATGCCGGAGATGAAGGGGATCGAGCTCCTTAAACTGATGAAGCAAAGCCCTGAATGGACGTCAATTCCATTCATTATTATCACGAGCCCCGATAGCCATGAGGAAATGAAGATCAATAATGCCGCCATTGCTGATGTGGACGGCTATATCATCAAGCCCTTCCGGGTCGAGATTCTTCGGGAAAAAATTGAAGCCGCACGGGCCAAGAAGAGCGCAGAACGCGAGAATGCGAAGGTCAAAGCCACTTCGTTTGCAGGCGGAGCGCTGGTCGTGGATGACGACCCCGATTCACGCGACACGGTTGCCGAAATTCTGGTTTCCATGGGTTATGAACCGGTAATGCAAGCGGAGGACGGTGAGAAAGCCCTGCAGATTCTGTGTGGGAATGTTTCCCGAATCAAAGTTGTTGTGAGTGATTGGGAAATGCCCAATCTGAAGGGAATCGATTTATTGCGTGCCCTGCGCGCGAGCGAGGACTCGGCAGTAGCTGGTGTTCCCTTTGTTATGGTGACCGCCCCGGTTTCTGTCGAAAAGTCCAAACTGATCTCCGCGATCGACGCCGAAGTGGATCACTACGTCATCAAGCCCTTCACAATTGCAGATTTGCAAAACGCGGTCTCCCTGGTGCTGAAGAAAGCCAAGCGAAGGCAGGAACTGAATGTCTTCCTGAACGAAGCCCGCCAACTGGAGATCCAGCAGCGGTCGGAAATTGCCGAACAATTATACCGTCATGTGATCGCAACCCACCCGGCGGACATCCGGGCCTACGCCGCGCTGGCGGCTATCCGGATGCATGCGAATGGAAAGCAGGGGTTGTACATCGGGGAACAGTTGATCCACCAGGGAATCAGTGCCAATCCGCTGAATGATCGGGGTTACCTGGAACTTGCGCGGCTTTACGAACGAATCATGTCCCTGGCGAAAGCTGTAACTGCCTTGCATCAGGGAATCGAGATCTGTCCTGAAAGTGCCGAGCTTCATTTCAATCTTGGTCGCATTCTGCTTCGGACCGGTCGCCGGGATGAGGGGATCGCGGCTCTCCAGAAGGCCCTCAAATTCGACAAAACCAACGGCGAAGCCTTCAGGCTTTTGGAACAGGCTAAAAACGGTTAAATTGCTCAGATGCTTTCAAAGTTATTCTTCCGCGACATGTCTGAAATGGTCCGGCTCGGAATGCACAAGGTCCTTACGGCCGAGGACCTGCCCGAACTCCCCGGACACCTTGATCCTGAAAAGGGAAGAGTCGATTTTTCAAATCTTCCGTTGGACGGTCCCTGGCTCTTTCTTTTTGGTATTGCCAAGGTTCTTCGTCGCAGGCTGATGCTGCTTCTGATTCTGGCTTTGGTACTCGTTGTTCTGGATGTATCCGCTCCCATATTGCTCCGCAAACTCCTGCAGATGGTTGCGGGGGCAGCCGCAGGCGAGCTTTCGCTGACTCTGGGGCTCGGGGTAGCCCTGATTCTTTCGCTGGTCTCGATCGGAAGTTCCGTAGTTCGCCAGCATTTTTTTAACGGATGTCTGGGCACGATACAGATGACGGTCAACGGCTTGAATGTCCGAATCTTTCGCCATACGCTTTCACTGACTCGTTCTTCACGTCAGGCAACGCCCGTCGGTGACATCGTGAACCGTATGAGCACAGATTCAGATTCCGTGGCCGAGTCCACCTTTGCCCTGCTTCACGGAACCCACGATATTCTTGTCATGTTCGGAGTGGTGTCTTTGCTCTTTTATTTTCTTGGCTGGGCTGGCTTGGCGGCGGCGGCGCTCTTCCTTGTTGTGGTTCCCGTTTCGCGCAGGCTCGCCATCGTCGATGTCCGCAATAATGATGTACTCCTGACTCTGAGAGATTTGCGAATCACCTTGATGAGTCAGATTCTTCAGGGAATTCGGGTTGTGAAGTCCTTCGTCTGGGAATCGAAATTCAGGGAAGAAGTCGAGGCGATCAGACGCCAGGAGGTGGAGGCCCGTCGCAAAATCAATTTTATCGAAGGTTTATCAACTTTGATCTACAGCATGACCGGTACGCTCGTTGCAGTTTGCTCGTTCGGCCTTTACATATTCCTCGGTGGGAAGCTCGATGCACCAACTGCCTTCTCGTGTATCGCGCTATTTTCATTGCTGGAGGAACCCTTCGGGAATTTAACCCAGCTTTTATCAGTCGGATCGTCAGCCCGAGTTAGCGCCGCCCGTCTGATCGAATTCTTCAAAATGGAGACTGTCCCAGCCAACCCGGTGCCGCTTCTGGATTCAAAACAGATTCCAGCAATTGAACTGCGCGGAGTCAGTGCAGGCTACGGTACCGGCACCGAGGTGTTGAAGAATTTCGATCTCAGGATTGAAGCAGGCGAGTCGGTAGCGATTGTAGGTCCGATCGGCAGCGGCAAGACTACTTTATTGCGGATTTTGCTCGGCGAGATTCCACTGGAACGCGGAGCCTTGGAGTTTTCAGCAGGAGCGGCGCGAGGTCGTCCTCATCTGGCCTATGTCCCTCAGGAGGCATACATCCTGAACTCATCCCTGCGCGCGAATATTCTGTTCGGGATGGAGCGGGTGAGTGACTCCCAGCTCGAAGACGTGCTGCGCGCGGTTGACCTTAATTATGATATTTCACAAATGCCCGCGGGACTTGAAACCGAAATTGGCGAGCATGGAGTTAATCTTTCGGGGGGGCAGAAGCAGAGAGTCGGTCTGGCCCGGGCTGCGATCTTTGATCCGAGTCTGATACTTCTGGACGATCCATTTTCCGCCCTGGACGTTTCCACAGCCAAAGGAGTGATGGAACGGCTGCTCTTCGGGAAGTTCCAATCCAAGACCCGGATCGTTGTGACTCACCGGCTGGAAGATCTGGAAAGGTTTGACAAGGTTCTCTTTCTTGAGGACGGAATAATTCGCGGGTACGCGCCCTATTCGGAGCTGGGCCAGAAAAGTTCCCGTTTCCTCTCTTTCCTTGAACAGCATCGAACCGCGCAAACGGCCGCGCAGAGCGTTGCCAGTCCCGGTGAGCTGGGACGGTCTGTCGATCCGCCGAAGACCGGCAATGGGTTCTCGCGGATCACCGATGACGAGGACCGCGGCGTTGGGGCAGTACGTGGTTCGGTTTACTGGGAGTATTTCAAAGCATTCGGGGGAACCCGCCCGGTCTGGTCGCGCTGGATTCTCGCAGCTTGCATGGGAACCGTGGTTCTCTCGATGGCTCTTCCAATTCTGCGGGATACCTGGCTTGCACATTGGACGAACCACCTGTCACCCGACCCTTGGGCAAATTATCGGAATCTCCTGATCTATGCGGCTCTAGGGCTCTTGATGGGCCTCGGGCAGTTTGGAAATATCATTCTTTGGATGTCTCGGGGCCTGAAGGCTGCGATCGGGATTCACGACAAGGCTTTTGCCGGAATTTTACATGCGCCGACCCGCTTTTTTGACTCGAATCCGGTTGGCCGGATTTTGAACCGCTTTTCGACGGATCTGAACTCGGTGGAGCGCGAAGTGTTCTGGAGTTTCTTGCATACGGTTAACATGGTCGCAATGCTGATCGGTCTACTCGGAGTGATCCTCTATGTTCTGCCGTGGATGATCCTTGCGGTCATTCCGGTGCTTTTGCTGTATTTTATCGTGCAAAAGGGCTACCGGTCCTCCGCCCGCGAGACCAAAAGACTGACTTCCATCGCCCGCTCGCCGCGCTTTGCGCATTTCAAGGAGACACTCACCGGGTTGTCGGTCGTTCATGCGTTCCGTCGGGAAGCCTGGTTCGAGGCGGAGTTTTTCCGGGCACTTCGTCATTATCAACGCATGTATTACGGGATGTCGCGCGTGAATCGCTGGTTTTCAGTTCAGGTTCCGGTGCTCAGTGGCGGCCTTGCTTTTCTGACTGCTGCGGGGGTCGTATTTTCCGCTCGTTCCCAGTGGATTGCAGTCGGAACGGCCGGACTGGTTCTCACTTACGCGAGAAATTTGTGGGGAGTCTTGAACTGGGCAATCCGCGCGTTCAGTGAGGCCGAAGCTAAAATGACCGCAGTGGAGAGACTGCAGCGTTACGGGGTGATTGTACCGGAAGAGTCTCCACTGCTCCGGGATCGAATGGGAATACCGGTGCTGCCGGAAAACTGGCCGGATCGCGGAGAGATCATTTTTGAGAATATCCGTGCTCGATATGACCTGCACCTTCCGGAGATCCTTAAGGGAGTGAGTTTCCAGGTGGGAGCTGGAACGAGAACGGGAATCATCGGACGAACCGGCTCGGGAAAAAGCACGCTTTTCCAAGTCCTCTATCGTTTCATTCAGCCGTCCGACGGAAGGGTGATCATCGACGGACTGGATTCCCAGCACGCACCGCTCGCGCGGCTCAGGCGTTCGATTGCAATGATTCCGCAGGACCCGACCCTTTTCAATGGGCCGCTGAGGATGAATCTGGACCGATTTCATGCCTGCAAAGACGAGGAGATCTGGCGTTCTCTCGAGCGCGTGGGCTTACGACGGTTTGTGGAAACTTTGCCGGGCCAGTTGAATGCGTCCGTGCTCGAGAACGGCCATAACTTCAGTCAGGGCCAAAGGCAGCTTTTCTGTCTGGCCCGTGCACTTCTCATCGGAGCCAGGGTCGTCGTATTTGATGAGGCGACTGCCAGCGTTGATGTGGAAACTGACGCCTTGATCCAGGAGACCATTCGGCAGGAACTCAAGGAGGTCACACTTCTGATCATTGCTCATCGTCGCGAGACTCTGGTGGACTGTGACCAGATAATTGAAATCTCAGACGGCCTGGCGATCAGTCATCGTGCGAGCGAGCCGGTTGCGGCGGAAGTTCTGGAAGTGCCTTAGTGGCTTGAATCGTGGCAGACACGACGTAATCGGTAACGGCGGTCCCGGGAGCCCAGTTGCGAATAAACGATTTGCTCTCATCTTTGGGCGAAATCCGGACTTTCGTAAATCCGGAATCCACCAGCAGAGCTTCCAAATCTGAAATAAGCTCGGCACCCGCCATGCAGCCGGTGTAAAGTGCGAGATCCTTTTTAAGGTCTTCCGGAAGCACGGCCGTCGCCACGATATCGGATATCGCAAGGCGGCCCCCGGGTTTCAGAACGCGGAGAGCTTCCATAAAAACGCGGTGCTTATCAGGCGAAAGATTGATGACGCAATTTGAGATAATGACATCAACGGAGTTGTCCGCGACAGGGAGATATTCGATTTCGCCCAAGCGAAATTCAACATTCAGGTAGTTGCCTTTTTCGGCATTCAAACGAGCCTTAGAAACCATTTCAGGAGTCATATCGACTCCGATGACTCTGCCGGTTTCGCCTATTTGTTTTGCCGCCAGAAAACAATCAAAGCCGCCTCCGCTGCCGAGATCCAGCACCACTTCGCCCGGCTTCAATGCAGCGATCGCCTGCGGATTTCCACAACCCAAACCCATATTCGCACCCTCGGGAATAGCATTCACTTGCTCCTCACTGTACCCCAGTTCTCGGGAGGCTCCATCGGCTGACGGGGTTGTGCAGCAGCTCGGACCACAGCCGCAGCTATTACTTTGGGCAACTTTACCGTACTGATTGCGAACGGCCTGTTTGATCTCATCCAATTGTACCGGCATTTTTTTTAATAGCTTTTTAACTTTCACGGGCAGCCTCCGGGATATTGTTATTGCACGTATGCAGGTAGACGAGTATATGCATAAGAGGAGATATTTTCAATGCGAAAGGAAGCCCAGGTCTTCAAGGCGCTTGCCGACGAGACCCGGCTCAGAATGATGGCTTTGCTCTTGAGACACGGTGAGCTCTGTGTCTGTGATTTTGAGGGGGGAATGGGGATTTCCCATTCGAAATCGTCGCGCCATTTGCGTTATCTGCAGCAGGCCGGGCTTTTGGAGGACCAGCGCGAAGCCATTTGGGTCTATTACCGGTTGAGCAGCAATCCTTCGGCTCTGCATCAGGCGGTTCTCCGGGCTGTTGAAACTCTTTTGGATCTGAAAGAGATGAAAGCCTTGGAAGCGCAGTTTGAAAAATGGCTTAAAAGCAAAAGCTGCGGGGTTCCCCCGAAACAGAATTCTAGAACAAAGGTACGGGCACGATGAGTCAGGTCAAAGGCGATGGACTGATGGGCAAGCTATCGTTTCTGGATCGTTACCTGACGCTTTGGATATTTCTGGCGATGGCGATCGGAGTGGTGGGCGGTTATCTTTTTCCGGCTGTTGTACCTTTCATCAACAGCATGAACGTGGGCACTACATCGATCCCGATTGCAGTCGGTTTGATTCTCATGATGTATCCGCCACTGGCCAAAGTGCGTTACGAAGAGCTCTGGAGAGTGTTCCGCAACACCCGGGTCCTCGGACTTTCGCTTCTTCAGAATTGGGTAATCGGGCCAATTCTCATGTTTGCGCTCGCGGTTTTGTTTTTACGCGGGTACCCCGAATACATGGTGGGTCTGATTCTGATCGGTTTGGCTCGCTGTATTGCCATGGTCATCGTCTGGAACGATCTGGCAAAGGGCGATCCTGAGTATTGTGCCGGCCTGGTTGCGTTGAATTCGATCTTTCAGGTGCTCCTTTATTCCGTATTTGCTTACTTTTTCATAACAGTGCTGCCCACTTGGTTCGGGATGGAGGGTTTGGCTGTAAATATCACAATGGGACAGATCGCGGAGAGCGTTGTCATCTACCTCGGTATCCCCTTTGTTGCCGGTGTGCTCACTCGGATGATTTTGGTCAGAAAGAAAGGAAAAGAGTGGTACGATTCGCGGTTCATTCCGAAGATCAGCCCGATTACGCTGATTGCACTGCTGTTTACGATTATTGTGATGTTCTCGCTTAAGGGCGAAACGATTATCGCGCTGCCGTTGGACGTTGTTCGTATCGCGATACCGCTTCTCGTTTATTTTGTCGTTATGTTCCTGGTCTCTTTCTTTTTGAGCAAGAAAGCCGGCGCAAATTATTCAGTATCCGCTTCTCTTTCGTTCACGGCAGCTTCCAATAATTTTGAGCTCGCAATTGCCGTCGCCATTGCAACCTTTGGTATTCATCACGGCGCCGCCTTCGCCGCGGTCATTGGACCTTTGGTTGAGGTTCCTGCTTTGATTGCGCTGGTGAATGTTTCGCTTTGGATTCGGAAGAGGTATTACCGTGCCTGAATGGATGATTGAAGCCAACGCGCTGAGAAAGCTCAAACCAAGGCATATTCTGTTCTTATGTGTTGCCAACTCGGCGCGCAGTCAAATTGCGGAAGGCATAGCCCGTTCACTCGCGCCCTCTTCCGTGAAGGTGTCCTCGGCCGGGTCGGTTCCCACCAGAGTGAATCCGCTTTCGATCGAAGTTCTTGACGAAATTGGGATCGATATTTCAAGCCACTCTTCAAAAAGTTTGGATAGCATTGACGCTTCAACCGTGGATGCGGTTATTACACTTTGTGCAGAAGAGGTTTGCCCCGTGTTCCTGGGCAGAGCTACCCGCCTTTACTGGGGGCTTCCGGATCCTGCCCCGCAGGGGTGCGCGGATCAGGCAGCACTGGATGGATTTCGTCGGGTTCGGGATGAATTGAGAGTGCGACTGGAGTTTCTGTTTAACGATTGGAGCGAATAGTGAATAGCAAGTCTGGGAAACGTGGTGTTGGAATTGTTTTGCTTTTATTTGCGGCCGTCAGCGCGATCTACGCCGGCGTAAGAGAGTATAGAGCGGACTCGGCCGCGGGCGTTGCCTCCACTCAAAAAGAGCAGGGACATAAAGTCATTGCATATTACTTCCATACGACTGGCCGGTGCACAACCTGTAAAAGTATTGAGGCCTATTCGCTTCAGGCAATCAAGACGCAGTTTGGCGGCGCTCTGGATAAAGGCAGCCTTGTGTGGCGGGTCTTGAATGTTGATGAAGCTGAAAATGCTCATTTCATCCAGGATTTCCAGCTGACCACTAAATCCGTGGTGCTTGTGGAAATGGAAGACGGCGTTCAGAAACGTTGGAAGAATCTGGATCGCATCTGGCATGAGATCGGAAATCCCGATCAGTTTCAGGAGTACGTGCAAAAAGAAGTGGCAGAGTTCGGCGGTAAATTATTATGATCGCTTTGGGTACTGCACTTTGGCTTGGAATTTTGACCTCGATCAGCCCTTGCCCTTTGGCGACGAATATCGCCGCGGTTTCTTATATCAGCAAACAGTTCTCCCAGTCGCGAGCTTTATTGATCTCGGGCTTTCTTTATGCCATGGGACGAACGCTGACTTATCTCACGCTCGGGGTGGTGCTGGTCGGGGGCCTGCTTTCGATGCCGCAAGTCTCTTCTCTTTTGCAGAAATACATGAATCAGGTTTTAGGTCCGGTTCTGGTACTCGCGGGCGTTTTCCTTCTGGATTTGGTGGAGCTGCCCAGCATCGGTTTCAGTGCGGGTGAGCGTTTGAAGGAGCGGCTTTCCAGTTCTGGCGGAACAGGCGCATTTTTTTTAGGTAGTCTTTTTGCGCTCTCATTTTGCCCGGTGTCGGCGGCATTGTTTTTTGGGAGTCTCATTCCTTTGGCCCTTGCTTCTGATTCGAGCGTCCTGCTGCCTTCCATTTACGGTTTGGGTACTGCCGCCCCCGTTGTTGTTTTTGCGATACTCCTGGGTAAAGGCACCCAGGTCGTGGGAGATGCCTTCAAGAAAGTGATGCGCCTGGAAGTTTGGGTTCGCCGAATCACGGGCGGCGTATTTGTTGGGGTGGGAATGTACTACAGCCTGGTCTATATCTTTCGCGTGATCTGATTGGAATATTTATGACACTGAATTTAAAAAAAATTGGTCTTGCCACTGCGGCTCTTATTTTATGGTTCGCATTTTACCGGTCCCTCGCCCCGTTTGCGGCGTGGGTCACGTACTCGGTTTTGGGTCTGGGCCAAGGTAGCAGGCTCGGGGGTGCGGTAGAATTCTTTTTGTATGATACGCCCAAAGTACTGATGCTCTTGACGATTGTTGTCTTCGTGGTCGGCATCATCCGGTCTTTCTTTACCCCCGAACGGACGCGCCAGATTCTCGCAGGGAAAAGCGAATACATCGGCAATATTCTTGCCGCCTTGCTTGGCACAGTCACTCCGTTTTGCTCGTGTTCTGCTGTTCCGCTCTTCATTGGCTTTGTCACGGCCGGGATACCGCTGGGTGTGACCTTTTCATTTTTGATCTCGGCTCCCATGGTCAACGAAGTCGCACTCGTTTTACTTTATGGCCTCTTTGGTTGGAAGGTGGCCGCACTTTATCTTGGAACGGGCCTCTCGATTGCCATCGTATCAGGCTGGGTGATCGGTCGACTCAAGCTTGAGAAGCATGTGGAGGCTTGGGTTTATGAGATCAAGAGCAGTGGACAGCAAGGCGATGGAGCGATCCCTCAACTCAGTTGGGAAGCGCGCCTCCAGGCCGGAAAAGACTCCGTTCGCGAGATTGTCGGCAAAGTCTGGCCCTATGTGATCGGCGGCATTGCGATAGGCGCGGCGATTCACGGGTACGTGCCAGAGGACTTCATGGCTTCAATCATGGGAAAACAAGCCTGGTGGTCCGTTCCGCTTGCTGTCTTGATCGGTGTTCCGATGTATTCCAACGCGGCCGGGATCATTCCCGTCGTTCAGGCCCTTTTAGGAAAAGGTGCTGCATTGGGCACGGTGCTGGCGTTTATGATGGCAGTGATTGCGCTGTCGCTGCCTGAGATGATTATTTTGAGAAAAGTTCTCAAACCCAGACTGATTGCGATATTCATTTCAATCGTGAGTCTGGGGATTCTGTTCGTAGGATATTTATTCAACTGGCTGCTTTAATCTTTACCAAAGGAGAATTCAAATGAATGTGAAAGTACTGGGGCCGGGCTGTGCCAATTGTAAACGTCTGGCTGCAAATACGCAGGAAGCACTCAAGCAGCTCGGTCTGGAAGCCCTTGTGACGAAAATCGAGGATTATGCCGAGATAGCCAAGTACAATGTCATGAGTACGCCTGCGCTCGTCATTGACGAGAAAGTGCTCATGACGGGAAAAGTTCCGTCGGTGAGCGAGCTGGCTGAAATCATCAGCAAAGGCAAAGTGCAAAAACCGCAGGGCGGCTGCTGCAGCGGTTCGGGTTGCTGCTGAGGAGGCGCTAGTTACTCAGCCCATGACTGAATCGATGATCCGATTGAACGTCGGGCTCGGGCGCATGGCCTTCTCTGTTTTGACCGGATCAGGATTGTAGTAGCCCCCGATGTCCTGTGGCTTACCTTGTGCCCCGATCAACTCGGCATTGATCTGGATTTCAAATTCCTTGAGTTCGCCGGCGATCCTGGCAAACTTCGAGGCCAGGGCTTCGTCCTGGGTCTGCGTGGCCAATGCCTCGGCCCAGTACATCGCCAGATAATAGTGACTTCCGCGATTGTCGATTTCGCCGACTTTGCGAGCCGGACTCTTGTTTTCGTCCAGGAATTTCGTATTGGCCTGATCCAGGGTATCAGCAAGGAGCTGGGCCTTATCGTTTGTGAACGTCGCCGCCAGATGTTCGAGCGACGCGCCAAGAGCGAGGAATTCGCCAAGCGAGTCCCAGCGCAGATAACCCTCCTGAACAAACTGCTGCACGTGCTTGGGGGCGGAGCCGCCTGCGCCTGTTTCAAACAGACCACCGCCTGCGAGCAGGGGAACGATCGAAAGCATCTTGGCGCTCGTGCCCAGTTCAAGGATCGGGAACAGGTCGGTCAGATAGTCCCTGAAGATATTTCCTGTAACCGAGATGACGTCTTTGCCCTCTTTGACCTTCGTCAGCGTGAAGCGCATGGCTTCAACCGGGGCCATCGTGTGGATCTCAAGGCCCTTTGTGTCGTGCTGCTTCAGATAAGTTTGCACCTTCTGGATCATCTGGGCATCGTGGGCGCGATTCTTGTCGAGCCAGAACACGGCCGGTGCTCCGGTCGCGCGGGCCCGGCGGACCGCAAGCTTCACCCAGTCTTGGATCGGGAGATCCTTGGTCTGGCAGGCGCGCCAGATATCGCCTTCTTCAACCGTGTGCTGGATGAGGACGTTTCCGTTTTCGTCCACCACGCGTATCGTGCCGCTCGCGGGAACCTTGAAGGTTTTGTCGTGAGAGCCGTATTCCTCGGCTTTCTGGGCCATGAGGCCGACATTGGCAACCGAGCCCATAATTCTGGGATCGAACTGACCGTTCTTTTTACAGAACTCAATGCACTCTTGGTACCACGTGGCGTAGGAGGTGTCCGGAATCACGCATTTGACGTCATGAAGTTTCCCGTCCGGGCCCCACATTCCTCCGGAGTCGCGGACCACGCAAGGCATCGAAGCATCAATGATGATGTCATTGCCGGCGTGCAGGTTAGTGATGCCCTTGCCGGAGTCGACCATTGCGAGGGGAGGCTGCTTCTCGTAAACAGCCTGAATATCGGCTTCGATTTCGACGCGTTTGGCTTCAGGAAGCTTCTGTATTTTGAGATAAAGATCGCCAAGGCCCATGTCCGGGTTCACGCCGAGTTCCTTGAATGTCGCGGTGTGCTTGGCAAACACGTCCTGGTAATAGACCGAGACGAAGTGACCGAACATGATCGGATCAGAAATTTTCATCATCGTCGCTTTGAGGTGGACCGAGAAAAGCACGTTCTTCGTCTTGGCGTCGTCAATCTGGGCAGCGATGAAGCTGCGCAAGGCTTTCGCGCTCATGAAGGAGCCGTCAATCACCTCGCGGGCTTGAAGTGAAAGTTTTTCCTTCAGCACTTTCACGGCGCCCTTCTGGTCGACAAACTCGATGCGGACGTTCGTGGCTTTCTGAAGCGTGACGGACTTTTCGCTGTGATAGAAGTCGCCGGAACTCATGTTCGAGACGTGGGACTTGCAGTCTGGACGCCAGGCTCCCATTTTGTGGGGGTGCTTCCTGGCATATTCCTTTACGGCCTTCGCAGAGCGGCGATCGGAATTGCCTTCGCGCAGCACGGGATTGACGGCGCTGCCCAGGCATTTGGCGTAGCGGGTCTGGATCGTTTTCTCGGCGTCGGTCTTGGGTTCTTCCGGGTAATCGGGAAGCTTGTAGCCCTGGCTCTGAAGTTCCTTGATTGCGGCTTTGAGCTGGGGAATCGAGGCGCTGACGTTGGGAAGCTTGATGATGTTCGCTTCCGGTTTCTGCGTCAGCTCGCCCAACTCGGCCAGATAGTCGGGCATGCGCTGGTTTTCGGTCAGATAATCAGGGAAGTTCGCGATGATCCGGCCAGCGACGGAAATGTCGCGTGTTTCAACCGTCACCCCCGCGGCCTGGGTGAAGGCGCTCACGATAGGGAGGAGGGAATAGGTGGCAAGAGCCGGAGCTTCGTCAATTTTCGTCCAGATGATTTTTGATTTGTTCATCTCGTATGTGTAATTAAAATCGGCCCAAAAATCAAAACAGAAGCACTTTACGTCGCAATTGGGTTCTGAAATGACAAGGCGTATTAAATGCTCGAGAGACTGATTTTTGCAGTATCCAAATACAGATGATTGATCGCTTGTTCCAGATGGTTGTCTTTAATTGTGATTTTCGGGGGGGTGGTTTTGTCCTCCCCGGTGGCCTCGCCAATGTCTTCGAAAGACTAGGAAAATTAGGAATTTTCACGGTCGCTTTGGATGTCCTTCCGGGCGAGCGGTTCGGGGCGGGCATTCAGGGTCATTTGAGACGCCGCGTTTATTATACGCAGGATTCGGCAGCTTATGGATTTGGCCCGCTCGGCGAGCCATTGAGCTTGGATTGCCTGGATGAGACGAGCCTTGTCCGTCGCTTGAGCTGGGAACATGGAATTGATCCAAGTGACATCGTAGTGATCACCGTGAGCGGTCACGAGGGGTCCGGTGTTCTGGAAAAGTCGCTTCCGGACTGCGTGCACGTCAGGGCTGCCAGTTCCGAGGAAGCTCTCATGAATCTCCAAGCCGTCGCAGACCGACTCGAAAAAGGGGATTTGAATCCGCTCCCGAACTCGCCTCACCGTGATCCGGCGTGGATCGTACTCGAAGAGGGGTTCAATCCGGCGCGTGAATTAGAGATTGAAGCTCTGCTCACGATCAGTAACGGGTATGCGGGAACGCGTGGTTCGCTATTTGAGCGCGGGTCTCCATTCGGTCCCGGAACCCTCATTGCCGGCATCTTCGACATGATCCCGGGCGAAAGCCCGGTCCCCGGCCTTGTTGCCGTTCCGGATTGGGTACGTCTCCGGATGGAAATTCTGCCTCCCTCGGTGGAGGGCGCTCTCGAGGATTTAAGTAGCCATGACCTGAGCTCAGGGATCATGATCGCCAATCGGCGGACGCTCGACATGAGTCGTGCGATGATGTGGCGTGAATTCCGGCATCAGGACCCCCTTGGGCGCGAAACTGCGATTCAAGGCTTCCGGTTCGCTTCCCAGTTCGACCGGCATCTGCTGGTTCAGAGCATCACTTTGCGCCCTGAAAACTATTCCGCTTTTATCCGGATCGAGGCGGAAGCTGAGCTTTTCGAGTCCAAGCACCGCAGTTATCTCAATCCTTATCCTTCAAAGTATTCCGTTCTTCACGGGCCCAACCCGACCCCGGGCAGCCCGGCGCTCGTGAGCTACACCTACCCTTCGGGCGCCCAGATTGTCTTCGCGTCGAATTGCGTCCTGAAGCTGGATAATGGCCAGGTGATTCATCCTACGGTCAATCGAATCGAGAATCGCGTGGCGGAACATTGGGAATTGGAAGTGGAGGTAGGAAGGTCGTATCGCATTGAAAAACTGATCTCGGTCTTCACCTCAAGGGACGGGGCGAAACCCGCCAGATTAGCCCGGGAGTTCATCAGGCGGGCTGGAAATAGAAAAATCGAGACGCATCTTCGTTCACATCTCGATGAATGGAAGCGCCGCTGGTCCCTGGCGAATATCGAAATCGAGGGAGACCCCGAGTCGGAAAGGGCGCTCAGGTTCTCTTGCTACAATCTCCTGAGTGCCGCGAATCCCGAGGACGAAAAGGTCTCCATTGGCGCCCGGGCTCTCACCGGGAACTCGTACCTGGGCCATGTCTTCTGGGACACCGAAATATTCATGGTGCCGTTCTTCATCTACTCGGCTCCTGATATCGCTCGAAGTCTTCTGATGTATCGTTACCACACACTCTCAGGGGCCCGGCAAAATGCCCAAAAAAACGGCTATGCAGGTGCGATGTTTGCCTGGGAATCGGCGGACTCCGGACTCGAAACGACACCGAGTTCCATCCTGTTGCTTACCGGAGAACGGCTCCGCATCCTCACGGGAGAGCAGGAGCACCATATTACCGCAGATGTGGCCTATACGGCTTGGCAATATTCCGAGATCACGGGTGATCAGGCGTTCCTGTACGGTCCAGGCGCGGAAATCCTGATCGAAACGGCGCGTTTCTGGGCCAGTCGAGTAACGCCCGATTCCGCTGGAATTTTCCACATTGAGCACGCGATCGGTCCGGACGAGTATCACGAAGACATATCAGATAATTTTTATACGAACGAAATGGCTCGTTGGAATCTCCGGCAGGCGGCTTGGCTTGTGTCTGATTTTGCGCAGCGCTATCCGGAGGCGTGGCGCGAGATGCAGGCGCGGGTCGGATTCGAAGCGAGTGAACGCGAAAAGTGGCTCATGATCGCGGAAAAGCTGTACCAGGCACAGATCCGGAACGAAGTTCGCGAGCAATTCAAAGGATACTTTGATCTGGAGGATCATCTGGCGCGCGAGGAGAGCCAGCCCGGTGGAACAGATTTCCGGATTTTTCTGGATCTCGCCAAGCTCGGCAAAACGCAGCTCATCAAGCAGCCGGACGTGATCATGTTCCTGCATCTATTCCGTGACCAGTTCTCGGATAACGAGTTGAGGAAGAATTTTGAATATTACGAAGCCCGTACGCTTCACGGCAGCTCGCTCAGCCCGGCAATTTACGGCTTATTGGCGGCCCGGAGTGGGTTTCCCGAAAAAGCATTTCGGTACTTCAAGATGGCCGCAGAGGTGGACTTGAGAAACAACATGGGGAATGCTTCGGGCGGGGTTCATTCAGCGGCGCAGGGAGGGCTTTGGCAAGCAACGATTTTCGGGTTTGCCGGGCTCCGGGCCAGTGGGACGGAAATCGTGTTCGAGCCGGTACTTCCGAAGTCATGGCAGGCGCTGCGTTTTCAACTCCTTTGGAGGGGCCAGCCGCTCCTGGTTTCAATCAGCGCCGAGGCAATCGAAGTTGTGCACAAGGGGGGGCTCCCGGTCCCGATCCGGGTGCGCCGATGCGATGCGATTTCGGTGCAACCGGGGCAGACGCATCGATGGGAGCTCGCCGCGAACCAACGGGAGGAGATTGCGTGATGGAACGGTTTTCGATGGTGTATGTGCCCCTCGATCGAAACGAGGCATCCAAACAGGTGATTCCGCTTGCTTCCGCGCTCGCCGAAGCCGCCGATGCGACGTTGTGCTTCATCCATGCAGCGACGCACAACGAAGCCGCAACAGATCTGCTGGAGCATCTGCATGTGACGAGAGGTCAGATCCGGAACGCGATGTTTGACCAGTTCCCTGGGCGCCCGGAGGACGTGATTCCGGCGACGGTGAACCAGCATCCCCATTCAATCATCGTGATGCCGATGTCCGCACACCCGGAGGGCGGAATCCAGGAGCTCGGTCCGGTGTCCTTGGCAGTCATCAAGAAAGCCGATTGTCCGGTTGTCTTCGCACCTCCGGGGCATGACTGGAATCATTGGAAGCCGAAGCGGATGCTTCTTCCACAGGATAGCACCGAGGAATGCGCGGCGGCGGTGGCCCCGGCGGTCGGGTTTTCAAGCAAGAGCAAGTCCCATTTGACGCTGCTTCATGTTCCGATTTACTCGGCCGGTATACTGGAGCCGGCACATCATGCACTCCCTTTGCCACGGTATTTGGACCAGCCTCAGCACGCGATAAGGGCGTGGCAAGAGGCATTCATCGAAAGGCTTTGTGAGCTAGGACATGTTCCCGAAGGGGTGGAGCTCGATCTCGTTCTCGGCACTGGCGATCCGGGCGAAGAGATCCTTGCCTGGGCTAAGCGGATTCAGGCGGACCTGATCGTGCTGCCCTGGCACCGTGATCTGGAGACCGCAGATATTTTTCGAGCGGTCATCCGCGGAGCGGAGTGTCCGATCATGAGTCTGCCGATCGCAAATGTGATTGCACCTTCAGTTCAGGCTGCGTAAGGGAGTTTCATTTCGGTTCAGGAAAGTAGCAGAAAAAAATTGTGCCCTTTCCTGGCGTGCTCTCAACCCAGACTTTGCCCCCATGTCTGAGAACGATGTGTTTTACTATGGCAAGCCCAAGTCCGGTTCCGCCTTGATCGCGTGATCTGGCCTTGTCAATACGATAAAAGCGTTCAAATAGTCTTGGGATATGTTCAGCGGGAATTCCCGGTCCTGAATCCTGGACTTTAAGAAGCACTCCCTGAATGCCGGCCAAGCTTTCAGGCTGCCACTCTAGGCGGATTTTTGTTCCGTGACCGGAATATTTGGACGCGTTGTCGAGCAGGTTGACAATCACCTGTTCAATCCGGCCTGGGTCTGCAAACACCGTATTCGCATTCACTCTCAGAGTGCACTCCTGCTCCCGGGACTTCAGTACTGATTGGAGTGTTTCAAGAATACGCTGACTGAGCGGGCCAATGGGTACGTTGACACGTTGAAGAACAGCTGACGACTCAAGTGAAGAAATATCAAGTAAATCCTGGATTAAAGCCATCAGACGTTCACTGTTGCGGCTGATGACGTCGAGAAATTCCTTTTCCGGCGGGCGTCCCGCTTGGAGATCTGAAAGCAGCGTATCGGTGTAGCCTTTAATGGCGGTGAGCGGGGTGCGGAGTTCGTGAGAAACGTTGGCCACAAAATCAATCCGGAGCTGTTCCGCCTGCTTGATTTCGGTGATGTCGTGGAAAACTCCGACCGCCCCATAAGTCGCGCCGGAAGATCGCCTCAGAGGGGCAATCGATACTGAAAAATGCCGCTTCCCCTCGGGCTCCGATTCTGATGCAAAATTAAGATTGGTACTTTCCGTTTTTTCCATCGCGTTCCGAAAGGCCTCGATAATATCGGGTGCGCGGAAGAGTTCCCAAAATTCCAGTCCGCGAAGATTTCGCTTGGTGCCGAAATAGAGTTCAAAGCGGCTATTGAAAAAGAGTGGCAGCCCTGCACGATCCACCGCCAGAATGCCGTCTGAAATGGCACCGAGTACCGTAGACTGCTGGGCTCGTTCGGTGAGGAGTTCCTCGACCCGGCTATTGAGTTCTTGGGACATGGAATTGATCGAATTCTCGAGTTCGTTCCAGTCGCCACTATGAACGCCCTCTTGTCTGAACTTCCGGAGAATTTCAGAAAGAGGCAGGATCAATGTTCGGGCGCTGAAAAGCGCAATCAGAGCCAGAACAAAAGCCGTGATCGCGAGAAAGAAGACCAGGCTGCGGTCGAATATCCTGAGCATTGCTCCCAATTCAGCGATGTGGAGTGAGGAGCGCAAATACCAGGCGCCGGGAACTTCCTGAGTGGAACCAGGAGGAATGACGCGTAAGGCGCTGTAAAGCATTTCATCTCTGAGGGTATTACTTTGTCGCAAGGCATGCCCGGTGCCATTTTCTCCGGCGGCAACGATTTCTGGACGTGAGAGGTGATTGTCCATTATGGACGGATCACCCTCCGAATCACAAATCACGAATCCCTGCGAATCAATCAAAGTGAGTCTCAAGCGCGTTCCTTTTGCCGCGCGACCGCACCATGAAGGTTCAGGGGTCCAGTAATTCGCCAAAGCTGCGAGCGTATCCTCTTGCTGCTTTTGTGATTGAGCGGTGATCGTATCTTTGAAAAGCGTGCGGGCGCCCAGACCGGCTGCGCAGACTGTGGTGAGAACCAGAAGCCATTGCACAAGAACAAGACGTCGGAAAAGAGCCCAAGGAAAAAGCTTCATACTGCTTGTACCCGGTAACCGACGCCCCGGATGGTTTCTATCAGTGAACCGGCGTCACCCAGTTTCTTACGAAGCCCGAAAACATGTGTGTCAATCGTTCGGAGTGTCACGTTAATACCTTCGCCCTGAATGAGCTCGATCAGCTTCTGTCTCGCAAGTACACGACCGGTGTTTTTGAGAAGTGCGGAAAGTAGGCGAAACTCCGATGCAGTCAGCTCAAGCTTGTTTCCTGAAAGCCGGGCCTCGTGAGTTTCTTCGGAAAGCGTGAGTTCCCCCACTTTGAGAAGGGTGCCACTCGTGTCCGGTTGGGTGTTGAATCGTTTCAGGATGTTACGGACCCGGGCGAGCAAAACAGGAATTTCAAAGGGCTTGGTCACGTAGTCATCGGCGCCCATTTCCAAACCAAGGACAATGTCGGCGGCTTCGGCTCGAGCGGTCACGATCAGTACAGGAATTCGCCCTTCCAGTTTCTTGCAGATTTCCAAGCCGCTGATTCCAGGCAGCATCCAGTCCAGAATTGCAAGATCATAGTCACTGTGTTCCAGCAATCGCAGAGCTTCCTCGCCAGTAGCTGCGGTATCTACCGCGAAATGATCGCGTTTCAGGTGAAGGTGGATCAGCTCGCGAATATCAGCTTCGTCTTCGACCAGAAGAATCCTCATTTTTTGAGAGCCTCTCGAAGTGTCTCGACCTTGTACCCATGGCGGATATCTTCACCAGTAGCGGCGAAGATCACGTCTTCAGCTATGTTGGTTGCGTGATCGCCGATGCGTTCCAGATTTCTGGCTATCAGTATGATTCCCAGCCCATCGTCAATCTGCGCGGGATCGGCTTTCATCTTTTCTACTGTTTCCCGGAATATCTTATTTTTTAAAGCATCAACGGTTTCATCGCGTTTGAGTACATCCCGAGACAGTGCCGGGCTCTTTTGAACAAACGAATCCAATGCTTCGCCGACCATGAACTTGGCATGTGTGAACATTTCAAGAAGGTCCTTGGGAGCGCGAAAATTGGGACGGGCAAGCAGGTCTTTTAAGGCATAGGCAATGTTCACGGCTTGGTCACCCATGCGTTCGAGGTCCGTATTCATTTTGAGAACTGCGACAATCAGGCGCAGGTCTGCTGCCAAGGGTTGTTGCAAGGCCAAGAGGGTGACCGAAGCATTGTCGACTGCGAGATGGCGTTTGTTAATTTCTTTTTCGACCGCAAAGATTTCCTCGATCTGGGCGGGATCACGCCGAGTCAGGACGTCTGCGGCAAGATCAATTGCTTTTTCGACGTATCCGGCCATGCCGACCAGTTGTTGCTTGAGATCCCTGAGTGAAGTTTCAAAATGTCGTTCCATTAGCCGAATCTCCCAGTGATATATCTTTCGGTTCTATTGTCTTTGGGCGCGGTGAAAAGTTGGGAGGTGGCTCCGTACTCGATCAGGTCGCCTAAGAGAAAGAAAGCCGTTTGGTCAGAAATGCGGGCTGCTTGCTGCATATTGTGAGTAACAATGATGATTGTCACAGCTTTTTTCAATTCAGAAACTAGCTCCTCAATTTTAGCGGTGGAGATCGGATCCAAGGCGCTGGTGGGTTCATCCATGAGCAGAACGCGTGGCTCAACTGCAAGTGCGCGGGCAATGCAAAGACGTTGCTGCTGGCCTCCCGAAAGGCTGGTTCCCGCATCATTGAGCTTGTCTTTGACCTCATCCCAAAGTGCCGCCATGCGTAAGCTTCGTTCTACCGCATCCTTGAGTATAGTGCTCTTTCGAATTCCGGCGAGTTTTAATCCGACAGCAACATTATCGAAGACACTGAAAGCGGGGAATGGATTCGGCTTTTGAAAGACCATTCCTATTTGCCTTCGAAGCTCAACCGGGTCGACGTCTTTGGAGTAGATATTCTTGTTTTCCAGCAGGACAGTACCGTTGACACGGGCTCCGGGGACTTCTTCGTGGAGGCGGTTCAGGCAGCGAAGAAATGTTGATTTGCCGCATCCTGACGGACCGATGATCGCACTCACCGTGTTTTCGGCGAACGACATGTTGACGGCTCGAACTGCCAACGTCTTACCGAACCAGGCATTCAGATCGCGGGTAGAAAAAAATGAGGAGATTTCCATTACTTTGTCCCTTTTTTCATCGCCCAGCGGGTCGTGAGGTTCAAGAATAATACAAAAAATATTAAAACTAATGCGGCGCCCCATGCTTGCCGATGCCAATCGTCATAGGGACTGATCGCGTAATTGTAGATCTGGACGGGCAGAGAGGCGATGGGCTGGTCCAGGCGGTGACTCCAAAAGCGATTGCTGAGAGCAGTGAAAAGCAAGGGGGCTGTTTCACCCGATACCCGGGCGACCGAAAGCATGACTCCGGTAATCAGCGCACCAAGGGAACCCCGAAAGATGATTCTTAGAATCACCTTCCAACGCGGAAGACCCAAGGCCAGTCCTGCTTCGCGAATATGAATCGGAACGAGCTTTAAAATTTCCTCGGTTGAGCGGGCTACGGTCGGAACCATGAGAATGCCGAGTGCGATTCCACCTGCATAGGCAGAGAAGCGCTTCATTGGGACGACGACGGCTGCATAGACGAACAGTCCGATCACGATCGACGGAATACTGGCGAGGAGGTCAACAGTGAAGCGGATGGCGCTTGCGCGTTTACTTGCGCCGTATTCAGAAAGATAAATTCCAATTCCGAACCCCCAAGGCAGTCCGATAAGAGTTCCAAATCCGACCAGGATTGCCGTTCCCACAAGTGCGTTGGCTATTCCTCCGCCGATTTCTCCCACTGGTTTGGGAAGGGAGATGAAAAAATCCCAATCAAGCGCTGAAAATCCGCGGAAGGTGACAAAAGAAAATACGCTGATCAGAGGTATGAGAGCCAGGATTGCAGCGAGGCTGAGCGCCACGTAGACCCCCCAATTGATGACCTTGCGCCGTTGACTGGATTTTTCGATCCAGGTGTTGAGCAGTGCGATTCTATAATCCTTTTGTTTCATAACGACCCTTAACGGGGGCTCTTCCCCAGCGTGCTGCGCCAGACGAAGAGTCGCGCCAGAGCATTGATGATAAAAGTCACCAGGAACAATAGCAGTCCTACTTCGAGCAATGCTGAAAGATGGAGTTCGCCTGAAGCTTCAGCGTATTCGTTGGCAAGGAGACTCGACATGGTTTGTCCGGGGGCAAGGAGGGACGCAGATATTTCGGCTCGATTACCGATGAGCATGGTGACAGCCATGGTTTCACCGAGAGCGCGACCCAGGCCTAGAATGATGGCGCCTAGAATTCCACTGCGTGCCGTTTTTAGCACGGCAATTTGCATCATTTCCCACCGGGTGGCGCCGAGTGCGAGCGCATTCTCGCGTTGAATGGCCGGAATCGCGAGAAAGACTTCACGAGATAAAGTAGCTATTGTGGGGATGATCATGATCGCCAGGATCACTCCAGCCGCCATCATTCCAACTCCGAGAGGCGGCCCCTCAAAAAGCGGAAAATGTCCCAAGGACTTGGCCAAAGCAGGTTGTACTGTCGTGCGCAGCAGGGGCGCCAGTACGAATATTCCCCAGAGTCCATAGACAACGCTCGGGATGGCAGCCAGCATCTCCACCAGAAATCCAACCGGACGCGCGAGCCAGGAGGGGGCCAGTTCTGTCAGAAAAAGTGCAACTCCAATCGAAATGGGCGCTGCAAGCAGGACGGCAAGAAAGGAAGAAACAAGCGTCCCGTAAACGACGGGTAGAGCTCCGAATTGGTCTTGCACTGGATCCCAGGTCTGTGAAGTGAGGAACGAAAAACCGAAAAGTCGGATCGTAGGCAGTGATTTCCACGTGAGAAATATTGCGATGAAGACCAATAATAGCGGAACCCCCCAGGCAATTGCCTGGAGCGTTCCCGCAAAAAATCGGTCTGCAAAATGAATGTCTTTGTGTGATTTACTGCGTATCAATCGTCTTCACCTTGTTGCGAATTTTTCCCACGAGTTCCTTTGGGAGAGGGGCATAGGACAGGGCTTCCGCGAATTTTTGTCCATCGGTAATTGCCCAGTTCAGGAAGTTAACGAGTTTCTTTCCCTTTTCTCCTGGTGTCTTCTGGTACACGAGCAGGTAAGTAAACCCGCTGATCGGATAGGACTCTTTTCCATCGGCGTTGGTAATGGAGACCCGAAAATCTCCAGGCATGCTCTTCAATGATCCCGCCGCAGCGCTTGAAACAGTTTTCATTGTGGGTGAGACAAATTTCCCCGCTTTGTTTTTGATCAACGCGTAGGGAAGGTTATTGTTCGCTGCATAAATCAACTCGACATAACCAATTGCACCAGGAGTCTGTTTGACAAGACCTGTGACACCCTCGTTGCCTTTTCCGCCCAGTCCTACAGGCCAATTGACGGAGGCACCTTGGCCGACCTTCTCTTTCCACGCCGGGCTGATCTTGGAAAGATAGTCGGTGAAAATGCCAGTCGTACCGCTTCCGTCGGAGCGGCGGACGACCGCGATTGCGATATCGCTCAGTGCGATCCCCGGGTTGATCGTCTGTATTGCAGGATCATTCCATTTTTTTATCTTACCTAGAAAAATGTCAGCAATGACTTCTGGTGAAAACCTTACGGTCTCGGTGACTCCTGGCAGATTATAGGTGAGAACAACGGCACCCATGACGGTTGGGATATGGAGTACGGGTGCGTCAGTTTTGGCCAGTTGTCCATCGGTCATCGGAACGTCGGTCGCACCGAAGTCGATTGTCCTTTCGCCGAACTGACGTATACCGCCACCGCTTCCGATGGACTGGTAGTTGAGCTGAACATTGGGTTCGATCTTCTGGTACTCGGAAAACCACTTGGAATAAAGAGGATAGGGGAAAGTTGCACCTGCTCCGGTGATGAGTAGAGGCTCCGCCAGAGCGGCAGCACTCAGCGTTAAACCGATTAAAAGCGTCATTAATGGTTGGGTGAATTTCATGAATTGTGCTCCTTGCAAATGGTTTACCGCAAGCGACAAAGAGCTTCTGTTAGGATTCAGTTAGTTCGTGCTGGAATCAGGGAAGCCCATATTGCTTTCGCTTCCGCCAGAGGGTTACGGTCGTGATTCCGAGCTGTGCTGCGGCTTGTTCTTGGCTTTTGGCATTCAGGAGGACTCTTTGAATGTGTTCTTTTTCGAGCTCTTCCAGTGTCTGCAGCGTCTGCTCTGATCCTTTGCTCAAGGCATGCCTGGGGTACGATAAAATGGATTCGGGCAGGTCCTCTAAACGCATTGCCCGCCCTTTGGCAAGAAATACCAGGCGTTCGATTACATTCCTTAACTCGCGGACATTCCCGGGCCACGGATAAGAGATGAGGCGCCGGTAAACATCCTCCGGTATTAACCTCTGAGTGCTCTCCTCAGCTCGCTTCAGGAACGTACGATAAAACCGCTCGATCAAAACGGGAGTATCCTCTCGCCTATGTCTGAGTGGAACAACGGCGCATTCAAAAACGTTCAGCCGGTAATAGAGATCTTCACGAAACCGACCCGCACGGACTTCCTCCTCCAAATTTCGGTTTGTTGCGGCAAGGATCCGGAGGTCAAACGAAGGTATTGGTTGTTGTATCGAATCCTCGATCACCTTTTCATCCAGTAATCGAAGAAGTTTCGCCTGGCCCGTATCGGTGAGATCCCCGATTTCGTCAATGAAAAGTGTTCCATGATTCTGTATCCGTGCTTTCGATATTTCAAAAGTGTCGTCGGAGCTGGTACAGTTCATTACGATAAATGCCTGTGTAGAGCGATTCGAACGTTGATGAATCATTCTTGCGAGCTCGGACTTGCCAGTTCCACTCTCTCCAGACATGAGTACTGTGGAATCCGTAGGAGCCACTTTATCGACAAACTCCTGAAGGCGAACCATGGCGGGCGAAGTCATGCCTTCGAAATAATCATGCAGGTGCGTCCTTCTTTTAAGTCTCTCGTTTTCTCTCCTCAGTTCGACAATAGTTCTGACCTTTTGGACAAGATGGGCAAGTTGAGAGTTAGAAAAAGGCTTCGGAAGATAATCAAAGGCTCCTTCTTTAATCGCAGTAACGGCGTTCTCAAAGGAAGCATAAGCGGTCATCACCACAGTGACAGGGTTACTTTGGACATATTTGGCTGCACGGATCACATCAATACCAGTTTGGGCTTCCAAACGGAAATCAGTGAGAACGAATTCGAAAGAGTCACGTTTTAACAAGTTCACAGCTTCATCGACAGACGAAGCAAGTGCAACCTGGCATCCCATTTTGCGCAACGAGACTTGAAGGGTCTGCCGAATATTGCGTTCATCGTCGACTAAAAGGACCTTGAGCTCCGACGCTTGATGCATTTCCATCAAGTCAACTCCAGTCCTGGAAATGGTAACAGGATTCGAAGGACCGAACCAGTTGGGTGGTTTGAATGATATTCAATTCTTCCGTCATGTGCTTCGACCACTTCTTTGGCGATTGTGAGACCGACGCCCATAAGTCCCCTCGGCCCGCTTCCGGCCGCAAAATCGAATTGGTAAAAGGGCTCAAAAATTTTCTCCTGTTGTTCGGGTGGGACACCCGGGCCGTGGTCTTTTATCTTGATTTCGACAGCTCCGTCACGATCCGTAACTTTCACCACGATGGCTTCCCCTTTCGGAGAAAAGCGGATGGCATTAGAAACAACGTTCGAAATCACCCAGGGAAACTTTACTGAGTCGATGTTGGCGAAAATAAGTTCCGAGCCTTCGGACTCGAACTCGATTCGTACCCCCTTGTCCTTGGCCACAACGTGGAAGGGCTTTAGCCACGTCTCAATGGCTCGATTTATCGCCACTTTCTCTAAAACCAATCTCATTACCTTAGCCTTGGTCTGGGTGATCTGGACAAATTCGTTGGCCACTGCGCGAATGCGATCAATATCTTCAGCGATCGTCTCAACACAAAATTGTAAATCTGTCGAAAGCGCAGCTTTGTGGTCCATCAGAAGTTCGCTTGCTGTGCCCAACGATTGTAACGGCGTTTTCAGCTCATGTGAAAGAAGATCGATGAGTTCCGATCTGAGTTTTTCGCGCTGCCTTCGCTCTGTCACGTCGTGAAGGAGATAGAGAGAGGCGACTGGCTTACTTTCGTGATTAGTAATTTGCCTGAGTCGAAGCGAAAAGAAGCGCTTGGGCTGTTCTAATTTCAGCTCCGATTCATATCGGTCGGGCAGTTGCTGTCCAACCACCGCATTCAACGTGGCAAAGGCATCGCTCTCCGTGGAAAGTGTGCTCCAGTGCTCTCCTCTTATGTCTTTGCCGTCCAAATTCAGGAGTCGTAACAGGGTGCGATTGCTGTGAGTGATTCGCCCAAGTGGATCGAGCACGAAGAGTGCATCTTCAACGCTCTCTAAAACTGTTTCGAGCTTCGATTTTTCCTGAATCAGCTCCTGAATATTGAGTTTTTCCATTTCTCCCACCCGATGCCATAACCGAGAGAGTTCTCGGGTGAGAATTAGAAGCTCCTTTGATGTGGGCTCGGGTAGAGACAAAGGTTTGCCAACTGCGGGTTTTTCGTGAAGGGTGCTTGCGATCTCGTTGAGAGGGCTTGCCAGCCGTTCGGTTAATTTATTGGCAGCCAATAGGGAGAGCGCTAAAGAAATCAGAAAATATAAAACTGCACCCAAGAGCACCGTACGCGCGAGTCGGGAATTGTCTTCGGCAATCGTAAACATACCTTTCTCATTTGCGACAATAACTGACTTCAGAAGCGCCCTGAGTTGAACGAGGGTGTCCACGTTCAGCTCTTGAATCCGGTCCTTGTGCTGGTTCCAGAGATGACGAATCTTTTGTGCTATTTCCTGTTCTCCGGGTTCTGTAAGGTTGCTTTCCTCGAACAGGAGATTTTGTTCGAACTGCGAAAGCCAATACTCTTTGGGCTGCCAGAAATATTCGCCGGGATCGCGGAGAGCGCTCAATGCCTCTTGCATACGGCCGATAGCCGCAATTGAATCGTAGTTGAGATGAATGACCTTAGGCGTATTTCGGCTGGCCATGATAACCGCTGCAACTAAAATTAATCCCAACACGGCATACAAGATGACAAGAAAAGAGAAGCTCTGAAGAAGCTTAGCCTTAAGAGAGGGGAGCGCGAGATGCTGTTTGTCGCTTGAATCCAGTAGTGCTTTCATGTTTTGGGTTTCTTTATATGATTCGGTGCCTGACGAAGATAGTGGAATGGTAGTTCATTACAATTTTAAAGGTATGAGATTAATTATTGAAATGATTGAGTATTTTTCATCTTTTCTATGGATCTTTCGTTGCTTCTCTCGCAATTCGGAGCGATCAAGGAGGCATGAGTGAACCACTTAATGCGTCTTCGCCGCCTGGTCAGCGTGGCAAAGCACTGTTGAGTCTTACGATCGGCGCTCTTGGAGTTGTTTATGGTGATATCGGAACTTCGCCGCTTTATGCGATTAAAGAGAGTTTTCACCCGGCCCATGGCCTTGCGTTAACTCCGGAGAATATTCTCGGAATCCTCTCGCTCGTCTTCTGGTCTCTTACTCTCGTGATCGCTGTGAAGTATTTGGTTTACATATTGCGAGCTGACAATCGGGGTGAGGGTGGAATCATGGCCCTTTTGGCCTTAGTAATTCCAACGCTGAAACCTAGTTACGAGAATCGATCTTCGCGTACTCTTATATTCATTGGATTATTCGGAGCAGCGCTCCTTTATGGCGATGGAATTATAACTCCCGCTATTTCAGTTTTGAGCGCCGTTGAGGGGCTCCAGGTTGCCACGCCTGCCTTTCAGCCGGTAATTATTCCCGTCACAGTTGTGATCCTGGTTGTGTTGTTCGCAACCCAGCGAGGAGGAACTGCGAAGCTGGGAGCGGTTTTTGGAAAAACCACGTTTATCTGGTTTCTTGCGTTGATCGCTACAGGACTGCCTTGGATAATTCGACAACCCTCGATCCTGAAAGCCGTTAATCCATTTTATGCAGTAAACTTTTTTGCACAAAACGGCTTGCATGGTTACTTCGTTTTGGGTGCAGTGGTCTTGTGTATCACCGGCGGGGAGGCTCTCTATGCTGATATGGGTCACTTCGGCAAACGCCCGATTAGAATCGGGTGGGCAGCACTGGTTTTCCCTGCTCTCCTTATTAATTATTTCGGACAAGGTGCCCTAGTGCTTGAGAAAGGAAGCGCGGTCATCGAGAACACTTTCTACGGATTAGTGAACGGCTGGCTGGTTTATCCACTGGTTGTAATCGCGACTGCTGCAACCATCATTGCTTCGCAAGCCCTTATTTCCGGCGCGTTCTCTCTCACTCATCAAGCGGTTCAACTTGGATACTTCCCGAGAATGAGGATCTTGCATACTTCACGCGAAACGAAGGGTCAGATTTACGTGCCGCGCATCAATATATTGTTAATGGTAGCTTGCATCGCTTTGGTGATCGCCACGAAAGAATCATCAAATTTAGCAGCAATGTACGGAATCGCGGTTACAGCTACTATGTCAATCACCTCGATTTTGTTTTACACTGTCGCCCGCCGAATCTGGCAATGGTCAATTCTGTCGGCGGGTACTGTCGTTGGTCTCTTTCTTGTCGTTGACTTGGCATTTTTCGGCGCGAACATTCTGAAAATTCACGATGGAGGTTGGGTGCCAATCTTGATCGCCGGAATTATTTTTACCGTCATGACAACCTGGAAGCGTGGTCGCGAGGCTCTTTCTGACACACTCATGTCGAACGCGATACCATTGGAGCAGTTTATTGAGCAAATCGGAAACCAGGAAATCAGCCGAGTTCCGGGTACAGCCGTATTCATGACCTTGAGCAGAAATATTGCTCCTTCAACGTTACTGCTTCACGTTCGCCACAACAAAGTGCTCCATGAGAATGTAATTCTAGTATCCATTGTCACGACAAACGAGCCGGAGATTTCAGCTACACAACGAGTCCGGGTGACCACATTGGCCAGCGGATTTTCGAAGGTAGTAGCAGCTTACGGCTATATGGAGTCGCCAGATATCACGGGAATTCTGATGGCGTGTGAAGGTTCCGGGCTAAATGTCAATTGGAACCGTCTGAGCTTTTTCGTTGGACGCGAGTCGATTCTTCCCAATGGAAGGACTAAAATGGCAAACTGGAGAAAGAAGCTTTTTATTTTGTTCTCACGTAACGCGAGGCCCGCATCTGAGTATTTTAGGCTACCCTCTGATGAAGTAATTGAAATAGGTGGACAAGTTCGGATTTGAAAGTCTACCAGCCTGAGGCGGTGTTTTAACGGACTTCCAGCACTTTATGGGTTTTGCTGATCCGGTCATTGATTTCCGCGGGTAAATTACTGGCGATGGTCTCTTCGATTGCGCGTATCACGGCAAGCTTCCAGTGATCCCTGCGATAAATCAGGCTGATCTCGCGGGTTGGTACGGGGGCTTTGAAGGGACGAATATGCGCCGTTTGCTCGTCTTTGCGCAGCGACAGGGCCATGAGCGCCGGAAGCAAGGTGTAGCCTTGATTGCATTGCTGTACGAGGCGGCGCAAAGTGTCTAGACTCCCACTCTGAAAATGAATATTGCCCAAACCGGTTTCTTCGCTGTTGGATAAGGCGCAGAAATCCAGAACCTGGTCCTTGAAGCAGTGGCCATCCTGCAAGAGCCACATTCCTTTGGGATCGAGTTGGGTACGGGTGATTAGCGGGTGTTTAAGGAGCTCATGGCCAGCGGAGAAATAGGCGTAAAAAGGTTCGTAGTAAAGAGGATGAACTTTAAAGTCGGTGCCTTCAATTGGTGTTGCCAGAATCGCGGCATCTAGCCGGTCGCCAGTAAAATCGCTCAAAATTGTTTCAGTCTTCATTTCTTCAATGAAGAGTTGAACCATGGGGAAGTCCCTTGAAAATGATTTCAGGAAGAGAGGCAGAAGATGGCTGGCCACTGTAGGGATGACGCCCAGCCGGAAATCGCCTCTGACGCTCCCGTCCTGAGCCTGTTTAGCTACGTGGTTGAGCTTCTCGCTCTCGCGAATCACGGCTTTCGCCTGTCGGAGGAAATCCAGCGCTTCGGGAGTCGGTAGAATGGGTTTCAATTTTCGGTCAAAAAGAATGATCCCGATTTCATCCTCCAGCTTTTGAAGTTGTTGGGAAAGGGTTGGCTGCGTGACGTGGCAGGCCCGAGCGGCTTCGCCAAAGTGTCGGTATTTATCGACCGCTAACGCGTACTGCAACTGAATTAAAGAGGGCATGAAAGCTCCTTTATGATAGATATTACCTATTGAATCATTAATATAATCGATTTCCGTTATAATAGCAAATGGACGATGATGGGTTCAAGGAGATCAAATCAAATGAATACACTGATCAATAAGAAAGTCCCTGAGTTCAAAGCCCAAGTTTATCACGATGGGAAATTCAAGCCTGTCACCCACAACGACCTGAATGGGAAATGGTCGATCTTTTTCTTTTACCCGGCTGATTTCACCTTCGTTTGCCCGACGGAACTGGGCGACATGGCCGACCACTACGAGGCCTTCAAAAAACTGGGAGTAGAGATCTATTCCGTCAGCACTGATACGCACTTTGTACACAAGGCCTGGCATGATGCTTCAGATACCATCAAAAAAATCCAGTATCCTATGCTCGCCGATCCGACGGGTTATCTTTCCCGTGCATTCGGTGTGCACATTGAAGAAGATGGCATGGCGTACCGAGGCACCTTCGTCGTCAATCCCGAAGGCTTAATCAAGCTTGCCGAAATTCACGACAACGGCATCGGTCGCAACGCAGCTGAATTGCTCCGCAAGGTGCAGGCCGCTCAGTTCGTGGCTGCTCACCCCAGCGAAGTTTGCCCGGCCAAATGGCGTCCCGGCGACAAGACTCTCAAGCCCGGCCTGGATCTGGTTGGGAAGATCTGATTTCCGCTGTTCTGGCTCTCTGTCGGTATTTCTGGAAAATATTTTCTTTGAAATACCGGCAGCAGAGGCCTGCTCGCGGAACCCTTTTGAAGGAGTGTTTTCCATGCTTGATTTAGAAATTAAGGAACAGCTGAAAACCGTTTTTGCGGGCCTGAGCGGCGTGGTCACATTGCGCGTATTTGAAAGTCCGCATGCAGATCATCCAGCGCTCCTTGACATGCTCGGTGAGCTGGCCAGTGTTTCTGATAAAATCGTGGTCGAACGCCAAAGCGGCGCGGCAAAGCCATTGCCGTATTTTGAACTCATCGGTTCCCGGAACGCCCGTAAAATCTCTTTTACGGGAATTCCCGGCGGACATGAGTTCTCCTCGCTCATTCTTTCCATCCTTTACAGTGATGGGAAGGGAAAGCAGCCGGATGCGGGTTTCATAAAACGTATCCGGGAAATCAAAGGGCCCATTCGTTTAAGAACCTATATCTCTCTTTCTTGCGAAAATTGTCCAGAGGTGGTGCAGGCGCTCAATCTCATGGCGACCCTCCATCCAGACTTTGAGCATGAAATGATTGATGGCGGGTTGGTCCCGCAGGACATTGCGGAGCTTGGGATACAGGGGGTACCCAGCGTCGTTCATCGTGATTATCTTCTCCATTCAGGACGAGCGGGTCTGATTGACCTGGTCGGCAAGCTTGAAGAGGCATTTGGCAAGGAATCCGCGGCTAAAACCGACCAAAATCTGGGAGCCTTCGATGTTGTTGTCATTGGTGGAGGACCAGCGGGTGCTTCTGCTGCGATCTATACTGCAAGGAAAGGGCTCAAGACAGCGCTCGTTGCGGAGCGCATGGGGGGACAGGTTCAGGAGACCAAAGGGATCGAAAACCTGATTTCCGTTGTTTACACCGAGGGCCCCAAACTTTCAGCCCAGCTGGCGGAGCACGTGGCCAGCTACCCGGTTCATACTTTTGAAAACCGGAGAGTCAGTCAGATCACGGGCGAAGCCGAGAAGCGCGTTCAGCTCGAGAGTGGTGAATATCTGGATACAAAATATGTGGTCATTGCCACCGGCGCGAAATGGCGGCAGCTCGGCGTTCCTGGTGAGAAGGAAAATATCGGGCAAGGCGTCGCTTTTTGCGCACACTGCGACGGACCGTTTTACAAGAACAAGAGAGTTGCAGTTGTCGGCGGAGGAAATTCCGGAGTTGAAGCTGCGATTGATTTAGCCGGGATCGCGCAGGGAGTAACACTTCTGGAATTCGCTGATCAGCTCAAGGCGGATGGGGTCCTGGTTGAAAAACTAAAAAACCTGCCGAACGTGACCACGATCACGAATGCCAGGACCACCCGGATGCTCGATGACGGAAAGAAGATTGTCGGAATCGAATACCTCGAGCGCAGTACTGACACGCTTAAGAGAATTGAGTTGGACGGTATTTTTGTTCAGATCGGATTGCTTCCAAATTCTCAGTTCGTCAAAGACCAGCTGAAGCTCACGTCCTTTGGAGAAATCGTGGTGGATGAACGTGGTCGCACCTCGGTTCCCGGGATCTATGCTGCCGGAGATGTGACGACTGTTCCGTTCAAGCAAATTGTGATTGCAATGGGGGACGGGGCCAAAGTCGCTCTCTCGGTTTTTGAAGACCGCATGCGATCTTCCGCGCCTTGACCGTGATGAACTCCCAGGGAGAGTGACAGACACAGTCTTGGGTGTCAGTCTGTTGACGCCTACCCTAATTATCAGAAGTCCTTGAGTTTCAAAGGATAGCCGACGATAGGCAATGGTCAGGATTATCAATAATGAATCAGGGGGCAGGCATGTCGGTTGCGCCAAAATTGGAAACAATTGAAAAATCGGGTGAAAGAAATCATCAGGAATCCATGCGGAGTATTTCGCAAAACGTGATTCAGACGGTCCGGACCCTTTCCGAGGAGGCCCGGTTTTTGGATCAGATCGGGAAAGATTCGAATGAATTGGCGGATCATTCTTCGAGTATTGCAAGTGCGGCTGAGGAATTGGGAACCACGATTGTTTCCATCGGAAAAAATCTTGAGAATACGATGGGGGCTTCGACCCAGGCCAAGACGCTGGCCAACAACGGCACGGCGGTCATCGATACGACTGTCAGCCGGATTGCAGAGGTTGATGAGATTTTGACCAGTACCAATACCGCTTTGCAGGAACTCCTGAATACCGCCGACCAGGCGGATAAAATCATCCGGGTCGTGAGCGATATCTCGTCAAAAACCGATCTTCTGGCCCTGAATGCCTCTATTGAGGCGGCGCGCGCCGGAGCGGCGGGCAAGGGCTTTGCCGTTGTGGCTCATGAGGTGGGGCGGCTGGCGGAAAAGACGCAGGCTTCCATCAGCGAAATTGAAACCATTATCAAAAGCATCAAGAGCAGCGTCCACGAAGTTTCCAAACGTCTGGACAAAGGCTTGGATTGTGCCAAGCATTCGGTACGTGAAGCGACCAATGCGAAAAACGCGATCGACAGCATCGTGGAACGCATCAATTTCGTCGACAACGAAGTTTCCAATATCAATGCGGCCATTCGCGACCAGGGGCAGGCGGTTTCGGATATCGCAGTCAATGTTTACACAATTTCCCAGGGCGGCAAGAGCGTGAACACCGAGGTCATCAAAGTGACGGACATGGTCGACACGGCAACCCGCTCTTTGAATGAGACGCGGCTGACCCTGAGTGGCTTGGAATCGGATGATAAAATCCAGCTCGAGCACATGAAGATTGATCATCTCTATGTCGTGCATCGCTTGCGTCGCATGATCGCGGGACGGGAGCAGGCCCGGGCCGACGAATTGTCAGAGCATACGCTCTGTCCGCTCGGCAAATGGTACTATTCTGTTCGCTCCACTGGGCAGACGGATGCTTTCAGTCTGGCCTACAAAGATCTGGAAACTCCGCACAAGCAATTTCATGCAACCGCAGTGGAAATAGCGAAAGCCTTGGGGTCTGGAAATACACAGGAAGCAGCAAGGGCTTTTGAGCAGCTGGTCACCCTCGCAAATACGATTGTTCAGCTTCTGGATCGCATTACTGATTCATATGTCTCTTGAGGAGGGGGGCCCGAGCCGTGTTGACCAGCGAGACCAGTGATGCAAAATTTCAGTGTGTTGTGTACGATACGGATGTCGCGCGCCGTGAATTTCTTGCAGAGGCTCTGAAGCTCGCTGGGGTGATCTGCGAAATCTGCTATTCATCGGAAAAACTGCGTCTCATCATTGAGAGACAGGATGAAAGACAGGGCGAAAAACCGGTTTCAAGAAAGCTCGTCGTTCTACATCCGGAGGAACTGAGCACGAATACGGGAGCTCCGGGACATTCCGCACACATAGCTCTTGCATACGACGGTGCCAGACTTTCCGATCCCAAGCAGCGCGAAAGTTACCTGAGCTACTGGCTCAACCACAAGAGCGTCTATTTCAGCCCGGCGCAGCCTTCCAGGGAGGTCCAGGCCAGGAGTGATTTGATCTTGATTGGATCCAGCACCGGGGGAATCCCGGTTGTCCATGATATCGTAGATTCCCTGCAGCTTCAGAACTCCACGATCGTTCTTTGCCAGCATATCAGCGAAGGAATGTCCGGCAGTCTCTTGGGCGGGATCGCCAGGCGCGCCCGCTGTCCCGTGATCATGGTGGATCAGCCAACAGAGCTGAAAAAGGGCCAACTCTTTGTCCTCGCCGGTAATTTCGATTATCGGCTGGTCCGACGTCAAGAGAGCCTGTTTCTTGAGCAGGCGGTCGACACCCAATCCATCTATCACCCGTCATTTGATGTTTTGATTGAATCCCTCCTGCCGCTCCAGGGACTGAGATCATCGTGCGTGGTACTCTCCGGACTGGGCAATGACGGTGCCAAATTTTTGGTGAATATCAAAGCCAAAGGAGTGCATATCATAGCCCAGGATCCAGGAACTGCCGTTGCCGACGCCATGCCTTCTGCAGCAATTCAGACCGGCGCGGTCAATGCGATCTACTCTGTCGCCGAAATCCGATCCTATTTGCGGAGGGTAGCTTCATGACAGACCTTCTGAAGCTCCAAGGCCTTCTCTTTAAGAAAACTCATAACATTGTGCCGGAAAAAAAAGTCGCTTCAATCCTTTTGGATATTCAGCGGCGTTTGCCTGACGAATTTCCGGGCAAGACCCTTTCTGATGCAATCGATAGTCTGAATTTCGAGCTAGTTCTGCCAAACTGGTTACTGTCCCAAACCCTCATTCATGAGACGTTCTTCTTCCGGCATCCGGAGCATTACGAGGCAGTTGCGTCTCACTTGAAAAATGTCCGCCCGGTTAAGGAAATCAACATTCTTTGCGCCGGGTGCTCTACCGGACAGGAGGCCTATTCTCTGGCAATGATCCTGGATTGGCACGGCTTGGCTTCGGACCGGGTGAAGATCACAGGCTTGGACCTGGATCCCGCAGTGATTTGTACCGCTTCCGCTGCTCAGTACAGCGAACTCGAGTTGACGCGAACCCCGGCTGAGTACCGCAAGCTTGTTTCAAAATACGTCGCTCAAGTGAATGGTTCACACCGGGGCGTTTATGAAGTGGCTGCAAAGATCAGGAACTCAGTGAAATTCCACACGGGTGACGTCTTCAATCTTACGCCGCGAGATTATAATATTATTTTTGTGCGAAACCTTCTGATCTATTTTTCACAAAACGATCAGGTTCGACTCTTGTCCGCGCTGACTTCCCGGATTGAGCAGGGTGGAATGCTTTTCCTGGGTTCAAGCGAATTGCTTCCAGTGGGTTTCCAGCCCGCAGGATGGGTGAACAGGGCGTCTGTTCTGGAAAGAAAGGCGGAATAATGGACGAGAGTTTGCGGGACCTTTTTCCGGATTTCATCGAAGAAACAGCGGACATCCTCACGCGAGTCGGCGAGACGCTCAAAACCTTTGGAGATCTTCCCTCGGAAGCGGAAAGGGAGGCGGCAGTTGCCGATATGTTCCGTGGCGTTCACACCATCAAGGGTGGTTGCGCGATGTTCGGCTTGAATGAACTGAAAGAATTTTCTCACAAGATAGAGGCACTCCTCGGGGCTTTTCGGGGAAAAGCCGTGACCTTGACCGCAGATCGGATACAGACTTTTGTAAGGGCTCTGGACAAGATTGATGAGGGGCTTCGGGCTGCGGAAGCTCAGTTTCGTGGAGTGCCGGCAGTGGAAAATCCGACTCCTCTCGAGGTTGCAGCAGTTTCAGTGGAGATGCCGGTGGACAGACCGATGGAAAAGCCGGCTCCGCTGGCAACTCATGAACTTGTGCCTGCTGCCCAGCAGGGCGCGGTTGAGGTGCTACGGGTGCCACTGTCGCTCGTTTCAACAGCACTGAATAATATCTGGGAGGTCTTCCTCATTCGTAACCAGATCGGGTATCTTTTTGAAAAAGAGAAAGAGTATCTGAAAGATCGGCTGGATCTTTTGCAGTCTTGGGAGAATCTTGACTCCGCGCTGAAACGTCATATTTCGGAATTGGAAAGCGCGGTTATGGCGATGCGGATGACCAGTGTGAAGCCTCTGTTCAGTCGAATGGAAAAAGCCGTGCGCTCTTACCTTACCTCCCATCCTGACAAGAAAATTGAATTCAAGACGGCAGGTGAACGCACGGAGTTGGACAAGAAAGTCATGGATATGCTGGGTGAGCCCCTCATCCATCTGATCCGGAACGCGATGGACCACGGGGTGGAAAAAGCAGAAGAACGGGTTAAACGGGGGAAGTCCGAAACCGGGACAATCCTGCTGGCTGCAGAAGCTTTGGCGGATCGCGTGGTGGTGACGGTATCCGATGACGGGAATGGGATCAACGGCGACAAGCTAGTTCAGAAGGCGCAAGAAAAAGGTATTGATGTTGCCAGTTTCCTGAAAAGCGCCATGCCGGTGGATTTGATTTTCTGTCCCGGATTCTCGACAGCCGAGGTAGTGACGGATGTATCGGGACGGGGCGTAGGAATGGATGTTGTCAAACATTCGATCGATGAACTCGGAGGATCCATTGAGATCCGCACCGAAATAGGGAAGGGCACCCATTTCATCATTTCCCTTCCCTTAAGTCTTTCAGTGATATTTTCGACTTTGTTTGAAGTGGGTGGGGAGCTCTATGGAGCCAACATCGGCCTGATCGTGGAAATCTGTCGTATGAACCGAGCCCTGATCAAAAAGAGCAACGGGGCCTCGTATATCCTGTTTCGCGAAAAGTTCCTGGAAGTTTATGACCTCGCAGAGTTCCTTGGAAAAGCAACGCTGATACGCGAAGAAGACGATTTCGATGTGACATTATTGGTCATAAGAATTAAAGGAGAGTTCGTGGCTGTTCTGGTCGGGGGGGTCCGACAGAATATCGAGATCGTGGTCAAGCCGGTACCGGAGTTACTGCCCCGTTACAGTTTTGTCCAGGGCATGTCCATTCTCCCGACGGGACAGGCCGTTTTCATTCTGGCTCTGGACAAGGTCGTGGAAGCAATCCACATGAGCAAGCGTATTTCAGGGAAAGATGTTCAGAAGAGAGAAGTAGATGTCGCCGCTCAATAATATTTTCCAGGAACAGCGGGACTCGATCACCCGGATTGATGAGTCGGTCCGTACCAGGACGGAAGAGGTGTTTCTTCTGGTGTTTTGGATCGGGGACGAAAAGTTTGCAACTCCGATCGAGAAAGTTCGCGAGGTCGTCGAAGGAGTTCCCAGAACGCCTTTGCCGGCCGCAGATGAAGTCTACGAAGGTGTTTTGAATCTGCGAGGGAATCTGATCGCCATTCTCGCTCCGAATGTTGTGGTTCGAGGCCCGGTCAAAGCGAGTCTCGATGCAACGGGCGGTGCGACAGGCGATGCAGCAGGTCTTGACCAGGAACGCTATGTTATTCTGGAAAATGGGAATGGGATTCCATTCGCGCTCAGGGTGGCCAAAGTGGCTAAGCTCGGTCGGCCGGCAGAGCAGGTGACCCTGGACTCCGAAAAATTTGCACAGGTGATCGATGTCGGTGGCGAGCCCTTGCAGCTTTTGAATTTCTGCAATCAGGACGGAATGAAAATATTCAAACAGAGAAGCCGGGGCATCTGATGGAAACCGCTGCTGTGAACAACGAAATTTCCGTGCTTCTGTTCAGTATCTCCACCGGTGCAGAGAAGTCAGTCCGTTTCTACCTGAACACGCACAAAGTTCGGGAGGTACTAGAATGGGAGCCTCTGACCGAGGTTCCGGATTCCCTGGCTCCGGTCATCGGAGTTCTGGATCTAAGGGGGGTCCCGGTGCCGGTCATCGATTTGAGTTTGAAGGTTCTCGGAACAAAACAGGTTCCGGCCGTGACCCATCCCAGACTGATCATTTGTGAAACCATGGGCCGGCTGATCGCGATCAAAGTGCCCAATGTTTCCCGGATTCGAACGATCATGAATGAAGATGTGCACATGCCCCCGCAAGAGGTAGCCCAGATCGGTGGCGGAATCGTCAACGGTCTTTTTAAGAAAGATCAGGATGGCTTCATTTATCAGCTGGATATCGAAGCCCTGCTGGGCTCGCTCACACCGGTTCTGGAGCCGGAGATGAATACAGGTGCAGAGCCCTTGGGCAAGGCAGCTTCCCGGCCGGGCCAGGGACTGAAGGTTCTGATCGTGGAGGATTCCAAAACATTTCAAAAGCAAGCGGCAAGAGTATTTGAAAAGCTCGGATTTTCGATCGTTGTGGCTGATAATGGAAGAGCGGGGTTGGCAGCTCTGATGGACCTCCAGACAAGCTTTGATCTTATTTTTACCGATATCGAAATGCCCGTGATGAATGGCCTGGAAATGGCGAAGGAGATCAGGGCCGGCTCGCGTTACCAGGCGATACCGATCATTTTCAGTTCCAGTATTTCCAATCTGGTGCTGATTGAGGAAATCAAACAGTCCGGTCTCGGTGAGTATGTTGTAAAATTTGAAGAAAAACTGGTTGTGGCTTTAGTGCTGCGTGTTTTGGATGCAAAGTTGAAAGGAGCAAGTCATGGTTGATGAAAAAGGATCGGGGTCCGCAACTCCGCCGGGGGCAGCAATACCATCAGTCGCAGCACCGGCCGCTGCGCCAAGCAGTTCGCCTGTGGATCATTTCGTGCGTGCCTGGGTCGATGCCGTGACAGTGCTGATGAAAGATCATTTGGGCATCGAGGCGAAAAGCGGGATGCGCTGCCATCGAAGGATGGATAAACTGCCAGGATCGGAAGTCACAATCTTCAGTAGCGTCTCGGGTGCGGGAGCAAAAGGAATGGTGGCATTGAGCTTCGGCAAGGAGACCTTCAAGAATATCTTTGCGAAACTCACGAATAAATCCGATTCCGCTTCCGGTCCGCCCGATGAATTGGCTAAATTTGTGTCGGATGCGCAAAACGCGGCCATCGCTGCCCTGAACCCCAAAGGGCTGGTGCTGGAAACCGGGCTGAGCGCTTTTGTTTCCGGCGGCGGGATGAATCCGGTATTTCTGACCAATGCACCGGTTATCGCCGTCCCCTTTGAAACGCCTTACGGCGTTTTTCATCTGGAGTTCGCCTTTGCCGTACCCCTGTCATGCAAAATTCTCGTTCCTTCGGATATCCGGATTCTTGTAGCAGACGACAGTCGTCTGGTCAGAAAAGGAGTCGTTCGCTTCCTCAATGGTCTCGGACTGACCAACATCATTGAAGCCGTCAACGGAGAAGATGCCTGGAAAGGTATTCAGGGGGCTCTGGCGATGAACAAACCTTTCGATCTTGTTCTAGCGGACTGGAATATGCCGGTTCAGACCGGTATTGAACTCTTGAAGAACGTGCGCGCGAACGAAAAAACTAAGGCGCTTCGCTTCATCATATTCACCGGTGAACAGGATGTCGATCATGTCCGCGCCGCCGTTCAGGCCGGTGTGAGTGGCTATATAGTCAAGCCAGTGGTGCAGGAAGTGCTCGGTAAGAAAATCGAAGCACTTTGGTCGTCCACTAAGAAGTAAAGACTCTCAGGGTAATCGGATCACACACCTGACCGTGCCTGCATATGGTTCATTTCAGAAGAAATTTCTCAAAATTCCCATTTTTTGCGTTTTGAAATCTGCTTTGCCAGCTTATGGATTTTTTTCCATCTTGCCTTGCTGTTCCCTGCCTGGTCCCCCGACTCCTTGCGTTTCTGATAGTCCACTTCTTTCTGCAATTTCACGTACCAGCTCCACCGTGTCTCAGCGAGTAAACCACTTTCGATCGATTCTTTCACGGCACAACCCGGCTCGTTCTGGTGACTGCAATCCGAAAATTTGCACTTTGCCGAGAGCGCGACGATGTCCTCATATGTTTCGTGAAGCCCCTGTTCAAAGCCGCCCAAACGGAATTCCCGCAAGCCGGGGGTATCAATGACCAGAACCCCCGTTGATAACGCAAACAAATGCCGTGCCGAGGTTGTATGCCGTCCCTTGTCCTCGAAATCGCTAATCTCACTCGTGGCCATGATTTTCTGGCCCATCAAGCAATTGAGAAGTGTTGATTTACCGACACCCGATGATCCCAAAACAACAAAAGTATGTCCGGGTATGAGCCGCCTTTGGAACTCTTCGAGCCCTACGCGCGAAACCGCGCTAACGCCTGTTACAACAACATTGGGTACTGCGGCTTTCACCTGGTCGAGGAGTGCGGGATAATCAGGATAAAGGTCGACTTTGGAGAGGACGATTTCAACAGCAACTCCGCTGTCTCGTACCGCCGTAAGATATCGCTGAAGTCGGGCGAGATTAAATTCTGCATTGGCAGATGTGACGATGAGTGCGCGATCGACATTGGCGGCAAGAATCTGGTCCTCAATTCCATTCCCGGCTTGCTTCCTCGTGATGCAGGTCTGACGGGGCAAGATCGAGTGAATGATCGCCCGCGCGGAATGATCTGCGCGGGAACACAGAACCCAGTCACCGACTGCCGGCAAATCCAAGCGCTCACCCGAAAAATAACGAAGGCGTCCAGCGACTGAACCTAGGAATGTATCCCGTGCTACTGCCAGGCTGAATAGGCCTCGTTCTTCACCAATGATGCGAGCAGGCTGCTGGCCGCTGGTGGTCGGGTCTTTCGTAAACTGCTGATAATGGGCCTCGAAAAAGTCGTTCCAGCCGAGTGCGGCCAGTGATTCAAAAGGTTTTGCTACCGTCATGAAATCTCAATGAATCCTTTCAAGTCGGCCAACGAGGCCAACGAGGAATGTAGCACATTGTTCATGGCAAAATATAGCTGTGCGAAGTATGAATTGCAAAGGCCTTCGGATTTATAGGTATCCCACCGAAATGTGGTGCGCACTTCCTAACGCCCTACTTCTGTCGTTCCAGCCGCTTCGTGCGCGCTTGACCGTCGGCAATTAGGGTGCGGGTTTGTTCTGTACGGTTCTGAGTGCATTGATGAGACCTGCCCCCTGTTGATCAGGGCGCAAACCAATATCGTCAGCGAGTATTCCCAGGCTTCCCGAAGACAACATCAATGCCACGACGCCCGCGACGTGAGGTGATGCCATGCTCGTTCCGCTGAAAGTCGCGTAACCGCTGCCATTCGTCGTTGATAAAATGGAAACTCCGGGCGCGGCAAAAGCGATCTCCGAACCGAAGTTGCTGAAATACGCAAGATTGGCTGATGAATCCACAGCAGAAACCGCAAGTACCTCAGGATATTTCGCGGGATAGCTGACTGTACTGGATTCATTCCCGGCAGCAGCCACACTGATCACGTCCGCGTTCTTGGCGTAAATCAGAGCATCGGCCAAGAGGCTTGAGCCGGATGCAGCTCCAAGACTCATGTTAATGACCCGGGCTCCGTGAGCAACGCAGGACCGAATCCCTTCGGCAATATCCGAAAGATACCCACTGCCGCGCGAGTTCAGCGCTTTAACTGCAAAAAGCTTGGCCTCGGGCGCCACACCTAGGACGCCAATGCCGTTATCGACTGCGGCGATGGTTCCCGCCACGTGAGATCCGTGGCCATTGTCGTCACCCCAAGCTGCGGGATTCACAACCCCTTTTTTCACAACAAAGTTTTCTCCGCCGAGGACGTTTGCCGCAAGATCGGGATGATCCGGTTGAATTCCCGTGTCAATCACGCAAACGATAATGCCGTTTCCGCGATTCATAGTGAAGGCTTCAGGTGACTGAACGGCTGAAATACCCCAGGGAGTGGCTTGAGCGGGCTGGATCACAGCGCGTGAGGGTTTACCGTTGATCGTCACTTCGGGGTCTTTTTCGATCAGAATCGCGCCGTTACCGTACCTGCGGATTGCATCCGCAGAATTGTCTGAAAGGTGAGCAGCAAAACCCTGGTAATAATTAAGTTCCCTGATTTCGATCCCGCCATGCTCTTTCACCTTCTTTTTTATCACCGGGAGGTCTGACCCAAGAATGACGTACCGGCTTGCTGGTGATTCAGCAAGCGCTGACAATGTAGACGATGCGAAGACGAGAATAGAAATCGCAGAAGCCACAACAAATTTATAATTGGTCATTGGTTACTCCTCAATTATCCCAGTGATCTGTGGATACGGATTAATGAGCAAGGAGCACGCCAGACGGCTAAAGCTTTAACTGGTTCATATCGTTTCCGGGAAAGTCAGAATGTCTAAATATGAAACGATCTTAAAAATAATGGTCGGAACTGAGGGAGCCCGGTAAAGTAGTTGAATTGCTCAGGAAGCGACGCACAATAAAATGAAAATTCGAGGCCATAGGACCTCCGTGAGA